>UCII01000002.1 GCA_900472485.1 Hyphomicrobiales bacterium
AGACAAGCGGTTTTCCGTCCAAAATTGTGGGAAAATAAAGAGATAGAGCGGTTCAAAGATTCCGTGAGAAACTGAACTGCTCTAAGAAGCAGGCAGCGCTTCGGAAATCATCGAGTGACGGCGCGTTTCCCGTTCGAGAAAGCGGTCCCGCGTGCAACGTAATATGCGGATTGCCTCAGTATGGCCGGCCAGCTCGGATTAATTGGCGTAGTGTGTGAGGCTGCGCACAGAGAAATGCGGCAGATTTCGATTTGATGATGAAATCGACAACGCCTCTACGGCAGTCTCATCGGATTTCATCATGCATGCACACTTTACACATGGCGATCATCCGCCCTTGCCGAATTTGGGGCTGCCCGAGTCAAGGCATTTTGCAGGCACCTATGCAGAAATCACAAGCGTGCGGCGATTCCTGGTGGTAGGTTTGTCCGAGAGCAGTATGACAGAGTTGCGGCAAATTCTGCAGGAACTTGACGACAGCCACGCCGTTTCGCCCGCGAAATCAAGTGCGAAGGACAAGGCGCCGGTTCTACTTGTCGCCGTAGCCGAGGACGCGGTGCTCGATATCAATCCGCTCCTTTCATGCACGCCCATTGCGATAGTGGCGCGCACCCTTCCGGATGTGGATGCCTTACTTCAGCGTGGATTCATCGATTACATAACCTATCCTTTCAGCGCATTGGAGATTCGGCGGCGGCTCTTTGGGGGAGCGTCGGCAAATGATCGCGCGAACATGCTTGCAGATGCACGCATCCCACCCATGGTGCGGTCCGCGTGCGAGTTTCTCGAAGTCAATCTTGCCCGTGCAGTTGGTGTCGAGGAACTGGCCTCGAGAGTTGGTACGAACCGGAATACGTTGAACAAGGCGTTCAATCAGGCCTTCGGAGTTGGACCGATGACTTGGCTGCGTCTGCGCCGTTGCGAAGTAGCTGCGCAGTTGTTGCGGGAGGGATCGGAGAGCATTCTTAATATCGCATTGAGCGTTGGCTATGAAGATTCGAACAATTTCTCAACGGCGTTTCGAAAGATTTACGATCAAGGTCCGATGGAGTTCCGGAAAAAATTCAGAACCCAAGGATTTGTTGAGCGAGGTCAAAGGCGCCCATGACGCCGGAGAAAAATTTTTCGGCAACGGTCGCGTAGTGGTCCGGAATCGATGTCGCTTGAACCGGTATCGGGGTTGATCCGAGATGGCACTATTGCTCATGAAGCAAGGCGCTCGGCTGCAGGATCGTGAGCCGCTGTCGTCCCGTATCCAGGATCTTTGCCCGTTTCAAAGCGGAGATCGAACGACTGACTTCTTCGCGGCTTGCGCCGATCGATCCGGCAATCTCTGCATGGGTCGGTAATTTCAGCAGCTGGCCGTTCGGCTCGAACACCCCGTCTTCCAAGGCGCAGCGGGCAAGATAGGCCTTAAGCCGCTTGTCGACACTTTGACTTGCCAATTGATAGCTATGCGTCGTCAAGCGTCTGATACGCCCAACTAAATCGACGATAACTCTCTGCCGCACCAGAGGCAGTGTTTCCAGCATATTGAGGAATGCCTGTCGCCTGATGACGATCAGGCAAGAGTCGGTTTTTGAATACACGGACAGCGAGCGTCCACCTCCATCGAGAGCCGACAGTTCTCCGAAATAATCCTTTGCCTGCAGACGAGTGAAGATCAGCTCCCGTCCGTTTTGATCGAGATGGAGCGCCAACAGTGTCCCAAAGCGCAGGAAATAGACGTCGCCGCTGGTGTCTTCCTGACTGAATACGAGTTGACCGGACGCGTAAAAGCGCATGAAGAGATCACGAGCATGCGGCGCGACGTCGTCTCGCGAGACACCGGCAAACAAGGGGCAATTCATCAATTCGTCGACGTCGGTCACTTGATTCTTCCCAGTCATGTGGTGAGTTATATCTATTGCTATATTTATCGGGAGCAATGCTTTTCAACTGCGACGAGTGCCTGATTTCTTCCGAAAATAGCGTTCGACGGCTCGTCCTGCGTCGGTCAGCGCGCATCACGATCGCGTGGCCAAGAAACGAGGCAAACTACAGATATGAGTTGGCCGTCAGCCGATGCACACTTGTCCGTGCCGGCTCGGAAAGCCCGCCCGAAGGCTGGGTTGTCGCTGCAGGGTCGCTCCACAGCCAAATAGTGTAAAACTCAAAGATTTGAGTGAAGCAATCAGAGGCATCCATTCTTTGATCCATGCAAAAGATATCGCCGTAAGCAAACAGGCAATGCCACTCGAAACGAGGCGCTACCACGATCTGACCACTTGATTTCGACCGGCGGACTGGCTGCTTTCGAGGCTCCCGAGTCATCAACGAGCTGTGACGCAAACTTTGGGGCCTCCTTTCGGAACTCTAACCAAAAGGAGCACTGCGATGACCCTGTATATTTTTGAAAGAACCGGTGGGACCCTTAACGTTGCCAACGTCAAGGCGATTATCAAAGAGGCTGGCTATGATCCCGCAGTCTTGGCCTACACGCAGGTCGATTCGAAAAAAGTCAATGCGACCGGAGCCGTCGTCATGGCCCCCAGTACGTTGGAACATGCCGCAAAGAAATTGGGATTCAAGGGCACAGCTGTGACGGTTGTAGACGGCGTTGCCGAAGAAGCTCAGGCCGTGTCGTCGCGTGCTTTCCGGTCCGTCGTCCCGAGCGTGGGTAATCTTCTCGGCGCCACGGATTACGGCGTGACCATCAGCATGGACCAGGATACCGTGACCGCCCTGTCGAGCGGCAGCTATTCCCTTTTTGGCTTCAAGGGTGTCCAAACAAGCGCCGGCGGCGGCGTGCCACTCGTTTGGTTCAAATCGAGCGATTTCGGACTGAGTACCGACGTTACATGGGAAGTGCAGTACGAGGCTTATACGTCGCGGTCCCAGATCATCCCGAACGGTCAGATCAAGGGCCTGAGCTCTTACGCGATCGACCTCGGCCAGACGCTGGAGGTCGAGACACCTCAGGGCACGGGCAATGTCGTCGACGGCACCGCCGGCATGATCTCAATCGAGAATCTGACGACCACCCAGGTGACTTGCGGCATTTCCGAAGTCGTGGACGGCACGGCTCAACCCCTTTGCGCCTTCCCCCTGTATGGCAATGGCCTCGATGCGATCGTACCGATCCAAAAGGTCATGTTCACATTTTCCACCAACACGGTGAACACCGGTACCGTAATCGAGAAAGCATATAGTCAAAGTATTCTGATCGACCTTACCGCCAAAACCCACCGTGAGGTCTCCTTCGACATAAACGAGGGCTGGTCATGGGGTGGTTTCAGCTGGGCTCAAGCTATTCGCCCGTCGACCAACGTCGTTCCGTTGTTGATCGAGAGTAACGCCTGATCTTTCCAGCCGGCGCCAATCAACGCAGCTGGGGTGGGAAGGACCCGCCCCAGTTGTCGTTTGATCGCAAATCGCCAGTATGCCAACTGCACTTCACGCCATCGTCGAGATGGCTCTCTGCGGCACCCGCAAACTGCTATGCGGGGCAATTACCTCCCGTGCGCGATCGTAGGTCGCTCTCCCGTTTTGATAGATTCAAGGAGATTCCGATGCCTGCGTCTTCGGCATACAAGATCGCTCTCTCCATGGCTCCAGCGACGATAGAAGCGCTCGTTGACGGCGGCTATCGCCTTTGTGCGATGTTTGCAATTCAAATGACGAACGACGCCGCCCGACCAACAGTCGCCTTTGCTACGCCAAATATCGCACCGAGCATGCTGATAGAATGGATGCCGGACGTGGCCGCCTACACTTCGAATGACCCCATTGTAGGTGGTGGCCTGATCAAGCCGGGTTACCAAACGCCGATCGCACAGGGCCAGACATTCTTCGTGACGACCGGAGGGGGCGGGGACATTAAGTCTGGAGGACCGCCATCGAAAATTTCAATAGCCAATACAACATCGATCCCCTTCACATCCGGTTTCGCTCGATCCTTTGCGACATCCGAAACGCCGATCCCGATTTACGCGGCGCCCTTGTATGGGAACCAGACAAACGTCGCGGTCCCCTTACCCAAAATTCTGCTGCTGTTTACCACCGCGGCTATCAAACCAGGCGAGATGCTGGAGAGTCTCGCTATGCGCTTCCTCCCCGCGGCCTCCTATAGTTCGTCGCTTCTTGTGACGGCTTCCCAGGCCCAGATCCGCGAACTGAGCTATGATATCAATCTCGGATGGAACTGGGGCTCGTATTCCTGGGCCGAAGTTGTTGCCGCGAATGCCGATTTCGCAAAGGTACTAATAGAGCGTGACTAAGAGAATTATGGTTCTTTGGTCAGACAAGACGGGAGGGATAGCATCCAGGGTTTTGACGTGCTTCTCCGACGATTGTCAATGACGTTGGCAATCGGATCGTGCTGGCAAACCGGATTGCGCTTACCGAAGGCCGGTCGCCTTAGTCATTACTGGTTCGCTCGGTCCGAGCAGACTACCTCATCTCCACCGGACTAATCGCCGAACTTCTTGAAAGTGATCGACGAATAGACGGATGGGATGACCTGCTTCATCACCTCGCGCTCCGCTGATGAGGCTTCAGACGCCACGACTCTCGCCATATTGGTCAGAACGCGCTCTTCACCACGCCGCCATCGACCCGCAACGCCGCACCATTGGTGGCCGAGGACAGCGGGCTCGCCACATAGGCGACCATGGTTGCGATCTCTTCAGGCCTGGTGAAGCGCTTGATCAGGGAAGTTGGCCGGATTTTCTCGAAGAATTCGGTCTCGAATTGCGCGAAGCTCTTTCCTTCCGATCCTGGCAACGCTGCGACAAAATCGACGACGCCGCGCGACTTCGTTGGACCGGGCAGCACACTGTTGACCGTGATCGCGGTGCCGGCAACGGATTCGGCGATACCACGCGCTGCTGCAATCTGGGCCGCCTTGGTCACGCCGTAATGCACCATCTCGGCAGGAATATGCACGCCGCTTTCGCTGGATATGAAGATGATGCGGCCCCAGTTATGCTGGCGCATCGACGGCAGATAAAGACGGGCGAGACGGACGCCCGAAAGCACGTTGACATCGAAGAAATGTCGCCAGTCAGCATCGGGGATCTCTTCGAATGGTTTGGGTTCGAAGATGCCGAGGTTGTTGATCAGAATTTCGACATTCGGGAAGAGTTTCGTGACTGCATCGGCGGCAGTTTCAGTTCCGAGATCGCCGGCAAATCCTTCGACCTTGCCGCCTGCGATGGCAGCGAGTTCGGCGACGGCGCGATCGACCGCATCTTGAGTTCGCCCGTTGACGATGACATGGGCGCCTTCGCGAAGGAGAGTAGCTGCAATTGCATGACCGATGCCGGCGGTGCTGCCGGTGACGAGAGCCAGTTTACCGTTAAGCTCGAGGTTCATGAGAGTTCTCCAACGAGAGATATGACAGGAAGAGCACGCATACTGAGCATGTTTCACAAAGGAAGGCTGTTTGCTTTGAGAACTGCCACCCTACGATGGATCTGGTTGATTGACCAGTTCACCTTGGTAGCGATCGCCGATCCATAGGGCTCGCCGGATATGACGATCAGCGTATTATCCGCGAGCGATCCGTAAGATCCTTGCCATTGCAAGGTGCCGCCATCCAGACCTCGGCTTCTTCCCCCGGTCAGCAAAGGTACTGCTGGCGAGTGTTCCTCGTGTCTTTTTTTTAATGGCGAGATCGCATGACGTCCTCATGACTGCCCATAATTTATGCGAGAAACGCATAAATCACATGTTCAAATCTCGTTTGTGGCCGAATTCAAAAGCAACGTAAGTTTTTCCCCATTAGAAAATGAAAGCTCACTAACGAGCTCAGGGGATCGAAATTTGACCAACTCAGCGCCACTGGACGTGAATGCGCTCGTGATCGTGCCACAACGAAAAATCGGCACGAAGATCATGGCGGCAATCTGCATCATCCTTCTGCTTCTATTGGCGAGAGCCTTCTGGAAGGGCGATATCGCCTGGGAATATGTCGGACAGAACCTATTCACCAGAGCCGTCATGGCCGGCGTCGGCAACACGATCGTCATGACTTTTTGCGCGATGATCGTCGGCATTGTTCTCGGGGTCTTGGCAGCCATCATGCGCATGTCCGACAATCCGGTTCTCCGGAGCATTTCCGTCGGCTATGTCTGGCTGTTTCGCGGCACGCCGGCGCTGCTGCAGCTGCTCTTGTGGTTCAATCTGGCCCTGATCTTTCCGACGATCGGTATTCCAGGATTGTGGTCGATCCGCACCGTCGATGTCATGACACCCTTCGTGGCCGCCCTTCTCGGGCTAGGGATCCAGCAGGGAGCCTATACTGCTGAAGTCGTGCGCGCTGGCCTTCTGTCAATCGACAAGGGCCAGATGGAAGCCGCGCAATCGATCGGCATGACGAAACTGCGAGCAACGCTGAAGATCGTGTTGCCGCAGGCCATGCGCGTCATCGTTCCTCCGATTGGCAACGAAACCATCGGCATGGTGAAGCTGACGTCGCTTGCCAGCGTCATCCAGTATTCCGAGGTACTGAAAAACGTCGAGGACATCTACTACGTCAATTCGCGCGTCATCGAGCTGCTGATTGTCGCCGCCATCTGGTACATGGTCGTCGTCACCATTCTCAGCATTGCGCAAATCTACATCGAGCGGCATTTCTCCAAAGGCTGGGGCCGGCGTGATGCGAGCGCCCAACAGGCAGCCAACCAGGCTCTGGTCGGGGAGGCCGGCTGATGGACGCGATCATCAAGGCACACGGCCTGCAGAAGTATTTCGGCACGTTTCATGTCCTGAAGAACATTGATTTCGAGATCAGGAAGGGCGAAGTGGTCTGCATCATCGGGCCTTCTGGCTCGGGCAAGAGCACCTTCCTGCGCTGCATCAACCAGCTCGAAGAGATCGACGGCGGCTATGTCACGGTCGAAGATGAGATCGCCGGCTACCGCCGCGAGGGCAACAGGCTGTTTCATTTGCCGGATCGCGAGATCGCCCGCCAGCGTCAGTCCGTCGGCATGGTCTTCCAGAAATTCCATCTTTTCCCTCATCGCACCGTCCTGCAGAACATCATCGAAGGCCCGGTCGGTGTGCAGAGGCGGCCCAAGCAGGAATGCATCGCGGAAGCGCGTGCTCTCCTACAGCGTGTCGGCCTCGCCGACAAGGCGGGCGCCTATCCGGGCGAGCTGTCCGGCGGCCAGCAGCAGCGCATCGCGATCGCTCGCGCGCTCGCCATGAAACCGAAGGCGATGTTGTTCGACGAACCGACCTCGGCGCTCGATCCCGAGCTCGTCGGTGAAGTGCTTGGCGTCATGAAGGAGCTCGCTGCCTCCGGAACGACGATGATTGTCGTCACCCACGAGATCGGCTTTTGCCGCGAGGTTGCCGACCGCGTCGTCTTCATGGATGCCGGCATGATCGTCGAGACCGGGACACCGAGCGACATATTGGAAAACCCCAGGAATCCCAGAGTGAAGAACTTCATCTCTGCGGTGCTTTAACAACAAAAGAACCTAAAGAAAGATCATCAGAGGAGAATTGCATGAAACTCATTCGTCTCGCCGCCTCAGTAGCCCTGCTGTCGCTCGCGGCCACCGCCGCCTCCGCGGATTCAAGCCTGAACCTGCTCAAGGATGGCGAGCTCCGCATCATGACCAACCCGATCTATCCACCGATGGAGTTCGTCAATCCGGACACCGGCACGATCGATGGTTTCGACGTCGATCTGGCGAACGCGATTGCCAAGAAGCTCAACCTGACAACCGTCTTCGTGACCTCGGCTTTCCAGGAATTGCAGAGCGGCCTGCAGACCGGCCGCGCCGACATGATCATCTCCGGCATGAGCGACAACGTGAAGCGCCAGGCCGCCATGGACTTCGTCGACTACATCACCAGCGGCCCGATCCTCTTTACCGTCAACGCCAATGCCGGAACTTACAAGCAGGCGGCAGACCTTTGTGGCAAGACGGTCGCCGGAAGCCGCAGCACCTCCTTCGGCGATAACGTCAAGGCCTGGAGTGCGACCAATTGCGAGGGCAAGGGCAAGCCTGCCATCAAGTTCGAAGGAACGGCGGATTCGAATGCTGCCCGTCTCGGCATGAAGCAGGGCCGCTATGACGCAGTCGTGCAGGGCATCGAAACGATCGCCTACCAGATGCGCGTCGAGCCAAACACCTATACGCTTGTCGGCGAGCCACTGCTCAGCAACGACACCTTCGGCATAGGCTTCAAGAAGGACCATACCGCGCTTCGCGACGCAGTTGCCGGCGCTCTCGACGCACTGATCAAGGACGGCAGCTACGATGAGATCCTCAAGAAGTGGGGCCTCGTCCACAATGCAGTGCCGAAGGCCGTGATCAACGGCGTCAAGTAACACTTAGAAGAAGCGCCGCGGTCATAGCAGCGCTTCCTTAATCCCGTTGCATGCAGCCATCGGCCGGGGAGCGTCAGCGCCCACGGATGGATGGTTGCACCCCAAAACACCTCAAGACGCATGCAGAGTTCCATGACTGCGAAGAATGCAACCAAATCGGCGAAACCAAGCCTGTGGCCGGAAGGTCGGCAATCGGCTGTGGCGCTCGCCTTCGATGTCGATGGCCCGACGGGCGATGCGATGCTCGACGGCTCGCTGCTCTCCAACCCACGCTATTTCACGCAAGGCGCGTATGGCCCGTGGCGGGCGCTGCCGCGCCTTCTCGATCTTCTCGCAGCCTACGGCCTCAAGGCGACCTTCTTCGTGCCGACCTGGGTGGTCGAACATTGGCCGTCGCAATGCGAACGCATCCTTAGCGACGCCCACGAGATCGCCTATCACGGCCACTATCATGAGGTCTTCATCGATTGCAGCCGCCAGCAGCAGCTGGATATCATGGGACGCTCCCGCGACATTTTTCAAAGCCGTATGGGTGTGACACCGATCGGCTTCCGCACGCCCTCGGGCGACTGGAGCGACGAGACGGTGCAATTGCTGCACGAGTTCGGCGTAATCTATTCAAGTTCCATGCGCGGCGATGATCGACCTTACTTTCACACGACCTCCCGCGGTCGCGGCCTGGTCGAGATTCCGGGGCGCTGGGACATCGATGATTATACCGCACTCGCCTATAGCGAGGAGCCTGATTTCCCCATCGGTCTCGACCGCATCTCGGGTTACGCAGACGTCCAACGCAACTGGTGCGCGGAATTCGAAGGCTATCATCGCGAAGGACTTTGCTGGACGACGATCCTGCATCCGAAGGTCTGCGCCAAGCCTGGCCGGCTTGCGATCCTTGAAGGGCTTTTCAAAGCGATCACTGCCCATGGCGACAGCGTCTGGGCAACGCATTGCGCCGAAATCGCAAAATGGTGGATCGTACAACATCCGGAGAATGCCGCATGACCAGCACGGCTTTTGAAGGCTTTTGGCCACAGGGCAAGAGATGCGCCGCAATCGTCTCCGTGATCTTCGACGACGGGCTTGATGCGGTCGCGCAGGCGCCGGATCTGAAAGGACGGAGCAAGAGCTTCTCCGTCTGGCAATATGGCGCCACGCGCGGCGTCGAACGTCTTTGCAGTGCTTTTGCCGATGCCGGTGCGCGCGCAAGCTGGTTCGTGCCGGGGATCGTTGCGGAGAACCACGAACAGCTGTTGCGCGATGCCGTGGCGCCGCACCATGAGATTGAGAGCCATGGCTGGAATTTCGAACGCTACGATGCGATGTCTGCTACCGCAGCCGTGGAGCTTCTCAAGCGCAGCCGCGAGAGGCTGAACACAATCGCATCAAACGAGATTTCCGGCTTCCGGCTTCCGGCCGGCAACTGGCCACGTCGCTTCGACCATCTGCTCGTCGAAGCCGGCTATACCTGGTCGGCATCGTTGAACGGCGACGATGTACCCTACGGTCATTCCTCGTCGCTAGTAGAGATTCCGGTTCACAACGAGCTCGAGGACCGGCCTTACTTCCAGTTCAATTTCACGCCGGCCTTTCCGAAGGGGCAAAGCCGCATCCCGTCATATCAGGCGGTTCTCGGCAACTGGATCGCCGAGTTCGATGCCTACCGCAAATATGGCCTCTGCTACGTTATCCAGCTTCGCCCGGAATGGACCGGCACGCCCGGGCGGATCGCGCTCGTCGAAGCCTTGCTTGCCCATATTACAAGCTTCGATGACGTGTGGCTGGCGACGGCTGCAGAGGTGGCCCGGTGGCACGCACGCAATGACGGCGCTTCACCCGCCGATCACCCGATCAATGTTTATGAAGCCTATGTCGATGAGGAACAGACCGGTGGGCGATAATCTGACACGGACATTGGCGGGACTGGTTTGCTCGACGAAATTCGAGGCCTTTCCGGCCGAGACCATCCACAAGGCAAAGCTTCATATACTCGATACGCTGGGTGCCGCGATCGCCGGTTCGGCCTCCCGCGAAACCAATGCGGTCGTTACGATGCTTGATATCAATACCCAGGCCGGTCACGCCGCGATCTGGGGGCGACCGCTCGCGTCGGACGCAAGGACAGCCGCCTTCGTCAATGGGGTTTCCGCTCACGCTTATGAACTCGACGACAGCGGGGGCTGCGATCATTCCGGCGCCGTCGTCCTTCCGGCCGTCCTTGCCGCGCTCGGCGATCATGACCGGCCGGTGGGCGGCCGTGAATTGCTGCGGAGTGTCCTGCTCGGCTATGAAGTCGGCCGCCGTGTGCTGGAAGCGGTCGGCGGCTACGAAGAGCACAATGGTCTCGGCTGGCATTCGACAGGGACGTGCGGCGCATTCGGCGCTGCCGCCGCCGCCGGCAGCATGGTGAATCTCGATGCGACTGCGATGGCCTCCGCGCTCGGCTCGGCCTGCTCCTTTGCTGGTGGAACCTGGGCCTTCATCCATAATGGCAGCTCGACGAAAAAGCTTCATGCCGGCCGCGCCGCCGAAGGCGGCCTCATGTCCGCCTATCTCGCACGGCAGGGGTTCGAAGGCCCCGACGGCGTCTTCGAGGCGGAGCGCTGGGGCAGCTTTTTTGCAACCTTCGGTACGGGCAAGGGCGATCCGCAGGCGCTTCTCCGCGACTTCGGGGACTACTGGCGGCTCAATCGCTGTTCCATCAAGCCGCATGCCACCTGCCGCGGGACGCATGCAGGGATCGACGCGCTTGACCTGATGCTGCACGACCATGGCCTTGCACCCACCGACATAGTCGCCATCGAGGTGGATATCAGCGGTTTCCAGTACGGCATGTGCGGCGGCAAGGTCATCACATCCCGCGCCCAGGCGCAAATGAGCCTGCCCTATGCGCTGGCGGCGCGGCTGCGTTACGGCAAGGTTTTTCTGGCTGAACTAGAGGAAGCCGCGTGGTCGGCAGCCGAGATCGGACCGTTGATGGAGCGCATCACGGTGCGTATCGATCCGGCCTTGAAGGACGAGGATGAGCCGGCGATCACCATCATGACCGCCGCGGGCGAGCGACATCGGCTTGTCGTCGAATTTCCACTCGGGGGACCGCAGAACCCGCTGAGCGATGAGAGGCTGATCGGCAAATATGCGGCGCTCGCCGGCATGGTGCTGCCGGCATCAAGGGTCGACGCTCTCGGCGACTTCGTTCTCAATCTCGAAAACCAGACCGACACCCGCAGCCTGCTTGCGCTGCTTCAATAGAGGATGCGCCCGGAGGAGGGTGGCATTCGTTCAAAAGGGAAGACCGCGATGAGAAACCAGAAAGAAACCACATGGTCCCCGCTGTTCAAGGAGGCCGTTTCCAGGGATTTCGAGAGCTTTCATGAATGCCTTGATCAGGACAAGCGCATAGCCCTGCACGACGTTGCCGGTTCCAAGGTCCATGCCGAGATGCTTGCCCGCGCTGGCATTCTGACTGTCGGGGACAACGCGCAGATCCAGACCGGCCTCGATCAGGTGGCGGAAGAAATGCACTCCGGCGCTTTCGAGTGGAAGACGGAGCTTGAAGACGTTCATACTAATGTCGAGGATCGGCTGATCGCACTCATCGGCGATGCCGGCAAGAAATTGCATACCGCCAGATCGCGCAACGATCAGGTCGCGACCGACATCCGCCTCTATGCCCGCGAGCAATTGGATCTTCTGGCTGATGATCTAAAGGCGCTCATTGGTGCCTTCGTCGATCTTGCCGAGAAACATGCCGACGCCATCATGCCAGGCTTCACCCATCTACAGGTGGCACAGCCCGTGACCTTTGGTCACCATCTCATGGCCTATGTCGAAATGTTTCTGCGCGATCTCGATCGTGTCCGCGCAGCGCGCGAGCGCCTCAACGTTTCACCGCTTGGTGCTGCAGCGCTCGCGGGCACCGGCTATCCGATCGACCCCGAATACAGCGCCTCCAAGCTTGGCTTTGCCACATCCTTTGCCAATTCGCTCGATGCCGTTTCCGACCGCGATTATGTCGTCGATGTCTGCAGTGCCGGGTCGATCATCATGGGACATCTGTCGCGCTTCAGCGAGGAGGTCATCCTCTGGTGCACGCCGATGTTCGATTTCATTGAAGTGGGTGACCAGTTCTGCACCGGTTCCTCGATCATGCCGCAGAAGCGCAATCCGGATCTGGCGGAGCTTGTGCGCGGCAAGACCGCCCGTGTCATGGGCAATCTCGCCTTTTCGGCGGCCCTGATGAAAAGCCAGCCGCTTGCCTTCAACAAGGACCAACAGGAATCGAAGCCGCCGCTCACCGATACGCTTGAAACCGTCCGCGCCGCGGTCAGCGTTACCGCGCAAATGATCCCGACGATCATGGCCAAACATGCAAAAATGCTCGCGGCCGCCAATCAGGGTTATTCGACGGCAACCGATCTTGCCGATTATCTCGTCCGCGCCGGCTTGCCGTTTCGCGATGCGCACCACGCCGTTGCCGCGATCGTTGGGAATGCCCGCGACAGGGCGCTGTCGACGCTTTCGGAACTTTCGCTCGCCGACATGCAGGCCTTTTCGCCTGGTATTCGCGAGGATGTCTTCGAGGTGCTGACCGTCGAGGGCTCCGTCGCTAGCCGTGATCACAAGGGCGGCACCGCGCCGCGAAGGGTCCGGGAAGCCATCGAGACGGTGCGCCGCGCGATCGCCTGAGTGCCGTCGGTTGCCATTCCACGCACATGCTTTAATGCTTGCTGTTCGAGACAGCAGCGGAGAAGCCGGGTAGGGAATGGAGCCGAGGTTCGATCACAACAGATTGCCGCCGCTGCAGACGCTGCAGACATTTTCCGTTGTCGCGGAAACGGGCAGCTTTACGGCGGCGGCGGCGGAGCTCAACCTCAGTCAGAGTGCGATCAGCCGGCAGGTGCAGCAGCTCGAGCATTATTTCGGCTGCAGCCTATTTGAGCGCCATACCCGCAAGGTCGCGCTGACGGAACGCGGCATGGCGCTGATCCCGATCGTCGACGGCCTGCTCGCCTCGCTGAAGACCTCGTTCGAGGCGACGCGAACGACGGTTCGGTCGCTGACCATCCGTATGCCGCCGACCTTCGCACGCAAATGGTTCCTGCCGCGCCTGCCGGATCTCCATAGCCGTCACGAAGACCTGAATATCAATATCGATACCGCTTGGTTCCTACGGCCGACCTTTTCGGTTGGCGATATCGACATGCTGATCACTTATGGCAATGGCAACTGGCCCGGCATGGATGTGCTGCCGCTATTGCGGGAGCAGTTGACGCCGATGTGCTCGCCGCAGTTTCTATCGAAACTCGGCGATCCGCCTGCGGTCAGAAACCTGCAGAACTGCGTTTTGCTGCATTCTAACCCACGTCACAGCGACTGGACCCTCTGGCTGCAGGCCGAAGGCGCCTATTCGTTCCAGGCTGCCCGCCATCAAGTCTTCGACACGCAGGATTTCGCGATGACCGCTGCTGCAAGCGGCTATGGCGTGACGATGGGCGATCTCGCCTTTTCGCGCCAGGATCTGGAAAGCGGCGAGTTGGTCGCTCCATTCGAGCGGATCATCGACAGCGGGTACGGCTACTATGCACTCTGGCCGGCCCGCGCCGAAGCGCGCCAGAAAGTGCGCGCCTTTTCGGATTGGCTGGGGCACGCCTGCAGCACAAGCGCCGACGGCTTTGGCGGAGATCGAACCGAGACTTCATCGTAGCATTCCTTCCGCAAAATCAGCCATTTTTTCCAGCGCCTCTATCCAGATCGCAACTGTCGCGGCATGGCCGTCCAGCGTGCCGAGCGCTCGCTGCCAAGATAGCTGGCGCGGTCGAGCTTCGAGTCATGTCCGCCATGCGGCATGCGCATCGAGCAGCCACGGATGCTGGCTGCTTTCAAGAGCGCCGTAGGAAGAGTGTGCGCTCCCCTCGTGACAATGCTGAAACGCACTCTCACTGATCGCAATTGAAGGCCGGTATTGCGGTGTGTCACTCGAGGTGGACGGTTCGAATCTCTTCAAGAGCCGCAATTTTTTCGGTTGTATGGATGGCCCATCACAAGAGCTTGCTTTAGCTCGGTGAAAGAGCAGGCCGACCGAAGGTCCAGGCCGAGTGCGGCATCGGCAGGTTCCATCCCGTTGAGACGGTTTAGAATGCCAAGCGGCATCAGATGCGTGGATGTGCAGTGTCAAGAGAAGGTCTCTTTCCCGCAATCGATGCATACGAACCGAACGCTTCGGTCGAGATTGGACGCGTAAGGAGGAATTGTTAGCGCGGAAGGTGCATATGATTTAGTTCTATTTGACAACTGGAAAATTGTCGCCTGAATCGTAAACTTCTGATCGTGAGCTTGCAAGCTCAGGGGAGATGCGGCTAGGAGCGCCGGTGCGCTCGTCGGTGCAAATAAGCCGAAACAGGCGGTTCGACTCCGCGGCCGCAACCACGCCTTTCGATAGGATCGCAAACCGGTCGTCCTATTGCTCCAGAATCCCAGCATCTCGGCCTCCTCGGCCACGGAAGCGACCTGCGAATCGCGCAAGGCTCGGTGCCGACGTTCCGTGCTTTCCGCGAAACCATGTCGAATTGGGATGTTATGGTCCATCCGACGAAAAGGATCACGGTAAACAAAAACGCTAGTCATCGCATGAGAAGTGTTTGGCCGTTGCGGTGGCCGCATACTCACCAAATTCCGCCTCTTGCGTTGCGCTGGAAAAAAGCTCGCTCGTCATCAGACTAAGGTCCGTGTTCAACGCCGGTCTATTCGGATAGTGCATGACTGCCCCCGGTCGCCGACACCACTGCCACCCGTCGGCGGTCTGCCCTGTCATCGGACCAATCTCCGGTGACAGGGCAAATAATCAGGCTTTGGGTCGGCGTTCGCTCAAAGCCGCATGGACAGCCGACTTCCCGCCGGAGGAGCGCTTCACCCCGTTACCGTCATCTGCTGCTTCGAGCACCCAGCACCCACGCGGTACTGAACGACTCCGGGAATAGGGGCTGGAAGCACCGAGCGCGTTAACTGGACGCAGCGGCATCTTTTAGATGAAGGGCAAAGCCTGATGCCGCCGGATCGCCCAATTCCGCGCGGAGTTGCATGGCCGGAATATGGTAATCCCCGCCATTTTGGCGCCTGTAAGGAATGGGGCGTGTGGTTTCGAGCGTTCGCATCCGATCGCGCAGATGTTTTGCCGCGGCTTCGAAGCGGGCGTCGTCGAAGCGATCGGTACTGTACGTTACGAAGGGCGGCAGCACATCGTAGCCGGGATAGTAGAGAATCCCGTGATTGATCGGAAACAGAAGATCATCGATAGGGCCATTGATTCCGCGGGGAGCGTAGTGCTCCTCCCAACCACCTGCGGTTACGATCAACATGGCCCGCTTGCCGACCAAGGTTCCCTCTCCATAGCGATCACCCCAACGTTTGTCGCTATGTTCGCCGACGCCATAGGCGAACCCATAAGCAAACACGCGGTCGACCCAGCCTTTCAGGATGGCCGGCATGGCGAACCACCAGAGCGGAAACTGCAGGATCAGCGTATCGGCCCAGAGAAGCTTTTCGATCTCCGCTTTGACATCGTCCGTCAGCGTTTCGCCGCTGAAAGCATGTTTGGAAGCGGCGACCGGGATAAGCCGCTCGTCAGGAGCCAAAGACGGGAAATCCGCGCGGTCGATCTCGGATTTCCAGCGCATGGCATGGAGGTTGGATACCTGAACCGTATGGCCGGCTGCTTCCAGCTCCTGGACCGCGACATCACGTAACGATGCCGATAAGGATTTAGGTTCGGGGTGAGCGAAGACGATGAGCACATTCATAATGGTACCTGCTTGTTGGGGAAACTCTCACTAAGCTAGGCCATGTTGCGCTAATGCGTTATATAGCAGGAATGGATAGGATATTGCCGAATAATGGATAGATCGGACGTCACGCTCGAACGCATCCGCACCTTCGTCCGCGTCGCCGAACGCGGGAATCTGTCGGCTGTGGCGCGCGAGTTGAACATCGGCCAGTCCAGTGTCACGCGGCACGTGCGTGAGCTCGAAGAAGCCCTCGGCGTGGCGCTGTTGAGCCGCACGACCCGCCGCGTCACGCTCACAGAGGAAGGCGGGCTTTACTATGCCAACGCCATCCAAATCCTGCGCTTGTTGGAACAGGCGACCGACGAAGCGCGAAGCGCGCGGGGCGTCTCCGCCGGCACGGTTCGCATCTCCTGTACGGCAGCGCTCGGCGTCCGGCACGTCAGTCGATTGATCTTCGCCTTTCAGGATCGCCATCCGGACATCGCAGTCGACTTCAGCCTGACGGATGAACGCGTTGATCTCATCCGCGAAGGCGTGGACATCGCACTGCGCCTCGGTCCGCTCGCCGACAGTTCCATGAAGCTGCGGGCGATCGGTCAAAGCCGGCGCGTCCTCGTCGCCTCTCCCGCCTATCTGGCAAGCCGTGGCCGGCCGGCGACACCCGAGGAGCTCAAGGACCATGAGGGCGTCCGCATGTCGAACGTTGCCGGGAGCGAATCTCTCGTGCTTGAACGGGCGGGAGGCATACGGCACCTCGTGCCTTTCAGCGGGCATCTGCGCGTCGATCACGGGCTCGCGGCGCGCGAAGCCTTTGTCGCGGGTCGCGGTTTAGGCCCTGCTCATATCTGGCTGGTGGACGACCTTCTTGCGGACGGCCGGCTCGAAGCGGTGCTGCCTGACTACGCTCCACCAGCCGTGCCGTTGAATATGCTGATCGCGCCCGAGCGAACCGGCATCGCGCGTGTCCGGCTGCTGGTTGAATTTCTGGCAGAGGGAATGCTCCGGGTCCCTGGTATAGAGCGGTCACGGGCTGGGAGTTAGACCGCTTGCCTAACCCTTGCCTGTTTCCCTTACCGCTGCGGCAGAGATGGCTTAGAGGCAGCGGTCTCGGTCGAGAGGAAATCCGGACAGCCTTTCCCGATCTCGACATGCAGCGCTACGCGGTCGGTGACCAGCCGAGGCTCGGGGCCACCGTCTGGGCGAGATCGGTCAGCAGCCGTACATTCTCCGCAAGACCGAAAGCTGGCGGCAAGAAGAGAACAATCTCGTCGGCCGCCGCCAGACCCGGGTCCTTCAGCACCGCCTCGATCACCTGGTCGGGGGTGCCATGGAAGACCGGAGAAATCTGGATGCCCGGTGGCTGAATGGCCGGCGCGGTCAGTTCGAGGGCGCCGCTGGGGCGGGAGGCGCCGATCCCCTTGGTTCGGCGCTCGAGGTCGTAAGCCGCATATTTCTCCCGCAATTCAGCGGTAGTGCCGACCAGGATCGATGCCGCGACCGTGACCGGCGGCGGCTCGGTGCCCTGCTTCTGGCGCCATGTCGTGCGGAAAGCATCGATGGCGCGGGCTTGATATTCTCCAAAACTCTCGCCCTCGGCGTGGTCGTGCTGCACGGTTCCCGAGATGAGGCCGATCCCGAGCTCGGCAGCCTGCACGGCTGAGCTCAGGCTCGCCGAACCCTGCCGGATACGGGTCCGCAGCGTCCGGCTGTGCGGGGTTACCCGCAGTTCGGTGCCCTCCGGGGCGCCCTGGCCGGGACCATCGACGGTGTGCAGCACCTCGCCGGCGATTGCCGCAAGAAAACGCGCCTGGCGGCGCTTTGCTTCTGTCCGGGCATCGGTATCGACCGCACCGAATACCGCGTCGAATGCAGCATTGGCGCCGGTGGAGATGGCCAGCTCAAGCCTTTCGCCAATGAGCAGGTCGGCGGTGCCCGCCGCCTCGGCAAGCAGGATGGGATCCTGGTAGCGCATCGGGATAACAGCCGATCCCAGCGTGATATGGCTTGTATGTTGGCCGACCGCGGCAAAGAATGGGATCGGAGAGGACAGGTAGTGATCGAAGTGGCGCTGATAGGCCCAGCCCGACTGGTAGCCCAGCCGCTCGGCTGCCTTGAACAGTTCTATGCCGTCGCGCAGTCCCTGCGCCGGACCGGCCTCATCGTTGAACGATACGCGGGTGTTGAAGCCGAGTCGCCGCTTGGCGCGGAATGTGGCAGGCAGGGTGCCGGCGGGGGCAACGATACTCATGCGATCTGTTCCTGGCTGATGATCCGGCGGAGTTGCGGCAGCGGTGCGCGGGCAGGGCTGGTGGTGGCCGGGATCGATTCCAGCAACGACACCGTGTAGGGCTCTCGTGGATTGTCGAAGATGTCTCTGACGTTGCCCTGTTCGACGATGCGCCCGCGTTGCATCACGGAGACGGTATGGGCAAATTGGCGCACGAGGGCCAGATCGTGGGAGACGAATACGTAGGTCAGGCCGAGGCTCGCTTGCAGCGAGAGCAATACTTCGACGATATCAGCCTGTACGCTCACGTCGAGTGCCGAGGTGGGTTCGTCGAGCACGATCACCTCCGGCTTCAGGACCAGCGAGCGGGCAATCGCGACGCGTTGGCGCTGTCCGCCGGACAGGGCCTGTGGCTTGCGCGAAAGCAGGTGCTCGCCAAGCCCGACATTCGACAGTGCTTCGCGGACTCGTTCCGCCCGTTCCGCATGAGTTCCGATGCCGAACCTGTCGAGCGGCTCGCGCACGAGCTGCTCGACCTTCCAGGTCGGATCGAGCGATGTGAATGGATTTTGATAGACGAACTGAAGATGGCGCCATACGGAGCGCAGCGACTGGTGTGAGCGTCCGTTGAGTTTTTCCCCCGCGATCGAAATATGACCGGCGTTCGGTTGATCGAGCCCGAGCAGCAGCCGGATCGTTGTCGTCTTTCCGGAGCCGGACTCGCCGACCAGTGCGTGCGTGGTGCCTGCCGGAACGGTAAAGGATACGTCGTCGACGGCCGTCAGAACCTTGCCGTCGACTGTAAAGCTCTTGGTGATGCCTTTGACCTCGATCTTCGGCGCTTTGCTGCTGTCAGCGTCGAGGACACGAAAGCCAGGGTCTCGAAGCTTGTGGTAACGGTTGGGATTAAGCGCCGGAACATCGGCATGCAGCTTCTTTGCGTAAGTCGATGCGGGTGAGGAGAAAACGGCCGTAGTACCGCCGGCCTCTTGAACGACGCCATCCTTGAGAACGATCAGGGAGTTTGCCCGTTCGGCCGCGATCGCCAAGTCATGGGTGATGAGCAGCAGACTGATGTCGAGGTCTTGCTGCAGCCGTGAGAGCAAGTCGAGGATTCTTTTCTGGATCGTGACATCGAGCGCCGAGGTCGGCTCATCGGCGACGAGCAGCTGTGGCCGCGGCAGAACCGCAAGTCCGATCAGGACGCGTTGAAGCATGCCGCCGGACAGCTGGTGCGGGTAGGAATCATAGACACGCTGCGGGTTGTCGAGCCCGACCTGGGCGAACGTCTCCAGGACAAGCGCCCTGCGGATCGCCTTGCTGGGCTCGTCGACAAGAGCTGCGGCTTCCATCGCCTGGGCACCGATTGTCCGCACCGGGTTGAGCGCATTTCCCGGGTCCTGCGGCACGAAGCCGATAGTCCGGCCTCGAAGCTGGCGGAAGCGGCGCTCGGAGAGTTGCAATATGTCCTGGCCCTCGATCGCGATGTGGCCGGTCGCCTGTCCCGTGCGGGGAAGCAATCGCAGCACGGCGCGCGCAATGGTCGACTTGCCTGAGCCCGATTCCCCGATGAGCGCAAGGCTTTTGCCGCGGCCGAGTTCGAAGCCGACATTGCTGACGACCTCATGCGAGCCGTAGGAAACGGACAGGGCCTCCACCTGAAGCAATGGCGTTTGCCGCTGTGCCATGCGCGCATTTTCGCCGACGCGGCTGAGAGATATGTCTAGTCTATCTTGCGAAGCCATCGGCTGATCCTATTCACAGAGAGGACGGTCGCGATCGTGACGAAGGCGGGTGCGTAGACCAGCCATGGCCACTTGAGGTAGTCCTTGCCAATCGAGATCAGCAGACCCCAATCGGAAGCTGGCGGCGGATCGCCGTAGCCGAGAAAGGCGAGGCTGGCGATCACCAGGATCGAGTCGCCGAACTGCAGCACGGCAAGCGGGAGCACGGAGCGCGACGCGTTCGGCAATATGTGCCGCCACAGGATGTGCCAGCGCGAGCCTCCGGAAAGAAAGGAGGCCTCGATGAAGGTCGCCTGCCTGGTCTTGATGACTTCCGACCGCATGACACGGGCGAAGACGGCCACCGACGAGATGCCGGTGGCGATGGCGGCGTTCGTGGTGTCAAAGCCGATCGCGGTGACAACGATGACGGCAAGCAGGAATTTCGGAATGGCAAGCAGGACATCGACCAGGCGCGCAAGCGCGATATCCACGCGGCCGCCGAAGAAACCGGCGAGCAGGCCGATGAAACCGCCGGCGACCGCACCGATGACGACGGCAATCAGCGCACTCCTGACCGAGGCGGCCGAGCCATAGACGACACGGGTGTAGAGATCGCGGCCCAGCTGGTCGGTTCCGAACCAGTGTTGGGTACTAGGTGCGAGCAGCTTTTGAGAGGGAATGCCGACCGCCGGATTATGGCTGGTGAACAGACCAGGTGCGAGCGACCAGGCGATCACGATCGCCACGATCACAAACGAGAGCGCGACGGTCGCCGGCAGTCGAAAACCGGCAAGCCGGCTACCGGCGGTAAGACGCGAGGAAGTGTTGGTCGAAACGAGCGTCATGACAGCACCGACTTCGAAATTCCCGCAGAACCTTCATCAGAGGTGACGGGTCGGCGCTCTGCGCCGCCGAGCAGTTTCACGCGCGGGTCGAGCAGCGGATAGACAAGATCCGCGATCAGGTTGACCAGCACGAAAACCACGGCGGCGAGCGATACGACCGCCTGCAGGACGGGCAGGTCCTGGGTGCTGACCGAGCGCTGGACCAGGCTGCCGACGCCGGTGCGCCCGAACACCGCCTCGGTGATCAGCGAGCCGCCAAGCAATTCGCCGATTGTCAGCGCGACGACGGTAATGACCGGAAGCGAAGACAGCTTGAGGAGATGCCTGGCAAAAAGTTGCAGCTGGCCAAGACCGCGACTGCGCGCAACGGCGGCATATTCCTGCCCCGACTCGTGATCCAGATTGGCGATCAGCACTTCGGCGATCTGCGCTGAGATCGGAATGCCGAGTGCGACCGCCGCGAAAAAGGTTGCCCAGAAGCTATCGGGATTGATCACACGGAAGAGACCGAGCTGGAAGCCGAAGATATGGATCAGCACCAGCCCGATCACGAAATTCGGCACCGATAGGAACAGGGAGGGGAAGCCCCGCAACAAGCCCTGGCCGAACCTCTTTGGCAGGAACTGGGTGCCGTAGGCGATCACGATCGCCAGGATCAGCGCGACGACCAGACCGGAGAAGGCGAGAACGAGCGTCGAGGGCAGGACCTCGGCGATCATGGTCGTCACAGGACGGTTGGTTCGCATCGATAGGCCGAGATCGCCGATCAGGAAGTGGGAAAGCGATGTCGACAATTGCACGAGTACCGGCTTGTCCAGGCCCTGGGCGGCAATGATTTCCTGGATCTCCGCCTCGCTGAAGCCGTTTTGCGGATTGCGCAGAACGTTGGTGACGGGATCGCCCGGCAGAACGCTGACGACGACGAAGGTGAAGACATAGGCCAGCAGGATG
This sequence comes from Hyphomicrobiales bacterium, assembly GCA_900472485.1. Classification (GTDB taxonomy): domain Bacteria; phylum Pseudomonadota; class Alphaproteobacteria; order Rhizobiales; family Rhizobiaceae; genus Rhizobium. The sequence continues at coordinate 21,861 of UCII01000002.1, forward strand.
ACAATGACGGCCTGGACGAAGCGCTTTGTGGCATAGCTAAGATAGGCATTGTTCACGCCGGTCTCCTCCTTGCGTTCCTTGGTTGTCCTGCGGGTCACTCACTGATCGTGGCCGTGTAATAGCTGGCATAGGCGACGCCGTTATATGTCTCGCCTTTGAGCTTGGGAGACTGGACATAGATGCGCTGGACCATCTGTGTGCGCGGAATGAAGTAGCCCTGTTCAAGAACATATTTCTGAAGCTCGTCCAGCAGCGGGTTTCTGGCCTCGAGAGAACCAGCGCTGGCGATCTTGTCGCGCAGTTCGTTGATCTTCTGGTCGCTTTCGCCGAGTGCGAACCAGTTCTCGCCGTTGTTGGCGTTGGTCAGGATGCTCGCGACAGTGCCGGCGTCGATGAAGCTGCGCGTCACCTCATAGGCGGGCACGCCGGCGCCGCCATACTGAACCTTCTGGCCGTAGGTCACGACGTCATAGGCCCGGATATCGACCTTCCAGCCGATCTTGCCGAGCTGTTGGGCAATGAGTTCGTCGATCGACCTCGAGGTCACGAGATATGGGTTGGAATTGAGCGTCAATGACAGCTGCCTGCCGTCCTTGGCGCGTATGCCATCGGCCCCCTTTTTCCAGCCCGCCTCGTCGAGGAGTTTCTCGGCTCTGTCGGGATTATAGGCCAGAAGCTCGCTGTGATCGGTCGCGCCGGGCACGTTGCTCTGGATGAATGATGTCGCAAGCTTCCAGTCGGGTGTGTAGACGGTATCGATGATTTCCTGGCGATTGATGCCGGCCTGCAAGGCCTGTCGCACCTTGACGTCGTCATAGGGCGCGAGCTTGGTATTGATTGCCCAGCCGTTGACGAAGCCGAGATAACGCGGCGTCGCGACGCTAAAGCCTTCCTGCTTGAGCGATGTCAGCTCCTGCGGCGAGGCGTTATAGGCAACGTCCGCCTGGCCGGACTGGACTGCGGCAACCCGCAAGGACGGTTCGGACACCAGCTTGTAGGTGATCGTATCGAGATACGCCGGACCGGTATGGCCGACGGCCGCTGGACCCCAGTTGTAATCCTTGCGTTTGGTGAGCTTGACGAAATCGCCTTCCTTCCAGGAATCGATCACGTAAGGTCCGCTGCCGGAGGTCTTGCTGAGATCGGCCTGATGCGCGGCCGGCTGGGCGATGGTCTTGGGGGAGATCAGAATGGAGCCGTGATAGCCAAGGGTCGGAATGAAACCGAGTGTCGGTTTTTTGAAGAAGACCTTCACCGTGGTTGCGTCAACCGCCTCGGCGTGGTCGTAAGTCTTCGGGAAGAGTCCGATTGGATTGATCCCTTCCTTCTTGCGTCCGGCATACCAGATGTCGAGATTGGCGACTGCGGCAGACGCATCAAGAGGGGTGCCGTCCGAGAAGGTCACACCACTCTTGAGATGCAGGGTGAACTCGGTCGCACTGTCATTCTGCTCCCAGCGCTCGGCGATCCAGGGGCTCACCTTGCCGTCGGCGTCCACGTAGACGAGCTTGTCGGTTACGTGACCCCATATGTGGCCCTGGAAACTGGAAATCGCGCTGTTGTTCGGTATCCAGGTGTCGCCCAATGAATCGATGAGGAAGGTGATGTCGCCGCCATTGGCCGGACCGTCGGCACTGTGCGCCGGGCTGAAGCCTGCCATCGCCACCAAAGCACCGGTCGCCACGGCGGATGAAGTGATCAACAAGCGGCGCCGGGTAATAGGCAGCGAAAGAGGGCGTTCTGTCATAGATAGATCCTGATGGTTCGGGTTCTGCGAATTCCTGAAGCAGAGCCTATTCAGGCAGAACCAAAAGGAGAAAGACTGGTTGTTCTTTTTCTACTAATTTTATGGATTATTTTGTCCGGTTTTGGCTGATGTAGGGATCAGCATTTTTCGGGCCTATCGGCGAGGGAATTGCGGGCTTGAAATCCTGCCTGGCGATCTGCGTCTGCGTATCGATCTCATCACGATCGATTTTGAACCATAAGTCCTGGAATATCCTCGCCGGCAGCCGGTCGCCGATCAGATATGATGTCCCGATGTCATGCGCGAGGATGCTCCGCTTTCCGGATCAACGGCAAAGATGAGGTAGTATTTGCCGTCTCCGACATGGCAAAGAGCGGTCGCAGACTTCAGGCCTGTTCGGCCTGAAGTCCTTCGGCGCTATGTCAGGCCACCAGCTTTTCACCCGACAGATGACGTTCGAGGAAGGGCAGGCTGTCCTGCCCCCAATAGAGTTCGCCTTCGTAGCGGAAGGTCGGAAGACCGAAGACGCCAGCTTCTTTCGCAATGTCGCGATTACTGCTCCAGAGTTCCGAGATATCAGGAAGCGCCGCGTGCGCCTCGAGCGCTTCACCGTCAAAGCCTGCGGTATCGGCAATCGCCTTTCGCACATCGGGGCTGCCGATATCGGCGGCAGTGCCCCAGAAGCCGTATTGTAGCGCGCGGGAGAGAGCGACCCAATCCTGCCCTTCGAGCTGAGCCGCCAAAACGAGAAAGCCGGCGGGCGTCGGGTCGGACAGTGCCGAGCGATTGGTGAAGTCGAGCTGCTTGCCGCGAAGAGCGGCCCAGCGCCGGAGATCCTTCAGCCAATAGGCGCGGCGCGCGTCGGGACGATCGCGCGAATAGATCGCGCCATTTTCGACGATCAGCGGAATGAGATAGGGACGGATTTCAGCGCCGGATCGCGCCGCGACTTCGACAAACGCATCGAGGCCTATATAGGCCCATGGCGATCCGATCCCGAAGAAGTAATCAATGGTTTTGGTCATCAAGCTTTCCTCCAGACGGGATGAATTGGCCAGTTGCCATATCGAAAACGGATAACGCGCAATCGCGTGCCACGAGAACAGCATGGGGGTCGCGACCGACGGCAACCGTCGCCAGCGCCCCTTCGTAAAGCAGAGACATGTGCGAGGCAGTCTGTTCGGCGGGACACCTTGCGGCCGACATGACGGAACGGAAGATATCGCGCACGGCGTTCTTATGCTCGCGGGCAATGGAAACGACCCGCTCGGAATCACCGTGCTCGGCAACCGCCAATGCGAAAGCGCAGCCGCGAAACTCCGGGCTGTCGGCCTTTTCGAACAGGCGTTCGAAAATCAGGGCGATCTGGTCACGCGGCTGTAGCGTCACAGTGGATGCGACCTCTCTCAATTGAAGAAGGACGCGTTCGTGACGCTCGGTCAGATAGGCAGCGACAAGATGATCCTTGGACGGAAAGTGTCGGTAGAGCGTGGCTTTAGCGACATTGGCTTCGTCGACGATGCGGTCGATACCGACGGCGCGAATGCCTTCCTTGTAGAAAAGAGTGCCGGCGGTGGTCAGGATATGATCTGATATTTTCATTGCGTCGGTCCGGATGCCGTCATTGCATGATCTCGGGACTAGCCCGTCTGATGTGCTTTCGGCCTCGAAGGGATGGGGGTGGAGAAAGACAGGTAGTTCTCGGCAAGCCGGCGCAGACTAGCGAAAGGAAGGAGCGCCGTGAAGCCACCTTGTTGCGCCGCCGATCCGGCAATTTCCTGGGCGGCGCGGTTATAGGGCGTCGCTATCCCATGCAGACGCCCGAGAAGGGTGATTTCGCCGTTGAGGTAGTCGACTTCGCTTGAAGCGCCGCGCGTAAAACTCTGCCAGGTCGATTGCTGGCCGGGTCGAATGCCGGAGTTTTCGGCGATCTTCCAGTGCGCTATGCTGACCGTACGTTCCGACGGAGATGCAAATGTATAGCCAGCGGCCTTGAGAACGGTCTCGGCCTCCTCGACAAGGGCCGCGCTGAACGCCGCTCGTTCGTCTTCCGCGCCGTCGAAGAGCTCCAGCACATTGCGCACATTGTGAAGAAGCTTCGCCGCCTTCCATCGCCTGATATCGGTCGTCGTCTCGGCGATGTAGTCTGACCGGCTAAGATCCGCGACGATCTTGGCTGCGATCTCGTCCGAGCCTTGCGGATAGCGGCCGATGGTCACGATCGCCACCTGCGGATCGCCCCCGACCACGACGTGGCCGGTTTCCGTAAAGCGGGCGGGCGTCAGGATGCTGGCGCCGTAAACATTCGGAAATAGTCTAAGAGCTGCCGCTTCCGTCGCCAGGCCATTTTGAAACGTGACGATCGGCAGGGCGGAGGCGGTCAGCCCCTCAGTATGCTCGATTGGCCGCCAGGCCCAAAAGGCGAGAGCTTCGGCGGCATCTTGTGATTTTACCGTCAGCAGGAGGATATCGGACCGCCTCAGTGATGGCGGCGCCGCCGTATCGAAGGCTTTCAGCCGAATTTTCCGGGTGCCGGCAGGCCGTTGGTAGGCAAGGCCGTGATCGATGATGTGCCTGATCTGGGCGCCGCGTCCGACAAGAGCGTAGTCGACGCCCGAAAGCTCAAACTGTGCGGCAAGGCTGGCGCCCACGGCGCCTGCTCCGATAATGACGTAGCGCGTCATGCCCGCCTTCCTGAAACGGCATTCAGAAGCTCTCTTGTGTCGCCTGCTTGCCGGGGGGCAGAGGGTGCAGCGTGGGCCTTTTCCCCCGTGAAAAGATGCGGCGGCTCTTCTGTCTTTCGGCTCCATCTGTCACATGCCGAGCGGCCGAGAATGGAAATGGACGTGTCTTCCTGGGGCGCGTGGACGAGAACAGATTGGATATCACGGAAATGTCGTTCGATCCCGAGATCGCCATTGAGACCGGGATTGCCGAGGGTGCGAACGGCAAGCTGAACGGCGTCGCGTATGTAGCGGGCCGCAAGAAGGCGCGCCCTGATGAGCGCTTCCGGTTCATCCAGCGAATGGTCGAGCGCATTGAACAGGATCTGTCTTGCACCGCCCACGAGCAGGTCGATCTCGCCGGCTGCGGAAATGAACCTTTCCGTTTTTGCGATCGGAACGCCGAGATTGGCGGGGATGCGTTCATGACCGAAACGGATGAAAGCCTCCTGGGCAGCTTCCGCAGCTCCGAGGTAGATGGCGGTGAGCGCGACATTGCCGGCGGCATGGGCACGATTGTCCTGCGTGCCGACGGAGACGTCGACGAGATCGAGGACGTCTTCGAGCGGCACCTCGACATCCTTAAACGCGACGTCGTGCGAGCCGCTTGCCCGCATTCCCAGGCTCTTCCAATTCTCGATCACCTTGATGCCGGGAAGGCCCGAGGGAACGACGAAAGTGCCGACCCGCTGCGGTGTCTCATCGGTGCGCGCCCAGACGAGGAAATGCGTCAGACCCAGTGCGCCGGTGACGAAACGTTTGCGCCCTGTGATCGCCCATCCACCGGCCGTGCGGCGCGCCAATGTGTCGGGAAGGCCGCCACGGGCGGGAGAGCCAAGCTCTGGCTCGACGCGGGCCGCGTTCAGCAGGATCGGGCGATCGCGTGCATCTTCCAATAAACGGCGGTAAAGCGGCTCCGGCCATTTGCTGCCCGCTGCCTGTCCGAGATGGGTGAATATCGTCATAGCGCTAATCAGGGCGACCGAAGGATCGCCGCGACCAAGCGCTGCCAGAATGCGCCCGACATCGGCAAGACCGGCACCTTTTCCACCGAACCGCGTCGCCACCGTGCTTTCAAGAAGGCCGGCGGCATGGACGGCCTCGATACCGGTCCAGGGGAAGGCGCCGGATTCATCTGCCGCGGCAGCCGCGGCCGCAAGCTTGCGGGTCACATCCGCCAGATCGATGGTGTTAAAGGACACTTTGCATCAGCCTCTTTGAAGCAGCGAGGGGCGCCATGCGCGGGCTTTGCCGCGCGACGGCTTGTCTTTGCAAACACAATGCGAATGGTGTTCGCCAAATTCCATTTGTTGGGCGTGACAATGTGGGCGGTCAGGCAACCGCTTGCCGCGGTGTTTCCCGTTCCGCCAGATCCGCCCTGACGAGCGGCAGAATATAGCGGCCGTAATCGATGGCGTCGTTGAGGTTGTCATAGCCTCGGATTGAGATCAGATCCGCGCCGAGATCGACGTAATCGAGAATGGAGTCAGCAATCGTTCTCGGCGAACCGACCAGGGCCGTGGAGGCACCACGTGCATTCGTCGCTGTCACCGTCGGGTACCAGAGAGCCCGATCATGCACATCGCCGCGCGAGGCGATCTCAAGCAGGCGCTGCGAGCCGATATTCTGCGGGGAGGGAGCGGATGGTGGCACCTTGCCAAGGCCCTTTGCGCGATTTTCCTTCAAAAGGTCGAGGGTGCGATGCGCCTTGGCCCAGGCAAGCTCGTCCGTCTCCGCAACGATCGGACGGAACGTCACCCAGATCCGCGGGCGATCCTTGCGCCCAGCGCGTGCCGCTTCGGCATGGATCCGGTCGATTTGCTGCTTGGTTTCGGCCAGCGGCTCGCCCCACAGGCCGAAGATATCGGCAAGCGCGCCGCCGATGCGATAGGCGTCGTCCGAGGACCCGCCGACCGACACCGGGATGGTGCCGTTCACTGGACGCACGCGGCTGTGGAACTGCTTGAATTGATAGTAGCGGCCATCGAAGTCAAAGGGTTCGCTCGACTGCCAGACGCGCCGCAGGATGCGGATATACTCCTCCTGCCGTTCGTAGCGCTGGTGCTTGTCGAGGAAGTCACCTTCCTTGGCCTGCTCTTCATCGCTTCCGCCGGCAATGAAGTGAACCACGACGCGCCCGCCGCTCAGCTGATCGAGCGTTGCGAGCGATTTTGCCGCGACCGTCGGATAGATCGTGTTCGGACGAAGGGCGATGATGATCTTGATATTCTTCGTGTGCGCCACCACGGTCGCGCCGATGGTAAAGGGATCGAAGGACGCGCTGTCATAGGGAATAAGGGTATAGTTGAAGCCGTAATCATCGAGCGAACGGGCATAACGCTCGATGAATTGTGGGTCGAGGGCCGGATTTTCGAGAGGGTTGAGCTCGGTCGAGGCATTTGGAAAGGTGACGCTGATGAATTCGGTCGGCATGTCTATGTCCCTATGGTTTGCTTCACCGGATTGTGGATGAGATGCTAACGTCACCGGAATGCCGCAGAAAGACAGGTCGTTCTTTTTCTATAAAATTTGTAGAATATTTATGCTTTGAATCCGTGCGACCGAGATGTTGAGGTTTCGCCGAATAAACGTCGTCAGCGATCCCGCGCTGCCATGGTTGGGAAAACCCGTCGCGCGCGACGCGGACTTTGCCATTCCCGATGGGCACGTGAAGCACGCTGGAATGCGATTGTCGTGGCGGTGGATCCTACGGATAGGATCCGTCTTGTAGCAGGAGGATCGACGACCACGTGATCGAACGTTTTTCGGGCAGGCCTTTCGTCGCAAACGCGCCCTTTTGCAAAAACATTTCGCCGCTCTTGCCAAGATTGGGTACGGCTCTCTCCACAGTAGTGCAGTGAAACAGTAGATTTATGGCGTTAGATTTGAGGAACCAGAATGTCCCGTCAGGCTGCCAATATCATTGATTTCCAGGCCTATCGCGATGCCCGCGAGAAAACGTCAGCGGTGGCGCCCTCTGTCGGCGCGATTTGGCCGGCCCAGCCGTTTCTGATGTGGGTGCCCTTCGTCGGTTTCATTCCCGTAATGCCGTTCGGCAATCAAGCCTATGGCAGCTGAACTGGGTGGGCCGCTGCATCTGGTCTCCAGGGCGGAGGCAATCGACGAAATTTCGACATTGACCGGTCAAAATCTGCGGCGTCTGAGAACGCGGCGGGGCTATTCGCTGGATCGGCTGGCCAAGATATCGGGCGTCAGCAGGGCCATGCTCGGGCAGATCGAAACCGGCAAGAGCAGCCCCACGGTCGCTATCCTATGGAAAATCGCGGCCGCCCTCGAAGTATCCTGCGGCTCGTTGATCGCCGAGCCGCATGAAACGGCTCTGCAAGTGCTGACGCACGCGAAAGCGAAGGTCCTTTCCGCGTCCGACGGACGATTTCAGACCAGGGCGCTCTTTCCGTATGAGAGCGAGCGCAAGGTCGAGTTCTACGAGCTGCGAATTGCTCCCCACCATACTGAAACTGCGGAACCACATCGGTCGGGGACCGTTGAAAATCTCGTGGTGTCGCGCGGTACGGTGGAGGTCGTTGCCGGCAGACATGCGCCGCAGATCCTTGGCGAAGGTGATGCCATCATATTCGAGGCGGATGTTACCCATAGCTATCGCAACATGACCGGCAACGAGGCGGTGCTCTATCTGGTCACTACTTATGTCGAGGAAGTTCGCGGCTGAATTTGCGCCGCGCGAATGAAAAAGCTAGCCCCAAAGCGCGTTGCGATCTTCTAGACTCGCTCCTCGCGCTTCAGGTTTTCTTTCCGCCTATATCACGCAAAACCATAGCACAGTTTAGGTGATATGTTTCAGAGCTGGTGCGCGTTTGTATGCGCGCACCTGCCTGATGAGATCAGGCGGCTTCCATGGTGCAGCACATCATCATGTTGCCGCACATCATCATGACAGGCATGCCAGACGACATCATGGACATCATGCGCTTGCAGCACTCCATGAACATGTCCTTGTCCATGCCTTCCATCGGCATCATCTCGCAGACCATGCCCTTCGGCGTCATCTTGCACGTCATCTTGCCCATCATCATCTGCATCATGGGCATCATCATCGGATTCATCATGGGCATGCCGCCCATCATGGAACCCATCATCGGGTTCATCATAGGATTTATCATTGGCATCGCGCCCATCATCGGCATGTTGCTCATCATGGGGTTCATCATCGGCATCATGTTCATTGCAGGATTCATCATCGTCATCTCCCGAAATCGGCCGCGTTCTGGCCTTCGATGAAAGTTGAGTTATGCCAACTAATTTTCCCGTTCAATGTAAAAAATAATTTTAATATTCTTTCCTCCAATAGAATAGATGCATCTCTGTTGATTTGATCGGTATCGTTGTTATTGCAGAGTTGTATCCGCTATAGCAGACGCTGCCATTCGTCGTCGCCGGCAGTTCCGCGACGCGATCATCGCGGCCGAGGCGAAGCACGAAGAAATGCATTTTGCCGATTCAAGCCGCCGCAGCGGAAACCTATTCCTTTAATCTACTAGATTTATAGATATTGTCTCCGCATCGGATAAGCGTTCGCCGCATCGATGCCGCTCGTTGGTGCCGGGTCGGACGTCGGAACCAGGAGCTCGTATGGATACTGTCCTTTACCTTGCCTCGCTCACAACGCAGCACCGTCGCCCAGTGGATCTCGGACCTCTGGCGATTACCCGGTTTGCCCTGGTGAGCCTAACGGTCCTCATGTCGTTGTTCCTGTTACTGCGCATCACTTGAAAATTCCGGGGTGCGATGGTCATGCCCTCCCGGCCTTTGCCCTTTCCGCCAGACATCGGACCAGACATCGGAGATGTATCGCGTGACGAAAATATCCCAAAGCTCCCCGGCGCTGATCGGCAACAAGCCGCTGCTGGAACTTCACAACTATCGCAGACGGGGGCAGGCACAATGACCAGGAACAATGGCCCTGCCGATCCGCTAGGTCCGAATACCGTGCTGGTGCGCGCGGGCCATGATCCCTTCGACTATCATGGCTTCATCAACCCACCGAAGGTTCACGCATCGACGGTTCTGTTTCCGGATGCGCAAACGATGGATCGCAACGCGCAGAAATACACCTATGCAACGCGAGGCACGCCGACGACGGATGCGCTCTGCGATGCGGTCAATGAACTTGAGGGGGCGGCCGGTACTATTCTCGTCCCGTCTGGCCTAGCCGCGGTTACGACCGCGCTGCTGGCCTATCTATCTCCTGGAGACCACGCGCTGATTGTTGATTCCGTCTATGGCAATGTCCGGCAGTTTTGCGACACCATGCTTTCGCGGTTCGGCATTGATGTTGAGTATTACGATCCGTCAATCGGCCGGGACATCGAGACGTTGTTCAAGGCCAACACGAAGCTGGTTCACACCGAAGCGCCCGGATCGAATACCTTCGAGATGCAGGATATCCCTGCCATCGTCGAGGCCGCACATCGGCATGATGCCGTCGTCACCATGGACAATACCTGGGCAACGCCGCTTTTCTTCGGGCCCCTCGATGCGGGCGTCGACGTATCGATCCAGGCATCGACCAAATATCCCGCTGGTCATGCCGATGTGCTGATGGGCACGATTTCGGCCAATGCCAAGCATTGGCGGGCACTGAAACGCGCCAATGGAGCGCTCGGCTTTTGCGGCACGCCCGATGACGCCTACCAGGTTCTTCGCGGGCTGCGCACCATGGGTGTTCGGTTGGAGCGTCATCAAGCAAGCAGCCTTGCGGTTGCCAAATGGCTGGAAGGACGAGGTGATGTCGTTCGTGTCCTTCACCCGGCTCTGGAAAGTTTCCCCGGGCACGCGCTTTGGCGGCGTGACTTCAAGGGGGCAGGCGGGGTGTTTTCCTTCGTATTGGCAGTCGATCAAACAAAGGATTTCAAGCTGAAGGCACAGAAATTCCTCGATGGGCTCTCGTTGTTCGGCCTTGGCTACTCCTGGGGTGGATATCAAAGCCTCGCCCTGCACGTCGATCTCAGCGATCGGCGTATCGCGAAAGTGCCGGTGGAAGGACCGGTCATCCGTCTTCAGATCGGGCTTGAGGATGTCGAGGACCTTATCGCCGATCTTGAACGTGCCTTCGCTGCCTCCTCGACGGTTTGAGCAGCACATCTTTCTCAAGAGGCAGGCCTTGGAAAGGCGGGCGTTAGGACAGACGTGTACGGAGGTAGATGAGAGATGGTTCACGGCAGCGTCAAAGCCGCAATCGGTCATTCCGAGATGGATCTGACGGATGAATTGGTCGCTCTAAGCTTGCGAAACGAGATCGATCCGGGACCGGACCCGCTGCGCATACCGATCACGGACGCCGAACTGGATGCGCTGGCGGAGCGGCTCTATCGGGAGTCGCAAGGGGATGCGCTCTGGATCTTCGCCTACGGTTCCTTGATCTGGAAGCCTGATTTCGATGCCGTGGAAGCGCGGGTGGGAGCCATCAAGGGGTGGCATCGCTCGTTCTGTCTTCGGATGACGCGGTGGCGGGGGTCGCAGACGCAACCAGGCCTGATGCTGGCATTAAAGCGAGGCGGGTACTGCAAGGCCGTCGCCTTCAGATTGGATGACGGCGATCGCCTTGGCCAGATCAGGCGCATGCTTCGCCGGGAAATCGGAACCCTTGAAGACGCGGCCACTATTCGATGGGTGCGGGTACAGACCGATCAGGGTACGGTGCGGGCATTGGTTTTCTGGGCAGACCCAAAGGGAAGCTACGTCACCGCCAAGCTGCCATTGGAGGCTGTCGCGGGCATCTTGGCACGGGCTTGCGGCGCCAGGGGGTCATGTGCCGAGTATCTCTATTTGACGGTGAAGCATCTCGAAGCTTGGGGGATTCGGGATCTCAATCTGTGGAGGCTTCAAAAGCTCGTCGCAGGCGAACTCAAGGCGATCCACGAATTGGAGGGCGTGGCAAACCAGGCCCGCGTCCTGAGCCGGAGTGCGTAGGACGCCCCCAATATTTCCCGGCAATGTCATCATCACATATTGGATCGGAAATCCATGTGCCCTAGATCAGATGAAAGGGAGATATCGGTAATTGTCTTGCCTCTGTTCGAAAGCGGAGAAGGCCAGCGATGATCTATGATGCCGTTGTCGTGGGTTCTGGTTTTTCCGCCATCTCCACCGTCTGCAATCTTGTGGAGCTACTCGCCGAAACGGCATCGATCGCCATTGTCGGCGACGATCCTGGATTTGGTCGTGGGACCGCCTATCGCACCGAGCTCTATCTGCATCGCCTGAACGTGCCGGCCGGCCGCATGAGCCTTTTTCCGGACCGTCCGAATGCCTTTGTCGAATGGCTGCGGGAACGTAAGCGACCTTTGGACGCGGGAGATTTCGCCTCCAGGCAGGATTATGGCCTGTATATTCGGGACAGTTTGGCTGCTCTGCTGCGCAACAGGAAACAGCGTTGCCGGGTTGATTTCATCAAGGCCAAGGCGACCGGATGCGTTGAGCGCTACGGTTCCGCGCTCGGTTTTATTTTGGACAACGGCAATGAGATCGCCGGGCGAAGCGTCGTGCTTTGTCTCGGAGTGGGGAATGCCCAACTGCCCTTCGATTTGACCGGATTGCCTGCCGGCCTGCGCTCCCACATCATCGAAAATCCATGGCGATTATCATGGCTGCGACGCGTCGATAAGACCGATACGGTCTGTATCCTGGGTTCGGGACTGACGATGATCGATCAGGTCTTGGCGCTGTCTGCCCACGGTTTTACCGGCAAGATAATCGTGTTGTCGCGGCGCGGTCTCGTTCCGCATGATCACGTCAGTCATCCGAAGCCCGCAGTCGAGATCGACGTCGGAGCCCTGCCCACGAGGATGAGTGAACTCCTGCATGTTCTCCGTCGCGAAAGCAAAGATGCCGGAGACTGGCGCAGGATCATGGATGGCTTGCGCCCGAAGACGCAAACTCTCTGGTCGAGATTGCCGGAGGCCGAGCGCCGCCGCTTTTTGCGTCATGCGTTGCCATGGTGGAATATTCATCGTCATCGCGTTGCCCCGGATGTGTTCCGGAAGTTTGAGACGATGCTGCAGAGCGGCCAGGTTTCGGTCCGAGCCGGTTATCTGCAGAATGTCGAGAAAACAAAGGCTTTGACCGTGCGTTACCGGCCTCGCGGCGAGAGCTTTACCGCATCGATTGAGGCGGATTGGATCGTGAATTGCACCGGCATGGAGCGGGCAGGCATCTCGCATTCTCCATTGCTGCAGGAGATGCAGCGCCAAGGCCTGATCGAGGCAGACCCGCTTGGCCTCGGACTGGTGGTCGATGAGCGCTCACGCATCCCTGGTTCGGGCGGCAGCGAAGCGATCATCTATGCCGTTGGTGCGCTGACCGCTGGCCAATTCTGGGAAATTACCGCCGTGCCGGATATTCGCGTCCAGGCGAGACAGGTCGCCGAGGCCATTGCGGAGAGATTGCGGTGAACGAGCCGGCTTCGAGGGCGCGCTTGCAAGATTAGTTCTGCGCGACACGCACGATCAGCTTACCGAAGTTTTGTCCTTCCAGCAGCCCGAGGAAAGCTTCAGGAGCGTTTTCGAGCCCATCCACGATGTCCTCCTTGTATCTGAGGCGCCCCTCGGCAATCCATTTTCCGGCTTCCCGATAGAAATCGGAGCGCTGATCGGCGAATTCGCGTTGTATGAAACCCCGGATGGTCAGGCTCTTTCTCAGGATGGCGCGCATTACTGTGGGCAGTTGCTCCGATCCGCGCGAAGTGGACGGATCTTCGTTATAATGTGCGATCAGTCCGCAGATCGGAACACGCGCGAAATCGTTCAGCAGTGGAAACACGGCATTCCAGACGTGTCCGCCGACATTTTCGAAGTAAATGTCGATGCCGTTCGGACAAGCCGATGCGAGCCGGGCTTGAAAATCGTCCGCGCGATGATCGATCGCGGCATCGAAACCGAGTTCGTCGTGGATATAGCGGCACTTGTCCGGGCCGCCTGCGATGCCGACCACTCTTGCACCAAAGATCTTGCCGATCTGGCCGACGGCAGAGCCGACCGCGCCGCTTGCGGCGGCAACGACCAATGTCTCTCCCGCCTTGGGTCGTGCGATATTACGCAATCCCGCATAGGCGGTGAAGCCCGGCATTCCCAGAATGCCGAGTGCCGTCGAGATCGGCGCCGCATTCGGGTCGAGCTTGCGCAATCCAGCACCGTTTGAGATCGCATGGCTCTGCCAGCCGGAATGGGAGAGGACGATGTCTCCCGGCGTGAATTCCATATTGCGTGATTTGACCACGCGCGCGACGGTTCCTCCTTCCATCACGCCGCCAATTTCGACCGGCGCCGCATAGGATTTCGCGTCGTCCATGCGGCCCCGCATATAGGGGTCGAGGGAAAGATAAAGGATTTGCAGAAGAACCTCGCCTTCGTCGAGATCCCGCAAGGTTTCCCGTTCAAGCCGGAAGTTCGCCGCACCCGGTTTTCCAACGGGACGCGAGGCAAGCACTATGCGGGTGGTAACGGGCTGATTGGCCATGTGGGGCTCCTTGTTTCTACTTCCGAGCGCGACGCAATCGCAATGCCGGATCTCGTGCTCTCACTCGCAGTTATCCGAGCGTTCACGCCATATCATCGCGTGTGAGCTTCGGCCGTTCCACCTCATTCCTTGAACCACAGCGCGACTCCATTTGCGGCATCGGCATCAATGAGCAGGCCGCTTTCGAAGGCGCGAGGCGAAAAGCCTCCTTGCACCAGCACGTCTGCGGTTGCTTCAAGCGATCGTACCTTCAGCCCTAGCGCTACTTTTCTTTCGTTGCCGTCGAAGCCTGCCGGAATGGCCGAGCCGAACCGGGAGGCGGCCGCAGCCTCGGATAGGATATGAAGTGTGACGATGCCGGTGTGAATTGCAATGCCGTCTCTATTGATGTCAGGCGCAGCGGTATTGGCAAATCCGCCAAGCAGCTCGGTTAGCGTTTGGGGAGCGCGGCTGACGATGAAGACGTCGACGATATCGAGCGCACCGTTGGGGTGGCTCTGATCCTTCGGCTGCCACACGAGGTCCGGCGTATTGTGCTGGCAAAAGAAGAAGCGGCCGTTGGAAATCGCCTCCTTGCCGATCTGGAAGGTGCGGAAACTGGCTGACTTCTCTATGCCTCCCACGTCGACAGGGCGCGAGAAATCACGCCATTCGGTGACGGGTTTGCCGGCGTCGCCCAATTCGCGTTGCAGGCTGGCGGCGTCGGTGGTTCGAAAAGCAAGCCCGTTCAAACCGATCGGATAAGACCAGAGATCGGCGCGTTTCCCGTCACTGTCAGGCGGAAATCCGAGCAGCTCCAAATAGTTCTGGCCGAACACGGCAAGATGATTGATGGAGCCCAGCGTATGATAGCCGCGTGGCGTCAGCGCGAAGCCGAGTTTGCGGTAAATTGCAGCGGCCTCGTCGAGCCGCTCAAGAACGCCGACGACGGCGTGATCAAGGATGAGGGGTTGGGCAGTAACGGCCATGTGTGGGGCTCCCGGTCTGGAGATAGGTTAACGCATGGGATAGGTCAAATCGTGGTCCTGTCGCGGCGTCTGGCCCCGGTTGAATTGCTATGGTTGCAAAGACCGGCATTGCGATGCAGCGTCGACGCCAGGTGTCTTATCAATCGTGGTTCCAGCCATTTTTCTCGGCTGTTGTCGCGACAAGGGTTGCGTAGTCCTTGCCAATCGTCTCGAGTTTTTCCACCAAGACGGAATGGGGGCCGCCGAGCTGGCCTATATAGTCTTCGCCGCCCCCGGATTTGTCCCAATCATTGCCGATGAAGCGGGCGGTCGCCTTGCCCGATGCGGCGATTTCGGGCTTTGGAGCGTGAAACGACGCAGCCGTCTGTTTCAGGCCATTCAGGAACGCGTCGTCATCGAGGCCGCTATAGGGCTTGCCTTCGGAATTCGTGACGTTGAGATATATCTGCTCGTCTCCGAATGCGGTGTAGCCGCCACCAAGTCCCTTCTTCGTCGTGTCGGCTGCCTCGAAGAATTTCTGTGCGACGGCGGCGTTGAGCGTGTTTTCGGGAAACTGGACAATGACAAAGCCGGTCTTGCCCGACGTATCGTCGAGGCGAGAGACAAGCACGCTGTATTGGCGAAAGACATAGCCAAGCGAGCCGGCCAGCCGATCGGCGGTGATATCGTCGAGCTCTCCCTCCGTTTGAAGCGACGCATTGGTTTTCAGCAGATAACCGCCGGGCGTGACCTCCGTCTCCAAGGTCGCCGGATCGATGCCGTTTGCCGATATGATTTGCGGTACGATCTGCTTTAGCACTTGCGCCGAGAATGCCGCACGATCATCGTAGCTTGCACGAGCGAGCGCTGGCAGGTTGAAGCCGGAGGAAGGTGTCGCCTCATAGGATAACAGCACCTTCTGGCCTGCTGCCGCCGCATCGTGAAATACCATCGCCATGGCGGCGCTCAGAGCGATTGCTGCTCCGAGCCTAAGAGCTATGGAGAAAGTGTTCTTGATATAAATTCTATAAGGCATCTGCCATGCTCCCCATCGATTGCTGCATTTCAATTGCTGTTGATCTTGTACTTTCGCTGCCAATGAAGATACGCCGGTAGGTACCGCTACCGCCTTATGAAGCCCTTAATGGCTCGCTTGATCCCTTTTGATTGCTGAGCTGGTCGACGATTGTCGCATCTGGAAGATCGTCATTTTAGCGATCACATCAGCAACGCGTTCGCAAACCGACGTTGGGCCGGTTGCGCAGCGACTATGTCGATAGGAGGAAAAGTATCCATGGCTGCTCATGAATGTGTATTGGGCATGTTTTTCTTGTCAACGGTAACGCCGGTGTCGATGCGAACCGATCTCATGAGATAGTTCGACGCATTTCGATTGCAGCTCGTGGCTGGTACCGTCATCGACAAGATCATCGAGAATGAGCGCCCGATATTCCTGAGCGAGCAGCCTTGTCTCTATCTCGTCTCGTTGCGCCGAGAGGCGAAAGAATCGATGCAGCCTATTCATGATACGCCTCCCTTACGCGGCACGGTTGAGGTTGCCAGGCGTTGTGGACGCCAACTTTTGGATTGCTCGCAGCACGTCCGAGGCGGCAGCAAAATATTGGCCGTCGAGATCATAGACATGAAACTTGACCGCGATGAACTTCAGTGCGCCCTTGTCCGGAACGACGATGCCCACCGGAATGCCGGCATATTCAATCACCTGTCTGGTCATTATCACCACCTGTTGAATTGATTCTTCCGGACGAACGATCGGGGCATTCCAGGTTCGCTTAGTCTATTAATTTAATAGATTATATGCATGGGTGATGCGGAAGACCATTCTCGATGATGCCAAATAGTCGCGCCACAGTGAAAAACAATTCTAATATGAGAGCGGACTCTTAAAGAGCAAAGGCGCACCGGAGTCGCGAAGGTTGTCCTGAATGAACCGGGAGCGCGCCGCCGATTTTCGGCGGAAGCCTATCTCGTCCAACATGCAAGGCCCGTGGATGCCATCATAATAGTATATAATTTTAGTAGACTATTATGATGGCGTCCGGCTATAAGTGGCGCCGTCAATCATTGTGGCTCTGAACTGACGCCTGAGGCGCCAGCCGTCGACGGGAAGGAAATCGGCAGTGACAAATTTGAACGAATATCTCGGGCAGAAGCGGGAAGCCCTGCTCAATCGGCGTAAGCGCGTAAAATCCGGGGAGCTTGGCGTGGTTACGTTGAACGCGAGTGCGAGTGCCGAAGGCCGCAGCGGGGTGCGCCGCATCAGAATTAGGGACTTTCAGGTCATTTCCGACAGCCCGCCGGATTTTGCCGGCTACAATTTGGGGCCATCGTCTCCCGAACTTTTGCTCGGCGCGCTTTCGAGCTGCCTGACGCATACATACCTCATTCACGCGTCAGACCAGGGCGTACCGTTGGAATCGTTGCACGCGGAAGTCTCCGCCTCGATCGATCCGCGCGGAGGTGCCGAGGGCCATGACGATATTCCCGTCTATCCCCACGACATCAATTACGTCGTAACGCTGGTGTCGTCTGCAAGTGCGGAAGAAATAGCAAGGCTGCAGGCCACAGTGGAGAAGCTTTGCCCAATCCTCAACCTTCTTAAGCGAGGAAACGAGGTGCATGGGCGTGTCGATCACCAGCGCCCGGCGTGAGGTGAACCCTCGCTTGTCTTTCTCCATCCAAGGGTATCCGCGCCATGAATAAACCCGTTGCATCGATCACAGGGCAGCCTTTTTCGAATATCATCGATCGGATCGAAGGTTATCATTCGGAGCTTGTCGCGATCCGACACGATCTCCA
Source organism: Hyphomicrobiales bacterium (assembly GCA_900472485.1). Lineage (GTDB taxonomy): Bacteria > Pseudomonadota > Alphaproteobacteria > Rhizobiales > Rhizobiaceae > Rhizobium. The sequence goes on from UCII01000002.1 coordinate 39,593, forward strand.
TGCCCATCCCGAAATCGGCTTCGAGGAAGTGCGCACCTCGGCGATCGTTGCCGAAAAGCTGTCGTCCTGGGGGATCGAAGTTCACCGCGGTATCGGCAAGACGGGTGTTGTCGGCCTTCTCAAGGGACGCCATCCCGGCAACAGGTCGGTGGGCCTGCGCGCCGATATGGATGCCTTGCCGATGCCGGAGGAAACCGGTCTTGCCTATGCCTCGATCCATCCCGGCCGGTTTCACGGTTGCGGCCATGATGCCCACACGACGATCTTGCTTGGTGCTGCACGCTATCTTGCCGAAACGAGGAATTTCGCGGGGACTGTGACCTTCATCTTCCAACCGGCCGAGGAGGGTCTTGGTGGGGCGCGGGCGATGATCGCCGACGGCCTCTTCGAGCGGTTTCCGGTGGACGAAATCTATGGGCTGCACAACGCAACGCAATTGCCGCCAAATCATCTGCACGTCTCGGCCGGAGCAGTGTTGGCGGGCGCTGATTTTTTCGATGTGACCTTCAAAGGCAAGGGCGCGCATGGCGCCCATCCGGATGTCGCACGCGATCCTGTTCCGGCAATCGCCGAACTAGTGCAGGCGCTGCAGACCATCGTCAGCCGCAATGTCCCGCCGACGGAACCAGCCGTGCTGTCCGTGACCAAGATATTCGCAGGGTCGGCCTATAATGTCATACCGGAAACCGCGAGTGTCGGCGGCACGATACGAGCGTTCTCCGATGACATCAGGCGTCTGATCCGCGAGCGCCTGACGACGATCTCACGCAATATTGCTGCCGCTCATGATATCGAAACCAATGTCGATATACGCGACATTTTCTCGGTTCTGACCAACCATCCGGATCAGGTCGATATCGTCGCTACTATTGGCCGCGAGGTTCTTGGCAAGGATCGGGTTTCGACAGTGCCCAAGCGCGCGATGGGAAGCGAGGACTTTGCCGATATGCTGCTCCATGCGCCGGGCGCATTCTTCACGCTCGGGCATGCCGGCAATGTTCCCGCTCACAATCCCGGTTTCATCGTAGACGATGACATTCTCACCGTCGGCGCGACATTGTTTGCCCGTCTTGTCGAAAGCAGACTGAAGGAGGTGTGAGCAATTCGATCTTCGCGCACATGCAACCGACTGGTATGCACGACTTCCGTGAAGAATCGGTGCCGGCAAAACATGTGTGGAGGAGCTGGACAATCCACTTGCCAATCGGTCATTGCCAACGATCGCCAATTCGAAACGGCAACGTGTTCGTTTCCTGACTTACGCCCAAATTAGAATATTAATTCTATAGATATATAAGTGTTTGCCGTAGGTTGATGCGCATTATCCTACAGAGGCTTACACAATGGGCATCAAAGCCAATTTCAAGGCGGCAAGTTTACTGACCGTGTGGCTACTGGCGGCGCCGGTGGCATTCGCCGATGACCAGCCGGTCAAAGGCGGCACGCTGATTTATCTCGAGCAGCAGGCGCATACGAACCTCTACCCGCCGGCCGGTGGTTTCTATCCGAACGGCGGCATCCTCAACCAGATCACCGACAAGCTGACCTATCAGAACCCGAAGACGCTCGATATCGAGCCGTGGATTGCCGAATCCTGGGCAGTGAACGATGCGGCGACGGAATATACGTTCAAGATCCGTAAAGGCGTGAGTTTTTCCGACGGCACCCCGCTCGATGCCAATGCCGTCGCCAAGAATTATGATACGTTCGGCCTTGGCAACAAGGAGCTGAAACAGCCGGTTTCGGAAGTCATCAACAACTACGATCACAGCGAAGTCGTCGATCCCTATACGGTCAAGTTCTACTTCAAGAAATCATCTCCGGGTTTTCTGCAGGGAACGTCCGTCATCGGGTCCGGCCTAGTCTCGTTGAAGACGCTGGCGCTGTCCTTCGACCAGCTCGGCGATGCGACCAAGATCATCGGGTCCGGCCCCTTTGTCGTCGAAAGCGAGACGCTCGGCAAGCAGCTCTCGCTGAAGGCGCGGACGGACTACAACTGGGGTCCAAGCAAGCTGGCGCATCAGGGCCGAGCCTATCTGGATGGCATCAAGTACATCATCACCGGCGAGGACAGCGTGCGCATCGGTGCATTGCTTTCCGGCCAGGCCGATTTCATCCGTCAGCTGCAGGCCTATGACGAGAAGCAGGTGAGCGATCAGAGTTTCGCGATCTATGCGGCTCCGACCCGCGGCGTGAACGATAGCGTCGCCTTCCGGCCGGACAATTCGCTCGTTGCCGATCTCAAGGTTCGTCAGGCGCTCCTTCATGCGACCAACAACAAGGAAATCGTCGACACGCTGTTTTCGGCAAATTATCCGCAGGCGAAATCGGTTATTTCGTCGGCTGCGGCCGGCTACACGGATCTGTCGTCGAAGTTGACCTACGATCCGGCTCTTGCTGAAAAGCTTCTGGACGAGGCAGGCTGGAAGAAGGGCGCGAGCGGCGTTCGTGAAAAGGATGGCAAGCCGCTTTCGCTTGCCGTCTACGAATCCTTGCCTCAGCCCCAGAACAAGGCCGTGCTGCAACTCGTCGCGCAGCAATGGGCCAAGCTCGGCGTCAAGCTGCAGGTTCTTGCCGGAACCTCGGGAAATCTGGTGACCGACAACGTCGATCCGGCAAAGACGCCGTTGGTCGTCGCCGAAGTCGGCCGTGCCGATCCCGATGTCATCAAGAGCCAATTCTACCCCAAGAACCGCGATGCCCTGCTGCAAAAGGGCGGCCTCAATCCCAAGGCGACCTTCTTGGATGACAAGCTGAACGGCATCCTGGAAGCCGTCGCCTCCGAGACGGATCGCGACAAGCGACTGGCGGCGGCCAAGGCGGCACAGGAATATCTGCTCGATCAGGCCTACGTCATCCCCTTCTTCGAGGAGCCGCAGGTCTTTGCCGGCGCGCCTTACGTGAAGGGAATTGCATTCGAGGCCGTGGGACGCCCATCCTTCTACAGCACCTGGCTTGCTGAACATTGATGAAAAGGGCTGGCCCGGCGTGGTGCCGGGCCCTCCTTATGCGAAGACATGGTAGTGGCATGGCAAGATACATATTATCGAGGCTCGGGCAGGCACTGTTCGTCTTATGGGCGGCTTTCACCGTTTCGTTCGTATTGCTGCAGTCGCTGCCAGGCGATGCGGTGCTGATCAAATTCCAGAACCCGGATTACGGATTGAGCCCCGAGCAGCTTGCCGACATTAGGGCGGCTTATGGTGCCGACGGATCGTTCCTGCATCAATATCTCCATGCCGTCTGGAATTTCCTGACGGGTGATTTCGGCTATTCCCTACAGGCTGGCGTTCCGGTGAGCTCGTTGCTTGCCACCAACCTGCCACCGTCCCTTCTGCTTGCGGCATCGGGATTTGCGGTGGCGGCGCTTCTCGCCGTTCTGATCGCAATTGCCTGCAACCTCTCCGGTCTTGCCTGGCTGCGTGGCCTGATCCAATCCATTCCGTCGCTCTTCATATCGGTGCCGACCTTCTGGCTCGGCATCATGCTCATTCAGATATTTTCCTTTCGGCTCCGCCTCGTGCCGGTCATCAATCCGGGGCCCTGGGAAGGTCTTTTCTTGCCCATCCTGACCGTCGCGGTGCCGATTTCCGCGCCGCTGGCGCAAATCTTGCTGAAGAACATAGATGAGGTCCTGACGAGGCCATTCGTGCCCGTGGCGCGAGCCAAAGGCCTCTCTCATGCCAAGGTCCTTTGGCGGCACGTCGCCAAGAACACGCTGCTGCCGGTTTTAACCGTTGCCGGATTGCTATTCGGGGAGCTGATCGCCAGCGCGGTCATCACCGAAACGGTCTTTGGTCTCAATGGTATTGGCGGGCTAACGAAACAGGCCGTCGACAGCCAGGATGTTGCCGTTCTTCAAGCGATCGTCGTCATTGCCGCGACCGCTTTCGTCGTCATCAACCTCGTGGTCGATCTTCTCTATCCCGTGCTCGATCCGCGGCTGAAGACCAAGCTGGGAGCCGCATGATGGCAACGATCGAAACCGCCCGGCATCATGCAGACCTCGATGCGTCCGACCGGCAAGTCAGCGTATCGCCCGCGTCGCTCCAGACCGATGCTCATGAGAACACTGGGACTGTCGGGCGTTTTTCCCGCATTCAGCCTGGTCTCTTCCTTGCGTGCCTTATCCTCGCGCTGGCTATCCTTTGGGCACTCGTCCCCAGTCTCTTTACGATCTACGACCCTGTCCAGGGCTTGCCCGGGCAACATCTACGACCGCCCAGTGCCACCCATCTCCTGGGCACGGATTCGCTCGGGCGGGATCTCTATGCCCGCATCGTCTATGGCGCGATTCACTCGCTATCGGGCGCGCTCGCGGCCGTTGGCATCGCGCTTGTAGCCGGCACGGCGCTCGGCGTGCTTGCCGGATCATTCGGCGGCAGGATCGAGACGGTCATCATGAGGCTGGTCGATGTCATGCTGTCGATACCGGATCTTCTCTTGTCGCTCAGCATCATCGTTCTACTCGGTTTCGGCACCGTCAATGCCGCGATCGCCGTCGGCTGCACGCTGATCGCCAAGTTTGCCCGATTGGTTCGCTCCGAAGTCGTCACCGTGCGCCAAAGCGAATATGTCGAGGCCGCTTTCGGCAGCGGCGGGACATTCCTCAAGGTGCTCTGGCGTCACATCCTGCCGAATTCACTGACCTCGGTAATCGCCTTTGCGGCACTTCAGGCCGGCTGGGCGATCCTGCAGCTCGCGACGCTCGGCTTTCTCGGCTATGGCGCGCCGCCGCCGACACCGGAATGGGGCCTGCTGATTGCCGAGGGACGCAATTATATCGCAACTGCCTGGTGGCTGACGGCCGCACCCGGTCTTGTCGTCGTCCTGGTGGTTATTTCCATCAATCGCATCAGCCGGGCAATCGGGAGCATCGGGAAATGACGGCTCCAATCATTGAAACAATTGCGGAAAAGGGTGCGCCGATCCTCGATGTGGTGGGCCTCAGCGTTGCCTATCGCGACAGGAGCGGCCAGCGCACGGTTGTTCACGATATCGATTTTCAGGTTCGCGCCGGCGAAGTGGTCGCCCTCGTCGGCGAATCCGGTTCCGGCAAAAGCTCCACGGCACAGGCGCTGATCGGCCTTCTGCCCGAAGGTGGCCTTCTCCAGCAGGGAACCATCCGCCTGAATGGCCAGGATATTGCCCGCTGGCCACAAAAGCGGCTGGATGGCATTCGCGGGTCCATCATCAGTCTCGTGCCGCAGGATCCGGGCAATTCGCTCAATCCGGTGAGGACGATCGGCGAACAGGTCGCCGAAATCCTGACGGTGCATGGCAGGGCCTCCGGAGCGGCTGCTCGCGTTCAAGCGATCGAATTGCTGGAACGTGTCGGCCTCAGCCAGCCTCAATTGCGTGCCGGGCAATATCCGCACGAGCTCTCCGGCGGCATGCGCCAGCGCGTGTTGATCGCCATCGCCATTGCGCTGAAACCTTCGCTGATCATCGCCGACGAACCCACCAGTGCCCTGGATGTCACGGTGCAGAGGCACATTCTCGATCTGATCGACGATCTGAGACGGGAATATGGCACGGCGGTCCTTCTGGTGACCCACGACCTCGGGGTCGCTGCCGATCGATCCGACAGGCTGATCGTCCTGCAGCACGGCCGCATCCAAGAGCAGGGACGCACGGCCGATATCCTCGCAAACCCGCAAAGCAACTATACGCGCCGTCTGCTTGCCGACGCGCCATCGTTGAATGCGCGGCCTAAGGCCTCGCTGGCACACCCGGTTGCATCCGTCGCGCCCGCCGACGACATCGTTGTGGTCGATAGGCTGGTGCAGGATTTCGGTGCCGGTAGCAGCGGCAGTTTCAGGGCGGTCGACGATGTTTCTTTTCGTGTTCGCCGCGGCAGCACCCACGCAGTCGTCGGTGAATCCGGCTCCGGCAAGACGACGACGATAAGGATCGTTTCCGCCTTTCAGAAGCCGACTTCGGGTCAGGTGCTGATCGACGGGCTCGACCTGGCTTCGTTGCGCGGCGAAGCGTTGAGGCTGCTGCGCAAGAAGATCCAACTCGTCTATCAAAATCCCTATGCTTCGCTCGATCCGCGCCAGACGATCGAAAGGATTGTGGAGGAGCCGCTGTTGAATTTCGAACGGCTGCGCCGGCGTGAGCGATTGGCGAAGGTGGCGGCCACTCTCGACAAGGTCAGGCTGCCAGCCGACCTGTCGCAACGTCGGCCGCATGCTCTTTCGGGAGGGCAGCGCCAGCGCGTCGCGATTGCACGCGCGCTGGTGCTCGACCCGCAGATCCTGGTGCTCGATGAGGCTGTCTCCGCACTTGACGTAACGGTACAGGCGCAGATCCTCGATCTCTTGGGCGAGTTGCAGCGTGAGCTTGGGCTGACTTATCTGTTCGTCTCCCATGATCTCGCCGTCGTGCGACAGATCGCGGACACTGTCTCGGTGCTGAACGCCGGGCAGCTGGTCGAGACCGGGCGCGTCGAAGACGTCTTTTCCAATCCCAAGAGCCCGTACACGCGCGAACTGATTGACGCGGTGCCAGGCAAGAAGTTTCCGCGAGCGACAGCGCCCGCCCTTATCAGTGCAGGATGATCCCATGAGTACGCCAACATTACCGAAGCGACTGGGCTTCTTCAGTCGGGTCCTGGATCAGGTGGATGCCGGAACCCGTTACAGGCTTGTTGCCGAGCAGATCATTCATGCCGAAAAACATGGCTTCGACACGGCCTGGGTGGCGCAGCATCACTTCAATGGAGACGAAGGCGGCTTGCCTGCGCCATTGGTGTTTCTCGCCGCTCTGGCCCCGCAGACCTCTCGTATCCGTTTGGGGACGGGTGTCATCACGTTGCCGATGGAGGACGCGGTGCGGGTCGCTGAAGATACAGCCGTGCTCGACAGCCTGCTTGATGGGCGGCTGGAGGTCGGCTTCGGAACGGGCGGCACTCCGCAGGCCTTCCTTCCCTTCGGCCTGGAAAGCAGCCAGCGCACGGAGGTCTATGGCAATCATCTTGCTCTCGTGCGCGATGCTTGGGCGGGCGGAGAGCTTGCAGGCGGCAACCGCCTCTATCCGGCAGCGCCGCATTTGCGCGACCATGTGTGGCAGGCGACATTTTCCGTTGGCGGCGGCTTGCGTGCCGGCCGCGATGGCGACGGGTTGATGTTGTCGCGCACACAGCCTCGGCCGGTCGAGACGCCGCACGCCAAGCTTTGGGATCTGCAGAACCCGATCATCGATGCCTATCTGTCAGCGCTGCCGGCCGGACGGCAGCCGCGAATATTGGGTTCGCGGAGCCTCTTTGTCGCCGACAGCAGAAAAGAAGCCCTTCATTTTGCCGACATTGGCCTGAGGCGGATCGCCGAACACTTCAAGGCGGCGGGCTTTGTGATTCCAGGCGAAACCACGGCTGATTTGATTGGAGCCTTCGATGTTCACGTCGGCACCCCCGACGACGTTATCGCGTCGCTTCAAGCAGACACGGCATTGGCGCGGGTCACGGACCTGGTCTTTCAAGTGCATTCCGTCGATCCGCCGCATGAATATATCCTGCGCTCGCTGGAACTGACGGCCGCTCATGTCGCCCCAGCGCTTGGTTGGGTGCAACAGCGCCCCACCGGAAATGAACGCCGCTTGGCGGCGCAAGTCTAATAGCAGCATCCGAAGAGAAGGCATCGACCATGACTTTGCAGACCAGAGACGTCATCGATTTCCTTGCAGGAATAGATCCTGGTTCCGATCTTGACGGCCTTCGGGCACACCGGCCCGAGACGCGCCTCAATGCTCAAAAGAGCTATGAAGCTCTTTTCGAGCCCGAGCATTGGGGAAGCGTGACCCCGGCGGAGCGCTTTGCCGTCGCCGCCTTTGTCGCCGGCCTCCACAAGGCCCCGGAGATCGCGAATTTTTATTCTTCCAAGTTGCGGGATGAGGCGCATGGTCCCGAGCTCGTCGCCGTCATCGATGCGGAGCTGGAGGCCGGCGATACAACCGGCCCTTACGGCCATTATCCGGCTGGCCCGCTTTCCCGCGAGGACCGGCCGGGCCTCGTCTATCAGGTTTCGGGCGAAAGCCGGAAACTTCTGGACCTGAAGCTCAGTGCGGCGCTCGAACACAGCCATCTTCTGGTCTTCCGACCGAGGGAGGCAAGCGCTGCGGCGCTGCAGAAGCTGCTAGACGCCGGCTGGACGACCACAGGCATCGTTACCTTGTCGCAGCTGGTCGCATTTCTCGCGTTTCAGATCAGGGTCATCGTTGGGCTGAGGGCGCTCGCGAAGAGCTCGGCCAATATCGGACAGGTCGCGCACGCCTAATCGCACGAACAAGGAATCCTTTCATGACCGAAACCGTCATTCACCCAGAAATCGCAGACCGGCCAAGTGTTTTTACCCAAGCTGAAATCGGCTGGACGCCCTGGCTGCAACCAGTTGACGAAGCCGATCTGACCGAGCGTCACTGGGCAGGCCTTGTGGATGCATCCCGCGCGAAGTCGCCATACTTCATGTTGCTGGTACGCGATCCCGACATTCTCCAGGCCCGCACCAAGACGGACAAGGATATCTTCTACAATGTCTCGGCCGGCCTTCCTCGTGCCGAACGAGAGCTTGCCGCCACGGCGGCATCTCGGGCGAATGGCTGTATTTTTTGCGCATCGGTCCATTCTCGCTTCGCCTCCCATCATTCCAAGCGGACGGATGACGTGCAGCGTCTGCTGGATGATGGGCTTCAGGCGGATCTTGGCAGCCGCTGGGATGCTATTGTCGAAGCTTCAGCCGCGCTGACAGCCACACCATCGCAATTCGGACCTGACGAAATCAGTAGGTTGCGCGAGGAGGGCCTGAATGATCTGGAAATTGCCGACGTGATCCATGGGGCTGCCTTTTTCAACTGGGCAAACCGGTTGATGCTCTCGCTTGGCGAGCCAACGCCAGCGGCCTGAAGCCGACGCTGTCGACCTCGAGTGATTGGCTAAATCCTGCTGGATGTCTGATTGAGGATCAGCGGTAGCCGGGCGAAGCCATCAGGAAGATAACTCCGCCCAGGCATTCGCTTGCTGCCGCGATCAAGCCACGTCGCTCAACTGGCCATTTTGAAAATCGACGAACAGGACGGCGATGGTTCGATGAGCCAGCCGGGCAGCTGGCCGCCTTCCGATGACAGCGTGCTGTTGGGGAAGATTGATCGGGGCAGCGACACAAAAACTCTCGCAACTTATTTCTGTACGCCTTGACGCCAAAACAAAGTTACTTAATCTAAATCTGGGCTATGCGATCCGCTGGGAGGAGAGGGGCGCGGGGCCGGCGACCAACTTGCGCTGATATGTTCTCTCCTCCGCCGTCAGTTGCCGATTTTCCGATAGGACCCGCCATGTCTCTCACTATTGCCCAACGCCTTGATCGCCTGAAAGTCCGCACTACGGAGCTTGCGCATTGGCGCGACAGGCAAAGTCTCGCGATCGACGGCTGGACCTTCGATGGAGAGCCAATAGCGCATCATCAGGATTGGCCGCATCGCAATGGGACGGTTCGCTTCGCTGCCAAAGCAACGGCGCCGCAGGACTGGCCGCTCGAGCAAATCCGCCTTCAACTCGACCTTGGTGGCGAGAGTCTTCTGACGCTGCGTTATCCTGATGGTGAAACGGAGACCTTCGGTCTCGACCCCTATCACCAGGAGTTTCCGATTAAGGGTCGCGACTTCCAGATTGAGAACGAGAGCGTTGCGCGTTTTCCCTTCGGCGAGCCCAATAGGGCACCGAAGCTGAACAGGGCGCGCTTGATCTGGCTGGATGAGCCGGTTCACCGGCTGCATCTCCTGCTGCAGCAGATCGGCGAAGCGGCCGATATTCTTGACGGCCATGAAGCCGTGCCGCATCTGATCGATGCGGCCGAACAGGCGCTGCGCAGCCTCGATTGGCCGTCGGACACATCGGCCTATATCTCGCGCACGGCCAGCGCGGCGATGCAGCAGAAGATTTGGGAATTGCCGGAACTTCAGGACAATCCGGCCGGTCTCAGCAAAGCGCAGAGTGCTTCGGCAGCTGCTGCTTATGATCGCCTATTGGCTCAGCTGAAAGAGCTTCAGACGCGCTTCCCGCAAAATGGCGAACTGCTGCTGACCGGTCATGCCCATATCGACCTGGCATGGCTTTGGCCATATGGCGAGACGCGCCGTAAGATGCGCCGCACCTTCAATACCGCGCTTGCGCTGATGGAACGCTCCGACGATTTCCGCTTCAACCAATCGACCGCCCAATACTATGCGCAGATTGAGGAAGACGATCCGGAACTGCTCGAGCGGATCAAGAAGAAGGTTGCCGAAGGAAAATGGGAAACCGTCGGCGGCATGTGGGTCGAGCCCGACACCAACATGCCGACGGGCGAGAGCCTCGCGCGTCAGGTTCTCTATGGCCAGCGTTATTTCGAAAAGCATTTCGGCCTGCGTCATAGCGTCTGCTGGCTGCCCGATTGCTTCGGCTTTTCCGGCGCCCTGCCACAGATCCTGCGGCTTGGAGGCATTGACAGCTTCTTCACGATCAAGGTGAACTGGAGCGAAAGCAATCACATTCCGTCAGACCTCTTCTGGTGGAAGGGGCTCGACGGCAGCAAGGTTCTCACTCATACATTCGATAATCCCATGCAAGGTTATAACGGTTTCGTACAGCCGGATTGCTTCGTGCCGACATGGAAGAATTTCCGCGGCAAGACGCAGCATGACACCTCGCTGCTGGCCGTCGGCTATGGCGATGGCGGCGGCGGCGTCACGCCGGAAATGGTCGAGCGCGAAGTGCAATTACGCGACTTTCCGGCTATCCCGAAGGCGCGCTGGGGTACCGTAAAAGGCTTTTACGAAAAGGCGCACCGCACCGCGGCGCAAAAGGAGTTGCCGGTCTGGGATGGCGAAATCTACCTCGAACTACACCGTGCGACGCTGACGTCGCAAAGCGGGGTTAAGCGCAAGCACCGCCAGGCCGAACGCGCACTGATAACGGCGGAGACACTTGCCTCGCTCGCCTATATGCTGGGCGCTGACAAACCTCAAAGTCTCGAGGCGGATTGGCGCGTCGTCCTGAAGAACGAGTTTCACGATATCCTGCCGGGATCGAGTATCCGCGAGGTCTACGCCGATGCCGAACGGGAACTTGACGGCGTGATCGGCAATGCCAGGGCGGAGCAGGCAAACGCTCTGAAGACGCTGTCGGCCCATCTTCCGGCCGGCGGGGTCACGGATGCGCTTGTCGTCGTCAACCCCTCTTTGTCGCCGCGCCCGCTTACCGCAACGCTTTCCGACGGAACGGTACTGGCCTCCGCCGATTCCGTCGCACCTCTTTCCGTCGCGGTCTTCGATCGCAAGGCGATCAGGCCGGCCGGACTTCTGAAGGCCGATAGCCATCAGCTCGAAAACGAGTTTTTGTCTGTCGTCATTGGCAAGGATGGAGCCGTCTCAAGCCTTGTGCACAAGGCGACGGGACGAGAAGCGATTGAAGGAAGTGCCAACCAGCTCTGGGTCTATCCAGTCGACAAGCCGCGCAATTGGGATGCCTGGGACGTGGATGCTGATTACGCCGAGAAAGGCATTCGCCTGGATCAGCCCGAGAGCATCCGCTTGGTCGAGGAGGGGCCGCATCGCGCCGCGATCCGCGTCGTCAATCGATATCGCAACTCGACCGTGACCCAGCTCTATGTTCTGACCGCCAATGCCCGCAGGCTTGATATCGAAACGACCATCGACTGGCATGATCGGCGAACGCTGCTCAGAACCCTCAATCCGGTCGCCGTGCGGTCGCGCGCAGCGACTTTCGAATGCGCTTTCGGCATTGTTGAGCGGCAGACGCATACCAACACCTCCTGGGAGCAGGCGATGTTCGAGGCGGCGGCGCATCGGTTCGTGGATCTCAGCGAACCCGGCTTCGGTGTCGCGCTGCTCAACAATGCCAAATACGGCCACAGCGCCCGCGGCAATGTCATCGGCATGAGCCTCGTGCGCTCGCCGATCTATCCCGACCCCCTCGCCGATGAAGGTGAGCAGAGCTTTACCTATGCGCTGATGCCGCATGAGGGCGCCTGGTATGACGGTGGTGTTCTGGCTGAGGCGATCGATCTCAACCAGCCGCTGGTCAGCATGGAGGCAAGCGGCCTTGCGGCCGGCACCTTATCGCCGCTTGGCGTCGAAGGCACACCGGTCGCCTTCTCCGGCCTGAAACCGGCCGAGGAAGGGGAGGGGCTCATCCTGCGGCTTTACGAACCGGCCGGCAGGCGCGGCCGTCTGTCGCTGACCCTGCCGTCGGGATGGCAGGTATCGGGGCCGCTGAACATCCTCGAAGAACCGATCGAGCGCAGCGGACCCGCCGACATCATGCCGTTTGAAATCCGGACCTGGAAGTTGCAGCGGACCTGACGGCAAAGCTCGATTTTGTCGGGCCATTGCCTTTGCCGGAGAGCTGCCTTGTCAGCGACTCTCCAATATCCGCATCAACCGGCCGCGATAGCTGTCGAGAATGACGGCGAGCACGATGACGGCGCCGATGACGATCGGCTTGATATTGTCGTCGGCACCCAAGAGCTGCAGCCCGGTGGACAGCACCTGCAGAATGCAGGCACCGACCAGTGTTCCGATGATCGATCCCTTGCCGCCTGAAAGGCTGGTTCCGCCGATGATGACGGCCGCGATCGCATTCAATTCATAGCCGATGCCGGCAACCGGGCTGCCGACATTGAGGCGGAGCAGGTAGACCATGGCGGCAATGCCGGCAGTCAGTCCGGAAATAGTGAAGACCGCGATCTTGTATCGCTTCGGCTCATGGCCCGATAGGCGGACGGCCTCTTCATTCGTCCCGATCGCGAAGACGAAACGTCCGAACACCGTATAGCGCAGCACGAACCAGCCGATGAGGACGACGACAATCGCGATCAGGAAGATCGATGGAAGGACGCCCCAGAAAATCAGATTGCCGAAATCGACGAAGGGCTGCGGCAGGCCGGTGATGGTGGAGTTGTCGCTGACGACGCGGGCAAGGCCGCTTGCAACGTTGAGCATGCCGAGCGTGACAATGAAGGATGGAAGTTTCCATTTCTCGCAGATCCATCCGTTGATGGCACCCAGGATCGCGCCTGCGCCCATCGAGGCGAGCGATGCAAGAGCGATCGCCTGCCAGGGAGAAAACCTCGGGTCGATCATGATCGTCGCGCCGATAACGGTGCAAAGCGCCAGCAGCGAACCGACGGAAAGATCGATGCCGCCCGTGAGGATGACGAAGGTCATGCCAGCGGCAAGCACCGTGTTGATGGCGATCTGCACGAAGATCTTCAGGAAGTTCTCCGGCGTCGCGAAATAAGGCGCCGTCAGCGAGAAGAAGATCAAAATCAGGACGAGGGCAATGGCGACGCCGGCCTCTTTCATCGAGATCCGGATGAGCTTGTCCCAGACGCTGGCCTCTTTCGCCTCGGTCGTCTTTTCAATGTTGCCGGACACGACTGTACTCCTTGTAAGCGAGCGAGAGGATCCTGCTCTCGTCAAATTGCTCTCGGGGTATTTCCCCGGCTATCTTGCCGTCCGAGAAGACGATGATGCGATGGCAAATGCTCATCAGTTCCGGCAGGTCCGAAGATACGACGAGCACGCCTTTTCCCTCGGCGGCGAACTTCCACAGAAGCTCGTAGATTTCCGCCTTGGCGCCGACGTCGATGCCGCGGGTCGGCTCGTCGAAGATCAGTACCTTGGGGCCGCGAAACAGCCATTTGGCGATGACGACCTTCTGCTGATTGCCGCCCGAAAATGTCCTGACAGCCTGATGGATGGATGGTGTCTTTATCCGCAATTCACGCACGAGGCGCTGCGAGGAATCGTCCTCCGCCTGGCGTAAGATCAATCCGTTGCGGGAGACCTTGGCGAGATTGGTGATGGTGGTGTTTTGCGCACAGCTCATATCGAGCATGAGACCTTGAATCTTGCGGTCTTCGGTCGCCAGACACAGCCCGGCGGTAACCGCATCCTTGGGCGAAGCAATCTCGATCGGTTCGCCATCTATGCGGATTTCGCCTGCAGCCTTGGCATCGGCGCCGAATATGGCCCGAACAGCCTCGGTGCGGCCGCTGCCCACAAGGCCGGCAATGCCGACGATTTCTCCCTTGGCGACGGAAAATGACAGCTCCGGGCTATGGCTCGTCACTTTGAGGCCGGAGACGCCGAGCGCCTCGCCGGAGATAGTGCTGTCGCCCCGGAAGGCGTCGTGCTGCGCAAGTTCGCGCCCGACCATGAGTTCAACGATTTTCGGAATTCCGAGCCCTTCGAGCGGCCGCGTAATCACATGCTGCCCGTCGCGCAGGATGGTCACGTCATCGCCCACTTCGAAGATCTCTTCGAGCCTGTGCGATATGTAAAGCGTGGTGACGCCCCGTGCCTTCAGCCGCTTCAGAATCTCAAAGAGGCGATCAACCTCCTTGGAGGTCAAAGTCGCCGTCGGTTCATCGAGGACCAGAAGCTTGCTTTCGTTGGACAGCGCCTTGGCGATCTCTAGCAGTTGAAGCTGGGCGACGCTTAAGCTGCTGGCAAGCGTCGTCGGCGCCACGTGGAGGCCGACCTCGGCTAGTAGTTCCGCCGCTCTGGTGTTCATTTGCTTGTAGTTCACCAGGCCGTATCGGCGCGGCAGATGCTCAAAAAGCAGGTTTTCGGCAACGGTGAGATTGGAAAGTGGGTGCAGTTCCTGGTGAATGACGCGGATGCCCGCCTTGAACGCCTCGAGCGGAGAGGACGGATGATAGGCTTTGCCGTCAAACAGGATGCGGCCATCATCAGGCTTGAAGACACCGCCAAGCAGATTGATCAGCGTCGATTTGCCGGCGCCGTTTTCGCCAAGAAGAATGTGCCCCTTGCCGCGGCCGATCTCTATGGAGACATCCTTCAGAGCCACGACGCCCGGGAAGCGTTTGCCTATTCCTTCCAGCTTCAGGATGGCGTCATCTAAAGTCTCTGGCACGTCCACCTCATCAGCGTTTCCATTTTGAATTGGAGATGATGATCTTCCTTGCGTCGCCTTCCGCTGGGTCTAACGCCTCACGCTGAATGCCGACCAGAAGATCGATCGAAAAGCGGATGCGCCGGCAAATGCCGACGCATCCTTTGCCCGCAGCGCGGGTTTATCGACTATTTGAGGTCCTTAGCGGTGACGAGCGTCACGTCCGTCTTGACCCAGCCGGTGAATTTCTCGCCGGCATATTCGCGAAGGCCGTACTTGATGCCCATGGCCGCCATTTCCGCGCCGTATTGTTCGACGGTTGCCAGCATCTTGCCATCCTTGAGCAATGGCTTGACGGACGGAATATTGTCGAAGCCGACAACCTTGATCTTGCCTGCCTGGCCGGATGCATCAAGCGCCTTGACCACGCCGAGCGCCATGGAGTCGTTGGCGGCCATGACGCCCTGAATATCCTTGTACTTGGTCAGGAAATTCGTCATCACGGTGTTGGCTTCTTCCGTCTCCCAATGCGCGGTTTTGCTGTCGAGAAGCTCCAGCTTGCCGTTCTTGATGGAGTCCATGAAGCCCGCCTTGCGCTCCTTGGCGTTGTCGGCCTCGGGATTGCCTTCCAGGATCACGACCTTTGCGCCGGGACCCAGATCCTTGGCGAGCGCATCGCCGGCAAGCTTGGCGCCGGCCGTGTTGTCCGGCCCGAAGAAGGCGAGATCGATACCGGCGGCCTTCTTGGCGTCGGCATCGAGCGGCACGTCGATGTTGATGACTTTCACGCCAGCCTTCACCGCCTTTGCGAGCGGCGTGGCCATGGCCTTGGAATCGGCCGGCGCGACGACGATGATGTCGTATTTCTGCGTCACGAAGTTCTCGACGGCATCGACCTGGGCTGCGAAGTCGCGTTCGTCCTTCATGCCGACGGCCTTGAAGTCGAACTTGTCCTTGTTTTCGGCCGCATATTTGTCGGCGCCGGCCTTCATCTGTTTGAAGAACTCATTCGACAGAGACTTCATGATCAGCCCAACCTTCGGCTTGCTCGCGGCAAAGGCCGGCGACACGCCGCAGGACAGCGCGAGCACGAGGGTGCCGGCAAGCCCCAGCTTGATTGCCGCACGCCGTTTCGCGTTGATCAAGACGGATTCACGCTTTGTAGAATTGGTCATTTCTTTCCTCCCGAACGGTCCTGGGCTCAGCTCCACCTGAGTTGTCTGCGACAATGAACCGTTTCCACGTATATTGGGTAGCATGTCATCAAGAATTGTCAAGGCGTCGAGTTTGCGCTGAAAAGCAGCGAAAATTGTAACTTTACCAGTTCCGGAAGATAGGTATGATGAACCGTTTCCATCAGGGGCGGCGTTGCTCTCGTCATGAAGGATCAGCTTGGCATGAAGCTCTTTGACTAAGGCGGGAGAGACCATTAGCTGAGCCTAGATCAGGCGCTTCTAGGGTGTCTCGAAAGGTGAAATGAAGGGATATTGGTTCCGTTATGCCGAAGGTTGGAATTCGAGACGTTGCCAAGCTGGCGGGGGTTTCCACCGGGACAGTCTCAAGGGTTTTGAATGACCACCCTTCCGTGACGGATGAACTGAGGGCGCGGGTCAGAAGCATCATCGAAGAGCTCGGTTATACGCCCGATCCTTCTGCCAGAAGCATGCGCAGCAAGGTCAGCCGTCTCATCGGCATCATCATTCCCGATCTCACCAATCCCTTCTTCTCGGAACTCGTCCAATCCGCGGAACAAGCGGCGGCGAGACATGGCTATAACATCATCGTCATGACCTCTTTCGACCATGCGGCCAAGGAGGCGGATCGGATCGGTCAACTGACAAGTCGGAAGGTGGATGGCATCATCCTTGTTCCGAGCAACGATTTCCATGCGCTCAAGCTGCCGAAGGGCCTGCCAATCGTCATCGTCGACCGCCTCCTGCCGGGATATTCCGGCATCGCTGCCGATCATCGCAGCGGCGTGTGTCTCGGTGTCGAGCATCTCGTGAAGCTTGGCCATCGTCGCATCGGTTTCATTTCGGGTCCCAAGGACTCCGTTCCTGCCAACGATCGACTCAAGGGTTATCTGGATGCAATGGAGCTGGTCGGCGACGGCAGGCAGAATTCAGCGCCGCCGCTGATCGCAGAAGCGGCGTTCGATTATGAAAGCGGACGATCTGCCGGAAACTATCTTCTCGCGCGTGCCCGCCACGAGCGCCCAACCGCCATATTCGCAAGTTCCGATCAGCAGGCGATAGGCTGCATGCGTGCAGCACATGATTTGGGGATCCCAATCCCGGCTGCCCTTTCCATCGTCGGCTTTGATGGTATTCCGCTCGCAAGCATGACAACGCCACGCCTGACCACCGTAAAGCAGCCGATTCAGGAAATAGCCGCAGCGGCGGTTGCCGTTTTGTTGAGCAAGCAGGATGCCCCGGCTCTCGGCAAGCCACTCCTGCTGGCCTGCGAGATTTCCGAGGGGGAAACAACGTCTTCACCGCAGCCGGATTAAAAGGTGGTGATGTCGGTGACTTTAGATGGCATCGCATCTGAATATTGAAGAACTACATGCATGTCTTTATCCGCATGTATTACTCATGAGATAATATCTTCAGTAGTCTCTGAACTGTATCAGAATTGCTCTGCCGCCGCATTGTTTGTACCCGTCAAATGCCGAGCGTATTAAGCCAGTCGCTGAGGCTGGATGTCTTCGTCACCCGTGGCAAATGCTCTACCTTGCATTCTCCGGTATGTCTGCGGACCTCGCTTGGGCTATAGCCGAATTCATGTGTGAAGGCCCGGCTGAAGTTAGCTGCCGATTCGAAGCCGAGATTGCTGGCAATATCTGCAATTTTCTGACCATTGCTCAGGTCGGCAAGTGCTGCGCGTGCGGCAAGAAGTCGTCTTCTGCGTACGTAGTTCAACACGCCACCCGATGCCTGGAACAATTCGTACAGCCTGGTTCGGGAAATTGCCAGTTCACGGCTCAACGCTTCCGGAGTCAGCTCCGCTGATCCGAGATTGCTCTGGATAAAGCGGCGAGCTTTCGTCATCAGTCCGATCTCAGAACTGCGATCGCCGGCCGTATGGCCGTCCAACAGCGGCGTGACGCTATGAAATATCATCTCTTGCAGCTGGTTGCGTACGCTGTGCAGATCGTCCCTTGTCAAACGATTGAGGTTCGCTTCGAGAAAAGCGATGTAGTCAGCCAGCAGCTTGACGCGTGCTCCCCCCAGGACGATGTTGTTGCTTGCTCCAGGTAGTCCGCCGTGATCGGCAAACAAATCGCAAGGCAGGATGAGGGCAACGGATTGCGCGCTTATGGTGCGGCCGTAAAACGGGCAGCCAAGTGCCCGGATTTCCATCATGCCGGGTTCGTTTTCGACCACATGCCCATTGACGCTGGTCCATGTTTTGCCCGTGCGCAGGAAGGTGATTTGCCAATGATCTATGGCGCTGAAGCGTACCTTCTCCGGTGAGCGTTCATAGCTGAAGGCTGGTGTTTGTTGCTGGATGAGAAGTGCGCCTTCGAGATTCCAGATGGTTTGAGTTGCCGCGAAGCCATCTCCAGCCAGGCCGCTTTCGGGAAGATAAGCGTCTATCAGCGGCGCCATGTGCTTCTGCCAAGCCGGGAATTGCTGGTTGGAAGCCTCATTGAATGTGGAAAACGGCAGTGACACAAGCTCTGGCAGATCTGTGGTCTTGCCGCAAATCGGAGCTTCGGAAATGCGGGGCCACCGCCGCCTTTCGACAAAAGCCGGCTGTCCGGCGGCAATCTCGGTCTTGTTCCACATCATCGTGGTGACCTTTCGACAAAACATGCCAAATCGGCTGGTAGTCGTCGCGGTATCCTTGCCGCAGGCGGACGAAGGGGGCAGGCGCCCATGGGGGCGAGTGATGTGCGTCCAAAACGGGCCGTGCGCGGGTAGTGCGGGCTTCGTCCGGCTACGATCTTTCCCAATCGTCGCAAAACAGCCTGAATTTCAGTCCATCCGGGCGTCCGCCGGTTGGCGGACGGACGTAAAGAGAGAGATCGTTTCATGTCTTGAGCAAAGAGTTCTGCCCCGCGGTGCGCCTTGGCCGGCAAACCAAAGAAGTCTGTGGATGTCTGAGCCAAGGCTCTGTGCATTAACCGAATGTCGCGCCAAATTATCACTATCGCAGGCAGCATTGTTGCAGGTCCCCCGCCCGAAGGCTGTAAGGGGAAATTAAGCAGATTTCATTAATATTTTCAAGATATTTATAGAAGTCACTTAAATATTTTCCGCTGAAATACACGTAGCAAACTTGTCAAGGAGAGTAAACTTATGGGTTTTTGGAAGAACTCTTGCAATCTATCCGACGGTAATCGAAAAATTGGTGTCTCTTTGTCGGTAGTGCTTGCAATTGCATCTTCGGCAATCATGCATGAAAATGCAAATGCTGCCGAAAATGCGCATATGAAAACTAAGACTGTGCAATTGTACATGAAGAAGTATCAAAAGAACAATGTCGTCTTCTACAGTGGAAGCTCTCTCGCCAAGACGACTTCGGTTTCCGCCGAGGATTACTTCAAGGGTTCTCCCTATATCTGCACACCAAGTGGATTTGGAAGAACGTCGCATTGCTACAATCGCAGCGCATTTTGAGTTGAGCCGACCGATGTCGCGCAGTATGCGCGGCAAAGAATAGGGGCATTTCCCGGATGGCGGTTGGACGAACAGGTGAGACGCATGCCGCCCGCTATCCAAGTAAAAGCCCCTATGTGAGTATTCAACTTCAACCGGGCAGATGTCTGCGAACATAGTCGCCCGGCCGCAGTTTCAGAACTTCGTCATCATGTTTGATCGGATTATGACGGAACACATACCATTTTCCGCCTGATGCTCGTTTCTGATAGATGATCCCGGCCTTCTTGCGATGCAGGAAGCAGGACACGTTGGGTGCGGCACTTTTCTTGCTGTACCAGACGGCGCTCATGCAGAGGCGCCCGCGATCGGTCGCATACCACATGCCCCTTGCGTAGGATTTTTGAGCGCCCGTATGCGACCAAGCCGTAAAACGACGGTGATGACGCGAGAAGAAGCCGGCCCCGTCCTTCCATATCCAGGAGCGTCCCGCGTAGAGTTTTTTCAGCTCCCTGGCGCTCATCGGCATGGCTTGATGTGCCGCACGCGCCGTCATTCGATCGATTTGATGCTGTGTCGCCGCGTTCGCGGTGCCGGTCAGCAGCATCGCGAACATGGCACTCAGGATGATGAAACGGAACCAAGACATGTGTTTCTCCTCAACCTTTCATCATCGCGGTCAATTCAAGAGGGGCGGCGTGGCAACGCGCCAATCCGGCCTGCCCAGCCCGTCCGGCCAGGGGTAGACTTCACGGTCGTTGAAGTAGACCACCGCTTGCAGGTCCGGGAATTCGGAATGCGGCTTGTTGGCTTCCTCGGCCCATGCGTGAACATAGGCTTCGTTGCCTTGGTAGCCCAATTCCGCAATCACGATCGGCTTCTTGAAGCGTTTCACTCGGTCATAACCGGGTTTGGTCGCTTCCACGAAGGTCGAATCCCGCCCGAGCTTACGCAGATCGAACGGCTGGTAACCAAAGACCGACAATCCGACGACGTCGACGAATGAGTCGCCGGGATAGTACGCTTCGAGCCCCTCCTTACCCATCGGCGACCACATGTACTTTGCCGTGGGAAGGCTCTTGCGGCAGACGTTGATCGCGTGCCTATAGGCTTTTACATAGTCGTCCGCCTTCCAGTAGGCCCAAGTGAACTGCCCGTTCTTCTCGTCCATTTCATGAGCCCAGCGAATGGTGACGGGCGCTTTGAGCTTGGCGGCCGCGGAGCAGATCGCCGTCATGTTGGAATCGTAGTGACCCGCCAGAATTCCACTAAGGAGATCGGTTGGCGTGACCCGCCAGTTCCGAGCCCATGACCAGGGCTCGATCGTGATCAGCAGCGAGCGCCCGCGCTTGCGGGCATAATCGTCTGCCGTGCCCAGCGTCGACAGATCGACATCTTCCCAGGGCAGGAAGAGGTGCTCGATCTTCGGACTAGGGTCATTGGAAAAGTCCCCATTGGGATCATAGGCACCCCCCGGCAGCGATTGGGGTGTGATGATCGGCCTCTTGTCGTTGAAGAGCGGCCGGGTCTCGGCCCTTGCGTCCAGGCCGTTGCTGGCGACATATACGCCCCCGCACAGGGCGCCGGCCGCAAGCAGGGCCGTCGTTAGTTTTGATAGGGTTTTCATAGCATTGCCTCCTTCCTCTATTCGGTCTTGCGGACTGTCAAAGAGGTCTTCAAGGCCTCCAGTCGTTGTGAGACCAGATCATCGGCGATCAAGTTTGTCGCCTCGTCGGTTTTCTTGGTGACGGGATGGCGAAACACGAACCATGCTCCGCCAGTCTCGCGTTTCTGATAGATCGTTCCATCGAGAATGCGATGGATGAAGCATGTCTTGGCGGGAAACTGGCCGTTTGCGGCGTGCCAGGTTGCCTCGAGACACAGACGGCCGGTGTCTGTCACAGCCCAGCGGCCTTCGGCCCAGGATTGTCCACCGGTTCCGTCGACCCAAGCCGAAAACCGACGGTCGGTATTCTGCATTCGGCCTGCGCCATCGGGCCAGCGCCAACTCTTGTCGTGATAGAGCATGTAAAGTTCAGCTGCCGTCATGGGTCTTGCTCCATCCGGCACCTTGGTGGTCGTCGCGGCTACGGTCGCATTGCTCCCCGCTGCAAGTCCAAGCACGATCGCACATGCCAGCGATGCTGCAGGGACCAGGGAGCTTTTCTTCCTTGATGGCTTCATATTGTTTCTCCCGTATCGTGGATTGGAACGAGCTTTGGGGTTGCAGCTTTCACGGCTCGCTGCCGGTTTCGTCGCTTGGCAATGTCACGCAGGCTGCTATGTGTGCTTGCCGACTTACCTATGGCGCAGACGTGAAAGCCAATCCGACGGGCGGCTTCCGTATCCAGCGCATTTCGCAGGTCTATGAGAACAGGCTGACGCAGGTTCTGCTTGAGCTGGGCCAGGTCGATCTTTCGGATGGCGTCCCATTCCGTCATGACGACGACGGCATCCGCATTTCTTGTACATTCGTAAGGATCTTCGCAGAAGTCGACACTGTTGAGGACCTTCGCTGCATTCTCGATGCCGGCGGGGTCATATGCCCGGATGCGTGCACCCAGGCGCTGCAGGGTTTCGATGAGCGGCACGGAGGGCGCATCGCGCATGTCGTCGGTATCGGGCCTGAAGGTCAGGCCGAGAACGGCGATGGTCCGGCCGTCAATATCGCCGCCGAGTGCCTTGGTGACCTTACGTGCCATGCGCCGCTTGCGCATCTCGTTGACGGCAAGGGTTTCCTCGACGATACGCAGCGCCACGCCATGGTCCTGCGCCGCCTGCAACAGTGCAAGCGCGCTTTTGGGGAAGCATGAGCCGCCATAGCCGGGGCCGGCGGCAAGGAGGCTTGCCCCGATACGCTTGTCGAGTCCCATGCCGAGAGCCAACTCTCCGACATCGCTGCCCATCTCCTCGCAAAGATCGGCAAGCTCATTGATGAAGGTGATCTTCGTCGCGAGAAAGGCATTGGCTGCATGCTTGATCAGCTCAGCCGTCCGACGCATGGTGATGATGACGGGCGTATTCTGGCGCTCGATCGGGACATCATAGAGCTCGACAAGCCGTTTGCAGGCCCACTCTTCCTCCACGCCCAGGACGATACGGTCCGGAGCGAGAAAATCGCGCACCGCAACGCCTTCGCGCAGGAATTCGGGATTGGAGGCGACGGCGAAGGTGCCCGGCGTTCGGGCCGAGCCGATGATCCTGTGCACGGCGTCGCCGGTTCCGACCGGCACCGTCGATCTTATCACCACAATGCTGTCCGCCGAGATAAGCGCCGCAAGCTCGCGCGCTGCGTGGTAAATGAAGGAAAGGTCGGCGTCAGCTTGTCCTGGCTGCGGCAGAGCGGCGAGCGCGATGAAGACGATAGCTGCGCCTTCGACTGCCTTTGCGATGTCGCAGCTAAAGTCCAGCCGTCCCGCGGCATAGTTTCGTTCCACGAGCTCGTCGAGATCCGGTTCGTAGATCGGCATCCTGCCCTGACGGAGAGCAGCGATCTTATCGGCATTCTTGTCCACACAGACGACACGATTGCCCCATTCGGCAAAGCATGTGCCGCTGACCAAGCCCACATATCCGGTTCCAATAACAGCTATCTTCATGTGCGTTCCCGCCAATAGCGTCCTTCCCGTCATGAACCTCAGTTGTCCGTGTCACCCACGTGCCAGTGCGGATTGAGCACCATTCTGTGCAACCCGCGACCGCCAATTCCTGCGCCTGCCACCGAAAAGCGGTTGTCGAACAATACGTAGCCGTCGGTGTCCCAAATCAGTGATTGTACTCCGGCACGGCCGTGCTCCATGATGCCGGCAAATGGCAGGGCAGTCAGAGCAAGCAAAGCGCTGGCGAGAGCCGGCCGATAAAAGCGCTTGTTCGTGCGGAGCGTGTTTTCACGCGCATGCTGGACAATGATGACCAGCAGCAGCAAAGTGTAGATGGCGGCATTGATCGTTGCGAAGATATAAAAGCCACTGCTCTCTTCGGCACTGACGGACAGCACCGGCAAGACGGAGGCGAGAGAGAGAAGGGCATAGGGTGCAAGGACCCGGAACGGCAGCGGATCGACCTCCGATGTGCCTTTCGGCGTGACACGGAAATCCACGAACGATCCAGTCGCCCAATCGCGAATAGCAGCCAGAGCGCCCACGAGTGCCCACGGCCAGCGAGCAAACAGGAACATCGTCATCTCCCAGCTCAGGATCCTGGCATCGACCGGTCTGAACGTGTGCGTACTGCGCCAGCGATAAGCGAACAGGATCAGCAGAAGGGATTGCGGCACGAAGTGCAACAGGAAGTCGGGATAGGAGACATCGACGAAGGTCTTGCCTCTAACAAGTGCGATGGTCGGCATGATGAACATCAGCGCCATGAAGAGCGAGAAGAGAGAATACCACAGCTGCGAAAACAGGAACTGGATCTTGAGACGTAGCGGCAGCCGTTTGATCAAGCTCGGCGTATATTGCAGCAGGATCATCATCAGGCTGCGCGACCACTGAAACTCCTGGGTGATGAGGTCGGCGAAAGTACGTGGACCGTCGCCATGCGCAATGGCATCGAGCGCATGAATGCCATGCCAGCCATGTGCATTCATCATCAGCGTGGTGGAGTGGTCTTCCGCCAGCTCTGGGCCCAGTCCGCCAATGCTCCTGAGGGCCTTGGTGCGAACGGCATAGTGCGAGCCGATGCAAAGCGGCGACAGCCCGTGATTGAACCCCGCCTGAAGTGATCCGTGCATGCTGGCTTCCGCATAGAGACGGCCGCGTGCCGACCAGCTTTCACCCGCATTCTGATTGCAGATGCTCGGCGCGGATACATAGCCGACCGCCGGATCGGCGAAGGGGCGAAGCATCTGGAAAAGATAGCCTTGCTCGGGCACATGATCGGCATCGAGCTGCGCGACGAAATCATAGCCGTCGTAGCCATAGTGATCGTAGAAGAAGGCAAGATTGCCTTCCTTGCAACGGGTGCGCCGCGGCCAGGTCTGGCGGTGATAGTCTTCGCGGCCCTTGCGCGTGGAAACCTGGACGCCATGTTTGCTGCACCACTCCAGCGTCGAGGGTGAAGGATCCTCATCCGCGAGCCAGGTGTCGTGCGGCACCGCCTGCGCCAGCATGGCATCCAACGTCCGGGCCACCACGGCAAAGGGCTCCGATGGTGCCTTGGTGACCACCATGGCGATGCGGCTGCCGACGGGAATGCGCAATTGTCCAGTCGGCTTTTCGGCGCGGAAGAAGACGATGATGAAATAGGCTGGAATGATCGTCACCCAGGCAAGCACCAGGGTCAGCAAGACCGATCCAATAGGGTCGACATGGTGTGCGGGTGTAAACCACCAGCTCCAGAAATAGACAAGTGCCGCAAGCCACAGCGTGGCGCAAACGACGTATTCCGCGCGCTGGCGGCCTTGCAGGATGGGCGTCATCAACGCCCTGTCCTTCATGGCTTCAGCTCGTGTCCGGATCGATGTCATCCTCGCATCTCCAATCCGAAGAAGGGAGCGGCGGTCCGGATGATCGTTTCGATGTCCGAATGCAGGGCGCGGAAACCGAGTTTTTCGGCAGCAAGGTCCGAAGCGGCATACAGGGCAGGCGGATCGCCCGGCCGCCGCCTATGCATGGCGACGGGAACCTTGCGCCCACAAACGCGCTCGATCGCGCCGACGATCTCCTTGATCGACGTGCCGTGCCCTGTCCCCAGATTGACGGCAAGATTGTCACCGCCGGCCAATAAATACTCGACTGCTAGGACATGCGCTCTGGCGAGATCCAGCACGTGGATATAGTCGCGCACACAGGTGCCATCCGGCGTGTCGTAATCGTCTCCATAGACTTCCAAGGTTTCGATCGCGCCGGCCGTCGCCAGCAACGCGCGGGGAATGAGGTGGGTTTCGGGATCATGCCATTCGCCGAGCTCCCGTTCCGGATCGGCGCCCGAGGCGTTGAAGTAGCGAAGCGCCACATAGGAAAGTCCGTAGGCGGCGGAATAGTCGGCAAGCATATGTTCGGCAATGAGCTTCGTTCTGCCGTAGGGATTGATCGGCTGAGGCATCTCGCATTCACGGATCGGCAGATGGGCCGGAATTCCGTAGATCGCGCAGCTCGATGAAAAGATCAGCTTATCGGCTTGCGTGCGGCGGCATGCCTCCAGAACCGACAGCGTGCCGTTGACATTGTTGGCGTAGTATTTCGCAGGATTTTCAACGGACTCGCCGACATAGGCCGAGGCGGCGAAATGGATGATTGCCGCAGGCCTGTGGCTCTCGATCGCCTCCGCCAGACGGGGCGTGTCGAGAATATCGCCTTCCACGAAAGGCCCCCAGCGCACTGACGTCAGGTGGCCCGTCGAGAGATTGTCGTAGACGACGGGCTCGAAGCCCTGGCGATGGAGGAGTTTCGCGGTGTGGCTGCCGATGAAGCCGGCGCCACCCACGACGAGTATTTTTTGCCTGGCCATCACGCAACCTCGAAAAGCTCGCTGCTCGGACGAACCAACTGACGTTCGAAGTAGGCGATGGTGGATTTCAGCCCATCCGCCAGGGCGACCGACGGTTCCCATCCCAATTCGCGTTTCGCGACACTGATATCGGGCCGGCGCTGACGCGGATCGTCGATCGGTAGGGACTTATGGACGATCTTTGAGTTGGAGCCGGTGATTGCGATGACCTGTTCGGCAAGATCACGCACGGTAAATTCCGCCGGATTGCCGAGATTGACAGGTGTATGGATGACCGTTTGGTCGGCCATCAGGCGGAGGAAACCATCGATCAGGTCGGCGACATAGCAGAACGAGCGCGTCTGGGAGCCATCGCCGTAGACCGTAATGTCCTGGCCCCTGAGTGCCTGGACGATGAAATTGGAAACGACGCGGCCGTCGTCGGGGCGCATGCGCGGCCCATAGGTGTTGAAGATGCGGGCAATCCTGATGTCGACGCCGTGCTGGGCGTGAAAGTCACGGAAAAGCGTTTCGGCGGAACGCTTGCCTTCGTCGTAGCACGAGCGTGGGCCGAAGGAATTGACGTTGCCCCAATAGTTCTCGGGCTGTGGGTGCACCTGGGGATCTCCATAGATCTCCGAGGTCGAGGCCTGAAAGATGCGCGCCTGGTGATGCGTCGCTAGCTCCAGCAGATTGAGCGAGCCGAAAACGCATGTTTTCATCGTGTGGATCGGATCGGCCTGATAATGCGGCGGAGATGCCGGGCAGGCCAGATTGTAGATCTCGCTGACCGGCAGATCGAGTGACGCTATGACGTCATGGCGGATAAAACTGAACGTGTCGTAGCGAAGCAGATGCCATAGATTGTCCATCCGCCCGGTTGAAAAATCATCCACGCAGATAACTTCATGCCCATCCTGCAGAAGTCGGTCGCAAAGATGCGAGCCGAGGAACCCCGCGCCTCCCGCAACAAGTATTGTACGTCTCTTGGTATTTTTTGGAGCTATGCCTGCAGATTTGAACGCTATGCCCATCAAACCCTCCCGGTACTATAGACACGCAGCCGAGTATTCAGGGCGAAGTAATACTTCTGCCCTTGTTCTAGGCTTTTACAACTGGGAATTATTTCTGCAATTTACAGCTATAGTTTACTAATGTTTAACTATGCTGTCGTTATCAGGGAATGCAGAAGTTTTACATTCTGTCCATTTTTGCAGCTATCAGCACGGGTGCGTTCGTTCAAAAATAAATTACATTGAACGTACGATTTAAACTGACGTTTTTATTATAGAATTTACATATACTTTAGTATCACAAGATATATGCGAGATATCATAGAGTATTGTTATTTATATCCACCTCAGATGGCGAAGCCGACCGGCGTAAGAGAGAGCTAACCGAAATTCTGCTTCAAATAAATTCGCGCAATATGTTGTGTCCCGATGCGCCTCTTCTCCAGCAAGTTTTCGTGTCCGCGCGCGGCGCAACAGTGATAAAGCATCGTGGCTTATGCGAGATTTTGTAAGCGGACATCCCCATAAAGCTGAATATCCGAGCGGATGAGCTTTCGGACGCCCCATGGGGGCGCCCGGGATAAAGGGCGTTAAGCGTTTGATGGCTAAGTCAGGCGCAAATCCAGGCGCGGATGCAATTTTTTCAGGTTTGGCAAGGATTTCATCTGCCAGGGAATTTGCGAGGAGCCGCAGACGGTAAGATGGATATCTGGATGCTTGCGCGCCTCTATCGTCAGTTTAGCTAGCAAGTTGATGCCCGAAGAATTCAAGAATTGCAGACCGGTGAGATCGAAAGTCGCTTTGCCTCCACCCCCATGAAGGATCGTCCGGGCCAGATCATAGACCGGCGCATAGGCATCGGGACCCGCCAGACGCATGGTTCCGTCGAAATATAAAGTACTGCCTTCGGACCAGACGCGGAATGCTTCTTCTTTGATTTCCATAAAGGCCTCTCGCGGGTTCACGCCGATGAAATCGCCATCGCGGCATAGGTTTGCAGTCTAATCCGCTTGTGCGGACCATCCTCATCGAAATGCCAGGCCAATTGAACCTGGTAGTCGCTCATCAATGTCAACAGTCCTAACCCGGATGCATCGTCGCCGGCAAGAACGCTTGCCTCGATCTGTTCTATCAGGAGATCGCCGGGATCGCCGGCCGTAACCCTAAGCAATAATTGTTGGAAACGGTCAGTCGCTTCTCGGTCGATCAGGTTCATGATCCGCATCCTGAAATGATGGGCATCCCTCAGCGCTTCGATAAGGATCTCGCCGGAGGCGCGGAACTTGATGGAATTTTCGATGAGCTCATTGGTCAGATAACCAATGTCGTGCCGCACCGCCTTGTATTGGCGCTCGGAAGCGCGGAAATCGAGCGCCAACGTTTCCGCGATAAAGTCGGATGTCATGGCCGAATGGCGCCATGCCAGATGAAGCGGCCCGTCGAACAGGCGAATGCGAAGGGCATTGGTGCCGTCGAACGAAACCAGATGTTCCTCGCCGAAAATTGCTGTTGTCATCTCCTCACCTGTGCCGCATCACCACAAGGGTAATATCGTCATGGATCTTGTGGGTCCCGATGTAAGTCATCAAATCGTCGAGTATGCCCTCGACGACTTGTTCCGCAGTCCCGCCATGCAGACGGCGCGCATCCTCCAAAAGCCTGTCGAAGCCGAACAGTTCGCCCTTCGAATTCTCCGCTTCGGTGACACCATCAGTATGCAGGACTATCATGTCGCCTTTCTCGAAGGATACCTGCCGCGTATCGATAAAGGGAGCTATGTCGGGCTCGAGGCCGACTGGAAGACCGAGATCGCCTGTGTCTATCCGCTCCACCTTTCCGTCCTGGCGAATGATGATCATATCTTCGTGCTGACCGGATATGGTCAATCTCTCGCCGTCATAGTCGAGGAATGACAAGGTCAGATGCTTGTCCGTCCGGGTCCGTTCGATGTTCTTGAAGATTGCGCGGTTGAGATCGGTCAGGAATTTTGCCGGGTCCATCTCGCCTGCTTCCTGCAGGGCGCGAGCGATCGATTGCACCATCAGCATCAGGACGCCGCTCTCCAGCCCGTGGCCGGTCACGTCGCCGATGCCGATCTTCAGGTTGTTTCCGTTCTGGAGAACATCATAGTAATCGCCGCCGACTTCGTCAGCCGGGCGCATATAGGCGGCTATTTCCAGATGCTTGATCGCCGTCAGTTCCTTGGCTCGCGGCAGGACCATAAGCTGGATTTGCTTGGCGACGTTGAGCTCCGCACCCAGTCGCAGGTTTTCGTTCTTCAATTGGCTGTTGAGGGTTGAAATCTCTTCCTTTGCCGCCTCGATCTCCTGGGTCCGATCCGAAACGAGCTTTTCGAGGTTTTCGGTGTGGAAGCTGATATCCTCCGCCATCCGGTTGAATGCGATACCGGCCTCCGCCACCTCGTCCCTGGTCGAGATGTCGACCCTGACGGAATAATCCTTCGCCTGTATGCGCTTGGCGGCGCTCGCCAGCGCGCTGATGCCGCTGGTGACGCGCTTCGAGGCCGCAAAGACCGCCGCGGTGACGATCATCAGGGACACAAGGACCGCCATGATCTGATAGAGCAGGATGCGGTTGGTTGCCCGCGATATCTCATCCTTGGCTGCGATGAGCGAGGCGTAGATCTCGCGTTCGGGCACCACGATCCCGAGCGACATGACCTCGCTCTTGACCGGTCCGTCCACCCAGAGATTGGTCGGGTGCAATTGCTTGACGACCGCGAGGTAGGGAACATCCTCTCCCTGTTGGCTGAGGGTGATATGCTGGATTACCCCGTCGGCATCGAGCGGCAGCTTGGTGATTGCCGTTTGCGTGCTGTTGCGCAAGGATCGATCGACGCCGGTGACGCCCTTGGCGGCAGCATCGTTGGCGGCACGCAAGCCGATGACCTTCTCGCCGACGGGATTGATCGCGACGACATTTCCATTCGACATGGCGAGGAAGCCGAAGCCGGTCTGGGCGACTTTCACATGTTCGACGATTTCGGCAAGTTGTGTGAGCGTGATATCGGCACCTGCCGCACCGGCTACTTGATGCCGATCCGGCGTCCAGAGCGGATGAAAAAAGCTGACGATCAGCTTGCCGGTGATAGCGTCGGTATAGGGCGCGGTCTGGGTGATGTAATCGGCAACGGGGCGGGATGACGGGTTGGAGGCCCATTGCTGCCAGGATTCGTATAGGCCGGGAAAGAAGAATGTCCAAAAATCGGAGCTGTTGTGTCCGGGATAGAGCCGGTCGAAGGTCTGGGCCTGTGTCGTATAGGGCGCAGTCCGAAAAATCGGACGCTCCCTAGGCCCGATATAATACATCTGCAGCTTCGACGCGCCATTGTGCAGCAATGAAGGGGCGACCAGATCAAGCACGGCGCTCCATTCTATGTCGGCTTGTACTTGCGGAAGGGGATGGTGATCCTTGTCCAGCAGGTAACCCCAGACGCTGATGACCGAGGGCGTGCCGGGCAGGTTCTGTGACCACTGGCCAGCCGGGTCGTAGGTCACCGTTACGGCGCCTGGTGACGCTCTGCTCATGGCAGCACCGACATCGACGCTCCTGGCCGGATTGTCGATCTGCCCCTGCAGGACGCCGGCCAGCGCCTTCACATCGGAATGGACCTGGTCGATCAGCAGACCGACCTCTGCGGCGGTCGAATCCGCATAGGAGCGAATGTAATCCTGGCTCGCCTTCTCCAGGCCTTGTCCCACTTCCGTCGTGGCGTTGCGCGAAAGACGCTGGACGTTCCATAGCGCAAGCCCGCCGCTGACGAGCAGGTCGAAAAGAACGGCTCCCCCAACGACGAGTAGAAATTTGGCGCGAAACGAGCGCAGTCCGAGCCGTTGCTTGGCGATTGGCGCGTCTGTCATAACGGTTTCTGTCCCGAAGAAGCCCAGATCGGCCAGCCGGCATAGCCTCTTGGATGGAGCGCGGCAAAAATATGATCGGCGAAACCTTGCTTGAATCGCTCGATGAATGCGGCCGAATCCCCTCTTCTAACAGCCATTTCATCCGCATAGACATTCTGCCATGCCGTGATGATGTCGGCGAAATCCTGGGGATCGCCGTCGAGATTGGTGACCATGAAGCTTTCCATCCGCACATCCTTGAAGCCGGCATCCAGCAGCATGCGGCGGCCCTTGGGACCCATTTCGACATCCATGTCGAAATGCGCGAACAGTTTCGCGACCTCGTTATAGGTCCATTGGATACTGTCCGCTCTAGGCTCGCCTAGGCAATGGGAGTTCTTCTCGTTGGTGATGTAGACCCTGCCGCCCGGCTTGCATATGCGATAGAGTTCGCGCAGCAGAACATCCGGACGGTCGAAGATCTGTAGAGAATGCCTGCACGTCACGAAATCGAACTGGTCGCTCTCGAACAGCATTTGGGATGCATCGCCATAGGTATATTCGATGTCCTGGACGTCGAAATCATCAGCGACCTTGCGGGCATATTCCAGGCTCGGCACGGAGTGATCGAGGGCAACGATCCGCGCCGGCTTGAAATCCTTTCGCAGCAGCATGGCGAAATCACCGATGCCGCAGCAGATGTCGGCGATATGCAAACCCTCGCGAAGGCCGTGCCGCGGCAATATCTCGCGCTCGTGCCGCCAGGTCATTTTCGTCTGGGTCCGCAGGATCGGGATGAAGCTCTGCTTCTCCACGAATGTCTGCCCGGGATAGAAGGCGGAATCGTAGATCTCGACGATGATGTTGGGCGACAGATCGCTCAAATGGCGAAACAGTCGCGATGCCCATGCAACGACGCTCGAAGCGACGACCGTCAGCTTGAGATCCGGCCTCGACCGAGTGGCATCGAGGAGCGCATGCGTCAGGGCGCGGAACGCCGTATTGTTCATGTGGATGACGCGCTTCAGATTGATGTAGCAGACGCCATTCACCGTCTCGATGCCGTTGCGCAGTAGGGCGAGATCGTCGGCAAGCTCGGCAACCGAATGCGGTCTGAGGACTCCTGACAGGGAGAATTCCTGATTATTGGCATCGAATTGCGCCGTGAAACGGCTAGAGGAGCGTGTGTTCAATTGAGTAGCCTTTCGAGTGCGATATCCACTACGAAAGTCATCCTTCCTCCATCCTGATCGGACAGCTCGATATCGGCATCGTAATTGACGGCAAGACCAAGAAGGATCGCATGTTCGGCACGTGCGGCGTCATCGGTGATGACATGGAGATAGTTTGCAAGCGCCTGACCGTTTCCGATGCGTTCGACGATCGCCTCATATGAATTGCGTTGTTCGGCCGAGCAGGGAAAGGTCAATTCGATTCGCTCGATCAAGCCATTTCGATAGAGGCGGCAGGTAAGAGTGCCGTCGCTTTCTCTGGTATGGAATGACATCTCGAAGAGTTCATTCAGGGCTGACGAAAGCAGGTTGGCATGGCGGATGGGATCGTGGCGATCGTGACTGACCATGCGGGCCACATAAGTGGCGGACTGGTCGCAATGCGACCAGTCCGCCACGAGTGTCGCCATCTCCATCTCCAGTTCAAGCAATGGCTCGAAAGCCGCGTCCACTTGCACCTCCTCCATGGTACCCCCTCGAGAAATTCCCGAATGAAATGCGCTTCGGAAACTCACGGGCTGGCGTGATATTCGTCGAATGTCGTGGCCGGCTGAGTGCGCGCACCCTGCCTTATGAAATCATCAAGCTTGTCGGCGCTGAGCGGAGGGCTGATGCTGTAGCCCTGCAGGCGATCGCAGCCTTCTTCCCGGAGCCAGGCCGCCTGCTGCTGCGTTTCGACGCCTTCTGCGGTCACCCGCATGTCCAGGCCGTGGGCGAGGCCGATCACGGAGCGCACAATGGCTTGGCTTTTACCGTCCTGTAAAAGATCTCTGATGAAGTAGCGATCGATCTTGATCGTATCGAAGGGAAAATTCTTGAGATAGCTGAGCGAGGAATATTCCGTGCCGAAGTCATCGAGGGAAATCTGGATGCCGAGCACGTTCAGCGTGTTCAGCGTGTCGAGATTGTTGATCGTCCGCTCCAGAAGCACGCCTTCGGTGATTTCCAGCTCCAGGCGATCTGCCGGAAATCCGACGATATCGAGCGTTTGAGAGACGCGATCGGTCAGGCCCGGCGTCAGGAACTCTGCCGGAGAAAGGTTGACTGCAAGCGTATAGTGCTCCGGCCACGCTAAGGCCTCGCGGCAAGCTTCTTCCAGCATCCATTGGCCGATTTCGCGCATGAGACCGTCGGCTTCGGCCATGGGAATGAAAGCGGCCGGCGGAATGATCCCGAGGGTCGGATGCCGCCAGCGCAGCAGCGCCTCGAAACCGACCACATTGGACGGAGGTTCCACCAGCGGCTGATATTCGATGAAGAACTCGTCGCGCTGCAGCGCAACGCGCAGGCTGCGCCGCAGCAGTTCCCTTTGTTCGACCACGATCAGCATGGCCGGATCGAACGTCCGTGCCCGCCGCCGTCCCTCTTTCTTGGCGGCATACAGGGCGACATCGGCAGCCTTCATCAGCTGTTCCCCCTCGTTGCCGTCGCGTGGCGCAATTGCAATGCCGACGCTCACGCCGACGAAAAGAGAGATACCGTTGACGGTGAACGGCTTTTTGAATTCGGTAACCAGCGCGTCTGCGAGCCGTTCCGCCTCGAAGGCACGCTGCGGCCCGACCTGGATGATGGCGAATTCATCGCCAGCGAGACGGTAGACCGTTCCGCCCTGGCCGAGCGCTTCCTTGATTCTCTCGGCAGCGAGTTTCAGCACGATGTCGCCGGCACCGTGGCCGAGCGTGTCGTTGACGGGCTTGAAATCATCAAGATCGAGCTGCATCAGCGCCGGCCCAATCTTGCCGCTCGCCGGAAGCAGTTGCGCGAGCGCCGCACTGAATTGGCGGCGATTGGGCAATCCGGTCAATGCATCATGTGTTGCCTGATGGATGAGCCTTGCTTTTTCACTGTCTTCGGATGACAGGTTCCCATGCTGTCTTGCCCCGCTGGTTTCGACAATCAGAAGGCCTACTCGAATATATGAGACGAGAACGTTGCCTTTTCCTCGCCTCGGATCGTCGAGCGGGATCGTGCGAGGTTCACCCGTATCGATTACCTGACGAATGAGCTCGGCAAGCGCCGGTTTTGCAAGTGCCGGATAGGCCTCCCACAATGTCACCTCGTTCTGAGGCACAAGACCGATATGCTCTTTGAATCTCTTGGAGGAATCGAGCAGCTTGAGATCGAGATCCCAAAGCGAAACCACCGCCTCTAAACCGCTGTCGGATTCGGACTCATATGGAGTTTGCTGCGACCGATCCACTCGGTTCTCAGGCATATGGCCTCGTCCTCCCCAAGCCGGCCATACAAAATCCGGCCATTGTCCAGTTTGAGCTGGTCCGTTCGCATCGGAGCATTGCGCGTCAACAACCGCAGTCTCATCGCGCGTGGGCGCAAGTCATAACTTACCAGAACGCGACAGCCGCTTTAAGTGAATATATTACGAGATCTTCATATTTAGCAATGATTGCTAAGAGATATGCAGATTAAATCGACGGCGGCGACATTGTCTGTGTGCATTCCGGGCGCTAGAAGATTGTATTCCCGGAGTGGAGGCCGTGTGACGGTTGTAGTGATTCCACAGGGTGGTTTCGATTGCTCCATGGTCGATTCGTGGAGCGTGCCCGCCCTTTGTGCTTCTTTTCTGATCGGTGGTCGCTGTCCGCAGCTTCTACTGAAGTGTCCTGCTTTGCGGTTCCATCGCAAGCATCGGCAATTGCGCTTCGCGACCTCCTTGAACGGCAGGGTGGCTGCGAAGCCTTGCGGCCTTGCGGATCAGCAGCTCCTCATTGATGATCGCTTGCATGCTCGCGGTGAATTTTCGCGGACTGAACTGTTCAGCATGTGCTTGTAGTGTTTCCGGGTGAAAGCGGTGCTGCATGGCCTCGAAATCGATCACGGCTTTGATCAGAGCATCGACGGACTGCTGGTCGAAGAGGATGCCGGTCACTCCCGGCGCGACCGTTTCCAGCGCGCCGCCACTTCCGTAAGCGATAACGGGCCGCCCGCTGGCCATCGCTTCCACCGGAACCATGCCAAAGTCCTCCTCGCCGGGAAAGATCAGCGCACGGCAGCGCGCAAGCTTTTCCTTCAATATTGGAAACGGGGCACGGCCGAGAAAAGTGATCGAGGGACCGGCGATGCGTTTGAGCCCCTCCGCTTCGCTGCCTTCCCCGATGACGACCAGCTGGCGATTCATCCGGGTAAAAGCCTTCACCGCCAGATCGATCCGCTTGTAGGGAACCAGCTGGCCGGCGCAGAGATAAAAATCCTCGGTCGATGGCGCCGGCATGAAATCATCGACATTGACGGGGGGATAGACCACGGTCGCGGGCCGTCGATAATATTTGCCGATGCGGTCGCAGACATGATGCGAGTTGGCGACGAAGCGATCGACCCGCATGCTCGTATTGACGTCCCAGGAGCGTAGCATCGGCGCCAGCATGGGCAATAGGAGGCGGGATGCGAGGCCCGCATGGGATCGATAGAAATGATAGTGATCCCAAAGATAGCGCATGGGAGAATGGCAATAGCAGACATGCGTTGCCCCCGGTGGCGGGATGATGCCCTTGGCCGGGCCTGATTCGCTGGAAATGATCAGATCGTAGCCGGTAAGGTCGAAGCTCTCCAATGCGAAGGGCATCAGCGGCAAGAGCGATTGGTAGGTCTTGGCGGCACCCGGAATCCGCTGGAGGAAGGAGGTGAAAATCTTGTGTCTGCGGATCTTCTCAGAGACACGGCTTTCATCATAGACGAGAGTGAAGATATCGGCGTCCGGATACATGTCACAGAGAGCCTCGACCACTTTTTCTCCGCCCCGCATCGACACCAGCCAATAATGCACGATCGCTACCCGCATTGCTCTTCCCTCCATGGGTCGAAACAACATTGGGCAGCCGGCAACTTTTGCGACAGGGCCTACATCGGTTCACTACGGCATACAAATGGCCGAAGGGAGTAACCAAAAGATTTAGCCGCCGGCGTGTGCCTGCACACAAGGATGTGCCCACCCGACCAAGAGACGACAGCTTCGGCTACCTCCCTGCCAGAAATGATAAGCCCTGTTGCTTCGGTAGGGGATTTACACGTTATGCGTTCAGCTGCTGATCTCGCTGTATGGCGTCTTTCCACGTGATGGCGCAAGCGATCAAGAAAGCGAGATTTCAGCTCATGTCCAGAGTGTGCGCTTCAGCTTACCATTCCATCTCCAGGCCGTCTCGGCTCATGGCACCCTGGTTGTTGGCGTTGCTTCTTTCCGGCGCGGTTATGCTCGGCATAGCGAATGCCGCGAGCAATGTCTATCGCGTCGGGCCTCAGGCGCGGATCAAGGTCGCCATCGTCGAATGGATCGCTGCAACCGGCGAATACAAGGAATGGACGGCGCTAAACGGCGAGTATGTCATATCGCAATCGGGTTCGATCTCAATTCCGATGATCGGAGAAATGCAGGTCGGCGATAAGACCGTCGAAGACATCAGTGCCGATATCGGCGAGAAGCTGAAGCAGATCACCGGTCTGGCACTGGCACCGACTGCTTCGGTCGAGGTCGTCAAATATCCGATGATCTACGTGTCCGGCGCTGTCGAAAAGCCGAGCGAGCTGGAATTCAGGCCTGGCCTGACGGTGAAGCAGGCGATTGCCATGGCGGGCGGGCGCGAGCGCCGGTCCAGTCAGACCGGCGACTACTCGGAGGCGCAGCAGGTCAGCTATGCCGGCGAGATCAGCCGGATGGAGCTGCAGCTGAAACAGCTCGGCGCCCGACGGGCTCGACTGACGGCCGAACTCAACGATCAGCCGGCGATCGCATTTCCGCCGGAGATAAAGGCCGCTCCCGAAGGATCAGCCGTCTGGCAGATCATGACGAGCGAAGTCGATCTGTTCAATGCCAGGGCGGATGCCTTGCGTCAGCAACTCGCTGCGGCGGCGGATCTGGAAGTGCTGTTGCGCAACGAAATCAACATCCTCGATGAGAAAATGTCGTCGCAGGACGAGCAGGTGAAGATCGCGCAGGACGAGTTGAGCGATATTTCCAAACTGGTCGACACGAAAATCCTGACCACCTCGCGAAAGACCTCGCTGGAGCGGATCGTCGCCGAGATGCAGGCAGGCAAGCTGGATCTTGTCGTTGCTTCGATGCAGGCAAAGCAGAAGCTGAGCGAGACCGAGCGCGACGCGCTCAATCTCAAGGGTCAACGCAAGACCGATGCCGGCCAACTGCTGCAGACTACCGAGACGGAAATCGAGGATACGAAATTAAAACGAAACACGACGCTGCAACTGCTGCAGCTTTCAGGTGCTTCGCTTTCGAGAAGTCAGAGCATGAAGGCGCTCGATCTTCAGCCGATGGAATACTGGATCACCCGCAATGGCGACGAGGCCAATGCGATCAAGGCATCGGAAGCGACTGCGCTGCAGCCGGGGGATGTTCTGGATGTGCGCTACAACATTTCCGGAAGCCTGGACGGCACAGCGCTTTCGTCTGCCGATACCGGCCAGTCTCAATAGTGGATAAGTGAGCAATGTGGGGCGACAATCATGGCAATTCACGAGATCCGTAAGGGCTTGCGCAGCATTCCTTCGAGCGCCAAAGGTACAGGGGGCAGCGAATATATCTCCTTTCGTGACGTGTGGCGTTTCCTGCAGCGCCACTGGATGATCTTCGCACTGTTTACGGGAGCAGGTCTCGGCATCGGCGGCTTCTATATGGCGACGACCCAGCCGGTCTATTTGGCGACCACGCGGCTCGTCATGGATCCCGACCAGGGGCGCATCGTCTCGCAGGATGCCTTCACCGGAACGGTCATCATCGAGGCGGCGGAAATTGCGAGCCAGGTTGAGATCGTCAAATCCGAGGCGATTGCGCGCGCGGTCGTGCAGAAACTCAATCTCACAGAAGATCCGGAGATTGTAGGCGGCATGTCCTGGCAGGCTACGCTGCATGACAAGCTGCGTGCAATCTTCAGTTTTTTCAAGCATGGCGATGATGGCAGCGCGAAAGCGGAAACCACAGAAGATGACCTCATGCGCCGCACCATGGCCTCCTTCCTCTCCAGGGTCGAGGTTACGCGCGTTGGCCAGTCCTACATCCTTGAGATCGGATATAGTTCCGTCGACCCGCAAAAGGCGGCTCTGGCGGCGAATGCGATCGCAGAGGCCTATATCAGCACCGGCCTGTCGGAAAGGGCTTCCGCAGCGCAAAGTGGTGCCAGATGGCTGGAGACACG
Organism: Hyphomicrobiales bacterium; assembly: GCA_900472485.1. Lineage (GTDB taxonomy): Bacteria > Pseudomonadota > Alphaproteobacteria > Rhizobiales > Rhizobiaceae > Rhizobium. Next base: position 77,806 of record UCII01000002.1, read on the forward strand.
TTTGATCGAAGTCGGACGGCAGGCTCGCGAAGCAGCGATGAACGTCGAGGAGTTCCGTGCCAAAAACGGCATCATGGAGATCAGCACGTCGTCCTCCCTCGATCAGCAGCAACTATCGGAGATCAGCAGTCAGGCGGTTGCAGCCAAGGCACAAACGGCGGCAGAATCGGCCAAGCTTGCGACGCTCAACCAACTGATGTCAGGGGGTAAGGTCGAAGGCGACGTCGACGAGACGATGAACAATCCGCGCATACAGAAATTGCAGGAGGATCTCGGAGCTGCGACAATCAAATTGAACAATCTTACCGGCAGATATGATGCCGATAATCCAGCCATCATTGCCGCGCAGCAGGAAATCGCTCGAATAAAGGGAGATATGCGCAAGGAATTCGAGCGTATCCAGGCAGTCTACAAGGTAAATCTCGAAGTCGCCCAAACCCGCGAAAAGCTGCTCAGCGACGAATTGGCGTCGCTCAAAGACGCCGGAACGGACAAGAATCTGGCAAGGGTGGAGCTGTCGGAGATGGAAAGCCGCGCCACCACATACCGGCGGATGTATGAAAGCATCCTGCAGCAGCTGATTGGCGCACTGCAAAAGGAATCGTTTCCGCTTGGCAATGTTCGTGTTGTGACGGCGGCCGCCGTGCCGCTGGCAAAGACCTGGCCGAAGTCCTCCTTCGTCCTGCCGTTCACGGCCATGCTCGGCCTTGCAGCCGGTGTCATGGCAGCGCTTTTGCGGGATGGCCTGGATCGCCGCGTCAGCTCCAGTGAAAAGCTGCGGCGGGAATTGGGAATCAGCTCTCTCGGCCACGTGCCCGTCTACATGAGCCCGTCCTTCCTGCCGGGAAGCATGGCCGCCGCCAACGCCGGCTGGCGACGAACGATGCTGCCGTTGAGATCCGTGCTCGATACGCCCTATTCGCAATTTTCTGAAGCCTTGCGTGGTGTTAAGCACTCGATCGATTCCGCTTTTCCGCCGAACGCACCCATGGTGATCGGCATCACCTCTGTCGGTACCGGCGAAGGCAAGACGACGATCGCAACCAATCTCGCACAGCTCTACCAGCATGAAGGTGCATCCGTTGTGCTCGTCGACGCCGATTTTCTCAATGCGAGACTGAGCTGCGTGGTGACCGAAGCCGGCACGGATTTCGGCATGGAGGCATTGAGCATCACCGATGTGCCGCGCCGCTATGCTGTCGCCCATGAAGGCGGCCTGCTTGTCGCGAAGGCCGAGCATGAGCCCGAGGCGGAGGTCATGCAGGCCCATGGCGGTGTCCCGGTCGTCACCGTCGACGAGACCGAAAAATCCGTGACCGCTTTTCAGCGCTATGGGCACCTGCCCGCGCTGAAGGCCGAGATCGACTTGTTGCGCCGGCGATACAAGGTCGTCATCGTCGATATGTCTGCTTTCGAGGATTCTGCCGATACCCGCGTCATCTGCACCTATCTCGAGGGCATTGTCGTCGTCGTCGGGCAGACGAACAAGATGACGGTGGAGAGACTGTCGGACGCGCTGGCAAGCTTCGGCACGACAACGATCAATATCCTCGGCATCATCGCCAATCGCAGCCATGAGAGGCGCCACCACCAGAATAATCGCCTTTGGCGCCGCAGGCAGGATCGTCGCCACGTGCGTGCATCCGCAAGGCGGCTGACCGGCAGCGTAACGGGTCGCCCCTTGAAGATTACGCTTGGTATCGCAAGTTCCGGCCGCCGCGATATCCTGTCGTCCATCCTCCCCCATGTTGCCAGCCAAACCCGGAAGCCGGACGAGATCGTCGTCTGCCTTTCCTCGCCGGAAGACATCGATCCGAGTTGCCTCAGAAATCTCGACATTCCGGTGCGGGTGCTTATCAGCGAACGCGGGCTCTGCCGTCAGCGCAATCGCATCCTCGACAGCGTTCAGGACGCGGATATCGTCCTTTTCCTCGATGATGATTTTCTGATGACGCCTGCCTATATCGAGGAAACGGAACGGCTGTTTCAGCTGCAGCCGGATGTTGCCCTGTGCACCGGCACCGTCTTGGCCGATGGCATTACCGGGCCGGGCATATCCGTTCGTGATGGCTTACGCCTGGTCGGTGCGAGCCGCAGGCGCCGCTCCGAGCCCTCGATGCAAATCCGATCTGTTTACAATGCCTATGGCTGCAACATGGCGATCCGCATGGCCATCGTCAAAGCGGCGGCCCTGCGTTTCGACGAGAACCTGCCCTTCTATGGTTGGCTCGAGGATGTCGATTTCAGCAGGCTCGTGGCCCATTATGGCCAGGTCGTCAGCGTCAAGCAGCTCGAAGGCGTTCATCTCGGCACGAAAGGTGGCCGATCGGGCGGTGTGCGTCTCGGCTATTCGCAAATAGCCAACCCGCTGTATCTCATGCGCAAGCGCACGATGAGCGTGCCGCAGGCAACGTTGCAGGTCGGCCGCAATCTTGCAGCCAACCTCGTCAAGGTCTGGCGGCCTGAGCCTTGGGTTGACCGCAAGGGCCGCCTCAAGGGCAATGTCATCGCGCTTCGTGATCTGCTCAAGGGCAGGCTGGCGCCGCAGAACATCGAAGCGCTGGAATAGTCCGGTGGTGCGCTCATCCGCCCTCGATCGTGTTGTCGTCATCAACGACCGCTCCGCCAAGATAGGCGGAGCGTCGAATCTGGCGATACTCTCAGCCACTTTGCTGCAGGAAGCCGGGGTCGCCGTGACCTACTTCGCCGGCGATAGTGCCGGCTCCGAACGGCCGGCGGCCGATACCGTCAACCTGGCAGCAAAGCCGCTAATGCAGCAGCCGCGTCTAAGCGCACTTGCCAGCGGCCTTTACAGCCGTCAGGCCTATGACGGCCTGAGTGCTCTCATATCGCGCGTCGATACCAGGGGCACCATCTATCATGTCCACGGCTGGTCGAAGATCCTATCGCCGTCGATTTTCCGTGCCCTATGGCCGGTTCGGGATCGAGTCGTCCTGCACGCTCATGACTATTTCCTCTCCTGTCCAAATGGAGGATTTGCCAATTACCGCAGAAGCCAGGTTTGCCCTCTGACGCCGATGTCGCTCGGCTGTCTGGCGACAAACTGCGACAAGCGCGGCTATCATGAGAAGATCTGGAGATCGGCCCGCCATATGATGAGGGAGCATTATTATCCCATCCAGAAATTTGCCGCCAATATCATCGTCGTGCATCAACGTATGCGCGAATATTTCGCCCGCGGGCAGATGGATATGGGCAACATCGAAACAATTCGCAATCCGGTCGAGCCTTTCCTTGATCATCCTGCCGAGCCCTGGAAGAAGCGCGACTTCTTCTTTGTTGGTCGGCTGGAGCCGGAAAAGGGATTTGAAGATGCTGCGATCGCGGCGCGGCTTGCCGGTGGAAAGCTGCAGATCATAGGCGATGGTGCCGGCCGCCTTCGCTTGGAGCAGGACTTTCCGGAAGTCGTCATTCATGGCTGGAAGTCCAAGAGTGAGATGCGGAACATCCTTTGCGACGCGCGCGCGCTCGTCGTTTCCTCCCGGGTGCCGGAGCCTTTCGGACTGGCGGCGCTCGAGGCCGTGACGAGCGGCATCCCGGTGATCTTGCCGGATACTGCGCTCCTCGGCGACGAACTTGCGGCGCTCGGATGCGGGCTGACCTTTCAGGGGGGCAAGGTGGAAACGCTTGCAAGCGGAATGCGCCGGCTTGCCAGCGATGACATACTGCTTCGACTGATGAGCGTGAATTGCCTCCGCCGGTCAGGCGAGCTGGCGCACACACCGGTTTCATGGTGCGACGCATTGCTTAACCTGTACGATCGTGTTCTCGACCGTGCAAACGCCGCCAGGATGGATTTGCGATCGACCTTGAACGACGACTTTTCAGCCGCCCATCGACTGATCGACGAAGCAAGCTGAGGCTTGTGGGTAGCTTTGTGCCCGGCGTCCTACGCCAATGGGACTAACCCAATGTCCGCAGGGTCAATTGTCAAGGATTGGGACAGCTGGCAGCCTTTGCAGGAAGCATGATAGTGGTGAGGGGTCCGGAAGATGTTATCGACTTTTGACAGCATTGCCCATCGCGAGCGATCTCGCCGCGAGGCGAAGCGGGCGGAACGGCGGGGACGCGCCAAGCGTATTGTCGACCTTGTTCTTTCTGGGCTCGGGCTGTTGTTTCTGGCGCCGGCGCTGCTTGTCATCGCGATTGCATTGCTTCTGGTCGACGGCCGGCCCGTCATCTATCGCCATACGCGCGTCGGCCGCGATGGACGCCCGTTCGACTGCCTGAAATTCCGGACGATGCGCAAGGATGCCGATCGGCAGCTGGCGGAGCTGCTGGCCCGTGACGAGACGCGAAAGCAGGAGTGGCTATCGACACAGAAGCTGACGAACGACCCTCGCGTGCACTGGCTCGGGAAATACCTGCGCATGAGCAGCGCCGACGAACTACCACAATTGGTGAACGTTCAGCGGGGTGACATGAGCATGGTCGGACCTCGACCTGTCGTGGCCACGGAGCTCGATCGCTATGGAGCCAATCTCTATTGTTATCTGGGGCTGCGGCCGGGGATCACGGGCCTCTGGCAGGTCAACCGTCATGCCGACACCACTTACGAGGAGCGTATCCAGTTCGATCTGGATTACTTCCACAGCCGTTCCTTGCGCACCGATTTTGCAATTCTCGTAAAAACGGTCGGCGTCGTGCTGCTCGCACGCAACGAGAAAGAACGTCTCACCAAATGAAAAAAGCGGCTACGGCAATCCAGACGAGAAGGCAGAAGATCACCAGAATCCAACGAAGCAAAAGTTTCTGGCGCAATCCACCTGGCTGTCCCGAGGCGATGCGATCATGGTTTTCGTCTTTCATAAGCGGCTCTGCGTGGTGTTTCATGACGATTGCCGGCAAGCCCCTCTTCTATTACCGAGAATTTCGATCGGACCCTGACGTTCAGGGTAATAATTTCTCTGATACAAAATCGAATAATTCCGGCGCACCCCGCTTGCAGGCAGCGCTTCATTGCACGGAATCATGTCCTGAATGGGAACACTATAGACTTTATCTGGTGCAAAGCTGGAAACAATTGTGGATTATTATGTTACATTTCAATGGGATTTCGCAACCGGGCGATGCGAAGGCCGCCTTTGCTCGCATTTACTTGCCGCGACGGTGCGCTGATGGATAACTTTCCGCTTCGCCCCAAGCGTGCCGTCTGGACGAGCCTGCGTTACTGGCTGCGCGCCCGCATGCCCGCGATCATCGGCGACGGAGCCTCGACGCTCGTTTCGAAAGTCGTATCTCAGCTCGTCCAGCTTCTCATATTTCTCGTCGCTGCCCGCGTGCTGGAATCGGCCGAATTCGGTCTCTATGCGTTCAGTTCCGCCATTGTCGTCATGCTCGTCGTGATCTCAGAGGGCGGATGGGGTGAGTTCGTCATGAAGGCCGAGTGTACGGATCTCGAGCTCGACCAGATCGGCACGCTTTCGATCGTCGCCGGCGTGCTCGTGACCATCGTCGGCTTGCTTGCTGCCGCCATTGCCTGGCTCCTTTTCGGCAGGCAGCATGAAGCGCTTCTCCTCGTTCTTTTCAGCTGCTGGTTTCTGCCATCGTCTCTTTACGCGGTTTACGATGGGCTGCTGGTCGCACGTGGCTTGTTGCGCAAGCAGGCCGCCATCCGGATAGCAAGCGAAATTGCCGGGCTCTGCGTTACAATGCTGGGGCTGTGGCTCGGCTGGAATGTGTTTTCGCTCGCGGCCGGCCGGCTCATTTCGCAGCTCGTTTGTCTTGCCGGCTCGGCAGCCGTGCTTGCCTGGCGTCCCAAGCTGCATCTCACCTGGCCTTTCGCGCGCGAGGTTCTCGAGTTTTCGAGCCATATCCTGTCGAATCGGCTGATCCTCTTTCTGCGATCCTATTCCGGAACGCTTGCGATCGGCAGCTTTCTGGGCCTTGCGGAGGCAGGCTATTATCGGGTCGCGGAACGCATCGTCGCGGCATTTTCCGAACTCATCGGCGAACCCGCGCGAATGCTGGCCTGGACCTTGTTTCGCCGCGCAGCGATCGTGATCGGGGTGGACGGAAGACAGGTTCGCGACGCCGGACCTTCTGCAACGATCTTCATGACGGTTCTCATGGCAATCTCCACGCCGATCTATCTCGGCCTTTCGTTGATATCGTCCGAATTGATCGACATCGTACTCGGCGAAAAATGGGCGCCAGCGGCGATTCTGGTCGCGATCCTGTCGCTGAAACAGATCCTGTTGATGCCGGGCTACGTCACCGAAGCCCTGCTATCCCTGTCGGACAATATCAGGCGCATGCCTCCCACCCTGCTGTTGAATGCCGTGGTCTCCGTCTCCCTGATCCTGCTTCTTGCGCCTTTCGGCGTGGTCGCTGCCGCCTGGGGACAGTGCTTGGCGTCGTTGATCTCCTTTTTGACATCGATGCATCTGCAAAAGAATTATGGCGGCCTTCGGTGGGGGCGTGTGCTGCGCAAGAGCGGTTATCTTGCCGTTGCCGTCGCGTTGATGGCGTCAGCGGTTTACGGGCTCGGCTATTTCGCCGGATCGCTCAGCATGCAGCGCGTGCTGACCGTATTGCTGCAGGTGATCTCGGGTGGGGCAATCTATGTCTGCACGCTACTTGCTCTGGAGAAGATGAGCGGAGGTGCGGTTTCGATTCTATCGGGCAGGCGATAATCCACAACCAAAGGATAGGTAGAGATAGGGGATGCGGGATGACGGCTTCGTTGCAATCCAATTTGTCATGGTCGGCGCATGCGCGCTCGGCCTTGAAGAGCGCCGCACAGACGGCCGCTCAAGGGCTTTCGCCACTGCGTCTGGCCAGAGGGCGGCTCAACTATCTCCTGCCCTTTCCACGGCGGTTTACGGGCGCCTATGACACCTATCAGGCTGCCATGGCTGCCGCCCGCAGGCAGACGATGGCCGGTTACGATCATGATGAGATCGCAACCGTCGCCTTTGCCAAAATGTGCGAGGTGGCGCCCTGGGACTATCCGGTGCTGTTCTGGATCCGCAATTTGCTGCACGAGATCGATGGCCTCGTCGATGCTGGTGGTCACATGGGCACGAAATATCGTGCCTTCCGTCCTCTGCTGCCGTTCGACGGCGCTTTTCGCTGGGTCGTCTATGATCTGCCGGCCATCGTCCGCGCCGGGCGGAGCCTTGCTGAGAAGGAAGGCCTGACAAGCCTGTCCTTTGTCGATCGGATCGCAGACACCGGCGAGATGCCATTATTGCTTGGATCGGGGCTGATGCAATATCTCGATATGCCGCTATCCGGACTGCTATCGCAAATGCCCTCCCGGCCGCAGCACTTGATCCTCAACAAGGTTGCGCTCCGCAAGGGCAGCGCCGTCGTCACGCTCGAGCGCATCGGCAAGTCCTATGTCCCCTACCATATGCGCAACGAGGCGGACTTCATCGACGATATCGCAAGGCTCGGCTACAAGCAGATCGACCGCTGGTCCATCCCCTCCCTGTCGCACGCCATAGACACGCACCCGGAACTCGGCCGCAGCGAGAGCGCCGGCTTCTATTTTCGGCTGGGCTAGGATAATTCCAGGAAAAGTGCGTAGCGATTTTCCGTCGGGAATTACGAAAAAAGGCCAGAGCATTTTCGCGATTCGAGCGGAAGGTCCTAGCCGTGGTGGAGCGATAGGTCCGCTTCGCTTTGATGATGCGGTCTGTGCAATTGCTTGGACGCGTGTCGCTGCTTGAGGTGATCGGCAAGTCGGATAGACAGGGCGAGCAGCATCAGCGTCGGATTGGCGTGGCCCGGCGTCGGAAATACGGAGCTGCCGGCAATGAACAAGCCGTCGATGCCGTGAACCATGGCGTCGGTATTGACGACGCTCGTTCGCGGATCGGTTCCCATGCGGGTGGTGCAGGAAGGGTGAGCCATATCCATGAAGACGGGCAGGGTGTTCTCCCTTGCCGCAATCCAATCCGGCAGCACTGGCTTTGGTAACCCAACGCGAACGAATTCGTTCGAGATCAATCCTGCAAGTCGTTTGACGCTGGCTATTTCGCGTTGACCGATTTTCCAGTTGACCCGCGGCAATGGCTGACCGAAGCGATCGCGCTGCTGCGCGAGCGTGACACGGCTTTCGGGATTGAGCTGTTGCTCGACCATGACGTCAAAGCGCAATTCCGTCGAGCGATGCGGCAGGCCGCGCTTGCGCACGAGGCGTTCGTAGAGCCCGTTGGTGATCATATCAGCCGATCTCGCGACTGTCGCAAGGTCTCCCATGACGGTCTTGCCCGCGCCCTTCTTCAAGCGCTTCAGCGCGGCCCAGGGATCATCCCGAGCATGGATCTGCACCGGATAGGCGGCGCAGTTGGTAAGGCCTTCGTGTGCCTGAATTTCCGGGCTTAAAGACAGGCCCCTGAGATAGAAATGCGTGCGCCCGCCATGGCTGAGGCCATAGAAATTGAAATGCCGTGCGATCGCGCCGATGTCGCGTCCGGTGAAGCGGCAGAGCGATGTGCGGGGATGGTCGCAGAGATAGCGGCCGACAACGTCATGCCCATTGCCTATGCCCGCCAGCAGACGGGAATTGGATGCGAGCAGCAGGCGTGCATTCTCGACGCCCCCGCCGCAAAGAACGATCGTGTTTGCACGGACAGTTGCGCTGCGGCCGATCGGGCTCCTGATATCCAGTGAGGTCACCCTCCGGCCCTGGCTATCGACATTGATCTCCGTCACCGTGGCATGCGTCAGAAAGCTTATGTTCGCGGACGTGATATCGCCAGCAAGGCGGGCAAAGCGTGTCGGCTCGGCACGCGGATGGCGCATGTGGCTGAATTGCCAGAAGAAAGGCTTGAGGAGCCGCTTGTCCAGACCGAGATCGTCCGGGCGTGAATGGAGCAAAGCAAAAAGGCGTTCATCGTAGAGGTTCGGCCCGAGGTTGAGCAGTTTGCCGGCACGATCGAGGGCAGGCAACAGTTGCTCGCGATCGATCGGCCAGCCGGAGAGCGGCAGCCAGGGCCGGTTCAGGAAATCGATGTCATCGAAGGCGGCGCATTTGCCGATCCAGGTGTGGCTGCTGCCGCCAAGCAGGCGATTTCGAAGCTCGAATGCGGGAACATCGTTCAGCCATGCCAGTTTGCCGGTATAGCCCCGCCCTTCGGGCACGGCATTCGCCGAAACGAATGGCTCGCCAATGTTCTCGACGGAATTCAGTGCCTGGATTTCCGCCTCGTAATCCTGGCCGCCGCTTTCGATGACGAGGACACGAATGCGGGTATCGGCAAACTCGCGGGCGATCGCTATTCCGGCAGGTCCGCCACCGATAATCGCAATATCGGCATGTATTTCAATGCCTTCCGGCATAGATCTCAAGTCACTGGTTATCATGATCGTTTTCCCGCTCGTTTTCCCATTTTTTACCAGCATCGCGAGCGTGCGGATAACTGTTCGATTGGCATAGGTACGCGCGATATCTACCGATTTCGGATAGGTGATCTGATCGGTTCCGGCGGCTTTTTCAGTCGGAAGTCCATGCTGAAAATGCGTCAATCACAGGCTAGGCTCTCCAGCAAATGCCGAGTTTCCTGGGAGCGAAAATCATGGCCAAGGTGGGGTTACGGGAGTGGTTGGCGCTCGCGCCGGTATTTGCCTCGGGCAAATTAGCACGCTACAGCGATGAGACCGGCGGCCCGCTCGGGCGCTTCGAATCCGATTTTTCCACCAAGTTCGGTGTGCGCCATACGTTGGCGACGAGCAGCGGAACCGGCGCCCTGATCTCGGCGCTGGTTGCCGCCGGTGTCGGTCCCGGAGATGAAGTGCTCGTGCCGGCCTATACCTGGATTGCAACCGCTGCCGCTCCACTGGCCGCCGGCGCGGTGCCGGTCCTGGTCGATATCGATCACACGCTCACCATGGATCCGCAGGACATCCTGCGTAAGATCACGCCGCAGACGAGGGCAATCATCCCCGTCCATATGTCGAACATGGTGTGCGATATGGACAGCATCATGCGCATTGCCCGCGAGAACAATCTCGTGGTCATCGAGGATGCGTGCCAGGCTGTCGGATTGCATTACAAGACCAAGCGGGTCGGTACGATCGGTGATTTCGGGGCGTTCAGCTTCAATCAGTTCAAGAACATCAATTGCGGGGAGGGTGGGGCCGTTGTCACCAACGACGCGCGGCTCTTTGCGCGCGCCCGGATGTATCACGACATCGGCTCCATGTTTCGAGGCCATCTCGACAATGCCAACGAGCCGCCCATGCTGGGGGTGAATTTCAAGGCGAGCCAGATTCAAGGCGCCATGTTGAACGTGCAGCTGAAAAAGCTTGATCCGATGATTGCCCGCATGCGAGAGCGCTACGATGTGATGAGCGAAATCTTCGCCAAGAGTGCGCAGATCATGGTGGGACCTCACAACGATATCGGCAATGCGGCAGGCCTCCACGTCATCTTCGAGACCTCGGACGAGGCCAAGCGATTTGCCGAGGAAAACAAGCGCGGTGTCTATCGGCTCTTCGATTCCAGCCGCCATGTCTATACCAACTGGCAACCTGTTTTGCAGCAACGCACCGGCCATCCGGCGATGAACCCCTTCCACTGGACCGATCGGAAGATCGAATACACGCCGGAACTTTGCGCGCAGACACTCGATATCCTGAAGCGCAGCTGCCGCATCAGCCTTGGAGAAAACTATCCCGTTGCGTTGGTCGCCTATATGGCGAGGCGGATGTCGCGGCAGGCCAAATCGAAGAACGCCAATCTCCTATACGCAACGATCTGACATGGAGAATATCGGGCCTGACACAATCGATGTCTGGCACTGGAAGCTGGACATGCCGTTGCCTGATCTCGGCATGTACATCACTTTGCTGTCGCTCGACGAATGCGTTCGGACCATTCGCTTCGTCCATGATCGCGACAGGCATCGTTTCGTCGCCGCTAGGACCGGGATGCGGGTGATCCTCGGGCGCTATCTCGGCATTCCGCCGCGGTCGATAGGCTTCGACTATGGCAACAACGGCAAGCCTTACGTCGCGATCGGCGGCGCTCGTCCCATCCATTTCAATCTCAGCCACAGCGCCAACCTGGCCGTGCTTGCTGTTTCCGATCGTTATGAACTCGGCATCGATATCGAGGAAATTCGGTTCCTGAAGGAAGACATTGCGAAATGGTTCTTCTCCCGCAAGGAGTATCAGACGCTTCGATCTCTGCCGGCTGATGGCTATCTGGATGGTTTCTATCGCTGCTGGACGCGCAAGGAAGCGTTCATCAAGGCCCATGGTGCCGGCTTGTCGCTGCCGCTCGATAGTTTCGATGTTGCGTTCGACAGATCGAAGCAATCGCGATTGGAACGGCTGGAGGGGGATGAGGATGCACCGCAAAACTGGGCCATTCTGGAGCTTGCGACACCGGCCAACTTCGCTGGTGCCGTTGTCGCCTCGACCGGCGGGCACCAAGTATGCCTGCGGTATCGCAACGGAAATATCAGTCAGATGGTCAGCCGCGCATCGAGAATGTAGCGCCCGTCGGCGGCGTCGAAATGATGGCAACCATGTAGCCCGGCCTTGAAAGCCGGGGTAACGGTGCGGATGCGGCGTTCGCAATAGTCGTCGAGCGTGAGTCTCTCGATCTCCATGATATTGAGAGCATAGCCATAAATACCGTACGCATTGTGCTGCGAGGGCCGCAAGAGCCTGCCGCCACGTTCGAAGATGCGCCCTGCGCCTCGTGCCTCGGTGCTGCCGATGACGACCGGATTTCGCTTGTGGGGTCTTATGCCTGTGAGCGCTGGGCCGTCGACCTCGAACAGATAGAGCTCGCTGCAATGGTCTTCATAGGTATGGAAATCCGACAGGTTGGTGAATAGCCACCATTTGCCGCCATGGCGGATCAAGACGCTATCGGCCGGCGATTGACCCTCGAAAGCCGTGGCATGAAGTTCCCATTTCAGCGGAAACTCGCGGCAGCGCCATACCTCAAGCCGCCGTGCCTGATGCGTCTCCGGTATCATGAAGATCTGATCGCCATCGCGGAATATGAATGGATAGGAGAGATGGTAGGGGCGCTCCAGCGCTACCCCGACCTGTGTGAGCGCATCGCCGTCGAAACGGCCGACCGCGATATGCGCCTTGCGGTCGCCGTGGGAATAGGCCTCATAGAACAAATAGCATTTGTCATCCTCCTGAAACAGGAATGGATCGGCCTTGATGCTGTTATCGGAAGGTGGGATTTCGACCGCCTTGCTTGGATCGAAATCATCGATGTGACCGTGTCCCGTATAAAGCGTCCATATGGCCGACTCGGCGTGGAGCCTCGCCCTGATCGATTTGAATGCTTTGACCGAGACCGATCCCGCGACGATGCAGCCGTAGCGAAAGAGGTCGCCCAGCGATGGTGCCTGATCGACGGTCGAGCTGGAGAAGGCGGATGGGTTGAACCGCCTGGTGTCGGCGAGCCGCGTCAGTTCCCGCAGCAGAAGGGTAACGCTTCGCTCCCGCACGAAAGCACTCAATCGCGCTGCACTGGGCTTGATGTTGAATGACGCCCGCGCAATCTCGAATCTGCCAGCTTTGCCACCGCACTTGGCATAGAGGACCAGATCGGCAGTCGGCGCACGGGCAAGGACCTCGGCATAGCCGTACCAATCCACATCCGCCGATCGCCGGTCGGAGAGATTGAAGGCCCATTCTCCGAATGGGAGAGCCGCGATCGCGTCGTCGGCCATGCTCATTGGAACCATGCGGATGACGAGGTCCAGCTTCAGACGGCGCAGCGATGCCGCAGTGATGTTGTCGGGAGTGCCTGTCTTGCCTCCATCGGATTCGTAGCAGTCGATAAAATGACGCCGGCTATTGAAATGTTTTGGCAAATAAGTGGGTTGACGTGCAAGAGCCTGAGTCTCCAGTCGCGCACTCCAGGACAACAGCTTCGATGCCTTGCCGTCGCCGAACGGATGAGGATGGGTCAGCACGGCTGCAAGCTCCAGACCCGGGGCGGCCAGAATTCGGTCCAGGATCATCAGCTCCCAGTTTTCGAACGCATGTCCGCGCGCGACGAGAATGCCGACCTTCAATGGCTTGGTCTCGTTCATGACTGTTTCCTCTATGGCTCGACCATTTGCCGGGCGTGATTGCGGGGCATCGGCGGCTACCTAAGGCAATTCCAGGAAAAGTGCGCAGCGGTTTTCCATCCAGAATTGCGTGAAAACAAAGAGATAGAGCGATTCAGATACTCCATGAAAAGCCGAACCGCTCTAGTCGTCGGCGAGTTTTCCCGAGAGCGTCGACGCCAGGTCGCGGATACCGTTGCTGGTCAGCGAATCCTCATGCCAGCCGTCGATATCGACCACCATGCAGTCCTCTCCGACCGCCTCACCCCATCCAAATCGCATTTTGCGCGCCCGAGGATGCGTCGCACTGCTTCGAAGCAGAACGACGCTCTCATCCTTTGTCTGCGGCGGCTTATAGCGACGCGCTGCCGTCACCAGCAATTTCGTAACAGCCTCGTTCGCCTCCTCTTCGGGCGAGTATTGACCGGCCTTGACGCCGAAGATCCTCAGAAGCGCCAGGGAGACTTCGAACTCCTTGAGATAATCGATCAGCCGGATACGGCGGGACAGCAGTTTCCGGGTGAAATAGGCAAGACGCTTGCGCCGCCGTTCCCGGTGCCATCGGGCTTGCTCCCGCTTGGGCAAAGAAGCGAAATAGCCTGGAGCCCAGGCATCGATGATGGCCGTGACGCCGACATTCATGCCTTTTTCGCGCAGCTGCCGGCTGATTTCCATCGCAAGGACGCCATTGACGCAGAGTCCGACGATGGCAATGCGGCCCGCGGCCTTGTCGATCTGCATGGCATCGATCGCGTGGCCGGCGATATCCTCGATGCTGAGGCGGTCCAGGCCGCCCGTCAGATCCGCATGGAACATGTTGACGTTGTAGACCGAGATCTCGTCCGGCAATTCATTGGCAAGACGGTAGTACAGGAACGGATGGTTGAGGGTATAGACCGTCCCGGTCCCCACCCCATGTTTGCAGGTAATCAGCTCCCATGGGTTTACTGCTTTTTCCCGCGGTTTCTCGATCTCCTCGCTGTTGAAGATCGCAGCTGCAAAGCCCGCAAACGTCGGCTGTTTGAATAGAAGCTGCAATGTCGGGCTTGCATCGAATCTTGCGCGTGTTTCCGATAGTAGCCGGAGCGCGAGGAGCGAGTGGCCACCAAGCGCGAAGAAATCATCATCCGGGCGTACTTGCGGAACCTGTAGGACTTCCTTCCAGATTTCAGCAAGCGCTTCCATTCGCGTATTCGGTGGCGATTTGCCTGTGACGGCGCCATCCACCGACGCAATCTTGGCGGAAGCTGCCAGGTGCCGCCGTTCCGGCGCAACGAGCGAAGAAAGCGGCGCCTCAGGGCGATCGAGAGCAATTTCATAAGCGTTCCTCCATAGTTGCAGGAGGCTTTCGATGGTGCTGGCTTCGAACAGATCGGCATTGTATTCGATCGACATGCGCCAGCCGGTCGGCCGTCCGATCATGATGAAGCTGAGGTCGTAGATGACGCCGGGGGACTGCGAGGGCGAGCTGATCAGCTCAAAGGCGCCGTAGCGACGATCTTCGAGAAAGGCCTTCTGCAGATTGAAGTTGACCGAGATCAGCGGATTGCGCGCCGGATCGCGCACCGGATTGACCAGTTCCACGAGCTTGTTGAACGGCATGCGCTGATGGTTCAGCGCCCCCTCGATCGTCGCGCTGACGGAGCGAATATGTTCGGCAAAGCTGACATCGGAGCCGAAATCGAAACGCAGCACTAGATTGTTGATGAAGACGCCGATCATATCCTCCAGATCGCTATGTTCGCGGCCGGCGATCTGCGAGCCGAAGAGCACGGTCGGAGCCTCGGTCAAGCGATGAAGGGCTGCGCTGAGGACGGCCGCGCCGAAACTATATTGCGACACGCAATGCGCGCGCGCGGCTGCATCCATGCGATCGGTGAAGGCGGGTGGCTGGACAATGGAGAGAATATCGCCGTGATTGGTTTTGACCTGACCGCGAGGCCGGTCGGAAGTGACTTCAAAATAAGGGGCGCCGAGCAAAGTTTCGCGCCAGAAGGTTTTTTCCGTTTCGAAGCCGTAGCTCTGCAGATATTCCTGCTGCCAGAGGGCATAGTCACCATACTGCAAGGGCAGCTCGGGCAGGACAGGTGCGCGCCCCGCATCGATTGCGGCGGCTATTTCGCCGACCTCCCGCCCGAGGACACGGATCGACCAGCCGTCGAAGCAGCTCTGATGGGCCGTAATCAGCAGGAAGCCGCGCTCGTTTTCCGCCATCAGCAGCGTGACGCGGAATAGGCCCGGCATGCCGAGATCGAAGGGCGCCTGCGCCGTCTCCTCGCCGATCGACAAGATCCGTGCCTGGCGCTGCTCCGGCGGCATGCCGCGCAGATCGATCACCGACATCTTGAAATTGACGTCGCTGACGGCCTGCTGAAAGGGCTGACCACTTTTTTCGATGAAGCGGGTTCTCAATATTTCATGACGCTGAATGATCTTTCGAAATGCAGCTTCGAGGGTCGCAACCTTGAATGAACCCCGGATTTCCCACCGGACCGCGACATTGAGCGCGGGGTTGCCGGGATTGAGCTGATCGAGGATCCAGCAGCGCAGCTGTGTCTGCGTACAGGGAAATTCGCCGATGATCTGCGGTTCGGCAAGGGAACCGCTTGGACTATTGTCGACTGTACTCATAGAGATGCTCCCAGGCCGCGGCGTGCGCCGTTACGAAAATCTCGCAGTGATGGAATGTGAAGCTGAACAGGATCGGACAGAGCTTCCGCCTGGCTGTCGGCAAAGGCTGCTAGCGCGGCAATCGTCGGATGGCGCAATAGATGTTTTGCCTCGAGCGACAGCCCATTGTCGCGCATGCGGGCAGCGATGCGGAATATGGCAAGTGAATCGGCACCCAGCGCGTAGAGATTGTCGTCGATGCCGATGTCGCCAAGGTTCAGCACGTCCTGCCAGATCGCCAGCAGCCGTTGTTCCATTTCGGTTTTCGGCTGGACCTTGGTTGGCGCGGCACCACGCTGCGGCACGCCGCGCTGTTGCAAGGTCTTGCGGTCGAGCTTCCCGTTGCCGGTCTGCGGCAGCTCGCTTTCCATCACCCAGAAGCTTGGCACCATATGCGCCGGTAGATTGGCTTTGGCATGTGCCGCGATATCGGCTGCAAGTGCATCGCCGCCCTCCGCAGTCGGCACGATGTAGCAGACCAATGAACGATCGCCCCTGGCATTTTCGGCGACGACGGTCGCACATTGGCGCACGCCTTCCACCTTGGAGATGACGGCCTCGATGTCGCCAAGCTCGATGCGGAAGCCACGCAGCTTAATCTGCTGGTCACGCCGTCCGAGCAGCTGCAGCGAGCCGTCGGCAAGCCGCCGTCCGACATCGCCGGTCTTATAAAGCCGCATCGGCCTGCCGATGGCGAAGCAATGCGGGACGAAAGCCTTCTCGGTGAGATCGAGGCGATCGAAGTAGCCCTCGGCAAGCCCGTCGCCTCCGATGTGCAGTTCGCCGATGACGCCGACCGGCGCGATATTCTCGCTCTGGTCGAGGATGAAGAGCTGGGTGTTGGCGATCGGATGGCCGATCGTGATCGGTTGATCCGCATCTGTGATGCGTTGCAGCGACGACCAGATCGTCGTTTCCGTCGGGCCGTACATGTTCCAGAGCTCGCCGCCGATCTGAAGCAGGGAGCGTGCCAATTCCTTGGGCAGGGGCTCGCCGCCGCAGAGCATTTTCAGTGTCCGTCTCTCCTTTAGGCCAGCTTCGACCAGCATCTGCCAAAGCGTTGGCGTGGCCTGCAGCACCGTGGCATCATGTTCGTCGATGAGCTTAACCAGTGCAAAGCCATCCTGGACCTGGCTGCGGCTGGCGATGACGACCTTACCTCCCGATATCAGCGGCAGGTAGAGTTCAAGGCCGGCAATATCGAAAGAGATTGTGGTGACGGCGACGAGCGTGTCGCTTGCGCTGAAACCCGGCTCCTTCGCCATGGAGAGAAGGAAGTTCGTCAGGGATCGATGCGAAACTTCGACACCCTTCGGCATGCCGGTCGAGCCGGAGGTGAAGATGATATAGGCGGATGCGGTCGTATCGACAGGCAGGGTCTTCAGGGCAAGGCCTGTCATCGAGTTGATCGCCTTGGCATCCTGATCGAGCCGGATAACAGGGATATCCGTCGCTGCGAGCCGAGCCATATCGTCGCTATCGCAGATCAGGCCGCGGATGCGGGCGATTTCCAGCGTCTGCCGCAGGCGCGGTTCCGGATGTGCCGGATCCATCGGCACGTAGGTGTGCCCTGCCTTCATCACGGCAAGGAGGGCGACGATCATATTCAGCGAACGCTCGACCAATATTGCAATCCGCTGGCCGGGGTCGGGAAGCGCCATCTGGAGGTAGAGGGCCAGCTGGTTCGATCGGGTTTCCAGCTCACCGTACGTGATCGACTGGCCGTCATGTTGAGCGGCAACGGCATTCGGCTGTTCGGCTGCCTGTTTGGAAAAGAGCGAAAAGACGAATTGATCGTGATCGTAAGGCGCAGCCGTCCGATTGAGATCGTCGACCAGCCAGGACTTCTCAGCCGCGGAAAGCAGAGGCAGCTCGCCGATCCTGTGATCCATATCCTTGGCCAAGGCTGCCGCCAGTGTCGAGAAATGGCCGATCCATCGTTCCACGGTCGTGCGGTCGAAGACATCGGCGTTGTAGTCGACATCGATGCGGATGTGGTCGCTCGCCTCGATCATGTTGAAGAACAGGTCGAAGTTGGAGAAGGCCTTTGCGTTCGGCTCGATGGTCGGCGTTAGATCGCCAAAGGACGATCCGCCGGCCATGCGCTCGAGGTTGAACTGGATCTCGGTGAGCGGCAGGCGGCGTGGATCACGCTTGGTATCCAGTTTGCGCACCAGCGTGCCGTAGGTGTAATCCTGATGTTCAAAAGCCTGGAAGACGAGCTGCTGCGTTGCTTTCAGATGCGCCGCAAACGGCTCTGTCAGCGATACAGCTTGACGCAACGGCAGCAGATTGACGCAATGGCCGACGAGGATCTGACCGTCAAGCAGGCTTTGACCGGCCGAGGGAATGGCGATGACGATGTCATCCTGGCCCGATAGCCGTGATACCATCACCTGGAGGGTCGCCAGCAGCGTTGAAAATAGTGTGGCGCCCGACTTCGCCCCCCTTTTCTTCAGCGCCTTGTAGACCTCGGCGCCGATATAGCCGGTGCAGCTTCCGCCGGCAAAGCTGCGATATTCCGGCCGCGGGCGATCCAGCGGTAGATCGGGAAGATCGGGGACCGTCTTGAATTGGTCGAGCCAAAATTGCTCGGTCGCCTGCGATTTCTCCGGTCTGGGCGAAAGGTCGATCGAATAGGTGGCAAAGGAAAGTGCCGGCTGGAATTCCGGAACATTGCCGGCCTTGTAGGCCTCATAGGCCGTCGCCAGCTCTTCGATGAAGGTGTTGATAGACCAGCCGTCGCAGATGATGTGATGAGCCGTGAAGACCAGCACATGCTTTTCGGGTGCCAAGCTGATGATGCTGGCGCGGACAAGAGGGCCGTTGATCAGGTCAAAGGGCGTGTGAGCATCATCGTCGATGAGAATGGCGAGGCCTTGCTCATCGATGTCTTCAAGGAGTGGCAGCTCGAGCCTGAAATCCGGAATGAAGCGGAAATACTCGCCGCTGCGGTCGAAGCGAATATGGAAGGCGTCGTGACGCGCAATGACCGTATCAAAAGCCTGCCGGATGGCCGTCTCGTCCAGGGTTCCCTCCAGCGTCAGCGAGAAGGACTCGTTGAACGAGCAGGAGGCTTCGTCGCCCGCCTGGGCTGCAAGCCATATTTCCGTCTGCGCTTCCGTCAGCGGTGCGGATTGCGGCCTTGCGACGGATGCCTCTACCGGCATTGGGGATAGGGTTGGCTCCTTAATCGCGGTGAATATGCCGACCGCCTGCATGGCATCGAGACTGTCGCGGAATGCCTTTGCGATGAAGCGGAAGTCGTCCTCGCTGTGGGCTGTCGTCAGGAAGCAGGGGTAACCATCCTGTATATGGACGCCATTCAATCGCATCTGCGCATAAAACAGTGCGCCGAGCGGGTCCTGGCTGGAGAAGTCGGTGGCAAACCAGCTCTTGTAGCCGTGAACAACATCGGCGATGCCGCGTCTGGCGAGATCGGCCCTGATCTCGGCAACCAGTGCCTCTGTTCGCTCGGCGACACGGCCGTAGAGGGCCGAACCTTCTCCTTGGATGTGATGCAACACGGCTTCGGCGGCGGCGAGCACCAGCGGATGACGGACGAAGGTGCCGGCAAAGAATGTCGGTGCCGTCATGGGAACGGAATTGTCGCCGTAAGTCCAATGGCCGCCGTCGAGGGCATCCATGAAACGCGGGCTGCCGACCAGCACGCCGATCGGCATACCGCCGCCGACGACCTTGCCATAGGTCGCCATGTCGCCTTTGATGCCCCAGATCGCCTGCATCCCGCCGGGATCGACGCGGAAGCCGGTGACGACCTCATCGAAGACGAGGGCGAACTCGGATTGAGTGGCGATATCGCGCAATTCTCGAACGAATTCGCGCGGCTGCAGTTCCGGATGGCGGCTCTGGATCGGCTCGATGATGACGGCTGCTATATCGGTTGCATTGGCGCGGATGAAATCAAGGCTTTCCGGCGCGCCATAGCGCAGCACCGTCATGTTCGACACCGAGGCCAATGGAATGCCGGAGGCGACCGGCAAGGCAATTGGCTTGTCGGCGCGATTGCGGCCCTTGACCAGAACCTCGTCGAACTGGCCGTGATAGTCATTGGCAAAGACCACGACCCGATCGCGTCCGGTGACGGCGCGTGCAAGCCGCATCGCGGCCATGACCGCTTCCGAGCCGGTGTTGCAGAAGGTCACCCGCTCGTGGCCGGTCACATCGGCAATCATCTTGGCGACATCGCCGGCAAGTGGCGTCTGCGGACCGATGGCAAATCCGCGATCGGCTTGAGCCTTGACGGCGTCGATTACGAAATCAGGTGCATGGCCGAAGGCCGTCTGCCCGAAGCCGTTGACCAGGTCGACATATTGGTTGCCGTCGATATCCCAGATATGGGCGCCCTTGGAATGATCGCAAACGATCGGAAATACCATTTCCTTCCAATCGGCGCGGAAGCCCGATGCGGATCGGGGGTCGGCCAGGTATCCGCGATGCTCCTGCGTGAATGCCTTGGATTTGGCATTCTTGGTTTCATAGGCCTTGGTGAGATCAGTGATGAAATCCTGCTTGGCGACGGAAATCTCCGATGTCACGCTTTTGGCACTTGGACGATAGAGCTTGATGCGCTCGGTGCCGAAATCGCTTTCGACGGAAGCGGACGAGGGCTGGCTTGCTGCAGCTTGCGGCGCCGGCAAGACGGGCGCTGCGGGTAAAACGGCCGATGCGGGAAGCCCGCTTGGTACGACGGTGGCCGGAGCACCGCCCTGCATGGCTTGCAACATCAACAGCTGTTGGGAAAACAGTGTTTGTGCCATCTGGATCTGCGATTGCAGTACCGTGGCGAGATCTGAGGCCGCAGCTGGCATCGATGCGACTTGCGGAACGGGCGCCGTCATTGGCGCGGATGCCGATACCGGCATGATCGGCATCGCCGCGGCGGCGATGGGAGAGGCCGCCGGCAACGGATCAGCCGTCTTCACCGGCTCAGGAGGCATTTGCTGATCGAGATGAACGGCCAGGTCGGCGACGGAAGGAATATCGCTCAGCAATTCCCGGAACGATATTTTGACCTTGAAGTCTTTCTCGATGCGCTGCGCGAACTGGCCGACGAAAAGCGAGTCGAAGCCGAGCTCCAGGAATGTCGCTGCCCGCTCGTCCGGCCCAAGCGTTTCGCCCGACATGTCGCTGAGCAAGGTCAGAAGCGCTGTTTCCAATTGCGGCAGACGGTTGGAGGTGGGAATGGGTGCTGCAACATTCATTGCTCGATTCTCCTCAGTGAGGTTGACGTCAGAGACAAAGGGTTCGGCGATTGGCCGACTGTCTGTTTCGGCATTCGGGCGCTGAGTCGATGCGCGACGGCTGGGTGGCGGGGCATCGATCCAGTGGCGCTGCCGCTGGAAGGGATAGGTTGGCAGGGACAGCCGCTGCCGTGCGGCGGAAGGATAGGTTGGCCAGTTGAGACGGCAGCCGGCCATCCATAGCTTGCCATGAGCTTCGGCAAGAGTTGCCGCAGCGGCGGATGCCCGATCATGTTCGGGCAGGCTTTGTACGACCGCGGCAAGATTGTCGCGTGCGATCGTCTGTGCGGCAAAAACCGACAGCGTACGCCCCGGCCCCACTTCGAGAAGAACCGGCTTGCGGTCGCGGCAGAGCGTGGCAAGCCCGTCGGCAAAGCGAACGGTGTCACGGCAATGCATGGCCCAGTAATCAGGCGAGGTTGCCAATTCGGCCGTCTGCCAATCGCCCGTGACCCCGGAGATGAAGGGGATGGTGGCCGTGCCGTAGGTGACCTTCTCGGTCTCCTGGCGTAGCGCCAGCGCTGCGTCATTCATCATCGCGGAATGGAAGGCGTGCGATGTGTGCAGCCTGCTGAAGGCGATTTCAGCTTCCGAAAGTGCTGCGCAAACCGTCTCGATATCAGCAAACGGACCGGAGATGACGCAAAGTTTCGGGGCGTTGATCGCGGCGATCTCCACCGCGCCGTGCAGGTAGGAGGCCGTCGTTGCTGCATCGGCACGAACGGATACCATCGCGCCTTGCGGCTGATGCTGCATCAACCGGCCGCGATTGGCCACGAGACGCAGGCCATCCTCGAACGAAATGACATTGGCGAGCGTAGCGGCAACGAACTCGCCAACGCTGTGACCGATCATAGCGTAGGGCTTGACGCCGCGGCTGAGCCACAACCGGGCAAGCGCATATTCAACGAGATAGAGGCAGGGCTGCGCAATGCGGGTTTCGCGCTGCTCGTCGGTGATGGCCTGCGTCGCGGAGCCGGTGTGGCAGATGTAGTCGCGCAGATCGAGCCCGAGCGTCATCTTCAAAAGCTCGGAACCGCGGTCTATCCAGCGGGCAAACTCCGGTTCTGAGCGGTAAAGTCCGGCACCCATGCCGACATATTGCGCGCCTTGGCCGGGGAACATGAACGCGACGGACGGCTGATCGGCGGCGACGAGGGGCTGGTAGCTCTCCGTCGTCAGCTTGAGGATCGCTTCCTCGATATTTTCGGCAGCAATGGCCAGCCGGTGACCGAACTCACGTCGTCCGGTTTGAAGCGTGTGTGCCAGTTGCGCCATCGAAAGCTTCGGGTTTTCGGCGAGATGGTCGCTCAGATTGGTGCGCATCTCGGCAAGCGCCTGCTTGTTGCGAGCCGAAAGGGGGAGAATGTGGGGTCCCTCTACCTCTTTCGACTGAGCCGGCGGGTAGGGAGGTTCCTCCAAAACGACGTGAACATTTGTTCCACCTACGCCGAAAGCGCTGACACCCGCTCTTCGTGGCGCTTGTTCCTGTGGCCAATCGGTTGCCGTTGCCGGAATGTAGAAGGGGCTTTTCTCAAGATCGATGCGCGGATTGGGCTGCTGATAATTGGGCATCGGCGGGATTTTCCCGCTGCGCAGAGCCAAGGCCGTCTTGATGAGGCCTGTCACGCCGGCAGCCGCGTCGGTATGACCGATGGTGCCCTTGACCGATCCGAGCGCACAGCGGGCTGGCTCTGACGCATCCTGCGCGAAGGCGCGCGTCAATCCGTTGAATTCGATGGGGTCGCCGAGCGGCGTCGCCGTGCCATGGCATTCGATATAGCCGATGCTCGAGGGATCGACGGCTGCATTGGCGAGAGCCGTGGCAATCGCTTCGGCCTGCCCCTCCACACTTGGTGCCGTAAAGCCGACCTTGTCGCTGCCGTCATTGTTGATGCCATAGCCGCGAATGACCGCATAGATGTGATCGCCATCCTTGAGCGCGTCCTCATACCGTTTCAGGAGGACGACGCCCGCCCCGCTGGCAAAAACCGTTCCGGCGGCGTTGGCATCGAAGGGCCGGCAGGTTCCGTCGGGTGAGGCCATGCCGCCTTCCTGGTAGATGTAGCCTCGCTTTTGCGGAATGGTGACGGAGATGCCGCCGGCCAGAGCCATGTCGCAGCTATAGGTCAGCAGGTTCTGGCATGCTTGAGAAACCGCGAGGAGCGAGGTTGAGCAGGCGGATTGCACCGTGAAAGCCGGACCGCGCAGGTTGAATTTATAGGCGATGCGGGTCGCCAGCGTGTCGTTGAGTGCGCCGACAAGCTCATGAAAGCAGCCGATCTGGTAGTTCGATGTGAACTCTTCCGCTTTGGCGCGATCGCGCAGAACATTGTTGATCAGGTAAGTCGGCATCGAAGAGCCGGCGAAAACCCCGATCAGGCCGTCATAACGCTGCGGATCGTAACCGCCGTCCTCGAGCGCTTCCCAGCATATTTCGAGGAAAATCCGGTGCTGCGGATCGGTAACGGCGGCTTCGCGCGGAAACATGCCGAAGAACTCGGCATCGAACATATCGGCACCGTCGAGATGAGGCCTTGCGGCGACATAATTCGGCTGTGCCCGCTCCTCGTCGGTAAACGCGTCATCGATCTCATCCGGCGAGAAAAGCGAAAAGGCGTTCTTTCCTTCGAGCACAAGATGCCAGAGCGCCTGCACCGAAGGGGCGCCGGGAAAGCGGCCGGACATGCCGATAATGGCGATATGCCCGGAAATTTGCTCGCTCAGGTCCTCATCGTCTTCGAAATCACGCTGATTGCCATTGTCCTGGTGATTCCCTTTCATAAGGAGCTCCTGCGGATATGAGAGATCGCCTTTTTCTGCAGCGCGGCGCGCTGAGCCGCGGCGGCAAGACGGGTTGGGCCGGATGTGCGGCCGTCCAGGTGAAGCGCCAGTTCGCGAATGGTCGGATGACGCAGCAACGCAACCACGTCGATCGCGTGACCGAGCGACTCTTCGAGACCGGCATGAATTTCCATCAACTGAAGGGACGTGCCGCCGAGATCGAAGAAGTTCCGGTCGAGATCGACACCTTCAAGCGCCAATGCCTCCTGCCATAGCGTCGTCAGCAGTTCCTCCGTCCGGCTCCTGATATCTGCGGGCCTTGTTTGGGCTTCGACCGGAGGAGGCAGCAGTTTCGAACGATCGACTTTACCGGCCGGCGTCAGCGGCAAGGCGTCCACGATGACCGTGGCATTCGGGATCATATAGGCGGGAAGAGCCGCGCGCAGTGTCGCCATGACGCCTTGCGCCAGATCGGCGCCAGCGCCCACATGGCTTTCCTTCGGGCATAGATAGGCAACGATGCGCTTGAGGTTCTCGCCCTGTACGTGGCAAAGCACGATGCCGTCGGCAAGGCGTGGATCGCGGCGGAGCGCGGCCTCGATCTCATCAAGCTCGATGCGCTTGCCGTTGATTTTGATCTGCCGGTCGCGGCGTCCCTTGAAGGCGACGGTGCCGTCCGGCTTCAGGCAGGCCACGTCGCCCGTCAGATAGAAGCGTGTCACGCCATCCTTGGTTTCGATGGTGACGAATTTCTGTTCCGTCAGTTCCGGCCGCTTGAAATAGCCGATGGCCAGGCCGTCGCCCGATATCGCCAATTGGCCTTCAATGCCGGAAGGAACGACCCGCAATTCCTCGTCCAATATCGCGATTCCGGTATGAGCGATTGCCTTGCCGATCGGCAGCTCGGTGCCCGAAAAACTCGGCAGAACCTGAAAAGCGGTGGCAAAGACCGTCGTTTCGGTCGGCCCATAGGCATTGGTGAGCCTGCAACCGGGATAGCGCTCCAGAAAGCGGCGAGCGTGAACGGCCGAGCCGACATCGCCTCCAAAGAGGATATGGCGAAGCTTTGGCAGGGTTGCGCGGGCATGATCGGCAAAGAGATTGAACAGCCCCGTCGTCAGGAAGGCGATAGTGACGCCTGTCTCCCGCATGAAATCGGACAGCCGTGAAATCGAGAAATCGGTATCTGGCATGACTGCCAAGGCGCTGCCGTTGAGGAGCGCACCCCAGATTTCGAGTGTCGATGCGTCGAAGGAGATGGTGGCCGTATGCAAGACGACGTCATTACGGTGGAAATCGATATAGTTCTGATCGAGAACGACCCTGGAAATACTGCGGTGGCAGATCATCGTTCCCTTGGGCCGCCCGGTCGAGCCGGATGTGTACATGATATAGGCAAGATCGCCGCCCGTTATCTCGATGGACGGCATAGTCGCGCCGGGCCGGCGCGCCATTTCCGTGATAATGGCATCCGCTTCGATGACCCTGCCGTTCATGCTCGGCACGGCGGCCAGCTTCTCGCCATGGGCGGAGTCGACAAAAATGACCTTGGGAGCACATTCCGCGATGACGAAGTCGAGATGCTCCACGGGAAAGGCTGGGTCGAGCGGGAGATAGGCACCGCCGGCTTTCAGTATAGCCAGCGTACAAATGATTGCATTGACGCTGCGCGGCAGGAAGAGGCCGACAATATCGGCCTTGTGGACGCCTGCCTTCATCAAATGCAATGCCAGCGCATCGGATATGCGATCCAGGTCACGATAGGTGATGCGGATATCGCCGGAAACAAGAGCTGTTGCCTCCGGTACTGCTCTGGCCTGTTCGCGCAGCATCTGATGAAGGCAAAGATTGCGATCGTAATGCATGCTTGCTGCGCCAATTGCGTCTGCCTGCGCCTCGCGGTCAATCATTATCGCTCTCCGAGTTGTCCTGCGATGGATGACGGCATGTTGCGAAATGCTTCGTCGTCGATCGCAGAATTTCACGCTGGAGCAAAAGCACCAGCTGGTCATTGGGATGATTGTCCGCACCACCGAAAGTCGTAAGTCATAAGGGCGCGTAGCCATTTTGTCGGAAAGGTCCGCCATGGCGGCCGCAACCCGGCCGAAAGCATTATGCGCGGCGCCAGTCCTGACCATCGGGCGAAGGTCATGTAGTCGCTGCGGTTCGGGTAGAATTGCTGGAGAGTCCGATAGTGCAGAGGCTATTTGAACTGATAGGCTCTGACGTAATCGACAAACATGAAGGATGGGTCGGCCGCGGCCATCTTGGATATGCCGTCGACGATACCGAGGTCGATGAGCATATACATCGGCTGGCGATGTTCTGGCGGAATTTTGGTTTTCCAGACGAGATTACCGTCGAAATACATGCGTATGAAATCGGAATCGATCTTCACGCCATAGGTGTGCAAGTCAGCAGGATTTGCGGTGGCGAATACGTTGACGCGGGAAAAGGCAGAATCGTGCCGCCCATCCCGATGCCAGACATGCACCGTCGAAGAGTAGGCGCCGGGCTTATCGCCGTAATATTCGATGACATCTATCTCGGCGGTAGCCTTCGAGCGATCCTTGCCGATAAGCCAGAAGGCTGGCCAGACACCTGGCCCATCCGGCAATCGCGCCCGCATCTCGAAGTAACCATATTGCTGAGAAAAGCCATTTCCATGCTCGTCGACCGAGGCAATCAAGCCGGAGCGCCATAGACCTTTGCTGTCGCGTGCAGCGGTAATGCGCAACATACCGTCCTGTATTGCGAAGGGAAAGTCGCCGCTCGGATCCGAGAAGCGAGCACCGCCGAAGTCGCCATTCCATGGTGTGTGGGAAATCCAGCGGGTACCAGGACCCCAGGCGGAGATGCTGAGATCGTTGAAGGCATCCTCAAAGGTGAGTGTCATGCTGCTGACATCGAGCGTATCGCCGGTATCACCGGCGCGAACAATTCCTACATCCATGATCGAAACTAATGCAGCTGCAATTGACGCGCGAAGAAATACGCGGCGGTTGCCCATGCATCGAACATTAGATATCGGCGAGAACTGATCCATACATGTAAGCATGAACGGTACAATTTCTGCGGTATAGAACGTATTTCGGCCAGGACGTCCACCAAAAGGCTTAGGCACGGCGGAAATACAGCTGCATGATGCCGTGGTAGCTTGCGGCGAAATTGAGGCAGAACAACCGGATTGCCAGACATGAATGCCATGGGGCTCGTAACACTGATTGTCGGAGTTGTTGCGCTGACCGCGCCTGTGCGATGGTCGTTCATCATCATGGTTTTGTCGACGGTATTCGGTGCGGCAGCGGCCTTCAGCATACCCGGCCTCGGCGGTGCATCCGTCCTCGTTCCGAGCCTGTTTCTGATATTCTTCGCCGCACGGTTGTTCTCGGCCTATGGGGAGGGGCCGTTCCTCGGCTCCCTGGCTCCCTGGCGTCCAGGTTTCTTCCTGCTGCTTCTGACGGCCTTCGGCGTCTTCTCGGCGATTTTCTTCCCGCGCATGTTCCAAGGCATGACGCAGACGATGACGGTTGAACGATCGATCGGGGCACGTAACCTGATTGCGCTGGTGCCGCTACGTTTCTCTTCAAACAATATCACTCAATCGGTCTATGCGGTGGGCGGCCTCATCTGCTTCATAACAACCTTTGCCTTCTTTCGGCGTCAAGGCACCCCTTCGGCCTTTATCAACGGCATGCTGGTTGTCGTCGGTGTCAATCTCGGCTTCGCGCTCGCCGATATAGTGACCCATTTCACCCATACGGACTTTCTGCTGAGTTTCGTGCGGACAGCCAATTACGCGCTCCTGACCAATGCCGAAAAGGGCGGGCTGAAGCGCATTTCAGGAACGTTTCCCGAAGCATCGGCCTTCGCCGATTTCACGCTCGTGCTCTTTGCCATCGTCACCAGCCTTTGGCTTGGAGGCATCCGTTCGAAGGTCACCGGCACTTGCGCAGGTCTGCTGCTGGTCGCGCTGATCCTGTCGACGTCGGCGACCGCACTTGTCGGGCTCGCCGCCATTCTGCCGATCCTCAGCCTGCAGTCATTTCTGGCCTCCCGTCGCGAACCCGGCGCCGGCCGGCCCGTTCTGATCGTGTCCATTCTGGCGAGCATGCCGCTCGTCATCTTCTTCGTTCTCATCGTCATGCCGGAGCTCGCGCATAATCTGCACGATTTTCTGGACGAGATGCTCTTTTCGAAGGCCGATAGTCAATCAGGGCGCGAGCGCTTCATGTGGAACGCCATGGCTTACCAGGCTTTTCTGGACACGAGCGGCTTTGGCGCCGGCCTTGGAAGCGCGCGGGCGTCGAGCTTCGGGCTGGTGCTGCTGTCCAATATCGGTATCTTCGGCACGCTGCTGTTTGCGATGTTCGTCGCTCGGCTGCTGATGGCCGACTTGCGCGTCTCGCATCCATCATCGCGGGAAACCACTGCGGTTCTGCGCGCCGCCAAGGCCGGGATCATCACGGTTCTCATTTCAGCGGCCACGTCCGGTACGGTGTATGACCTCGGACTGATGTTCTACATCCTCGCTGGCAGCATTTCCGCGCTGAGTGTCGGAGCACGGCAGATCCGGAGCGACTACAGCCCGCAGTTGCGTACCATCGGGGAGCTGCAATGAAGATTGTCGTCTTCAACGTCAAATACAGCGAAAACCTTGGCGACGGGCTGCTTGCTGAATGTATCGAATCCGCCTTGGCGAACGGCAGGGATGAGATCGAAGTGGAGACGATCGATCTTGCCGGACGTCAGGCCTTCGCGACAGGCCATGGCGGCCGCAGACGGCTCATGCTGGGATTGCTCCATCGACTTCCCGCAGGCGCCCGTCGGCGGCTTGTTCGCGCAGTCCTGGAACGCAGGCTGCGCGCGCTTCGCGCACAATGGGAAGAGAAGGTTGCGGTTGCCGATGCCGTCGTGATCGGCGGCGGGAACCTGTTTCAGGACGACGATCTCAATTTCCCGTTGAAGATCGGTGCTGTGCTCGAATGCGTCGTACGGTACGACCGGCCGCTGGCGATCTATGCGGTTGGGGTCGGCGGCCACTGGTCGGAGCCCGCATATCATCTCTTTGCCCGATTGAAGCAAGCGCGCCTTGTTCATCTTTCGGTGCGGGACGGTTTTGCGCAGGATACCTGGCGCGAGCACTTTCCCGATGGGCCTGGTGCGAAGATCGTGCGTGATCCCGGACTGCTGATCCAAGCCTCGCCGGGGCATGAGGGTGTGCGCGTTCCGTTCAAAGGCCCTTTGACCATAGGTCTGTGCGTGACAGATCCCATCGTCCTGTATCGGCACGGTGCCGTTCAGACCGATGGTATCCCCTTTGCCGATGTTGAAGCCTACCGGAATCTGATCGAGCTTCTCCTGGATGACGGCCAGCATGTGGTCTTGTTCTGCAACGGAGCCAAAGAGGATCAAGCCTTTGCGGAGCGTATCGGTGCTTCGGTCGCCAAGCATCGTATCGTCAGGTCCGGCACCCTTGATATTTCCAGACGGCCGCGGCTTCCGATCGATCTCATCCAGATCATCCAGTCGATGGATGTGGTTCTAGCTCACAGATTGCACGCCTGCATTGCCGCCTATGCGCTCGGAATTCCGCATGTCGGCTTAGCTTGGGACAGGAAGGTCGAAGGCTTCTTCAATTCCGTCGGGCGCGAAACCTATTTCATAAAGGGTACATCGCCGCCGCCGAAGCACGTCGCCCTGCTGCTGAAAGCAGCACAGCAGGAGGGCATAGAGGCGCGTCGCCATCGCGACACGATTTCGGAAGCCCGCGCCGGAATCTCCAACATGCGGCGGCATCTGGTCGAGCGCGACCAATGCGCTATGTCGCGAATATAGCTGCACGCAAAGCGATACAAGAGGCTCTCAGTATAGAATTTATGACACTGGCGGCAATACTAAAAAATATACATAAAAACGGCCAATTTTGTCCCGCTATGGAGGTAAACATTCGAGGAACAACGGATATCGATTTGCAATAAAGACATCGTGAATTTTCTATGGTATTAAATACTTGGAACTCACGAAAAATATATTTTCGAAAGGCCCATGGAGCGTTCGAAATATGCTTTTCGTCCGAGGGGATGACGGCATGGCAGCGCAGCTTTCAATTGAGCATATTCGCAGCCTCGGTGGTGTAGCGCGGACTTTTGTTGCAGGTAGTGCGATCTGCGACTACGACAGCGATACGCCACGCCTTCTCTTTGTGCTCGACGGGTGGGCCTCGCGCAGTAAGATGCTGCCGAACGGCACACGCTTCATGACGGAATTCGTGTTGCGTGGCGATATGATTTCGACATCCCTGACGGCGCTTTCGCGCGAGACCGTGCGGGCGATCACCAATGTTACGGTGATGGTGTTCCCGGACTTTACCTCTCTGCCGAAGATCGAAGCGCCAACGTTTTTTTATCGTATCGTCATTGCTGAACTGGTGCGACATCAGGCGCGTATGTCGGAGCGGCTCGCTAACATAGGACGGCGCGATGCTCTGGAGAAAACCGGCTACCTGCTGCTTGAGCTCGGGGCACGCATCGGCACCTCGCGAGACTATGCAAACGCAGAATACTTCGATTGTCCTTTGACCCAGGCGGATATTGGCGACGCGGTCGGCCTGTCGACCGTGCACATCAACCGCGTCCTCAGGGACATGCGTGAAGCGGGCCTGCTGTCCTTCCGCAACGGCATTGTCGCCTTTCTCGATCGGCCGCGTTTAGCCGATCTCGTCGACTTCGACGAATCCTGTTTCGATACAACTATGGTTTGAGCAATACTTTGTCTCCATTACTAATGGAGCAAGAAAGAATTATTTTATCCAATATTTAAATTCATTATTAACATATGTTAATGCGCGGAAAAACAAAATAAGCAATTACTACGGTAACATAAACCTAAAAAGAGGGGAGAAATATGGGAACTCAAGAAAAGCCTCGGCTTAAACGGATGTTATTCTCTTTAAATCGAGT
The DNA here is from genome assembly GCA_900472485.1 of Hyphomicrobiales bacterium. GTDB lineage: Bacteria > Pseudomonadota > Alphaproteobacteria > Rhizobiales > Rhizobiaceae > Rhizobium. Next base: position 108,547 of record UCII01000002.1, read on the forward strand.
AAATACTCTAATGGTTGCAAGAAATACAAAGGCCATTTTAAAAGTTGGGGGTAACGGCCATGATTGGACAATCGCTCACAAGTGAAAAATTCACGTCAGACACGGGCGCACGCATCATTTCAGTTCGGACATCCGACACGTTGAGGCCATTCATCGCATCCGGCACGCCCGGGATCGATGAATGGGAAGACTATATTCTTCTCATAGATTCTCGTGCTCTCGATCGCGAGTGCCTGTCGAAAAGTCTTACCGAATGCGATAGCGCCATGCATATCGTCACCGTGGGTTCGCTCGACGAATGGCAGATGCGCAATATGCAAGTATTACCGTCCGCAGTTCTCTTCATGATCGGCGGCCGCAAGGTTTCCGACGCGGATGTGAGTGCCAAGATCTGCGCTCTGGTGGAAAGATTCCAGACGAGCCCGGTGATCGTGGGCGCTGATGGTGACGAGCTTGCACAGTTGCTGCATGCGCTGGAGTGCGGCGCCCGCGGCTACATCCCGACCAGCGTCGGAATCAAGGTCGCCGCCGAAGCGGTGGCTCTCGCGCGGGCAGGCGGTGTCTTCGTGCCGGCAAGCAGCCTGTTGGCTGCCAAGGAGGCGATCGCACCGGTAGCCAGCCGCAACTGCTGCCTCGATAGTCTGTTTACGCCACGCGAAGTCGTCGTCGCGGAAGCTCTGAGGCGAGGCAAGGCAAACAAGATCATCGCCTATGAGATGGATCTTTGCGAGAGCACGGTCAAAGTGCACATTCGCAATATCATGAAGAAACTGAACGCGACGAACCGAACGGAAGTTGCCTACAAGATCCGGGAACTTGTTCGATAATAAGGCCGGCCACGGCATCGATCATGGTAAATGATGCCGGGAAGCGCCGTGTCGCTCCAGCTAGAAGCGATCGGCCCCGGCGCCGGTGCAGCAAGTGCCCTGCAAGGCAGGCTCGCAAAGCCCCGGCTCTTGAAGCTGCAGTCAGTTGACGGAAAAGTGCCGGCGGCTCATTGCCGCCGCAAGATCACAGGCATAGGCCGGGTCCCGAACATTCGAACAGCCTTGTTGGGGCCTTGAGGGACCGGCCGCAGGTATGTTTTTCCGGCGTTTGAGCTTTGCGTCGTTGGCGCGACGAGCGGGCGCAATATCCGCACCGCTGCGACGGTATATCGAAGAAGGACCGGATCCGGCAAATGCCAACATTGTCTGGCAACCGAAGTACATGCAGGCTCCGGTAATTCCAGCAAAAAGAGGAAGCGGTCTGGCGTGCGCAATTGCGTGAAAGCAATTGGGATGAAGCATTTCCCACGCTGCGCCCAAAGCAGAAATGCTCTCAATCAGCGTTGGGCGACGCGCAGGGAAGCAATCTCCGCGGGCTTGTCGTCGATGATCGCGCTGACGGTCAGGAGACCTGGCTGACGTAATCTTAGCGGTGAAAAGACAAGGCTGGCGCCGACAACAACGTTGATCGGAATATCGCTCGTCTCCGAATCCTCCACGACATCCTTCTGCTCGCTGAGCTGGGCGGCGTCCAATCGCTCTTCAAGAAGCGGCTGACGGTCGCCAGGCGCAGTGCAGCGCAAAACGATCGATCGGTAAGGTTCCGTCGCCAAGGTGATCAGATTCACATGCACGCAGAATTTCGGCAGTGAAAAGGGAAATTCCGGCAGCATCAGTACGCCGCTATAGACGCCGATGAAGCTGAGCTTTTCGCCGATTTCGGTGCGAACGTCGTCGCAAAAGATGCAATATCCATAGCGCATGTGTTTCAATCGTCCCGATCGTTATTGCCACGAGCAATTATCGTGCGGATGGCCCTTGAAGAGCTCCAGGAAACCGCTCCGCCGGAACGAGCGGGATGAATAACCGCCCGCGTCTCCGCTTCGGAGAGGTAACTGCCGTCTGCTGTCGACCCCTTGGGGTCGCACAGCTCAATGTGGATTTCCTTGTCGAGCGCCCAGGCGAGATCCGCAATCGAACGAAGCGGAAGCTCTGTCTGCCCGCAGAGATAACGGTTCAGATCCTTTCGGCTGACGCCGACCAACTCCGCAAGTCGCTGCTGAGTAAACCCTTTCTGCGACCGCCTTTCGAGGACGGCGGCGGCCAGGTCGCTACGAACATCTGCGATGAAACGGCTGGCCGCCCGCGCCCGCGCCCCTATCTCAAACCGAAATGACATCTTCCGGATTTACTCCCTCTACGCACAACGCATCATCCACACCAAGCGTGCGGCGTAATCGGCGCACCTCCAGCCGATAGCCACGGTAAAGATCATGGTCCTTCACATGGTCGGCCCAGTCTCCAAAGACGGCGACAAAACAGTCGCGCATGGCGAACCAGCCGAATATGCGGAAATCGACAGTCTTCAGTTCCCAAACCGCATTTCGTTCGACCCGGATTGCCCGGAATTGTCTGCAATGAATGAGCGGTTTCCCCGAAACGAAAGTATAGAAAAGAAAATCCAGCTGCTCGACAGGCCTGAGGACCGCTCCGAGCGACGATGGTTCGTCCTTGCTTACGCGTTCGCTCAACCAGTTCACAAAGCTTGGCGTCGCGAAAAGCAGCCGCTTGGGTGACTGCTTTCGACCAAGCTGAATCTCAACTTTAACGATTGCTTCGGATGCCACGAGACTGTCAAACGTAGCCATAGCTGTCAACTAATCCATTATCATGTGGCAAGCCTTTCATCGAAGCTATCTATGGGTAGCATGAATTGCTGCACACTTGGATTGTATTTATCTAGCTTTCATATGGGTTAGAACGCCTAATCAAAGAAGAGTATAGCTCATACGACATAGCGATACACATCTAATCCGTTACTCATTTCGAGGTAGGCTATTTCTATTTCACATAGATCTGCGTTGCTGTCTTAGTCCGAACGGTTCTCTTGTTCGGTTCTCCTTCCGCGGCCTATTAAAAAGCTCGAGGGCGGCGAATGGTCGCTTGCCCCGTCATGGAGAACAGGGAGGATCACATGAGGACGATTGGAGCTCTCGCCATCTTGCTGGCAAGCACGTCTTTGACACTTGCCGGACCACCGTCGCCGCCAGCCGAAAATGAATCGTTTATCGGCCAGGTGGGTGCGTTCAACGGTGCTTTCGTCAGTCAGAATACTGGCAACAATGATGCTCTGACATTCCAGAATGGCGTCGGCAACTTCGCCATCACCAATCAGGACAAGGCCAAGTCCAACACATCAGCCATCTTGCAATTCGGTGACGGTAACGTCGCCTTCGCCGACCAGAAAGGCAAGACGAACGATCAGAGCACGTTCCAGGCCGGCGTCATGAACTTCGCCTCGACCCTGCAGCGGGACGGCGCGGACAACAACTCGACGATCGCCCAGTTCGGCTTCGGCAATTCTGCCTTCGCGGATCAGTCAAAAGGAGACAACTCCCAAGACACGTTGCAGGTCGGTGGCTTGAACTTCGCCTCGACGAACCAAACCGACGGCAAGCACGGCGGAAATGACTCCAGTACCATGCAGTTCGGCTGGGGTAACGGCGCCATCGTCGGCCAGGACGGCGGCGGCAATGACCAGACGACGCTGCAGGTCGGCGCCGGCAACTTTGCCGTCACCTCTCAGTTCGGTGTCATCGGCTTCAACGGCAATTCGTCGTCGACGACCCAGTTCGGTTGGGGCAACATATCCTTTGCCGATCAGGCGGGCGGCAACAACTCGCAAGACACGTTCCAGGCGGGCGCGCATAACTTCGCCATGACCGGCCAGTCGTCGTTCTTCGGCACGAATAAGGCGACCACGGCGCAATTCGGTGTGGGCAACACCGCTCTGACATCCCAGATCGCCAATCCGCTCGGCTCCAACAATTCGATGATCGTGCAGGCCGGCTATCGCAACACCGCGATCGCCTCGCAATCGGGACTGCAAACCGTGTTCCCCGTCAGCGGTTCGAACCTTCAGGGAACCATCCAGATCGGTTCGGGAAACTATGCCGTTACCTCTCAGACCAGCTCGAGCGGCCTGACAAACACGTCGGTTACGGCCCAGTTCGGCTATCGCAACACGGCCGTTACGGTCCAGCACTGAGTGAGCCGATGGAGGAGGCGAAAGCAAATGTCCGCCTCCTCCTTTAATGCAGCTGAACCAGCCATGTATGCCGGAATCAATGTCGGGCGATCAACATTCATCTTGCTTCTGAAATCCTTCTTGTCCGCGGCCTTGTTGTTCGCGTACGCCGCTCCTGCCTCGTCTCAGGCCGAGTTTGAGTGCCTGATCAGAGCAGACAGGAGGGATGAGTTTCTTATGGTGCGGGCGATTGCAAAGTCTGTAGTAGCAGTATCCGGAACATACAGGCTGGTTCTTTTCAAACATAGCGCAGCAGGTTCAAGCCAGAGCATTCAGCAAGGTAGCTTCGCATTAAAGCCAGGAGCAGAGAACCTTCTTGCCACGACAATGGTCGATGCAGGAAACGAGGTAGAGCTGAGTGCAAGACTATTGATCGAAACCGATCGAGGTACATCACAATGCAGATTATCAGAATGAAACGCTTGAACGATACGAAATCCGCGCTCGCCGCCGCTCTCGTCCTGGCTGCCTCGTTCTGCCAGATTGCAACGGAATGCCGAGCCGAGACGGCCTATGTCGCCCAGATCCCGGTGAATGTCACGACGACGGTGCAACTCGGAAATCTGCCACCTCAACAGCAGCAGCAACAATATCATCCTTCGTCGTCCTACCTTTCAGCAAGTATGGCCAGTACGCCGGAAGCAATCATAGTGCCACGAGGCAATAACCTGGCAAGGACGCTAGAAATAGGAACGCGCAACAGCGTGTATCACCTTCAGTCAGGAACGGGTAACAGCTCGACTGCCGGTATCATAGGGAACTACGGCAATATCAACGTCCTGCAATCCGGCAATAATCTGAAGTCGAATGTCGTACTGCTGAATGGCGCAGGCCTGAACGTAAGTGTTCTTCAGCCTGCTGGTTCGGCACCTGTCAATGTGCTGATCGCGCGTTTGCCGGGTGGCGGCTTGCTTATCAAACGTTGAGTGGGCGCAGCAGCCTTTGAAAACAAGGGAGGGGAATAGTAATGAGAATAGATGCGGCAATGATTACAGTTGGTTTGTTAGCCTTGATGACGGTGCCGGCTATGGCGGGGCAATTGGTCTATCAGCCGACCAATCCGACATTTGGGGGAAATCCGTTAAATGGTTCATTCCTGCTTTCGACGGCACAGACGCAGGGTGCCGGCGTCAAGTCGGGGCAGCAGCAGACGCCGGATCTCTCCGGTCTCGATAAGGCCTTGAGTAATCTTGGGAACGTTAATCAGGGTACGGGTTCGACTGGAACATCTCCGGTCATCGTGATCCAGAGCGGCCAGGTGCCGGCCAATCCTTGAGCCAAATTGATTGCGTCATCGTTCGGTGTTGTTGGGAGCGATTTATTCGAGCGTCCATGTCACATGTTGGTTTTTCTGTCGCAGCCATTCTATGCGGGTTGGGTCTTGGTGGCTGCGCCGCCGCGGGCAGCAGCCTCGATCCGATGAGTACCCCAGCGACGCTTATGCCCGCCACGAAGTCGGGTGTGGCATTGGAGAGCCTGCCGCCACCCATACAAAAGCTCGATGTGGCAGTCTATTCGTTCCCCGATCTGACGGGACAGAACAAACCCAATGAAAACTTTGCCGAATATTCCCGCGCCCTGACGCAGGGCGGCGCGCAGCTGTTGACTGACGTGCTGACCAAGGCTGGTAACGGCAACTGGTTCAATGTCGTCGAGCGTACGGATCTGCAATCGCTACTGCAGGAACGGCAGATCATCCAGAACACCAGGTCGGCGGTCTACGGCGCCAAGGCTGGCGGCATCCCGCCGCTTCGGTTTGCCGGCGTGCTGCTCGATGGCGGCATTATCGGTTATGATTCCAATGAAACGACGGGCGGTATCGGTGCCAATTATCTCGGGATCGGCGGAAACACGCAGTATCGCAAGGACATCGTGACCGTATCCCTGCGGGCCGTCAGCGTCAGTACGGGGCGTGTGCTGGCCTCGGTCAGCACCACCAAGACGATCTATTCCGTCCAACTGCAGGGATCGGCATTCCGCTTCGTCGGCGTCGACCAGCTGCTCCAGATCGAGGGCGGCATTACACGAAATGCGCCCACGACATTGGGCGTTCAGGAGGGTATTCAGCTTGCAGTCTATTCGCTGATTTTCGAAGGCGTCAGGAACGGGCTGTGGCAATTCAGGGATGCGGCCGCCGGCGCAGCCTTCATGCGATATCTGGACGAGCATCAAAGAGCCATGACCTATAAGCTCGATGCCAACGGTCGGCCGATCGGCCCGGCAGTCGCCGTTCCCATCGCCAGCGCAGCGCAGCCGGCCGTGGAGGCTGCGTCCCAACCCATTGTGGTCAAGGATAAGCCGAAGAGCTCATGATCGTTGCCAGCGCCAAATCATTTTTTCCGGCAGATCTCAGATTGTGCGTTGTCAGGTCCGCAGGTCGCCGCTCCATTCTGGATGCTGGCATTCGGATTTGGTTTGACCGGAGCCTTGGCGGCAGGTCCTTTCTCCAGGTTACCGTTCGTCCTCGGCGGAATACGTCCTTTCACTTGGGGAATTTGGGTCTCAGAAAATCCGGAACGTCGGATAATGGGTTGGCTGCTTGCTAGGACATCGGCTGAGCCAAGCGTGCCGGCAAGAAGCAAGATGGTCGTAACAGCAATGATTTTACTGGGATGCATCATGTTGATACCGCTCCTCAATCGCAATCTCGAGCCGATATCGAGTTATCGGCTCCGAATATGCCGCTCTCGAAGTTTCAACTGCCCGAAGGCCTCTCAGTTCCATGTTTGCTGCCGCTCTTATCGGCGGTCTTGCTCTAGCCGCGCGCACGAGGCGGGCGCCTGGTGCTTTCATCATCGCCTGCCATCGAAATGCAGTCAGCGTGACACTGTGCCTGACCCAACCGTCGGCAAATGGCCATCGGTCGGTGCGGGTGCGGCCCGCTCGGTCACGCCCTCGCCAACATTCGGAAAAATGCTGCTTGCCAATCGGACGTTCGCCTGTGTCCGTGATGCCCGCCTCGGCTTCTGCGGCATCACCCGGCGGTTAGCCGGAGACACGGGCATGACGGATGTTTCCGGTAGCTGTTCGACGAAGGCAGGATTTGCTTCCGCGGAGGGAGCCTGTTGCAGATAGCTTTCGTCGCATACGGCGCCATCGGTCAGCGCGAGTATGGCGATCAGGGAGTAACCGGCAACGAGTCTTGATGTCATCTGAATCGATTCCCTCGCGTCTCACTAAATAATAATCGTCTATATTTCCTGCATTAAATAAATTAATTGAAAATCATCGGATTTTTTATCTGATTTAAAGGCAATTTATATTGGCATATATTCGACATTATTGCAAGTGTATTGTAAAGTTGCAAACTAAACGGGGAGGGAGGCATGAATTTATATTTGAGGGCGTCCATATGTTGTATGGTTTTCCTGCTTTGGGGAGCGGGTGTTTCCTCCACGCTAGGAGCCGATAGTAGCCCAGGGGCGCCGCAATCGGGGCCTCAAGATGTGACACCGGATGCCGGCAAGACCAACCCATCCAATGCCGTGGCGCCAGCTCCGGCTACATCCGCACCGGCCGGTCCGCAAATTACCGAACAGAAGTTCGATGCGTGGACATTGCAATGCTCGGCCGACAAAACGATGAAGCCGCGCTGCCAGATCGTCTACCGATTGACGTCACCGGATCAAAAGCAGGTATTCATGGTCATCAGCATGGCGCGTTCCGCGGACAAGAAGGTCGGCATGCAAATGGCTCTTCCGCTCGGTTTTGCTATTCAGGGTGGTGTAAAAATTGGCTTCGGCAGCAAATATTCGACAATGGCGAAGGTATCGCGCTGCACCACGCAAGGATGCCTGGTGGAGGGGTTGTGCCCACCCGAGATGCTTGCCGCCTTGATGAAGGAAAAGTCGGGAAAAGTCTCGATCCGGATGATGCAGGGAAACATGGCGGAGCTTCCGATCTCCCTGACTGGCTTCGGCGCGGCCTTCCAGGCAATGCAGGCAGATAGCGGATAATGATTGAAGCGCTTCCGTCCGGTCGCATGTCGCCTATTTACGACTACAAAGAGAAGGCTTCCGATATTACTGCCAAGAAGGGCTTGAGGGTTTCCGTAAGTTCAGGTCCTCCCGACTTCCTATGAAAATTGGTTGGCTCTAAGCGCCAGCGTGTTTCTGGCAAGGCGGCGAAGGGGCCGCTCGCACGATCTCCCTCGCCGCTTTCATCATCAGTGTAAGCTACTTTCCATTCATCACCTGCAGGTCGGCAACATCGATGCCGTGCGTGTCGAACCACCATGCCGGTGGCATGTCGGGATATTTTTCGCGAAGGCGCAAATATTTGGAGCGCAATCGTTCCTGACGCACGACTTCCTGTTCGAAATAGGGATGGTCCAGTGCTCCGCCCATCACATGGATGCGGCGAAGGAGCTTTCGCAAGACGTATCCCTGCTCCTTGTTTCCAGGTTTGTAGCTGCTCTCCACGATCGTCGTGACCGTGTCGCGCAGCGTGCCGAGTGCATCAGCCGGCGGAGTGCCGTTCACGATCATGTCCAGGCGTTCGGCACCGAACCCGACGTCAATGCAGGTTCCGAGCGGATTGACGATATTTCCGATCTCGATGCCGTCCTTATAGAATTCGGTGCAGTATCCATTGATGCTGCCGTCGCTCCATGTGCATTCGTCATCCGGGATGATGGGAATGCGGCCACGATAGAGCGGCGCCCATTCTTCGAGGCGATCTGGATGGATCGTGACATGATCGGGCACGAGGCCAAGGGTTCCGAGAAACTCGAGCCAGAAATCGATCGCGTCGCCGACAGCCATTTCCCTGAACGAGAAAAGCCCCAGCATCGTGAAATGAAGGAAATGCGTTCCGTCCCCGATCTCGTCGAGATCGCCCATTCGCAGGCAGGCCTGAGCGTTGGCAACCGTACCAATATGGGAAGGATCGGAGAAGAGGGGCTTGTACTGCTGCATCCCAGCGCTGCAGAAGAGCGTGGTATTATCGTGCGGCTGTACGGAGTCTATACGTGTGAATTTGATGCCTTTGGAAAGGCAGAAGTCTTGGTATTGCTGGATCAGGCGTCCCGCGATGACATAGGCAACCTCCTTTGCTGTTCGTGCGCCTTCTTTAAACATAGCGACACGATGCAGGATCTGCAATGCGCAGATGCGAGTTTCCCCTTGCCGGACAGAAGGGCATGCTGCTTCAAGTGGTGGATCTTCTTCACCTTTGCTACATACCTGTCTTGTTTTTGCTGTAGATCTGGTCCCGGTGTGCTGACGGCTATTTTGGACGGGAGCGGCGAGATTGCTTCATCGATCGGTTTGGTGTACGGCCTTGGCCCATAATGATCGCAAGCGATCGCCGCGCGACGGTCGTTGCCCTCAGAGAATGCCAGCCTTTCATCAATGCTGATTGCCCATCAACTGCGCTCCGTCGTCGAGCACACACTGAAATATCATGGTTAAACAGACAAAACCTTTCATTATCGAAATCAAATCCTCCCGCCGAACAAAAGCAAAGCCAGTCGAATCGGCAAGATCGATCTGGGGAGAGCTTGCTGCCGATCTCAAGCAGACCCTGGCAATGGAGCGGGAAACGCAGGCAAGCGCGTCTGCGCATGCGGATTGCGTCCTGCGGCCGACACCTGATTCCGAGGCGGTTATCGATCAGGATGAAGCGACGGCTCCGCAGCCCGGGTTTCAGTTTCTTGAAAAGTGGATTGCAAAGAAGGCTGAGAAGCCGAAGGCCGGCTCGCAGGGCGTGGTTGAGACGTTCCTCGCGCGGCTTGACCAGCAGAAGATGCTGCTTGCCGAGTTTCAGTCGGATCCAGACGGTTTCAAGCGCTGGCGTTCGGCGTGGTTTCGCAAGGTTGCCGGTGGTTTCGGCGTGAGCGTCAGCCATGACCTGATCGATGCTGGCGGCGGTCTGCGATATGTCCTCGTCGATACGCTTGATGGCGTCTCTCAGTTTCTCGAGGATCTCCGTTATCACGCGCAAACCGACCTGGATTTTCAGCAGGCTTTGGAGGCGAACCGCAAGCAGCGCGCAGCCCGGCTGGCGGGCGGCAAAGCAATGTGATGGCTTTTCGGGACAACGGTATGTCCCAGGTCGAAGACCCGGAGTGCGGCGCGATCAGGCAGATCGGCTTCAGCCGCTTAATGGCCCGATCTTCGGTATCGTTGCCGTAAAGCCCACTTGCTTTCGCGCAGCTGGCTCGCGGTTTCGAGAGCAGCCGAGCCATCTATCGGTGGCGTCTCAGTATTTCACATTCTTTTTGTGGGCGCGCCACGCGGCGCTCCCATAGGATGAGCAGGAAGCTTGAGGCGATGATGAGGAGGGCGCCGGCAAAGACGTTCGTCGCCGGAATCTCGGCCCAGATCACATAGCCGTACACGAAAGCCCAAACAAGACCGCTATATTCGATGGGCGCCAGCGTAGAAGCGGGCGCGTATCGAAAGCCTTCATAGAGCAGAAACTGCCCGATCGTAGAGATCACGCCGAGGGTCAGCATCAGCGCCCAGCCGCTCGCATCAGGGGTCTTCCATGTCCATGGAAATGACAGGGCGCAGGCAATGCCGAATATCAGGCTCGTGGCATACATCTGGGTGAGCGTGGTCTCGCTTCGGCTGACGAGCCGGATCAGGATCGTGCTCCAAGCCCAGCAAAAACCCGCGACGAGGCACATGGCGGCGGGCAGGAGGTTGGGCGAATGGCTTGGATTTGCCGCGATCGCCACGCCGATGAAGCCTCCTATGCAGGCGATCCAACGGCCCGCATGGATCTTCTCCCCGAGAACGAAGATCGAAAGAACCATGACGATAATCGGCGCCGAGAAGTACAGTGTCGTCAGTTCTGCCAGACCTAGATAGCGGGCCGCGTTGTAAAACAGCAGCCAGGCAAGCAGCATCAGCCCGGCGCGCAGGACGACCGTGCCGCGATAGGGGCTCTTGAAAATTGACGGATGGCGCCGATAACGGACGAGCACGCCTGCAACCAGCACGATGACCAGACTGCGCATGAAGAGGATCTCGGGCACTTCATAGCTGGCGACGAGCCACTTCACCATCGCGTCCTGAAGTGAAAAGCAGGCATATCCCGCGCAGGCGAGTGCGATCCCGGCAATGGGTCCCTTTTTACGGCTTCCGGAAATCATATGGCCTCACAGGGTGTGTCGAATCGATATGGTTGCTTCCCATTGCAGGAAGCGGTTCCAGGCGCGATGGCGCGCGCGACCTTCTGGCTAAGCGCTTTCCCTCGAACTGACAAGAGAGCCGGAAGTCATCATGCTGCTTCTATTGTGCTTTTCGTGAGCGCTTCGATCGAGGATGGAACGAAACGCCGTCTGCGATGTTCCCCAACTGGAAACCCCCGGTGGTGAGACTTCCTGAGAGGACATCGTGCCTGACCTTAGCGATATCATGCGGGTGGATGCGGACTGGTTGGATATTATCGTCCGTCTGGTGCTGGTGGTCGTAGCTGGGGGGCTGATCGGCATCAATCGAGAGATGGGGGGGCATGCGGCCGGGTTTCGCACGACGATCCTCGTCGGGCTTGCCGCGTGCCTGTCGATGATCCAGGCCAATCTCCTGCTGTCCACAGTGGGCAAGACGTCCCAGTCCTTTGCATCGATGGATGTGCTGCGCTTTCCACTCGGCGTGTTGACCGGCGTCGGCTTCATCGGTGGCGGTGCCATTCTCAAGCGCGGAGATCTCGTGACCGGCGTCACGACGGCTGCGACCTTGTGGATCATGACGGCCATCGGCCTGTGCATCGGCGGCGGTCAGCTTATTGTCGGTTCGGCCGGCGCTCTCATTGCCTTTGTTGTGCTATCGCCGCTTAAACAGTTCGACAGGCTGATCCCGCGCAGGCAGAAGGCGCGTCTAGTGATAGAGCTGCCGCGTGATGCCGGCGTTGGGGTCACCGATATGCAAGCAGTGCTTGAACCGCTCGGGTATGCCTGCGCCTTCGTCGGCAAGGCGACGGGTCCGACCGAGGCCATTGCGCATATTTCCTACGAGGTGCGATGGCGGCACGCAGGACCGGATGGCGGCGGCGCTCAACTGCTGACATCCCTTCAAGAGCATCACAAGGTCGTATCCTTGGAGATGCTGACCACTGGAACTTGATAGAGGCCCCCGATCGGAACATTCCGGAAGGGTAAAAGTTTGTCCCTTATCGAAAGGGAGAAAACCATGACCGAAACCAAACAACAGACGATGGCAAAGGCTTCTCCGGATCGCGGCGATATGCGCACCCTTCAGGCGCTTGATCAGGCAGCCGGTGGCTCGGGGGATATTGCGGACGAGGAAACGAAGCAATATCCGTCAGAGGAAATCCCGCCTGAGCCTGGTACCGATGACGCGCGCTGCGAGGATTCAGCCGAATGCGACCTTCAGCGTAAGCAAACGGCCGATGAAATTTCCGTCAGGATTTCCGATATCAGACCGATCTCCGCCTCAAGGAAGGTCGGGGATGGCAGAGTCTCCGAAGACCTGCCAGCGAAGTCCTCTGCGCTGGCACAGGAAAGGACCGATGGGGAAATTCGTACCGAGATCGAAGACAGGCTGAGGGCTGATCGATTGCTCGACACAGCGAGCATCTTCGTCACCGTCAGCCGCGGGCGCGTCATTGTCGAAGGATCCGTCGAAAATCACGAGGCCAAGCAGCGCGCCGAGGCGATCTCCCGGCAAGCCAGCGGCATAGTCGGGCATGACAGCAATCTTACCGTGCGCAAATCCTCATAGGATCAGGACTTCGACATGCGAATGCTGCTGCTCCTCATTTTCGGCTTCATGATCGCGTCCATTCTGGCGATTCTCGTCATCAAGCCGTTTACGTCGAGCGATAATCGAGACTCTGGGGCCGTTACGCACGGTCCCATAGAGCAACCCGAGCCAAAGCCATAAGAAAGATCGGCACTATTTCTCTGGCTGTTGGCCGTTCTGCTGTTCTTTCGGCTGATCACCGGGCTTGATGACAGGCGTGTTGCCGACCTGCGGTGCGGGCTTTTCCATTTTACTGTCGCCAACGGGCGGTGGTTTCAGGACGCCGCCGCAGTCGGACAGCTTCTGGCTGGGGTTGCCGTCCGGGGTTGACGTTTGTCCGCTTTCCCCGTGCTTGTTGTCAGTCGGCCTGTTGGTATCCTCTGCCTTGCATCGATCGTCGTTCGGTTGCTGCTGTGCGAACACGAAACTCGATGACATGGCAGCCGTTACCGCCGTTATCAGCAGGAAGCGCCCGCATTTGGTCACCAAGCTCCGGCTGTTCGAAAGGCGTGACCACTCAGGCCTCGGTGGAAATGATGGTGTCGACGCCGATAGTTCCTTCGGCGGCGCCGCACTGACGATAATTCTTGCCATTGTTCACCTCCATGACGGATGGAGTTTTCCGTTGCGAAAGACGCTGCCCTCCTGGTCATTTTGTGTTCCGCGGGGCGGCATCGATATTCATGAAATCCAGCTCCCTTTCGGTTGCCAGGATCAAGCGTCGCCCACGGCCCAGGCGCCAACCAGAACGGGCTATACGATTTGCATTCAGCCAGGCCGCGATGAAGATCAGACGGTAAAGCGTCAAAGGCTGATCCGTCTTCCATCTCCTCGAAGGTTGGAAAGGCCGCAGATCGGATGGATAGGAAGCTCGACTGCCATTTCGTTGGCTATGGAGAGAAAGCGGAAAAATCTCCATATTCTTCAGCACCATCGCGTCCGCTTGGCACGATCTGCAACCTCATTAGGCTAACGCCGGGATTTGCGCATTGTTCCGTTTATGCCGATTGAGCGCGGATGCTCCTCGATGGAACCATCTTTCGAAGTGCCGGTTAGGTCCATATGGAATTTGCAAACATGGAGGCTTGCAATGGCATTCGAGGAACCGAAAAAGCCCCAGGACTCGAAGAAGCCCCTGTCCGCGACCGAGGCCCGCCAAGGCGTGCGTGGCACCCATCTGTCTACCATCTTGATCACGGCATTGGTTCTGGCGGCAATCGTATGGGTCGGCGTTGAAGTCTGGGGTCGTTATATCGAACCAGGCAAATCGCAGAATCCGGCGCCGACCATAAGTTCCTCCAGCGGGCAGCCGCAGACAGGCACGGTAGATAATACGCCGCCAGCAGGGCAATCCACACAACCCGCTCCAACCGATCGGACGGAGAACAATCAGCAGGGAACGAAGAGCACACCGGCCCAACCAAATCGCGACGGAACGCAGAATTAGCACGCAGGCTTCCAAAATTTGGGGGATGAATGTCCGCTGCGGATGTCCGCTCCTCTTTGAGGGGACCGGATATGGGAACGGAACGGCTCTGGAACTGCCGATGACTGGAAGTTATCCGACACGTCTGTCGTCGGAGAGCGTATCTTCCCCGCTCTCCTGAGCATCGTTCGCGGATGGACGTATTACAGTCGTCCGTCGAAATCTCGCGAGCACCTCTTCGCCGTCGGCGGAGGCTCGCGTTCTCTCCATGATCTCGCGCTCCTTGGCCGCCTGTTCCCAGTGATGGTGGCTGCAGCCCCAGGGGCGGCCGGCTGCTTCCCAGATGGCGTAGGCCCTCTTGCTGATCCACTCGAACCGTTCGTCCGTCATTTTTTCCTCCTTCATGGACGCTCCCACAACTGCGGATGAGTGCGAATGTTCCCTATGGGGAACAATAATGATTCTGATGTGTTCCACCTTAAGTTCAGAACTTCACAGGCTCATGAATCCATGACAGCGAGAGGAGGATCGAATGGCTTTGACGTTGATCAGCAAGGCCTTTGCTGAGAATGCGCCGATACCGAGCAAATACGCGTTGGATGGGGAAAACATATTCCCGCCGCTTGCCTGGGGCGGCGCTCCCAAAGGGACCCAAAGCTTCGCCTTGATCATCGAGGATCCGGATGCGCCGGCGGGAACATTCCGCCATTGCGGCATCGCCAATATTCCGGCGGAATGGAGTGGCTTGGTCGAGAACGTGGATGCGATGCAGGAGCAGGCGTTGCGCTTCTATAAGAATGATTTCGGCAATGCCCGTTACGACGGTCCGCGTCCTCCGGCAGGCGATCCGCCGCATCGGTACGTTTTCCGGCTTGCCGCGCTCGATGTACCGCGGATGACGCTTCCCGAAGCCGCCGGGGCGGAAGCCATGTGGCAGAAGGTGAAGAAACACATGCTTGCAGAGGCAAGCCTTACTGGCAGCTACCAATCGTAAGCCGCGCTTTGCAAGCAGACACGATCGGCGGTTCCTGCCGTCGAGGGATGGTTGCAATGAGCAGAAGAGACCAAGACAGTCCGCACAAACAGGAATCGCGCACGTTTTCTGCGGAAGATGCACGCCAAGGCGAAATCATCCTGAAGCGACGTTGGCAGCGTCTGGTGTTTATCGGCGGGCTTGCCGCCGTAGTCCTCGTGATCCTGCTGGTGCGTTTCGCCGGGTAAGCCGGCAGAATTTCAACCTAATCCGAAGGAGACATCATCATGCCAGCAAAGTCGAAATCACAGCAAATGGCCGCCGGTGCGGCGCTCGCCGCCAAACGCGGCGAAAGAAAGAAGAGCGAACTGAAGGGTGCGTCGAAAAGCATGGTCGACTCCATGAGCGAGAAGGAGCTTCATGACATGGCCTCAACCAAGCAAAAGGGAAAGCCTCAGCACGCGTCCAAATCCTGAGGGCTGGCCGCTGCAGGGCGGTATTTCCGGCTTGTTGTTGACGTCAGTCCAGTTCTATCGTTTCCACCGCCAGTCGCGAACTTCCGGCATGTCCTCGCCGTGCCGGCGGACATAATCGTGGTGTTTGCCGAGCTTTGCCTTCAGGCTATCCACGACCTCCGGCACTTTTTCCGACAGGCCGGGAACGCGGTTGATCGCCTCCAAGGCGAGGTGATAGCGGTCTAGCTCGTTCAGCACGGTCATGTCGAATGGCGTGGTTGTCGTACCCTCCTCGATAAAGCCGCGAACATGGATGTTGTCGTGGTTTGTCCGTCGATAGGTTAGCCGGTGGATCAGGTAGGGATAGCCATGATAGGCGAAGATCACCGGCTTGTCGGTGGTGAAGATCTGGTCGAATGCCTGATGATCAAGGCCGTGCGGATGCTGTTGCGGGTCCTGCAGAGCTAGGAGATCGACGACGTTGACCGTGCGGATCTTGAGATCGGGGATCGCCTCGTGCAGCAGCATGACGGCGGCGAGCGTCTCCATGGTGGGGACATCACCTGCGCAGGCCATCACGACATCGGGGGCGATCGTGTTGTCCTCATAGCTCGCCCAATCCCAGATACCGACGCCGGCCTTACAATGGGTGGCCGCTTCGTCGATGCTGAGCCATTGCGATTCCGGCTGCTTGCCGGCAACGATGACGTTGATCCGGTCGTAGGTCCTGAGGCAGTGATCGCCGACCCACAGCAGCGTATTGGCATCCGGCGGCAGATAGATGCGCACGATATCGGCCTTCTTATTGGCGACGAGATCGACAAAGCCCGGATCCTGGTGGGAAAAGCCGTTATGGTCCTGCCGCCAGACATGCGAGGTCAACAGATAGTTCAGCGACGAAATCGGTTTGCGCCACGACAATTCGCGCGAAACCTTCAGCCATTTGGCATGCTGGTTGAACATGGAATCGACGATATGGATGAAGGCTTCATAGCACGAAAAAAGCCCATGCCGACCCGTGAGCAGATATCCTTCCAGCCAGCCCTGACATAGATGTTCGCTGAGCACCTCCATCACCCGCCCGTCGCGGGACAGATGAACGTCGTAATCCTCGATCGCCTCCATCCAGACCCGATCCGTGGCTTCGAAGACGCTGCCGAGCCGGTTCGATTCCGTCTCGTCGGGACCGAAGATGCGGAAATTCTGCTTGGCAGCATTGAGCTTCAGCGTGTCGCGCAAGTAGTGCCCCAGGATTTCGGTGGACTGCACCTGCTTGCTGCCGCGCTCGCCGATCTCAATGGCATAGTCCTCGATGGGGGGAACCAGAAGCTCCTGGCGCAGCAGGCCGCCATTGGCATGCGGATTGGCGCCCATGCGCCTTTTGCCCCGAGGCGCAAGCGTCTGCAGCTCGGCCTTCAGCCGCCCTTCGTGATCGAAGAGGTCGTCCGGATCATAGCTGCGCATCCAGTCTTCCAGGATCTTGCGGTGTGCCTCGTCGCCGCGGCAATTGGCAACCGGCACCTGATGCGCGCGCCAGAAGCCTTCGACCTTCTTGCCATCGACCTGCTTGGGGCCGGTCCAACCCTTCGGGCTTCGCAGCACGATCATGGGCCAGCGCGGCGCCCCTTCGGACGAGGTCTTTTCGCTTGCGTTTCTTTGTATGTCGCGGATGCGGTCGAACACCTGGTCAAACGTGCTGGCCATCGCCTGATGCATGGTGGGAGGTTCATGTCCCTCGACAAAGAAGGGCTCATAGCCATAGCCCCAGAACAGCTTGCGCAGATCGTCGTCACTTGCCCGGTCGAGGATCGTCGGATTGGCGATCTTGTAGCCGTTGAGATGGAGGATCGGCAGGACTGCGCCGTCCCGCGCCGGATTGAGGAACTTGTTGGAATGCCAGCTTGCCGCCAGAGGTCCGGTTTCGGCCTCGCCATCGCCGACCACGCAGGCAACGATCAGATCGGGATTGTCGAAAGCGGCGCCATAGGCATGCACCAGCGCATAGCCGAGCTCGCCGCCCTCATGGATGGAACCGGGCGTTTCCGGTGCGGCGTGGCTCGGAATGCCGCCGGGGAAGGAAAACTGCTTGAACAGCCTTTGCATCCCTTCCGCAGTTTCGGAAATGTCCGGATAGATTTCGCTGTAAGTGCCCTCGAGGTAGGTATTGGCGACCATGCCGGGGCCACCATGTCCGGGGCCGCATATATAGATGACATCGAGATCGCGCGCCTTGATGATGCGGTTGAGATGCGCATAGATGAAGTTCAATCCCGGCGTCGTGCCCCAGTGGCCGAGCAGTCTCGGTTTGATATGCTCAGGCTTCAGCGGTTCGCGCAGCAGCGGATTGGCCATCAGATAGATCTGGCCCACCGACAGATAGTTGGCCGCTTTCCAGTAGCGGTCGATCAGGAAGAGTTCTTCGGGCGAAAGCGGTGTGGCAACGGCATTCATCTGCGTCTCCTCGTTTTCGTCAAGCGATCAGGGCAGCGGCCTCTTCAGCGATCACCCGCTCCTCGTCGGTCGGGATCACGAATAGCTTTACGAGGCTGGATGTCGCCTTGATCGAGGTCAAATTGCTGCTGTTTGCATTTTCATCAATCTCGATACCCAACCACTGCAACCTTTGTGCGACGCGGGTCCTGATCTGCGGCTGGTTCTCGCCGATGCCGGCGGTGAAGACGATGGCATCGAGACCGCCGATCGTCGCGCATAGCCGCCCGATCTCGCCCGATATGCGCAGGCAGAACAGATCTATGGCCTCGGCCGCTTCCGGGCTCTTGTCATCGAGCAGAGCCCGTGTATCGCCGCTGATGCCTGAGACGCCGAGCAGGCCGCATTCATGGTAGAGGAAATCCTCGATCCGTTCGGGTTGCGGCATTCCCGTCCTCATGAGGTAGAGCAGGGCGCCTGAATCCAGCCAGCCGGGACGCGTCGCCATCGGGATGCCGTCGAGTGCCGAAAACCCCATGCTCGTATCGCGGCTGAAGCCGTTTTCCATCGCGCAGAGGCTGGCGCCGCTGCCGAGATGGCAGGCGACGACCTTGCCCTTCACCGCTTGCCGATCGATCTCTCGAAGCTTCGCGACGATGTATTTGTAAGAGAGCCCGTGAAAGCCGTAGCGGCGCACTCCGTCGTCATGCATGGCGCGCGGTATCGCCAGCCGTCGCACGGCGTCGGCTTGCGACGAATGAAAGGCCGTGTCGAAGGAGGCGGTCTGAAGAACGTCCGGACGCAGCGTTTTCATCGACCGAATGGCGCGCAGGGCTTGGGGCTGGTGCAGGGGCGCTAGGGGAACGAGCTTCTCGATCCGCTCGATCGCAGCGTCATCCAAGAGGATAGCCTCTTGAAACACCATGCCGCCGTGGACGACACGATGGGCAACCGCCCGGAGCCTGCCGGGAAGGTGGGCCAGCAAATGATCCAGCGTTTCGGATATGACGGAGACGAACTGCCCGCTATTATCGCCCCGGATCGCCTTCTCGTATCGATCCTGACCTATGGAATAGCGGAGCATCAATGGGCTTTGATCGAAATCGATCTTGCCGCGGCCGACATTTCTCGGTTCCTTTGCCGTCAGCTCGAAGACCCCGATTTTCAAGGTCGAGGAGCCGGCATTGAATGTCAGCAAGACATCGTCGGGCATGTCAGCCTCAAATGAAGAGTGTCGACTACCGTAAGTTAGCGCGCTCCAGCCCGGAGGCAACCGGGCATAGGGCCGCATGCTATCCTTATCGACATGGCTCTGCGGCGCAGCACTTCCGTTGCCGCCCGTTCAGGCGGGCTGTGCGCTTCCGCGTGGCGTCAGACCTCCATCACATCTTCGAATGCTTCGGGGAAGCTCTCGCGTGCCACTTTCTCGTTGATGACGAGCATGGCTTCATAGGAGACCGGATCGAAATCCTTGTCTGCGGGCAGCACCTCGCGCTCAAAAAGCAGGTTCAGGCGAGCGGCGTCGAGATTGCCGCGCTCGAAGGGTTCTGCACCGAAATAGTGCCAGAGCGCATGCAGGAATGCGGCGTCGATCCGGTGTTCCTGCGTTCCCGGCCGCGCGCGGCGCGGCAGCTTTTTGATCGGCGTCACGCCTTTCGGGTTTGCGCGGCGAATGGTGAATTGCACGCCCGTGCCCGGCATTCCTGAAGGAAAGCCGCGGTGTTTCGTCATGTCGGGAAGCTTGCCCATGGCTGCTGCTCCTCTCCTGTTAAGCAATCGGGTGTGCCTTTTCCGATGTCAGGCAAGCCGATGCGATGGAGAAGGCGGTGGAGATGCACTCTGTCGTGATTTCCTTCTCCCAGTCAATTGTAAGACCAGGCTTTCGTTGTCCGAAGGGACGCATCCTGGCTCGACAACGGGGAGAGTTCTCTGCTCCGAACGTAAAGATTACCGCTCGCGAGTAAGTGGAGCCACTTGTTGAGAAGAGTCGTGCGCCGAAAAGTTCGGTTCCACGTCAACCAAATGATACATCAGCGCGGCGAGCGCGACAAAAAAGACAGTGCCTAGAATGAAACGAAGGAATGTCGGCCACAGGTAGACCATGATGATCGGTGCCAGACGCGCCAAAATGAAAAGCCAATCGATAAGCGTGGGCGACTTCTGTTTGTACATGATGTTTCCCTTGAGAGGCTGCCGATGCCGCTCGTCGCTATCTCCGTTCGCTCGAAAGCCCGTCCCTGCTGAGGGTTCCTTTCGTGTCGACAGCGGCAACGGCATCAACAAAAAGAGCGATTGATCGCTATCAGTGTCGGAAGACAACATGAACATCGTGCAGGTTTCGTGGAGACGAAATGCAGGCTTGGTGGATCGATTCTGGATGGTCGTCAGCTCTGGTATTCGTTTTACTTTTACGTAAGCTTCACTAAGCTCTCCAATTGAATATGCTATTCGCTGAGGGAGGGACGGATGAGCAGTCATGCTGATGTGGTGATCGTTGGAACAGGCTTGTCAGGCCTTGTTGCGGCTTGTGAGCTGCTAGAGCGCGGGAAACGGGTGATCCTTGTCGATCAGGAGCCTCGGGCAAGTCTCGGCGGACAGGCCTCCTGGTCGCTTGGCGGGCTGTTCATGATCGATACGCCGGAACAACGGCGGATGCGCATTCGCGACAGTCTCGATCTCGCCCGCCAAGATTGGTTGGGCGCGGCGGCCTTCGACCGACCGGAAGACTTCTGGCCGCGTGCCTGGGCAGAGGCCTACCTCAATTTCGCCGCCGGCGAGATGCGTAGCTGGCTGCATGGGCTCGGCATGCGCTGGTTTCCCGTTGTCGGCTGGGCAGAACGCGGCGGAGGCCTTGCCGACGGGCACGGCAATTCCGTGCCGCGCTTCCATGTCACCTGGGGCACGGGTCCCGGCGTACTCGATCCTTTCGTGAAGCGAGTGCTGGCGGCGGAGAAGGACGGCAAGCTCGAGCTCTTGTTCCGGCGGCGCGTGACGCGATTGGTCGGTGATGAAGACGGCATTTTCGGCGTGGAGGGCGAGATCCTCGCCGAGGACAACATCCTGCGCGGTCAGCAATCGAACCGTGATGTCGTCGGCGACTTCCGCATCGACGGCGCCGTGATCGTGGCGAGCGGCGGCATCGGCGGCAATCCGGAACTGGTTCGCCGCGCATGGCCGATCGACCGTCTCGGCTCGCCTCCTGAACGGATGCTGAGCGGCGTGCCCCATCACGTGGATGGCTTGATGATCGGCCATGCCGAGGCAGCTGGTGCGCGACCGATCAACGGCGACAGGATGTGGCACTATACCGAAGGCATTGCCAACTGGGACCCGATCTGGCCGAACCACGGCATCCGCATCCTCCCGGGGCCGTCCTCGCTCTGGTTCGACGCCGATGGCAATCGCATGCCCGCGCCTTGCCTGCCGGGCTTCGACAGTCTTGCTACGTTGGAGCACATCTGCAAGCTCGGCCATAGTTACAGCTGGTTCGTCACCACGCAGAAGATCGTCAAGAAGGAGTTTGCCCTTTCGGGCTCCGAACAGAATCCGGATCTTACGGGACGCGATATCGGGCTCCTTCTGCGCAGCCGTCTTGGCCGGTCGGCTCCCCCGCCGGTGGAAGCATTCAAGGCGAAGGGTAAGGATTTCATCGTTGCCGAAACGCTGGAAGAGCTGGTCGCCGGCATGAACCGTATCGGCGACCACCCGCTTGATCTTGCCCATCTGCGCACCCAGATCGAAGCCCGTGATCGCGAGTTGGACAATCCCTTTGCCAAAGATGCCCAGATCGTCGCGTTGAGACAGGCGCGCGGCTATCTCGGCGATCGCTTCATGCGCACTGCCCCACCCCATCGCATATTGGATGCAAAGGCCGGCCCACTGATTGCCGTGCGCCTCAACATCCTCACGCGAAAATCTCTGGGCGGTCTCGAAACCGATCTGAATAGCCAGGCGCTCGGGCGGAATGGTGCACTCATCCCGGGGCTGTATGCCTGCGGCGAGGCCGCAGGCTTCGGCGGCGGTGGATATCACGGCTACAATGCGCTGGAGGGCACGTTCCTGGGAGGATGCATTTTCTCCGGCCGTAAAGCGGGACGGGCGGCATGAACCGGTCGAATTAACCGCTCTTTCAAGGGAGGGTGTCCGACGACACTGCGAGGGCATGCAGTCTCGTCGGACGCTGCAATGGCCGGCTCGGGGGTGGCATCCAAGCCGGTAGAATACGTCATAGCATCTACCAGAGGTTTATTTAACCTACCCGAATGGACGGCTGGAAGCCCTGGCGGCGAGGGAGGGCAAACGGGGATTATTCATGTTCGGCAGTCGGCTTGCGAAGGTTCGTTAGGAGCCGCTTTTCGCCAGTGGCGCGAACGCAGAAGGTATAGAAGGATCCGCGCTCTTTCGAAATAGCCAGGCGTTGCGGGCGAGCTGCCATCGCCGTGTGGAGAGGAGGCCTGGCGGAACCCGCGACCGAAGCGGAGCGGCACGTCATTGCTGGCAATCTCATGTCCTGCAATGAACTGCCGTTCGGGTATGCGACGAAGCACGCCAGCGAGCGGCCGGTGATATTGACCAACCATCTCGCTTGATCCGTCCATATGGGATTTGACGACGACGAAAGCCCACGCCGTAAGCGCCAAAGCGCCGATAAGGAGAAGCCTGGGAAGAGAGTAGCGAGGCAACATTCGGAAATCCAGATTGTTGCCAAGCCACTAGAAGCCGAAGATTGCGTCGGCATTACACATGCACGAGTAAGCCGAGCCATGCCCGCAATCAGGATCGCAGTGGCTTTGCCGCGACCCAGGGTTGATGCCCGTCAGATGTCAGGTGTTGTCATTTTTGCCGAACCAGAAGTTGAGCTCGCGTATGCGACGCTTGTCATAGGGCTGGTCCGGCGATTTGATCTGCCAGTTGTCATCATCGGCAAGACCGGTCCACTTCGGCGCGCCGCCCTGTTTCTGAACGGATTGCCGCCAACGATACTGGGCGTAGATTTCCATGATCTTGCCGGCATATTGGCTGGCAAGATCGCCATTGCCGGTGATGATTACCAAGTTCTCGTCGTTCACGCCGCTCGCCTTCGGACCCATATTGTGGGAGCCCGTCATGACGACGGGATTGGGACCATATGGATCGACGATAACCACCTTGCTGTGGACCATGGCGTGGGCCGTCGGCAGCTTCAGAACCTCCTTCTGCCAATAGGCAAAACGGCCGGGGATAGCCGCGGGCAGGACGACATCGGCATTGGCATCGATCCGTTCACCTCTGTTGAACAGCACGACCGGGTTCTTTGCCGTGCCGGGGTTCTGGTTGACCACGCCCTGGATGTAGAGATCGGGCTTGAACGAAGGGCTCGACGGAGAGGCAAGCTCGATGATGTCGTTGAGAAGCGTACCGCGAGGACCCGGATTGAACATGGCAAACAGGATACCCTGCTGGGCGCCGCGGATCAGCTCGCCTGCCTGTTCGAGGTCGAGCCCTTCGCGCATGGGCGTGAACCAGACCGTCGTATTCCTGGCCTTGGACGTTGTTCTGGGCTCGGCATTGCTTTGATAGAGGGCGGGCGGCGAATCGTTGCCGTCGGCGGCAAGCGTTTTCCACTGGTCGAGATAGAATTGCGCGACAGCCGGGTTGTCGATTAGAAGCGCATTGTTGGCCTGGGTGCAAAGGCCGGTCATCGTCCAGTTGGTACTGCCGGTCCATACGGCTAGGGGCGACTTGTCGGCGCCGCAGATGACCAGGAATTTATTATGTGCGAGTGCCCGCGGCGCGCTCATGCGATCCTTGACATCGCAGACGGATAGATCGGATCGGGCGTCCTCGTTTTCGTCCTCCCCCTTTTTCTTGACGCTGCCATTGCCGAGCACGATATGGGCGCGTTTCTTGAACCCCTGCAGCAGTGGTATGAGTTCTGGATCGTCCAGCTCGAACAGGGCCGCATAGATATGACCGCTGTTCGACCTGATATCATTGAGGAGCGATACCAACTTGTCGCGGATCGGCCCTGCTAGAAATCGGCGGATCGGGTCTTCCGGGTTGGCAATTGCCTTCTTGAGTTTGGTGGTGGGGGCCTCTTCGGGCAACACGCGCGCAAGCCACTGACTGGCGACGATGCCCCGGTTGAAATAGCAGCTGACATGGCCGCTGGTTTCGGCTCCGATCTGCATGGCGTCGCTCCAGTCCGATACGTGATCGGCCGATTCCTGCAATGCCGTCTCGGGTCCGATCATGGCGGAGACCTTGTAGGCGACGATATCGCCCGGATTGACGGCGAAATCGGACCAGAGATATTTCTGGATCGGCCATTCCGTCGTCGGCTTGCGGGTGCCTTCCTCGACAGACGGCCCGTCGGCAAAGCCGACCCAGCTCGCAACGATCTCCTCATGATAGCCATCGGCGTCGACATCGGAGACCGTATTCGGGCTTTGCGGGCTTCCGGCCGCCCGCTTGATCTTCCGCCGCAAAGCAAAGCCACGGCACTGGCCGATGAAGTCGCTGCGCCAGGCGATAAGAGCACTATCGACACCGGGATGCACGATCAGACTTATGTTCATTGTACCTCTCCCTGGATGGTTGCTTCTGTTCCTCTCACTGCGGTGCCGTATCGGATTTACGCCGATACCCTGGCGCCGCTAAGCCTTGGTCGGGGGTGTCAGGCAAGCGGTGCGCCGGTCTGGTCGTCGGTCTTGAGCGCCTGGACGCTGAAGCGCACGAATAAGGCTATGGTCTCTCCGCCGATAAATCGGATGAACAGCCCGCCATCGCCATGGACACGGTTGTCGTCGGCGAAACTGCCGGAGTTGCCTTGCATGAAGTGGATATCGTGCACGCCGCGCTCCGGGCTGAAATGAAATGTTTCGTCACTTCCCTGATCCTGAAAATATTCTCCAAAGGCGACGATGACAGCGCTCGCATCCGCCTTCGCGCGCTCGATCTGCCCGTCGAGCATGTTGGCCAGCGACAGCTGAGTACCTTCCGCCGGAATAGCGGTCATGTCATCGATCGGAAAAAGCGTGTCACGAATATAGTCCAGACCTTCGCCATCCGGTCCGGTCTGCAAGGCCTTGAAGCCTGCCGGGCCTTGGGCAAGCCCGGCAATATCGTGGCCGCTATTGTCCTTGAAATCCGGATCGTAATGAACCAGCACCTCGCTGCCATCAACGGATTGGACATTGACGGCAATCCGGAAATCCTCGTCGTTTGCTTTGACCCAGATCTCATAATGTGGCGAAGATCCCGACGGCTTCATCGTGCCATCGGCGACCCTGCCGACCAGGACTCCGTAGGTGCGCTTGGCATTCTTGGGTTTGCGGCGTTCACGTGTCATGAGCGGGGCCTTCATTTTTGGGGCTGGAAAATGCTTGCCTGATCGCCCGCCAGAACCTGCTGTGGCACTTGGAGGAGATGCCAGGCCGGATCCGGCGTCAGCACGAAGATCATGTCGAATCGATCGTCGGGCCAAACGGGCGCGTTTATCGCACTTTGCGTCAAGGCCGTGACGATCTCATGAATTGCCTTGTGCTCCCAGGCAATGAGCACCACACCCGTTTGATCCAGGACGGCCTTTGCCAGTTCCGGTTCTTCGCTGCGTGCGTGATCGATATTGACGGTGAGCCCCGTCAGGTCAGCCAGTGGCTGAAGGGTCGATCGGGTGCGGTGGCTGCGATGCTTGTCGTCGGGATGCGCCGCATAGAGTGAGGTCGGCCGTTCGATAGTGCCTTGGGTGCCGCTCTTGCCAAGCGGGCAGAACAGGCGAACCAAGGCGCCTGCCCGCTGCCATCCCCTCACGGTCAGAAAGTTCTCGTTCGGCGTCCCGTCGAGCCGGACGCCTTGGTCCTTGCCGCCGTCTATCGGACGTTCGGCATGGCGAATGATCATGATCTTGCATGGTGCCAAGGAAGAGCCCTCAAAAAATCTGGATTTCAATGAGCTTTAACAAGCCCGGCTTCATGTTCACGGCCGCTTCTGAAAATCTCACTGAAACCGCAATGTAAGCTTGCGTCTTGAATGAAGTAAGGCAAGAGTTCGGAACCCTCGGCGCCGGGTCCGGCACGAAGGGAGGAGTTTCGGCAGCCAGTATGAAAGCACCAAAGAGAATCGGCATTCTCGACGTCGCCCGGCTGGCTGGCGTGTCGGCTACGACGGTATCGCGCGTCCTGAATGGTCAGGTCGATAGCCGCATCAGCTTGGAGACGCAGGATCGTGTCAGGGCGGCGGCGAGCAGCCTCGGCTATGTTGTCAACCGTCTGGCAACGTCGCTCAGAACACACAGGACCGGTGTGTTCGGGGCGATCGTCAACAGCCTGTCGGGCCACTATCAGCCGCATTTGACAAGCCGTCTTCAGGCTGTGGCGCAGCGGCGGGGCGTGGAGCTGCTGGTCGCACAGGCCAAAGGAGAGGCCGGCGAGATCGCCGGCCAGCTGCGCCTGTTTCAGCAGGATTTCTTCGATGGCGTCATCATGGTCAGCGACCTTCCTGGCCAACAAGCGCTCTGCGATCATCTCGATCTTATGGGCAAAGCGCATGTGACGCTTGGCGCAGGGCTGACAGGGCCGCTTCCCGCAGTTCTCACCGACGATCGACAAGGCATAAGACTGCTGTTCGATCACCTTGTGGAGCTCGGACACCGCCGCATTTCCTTCGTCTATCGCGTCAGCCGCAGCGCGCTTCGCGATCGGATGTCGATTTTCCAGGACGCGGTTGCCGGCAGTGCTGGCTTGGTCGCCGGTGACATCATTTCCTTTGAGAAGGGCGAGCACGACCGCAAGCTCCTTGCCGATCTTCTGGCATCGCCGGAACGCCCGACGGCTCTGATTTGCGGCAGTGACGGCCTTGCCATCGAGGTCGTCGCCTTCCTGCGCGATCTCGGCCTGCAAATTCCCGCAGATATTTCCGTCGTCGGCTATGACAACGTGCCTGACACCGCCTATTGGGCTCCGCCGCTGACGACGGTCGCGCAGCCGACGGATGCGCTATGCGAAGCCTCGCTCGATCTTCTGGTTGAGCTATCGAACCTTCCGATGGACGCACGCGTTGCAAAGCGGCCAATACGGTTCGTTACCCCCGAACTTGTCATACGTGCGTCATCGAGCTCGCCTAGCTTGCGGCCACTTTCCCTTGCGTAAAAGAAAAGACAGTCTTGAACGCAAGTGGTTGTTTTCAATATGCGCAAACGTTTGTGCAGCGATTTATAAGTTGCTTTAACAGGAAGTGTGCCGATGTCCGATTACCTGCCCACCGGCTTCAATAGCCCGGTTACCCGCCGCACGACGCTTCTGATGGGAGCCGCGGCCAGCCTCTCGGCTTTTGTTCCGGCATTGTCGGCCTCGGCCGATGACAGCACCGACAAAAGGCCTGAACTCCGTATCGCCGTTCAGATGAATCCGGTGTCGCAGGAGCCCGTCGATGCCGCCAGCAACGTCGCCTTCCGCAACAATTTTTCCATCCACGAGACGGTGCTTGCGCTCGACATGCGTGGCGATTTCTCGGTGAAGCCCAATCTCGCGACGTCCTGGACCTGGATTTCTCCGACCGTACTCGAAATGAAGCTGCGCCCCGGCGTGATCTTCCATGATGGCCGCGAGATGACCGCCGAGGATGTCGCCTTCTCCTTCGGGCCCGAGCGGCTCTTGAACAAGGACGCGCCGGGCTATCCCACCTATCGCACCAATTTCACCAGCCTCGACCATGTCGAAGTGGTCGATCCGCTGACGGTCCGCTTCGTCACCAAGTTCCAGGACCCGATCTTCCTGCAGCGCCTCGCATCCTATGCAGCCGTTGTCATCAGCAAGGACGCCTGGCAGAAGAATGGCGGCAATTGGACGACCTGGCGGCAGAAGCCGGTCGGCGCCGGGCCCTA
The DNA here is from genome assembly GCA_900472485.1 of Hyphomicrobiales bacterium. GTDB lineage: Bacteria > Pseudomonadota > Alphaproteobacteria > Rhizobiales > Rhizobiaceae > Rhizobium. Next base: position 136,478 of record UCII01000002.1, read on the forward strand.
TAAGGTCGAAAGTTATACGGCCAATGAGAGTGTCGTTCTCGCCGCTCACGATCAGGCCTATCGCGGCAAACCGGCTGCCAAACGCGTGACCTTGCGCATCGTGCCGGAGGTTTCCTCACGCATCGCGGGCTTGCTTGCCGGCGACTACGACATTGCGACGGACCTGCCGCCGGACCAGCTTTCGGTCGTCACCGCGAGTACCGATCACCAGATCGTCGGCGGTCCGGTGCCGAACAATCGCATTCTGTTCTTTGACAAGAACAATCCGGCGCTGAAGGACCCGCGCGTTCGCCAGGCACTCATCCTCGCCATCGATCGCCAAGCGATCGTCGACACGATCTGGAACGGTCGCACCAAGGTGCCGAACGGCCTGCAGTTCGAGCTCTACGGTCCGGTCTATCTCAAGGATTACCCAGCCTATAAATACGATCCGGACCAGGCGATGCAGCTTCTGAAGGATGCCGGCTACAACGGCGAGGAAATCGAGGTCCGTTCGCAAAACAATTATTACACCGCGGAAAACCCGGTTACGCAGGCCGTTGTCGCCATGTGGCAGGCTGTCGGCGTCAATGCCAAGATGAAGTTCGTCGAATCCGGCAAGCTGTTTGAGAACTCACCAACCCGCGCGACGGGCAACTGGTCGAGCACCGGCCAGGTCCCCGATCCCTATATCTCGTTCTTCACGCAGTTCAGCTCGGCCGGCAACTTGAACTCGTTCAAGATCTGGCAAAATGCCGATTTCGATGCGCTGGGCGCCAAGATGGAGCAGGCGGTCGATCCGGCCGACCGCGCCAAGATCTTCCGCGACATGCTGCATCTGATCGAATGGGAAGACCCGGGCGAGACGGTCCTGCATCAGAATGCCGTCTTCTTCGGCATTCGCAAGGGCATCAAGTGGCAGCCCCTGCCGGCCTTCCAGATGGATCTCGGCGCCGGCAGCCTCTCTTTCGAAGAGCAGAAGAGCTGAGCGGCTGGTAATGGTGACGCCCGTTCTTTCGATCGACAATTTGAGTGTCTCGTTCAGAACGGGCGCCGGCCGGTTTCATCCAGTCAATAATGTCTCCTTTGACCTTGCCGAGGGCGAAATCCTTGGCATCGTCGGCGAGAGCGGTTCGGGAAAGAGCCTCACCTGCCTGGCGCTTGCGGGTCTTCTCGGGCCGGGTGCCACTGCCACGGGCTATATCTCTTTCCAGGACGCCATGTATGATGCGGCCGAGCTCGGCCCGCGGTCGCGGGTAAAGCTGCCGCCGATCGGGCTGATCTTTCAGGAGCCCGTCTCCTGCCTCGATCCGGTGCGCACGATCGGCTCCCAGATCGCCGAGGCAGCTGTCAGCGCCGGCATGTCTGCGAAGGAAGCCAGCGACGAAGCGCTCCGGCTTCTGGCGGAAGTCGCCATTCCGCAACCCGAGACGCGCTACAATGCCTATCCCGCGCAATTTTCCGGCGGCATGTGCCAGCGCGTGATGATTGCCACGGCGCTTGCTATGCAGCCGCGACTGATCATCGCCGACGAGCCGACGACGGCGCTTGACGTGACGGTGCAGGCGCAGGTCGTCGCTCTCCTGGTCAAGGCGGTGCGCGAGCGTGGCATCCCCATGATCTTCATCAGCCACGATCTCGATCTCGTCTCCGAGGTCTGCGACCGTATCGCGGTCATGTATGCGGGGTCGCTGGTCGAGATCAATCGCACGGACGATCTCTACGACAATCCGCGCCATCCCTACACGCGGCTGTTGCTCGAGGCCATGCCCGGACGTGGCAGGCCGCTGGAGAGGCTTGCGGATATTCCCGGCGAGCTGAAATTGCACGATGATCGGCCGCAGGCTTGCGCCTTCGCCCCCCGTTGTCCGCGCGCGGAGCCGAATTGCGCGACGACGGTGCCGCCGTTGATTGCCGGTGCGGCGGCACTTGCCTGCTTCAATCCATGGAGCTCCCAAAATGTCTGACAAGCAGATGCCACCCGATGCGCCGATTGCCGGTGCAGCACTTGCCGCCCGCGATCTGCAGTTTTCCTATGCGCCGGGCTTTTCCCTTTGGCCGGGGCGCGCGAAGGGATTTCATGCCATCAAGGATGTGAGCCTGGAATTGAAGCCCGGCGAAACACTGGGTCTCGTCGGCGAGTCCGGTTGCGGCAAGTCCACGCTTGCCTCGCTGCTCTGCGGCGATCGTGAGCCGACATCAGGCGAAATCACGCTGTTCGGTCAGCCTTTCAAAAACCTGATGAAGCCGAACCGGCGGGGCCTTGCAAAACATCTGCAGGTCATTTCGCAGGATACGATGGGCGCGCTCGATCCGCGTCGGAGCGTTGGTCATCAGATGGTGGAAACGCTCACCATCCACGGCATAGGCTATCCGGCAAGCCGGCTCGATCGCGCGGCGGAGGCGTTTAAAGCTGTCAGCCTGCCGGTTTCCGCCTTGCAGAAATTTCCGCATCAGCTCTCCGGCGGCCAGCGCCAACGCGTCGCCATTGCCCGCGCCCTCGTGGTCGAACCGCAAATCCTGCTGTGCGACGAGCCGGTCTCGGCGCTCGACGTTTCCGTGCAGGCGCAGGTGCTCAATCTCCTGCTCGAATTGCAGCGAGCCCGCGGCCTGTCGCTGCTTTTCATCAGCCATGACGTGCGGGTGGTCCGGCATGTCTCGCATCGCGTCGCAATCATGGAGGCGGGGCAGATCGTGGAAACCGGTCCCACGGAGGAAGTCTTCGCAAACCCGGTCCACCCCTATACCGCAAAACTCCTGTCGGCCGTTCCTCGCGGTCGGCGCAGCAGAGCGCGGCAGGCAGCGGCGATGCTCGAAACGCTCTGAAGGAACAGGCAATGCTTCAATCCATCCTGCGGGCGTTTCTGCGAGCACTCGTGACGCTGTTCCTGGCGATGACCTTCACCTTCGTCATCCTGCGTGTCAGCGGCGACCCGCTGCATTCGCTGTTGCCCATCGAGACGCCGCCGGAAGTGGTGGCGCTGATGCGGCAGCAATGGGGTCTCGATCAGCCGCTCTACATCCAGTATTTCGCCTATCTCGGCCATCTCCTGCGCGGCGATTTCGGCACATCGCTGCTGAACGGGCAGGATGCTCTGACGCTGGTTCTGTCGAAAGTCCCGGCGACGCTGGAATTGATGGGCGCTGCCCTCGTATTGGCGTTCGGCGCCGGCGTGCCCTTCGGCATTCTGGCCGCGCGCAACCGCGGCGGCCTGATCGATCGCTTCGTCATGGCGCTTGCGGTGCTGATGCATTCGCTTCCGAACTTCCTGATCGCCATCCTGCTCATCCAGCTTTTCGCCGTCTCCTTGCGGATCTTGCCGAGCGGCGGGGGATCGACGATGGCGCATCTCGTCATGCCCGTTCTGGTCATTGGTCTTTACAATGCCGGCATCATCGCTCGCTTCGTTCGCTCGAGCGTGCTGGAAGTGCTGGGCCAGCGCTTCATATTGGCAGCGCGCGCCAAGCGCATCGGCGAAAGTGCTCTTCTGTGGCGGCATATCATGCCGAATGCGGCCCTGCCGCTTCTGACCATGCTCGGCTTCCTTGTTGGTGGCATGATTGGCGGCGCGGCCGTGGTCGAGAGCGTCTACGCCTGGCCGGGTGTCGGCCGCTTTCTCGTCTCCTCCGTGGCGCAGCGCGATCTGAACATCGTGCAGACCATCGTCCTGCTCATCACGGCGACGATGGTGACGGCCAATCTCCTCATCGATTGTCTCTATATTCTTGCCGATCCGCGTCTGCGGCATCGCGCATCGGCCTGATCGGCCGCCTTGAAAGGTAAAAGCCATGGCGAATGCAGCGACCGGCGCCGATGCCTCCCCCAAAACCAGATCGGAGCGATCTTTTCGGCCCAGGCTTCGGTTCGATCTGATGACGGCCATTTGCGCCATTATCCTCATGACTTTCATCACGGTTGCGATCTTTGCCAATGTGCTTGCGCCTCACGGCTTTGCGCAGATCGATCTTCATGCCCGCAAGGCGCCGCCGATCCTGTTTGGCGGCTCGTTCAAGCACATTCTCGGCACCGACGAACTTGGCCGTGACATTCTAAGCCGCATCTTCTATGGCCTGCGTACCAGCCTATTGATCGCGCTCGGCGCTTCGGCGATCAGCCTGGCGCTCGGCACGGTGCTTGGGCTGCTTGCCGCTTTCGGCCGCGGATTTGCCGATATGCTGATCCGCGTTGCCGTCGATTTCCAGGCATCGATGCCGTTCCTGATCATTGCGCTCGCCGTTCTCGCCTTCTTCGGTGACAATCTCTGGCTGTTCATGGCGTTGCTCGGCCTCTACGGCTGGGAGCGTTACGCGCGGTTGGTTCGGACCATGGCCGGGCTGGAGCTGGAGCGGGGCTATGTCGCGGCGTTGAGACGAAATGGTGCAGGAACAGGGCGCATCGCCCTCCTGCACGTCTTGCCCAACATTCTCTCCGTCGTCCTCGTCAACCTGACGATCGTCCTGCCGGAGATCCTTTTGCAGGAATCGGCGCTGAGCTTTCTCGGTCTCGGCATCCAGCCGCCGCTCGTCAGCCTTGGCAGCATGGTGGGCGCGGGCCGCGACTATGTGATGACCGAGTGGTGGATCGCCATCCTGCCGGGCATCGTGATCTTCATCCTGTCGCTGTCGATCAGCCTGATTGGCGACTATCTGCGCGACGTTCTCGATCCGACACTTCACTAGATTGCCCCCGTAAAGACTTGACTTCCAAGGAGACTTGCATTGCCTTTGCCCCTTCACGCTGCTCGTCATGGTTCGCTCCGCATTGCCGCTCACCGCGGCTTTAGCCGGCGCTTCCCGGAAAACACTATTCTCGCCTTCCAGGAGGGTGTGAACGCAGGCGCCAACGAGTGCGAAATCGACCTCATGCTGACGCGTGACGACCAGATCGTCGTGATCCACGACAGAACGCTTGGTCGGACGACCAGCGGCTTCGGCTTCGTTGCAGATCATGATCTCCAGCACATTCTTTCGCTTGATGCCGGGGCGAAATTCGACCCGTGCTTTGCCGGGACCCGCGTGCCGACGCTTGCCGATACCCTGTTGTGGGCCAAGCAAACGGATACCCGCCTTGCGATCGAAATGAAGGAGCCAGAACGTCCCGATCGCCTCATCGATATCATGATCGGCACGTTGCGAGAGCTCGACGCTTTCGACCATGTCGCCATATCCTCCTTCGATCATATCGATCTGATGCGCGTGAAGGAGCTCGAGCCGCGCCTGCAGACGGAAGCGATCCTCCACCATCGTCCGGTAGACGTGGTCGCTTCGATGCGCGCCGGCGGCATCGATGGCGTCTCACTGGAACTGAACCGCTTTCATCGTACTGATGCCGAGGCGCTGCAGGAGGCCGGCATTGCCGTGCGTCTGAGCCTGCCATTGCCGGAAAAGCTTGCCATGTTCTGGCAGGGTGGCCGCGACGTGCTGCCGATGATCCGCGGCTGCGTCAGGGACCGGCTGGTCGATGCCCTTATCGGCGACGATGTGGATTTCCTCCGCATGCTGGGCACGAGCGCCTGAGAACAGCGTGGCCGGTCGGCGCTTGACTTATTCATAGCCCGTCAGCTATTGATCTAATCAATAGTCAAAGGGTTATGAATCGCTATGGCAAATGCCCATGATCCTATTTTCCGAGCGCTCGCCGATCCGACGCGGCGGGCGATATTCGAGCGATTGTGCCGTGACGGCGATCAGACCGTCGTTGCGCTTACGGCCTACGCCGGCGTCTCCCAGCCGGGCGTTTCAAAGCATCTCGCCGTTCTGAAACAGGCGGGGCTGGTGCGTGACCGGCACGAAGGACGCCAGACGCATTATAGCGCCCAACGAAACGCTCTTGCGCCGTTGCGTGACTGGACGAGCGAAATGGCCGGCTTCTGGGAAGACAAGTTCGACGATCTCGAAGACCTGCTCGATCGGATGGATCAATGAAGGCGGCATCGGGTGAGGTGCGCGCTGTCGTGGTCGAGCGCGAAATTGCGCATTCGCCGGCAAAGGTCTGGCGTGCACTCACACAGCCGCATCTGATGGCAGAGTGGCTGATGAAGAACGACTTCGTTCCTATACCGGGACATCGGTTTAGCTTTCGCAGCGATTGGGGCGGCGTTCTGGATTGCGAAGTGCTCGTCGTCGAGCCGAACGCCAGGCTGTCTTATCGATGGAATTTCGCACATGATGATCCGGCTTTCGATCTGAGGAGCGTTGTGACCTTCACGCTCGCGCAGACGGACAAGGGAACCCATCTGCGCATGGAGCAGATCGGCTTCCGACCGGACCAGAAACAGGCCTATGGAGGTGCCAAGGCGGGATGGCGGCAGTTCCTCGAAAGACTGGAGCAGGTGCTGGCGGAAGTGAAGTGAGACCCATTGCTCGCAAGCTCGGAATACAATCATGCGAGCATGTCCGGCCGCTTGCTTTCACCAAGCTGACGGTGTGGATGCTGCAGATAGCCGGAATATGAAGTGGATGAGGACATGATTACCGATATCGAGGACTTCTTTATCAAGGGATGCGGACGCTGCGAACGCTTTGCGACGCCGGACTGTTCGACGAGGCTGTGGATTGACGGTCTGAACGAACTGCGCCGAATCTGTCTGGAGGTGGGGCTCGTCGAGACGGTGAAGTGGGCGCATCCGTGTTACATGCATGGGGGACGCAACATCGTCATCATCGGCGCCTTTCGCGGCGATTTTCGGCTCACTTTCTTCAACGCGGCACTGATGAAGGACCCTGAGGGCATTCTCGAAAAGCAAGGGCAGAATACCCGTCACCCCGATATGATCCGTTTCGTGAGCAATGATGCCGTGGTGAAGATGGAGCCCATCATCCGAGCCTATCTGCAGGAGGCGGTGGGATATGCGGAGGCCGGCATCACGCCGCTGAAAGAGCAGAGCGAAATCGAATTGCCCGACGAGCTGGTCGAGGCGCTGGATTCCGATCCCGAGCTGGCGGAGGCTTTCCACGATCTGACGCCGGGGCGAAAGAAAAGCTATGTGATCAACCTCGGCTCCGTGAAGAAGTCCGAAACGCGGACCGCCCGGATTGCGAAGTTTCGCAATCATATTCTTGCCGGAAAGGGTGCGCTGGAGCGCTAGCCCACAGTCGATGTCTCCTGCTTCTCGATCGTCTCATCCACCGATGAGATCGAATAGCTGCGCAATCTCACGTCAGTTCGGTTTGGGATAATACCACGCATAACCAAAGTGATAACGATCCGGCTCCTTCCCGTAGTAATAGGGAAGGGCAATGTCCTGCTGCTGCGGCAGTTCTGCCGCCGTTCCGAATTTCGATGTGAGCCATAGGTTCAGTGCGTTCGGCATGGTTGATTGATGCCCGTCCCGTTCGTTCCAGACCAACAGGACCGGTCCATCTCCTATGACCTGCCGGCTGAGATCCGACGCAGGATATTCCGTGGATATGACCGATGTGTGCGGCATGTTTACCCGGAGGTTGCCGGCCTTCAGCCAGGTCGTCGTCACGACCGCCGAGGGTTGTTTTCCTTCCGCGGTAACGACTCTGTCCACGAAGGTGGCATAAGGCGCGTTCAGATGCTCATAAGAATGAAAAAACCGCGCAAAAAGAACACCTCCGGCTATGATGAGAGGCAGCGCAATCATCATGACGATGGGTACATAAAGGAATTTCTTTATATCGGCCTGGCTCTGCTGTCCCGCGGCATCGAGTTTCAGACAGAAGTAGACCGGCAGCAGAAACAGGAAGGGGAGCAGCCAGCGGTCGCGAAACTCCGTGAGCGTTATCATCAGTATCAAGACCAGCAGGATCGCAACCGTGCTTAAAAGTATCCTTCCGACGAAATCGCTCCATTGGCTTCTGGCCCGCAGCGAACGCAGGAATGATTGACGGAAGAACAACAGAAAGATCACGCTGGTGGGAGCGATGATGGCGACGCTCGTCTTTATCAGCTCCAGAAGTCCGAAACCGATATCGGAAAGCTTTCCGCCGGCGCCTTGCTCCGACATGGTTTGGACCGTCGTCGTCAGGACCCGATCCATGTTGGACACCATCCATATCGCGTGCGGCAGGAACACGAGAGCGGCGATTGCAAGCGTCAGCAGGAGGCGCCAGTCCAGGAGCCTTTTTCGCCCGATCGGATGAAAGAAGGTCGCGACGAGGACGCTGCCAATCACCAGAGCGAAATTGTACTTCGTCAGCATGCCAAGCCCGCCCCAAAGGCCGATCAGCGCGTAGGAGATAATCGTCGGGCGACGAATGGTGACTACCACGAAATAGATCAACATGAGCACCGCAAGCAGGGTGCCGACCGTATGCGTCAGGTCTCTCTGCGCCTGCCAGAACATCTGCGGCATCGTCAGAAGCGATAGCGTTCCGACCGCCGCCAGCCTTTTGTCGGCTACGAGCAGCCTCAGAAGCTCGTAATAGGCGAGATAGACGAGGAAAAGCAGGAGGTTCTTCACGATGACGAGCGATGCGACACTCGTGCCGAAAATTTCGAAGATGCCGTATTGAATCCAGTTGTAGAGCGGCGGTTGGGCGTCATAGCCCCAGGCGAGCCATTGGCCGACGAGGAACTGCTGTGCTTCGTCGATCCGCACCGAGCTGGAGATGGCGATGCGGATGGCTGCCTGGACGATGAAATATATCGCCAGGCTCCCGGGTACCCACCAATATTCGGAGGATGACCTGCTGTCGATTGATGCAGTCCGCTGGCGTGTACCCGCAAGACTGTCTTTTCCCAGAGGATTCATCCGGTTCTCCCAGCGATTGCCACTATCGTCGCAGGCGCCATGTCATAGATGTCGCGACGACACAATCGTTTTCAGTAAGATTTTAGGGGCGGCATCTCGAGGGCAGATCTGATTTACCAGATATCATTCCTTGCGTAGCCAGATCGTCAAAGCATCCTCGTCGTTCCTCGCGTTCAGCGCTCCCGTATGACGCTGGCGAATCCGCCTAGTCAAATAACTGCCTGTGGCTGCAGGAATATGAATGCCGCAGCACGTGCCAACAAGAATTTTTTTCCAGATGCTGCCTTAATCCGCATCGAACTTGTTGTCAAACATACCGAATGTATGTATAAAGGACTCAAGTTTGGGCGAGGGGGTATTTTCAAACTCCGAGTCCGACCGCCATCCGACACATTGTGTCGGTAGCAGCAGCCCATCGTTCCAATCCGATGCGGCTGCCCACCCCGATCGGTTGACCTCCGATCAAGACGAGAAGGATTCGGCTTTCCCTCCGAATCCTTCTCTTTTTGAGTCGACGCGACAGGCGAAGCTCTCCTCGAACAGCAGCGTGCTATCGAGATCGTGATGGCTCGGTTGCTTCAATGTCGGACAAACACCGACGGCAAGGTCGATTTCGCCGGAGCAGTTGGAGCCGTGAACGTAGGGCCACATTCATCTAAAAGAGGGAACCTTTTTCCGTCCAGCGCTTTTCATTTGACGATTTCAGGAACCATGTGGTTGTCACTTGTCGCGCTCATCCCCCAACGACCAGCAGCAAGCCCAAGCTCTCATCCCACTTGGATTTCTAAATTTCTTCATGGCCGATGTTCAGGCGGGCATCGGCCCGTTTCTCGGCGTTTTCCTCGTCGCCCATGGCTGGCAAAGCGGATCGATCGGCTCGGTCATGACCATCGGCGGGATTGCTGGGATGGTGATGATGGCCCCTGCCGGAGCCTTCATCGATGAGACGACGCACAAGCGCACATGCGTCATCGTGCTTGGCATCTGCACCGTCCTCGCCTCCATGATCATATTGCTGTCGCAGCTCTTCTGGGTCGTGGCGCTGTCGCAGGTTGCGACCGCTATTGCCGGCGCCGCGATTGGGCCAGCGCTTAATGGCATTACGCTTGGCATTGTCCGGCAGGCGGGCTTCAATCGGCAGAATGGTTACAATCAGGCATTCAATCATGCCGGCAACCTGGTCGGCGCCGGACTGTCGGGATGGCTCGGCTGGATGTTCGGGCTGACCGCCGTGTTCTGGCTATCAGCCGTCTTTGGCGTGCTGACCATCATTTCCGTGCTGATGATCCCATCCGATGCGATCGACGATGACGAAGCGCGTGGTGCGACCCTTGCCGCCGTCGGCTCACAGGGGGAGGCCGGGTCTCCCAAACACAGAAAACCGAGCGGCTTCAAGGTGCTCGCAGAATCGAAGCCGCTGCTGATTCTGGCCGGTGCGCTTGCATTGTTTCATCTTGGCAACGGCGCGATGTTGCCATTGTTCGGACTGGCTGTCGTCTCTGCCGGGCAGGCCGATCCCGCGGGCTTCGTCGCGCTGACGGTGGTGGTGGCGCAGGGCACGATGATCATCACTTCTTTGATTGCGATGCACATGGCGGAAAGGAGAGGGCAATGGCTCGTGCTGCTGGTCTCGTTCGTCTCCTTGCCGATCCGCGGCTTCGTGGCGGCGCATCTGATTACGTCCTGGGGAGTCTATCCCGTTCAGGTTCTCGATGGCATCGGCGCGGGCTTGCAAAGCGTTGCCGTGCCGACGCTCGTCGCCCGCATCCTGAACGGAACCGGCCGCATCAATGTCGGCCAGGGCGTCGTCATGACCATGCAAGGGGTCGGTGCATCCCTGAGCCCGGCGATCGGTGGCTGGCTGGCGCAGGAGATCGGTTACAGCACGATGTTCATCATCCTCGGCAGCTTTGCGCTTGGGTCGATTGCGCTCTGGGTTGGGTTTCATGGGGTGCTACGGGTGGCGGCGTCGATACCGAGGCGGCCGCGCGGCATTGTATTGTCTGGCGACTGATCGCCTATCACTATCCTATCATGAAGACAGGCGAGCGCGATCCTTCGCCGTCATTGCGAGTGTTCCGATCAATCCAGTTTTGCCGTAGCGCGGCCACTCGTGAGATCCCTGATGTTATCAACGACCTGCTCGACGAGCGACGCAGCTATGGCCAGACTGAGCACAGCTCCGGATTCGGTGAAGCGTTCCTCCACAAGCTGCACGCCTGCCTCGGCGAGAAGCTTCGCTTTTACGAGAGCAAGATGTGAAAACTGCACTTCGATCGTTGCCGTAACGGTTGGGAGTATTTCTCTCTTCTCCGCGCCTTGCAGACATAGTGCTGCGGTGCCGCCGTAGGCGCGGATCAGTCCGCCTGCACCCAAAAGAGTGCCGCCAAACCAGCGGGTCACGACGACAGCGACCATATCCAATTCGAAGCCATCGATAGCCTGAAGGATCGGCTTGCCGGCCGTGCCGCTCGGCTCGCCATCATCGCTGAAGCGATAGTTCTGTCCGATACGCCAGGCCCAGCAATTGTGATTGGCATCCGCGACAGAGTGCTGCGCGACAAACGCCTTTGCTGCCTCGGTATCGGCAATCGGAGCGGCCGTCGCAACGAACCGGCTTCGCTTGATTTCCTGATTGGCGGTGGCGGACGAAACAAGCTCAAACATATGGCCTCTTAGCCAATTTCGTGCACGCTGCGAAGAAGCAGTTGCCGCTGCTCAGAAAGACATGCGGTGGCACGCCGTGGAATAAAAATGAATTGGATGAGCATAGCGGACAGACGATATCCAACGCCTTCGATGGCACAGGCAAGGCTCGTTGAGCGTGAGTTAGGTGAGGGGGAGCTCTGCCTCATTGATATGAGGCAGAGCAGAGAGCCTTATCGGCGCCTCGTGCGAAACTTTGTTGGGGGCGCAAGTATTCGCACGCACATTGTCTACAACGCGTAGCTGAAACGTAGCTGAGGCTCAGGACTCGGATGAATCCAAGTCTATTCGAACTGAAATCCGAATTCGCCTTGAAATCAGGGGCATAGGGGGGAAGGGCGTCTAAAAGCCATCCACAATTTTGGCAATTTTTGCTTTAGCCGCGAGTCTTATGAACCCGCGACCAACGAGGCGGTCGACGTCACGGCGGTGACGTCGATTCCTCGGCCGTGAGCAGCACGATGGAACTTCGTGACTACTTTTGACTACTTTGCCGCGGCCCTCGACATACCGGCCTGCAGGCCCGCCTCGTCGGCAACGATGGAAGCAGCCTCGTTCTGCAGGATATCCTTTGCGTTCTTGCGGGCCTTTTCGATGGCGATATCGGCACTCAGGCTGCGTTCATTGGCCTGCAGGCCATCGTCTTCGCCGGTATCGATGCCATCATTGGCCTGCCCGCGCGCCTTGATACGGTTTGCCTGGGCGGTCAACTCACTGCGACGCTCGGCTTCGTTGAGAGAGATGGTCTTCTTGTCGCGCTGTTCCTTCAGCGTGGTGACGTCTTCCACGAAGCGCTGGTATTCCGGATCATCCTTCACTCGCGCGTCATGACGGCTTTGCAGCTGCGGCAGCAGCGCCTGAATATCGCCCCAGGGCTTGTAGTTCGCGGGTTTTACCTGCGTCCAAGGCAGCGCGTTGTCGTAGCTCGACTCGCCGAAGGTCTTGAGGTCCGAGAGTCCCGGCAGGCTGATATCCGGCGTCACGCCGCGCAACTGCGTCGTACCGCCGTTGACGCGGAAGAATTGAGCGACGGTCAATTTCAGCTCGCCGAATTTCGGTTTCTGATTGTGGGCCACCTGATCGAGATTAACAACGGTTTGCACCGTGCCCTTGCCGAAGCTCGGTTCGCCGATAATCACGCCGCGACCGTAGTCCTGGATCGCCGCGGCGAAGATCTCGGAGGCCGATGCCGAGCCGCGATTGATGAGCACGCCAACCGGGCCGGTCCAGGCCGGGGCGGCAAGGTCATCGCTCTCGACCTCCACCTCGCCGCCTGCATCGCGCTGCTGGACGACAGGACCCTTGCCGACGAAGAGTCCCGTCAGGTCGATCGCTTCCGACAGCGAGCCGCCGCCATTGTTGCGCAGGTCGATCAGGACGCCATCGACCTTCTCCTGCTTCAGTTCCCCGAGAAGTTTGGCGACATCGCGGCTGGCGCTGCGGTAATCCTTGTCGCCCTTGCGCCGCGCTTCAAAATCTTCATAGAAAGCCGGCAGGGTGATCACGCCGATCCTGCGCGTCGTATTGCCGTCTTTCACCGACAAGATCGTCTGCTTGGCGGCCTGCTTGTCGAGGCTGATCTTGTCGCGGACGAGGCTGATGACGTGATGCTTGCCATCCGGCCCGGCATCGGCAGGCAAAATGTCGAGGCGCACGACCGAGCCCTTGGCGCCGCGGATCATCTGCACGATTTCATCGAGCCGCGTGCCGACGACTTCCTTTATCGGGCCGTTCTCGCCTTGACCGACACCGATGATGCGGTCACCGACCGCAAGCTTGCCGGACAGCTGTGCCGGGCCGCCGGCGACCAGTTCGCGGATCGTCGTATAGTCGTCCCTTTCCTGCAACACCGCGCCGATGCCGACCAGGGAGAGCTTCATCGAAATATCGAATTCCGCCGAGGCGGTCGCGCCGAAATAGTCGGTATGCGGGTCGACCGACGTCGTATAGGCGTCCATGAACGTCTGGAAGACATCGTCGCCCTTGTATTTATAGGCGCGCTCGAGAGAGTTTTCGTAGCGCTTGTCGAGCGTATCGCGAATGGCGGCATCATCCTTGCCGGCAAGCTTCAGGCGCAGCCAGTCGTTCTTGACGCGTTTGCGCCAGAGATCGTTGCTTTCCGCATCGGTTTGCGGCCAAGGCTCCTTGTCGCGCACCAGCGAGTAGTCTTCCTTGGCGGTGAAATCCAGCTTCTGATTGAGCAGGCTGCGCGCATAGGTCATGCGGTCTACGACGCGCTGCTCGTACACATTGAAAATGGAAAACGGGATATTCAAGTCTTCCTGATTGATGGCGTCATCGATCTTGGTGCTGCCCGCCATGAACTTGTCGATATCGCTCTGCAGGAAGATGACACGGTCCGGATCGAGGGACTTGATGAAGCGATTCATGATCCGGGCGGAGAGGACGTCGTCCAGCGGAACCGGCTTATAGTGGAAGCGCTGCAGAAATTGCGCCGTCAAATGAGCGGCCTGCGCCTGCTGCGGCAGCGGTGTCAAAACTGGCGGTGAACCGGCTTCCAGCGCATATGCTGATGAAGCAAATGCCAGGAACAGGCAGAAGAAACCATATTTCGTACGCATCAAGTCTTGGCCCGATTCTCAACGTTAAATGTTCAATCTATAATCTAGGTGGAACAATTATGGTTTTTTGGCAACCAGACAGATGCTTTCCTTCGGGAAAGTTTCTCGAAACATTCGTGTTGCGCCAGTCGCGAGGATCGTCAACACAGCCGCGAATACGGGGTTGGACTACCGGATTCGACCTTGAGACGCCTTAGAGGATGCGGCGCGAAACGTTTCTTGGCCATGCAGCGGTGCGTCGGGCGGTATCGTCTTCGGATCTTGAGGGTCGGAGGACCTTTCTTGGATCTCGCGATGGACAATATGCGGCAACGGGAGCGTCGCGAAAGCAGTGTTCGCCTCCAGCGCGCCTTCATCGCAGTGGCGCAAGCCGCCAGCCTGGAAATTCGCGTCGATAACGCATGCGTTTCCTCTCGCATTGCCGGGACGCGTGTCATGCGGATTGGAATGGCTGCCGGAACACGGCTTTAACGAATTAAAGAAGAAGACCTGGAGGGAAACCAGGTCTTCTTCCGTCTCTGATCGGAGGTCTGGTTCAGATCAGATTAGAAGCTACGCTCGAAGCGGAGGATACCGGCCCACTGGTCCTGATTGATGGAGTCCCAGTTGGTGTAGGTGACTTCCGGCTCGATGAGCAGGTTCTTGACGGGCTTCCACTTGACGTTCGTGGTTGCCGAGAAGGTCTTGTTGTCGGTGTAGGCGAGCTGCAGGTTCCACTTCAGCTTTTCGTTGACCGGAACGCCAACGCCGCCCCAGACAGCCCAGTCGCCCCAGCTCTGGCCGATCGAATCGCCAGGCGCATACTTGTTCAGCTTGTCGCCGTCGGTGTTCCAGCCGCCCATCAAGAATGCGTCGAATACGCCGAAGTCGGCATCGACACGAGCCTTGATAGCGCCTTCTTCGACGATCGAGTCGTAACCGCCGACGACCTTGAAGGACCATGCGCCAGCCTTGTAACCAGCACCAGCAACAACGTCCGGAGCGTAGTGGTTGTGGCTGTCTTCGCCGTTTGCACCGGTCGCGCCCGTGCCGGAGTTGCTGTCTTCAACCGAGATCACAGCCGTGAAGCCGTTGCCTGCGTCGTAATTGTAGGTGATCTGGTTCAGTTCGTAGGGGCCATCGGCGATCACGTCGTCGTTGATGACGTCGCCGGCGTAGCCGGTGAAGACGTTGAACTGCGAGTCTTCCTTACCGATGGTGAAGCCGCCGAGGCTGATGCTGGCGTGCAGCAGGTTGGTAGCCGTAGCGCCGCCGTCGTTCCAATCCCAACGCAGTTCAGTGTTGGTCTTCAGCGGGCCGTATTCGGTGTCGGTTGCCGTCTGCAGCTGCAGCTCGGCACGGGTGTGCCAGAGAGTGCCATAGTGAGTGTCCGGGTTGTAGGCGTCGTACCACTTGCCTTCGGTACGAACCTTGCCGCCGATCTTGAGGCAGGTCTCGGTGCCCGGGATGAAGAAGTAGCCAGCGCCATATGCGTCGCAGATGCGGACGTATTCGAGCGGTTCCGGCTCGGCAGCAACGATAGCGTCGGCTGCCTGAGCGCCAGAAACTGCTGCCAGAGCAGCAGCGGAGCCGAGAAGAAGGCTCTTGATATTCATTTTTTCTCCAATCGATTTGCCGGATCGGAACGCAGCCGGAGGTTTTCCGCCACGTTCATCAATTCGGGGTTCCCTCTTACCGAAAGCCCGGAAGACTTTCGTGCTGCCACGCTAGCGGGGCTTTTGATGCATCGGAATAGAATAATTCGAAGTTTCTAAGTAATTGTCGTCATAAATCGGTCAAAGATGCAAAAATACACCATAAAATCACGCGATCTTAGTATGTATATAAAGTATATTAGAATTATATACGTAATAAACATACAATATGTATGTTATTAATCGAAAATTTTTTGATATTACTAAGTAAATGATACAAACTATACAATAGTTGTTGAGGATGGGGAGCGCGCATCTTGATGCAATCTTACTCAAGTCAGTGAGATGAATTGCAGAAGGATCGAAGATCGTGGTTTCCGACCTGTCGATCTACGGGCGGAGGGGCGAAGGTGCCGCTGGGTAGTGCACCTGAAGCCGAACTTCGCGCAGGCCACTTACGAACTCGGGCAATGCGTCAGCCGATTCCCCCAGCCAAATGGCTGGATTACGAGCCCGGCGCAGTTGTGGGGCCGTCCGGCTCTTAGAATTTGGCCGACGGACCCATACAGAATACTCTGAAGCCGCCGAAGCAGGTCCCTCTGTGTTTTAATGGGCTTCCAGGGGGACCAATGGAACTTCCGCGCCATTGGCGTCGTAGAGCTTGCCGTTCAGGAAATAATCGCCGTCATGCAGGCCGGCAATATCCTGATAGCGGATCAGGCGTTCCGCTCCCGCGACGAAGACTGATTGCTGATCCGAATTGCCCGTTGTCAGGTGGTTGAACAAAAGGTTTAGCGTGATCGCCATCAGGGCCGCGGAGCTGATGCCGGAGTGGAAGATGGTGATGACCCATGCG
This sequence comes from Hyphomicrobiales bacterium, assembly GCA_900472485.1. Classification (GTDB taxonomy): domain Bacteria; phylum Pseudomonadota; class Alphaproteobacteria; order Rhizobiales; family Rhizobiaceae; genus Rhizobium. The sequence goes on from UCII01000002.1 coordinate 152,955, forward strand.
GGAAAGTGCTCGTAGAAGCCCGGTGAGGCGATCGGGATCATGCCGAAGCCGATCGAGGTCGCCACGATGATGAGATTCATGTTGTTCTCGTAGTCGACTTTGGCGAGCGTGCGGATACCGCTTGCCGCGACCGTCCCGAAGAGGACGAGGCCTGCTCCTCCGAGGACGGAACTCGGAACGGCAGCGACGATGCGGCCGACGATCGGCAGCAAGCCGAGAGCGACGAGAAAAAGGCCGCCGGTCGCTACGACAAATCGGCTCTTGATGCCGGTCACGGCCACGAGGCCGACATTCTGGGCAAAGGCGCTCTGCGTGAAGGAGCCGACGACCGGGGCGAGAATGCTGGAAAGCATATCGGCGCGCAGGCCGTCGCCGAGTCGGCGCGCATCGACCTTGGCGCCGACGATCTCGCCGACGGCGAGGATATCCGCGGAGGTCTCGACCAGCGTCACCATGATGACGATGCACATCGAGATGATCGCCGCGGTATCGAACAAGGGATAGCCGAAATGGAAGATCTGTGGCAAGGCGACAAGCGGCCCGTTTGTCACTCGCGAGAAGTCGGCAATGCCGGCTGCATAGGCGATCCCCGTGCCGACAATGATGGCGAGCAGGATCGATAGTCTCGATATAGCGGCGCTCGCCAGCTTGCTGAGCAGCAGCACGATCACGAGCGTTGCCGCCGCAAGCAGAATATTGGCCTGGCTGCCGAAATCCGGCGCGCTCCTGTTGCCGCCCATCGCCCAGCCTGCCGCAACCGGCATCAGGGTCAACCCAATGGTCGTGATGACGATGCCGGTGACGATCGGCGGAAAGAAGCGGGTGATGCGTGAAAAGACGGGCGTGATGAGGAGCCCGATGAACGATGCCGCGATGACTGCGCCGAGAACGGCCTGGATACCCCCATGTCCGGTAATGGCAATCATCGTCGCGACGCCGGAAAAGGATACGCCCTGCACCAGGGGGAGGCGGCTGCCGAAGAACGGTATTCCGATCGTCTGCAGGATGGTCGCAAGACCGCCGGCAAAAAGCGATGCGGTCACGAGCAGACCCACATCGGCCGGTGTCAGGCCCGATGCCTGGCCGATGATCAGTGGAACGGCGACGATACCGCCATACATGGTCAGAACATGCTGAAGGCCATAGGCCAAATTGGCGCCGATGCTGAGTTTTTCATCTTCGGGGGACAGGGGTGTGGTATTTTCCTCTACTGCCATTGCCAAGGTAATCTCCTCCATACCTTTGCGTGTCTCGTTTCCTCCAAACGAGCCCTGCACGTTACGGTGTGTGCCGTCTCATGACTTTATAGAAAAATGCGAAACACCTATCTGAAGGTCGCATCCCTTCTCATGGACCGACCGCAGTCCCGGTGAATGTTCGAAAAGGACAGATCTCTATCCAGCTGAGATTGGGCGAAAACTCATCTCTCCCTGTATCGCCCGGCGGGCTTACATAGCTGCCGAAATCGATTCAGTCTCGGGAAAGAATAGACGTGCAGAGCCTGTATTAGTTTTCGATTCGAATATCATTCCGAAGATTTGGATGGATTATATGAGTGAATACCAAAATAAAGCCGTCAGGATGCTGGCATCGACTGTCGGCGACGAGTCTCTGATGGATTTGAATGATCGCAGAGATGCGTTTCTGCACCGCGCTCTGGAGCTTTATTTTGCCGCTGGCGGCACCGAAGACGCTATCAAGCCGATGGTTGAGAAAGTCTATTCGAAAAACAAGCCGCGCGTGGATATAGCCGTCGGCGATGTTCTCTATAAATTGGCCGGCATCGGTCACGTATGCGATATTGATATCATACAGGCAGGTTACAATAAGCTCGACGACGCCAGGCCGACATTTGCGGGCGAGGAGCGTCATCTTCCCCGATAGGACCGGGCAAGATTCCTTTCTTGGCCATAATGAATTTCGCGAACGAGCCCGTTCGCTTTTGTGGATGCCTCGGGTTTGCCTGGACAGCAACATTGCCGTCTCTGTGCCCGCGTCCCTTCTACAAGGCCGGGATGCCCCCGCATCATCAGCCCGAAGTGAGGTATGTTGAAGCTCCCATATCTACGTTCGCACAAATCATGCATGATGTATAAAATATAGGCAATTATCTTGTGCTGAATTAAGCATTCCGCCTCTAGGTCGCGCACCTCTTGCATGGCCTTCCTGATATTCTGAGCATCAACAATTTGAGGCGCTGCAGGAGGGAAAATACCCAAGATGACCGAGAATGCGATCTATGTGTATCAATCGATTGCGCGTGCGGTTTGCGATCACGATGTCGGCACGATGTTCGGTCTCATGGGAGATGCCAATCTCTTCATGATCGACCATTATGTGCGCGGATGCGGCGGCCGCTTCGTGCCAGCAGCGCATGAGGGTAGTTCGGTCCTGATGGCGCTTGCCTATGCCCACGTCGCGGGCAGGGTGGGAGTGGCGAGCGTGACTCACGGTCCGGCTTTGACCAATTGCGTCACCGCGCTCACCGAAGGCGCCCGCGGCTCAATCCCCATGGTGCTCCTGGCGGGCGACACGCCGGTCGTCAACCCGCACCATTTACAGAGCATCGACCAGCGCGAGCTCGTCAAGGCCACCGGCGCCGGCTTCGAGCAGATGCGCTCGCCGGAAACAGCAACCCGGGACGTTGCCCGCGCTTTTTACCGTGCCCGGGTCGAGCGGCGGCCGATCGTCTTGAACATGCCGGCCGATTTCATGTGGTGCGAACAGGCTCACGAGCAGGCTGTGTTCGAAGTCTTCGATGCTCCCGGATATGTGCCCGAAGGCGATGCGCTGGACAGGGCCATCGGCATGATCGCTTCGGCAAAGCGTCCGCTCATCCTCGCGGGCGGCGGGGCCTGCGGTGCGCGCGATCAGCTGATCCGGTTGGCGGACAGGTTGGAAGCGCCGCTTGCAACGACCTTGAAGGCAAAGGGGCTCTTCGGCGGTCATCCCTATAATATGGATATTTTCGGCACGCTCAGCACCCCTGCCGCCTATGACCTGATCGCCAGGGCGGATTGCCTGATCTGTTTCGGAGCGGGACTGCATGATTTCACCACCGACAGGGGCAAGCTGCTGAAGGGCAAGCGCATCGTCCAGATCGATATGGATGCGCGCGCCATCGGCAAGAACATTCATCCAGATGCAGCTCTGGTTGCCGATGCGGGATTGACGGCAGACAATTTCGTTCATTGGCTGGACGAGGCGGAAATTCCGCCGAGCGGCTTCACTCACGAACTGGATGTCCCCTCGCTCACAACCCATCCAGGCGATCAGCGCGACAAGACGAATGCGGGATATGTGAACTACATCTGGGCGCTCGAAGAGCTGGAAAAAGCTCTACCGAAGAACAGGGTGCTTGTGACCGACGGCGGGCGTTTCATGACCGAGGTCTGGTGCCGGATTTCCGTCAGCGATCCGCGGAGCTTCGTGGTGACGGCAAATTTTGGCTCGATCGGCCTTGGATTGCAGGAAGCGATCGGCGCAAGCGTTGCCGCACCCGATCGACCGGTGGTGCTTTTCACCGGGGATGGCGGTTTCATGATGAGCGGTGTCAACGAATTCAATACTGCCGTGCGGCTCAGCCAGGACCTGATCGTCATCGTCTGCAATGATTCCGCCTATGGAGCCGAACATATCCAGTTTCGCGATCGCAAGATGGACCCTGGCCTTACCCAATTTAACTGGCCCTCGTTTGCCGAGGTTGCAACCGCGCTCGGCGGCCACGGTATTGCGGTTAGCTCGGCCGATGAGCTTGGAGGCGCTCTGGATGCCATCAGGAATCGCAATCGCCCAGTGCTGATCGAGTTGCGCCTCGATCCCAATGACGTGCCACGGATGCGCATCTGACGATTTTTTCTGAAAGCGCGAAAGGCAAAACCGCTTTCCGGGCTCAGCGTGACGACATCGACTTGGCCAGAGCTGACGTCACCTCCTGGCCGAAGGATTTCTTCAGCCGTTCGATGCTTGCTTTTGATTTGCCGCAATCGAATATTCTTCTGCGAGACGGTAGATGTCTCCGATACAGTCGATCTTGCCGCGGAGTTCGGTAAGGTGGCGGGGATTTCGAGGCCGGTCTTGTCTTCAATGAGCCATAGAATTTCGATGAAATCGAACGAGTCGATGTTGAATTCCCTCAGCCTCCGCCCAGGCGTCAATTCAGCGGGGAGGACTTCATGGCAGGCTTGATCCGCGTCTATCGCTATCTGCTTGCCCTGCTCGCTTTATCGGGTATCGCGGTCTCATATATCGCCATCACACCGGGCGTGCATGTTTCACGGCTGACGATGACGGTGAATTTCTTCAGCTATTTCACCATGCAATCCAATCTTCTGCTCGCTATGACACTGCTTTGCGCGCAAATTGCGCCGCTCTCGTCAATTGGCAAATGGGCGAGCAAGCCGCCGGTACGCAGCGCCCTTCTTCTTTACGTGGGGATCGCCGGCATCGTTTACGTTTTGATGCTGAGAGACGTTTGGCACCCTCGCGGTTGGCAACTGCTCGGCGATCAGATACTCCATTATTGCGTTCCGCTGCTGTACGCTTTGGATTGGATTTTTCTGAGCGAGCGCGGCAAGCTTTCCTGGCGCGATGTGCTCTGGTGGCTGGCTTTTCCCGCAGCCTACTCCGCTTATACGCTTTCGCACGGATATATCTCTCACTTCTACCCTTACCCATTCCTGGATGTCCGCGATATCGGCCTTGAAGGCGTGCTGCTGAACATGGGGCTGCTGGCATCGGCCCTGCTGGTTCTGGGGGGGGTGCTGACTTTTCTCGATTGGGTCGGCGCCAAGCAACGGGCCTTCCGGCGCGCATAGGCAATATTGTTGCGAAGGCGAATTCGTCACTGACCAATTCGCCGCCGCGCGGCTCTTGTTTGAGCTTAGCGGTCCGCCCATTCCGGCAGTTGCGTAATGGCCGCCGGGCTGGACGCGCGCGTGCCGGAAAGGATTGTCTGGCCGAGCGCCACGACCGCGACGGTTGCGATGCTCGCGGCGACCGAAACCCAGAAGCCATTTGCAGGTCCAAAGCTGTCCACTACCCAGCCGGAGACAAAGGCGCCAAGTGCCATGCCGATACCGATGCCGGTCATCACCCAGGTCACGCCTTCGGTCAGCATGGCTTCGGGCACGCGGCGTTCGATCAAGCCGAAGGCGGTGATGAAGGTGGGGGAAATGGCAACGCCGCTGAAGAAGACGGCAAAGGCAAGCAGAGCGACCGAGGTGCTGGCAGCCAGAAGCGGCAGGGAGGTCAGGGCGAGAACGCTGACGGCCATCAGCAATTGGCGCTGCAACGGCATCTTGAGGTTCAGCGCTCCGATGATGAGACCGACGACGAAGGAGCCGAGCGCATAGACGCCGATGACGATGCTGGCGGCACCCGGTTGGCCGAGCTGCTTGGTGATGGCAACGGCACTCACTTCCGCCGTGGCGAAGGTAGCACCGACGAAGATCAGGGCGAGTGTGATGATCTGGACCGGCCGCAGCCGGATCGCCGAGCGTTGCGGGCCTGTGGAGCCAGCCGCGCGCACCTTCGGTTCCGTCGACCGCTGCATCAGGAAAGCTGCCGATCCAACCGCGAGAAAGATGGTGCTGGCGACCATCCCGGCTTCCGGGAACAACGACACGGCAAGCCCGACGGAAAGGGATGCGCCCATGATGTAGACGAGCTCGTCGGCGGCGGATTCGAAGGCGAAGGCCGTATTCAATTCGGGCCGGTCTCGGAAGATCTCCGTCCAACGGGCGCGCACCATGGCCGGTATGCTCGGCATGACGGCCGCGAAGAAGGCCGAGGCAAACAGCGTCCAGGCGGGCCAGACCTGGTTTGCCGCGATGACGAGAATGATGAAGGCGATGACCGAGAGGATGGTGGCGGGAGTGACGACCGCACGCTGGCCGAGCCGGTCGACGAGACGCGATATTTGCGGCGAGATAAAAGCATTGGTCAGGGCGAAGGTCGCCGAAACGGCGCCGGCCAGCCAATATTCACCGCGCGTCTGCGACAGCATGGCGACGATGCCGATAGGAGCCATGGCAAGCGGAAGGCGGGCAAAGAAGGCTGCGGCCGAAAAGCTCTTGGCGCCCGGTGCTCGGAAAATCTCTCTGTACGGATTGGACATCGGAACATTCCCTATATTGAACGAAATGGCCGCATACATACGCAGCGTATGTGAATGAAGTAATTGCATACGCCACGTATGTCAACTAATATACGCAACGTATGCAAATTAATATGGGTGATCTATGGAGACGCAATGCGCAAACCTCGCAGTGAAATGATTGCGGAGACGCGAGCCAAGCTGCTCGCCGCCGGCCGTGAGGCATTCGGTAGCGTCGGCTATGCCGATGCATCGATGGATGACTTTACAGCGGCTGCCGGACTGACGCGGGGCGCACTTTATCATCATTTCGGCGACAAGAAGGGGCTGCTGCAGGCCGTCGTCAGCGAGATCGATGCGGAAATGACCACAAGGCTCTGTCAGATCTCGTCGAAAGCGCCGTCGCGCTGGCAGGCATTCGTCGACGAGAATGTCGGTTATGTCGAGATGGCGCTGGAGCCGGAAATCCAGCGCATCATGTTTCGTGACGGCCCCGCCGTGCTCGGCGATCCCTCCGGATGGCCGAGCGCCAACGGTTGTATCGCCACGATTACGGAAAGCCTTCGTTGCCTTTGCGAGGAGGGTATCATCGTTGATATCGACGCGGAAGCCGGCGCTCGCCTCATCAATGCTGCAAGCAGTTGTGCCGCGCAGTGGATCGCCAATTCGGACGATCCCGAGACAATCTCGAAACGGGCAGTCGGCGCATTTCGAACCTTCCTTGAAGGCTTGCGGATCGAGAAGGACTGATCGGACTGGAGTTCGCTTAGCCGGCCGATGCGGCGGTGAAGACCGCCAGCTGAGCCTCGAAAGCCCGCTTGTAGGCAGGCCGTGCTTCCCCACGGGCGACATAGGCAGAAAGGTTCTGATATTCCTGCAAAAGGCCGGAATCCTTCAGCCTGAGCAGGACCGATATCATCAGAAGATCGCCGGCGCTGAATGCATCCTCGAGCCAGTCGGCACTGCCGAGGCGATCGGAAAGTTCGTTCAGCCGCTGGCGGATGTGCCCATCGACCATGGACAGGCGCTGCTGATACCAGGTCTGATCGCGCTCCTGGATTCTTGCGGTTGCGCGGTCAATGATCGGCGGCTCCACCGTGGAGAGGGCAGCAAACATCCATGTTATCGCCCGTGCCCGCGCCTTGGCATCGTCCGGTAGAAGCCCGGCATGGCGCTCCGCGATATGGAACACGATCGACCCCGATTCGAACAAGGCAAGGCCGTCCTCTTCGTAGGTCGGGATCTGCCCGAAGGGATGAAGGGCGAGATGCGCAGGCTCCTTCATCGCCTTGAAGGAGAGGAGGCGCACTTCATAAGGCTGGCCGACTTCTTCGAGGGCCCAGCGAACGCGCATGTCGCGCGCCAGACCTCTGCCGCGATCCGGCGATTTTTCAAAGGCGGTGATCGTTATCGTCATTGCTGCTCTCCATGGCTTTGTCTGCCTTAAAGACGATCGGCTGAACGAGATTCCGACACTCCATTTTCGAGATGGTTTTCAGAGCCGGGAGCGATGCGGGCCAATGCATCTCATTTTGCAGTTCGACCGTCTGCTGGATCAGTTCATGGATAGGCCGCGCGGCAGACGCGCGTGATGATATTGCGTAGCCATTTATGGGCGGGGTCGGCGTCGACGCGCGGATGCCATATGGCGGCAATGAGTATTTCCGGCGTTTCGAACGGCAATTCAAAGCTTCGAATACCAAACTCGCCCACCGGTTCGTTCAGCTTGCTCTTGCCGAGGCAGGAGAGGGGGACAGCCGCGATGAAATTCGTCGAAGCCGCAATTCTCATTGCATCCGGAAAACCAGGCACCACAACGCGGATTTCCCGCTTCAGACCTTTCCTGTCCAAAGCCTCGTCGACCGTTTCGGCAAATTCTCCTCTTCTCGAAGCGGCGATGTGGGCGCAGGCGGCATAGCGCTTTGCCGTTACCGCCCCGCCCGTCAGCAGAGGATGACTTTCCCGCGCCACTCCAACCAGCCGATCGCGAAGCAGAAGTCGCGTGCGCAGCTCCGGCGCAGGCACGCCCAAGACGCCGATTTCCAGATCGATCAGTCCTTCCCGCAACATATGCGGCTCCTTGTCCCGCTTGAGCACGAAGCGGATGCGGACGCGGGGGGCGGCTTCCGTGATGGCCGCGACGAGGGGCGCAGACAAAAGCTCGAGAAAGGCTTCGCTCACGCGGATCGAAAACGTGGTGTCCAACGTGGCAACATCGAGTTCGCCTGCCGCAGGCCGAAGAATGGCGCGCGCATCCAGTGTGACGGCATGAACGCGATCCCGAAGGGTCTCGGCAAAACGTGTCGGCACGAGGGATCTGCCTGCCCTGACAAGCAACGGATCACCCGTCACGGCACGCAGCCGCGACAACGTGCGGCTCATGGCGGAAGGGCTCAAGCCAAGACGCTTCGCCGCTTCCGTCACGCTCCCCTCGGCAAGCAGGACGTCAAGGGCGACGAGCAGATTGAGATCTATGTCTTCCATGGCAATTGGGTAGACCAGATCGATCAACATGCCTAGCGTCTGACGCAACTATTCTTTGCATCCTGTGCGTCTGGAGAAATCCGGACCGGACTTTCATATTGGGCTCACAGCAAACAAAGGAGGCGTGCCCATGCCGTCATCATCATCGTCCACCGGCAGCATCCTGATCATCGGCGCATCACGCGGTCTCGGCCACGCCATGGCCGAAGAATTCTTCAAGAAGGGCTGGTCCGTCGTCGGCACGGTGCGGGCCTCGACGGCGAGGACGAAACTGCACGATCTGGCAGACCGTTCCGATGGCCGCGTCACCATCGAAACGCTCGATATCAACGAGCCGGAACAGCTCGCCTCGCTGGGTGCGCGCCTCGATGGCCGCGTCTTCGACATGCTGTTCGTCAATGCGGGAACGACGAATGTCCCGACCGAGACGATCGCGGAGGTGACGACGGAAGAGTTCGTGCGCGTCATGGTGACGAATGCGCTGAGCCCGATGCGGACCGTTGAAGGCTTGCAGGACCTCGTTTCGCCCATGGGGCTGATCGGCGTCATGTCGTCGGGGCAGGGGAGCGTGAGCAACAATACGACGGGCATGCGGGAAGTCTACCGCGGCAGCAAGGCGGCCTTGAATACGTTGATGCGCAGCTATGCCGCCCGGCATGCGGAAGATGCGCGTGCATTGGTGCTCATGGCTCCCGGTTGGGTCAAGACCGATCTGGGCGGCCCCGACGGGCGGCTGACGATAGAGGAAAGCATTCCGAACCTGGTAAACGTGCTTCTCGGCCAGCAGGGGAAGCGGGGCCTTGAATATCTGGACTATCTGGGCCGGACAGTTCCCTGGTGATCCGTCGTCAACGCAGCATATGAGCCTTGAGGCATCGCTAGACCGGAGCTGGCGCTCCGCCGATTCGGCTGGCGATTGTTCGGCGGATCGCCGAACACATAACGGAAATGAATCGAGGCTGGCCGACCGATTCAAAACACTCGTTGGACCGCAGCCGCGTGATCGACGATTCTTCCGGCATGCTTACTCAGCCCTATCATCTCTATATCGAGCGCACCAATGCCGCGAAGAACATGGCCCGCTACTACGCGCTGGAGATATCGACGACATTGTTCGGGGATACCTGTCTCACCCGACGCTGGGGCCGCATAGGTTTCGGCGGGCAGACGATGGCGCATCATTTCGAGGATGAGAGGGATGCCGTCAGAATGTTTCTCGCGCTGACCCGGCAGAAACGGGCGAAAGGCTACCGCCCATGCCCATTACAAGGCAGGGCACTCGCATGAATTCTCATCGCGCCCGAGTGCACTACCCGAGATATCGGGTAGTGACGTGTCGATAATGATTAGAGCGGTCTGACGTTTTCCGCCTTCGACTTGCCCGTCTTCCGGTCCTGACCCAGATCGTAGGAGACGGATTGCCCCTCCCTGAGCACATTGCCGTATTGCAGGGCGGAGACGTGAACGAAAACGTCAGGTCCTCCGCTTTCCGGCGTAATGAAGCCAAAGCCCTTGTCGGTGTTGAAAAACTTAACCGTGCCAGTTGGCATGAAATCCCCATGTCTTTGCAGTTGATCGCGGCGGCAACCTAGCGGGCAACTGCTGTCAGATCAAGCACATCTGCTAATGGCGCCCGTCAGGTCCTGTGATCAAACGTGTTTTTTTGTACCAGATCGTCTTTGAAGCCTTGGTATCAGCGATAGCCATTCCTTCTGCGACTCGGCTTTGCCCGCTTTTCGTCGAGCATTCGCGCGCAGCTCCGGTCATCTCCGGTAACTGGAATCTGATACAACTCTGATGGACTAGACTGCAAAAGGATCTATTCTTGCGGCCTGCCTCCCAGTTTTGGAGGCATCAATCGATCTGCCAACAAGCACGAGCTCCATCCATGACCAAAGGCTCCGATCTCCTGGTGGCCGCACTCGAAAACGAGGGTGTCGACCGTATCTTCGGTATTCCAGGCGAAGAAAATCTCGATGTTGTCGAATCCATCCGCAAATCGTCCATTCAATTGGTGCTGACCCGGCATGAGCAGGCGGCTGCGTTCATGGCCGCGACCTATGGTCGCCTGACCGGCAAGCCGGGTGTCTGCCTGACGACGCTCGGGCCGGGCGCCTTGAACCTTTCGACGGGCGCGGCATACGCGCTGCTTGGAGCCATGCCAATGGTGATGATCACCGGCCAGAAAGGGATACTTTCATCCCGGCAGGCCCGGTTCCAGGTGGTAGACGTGGTGGCGTCGATGAAACCGCTCACCAAGCTTGCCCGGCAGATCGTTTCGCCGCAAATGATCCCGACGATGGTCAGGGAGGCATTCCGGATCGCACAGGAGGAACGGCCGGGGCCGGTCCATCTCGAGCTTCCGGAGGACATCGCCGCCGAGGAATGTGAAGCGGTCGCTCTCGTCGCCCCGCATCAGCTGGAGCTGCCGATCGCAAGTGACGCGGCGCTCGATCGTGCGGCTGGGCTCATCACCGCGGCGAAACGCCCGCTGCTCATGCTCGGGGCAGCTGCTTCGCGCCCGCGCTCGACGTCTGATATCGCGCAATTCGTCATTCGCACCGGCATCCCGTTCTTCACGACCCAGATGGGCAAGGGAACGGTCCCGGGCGGAACCGAGCTCTACATGGGCACGGCCGCACTGTCGGAGCGGGACTATGTCCATGAGGCGATCGAGCAGGCCGATCTCATCATCACCATCGGCCATGACACGATCGAGAAGCCGCCCTTCATCATGGGCAAGGGCGGTCCCAATGTCGTCCATGTCGGATATCAGCCGGCGACCGTCGAACAGGTCTATTTCCCGCAGTCGGAAGTCATTGGCGATATCGGCCCATCGCTGAAGGCGCTGGCGGATCGCCTCGAAGGCAAGGTGCCGAACGCGCAAGCCCTTCTTCACCTGCGGGAGCGCATCCTCGAGCGCATCGCCGTTCGGGCGACGGAAGATCGCTTCACGCCGCAGCGGCTGGTCCATGACATCCGGGAAGTCATGCCTCATGACGGCATCCTGGCGCTTGACAACGGCATGTACAAGATCTGGTTCGCACGGAACTATCGAACGCGCATGGCGAACACGCTGCTGCTCGACAATGCCCTTGCGACAATGGGTGCCGGGCTCCCTTCGGCCATGGTCGCCTCGATGCTCTATCCCGGGCGGCGTGTCATGGCGGTCTGCGGGGATGGCGGCTTCATGATGAATTCGCAGGAGATCGAAACGGCGGTGCGGCTGAAGCTGAACCTCGTCATCCTCGTCATCGAGGATGATGCTTATGGCATGATCCGCTGGAAACAGGCGGTGGACGAGTTTCCGGACTTCGGGATGACGTTCGGCAACCCGGATTTCGTTAGATATGCGCAATCCTATGGCGCCAGGGGAACGAGGGTCGACGACATCAGCCAGTTCAAGCAGGCGCTCGAAGATGCCTTTTCCGGCGGTGGCGTTCATCTGGTGAACGTCCCGGTCGATTATTCGGAAAACGAACGTGTGCTGGTGAAGGAATTGCGCGAACGGCTTCCCGCCATCCTGGAGGATCAAGATGACGCTTAATCTGAAGGTTTATCAGGCATTCGATCGCGCGCTCATTGCGGAAATCCCGGCCGATGACGCCGCTGCTCTCGAGCATAAGCTCGATGTTGCTGCGAAAGCCTATGCCGATCGCGGCGCCTGGCTACCCACGCATCGCAGGATGGCTATCCTCAGAAGAGTGTCCGAGCTTCTCGCGGAGAACCGTGACCGCTTTGCCATCATGATCGCCCGTGAAGGTGGCAAGCCGCTGGCGGATGCGATCGTGGAGGTCACGCGCGGGATCGATGGTCTCGTCAACGCGGCGGACGAGTTGCGCAATTTTGGCGGCAAGGAAATCCCGATGGGCCTGACTGTTGCCAGCGCCAACCGATGGGCCTTCACCACCAAGGAGCCGATCGGCGTCGTGGCGGCGATATCGGCGTTCAACCACCCCCTCAATCTCATCATCCACCAGATTGCGCCAGCCGTGGCCGTTGGTTGCCCCGTCATCGTCAAGCCGGCGGCAACCACCCCGATTTCCTGCATCGAGATCGTCAAGCTGTTCTGGGAGGCGGGACTGGACGAGCCTTGGTGCCAGACCTTCATCACGGAGGACAATGCGCTTGCCGAGAGCTTTGCTACGGATCAGCGCGTCGCCTTCCTGAGCTTCATCGGCTCGGCGAAGGTTGGCTGGTATCTGAAAAGCAAGCTGCCGCCAGGCACGAGATGTGCGCTGGAGCATGGCGGAGCAGCCCCCGTCATCGTCGATCGCAGCGCCGGCGTCGACGCAATCGTCGGGACGATCGTCAAAGGCGGCTATTATCACGCGGGGCAGGTGTGCGTGTCGGTGCAGCGCCTCTTCGTGCACAATGACATTCTAGCCAATTTCACCGACGCGCTCGCCGCCAAGGTCGCAAGCCTCCGCGTCGGCGATCCCACGTTGAAGGAGACGGAAGTCGGGCCGTTGATCCTGCCGCGCGAGACGGAACGTGTCGAAAGCTGGATCAAGGAAGCGACCGATGCGGGAGCAAGGCAATTCGGGGGAGGGCGGCTGTCCGAGACCACGCTTCTGCCCTCCGTCCTGCTCGATCCGCCGGCGGACGCCAAAGTGTCGCGCCTCGAGGTATTCGGACCGCTGACCTGTATCTATGGCTATAGCGACATTGACGAGGCGATCCGCATAGCCAACTCGCTGCCCTACGCATTCCAGGCGAGCGTCTTTTCCACCGATATAGCAGTCGCGCTCAAGGCAGCAAGGCATCTCGACGCATCCGCGGTGCTCGTCAACGACCACACGGCCTTTCGAACTGACTGGATGCCTTTTGCCGGGCGCAGGCAGTCGGGATATGGGGTCGGGGGTATTCCCTGGACGATGGAGGAGATGGCCGACGACAAGATGGTGGTGTTCAACGGCGTCAGCTAGGTGAGCGTCGGCAAGCATCATCCGTGGACTGTCCCCGCGATCGTCTGTCGGATGATGCGGCTGCCGAACGACGCCGGGGTGCCACTTCGAAATAAGTCCTCCTCGCAACCCCAGAGCATGCGTGTGTATCTATTCACAATACAATCGATAGAGGCTGCGTGCTGAGGTTTACGAAGCGCCCCAATGGGAATTATCGGGCGCTGTCGATAATCTGCCCGCCGTCCGGCGTCAGACTTGACCCCGTGATGAATTTCGAATCGCTGCTGGCGAGGAACAGGGCGACCGGAGCGACATCATCTTCGGGCGAGCCAAAGCGGCCGAGAGCATTCGCCGGCGGAGGAGTGTCTCGTCCTGCTCCCCAAGTGTCGGCCACGGGCAGAAGGTTGTTGACGGTGATCCTGTCTGGACCCCATTCGCGTGCGGCGGATCGCGTTAGAGCGCGGACGGCCTCCTTGGCGAGGTTGTACGGCCCGTAAGGCGACATGCCGAGAACGCCGGCCAGAGACGCAAAGTTGATCACTCGACCTTCCCCACTGGCTTTCAGGTATGGGTAGCAAGCCTGCATGGTCCGCAGGTACGCAATCGGTCCCATATCGAAGTTGCGTTGCAGCTGCTCGATGGAGAGATCGAGGATAGAGGACTGAACGACGGTCGGGTCGAACGCGACATTTACAAGGATGTCGATGCCGCCAAATGTCTGCACGACCTTAGCTACTGCTTCAGCAATCTGCTCGCCGTAACTCAGGTCGCAGACCACGCCGAGTGCGGTGCCTCCCCTGGATTGAATATGATCGACGACCGCATTCACGTTGGCGCGGGTGAGCGACAATACGGCCACTTTCGCGCCTTCGGCCGCAAAGAGTTCCGCCGTGGCACGTCCGATGCCTCGGCCGGCACCGGCGACGATAGCCACTTTTCCGGTTAGCTTTCCCATTTGGTTTCCTTTCGGGTTGGCAATCAGAGCATCTGCGCGAACGCATACGGTGAGGGAACTTCGCGTCCCGCGTTCTGCGTCGCGAAAGAGATAGCGAGCAATGCCAGCCCGATGACAGCCGGCAGTGCGCCCAGAGGTTTGCGAGCGCCCATGTGGGCAAGCCCGGAAAGCAGGAGATGAAACAACATGCCCGCATATGCCAGATCACTGACGGCAACGTTAAATCGCGAGACGATAGCGGCGACGGCAGCGAGCTTCACGAAGGTCAGAAAGTGGACAAGATAGCTGGGGTAGCCGAACCCGAGGATTGTTTGCCGTACCCACTTGGTCTTGATGATGTAGGTCACGGCGGAGGCCAGGTACAACAAGATAAGCAAGGCCGTCGCGACCCAGTAAATATAGAATTCAGACATAAGATATCCGTTGCCGCCGGATGGCTCCGGCGGCTTGCTCCGTTCAAGACTTTCGATGTCCGGAATAGCTATCCGCTATCTCTCCGGTGCTTGGATTGAAAATGTGGTATTAAATGAATGTACGCAAGTAGGATGAATTCGGCGCTGTAAGTATGAAAAACCAGACTAATGAGCCAGCGAGCGTCAACATGCATGAAGAGATGCGTCGTGCATTCGCGTTGCTTTCGGGAAAATGGAAGCTGGAAATCATGTGGCTTCTTAACCAACGGGTCTATCGGTTTAACGAGCTGCGCAAAGCGATTCCAGGCATCACCCAGCACATGTTGACCGCGCAATTGCGGGAACTGGAGGCCGATGGTCTTGTGTCGCGCACTGTCTTCGCCGAAGTTCCGCCTCGCGTGGAGTATGAGATCACCGCGAAAGCGAGGGGGCTTGGACCGACCATGGAAGCCTTGACGGCGTGGTGGAACGAGTATGGGAGAAGTGTGCCCGAAAGGACGACAACCCGCGGACGAAAGCAGGTTTCGAAAAATAGATGATTAGGGAGCAGCCGAAGGCCAGCCGGATGGCCGACATCTGCGCTTCTATGTCATCACCGCTCCCGGCCCAAAGCCGCTATGACTTTGGGCCGAGCATTCCCCGGTTGTTCGTGTACCTTTTGAGGCAGTCGCCAGGCAGCTCGCTATCTCCTCATTTGCGCCATACGGCGCCCATTTCATGAATCTTGCAAATCAACTCCGAACAGCTCCTGATGCATGTGCTCGACTGCGATGCCGATGCCGCCGATCAGGGCTGCCCGATTGCCAAACTGGCTGATTTCGATGCGGGGCGGGTAAGGCGTGCAACGTGGCAAATATCTGCGAATGGCTTCAACAAGCTCGGGGCGCGCCCCGATGCTGCCGCCCATGATCACGAGCTCTGGATCGAGCGTTGCACCGATCGCGGCAATGGCAAGCGCAATCGATCGCGAAGTTTCCTCGATCACCGCAACAGCGGCTGGCTCGCCAGCCACCAGAGCCGAGAAAAGATCCGCTACGGTTGCCTCGCTCTGCCCGCCATATCCGGAATACCGCCGCACCATCGCCGCACTGCCCACGGCGCTTTCAAGAGTACCAAGTGTAAAGCCGTCGGGATCAAATGGCTCCCCGCCGAGAGGCAGATAGGCAATCTCGCCGGCGCCGCCGCGCGCGCCACGCATGAGGCGACCATTTGCAATGATGCCCATGCCGATACCGGTTCCGAGTGCTACGAAGGCAAAATTATCCGACGTGGAGCCGTGCCCTCGCCATCGTTCTCCTTGCGCAGCAAGATTGACGTCATTTTCGATGATGACCGGGGTTGCCATCCTGTTACTCAGGAGGCGGCGCAAGTCGATCGTTTCCACACCCGGGATGTTCGGTGCAACGTTGATATGTCCGGTGGCCGGGTCAAGTATGCCTGGAGTCGCCAGCACGATGATGCGCAATTTGGAGAGATCGATGCCGGCGCTACGGGCAAGATCCTCAATAATGGCCTGGAATTGATCGACCAGATGGAGCCCGCCGCGCGCGTTCGTCGGCACCTTGGTTTCGGCGACGACGTTTCCGACGAGATCGCAGATGATGGCGGCAATCTTGGTTCCGCCCAGATCGATGGAGGCGGCAAAGCCCGCGCTCGCATCGAGCTCATAGGTTATCGCCGTTCGCCCCAAACGCCCATCGGTATATCCGGTCGGCTTCAGCCACCCGTTGCTCTCCAAACTGCGAACGACGTCGGAAATGGTTTGCTTGGATAAGCCGGTTTGCTTGGCAATATCCGCGCGGGAAATGGGGCCCTTGGCAAGGATGGTCCGGATGACAGAGTTCGTCGAGATTTTTCGCGCGATTGGTGTCTGTGGCGCGTTAGGCATGATGGGGCCTCTAATTAGTTCGGGACCTTTTCCTAATTCATTCACGTCGTGCCGCGGCAATGCCAACTTCCGGTGAAAATGAATAAAAAGCAAGTAACTCTCAGTCGGTTGGCCGGGCGAAATCATTTAATTTGTCCACGTCATTGACAAATTCGGCGCCTGATTTGTAGACTTCCCCGATGACTAAGCAAATGCGAGGGGTCATGAAAGCGAGGTCAACGGATGAGAAAGCTCGTTTCGCCTATGCCGCGGACTTTATAGCGCTCCAATTCGGCAAGATTGTTTGGTATTGCCGCCTGATTTTTATACGTCATCCCATTTCCGACACCGCGCGGTGAAAGGTGCTTGATTTGCCATGATGACCCCCACGTCCCAAGGCGAAATCACCACCAGGCATCCGGTCATTCTGCCGATCATGGCGCCTCGATTGCAGGCGGACGCGCATCCCGGCGGCTATCTTGATCTCGCTCTTTGGGGAAGCGGTCGTCTGGGACGCATACGTTTTTCCAAGCTTGCCGGACCTTACGTTTACGGTCCAAACAGGATCATCGCCGAAGCGGGCGGCATCTTTGTCGCCCAGTCAAAGCCCATTCTCCTGATCCGCAACACTCGCCTGGCAGGAATCTATCCGGCTCGTCGCGGTGCATGGTGGCATGAGATTGATGAGGACAGCCCGCGGACCAAGATCGCCAAACGCAATAACCGCCGTATCGTCGTGAGCGGATGGGGTGTGATGATCGTCGAGCTCGGTGACGGAGACATCCGCATAGCGGCCGGGGCCTCTGAAGAGGAGGCTGAAGCTGCACTTAGCCTCGCAAGCGACGCTATCGTGGCAGAAGCCGCCAATTATGTCGCCCGGTGCGACGTCGCGCCCAAAGCCGATCCAGTGATGCGCAGCATGGTGATGCAGGGCACGCACGCCGCGCTTTCCAGTATTCGGCTGGACGAGAATGGCGTGTTTGCCGGCTTGGCCGCGGGTCAGGCTTACAGTGCGCCCGCCCGCACCTATTATCGCGATGGCTATTGGACGATGCAAATGCTGCTGAAGCTTGCGCCCGAAGCGGTACGCGATGAAATCCGGCTTTTGGCCAAGGGAATCCAGCCCGACGGGGAGGCGCCGAGCGGCGTGATATTGACGGGACCGGCGCAATCGCGCGCCTGGCAGAACTTCGTTCTCGATGCCAAACGAAATCCCGAGAAATATCGTGGCAAGGCTGCTCCGGAACATCACAATCGTCCTGATGATTGGTGGAGCGATCATTTTGACAGCCCGCTTTTTTTCATCCTCTTTCTCGTCGATTATGTGGACACCACGGGGGATACGGCGGAAGCGTTGCGGCATTGGCCGCTTGTGGCCGCCATCATTGAACGATATCTGGCTCTTGCTGGCCCCGGCAGCGTATTGCCGCTGAAGCCGCGAAATGACAGGGATTGGGCGGACAATGTCTACCGGGAAGGTCTCGTCTCCTACAATCTCGGCCTTTTCGTCGGTGCATTGGATGGCGTGGCCAAGCTGGGAGCCGGGCATGATCCCGCATTGGCGCAGAAGGCACGCGAGATAGCGGCCTCCGCTCGTGCCGAAATCGAGGATAGGCTTTTCGTCCCGAGCAGAAACGGTTACGCCGATTTCGTCACTCCCGATGGATTTGTCGAGGATCATCTCGTGCTCGACAGTTTGACGCTCTCCCGTTATGGGGCGATTTCGCAAACGCGCGCGATTGGTCTCCTGAAGGCGATGGAAGGGGCTCTGGAGGCTCGAAACAATACGAAACAGCCCTATGGCGATTGGGGCGTCCTTTGCGCGTTTCCACCATTTAAACGGGCAAGTGACGTGAGATCGAAGACCGCGTTCCCCTTTCGCTATCACAATGGATCGGATTGGCCCTATTGGGACGGCGTCTATGCGGAAGAAAGAATACGCCACGGTCTCGGTGGCGCGCGCTATGCCCTCGTACGCTGGTGGGAAACCTGCTTGGCTAACGGTTGGGCAGGTGCGGTCGAATATTTCTCGCCGCCCTATGGACGCGGCTCCCTGCTGCAGGGATGGAGTGCGATGCCGGCGGCAGTCGTCCTCAAATATGGCCTAGAGGCTGCGAACGCGGAGGATAGGTAATGAGCGGATGCCGGCAAGATTTGCGTTCAGATTGCCGGCTTGTCCAATCTCATGACGAAGGCAAGGTGATCGCCATGGCTGAGTTCTTCGAAGCCGAGATGCCTGTAGAAGCCCTTGGCGCGTTCGTTTGCGGGACTGACGCCAAGATGGACCGCGGGTACGCCATGGCTCGAAAGCTCGTTGAGCATGGTTTTGATCATCAGGCGTCCCCATCCGCCCGATTGGGCTTCAGGCAGAATATTGATGTGAAGATGCGCGGGATAGGTCTCTTCAAGGCCCGGCGTGCCGCTATGAGGATTGGCTATTCGCTCCAGAACATCGGCGTCTTTTTCCGTGCTGGGTACAAGACCGGCGATCTCGCGGCGGACAACCGGCCACCAATCTCTGCCGAGCGCTTTGTCAAAGCTGGCGGTATCCGGCGTACCGACAACATAGCCGACGACCCGATCGTGTTTGGCAAGAACGAACGCGAACTCTGGAGCGAATTTGAGATAAGGCACCGCCCATACATAACCGGGAAGGCGCGGATTGCTGTAAAGTGCGCTCGCGTCGGCTCCGGCGTCAGCCGTCACCAGGCAAATGTGAAAGAGGGCGTCAACGTCGTCCTCGGCGGCCGGGCGGATGAAATAATCGTCGATCTTAGGAGGCATCGCACCATCGATTTGCTGGCCGCTGCACGGCGAGGACTGACATCAGGCAGCGGTAAAACTGGGAAGGTTGAGGAACTGCATTTGCGGGATGAAAGCCCGCTGATCTTTTGAAAAGGATAAGGAAATTCATCAGGCCAGTAAAGGCCTGATGAGGCAAGACATTCGGCTCGTCTCAGCAGGACCGGCCGGTTGGAAACGATAGGAACTGCCAAAACGCAGCTAGAGGGAACCAATCAATGTTTAGCGATTTCATCTCCATCAACATGGCATCCATTCTGAAGAAGACAGGAATTTTGGCGGGCGTCACGTTCGTCGGGCTCGGCATGTCGACGGCCGTCTTTGCCGAGACGCTTACCGTCTGGGACGACCATGACTCGGAGTCGCGGGCTGCCGTGATGACCGAACTCAACGCCAATTTCCAGAAGGCGCATCCCGAGGTTAAGCTCGACCATACCGTGCGCGACTTCCAGGATCTCAATCTTACGCTCAAGCTTGCGGTTTCATCCGGCGATGGTCCAGTGGTGACCAAAGTTAACCAGGGCGCCGGCGACATGGGCGCGATGGTGAAGGAAAACCTTCTTGTTCCTGTCGATACTTACCTCAAGAAATATGGATGGGACAAAAACCAGTCCGATAGCCTCCTGGCGCGTGACCGCTGGTCGAGCAAGGGTGAGTTCGGTGTCGGCGAGACCTACGGTATCTCGTCGCTCGCCGAAATCGTCGGCCTTTATTATAATGAAAAGGTCTTGAAAGCCGCTGGCGTCGAACTGCCGATCAAGAATTTCGACGATTTCCTTGCAGCCTTGGATAAGGTCAAGGCGGCAGGTACCCCACCGCTGACGATCGGCACGGCCAAGGGCCATCTGGCGCTCCATATGCTGGCTGGGATCAGCCAGGCGCATATCGATGCGTCCGATCGAAAGGCGCTTGATGACCTGATCTATGGCCGCGGCGGAACCTGGAATACGCCCGGCAATCTGGAATCGGTGAGACTTGCTCAGAAATGGGCAACAAACGGCTATTTCTTCGATGGTTACCAGGGCATCTCGGGTGATGATGCCGTTCAGCTTTTTGTCGCTGGCCAAGGGGCCTTTCTGATTTCTGGAACCTGGTATTTCGGCGATATGCAGAACAATCCGGATATTCATTTCATGCCGATCCCCGCACCCGCCGGCATCAAGCATCCGCTTTCGGTTGGCGGCGTCGACCTTGCCTGGGCGATCACCAGCCTGGCCAAGAGCGACAAAATGAAGGATCTCGCCGGCGAATACATCAATTACATGGTCTCCAAGGACGCATCCGTGACCTGGGCTCGCGCCGGCTACCTGCCTGCGACCCCGGTTCCGGAAGATGCCGGGGTCAACGCTTCCCCGCTTCTGAAAGAGGGTATCGCGATCTGGAAATCGTTGAACGATGACAATGCACTCGGGCATTATCCCGATTGGGCGAGCCCCACCATGCTCAAGACGTTTGATGAAAATACGCCTCTGCTGTTTGCGAACAAACAAACGCCTGAAGAGCTGATCGCCAAGCTCGATGCCGATTATGCCGCCTACATGAAGAGCAAGTGATTGCCAGGTACAGCAATCTCGCTGCTGCTCCATTTGATGAGAAGCAGCGGCGGGAAACTTCGCGACGTCAATCCTGATCACGGCCAGAGCGGCGTCAGTCGACCCCTGGCATATCTATGAGACGATGCATGAAACGCTCACCACTTGATGCCAACGCCAGCAGAAATCTCGTTTATATTCTCCCTGGTTTGCTGGTTTATTTTGCTCTCGTACTCGGCCCTATTATCGCAGCAATCGGCATCAGTTTCACCGAGTGGAATGGGATCGGCTCGCCGAATTGGATTGGCTTCGGCAATTATGCGAAATTGCTTTCGGATGAGACTTTCTATGTCGCATTGAAGAACAATGCGCTTTTCATGGTGTTTTACTGCGTCATCCCGATTGTCGTGGGCCTGTCGCTTGCCGCGTTGGTCTGGTCGCTCAGGCGGCGAGAGCAGTTCGCTCTGCGGACATTGTTGTTTTTGCCCTATATCATGCCGACCGCCGTTCTGGGCATCATCTGGCACTGGCTCTACAATCCTGCCTTTGGCCCCATCAATCAGGCGTTAAAACTGGCTGGCCTGGGTTCGATCGCTTTACCCTGGCTTGGCGATTTCACCTTTGTCCTACCGGCGGTCGGCATCGTCGCCAGTTGGTATTTCTTCGGTTTCTGCATGGTCCTGTTTCTTTCCGGTATTCAGCGGATCGACCCCTCGCTGTTTGAAGCGGCAAAGGTCGACGGTGCATCAGGGAGCAGGATTTTCTTCTTCATCACACTGCCGCTGCTGCTGCCGGAAATACGTATTGCGCTCCTTCTTACCATCATTGCCTCCATCAAGAGCTTTGACCTGATCTTTACGATGACCAGGGGCGGTCCGGCCAACGCGACCCTCGTTCCCAATACTTATATGTATGAACTTGGCTTCCAATTGAATCGGTATGGCTATGCCTCGGCCGTCGCCATCATCGGCGCGATTCTGGTCTTCATAATCAATTATGCCGTTCATCGACTGGTGCGGCCAGTGAATGAGGGGAGTGCATCGTGAGACGAAATTTTCATAGGGTAGGTGCCGTATTGCCGTCTCGTATCATTCTTTGGTTCTTTGCGATCCTGACGGTTATTCCTTTCGCGCTTCTCATATTGACATCCCTGAAGAGCCGGGCCGATCTTATCCAGGGCGCATTCGTTTTGCCCGCCTATCCGCATTTCGAGAATTATGCGAATGCTTGGATCGAGGGTCATTTTAACGTCTATTTCCTGAATTCGGTTCTGATCGTTTTCCCTGTGGTTATCGCCAGCATCATACTTGGGACATTGACGGGATTCAGTTTCGCATTCCTGAGTTTTCCCTTCAGGCGCACCATTTTCGTTCTCTTGACCATCGGCATGATGGTGCCGACCGAAGCCTTCATCATTCCGCTCTATTACGAGATGCGATATGTTGGTCTCATCAATACCTATGCGGCGTTGATCCTTCCGCAAATTGCCATGTCGCTGCCCTTTGCGACGATGTTCATGGCAAGTGCGATGCAGCAGTTGCCATCGGAGATCATAGAAGCAGCAGTTCTCGATGGAGCATCCAGACGATACATTCTTTCGAAAGTTATCGTACCCTTGATGCTGCCGTCGATGTCCACATTGGCATTGTTCCTGTTCATCTGGACATGGAACGAGTTTCTTATTCCACTTGTTCTGGTCAATGACGATAACTATCGCACCCTACCGATCGGCATGCTGTTTTTCCAGGGGCGCTATACGGTCAATACACCTGTGCTAACGGCGGGTGCCGTCATCGTCATCGGGCCTCTCATTCTTGCCTATATGATATTCCAACGGAAACTTATCACAGGCCTCACAGCTGGAGCGACGAAGTAAAACCACGTTGATCTCGATTCCGAAGAGATCGGCGTACACTTGGGCGATGGAGATCTTCTTTCGCCGATCATCGTGCGTTCCCGCGCAAATGCGGTCATGCAATTATAGGATCTTTTAATCGGTCTGCCGGTTGAGATGACACGCAAATTTGTTTATCTGCCTGTCCGTCCAATTCGCGAACAGTAAGGTCCCGGCCGTATGGCTTCCAATTTCCTCGTCACCCATTCCGGCGGCTTCCATGCCGACGAAGTGTTGTCCAGCGTCATTCTCACGCGGCTTTACCCCGGCGCGCGGCTGGTTCGCAGCAGGGCGCAGGAATGGATCACGCCCGGCGCCGATCGCATCGTCTACGATGTCGGGGGCGCTTATGATGCGGCCGCCGGGATATTCGATCATCACCAGCGCAGCGCACCGCAGCGTGAAGATGGTCGACCCTTCAGTTCGTTCGGGTTGATCTGGAAACATTTCGGTCGCGACTACCTGACAGCCCTCTTGGTCCCGAGCGCCTTTATCGAGACCGTGCATGCTGCTTTCGATGCCGGCTTCGTCTTGCCGATCGATCTGGTCGACAATGGTGCGCTCAGCCCGGATAGCGCAGGCCTACTGGCCGGATTGACCCTGCCGTCATTGCTCGAAACATTGAAGCCGGTCTTCGACGATGCGGACCCGGAGGCGACAGAGCGGGCATTCCATGCTGCCGTTGCGATTGCCCGCAATTTCGTCGAAGCGAGGATTGCCGGTATCCATGCGAAACTGCGCGCCGAAGCTCTGGTGCTGCAGGAGATTAAGTCTGCCGGCGAGAGCCGCGTTCTCGAACTGCCGATGGGTATGCCGTTTCGTCCGGCGATCGTGAAGGCAGGTGCCGATCATCTCCTGTTCGTAGTCCATCCGCGCGAGTCTGACTGGTGCCTGACGGGAATTCGCCGCGCGGAGGAAGGATTCGAACTGCGCGCCGATCTTCCGGCGGGCTGGGCCGGGTTGAGCGGTCGCGACCTGGAAATGGCGACCGGCATTGAGGGCGCAAGTTTCTGCCACAACGGCCGTTTTATCGCCACCGCCAAAACGCGAGAGGCAGCGCTCGCTCTGGCCAACTTGGCGGTGAAAGACGCGCAGCAACGAGCCGGTTGACTATCGGCTCGGGGCCGAGCGCATCGCCGCTTCGCGGGGCAAACTCCGCCCGAAGCACTGAGCGGATCGGAATGTGGAAGCAACTCATTTTGCAATCAGAACCGGACTGCCTTGAATTGCACGCTATTCAGATCGACTGAAAATACTCCCGGCTGAAATTATTGGGGATGATCCTGCGCCACCGTTGCTCTCACGAGCATGCATTGGCACGATCACGACACCAAGAAGGGAGGCTTATCATGCGCTTATCCGCCCCGCCGATGTCGAAAGAACGACTTGCGCAGTTGCTGGCTGGTTTTTCGCCGGACACCAAGCAGCAAGGAGGTCACACCGGTATGCGGAGCCCGGACGGTGGAAAAGTAATATGTGAAGAAGGCTCGTCCAGCGGATCTAATTCGCAATAGCTTGAGATCGCTGTCGAAGCGTTGATGGAAACGTGCGGACGCGGCAGAAACGTGTGCATCGAGGCGATAATCAACGGCCAGGGTTACCTGACAGACCGTAAACAGCGGCGGGCTCGCTCACACCTTTCAACGTGAAAATCCCGAGCCGTTCAAATCCGTCTTGGACATGCGAAGCGAATAGTTCGGAGGCCAACAGGTTGCGTTCGACCGTATCGCACAGCTTTTCCATCCGGGCCGCCTCGTTGACAGCTCTGCCGATTGCCGTGAAATCAAGTCTGCGGGCAGCTCCGACGTTTCCATAGAATACGTCTCCGATATGCAGAACTATATCGACGAGGAGCTCGGGTTCCTCGGAAACCATGCGTGCCCGGTTGACCGCTGCATTCGCCTCGATTGCCATCTTCGCGGCGGATAGGGCTTTTTCACATGCGTTAGCCGGATCTTCAATATCGGTCGGGAAGATAGCAAGCAGGCTATCGCCCATGAATTTTAGGATCTCACCGCCGAACTGCTCAACCGGTCCTCCGATCGCGTCGAAATGCTCGTTTAACCAACCGACGATACGCTCAGGCGGAAAATCTTCGTTTAGCGCCGTAAAGTTCTTCAGGTCCGCAAGCAGGATGGCGGCATGGATGGCATCACCATTGCCGCGCCGTGTCTGGCCGCTGAGGATGCGGCCGCTCGTGCGGGCTCCGGTATAAACGGCGAGCATGTCGGTCGCGACGCGCATCGCCGCGATGCGGCAGCAGGCGAGGGCAAGAGCAGGTAGAAACTCATCCAGGGCGGCAATCTGGCTGTGGGAGAACCCCTCCAGGCTATCGACAGCCAATGAGAAGCCGATACCGGCCAGCGCAGTTCCCCCGGGAAGCCGCACAAGTTTCACCAGGTAATCGGTTGCCCCAAGATCGGAGAGTTCGTTGAGCAGCGGAAACCCGGCTGCGTCACCGCCAGGCGGCAGTCTCCAGCGCCCAGCATCGAGGTCTCGTGAAAGAAGATATGAAATAGGCGAGCGGCGAAACATCGCCTCACCCGCCTCGCCGTGCTCTTGTATTTCGAGAGAGATGCTCGATAACCGCGACCAGGAAATCGAAGAGCCTCTCTGAAGCGGATCGATGGACGGCATGGCTATCGACGCCCTAACGAGTGGATAGCCGAGCCTGATCAGCCGTTCTGAAGTTCCGGTCAGGATCTCTTCGATGCTGTCGCTGGTCAGGCCCAAAGCTATGATCCAGTCGACCAACTCCCGCATCCGCGTCACTTCGTAAGCTCCCCTGAACGGCAACGTTTGAAAATCGTCGACCGGGTTTGGTGTTCCGGTTCATATCAATGGGCAGCCTAGCACGGAAAGTGGCGAAAGTACCTTGTGTGCATACAAGCGAAGCGGCAGGCCGTGCAGCACGAGATCGATATGCGCTTTTTCGAAGTGTTTGCAGATAATGGCGAAACCAAACGGGTAAAACTGGGCGGCCTTTACCTTGCCACGCCTTGACCGCCTAATCGCGTCGTCCTCGAACGACGCAATCGATCCTTCATTGTGGGCGCAACGGTTTCACCATCTGGCAGGTTTGTTTCGCTTGAAGCGACGGCCTTTTGCCAAGTGGAGGCCTTTGTGTGCACGGTCATTCGATCTGAAGTTCAAGCGTCTTTGCAATCTCATCATAGTGTTGCGCCGAGGCTGAATTCTTCTCTGCGGCATACTTTGCGCTAACCTTCCTCGCAGCCTCAGCCGCGATGCGAAACGCGTCAATCCTGACCTGAGGCTCAAGCTCGGCTCCGCCGCCGATGTCATCGTCACTGAACGTACCAGCCCGATATCCATCGCCCAAATTGACGACGCCGATCTCGGGAAGGCCGTGCTTCATTCGGCCAAAAAAAGCCGGTCCGGCGCGGTTGCCGTCGCGGCGTCGCAACATGCCCGCACCCGAGGCCTTCCCGTCGACACAGGCTCCTGTCCAGAACGCAGGCCCATTCGTCAGGGATGCGGGGGCAACGAACTCGCAATGGCTTACCGGATCTTGCGACCAAAGATGATCTGCCGATCCGGCCAGTGCCGGCACGGTAATACTCATGGCAAGCATGATCGCCGCGATGCTTGATAATCCATTCACTCTAACGAATACATTCCCCAAAACCATTGCATCCTTGCTGATCACCGCTTCACAGGCAGTCATTAACTAACTCGGTAAACCTGACAATTCCATAACGGGCAGGTCATCGAAACCGATCACGGAAATATCGGCGAGCATGGAAAGGTCGTGCGACTGGATCGCCCGGATGCCGGAAAACCGCCAATAGGCGCGCAGGTGCAGGCAATCGAAGTGTGGGATGCTTCCGAAGAGCAGCCGGGGTACGTCATATCATTGAAATGCTGGCTGGCAGAAGCAAGTGTGGCAAAGTGGCGACACGTGTCGTTGACTCAGCAAAAGCCGTAATTTCCTAAAAATAGTCCATAGTTTTCTAAAATACCGCCGCCTCGAATGCAGCCATCCTCGCCATGGTAACCATTCGGTGCGCTATGGACATTCAATTCTCAGGTTTTGAAATTTTTGCTCCGAAAATCGAGTTGGCCAGGACTGTCCTGCAACGGCCATATGCGAGCCGTCCGACCGCTTGGGAACTCGATCATCTATATGCCTGCCGCGCCTGCGTGGGGACAAAGCTCCCTTCCGATCATACATATGTTGCATTGCATTCCGCTTCGGAGCCGGCGCAGCCCGGGGTGACGGATATCAGAGCCGATCGAAGCCAGGGATCGGAATGGGACGCGTACTTCAGGAGTTGCAAAATTTCGACGACGACGCAGGCGTGGATGCCGGCCCAAGCGTGAAGCGCTTTGGCCGCTTTGCATGTTAGCAAAGCGCAGGGCAACCAGGATCAGATCTGACGAGACTTGCATCCGATGATGGATTTTCGCCGCAGGCATGAAACGTGTCTGAGGCATCGATCATCCATGACGTGCATGTAGTGCCATACAGCCAGCCTTAGGAATTCGGCAAAGCCGATGCTTCAATTGATCGGGAGAGTCGCATGAACACTGAAAAGATCATTATCTTTGACACTACTTT
Organism: Hyphomicrobiales bacterium; assembly: GCA_900472485.1. Lineage (GTDB taxonomy): Bacteria > Pseudomonadota > Alphaproteobacteria > Rhizobiales > Rhizobiaceae > Rhizobium. The sequence goes on from UCII01000002.1 coordinate 180,485, forward strand.
GCGTGACGGCGAGCAAAGCCCCGGCATCAACCTCGACGCCGGGGAAAAGGTGGAAATTGCACTTATGCTTGAGGGCCTGAAGGTCGACGTGATCGAGGCCGGCTTTGCGGTCTCCAGTCCGGGCGAGTTCGAGGCGATCAAGGCCGTGGCGCGCGTCGTCAAGGACAGCACGATTTGCAGCCTGAGCCGCGCGGTCGAGCGCGACATCGATCTGACTGCGGAAGCTGTTTCCGGTGCGGCGTCGTCCCGTATCCATATCGTGCTAGCGACCTCGCCCATTCACATGAAATACAAGTTGCAAATGACACCGGAAAACGTGCTCGAGCATGCTGTTCGCGCGGTGGCCCACGCACGACGCTATTCCGAGGATATCGAGTTTTCCTGCGAGGATGCGAGCCGGTCGGAGCCGGAGTTTCTTGCCCGCTTCGTGGAGCAGGTGATCAAAGCCGGTGCGACGACGGTCAGCCTGCCTGATACGGTCGGCTACGCCACGCCGTACGAATACGGCAAGCTATTCACCTATCTGCGCAATACAGTGCCAAATGCTGATAAGGCCGTATTCTCCGCGCATTGTCACAATGATCTCGGCATGGCTGTTTCCAACTCGCTCGAGGCGACGCGGCAGGGCGCGCGCCAGATCGAATGCACGATCAACGGCATTGGTGAGCGAGCGGGCAACGCGTCGCTTGAAGAGATTGTCATGGCACTGCATACGCGCGAGGATTTTTTCCGATGCCGGACGTCCGTTGAAACCCGACGATTGACCGCTGCATCCAGGCTCGTCTCGGAGATCACGGGTTTCGTCGTGCAGCCGAACAAAGCGATCGTCGGCAGGAATGCCTTCTCGCATCAGTCCGGCATTCACCAGGATGGCATGCTGAAGAACCCGTTGACCTATCAAATCATGACGGCGGCGGAGGTCGGCGCCGACGAGTATCGGTTGGTGCTCGGAAAGAATTCGGGTCGCAACGGTTTTCGCATGTGCATGCGCTCGCTCGGCGTCGAGTTCGGCTCCGATGCCGATCTCGATCTCGCTTTCTCTCGTTTCAAGGATATCGCCGATCAGAAGGCATCGCTTTGCGATGAGGATCTTCTGGCGACGGTTGCGGGTGTGGAAGCGTTCTCGCGGGAAAAAAGCATCGCATAAATCGGCCGTCGGAGCATGTAATCGGGATCGCTCGATGCCGGAACCGCGCTTTCTTCGGGCCGACTGGTCCGGGGAACGAACGTCAATACATTGCTGAGTTCAGGAAAAGGTCATAGCGGAGAAGCGAGCCAATGACGGTGAATCTTGCAGTCGGAACAGCGAGTGATGTTCAGGTCGTCAAGCCGAAAACAGGATATGAATTCCTGATCGAAACGCTTGCGACCTGGCATGTGCGTCATTATGCCGGCGTCACCGGGGGAGGGGTCATCCATTTGCTCAAACATCTCGAGCCGATGGTTTCTCTCCAAGACGGTACCGAATTTCCGGTTTTCTTCAATATCGGAGAGTATGTCGCCGGCTTCATTCCGTTGGGATACTATCTGGCAAGTGGTAAAATCAGTGCGGCCATTGCAACGACGGGAGCTGCAACGCGGTTGCTGACCTGCGGCCTAAGCGATGCGAAATTGCACAATATTCCCGCGATCTACCTCATTCCTCTCAGCCCGGTAGATACGCGATATCGTGCACCATTGCAGGACACGAGCCCGGAAGGTGCCGATGTCGTGGCTCAGCTGATGGCCGAGCTGCCATCAGGCACATTCGTCCTGAGCGATCCAGAACGTATCGGAGAACAGCTTGACGAGGCCCGTCAACACCTCGATCAAGGCTCTCCCATCGCACTTCTGATGCCGCCGGAGGCACTTGGAAAGATGGTGCCTGAGCCGGTCCATACGCCTTGGCGCGGTGACTACGTCCATAAGCCGAACAAGATCGATCATGGAACGCTCGCCCATTTTCTGGCCGAATTCCCGCGGCAATCGGCTGGGCGCCGGGTGATCGTGCTCGCTGGAGAAGAGGCGGCCATGTATCCGTATATGCCCGTCCTCACCACGCGTTTGTGCAAGGTGTTACAGGCACCGATCGTCTGGAGCATAAACGGGGCAAATGCGGTGGCGCGCAACAATGTCTTCGGTTTCGGCTATCTGGGATTTGGCGGCAACGATCGCGCAATGCAGCTCTGGAGAAGCCTCGGCCCTGACGATATCGTCATTACCCTCGGCTTTTGCCCTGACGAATATACCCTTAATTTCTCTGACATACCCGCCCATGCGACATGGAATTTCACCAATCTGGCCGCCCCATACGGCAGCGTTGGGGGCGAGTTTCGGCATCGTGTGCGCGGCGAATATTTCGATGTTCGAGGCCCGATCGATCAGGTTCTGAGCGAAGCGATAGGTCGGCTCGAGGGTCTTCAGCTGCCGCGCCTTCCGGCACCGGCTTTCGTGGCTGATCTCAATGATCGCGAGATCAGGCCGCCACGCCCCGGGACGATCGATATTGCCCGATTTTATCAGGAACTCGATCGTCATTGGCAGCCGGGAAGCGTTGCATTCGACGATGTGTGCCTGGCCTACAAAGATCGTCAATATATCACGCAGCGCCCGCATCCGGACGTTCGCTTCCATTCGCTTTATCGCGGTTCGGCAATGGGTGGAGCATTGGGCGCGGCAATCGGCGCAAAGCTCGCAAAACCGGACGCGACGGTCTTCGCTTTTACGGGTGATGGGTGTTTCCGGTTGATTGCCGGTTGCCTGGCCGAAGCCCGATCATTGGGGCTAATCCTGTTCGTGCTGGACAACGGCGCACTGGGCATCATGGTGCAGGGCCTGCCCGTAGTCATCCCCGACCATTCATCCGATCGCTACCACAGCGATCTCTACCGCATCGACTTTGGATCCATGGCGCGCGCATGCGGTTGGGAAAGCCGCAAGCTGATGCCGGATCTCAGCAACCTGGCTGAGATCATGCGTGAAAGCTACGGCCCCGGTCGCTCATCCATCCTTGTTGAGGTACCCGTCGATGCAGAGCAGGTGGTGGGGCAAAATCCGCGGGCCAACAACCTTTAGCGCTACTTGAAGCAGTCGATCCAGCTCAATGCAATGGTGTTGAAGGCGTCATCTCCATGTCAGCGATGACCGTATCGAAATAGTTGTCGGCGATTTCGAGCAGGGCTTCCGCAATGCACTGAGGTTCCCGCCCATCTTGCAGGAGATCCTGCACGGCCGCATCGATTGTCCGGCGGAGTTGCTCGTGGCATTGCTGTTTCGATTGATCTGCAAAACCGATCAGCCATTGCTTATCTGGCATGACGATGCTCTCCTCCATGACGACAGACGTCCATATTTGTCGACAAGGTATAGCGGAGGTAAGCGCAGGCAACTGCTGTAACGCCATTTTTCCAGAATAATGGCATCATTTGCTCGTCTGTACGATAAGCAATTCGCATATTCAATGAATGGTTGTAGTGCTTGGGAGCGATATCGGCAACGCCCATGTCGTCGATGGGCAAACTTCAACAATGCGCTATCACAGCCATTGCGGCGCACCGTTCCACAGCCACGAGCGCGCCCATGTCTTGAAATTGCTGACGTTCCCGGTTGGCGTCCTCGGCTATGTCGCATTGAATGTATTTGCATCAAATGAAAATAGGGGTGGGCGACAGCGATGGGTACAATCAAAGCCATCGCTCCCGAAATGAGACTACTTGAAATTGCCCAGAAAAAGTCCCGCTGAAAACCGCCGCAACCGTCAATCGTTCCGCTGATTTTGGCAACAAAGCCACCTTCGTCAGACTAAAGTCTGGCTCATGATCGGACCTAGGGCCGAAGACGCAATCTTTGGTCCTAATGCCATGGATTACCCCGTCCTTTGCGCCAGTTGTTTCCCGCGATGGAAGCGGCGGGACATCCGGCCGCTGTCGTGGTGCATGCGGAGAGGTCGATGAATATGAACGGCGCCCCTGAAAGCGGCATCCCAGCCGCGGCACTTGTCAATGTTTCCGCCGATAGCGGTATCGTCGGCTTCGTCGCCAAAGGTGGCAACGACTTTGGAAGCTAAGCGAAGTACCACGATTGCGGTCGTCGTACCGATGTTCAACGCCGAACGAACGATCGGTGCGACCTTGGCCAGCATCTGTCGCCAGACCCATCAGGCGCTCGATATCATCATTGTCGATGATGGTTCTACGGATCGATCGCTATCGATCGTGGCTGAATATGCGAGGCAGGATCCGCGAATCCGGATCCTTCGGCAGGCCAATAGCGGCGTCGCCGTCGCGCGTAACAATGGTGCGGCGGCGACCGACGCGGAGTTTCTCGCATTTATCGATGCCGACGATTTATGGGCTCCCTCAAAGATCGCGCTTCAATGGCAAGCGCTTGACGAGGGCGGGTCTTCGGTTGGATTGGCCTATTGCTGGTATGCGCTCATCGACGAACATAGCCGCGTATTTTCCCTGCATAACCGGCCGAGCCATGAAGGGCATGTGCTCCGGCGCATGTGCAGAAACAATTTCGTCGGCAATGGGAGTTCGATGCTCATGCGTCGTTCCGCATTCGAAGACGCCGGGCAGTTCGACCCATCCTTAAAGGCACGCAACGCGCAGGGTTGCGAGGATCTTCTGATCTGCCTCAGAATTGCGGAGCATTACGAATTCCGCGTCATACAGCAGCACTTGATCGGCTACCGCATGACGAACACGAACATGTCGAGCGACGTCAGGCAGATGCTCTCTTCATGCGAAATCGTCCTCGCCGAGTATCGTGAAAAATATCCGCAATATGGCAGCGATCTCGACGCTCATCTGGTCGACATGATCCACTGGCTGGTCGTCAGAGCTTTTGTCAGCGGCCGCTTTTTCGATGGCTGTGATCTGTTGAAGCGATTTCTGGCATTGGAGCCGCGTCTGGCGATTTCGAGCCTGCCGAACATACTGGACGTATATTGCCGCGCCAGGCTGGTTCCCGACTGGCTCAAGGCCCGCTTGCGGGGGTTGCAAAGAAACGCGGAGTTGCGGCCGCTCTATATGGAGACGATCCCGTGAGGCCGGGCAGCTCGTTCCTCACGCGGCTGCAGCGGCTCTTCCGCCTGGCAGAGGCGCCTGCCTGGGCAGGGCCGACCATCGTCGGGCTCGGCCTGGCCGCTGCGGTCCTTGAGGGGGCAGGCCTCTTTCTCTTCATTCCCCTCATTCAGAGTCTCGGCGCCGTAGCGGCGCAGCAGGGAGAATGGCAGCGAATTTTCGACCAGCTTCTCGCGCCCGTCCCACAAAGCCATTTGACGGCATTCCTGGTGGGCGTGCTGTGCGTCAGCATCCTTCTGAAGAACGCCGTCCATCTCGTCAATATCTGGGTGACCCGGTATATCGATGGTCTCGTTGCGCATCGGCTAAGAGCAAGGGTCTTCGATCAGACGATAAGCTCGTGTATCGACTACCGGGTGGAAAACAAGCGCTCCGATATCATCACGACGATCGCCAACAACACCTGGAAAGTCAGTCAGGCCTTAAGCCTCACCTACCGTTTGATGATCTGCTTCTGCACATTCGCCGTCTTCATGTTGCTGATGCTGCTGATTTCCGTCCGGCTGACCTTCTTCTCGATGATGTTCCTGCTCATGGGCGCCATGGCTATTCGCCTGGCCACGCGGCGTGCGGACGAGACCGGCAAGGCCGTCGTCGAGGAAAACAAGCAGTTCGGCTTGAGGATGTGGGAGAGCATCAACGCGCTGCAATTGATCCGCGCTTTCGCCCAGGAAGACTATGAACGCAATCGCTTCCGAAAGACTTCCGACAATGTGCGGCGACGCCTTTTGAAGCTCGATATGCTGTGGGCGACACCCGCGCCTGTCTCGGAAATCTCGATTACAATCCTGATCGGTGTGCTCGTTCTCGTCGCTCAATCGGTGGGCCTGGGCATTGCTGCGCTTGCCGCGTTTCTCTCGCTGCTATATCGCCTGCAAGGCCCAACACGGGAGTTGCTGCAATCGAAGATCGCGCTCGACGGGCTCGCCGGCAGCATCGACGATGTCGATGACTTCCTCCGCACAACGGAGAAGCCTTTTCTCGCGCAGGGGCACCTGCAGGCGCCTGCCTTCAAGAAAGCCGTCGAATTCCGCAATGTCTCCTTCCATTACGCACATGGCCAGCCGCTTGCGCTGGATGATGTTTCCTTCAGCATTCCCGCCGGTAAAACCACGGCGATCGTGGGCGAATCGGGGGCCGGTAAGTCCACGGTGATGGCGCTGCTCTTTCGCTTCTTGGATCCGACATCCGGTGCGATCGTGGCAGACGGCATGCCTCTTTCCAAATTCGATCTTCGCAGCTGGCGCAAGCGCCTGTCGCTGATGTCGCAGGAGGTCCATCTCTTCAACGACACGATTGCAGCCAACATCGCCTATGGCGATCTGGAAGCCGGGCCGGCCGAGATCCGCAAGGCTGCCGAAATCGCCAAGGCGGACGATTTCATCCGTTTGCTTCCGGATGGCTACGAGACACGGATCGGCGATCAGGGAATGCGGCTGTCGGGCGGGCAAAGGCAGCGCGTGGCGCTCGCGCGAACGATCCTTCGAAATCCCGACATTCTGCTCCTGGATGAGGCGACGAACGCGCTCGATGCCGAAACCGAACAGGCGTTTCAGCTGGCGCTCGACGCGTACTCACACAACCGCACCGTTGTCGTGATCGCTCACCGGCTCTCGACCGTTTTCGCCGCCGATCAGATCATTGTCATGACAAAGGGCCGTGTGGTCGAGGCCGGTTCGCCGGATGAGCTCTTCAAGCGGCAGGGACATTTTTCCAGGCTCCACGAATTTCAGCACGGCCGCCGCAGCGGGCGGGAGTTGGGTGATGAGTTACAAGCTTATTGATATCGAGTTGTCGGAGCCCCTGGCGCCTATCGAACTCTCGGCTGACCAGACGGGTGTCGGCTTGATCGCACGATGGCGGGGCCGGCTGATCGCATTTGAAATGATCGAGCGGCCGGCCGGCTCTGTGCTGTCGGCCGAGAGCCTGAAAGCCCTTGTCAAGGAGCGATTTGCGGAGCGCATCCTCGTTGCAAAGCTGGAGGAGGAGCTGAAGGCACGCTTGCCCGCGAACGAGGCGACGCTGCCCAGTCTCAGCATCGCGATCTGCACCAAGGATCGTGCACTGCGTCTTTCCCGATTGCTGCGATCGCTCGATCGGGTTCGGGATGAATCCCCCTTCAGGTTCGTCGAAATCATCGTGGTCGACAATGCCTCGGTGGATACGGCCACGCGCGAGGCCGTCGAGAGTTTCCGCGATATCCGCTACGTTTTTGAACCGAAGGCTGGGCTGGATTTCGCCCGAAATTCCGCCCTTCACGCGGCCTGGGGCGACATCATCGCCTATCTGGACGATGATGTCGTGGTGGACCGCAATTGGCTTGCAGGCCTTGCCAAGGCGTGCCGCGACAACCCTGGCGTCGGCGGCTTCACCGGCCTTGTGCTGCCGTTTCGTCTCGACACCGAGGCACAGATCTTTTTCGAGCGACGTGGAGGGTTCGGCCGCGGCTTTGCGCGACGGGAGTTTCACAAGGCGCGCTTCGACAATCCGCTCCATCCCGTCGGTGCCGGCATTCTCGGTGCCGGCTGCAACATGGCCTTCGACCGTTCGTTGCTGATCGAGCTCAGCGGTTTCGACGAGGCGCTCGATACGGGAGCGCCGCTGCCCGGAGGCGGGGATCTCGATATTTTTTACCGCGTCCTGCGCTCCGGACGCCCGATGATCTATGAGCCGGAATATGCGGTTTATCATGAGCACCGCGAAACCATTCCGCAGCTCAGGCGGCAATACTGGACCTGGGGTCTCGGCATGATGGCCTTTCTCGTCAAGAGCTACCGCACCGATGGCATGATGCGAGCGCGCCATCGCGCCATGGTCCGTTGGTGGTTCTTCGACCAGTTGAAGGCGCTTATCCGCGCTGCGAGGCGGCTGCGCGGCCATGAGCTGCGGTTTGGTATCGCGGAGCTTTGGGGCGGGATCTATGGCCTTGCTGGTGAATACGATCGCTCGCGCGCCCGTATCAGGTCGATCCGGGAGCGCAACTCATGACGACAGAACGTTTTGAGGTGAGGCATGTCGATCTTGCGGCTGCGGATATCGGTAGCGAACGCGCGCCCGCTTTGTCGATCTTCTGGTGGAAAGATTTGCCGCTCGGGGCACGGGCATCCCTGGAGGACGAGCTACCTTACGGGGTTTCTCAATTGCGCCAGCTTGCTGCCGAACATGCAGCCGCACAGCTCCAAGCCCGCAGCATCGGGCTGGGTGCACCCTTGCGTGCCACCTATGAAGGACAGCCCAAGCCCGCACTCTCGCTGGAGGCGGCGCTCGACGCGCAAAATCTGGTAGAGTCGCTCGATGCGATCGCAGCTCCATCCTCCGCTTCCGCGCAGGACATTTCCGTGGTCATCTGCACTCGCGATCGGGGTCCGGCTCTGAGCAAATGTCTGAGCAGCCTTGCAGCACAACGCAGCCCTCCAGGTGAGGTCGTCGTCGTCGACAATTCTTACGATGGGAATGCGACGGACATCTGCGGGCAATTCCCCGATTTTCGCTATGTCCATGAGCCTCGTGCCGGTCTAAGCCGAGCCCGGAACACCGGTATTCAAACGAGCCGGTTTGATATCGTTGCTTTCACCGACGACGACGTCGAAGCGCATCCGGGCTGGACTGCGGAGATCGCGCGCGCCTTTGCGGAACGGGATGTCATCGAGGCGTTCACCGGTCTCGTGTTGCCTGCGCGTCTCGATACGGCGGCGCAATGCGCCTTTCAGTTCACCATGGGCGGCTTTGGCTCGACCTTCGTGCCGCTCACCTTCGACAGGCGTTTCTTTGAGGAGACGCGGCCGAGCGGAGCGCATGTCTGGAAGATCGGCGCCGGCGCCAACATGGCCTTTCGACGCTCCGTATTCGAGCGGGTCGGCCTCTTCGACGAACGCCTCGGCGCGGGGGCGGCAGGATGTTCCGAAGATTCGGAGCTTTGGTACCGGCTGCTGGCGGCCGGCGGCGTATGCCTCTATGAGCCCCGGGCCGTTGTCTTCCACCACCATCGCAGCGACTGGCCCGGCCTCAAGCGGCAGATCAGAGCCTATATGAAGGGTCACGTTGCAGCCCTTGTGAGGCAATACGACAATTTCGGCGATCGCGGAAACATCGTGCGTATCGGCAAGCAGCTGCCCGTCTATTTTGCCAAGACCTTCGTCAAGGCGCTTTTCGAAGGGCCTCCGGGCAGGCTCGGAATTTTGGCGGCCGAAGTAGAGGGCTGGATCGCCGGCCTGCAGTTTCTTCTGCGCTTCGGCTGGAGAATGCGGCGAACCCCGATGGGGACCGCTGCTACGGCTGAAAAAGGAATATCGCGATGATCAAGAAAGCAGCGCTTGGCCAGTTTCTGTCCGGAAACCCCTATCCGAACGGCTTGACGGATGGCCTGTTCTATCGCGAAAAGATGCGCGCCATCCATCGGGTGGCCCCGGCGGAAACCGGAGGCAGAGGACGGGTGCTGGAAATCGGCGGCGGCCGCAGCGGCCTTGCCAGCATCCTCTATCCGCAGGCCGAAATCGTCACGCTCGACATCGATCCGGAGCTGGCCGACCACCAGCCCTCCTGGGCGAAATCGACCTTCATTTGCGGCGACGCCTGCTCGCTGCCAATGGATGACGATAGTTTCGATATCGTCACCATGTTCGACGTGCTGGAGCATATCGAGGACGACCGCCGCGCCGCGCAGGAGGCGTTGCGGGTGGTACGGCCGGGTGGATATGTCCTGATCTCCACTCCTGAGATCAACTGGCATTATCCCTATTTCAGCGTCATGAAACGCCATTGTCCGCATGAAAGCGAACTGATGCGCGAATGGGGCCATGTCAGGCGGGGATACCGGGATCCGGAACTCGCGGCCCTTTTCGACAGACGCCCGGAACGACGTGCCACCTTCATCAATGCCGCCACAGCGTTTTTCCACGACGTTTCGTTTTCTCGCATCGGACGCCGTCGCCGCAAGGTCCTCTATGCGCTGGCCGCGCCCGTGACCTTCCTCGGTTACTTGATGCACCGGCCATCCACGCGTGGCACCGAGACAGCCTTTGCCTGGCGCAAATGAGAGGTGACCAGACGTCAAAGGTGATCGCGCTTTTCCCATGGGGAGACGTGATCGAAGAATTTCTCGATCCGATCGGGCTTGAACTTCGGGATTTCGTCGAGCGCATGACAGGAGGCTGGCTGTTCGGCTTTGCGGCGGCACTGGGTTCGGCTGGCCACAAACCGATCATCGTCTGTGCGTCGGAGCGAGTGAACGGGATTGAATGCTACGAGCATCCTGGCACGGGCACGCCGATCTGGGTCGCACCGGCAAAGCGGCCACACCAGGGCCATTCCCCTGCCGCCTACAGTCTGCGGCGCTGGTCTGCAACGCCGCTTTCAGCTTTCCGCGAGATCCTTTCCCGCTCCAAATGCGATCTGCTGCTTGCCCAGGAGTATGAATATACGCGCTTCGATGCGCTGGCATGGCTGGCGCGGCGTTTGAACCTTCCTCTCTACGCCACCTTTCAGGGAGGGGATCGCACACTGTCCTGGGTCGAGGCTGCTGCAAGACAGCTTTCACTGCGCGCCTGCCGCGGCCTGATCGTCGCGTCTTCCGCAGAGCGTGAGCGTCTTGCCAGGGCCTATCCGCGCATTGCTGTCGATATCGCGAATATCCCCAATCCACTGGATACGCAGGAATGGCAAGCCACGGATCGCAGCGAGGCGCGAGCAAATCTTGGCCTGCCGCAGGATTGCTTCATCGTCCTCAATCACGGGCGCATCGATATCCGCCGCAAGGGGCTCGATGTACTTCTGAACGCGTGGGAGCGCTTCGCCGATGCTTCCACGTGCCGATTGGTGATCATTGGCTCGGGTCAGGACAACGACGCTTTCGCAAAGCTCGTTCGGGAAAGCGAACTGGCGAACGTCCAATGGTTGTCCGGCTACATGACGGATCGCATCTTGATTCGCCGCTGGCTATCCGCCGCGGACGTCTATGTCACAGCTTCGCGTATCGAGGGCATGCCGGTTGCGCCATTGGAGGCCATGGCCTGCGGCCTTCCCGTCATCGCTTCGGATGCACAGGGCCTGCCGGACATTCTCGTCGATGGCGAGGCCTCGGGCGGCCTGATGGTTGCGCAGGAACAGCCGGAGGAAATTGCGCGGGCGTTGGCGAGATTGAAAGATGATGAAGTTCTTCGCGCACGACTGGGTACCGCCGCCCGACGGCGGGTTACGGAAAAATTTTCGATCGAAGCGGTTGGCGCCGCTCTCGATGAGTTTCTGACAACGGCACGCAAGTAAGGATCACATCCGGCGGCGATACCAGGCGAGCGCCGTCTCGATAATCCTGTCGATACTGGAATGCCTGGGCACCCATCCAAGCTCGCGCCCGGCTTTATTGGCCGCAGCGACGAGAGCCGGTGGGTCGCCCGCTCTACGGGGGCCATAGGTAACGGGAAGCCTGCGTCCGGAAATTCGGCTGACAGCATCGACCAATTCCCTAACGGTCGTCCCGTTGCCGGTGCCGAGGTTGTAGACGTGCACCCCCTCATCCCGCAACAGCTTCTCCCCGCCAAGGACATGAGCCTGCGCGAGATCGCTGACGTGGATGTAGTCGCGGATGGCCGTTCCGTCACGCGTGTCGAAATCGGTGCCGTTGATGGTGAAGGTTCGGCCCGGTCTGATCGCCGCTTCTATGGCGAGCGGCACGACATGGGTCTCGGGCTCGTGCCGTTCACCGATCTCGCCATCGGGATCGCAGCCGGCTGCATTGAAATATCGCAGCATTACCGCGTTGAGGCCGCGGGCGCGCGAGAAATCCTCCACCATCCGCTCGATCATGAATTTCGACCATCCATAGGGATTGATCGGCCATTGCGGATGGGTCTCGTCAATCGGGGTACGGCTCGGAATGCCATAGGATGCGCAGGTGCTTGAAAAGATCAGCCGGTTGATGCCTGCCTTGAGCATTTCCTCGATGAGAACCAGCGTCCCGAATGTGTTGTTCCGATAGTAGAGCTCCGGAAACTCGACGGATTCGCCGACATAGGCGTAGGCGGCGAAATGGGCGACCACATCCGGGCGGTATTGGCGCAACGTTGCCGCGACCGTCTCGGCGTCGGCAATGTCGCCCTCGACCAGCGGCCCCCACTTCACGGCGTCACGCCAGCCGCGGGAGAGATTGTCGTAGGTGACAACCGACCATCCGGCCTCGGCGAAGGCCTTGCAGCAATGCGATCCGATATAGCCGGCTCCGCCGGTGACAAGGACCGTCCTCATTCGGCGGCGATCGCGTGCGAACGGCCAGATGAAAGCAGTTCCTCAAAATAAGCGATCGTTTTGCCAAGCCCGGCTTTCAGCTGAACCTTCGGCTTCCAGCCGAGTTCGCGCGATGCGACCCCGATATCCGGCTGCCGTTGCCTGGGATCATCGGCCGGCAAGGGGAGGTATTTTATCGCCGAGCGGCTTCCGGTCAGTTCTATCGTGAGATTGGCAAGTTCCAGCATCGTAAACTCCGCCGGATTGCCGAGATTGATCGGGCCTGTCACCTCATCCTTTGTTCCCATCAGGCGAATAAGGCCGTCGATAAGATCGTCGACATAGCAGAACGAGCGCGTTTGCTGACCGCTGCCATAAACCGTTATCGGCTTGTTCTGCAGCGCCTGCACGATGAAGTTGGAGACGACCCGGCCGTCATCGGGGCGCATCCTTGGACCATAGGTGTTGAAGATGCGCGCGACCTTGATCCGTAGCCGGTGCTGACGCCAGTAGTCGAAGAACAGGGTCTCGGCGCAGCGCTTGCCTTCGTCGTAACAGGAACGCGGGCCTATCGGGTTCACCCGGCCCCAATACTCCTCCTGTTGCGGATGGATCTCAGGATCGCCATAGACTTCGGAGGTCGAGGCCTGGAGGATCTTGGCGCCAACCCGCTTGGCGAGGCCGAGCATGTTGATCGCGCCGTGGACGCTGGTCTTGGTGGTCTGCACCGGATCGAACTGGTAGTGAACGGGGCTCGCGGGGCAGGCGAGATTGTAGATCTCATCGACCTCCACATAGAGGGGAAAGGTGATGTCGTGGCGGACGATTTCGAAAGATCTGTTATCAAGCAGATGCGAGACGTTGTTTTTCCGTCCCGTAAAAAAATTATCTACGCAGATAACCTCGTGTTTTTCCTGCAAAAGCCGTTCGCATAGGAAGGAGCCGAGAAAACCTGCGCCGCCGGTAACGAGGATTCGCTTTGTTTGCTGCATGACGGTCATCTCGCCGCTGGCGGCGTGATGCTGCCGCCGTTGGAAACTGCGACAGATGCCGGGGCTAGGATGCCGCTTTCAAGGACGCCGTTCATATTCATCGACCTTCTCCGCATGCACTATGACAGCGGCCGGATGTCCCGCCGCCTCCATCGCCAGAAACAACTGGCGCAAAGGTCGGGGCAATCCATGGGAATAGGACCAAAGATTATGTCTTCGGGCCTAGGTCCTGTCATGGATCGGACTTTGGTCTGATGGAGGCTGAAAGTCTTCCGGAGGACATCATGGCGGGCATCGCTTCTTGGCTTCCAATGACCGATTGATCGGCTTTGGATTGGCTGACATAGTGCCGCCGCTATCCGACCATTCTGCGCAAAGACCCATCAATGACCGAATCCGCCGCTCATTCCTTTTCGCCCGTTTCCGCTCGCCCCTTGGCGAAGATTAGCCTGAAATGGGGCATGGTCGAGGAGCCGTCGCTTTCCATCCTGGAGAAATTCCAGCTCCTGCGGGATCTCGGTTATGACGGGGTCGAGCTCGATTCGCCCAATGATCTGCCGCTCGATGAAGTTCTGAATGCCCGTGACAAGACTGGGCTCGCTATCCCCGGCCTCGTCAATGCCGTGCACTGGAAACGTCCGCTGACGGATCCCGATCCATCGGCACGCCAGGCCTGCGTCGAGTCGATGGTCAAGGCTCTGCATGATGCAAAGCTCTATGGCGCGACGACGGTGCTGCTGGTTCCCGGTGTCGTCAATGCCGGTACCAGTTACAAGGCCGCTTACACGAGAGCCGGCGAGGAAATCGCCAGGATCCTGCCAGCTGCTGAAGAGAGCGACGTATCGATCGCGCTCGAAAACGTGTGGAACGATTTTCTGCTGAGCCCGCTTGAGGCGGCTGACTTCATCGATCGCTTCAACCATCCCAGGCTCGGCTGGTATTTCGACGTCGGCAATGTGCTCCGCTACGGCCGGCCGACGGATTGGATAGAGGCGCTCGGCAAGCGCATCCTGAAGATCGACATCAAGGAATACAGCCTCGAAAAGATGAACAGCGAAGGCCCGTGGAAGGGCTTCGATGTCGAGCTGGGCGAGGGCGACTGCGATTGGGCAGCGGTCAACAAGGCTCTCGCTGATGTCGGTTACTCCGGCTGGGCCTCCATCGAGGTGCCGGGAGGCGACCGACAGCGCCTAGCCGATTTGAAGAAGCGCGTCGATCGGATCGCCGCGCTCTAATGGCCGGATTGCAAGCGGGCGATGGTCAGCGGCCGGCAGCCGCAAACATCGCCTTCGCATTCTTCAGGCCGGTTTCGCAGCCAAATTGCGTCGGCTCGTTGCCTTCATATTCCAGCGAGACGAAGCCGTCATAGCCTGAGGTGACGATGTCCTCGATGATGGACCTGACAGGGAGGTCGCCATAGCCGAAGACCGAGCCGCGGATCGCCTGGCCGCCGACCGTCTGAAGCCAGTCCGCGCCAGGCGCTATCTGGCGCACATAGAAATCCTTGATGTGGACGAAACTTGCATGAGAAAGGCACGCACGCGTCCCCGTCAGGGGGTTCTCATCGACGCAGAGGAAATTGCCGATATCGACGGTCAGCTTAAAGCTCGGCAGATTGACGGCATGAAGAAGCCGCTTGATCCGCTCGCTGGAATTCATGAAGAAACCGTGATCCTCGACGCTGGTGGTCACGCCATAGCGCCCGGCATGCGTGGCAAGCTCATGGGTGGCTTCGGCGATCGCCGGGAACGCGGCTTCGAACTGGCCGGGCTCCGTTGCGCGGAGCGACCAGGGAACGACATCGTGCCGCAGGAAGCGGATGCCGAGCTTGTCGCAAAGCTCGACATAGCGCTTCAGCCGGCCAAGCTGGAATGCGCGTTCGCCGTCATCAATGAAATTGCCGGACATGCAGAGGCCGGAAAGCGGTACGCCGCTTTTCTGAGATGCGCCCTTCAGCCGCTCCAGCATCTCTGGGTCATTGGCAAGTTCATATTGAAGATCCTGCCCTTCGGGCGCGACGGAAAGCGTCGCCAGTTCGACGTGATCGCCGCCATGTTTGCCGACCCAGGCAAAGACATCCTCGATCTGCATGGCGCCGCTCTGCATCAACGGACGGAAACTGTATGAGCTCAGACCTACCTTCATCGTGCCTCTCCTTAAGCGCTTTCACAAAAACTTTGTTCGGTAACTTAACAATCCCGGTTGACTTCGGCTACGATACATCTTTGTTTGCAATCAAATTGATTTAAGAGTGGGGAATAGCAGGAATGTCTCGTCAGTCTGCCGACGTCGTCATCATCGGAAGTGGCCCGACCGGCTCGGCCTATGCACGGGTCATCAGGAATGAATGGCCGGAAGCGCGTATTCTGATGGTGGAAGCCGGTCCGCAGATTTTGCCGCAAAAGGGTGCACATCTCGACAATATTCCGGATCTCGAGGAACGCGCAGGCTTCGAGGTGCATGCCCAGGGTGGCGACCGCAGCCCGCGCATGCCGATCAACAAGGAAGAGTGGGAGGCGCGCCGCGCTGGCGGCTTCGATCATTCGTTGCTGCGCCGCTCGGGTCTTTTCATCGCCAACGATGCCGATGCCCAGGATGAGAACCTCTTCGCCGGATTTTCGGCGGCCAATGTCGGCGGCATGGGCACCAAATGGTCGACCGGAACGCCGGTGCCATCGGAGATCGAACTGGTGCCCTTCATCCCCACCGATGAGATGCATAGGGCTTTGGCCGTGTCGGCAGGATTGCTCGGTACCAACAAGGATCCGCGCGCCGGCGATGCCGCAGCGATCGCCATGCGCGAGCGCCTGGGCGAGGTCTTCAACCCCGGCCGTTCGCCCGATCGCTTCGTCCAGCCGATGCCGCTTGCGGCAACCCCCGGTCCTGGTGGCCTGCGCTATCACGGCACTGACGTCGTTCTCGGCGACCTTGTCGACGAGCCGGAGGAGAACTTTCATATTCTCTCTGAAACCGCCTGCCGCCGCGTGATCCACGAAAATGGCCACGTCACGGGTGTCGAACTTGCCCGCGCTGGCTCGGAGGAAACTTTTATTGTCAAGGCCGGCGCGGTCGTCGTTGCGTGCGAC
Source organism: Hyphomicrobiales bacterium (assembly GCA_900472485.1). Taxonomy (GTDB): domain Bacteria; phylum Pseudomonadota; class Alphaproteobacteria; order Rhizobiales; family Rhizobiaceae; genus Rhizobium. The sequence goes on from UCII01000002.1 coordinate 196,847, forward strand.
TCGCTGCATTCCCCTCAGCTGCTCTACGCCTCTGGCATCCGTCCTGAAGCGCTCGGTCGCTACATCAACGACCATTATATCGTCTCGCAGATCACCGAGATGCAGACCGATGTGCCGATGACCGCGATGAGCTGGATCCCGGCTACCAAGGATTTCCCCTACTCGGTCACCATCGCCCCAGCCAGCCTGCACTCGATGCCGCATGCCAGCGACATGAGCGGCCAGCCGATCGGCATGGGCGTTTTCGTGCCCTCCGATATCAGCGCCGACAACCGTGTCACCTTCGATGACGATCGCCGTGATTGGCTCGGGCTACCGGCTATTTCCATCCATTGGCGTCAGTCGGAGGGCGACAAGGCGCGCCTCGAAGATGCCAAGGGCCATGCCCAGCGAATTTCCGCCATTATCGGTCGCCCGGCCGCCGGTTTTGCCACCTTCGTGCAGCCAGTCGGCTCGTCGCTGCATTATCAGGGCACGATCCGTATGGGCGAACGCGACGATGGCACCAGCGTTTGCGACAGGAACTCCAAGGTCTGGGGCTTCGACAACCTCTATGTTGCCGGCAATGGGGTCATTCCCACGAAGACCGCCACAAACCCGACCCTGTTCAGCGTCGCTCTCGCCAGTATCGGCGCCAGCCAGATCGCTGCCGCTCGCCGTGGCGCCTGATCGAGACACCGGCTATATTATTGGTCATGGGACCGGATCGGGGCTCGTCAGCCTCTCGGCTTTGCGATGTTCGGCGGCCTGACTGTCAGTCAGGCGCCAACCTTGCTCAGATTGCGTTCGACGCGATGAATCGATGACAGTGAAGGGGATGCGCGCCCTTATCGTTACCTAAAGGCGCCACCATCGTCCGCAACAGATCGATCAGTATACCAATCGCGCCCTTATCGTTCCCGGGATCTGGCGGAGCGTGTCGAGTATTTCATTCGCTGTTTGGCCAACGCCTTCGACTTCAATGACCACGTAGCCCGTGTCGCCGTGGGTCTGCAGGAACTCGCCGACGATATTCAACCCGCGCGACGAAAAGATCGTATTCAGGCTGTTGAGGATACCCGGGCGATTTTCGTGAACATGGATGAAACGCGTGCCGTTTGGACGCGGCGGCAATTGAACCTGCGGGAAATTGACCGCGCCCAACGTCGAGCCGATATCGGAATATTCCACAAGCTTCCGGGAAACTTCTCTTCCGATCCGCTCCTGGGCTTCCTCTGTCGATCCGCCGATATGCGGCGTCAGGATCACATTATCCAGCCCTTGCAACGGCGTTTCGAAGCGTTCCTTGTTCGATGCCGGCTCCTTGGGGAACACGTCGACTGCTGCGCCTGCGAGATGCCCCTCTTTCAAAACCTTCGCGAGGGCGTCCAAATCGACCACGGTGCCGCGGGAATTGTTGATGAAAAAGGCACCCTTCTTCATCCTGCGCAGCTCGGCCTCGGTGATCATGTTCTGGGTTGAGCTGGTTTCGGGAACATGCATCGTCACGAAATCCGAGATTTCGAGCAGCTCACCAAGCGAAGCCATGGATTCCGAATTGCCGTGGCGAAGCCTGTCCGTCGGATCGAAATAGCGAACGTTCATGCCCATGCTTTCCGCAAGAACGCTCAGCTGCGAGCCGATATTGCCGTAGCCGACGATACCAAGCGTTTTTCCGCGCATTTCGCGGCTGCCTTCGGCGGATTTGTCCCATCCGCCGGCATGAGCGGAAGTCGAACGCGGGAAGATCCGCCTGGTCAGCATAATGATTTCACCGATGACGAGTTCGGCGACCGAGCGCGTATTCGAATAAGGGGCGTTGAACACCGGTATCCCGCGCCGACGAGCCGCATCCAGATCGACCTGATTCGTCCCTACGGAAAAGCAGCCGACCGCCATGAGCTTCTTGGCGGAGCTGAAAATCTCTTCTGTCAGCTGCGTGCGTGAACGAATGCCGATGATGTGTGCTTCGGCGATGTGGCTCTTGAGATCCTTGTCATCGAGAGCTTTCGGCAAATGCGTGAGATTGACGTAGCCCGATGAGGTAAAATAGTCCACCGCGCTCTGACTGATCCCCTCCAGTAGAAGGACTGAAATCCGATCACGGGGAAGAGAAAGTTGTCCGCTCATTGAATTACCTTCGATAGTCGAATTCGATTAGGCCGACGCCGCTCGCCGCCACGAGCACATGACTTAGACCATCCAAGGGACAGCGCAAGAACAAACTCAATTCGTTCGGCGGGAGGAGCCTTGGTTCCAGCAAGTCACCGTGGTGATGGTACCTGACGCGGCTTGGCCGAGCGGAATAAGCACCGAATGCGAGCACGATTCGTTCTCGCCCCACGCGAATGCCGAATCATGCGATCGGAGGCCGACAACGGTTCAATGCAATCGGGCAAGCCGCTCGCATAGAAATTGCGTGATGTCGGTTGATTTCCAACTACCCCGAAGGTCGGCGCTGAGACAACCCGAAGCCAGAGCAGTATTCGTCACGTTTCTGATGTCGGCCGCAGCCTCGCTTAGCGTGCGGTCTGCATGCTTTGTGCCGAGCCAATCAAGCATGGCGGCTGCCGAGAGCACTGTTCCGTAGGGATTGGCAATACCCTTGCCGGCGATATCAGGCGCCGAACCGTGCGCAGCCTGGAAGAAGCCGTTGCGATCACCGAGTTCTGCCGAGGGCGCCAGCCCCATGCCGCCGATGGTCGCCGCGCCAAGGTCGGAAATAATATCGCCGAACATGTTCTCGGTGACGATCACGTTGAAGTGCCCGGGCTTGAGCACGAGATGCATGGTCATGGCATCGATCAGCACGTATTCCGTCTCGATGTCGGGATAGTCCGGCGCGACGAGATCGAATACCGATCGGAAGAAAGCGTAGCTGCGCAGGACATTGGCCTTGTCGCAGCAGGTTACGCGCCTCGCGCCGTCCCTGGGGGCGCCGTTCGATTGACGCGCAAGCTCGAAGGCCTTGCGCACGATCCGTTCGACACCCGAGCGGGTTTGAACCAGGCTGTCGACGGCAAGTTCACCGCGCAATTGCACGCCGGCGCCGCGCGCAGCGTAGAGTCCTTCGCTGTTTTCACGCAGGATGATGTAATCGATCTCGCCTGCCTTCACGCCGGCAAGCGGACAGGTAACGCCTTCGAAAAGGCGGATCGGCCGGATATTGGCATAAAGATCAAGCTCGAAACGCAGCCGGAGGGTAAAATCGAGCCCCGCCTCGGTGCCGTCGGGATGGACGACCCCCGGTATCCCGCCGGCACCATGCAGGATCGCGTCAGCGTTTCGGCAGGCATCGAAAGTCGGTTCCGGGAAACTCTCGCCAGTCTTGAGGAAATGCTCCGCGCCAGCCGGATATTCCCGAAAGTTGAGATGAGAGCGATTGCCCAGAGCCGCCTTGACGACGTCGACCGCAGCCGCGCAGACCTCCGGACCGATGCCGTCGCCATGAACCACGGCTATCTCGTAGATATCCTTCATCGCCGGCCTCTTCAGATGCACTTGCCGCCATCGACATTGAGATCGACGCCGGTGATCATGCTCGCTTCGTCCGAGCAGAGGAAAGCGGCGGCGTTGCCCATGTCCGCGGGTGTCGAAAGCCGTCCGATCGGAATGGTGGCGACGATCCGCGCCCGGCTTTCGTCGCTGTCGGAGCCGATGAAGGTCGAGAGCAGTGGCGTATCGCCGGCGACGGGATTGATGGCGTTGACGCGAATTCCGAAGGGCGCGAGCTCCACGGCCATCGCGCGGGTGGCGGCGATGCCCCATCCTTTCGAGGCATTGTACCAGGTGAGATTGGGGCGAGGGGAGACGCCACCGGTCGAGGCAATGTTCAAAATGGCGCCGTGCCGCTCAGCCTTGAAGTGCGGCAGCACCGCCCGCGCACCGTTGTAGATCGAGCGGATGTTGACATTGAAGATGCGCTCGAAAAGGTCTTCATCCATATCTTCCATTGGCATCGGCGGCTGTCCGACACCGGCATTGTTGACGAGGATGTGCAGGCCGCCGAATCGCGCCAGCGCGAGATCCCTTGCGGCAGCGAGGCTGTCGAGCGTGGCGACATCGCCCGCAATCGGCGCGACCGACCCTTCGTGCTGCGCCGCCACCCGCTCTGCAGCTGCAAGGTCCCGATCGACGAGCACGACCCGCGCGCCTTCCTCGACGAATTTCCGGACGATCCCTTCGCCGAAACCCGATCCGCCACCCGTGACGATCGCCACTTTTCCCTCAAGACGCATGTCAAGCTCCTCCATTTGCTCCAGCATCGGATAAGTCGGAGCGATTTCACAGTCCGATTATCTGAACGCCTTTTTAGCTTTCTTTATTTGTATTGTGGCCGTCTGATAGTGAATATCGACGACAGAATGAAGCTGGGAGGCCGCGCTATGACATTGACTTTCGACGCCAAGCAAATGGCGGCCGAGCTTTACGACGGCGGCTTTCGGCCAATGTTCATCGGCGGCCAATGGGTTGCGGCTCAATCCGGCGAAGTCAGCGAGACCTACAATCCGGCGACCGGGGCAGTCCTGGCAACGGTTCCGCTGGCCGCGCCCGCCGATATTGATCTCGCCGTTGCCGCGGCGCGTCAGGCTTTGGAAGGGCCGTGGTCGAAGTTCTCGCCCTATGAGCGCCAGACGCTGCTCTTGAAAATCGCCGACCTATTCGAGGAAAACTGGGAGCGCCTTTCGGTTTCCGACACGCTGAACATGGGCATGCCGATCACGCGCACGCTCGCCAACAAGCGGCGGGTGATCGGCATGCTGCGGTTTTACGCCGGCATGGCGACAGCCCTTCATGGCGAGGTGATCGACAACTCCATACCCGGCGAGATCGTCACCTTCACCCGTCGGGAGCCGATCGGAGTTGTCGGTGCGATCATTCCCTGGAACGCGCCCAACGCCGCATCGATCTGGAAGATCGCCCCGGCGCTGGCGACGGGCTGCACGGTGGTATTGAAACCTTCGGAGGATGCACCGCTCACTCCGCTGCTGATCGCCAAATTCATGCAAGAGGCCGGCGTGCCGGACGGCGTGGTCAATATCGTCACCGGCCGGGGATCGGTCGCCGGCGCCCGGCTGGCCGAACATCCCGATGTCAACAAGATCGTCTTCACCGGGTCCACCGCCACCGGGCAATCGATCGCCCGCGCCGCAGTCGGCAACTTGAAACGGGTCTCGCTGGAGCTCGGCGGCAAGTCGCCGGTGATTGTCTGCCGTGATGCCGACATAGACCGAGCCGTGCCCGTCGCCGCCATGGCGGTCTTTGCGCATTCGGGGCAGATCTGCATCGCCGGTTCGCGCTTGTTCGTCGCGCGCGAAATCCACGATGAGTTTGTCACCAAAGTCGGCGATTTTGCCCGCTCGCTGCGGATCGGTCATGGCATTGACGCTGATACCGATATCGGGCCGCTGATTTCTGCCCGCCAGGCGCAGGTTGTTGAGACCTTTATTGCATCCGGGCAGAGCGAAGGCGCCGCGCTGGTTGCGGGCGGCACGCGCCTTTCCGGTTCTCTCTACGATAAGGGAAACTTCATTGCCCCGACCGTGTTCGGCCATGTCAAGGACGAGATGAAAATCGCCCGCGAGGAGATCTTCGGGCCGGTCATTTCAGCCATGCCCTTCGATACGATCGATGAAGCCGTCGAGCGCGCCAATGCATCGCCTTATGGCCTGGCGGCTGGCGTCTTCACGCAGAATCTCGGAATGGCGCACAAGCTGGTGCGCCGCATCAAGGCGGGATCGGTCTGGGTGAACATGTATCACGCGCTCGATCCGGCCGTGCCCTTCGGCGGCATGAAGATGTCCGGCTACGGGCGCGAAGGTGGCATTGAGCACCTTCACGAATATCTTGAAACCAAGGCCGTGTGGATACAGACCGACTAAAGCAATTCCAGGAAAAGTGTCTAGCGGTTTTCCGTCCGGAATTGCGTGAAAACAAAGAGATAGAGCAGTTCAGAGATTCCGTGAAGCGCTGAACTGCTCCAGGCGCTCAGCCCTCGCCGCGCAGATTGGTCCGAATGAGGGCGATAAGCTGTTCGGCATAGCGCTGCTGCACATAGCCACGAGTGGTGATGATGCCGACAGCTCGTCGGGCGTTGGGATTGTCGAGCGGCACGACGCGGATGCGGCGGTCGACATTCCGCCCGAGTGCGATGCCTGGCACGATCGATACGCCGAGCCCTGACGAGGCAAGCGCCAAGGCGGTCTGCGCGCTCTCGACCTCGTATTGGACATTGAGTTCGATGCCTTCCTCGCGCATCAGCCGATCGACGAGGCCGCGAACAGCGGTCTTGCGATTGAGCATGATCAACGGAAACTGGGCGATGGCGTCCAGCCTGATCGTTTTTTCACCGGTGTATAGCTCTTCAGGAATGCAGGCGACCAGCGGATCGTCGATGATCGATTCGAAATGGAAGTCGTTGAGGTTGGGCACCTCCGGGCCGATATAGAACTCCACCTCCTGCTGCTGCAGCATGACGAGGGCTGCCTGCGGCGGCGTTTCCTGTACCTCCACTATGCTGCGCGGATAGCGCAGCTTGAAGGTCGACAGGATGTCGCCGAGCCGGCTGGTGGCAAGCGTCGGAGCGCAAGCGATCTGTATTTTCCCTTTGCGGCGCGCGGCCAGTTCCGTCAGCTTGTCGAGGCTTGCCTGCACATCGGCCATGGCGCGCCCGATCTCCTCGAACAGCGCCTAGCCCTCGTTGGTGAGATTGACCCGCTGCGGCGTGCGCGTGAAGAGGCTGATGCCGATCTGTTCCTCAAGGTCCTTGATCTGCATGCTCACTGCGGAGGGTGACCGGTTGCTTTCTTCCGCCGCCTTGCGAAAACTTCCGGATTCCGCTGCAAGAAGAAAGGTTTGCAGCAATTTCAGATTGATATTCGGCATGATTGTTATGGTCTCACTTGCGCCGATCGATACCGATCGACCCCTCCGAGCCCGAGCATATTCCGCCATGTGATCATGACAAGATCGGCTGCAGAAAAAAGCCGCTTGCAATGGCGATGCAAGCGGCCTGGAGGTCAATTTGGGAGGGGATCAATGAACGGCGGCAAACATGATTTTCTCTTCGGACGCATCCGATGCCATCATCTCTTCGACAACACGGCCGCGCTTGACCACGAGAATACGATCGGACACGGCCATGATTTCCGGCAGGTAGGAGGAAATGACGACGACGCCCACTGCCTGCCGGCGATCCTTGTCTTGATACTCCTGATTTTCTGGCGCGACGCGATCGATGTTGTCCTGGTTCTCGTCTTTATCGGCCTTTGCGGCGTAACGAAGATGACGCCTCCGGAGTGACGCAAGAAGTACCGGATCGCGATCGAGCACGGGCCAGAATGTGTTTGAGGTCGAGTTTTCGGGCGTCTCGTTCATGTTGGCGGCATGAACACGAACACCGAACAAAATCGTAAACTTGCCGAAACGCTCAGGTCATTGTCCCTTGAGCCTTCGTTCCAAACAGTGGGGTCGCCGGTCAAGAGGAATCGGCGGCTTGTCCTCTCGAGGGTCCTGCTTGCGCTTGGCATCAGTGCGATCACTGTCGTGTTCTTCTGGCCGGATATCGCGCCTCACTTCAAAGCGGTACTGGAATCGCAGCCGGAAATCATGACGCCGCCCGGCATGGCGCAAACCGGCGACGAACCAAAGGCGGCATCCAGTCGGGCGACCCCCGGTACCGGTTCGCCCATCCCTTCGGCCAATTCGCCCAGGCTGGCATCCGCGCCGGAGATAACCGGGTCCGGCTTCGTCGTCGCACCGCGCATCGTGACAGTCTTTTCCAAATATGAGGGAGAGATCGCATCGATTGACGTGCATATCGGCGATCTTGTCGAAGCTGGGCAGGTTATCGTCAGGATCGATGATGTTAGCGCCGATTTCTCACTCGAGCAGGCCAAGGCCGATAGCGATGCCGCCAAGCTCGTCCTTGAGGGAAAGATCCTGACGCTCAAGCAGGCCGACAGCTCGCTGCAGCGCAATGCGGCGCTCTCTGCAAAGAGCGCTGTTTCCATCCAGACCGTCGAGGAGGCCCAGACCGCCAGAGACACGGCGTCGAATGCGGTCGACCAGGCGCGCCAAAGCTATGCCAGGGCGCAACTCGGTGTGAAGATCGCGCAGGAACATGTCGATGCATTGACCGTCAGAGCCCCGATCTCGGGTACGGTGACGCGGCTCGACGCGCATATTGGTGGCCGGGTACTGGCCCGGGTGGACAGTATCAAGGAAAACGAAAGCCTGTTGACGATCACGGATACCAAGAGCCTGGTGATCGATGCTGACGTCGCCGAAACCAATATCGGCGAACTTCGACCAGGCCTTCAAGGCGAGGCCGTCCTCGACGGCTTTCCGGATAAGCCTTTCGCGATCGAGATCCTGCAGCTGTGGCCCGTCACTTCGGCGGAAAAAGGCACGATCACCCTGCGTCTGGCGCTCCTTGATCCACCCGACGGTACCATGCCCAACATGGCCGCCCGCATCCGCATTTCGACCATTCCAGCACAACAGCCAGGAGACACTCCTCAATGACCTCTTCCACAGGCAACGAGCCATATATCGTGCTCAACAGCGTCACGAAGGGATACAGGATAGGGACCGAGACCGTCCGGATCTTTTCCAATCTCGACCTGCAAATCACCCGCGGCGAGTTCGTCGCGATCATGGGGCCTTCGGGATCTGGAAAATCGACGCTGCTCAACATGCTGTCGGGTATAGACAAGCCGGATCAAGGCCGCCTGCGCATTGGGGTCAGCAACCTTGACCAGATGGGCGAGGCAGCTCGCTCCTCCTGGCGGGCCCACAATATGGGCATCGTCTTCCAGTTCTATAATCTCCTGCCGATGCTGAACGCGGCCGAGAATATCGAACTGCCGCTTCTGCTGAAGCCGCTCTCGTCGAGGGAGCGCCGGCTTCGCGTCGACAAGGTTCTGGATCTGGTCGGGCTTTCGGGCCGCCAGAAGCAGTATCCGAAGCTGATGTCGGGCGGCCAGCAGCAGCGCGTCGGCATCGCGCGGGCGATCGTCGCAGACCCGGCATTGCTGCTCTGCGACGAGCCCACGGGCGATCTTGACCGGCGGTCGGCCGACGAGGTGCTGGAAATGCTGCGCTTCCTGAATCAGGAACTCGGCAAGACCATCATCATGGTGACCCACGACCCGCAAGCCGCAAGCTATGCCAGTCGAACGCTTCATCTCGACAAGGGCAGGTTCCTCGAAGAGCGGAGGGCGGACGCATGACGTTCCTCGATCTCGTGCGAAAAAGTGTATGGCGAAAACCGCTGCGCACAATATTGCTGATGATAAGCGTCGCCACGGCCTTTCTCATCTACGGTCTGACGGCGAGCTTCATCGATGGTAGCCAGGGTTCGTCAGCGGCCAGCGAGGATATTCTCGGGGTCATGAGTGCGGTCGGCCGCGCCCAGCCGCTGCCGATTTCCTATCTGAACCGGATAGACACCGAACCAGGTGTGGCCGCCGTCGGCTACATGTCGCGCCTGCGTGGTTTTGCGAGGGTCGAAAAGAACATCATTTCCGTGAGTGCTGCCGATCCCACACGGCTCTTCAGCTCGAACGGCAAGGAGCTCGGGCTGACGCCGGGTTTGATCAGCGCGCTTGCCAGGGACCGCAGCACCATCCTCGTCGGCCGGGCGCTTGCCGAGGCGCAGGGCTGGACAGTTGGCCGGAAGATCACCGTCACCAGCTTCGATACCGCAAGGCAGGATGGCAGCCGTGACTGGTCCTTTGAAATCGCCGGCATCTTCAACGGCGAGAACGCCTCGACCGACACCTATTTCGTGGTCGCTCAATACGACTATGTCAATGCGCTCAGAGCTAGCAACAAGGACACGGTCGATGCCTTCATCGTCAGACCTCAACCAGGTGTCCAGGCGGGAGAACTTGCCTCGAAGATAGATCAGCTATTCGCCAATTCGACGGCGCCGACGCAGACCAGATCGGAAAAGCAATTCCTGGAGGCCTTCCTGCGCCAGTATGCCGACATCGGATTGATCGTGAACATGGTGGTCGGCGCGGCATTCGTCACGCTGCTTATGATCGTCGGCAACACCATGATCTTTGCCGTTCGCGAGCGCACCTTCGAAATCGGCGTGCTAAAGACCTTGGGTTTTTCAGGTTCATGGATCATGGCGCTGATCCTTGGTGAGACATTCTTCATTTTCGTGGTCGGCGGCACCATCGGCCTGATGCTTGCATTGCTTGCAACGGTCATCACGGGACCTGCGATCGGCCTCGTCTTTTCCAATGCGATTTTTGCAAGAGCCCTGGCGATGGTCACCCTGTTGGCGCTTGCAACCGGTGCGCTTCCTGCACTGAACGCGCTCAGGATTCCGATAATCTTCGCATTCAGAACGAGGTAGATCCATGCCCTCCAATGCCAAGCAAGCATTCGTCATGATCAGGGCAAACCTGTTCAGCCTGCCGCGACGCATCTCCATTTCCGCCTCGATGGTTCTTTCCGTGGCGCTCGTCGTCAGCGTTCTTACAGGCTTTCTGGCCATGGCAAGGGGTTTTGAGACGGCTCTGCAAAGTGCCGGCTCCAATTCCGTTGCCGTCGTTCTGGGTGGCGGCACCAACCAGGAGGCCGGCTCGGATGTTCCGGCCTCCGTCATTCGCACGCTGAGCGCAATGACCGACGATATCGGTGTGACGCGAGACGCCAACGGCATGCCGATTTTCTCGGCCGAGATCGTCGTTGCCGTCGATGCCAAATCGAAAGGGTCGGAAGAGGGCCGGACCTTAGCTCTCCGTGGCATGGATCAGTCCGGTCCCTCTATCCGTGATCATATTGCCTTGTCGGCTGGCCGTCCATTCGCACCCGGTTCGCGCGAGATCGTCGTCGGGGGTCGCCTGGCGCACCAGTTCGGGATATCGATCGGCAGCATCGTGCGGCTCGGCACGGTCGACTGGACGGTGGTCGGCCTGTTCTCGGCGCGAGGCAGCGCCTTCGAGTCCGAAATCTGGGCTGACCTCGACGCGGTTCGATCGGCCTTCGACCGGCAGGGGCAGGTCCAGAACCTGCGTTTGCGTCTTGCCAATCCCGCTTCCTTGCCGCGGCTGCAAGCCAAGCTCGACACAATCAGGACGACGCCGCTTCGCGCCGTGGTCGAAGCCGACCTCTATGCGGCGCAATCCGCCCGCACCGCCAGCCTGATCCGGCTGTTCGGCTGGCCGCTTGCGCTGTTGATGGCCGTTGGCGCGACCGCCGGTGCGCTCAACACCATGATGAACTCCGTATCGGACCGTACCGTCGAGATCGCCACGGTCCGCGCACTCGGCTTTAGCCGGATATCCGCGTTTCTCGGCACATGGGTGGAGGCGATCGTGCTTGCCGCCCTTGGCGTGGCATTCGGACTGCTGGCATCCTGGCTGGTCTTCAATGGCTGGCAAGCGAGCACGGTTGGGGCCAATGGCGCGCGCATGGCGTTCCAGCTCTCAGTAACCGGCGACGTCATGGCGATAGCGGGTCTGCTCGGACTTGCGATCGGCATTCTGGGCGGCGCCTTGCCGGCGATCGTCGCCAGCCGGCTTCCCTTGACGGTGGCGCTTCGGTCGAACGGATAATCTCTCAAGTGTGACAGTCGCCGCCGGTTCCCTTTCGTTCAAGAGCGCGCCATCTGCGGCACGTGTCGGCGATGCTTGCGGTTTAGCTATTTAATGAGCCTGCTTGCCGTGCGGCAGTGCAACACCATTCGGCAGCGTCTTTTTCGTTCAGCGGCCGCGAATAGAGGTAGCCTTGCACCAGCGTACCTCCCAACCCGCGAAGGGCGATAAGTTCTTCGGGTGTTTCGACGCCTTCAACCACGCATTCCAGCTCCATGTCCCGGCTGAGAGTGAGAAGGGATTTCACTATTTTGTAGCTGGCGGGTCTTTTGTGCAAATCTGTGACGAAGCTGCGGTCGATCTTGATCTTGGTCAAAGGAAGAGCATGCAGCCGCGTCAGGCTGGAATAACCGGTGCCGAAGTCGTCGAGTGAAATACCGCAACCGAGATGCCGCAGCATTTCGACCGACGATTTGATCTGCTCGAAATCGTGTGTAAAGGCCGTTTCGGTAATTTCAAGATCAAGACGCTTCGCGTCAAAGCGGCTGCTTTCGATGATTCCGATCAACGACAGCACCCCTTCGCTTGAATTCAGATCGTAGGCCGACAGGTTGAACGAAAGGCGCAAAGGTTCTTCCCATTCGGATGCGAAGGCAAGTGCCTTTTTCAACAGCGGCCGTGTCAGTGAACTGACGATGCCAGCCCGTTCGGCAATCGGGAAGAATTGCGCGGGCGAGACATGTCCAAGAACCGGGCTGTGCCAGCGGGCCAGGGCCTCGAAGCCAACCGTCCGGTCATTTCCCAAGCTCACAATCGGTTGAAACATGACCGAGAGCTCATCTTCCAAATTGGCTTGCCTGAGCAAGTGCTCGATGCGTGCTTCTATATTGATCTGCTTTTCGTGCTCGGCGTCAAATAAAACTGCACCCCCACGATGGCTTCTCTTGGCATGGTAAAGGGCATAATCAGCCCTGTCGAAAAGCTGCTCCAGAGTGGAAGCGAGGTTCGGGAAGACTGCTATTCCCATCGATGCGGATACGTGCACGGTTCCTTCCGGCAAGTGATAAGGCGCTCCGAGCCATTCGGAAATCGCATTCGCGTTTTTGACAAGCTGAGCATCTTCAGGCGCGACCGGGGCGACGATTGCAAACTCGTCACCACCCAATCGAAACGCCCGACTGGCTTTCAAGCTGGTCGTAAGGCGTCTGCTGACATCGATCAGCAGCCTATCTCCCACCGAGTGTCCGTAAAGATCGTTGACCGGCTTAAAGCCATCAAGATCGATGACGCCCAGGGCTAGCCGCGTGTTTTCGGTCTTGGCTCTTTCGAACTCGGCTTCCAGATGTGTAAAGAACGCGCGACGATTGGGTAATTCCGTCAGGCTGTCGACATTGGCAAGCAAGAGGTTCTCATTGCTAAGCGCTTCCGTGCGTTGCTGCGAGATAACCATGCGCTCGAAATTGCGGTAGTTTGTCAGGAGAATCGACATCATGCCCGCACACACCAGTGCCACATTGATAGCTATCGCAATAAAGGTCGGTTGCCTGGAGGCCACGAAAAATAAAACGAATGCTCCATTGACGATCACGGTGACTATGAATGCCGCCGAGCGAACATACATCAGGCAGAAAATGCAGGAAATGACTGTAATCGCCATATAGAAGGCGACATGAGACTGAGCGTATGCATCGCCATAGGGCACCAGCAAAAATGACCAAACAGTGAATGCGGTGGCAATCCCGATAGCCAGGCGATTGGTGCGGACAAGCGCTGCATAAGCCACCTCGGGCTGCGGATCGACATTGCGTGTCCTCCACCAGAAGGTGATCCTCAGCATGCAGCCGAGCGTGAAAAAAGCAGGAATGCCAACGGTGAGCCAAGTCGGTGCCGATTGCATATGGGTGATGGAAAGCGCCCATGTACTCGAAATCAGGATTAAATACATCATCGGCATCTGCCGTGTGAAAGCGCGGTACTGAGCTTTCAACAAATCCGGATTATCGGACCGAATGGACATAAAATGCTGAAATTTCTGTTTGGCTTTTAGTATTTCCATAGCGCGGCTCATAGAGTAACGGCGCTATTCATGGCATAGATGTTGTTACATTATTTGAAATGCAAACGGTTAATCAAAAAACAATTGCCTCAACCCTCGGATGTAGGCCTGTTGTCCTGCTCTGAAGAAGGTTTTTTCTTGTAAAAGCTGTGCAGCCTATGGCCTGCATCAAGTTTGATATGAGAAATGTAGCTTCAATATCCGGTACGATCTCCAGTGTTGCTGTGGCTGATTAGCCGTGCGGGCACTGACGGCGAGATTGCCTTGAAAACTGGCGGACCAGAGTCACTGGACGCATTCGGAGCCGATCGTCGAAATCCGTCGAGCCAAAGTTGCGGCGAATTGGAAAGCCTCAGCATCTCCGGCGCAGTTAAATGACCTTGCGGACTTCCTGTTCGAAACTGAGAACATGGTGCAAGGCGATCCGCTCAGCGGTATCCGCATCTCCACGGCAGACGGCCTCGAGCATAAGGGTCTGCTCCTGCACGACTTTATCGAGTTCAGGCGCCAGTTCCGGAAATCGCCGCATCGCGACATGGAGAATACGGAGCGAAAGATTATGGTAGTGGTCGAGCGTATCGAAAAGATATCGGTTCTTGGCGCACCGATAGATGAATCGATGAATACGCCGGTCGAGCGCAAGTAGCGCATCCAGTTCCGATGGGAGAGAAAGCGCCTTTAGCGCTTCCATCAGTTCGCCGGCTTCGCGGCGCTCTGGCTCGCGAAGCCGCTCTGCCGCCAATCGCGTGGCCCAGGATTCGATCCGTGCTCTTGCCTCGTAGATCGCAGTTAGGTCGCTGATGTCGATCCGGCTGACGAAAGTGCCTCGGCGTGCATTGACATCGACGAAGCCGTCACGCTGCAGTCGCAGAAATGCCTCCCGCACAGGCGTGCGGCCGACGTCAAGGCGGCGCATCACATCATTTTCGCGCAGGATTGTGCCAGGCGCCAGCTGTACCGTGATGATGTCTTCGCGCAGCTGCAGATAGGTGCGTTCCGCCAATGTCAGCGTCGCTTCCGGATCGTCGAGCATTTCTTCCGACATCCAAGTGTCCATCCATCTCGTCTCCATCCCTGCGCGTGATCCGATCCGCTTCGTGCTGAATCGCTTGACAATGCACTTCGATAATATACTCAGTAATATATTACAAAAATATAAGGAGGTGAACATGATTAGCAACGATATTTTCCTGCATTCGCGGTTCAGGCGCGGAGCGACTGCAATTTTAAGCTTTTGTATTGGAGTGATATCAACATCCATGGTTGCGGCTGCTGGAGATTTGGAAACGCTGAAACCCGGCGTGCTGCAGGTCGCAATAGAGCCCTATATGCCCTACACGGCATTGAAGGATGAAAAGCTGGTCGGACTCGACAGCGATATTCTCGATGCCGTTGCCAAGAAGCTTGGTCTCAAGATCGAAACGACGGTGACCGATTTCCCCGGCATGCTGGCGGCGGTCCAGTCCCAGCGTGCCGACATCACGATCGGCGGCATCGCATGGTCCGATGCGCGCCAGAAGGTTGGCTTGTTCACTGATCCGCCCTACTATTCGCCACCGGCCATGGCCGTGCATGGCGATACCGCCTATCCCGACGTGAAGAGCCTGGAGGGTAAGGCGCTCGGCACGGTGACCGGATATGTCTGGGCCAAGTCGATCGCCGAAGTCCCGAAAGCCGACGTGCGCACCTATCCGACCGCCGACAGCGTTTTCTCGGATCTTTCGTCGGGCAGGCTCGACGTCGGCTTTCTCGATCCGCTCTTGATCATCTATCAGCAGCAGCAACGACCCGATATGAAATTTCAGGTTGCCTACCTCAATGCGCCCACCGCGGAGCAGGTTGCCGCTCATCCCGACTACAAATATTTCCAGCCCTATATGACCGGCTTCTATCTGCCCAAGCAAGCGCCGAAGCTTGCCCAGGCGATCTCCGACCAGATCGATGCAATGTACAAGGATGGCTCGCTCACCGCGCTTGTGACGAAATGGGGCGGCGATCCCAAGCAGTTTCTGGTTCCGTCGCCGGATATGGCGGCGCAGCGCCGCGGCGTCGATCGCCCGCAGACCTGGTCACCACCATCCGTCGCCGATTGAGTGGGGGAACGGATATGAGCTTTTGGCAATCTCTTGCTCAATTGT
The DNA here is from genome assembly GCA_900472485.1 of Hyphomicrobiales bacterium. Taxonomy (GTDB): domain Bacteria; phylum Pseudomonadota; class Alphaproteobacteria; order Rhizobiales; family Rhizobiaceae; genus Rhizobium. The sequence continues at coordinate 212,575 of UCII01000002.1, forward strand.
TTCAAGTTCCCTGGGGCGATTATGCAGGCAATCTCGGCGAGGGTCTTTTACGGACCCTTGCCTATACGGTCGCAAGTTTCATTGGGGCGGCGCTCCTCGGACTTGCGCTGGCCTTGATGCGCCTCAATCGATTGCGCATCGTGCGTCTGCCGGCCACGATCTATACCGAAGTCTTCAAGAATGTGCCTCTACTTGCCATCATCTTCGTCACCTACTTCGGCTTGCCCTCGGTCGGGATCAGGTTCAGCGTTTTCGTGGCCGGCGTGCTGAGCCTGGTGCTGTTCTATGCGGCCTATCTGTCGGAGATCTTTCGGGCAGCCATTGCGGGCATTCATTCGGGCCAGAACGAGGCGGCGCATGCACTGGGTCTTGGCCGCGCCACCACCTTCGGTCATGTTATTCTCCCGCAGGCGCTTCGCCTTGCGCTGCCGGGCACGAATACGATGTTCGTCGACCTCCTTAAATCAACGTCACTGCTGGTGACTATCTCGGCGGCGGAGCTGATGACCAGGGCGCAACTGATTGCCTCGGAGACGTTTCGGTCACTGGAAGTCTATCTGGTGATTGCGGCGATCTATTTTGCCGTTTGCTACCCCGTCTCCCAATGCCTTCTCTGGCTCGAGCGCACCATACATGCGGGCATACCCTTGTCGTTTGGTCGCAGGCGGCGGCTCCGCCTGGCAAGAGCCTTGATTCAAACGGGAGGCTAGACAAATGGCTCAGATGACGGTCGAAGCAAAGCGCCATGTGACCACGGCCGACAACATGGCCGCAATCAAGATCAGGGGACTTCGAAAATCCTTCGACGGAAGGCTGGTGCTCGGTGGCATAGACCTCGACGTGCCACGCGGCCGGATTGTCAGCATCATCGGGCAGAGCGGCGGCGGCAAGACGACGCTCATGCGCTGCGTGAATTTGCTTGAACAGCCTGAAGATGGCGCCGTCGAAATAAACGAGGAAGTGGTCTTTTTAAATGGAACCGTGACCTGTAAGGACCTTGCAAAGCTGCGCCAGCGGGTCGGCATGGTGTTCCAGCGCTTCAATCTGTTTCCGCATCTGACTGCGGTGGAAAATGTCGTCCTCGCGCAGATGCACGCTGCGGCCGTCAGCGAGCGTGAGGCGGTGGAGCGCGCCGTGCGATTGCTGACCCGGGTTGGTCTTGTACACCGGGCACTGGCTTACCCCGAGCAAATGTCCGGTGGCGAGCAGCAGCGCGTCGCGATCGCGCGGGCACTCGCGCTCTCGCCGACCGTACTCCTGTTTGACGAGCCGACCTCCGCGCTCGATCCGGAATCGACCGGTGAAGTGCTGCGTGTGATGCGCGAACTTGCAAGGGATGGAATGACGATGATCATCGTCACGCATGAACTCCCGTTCGCTCGCGAAGTGTCGGATTGGGTCGTCTTCATCGATGGCGGTCGAATTATCGAGCAGGGTCCGGCTGCAGACGTGCTCGACAATCCCACGGAAGCTCGAACCGTTGCCTATGTCGCAAGATACGCAAAACCGAGTTGAGCGCGACGATTCCAACCATGCCGGCCCGGTGTTCGGGCTGCTCCGGTGACGGCCTTTCTCTGAAAAATATGGATGAAATGATACGGATTTCGACAGATATCGCCGTCGTGGGCGGCGGCGTCATTGGTCTTGCGATCGCCCTTCGGCTTCGCGCCGATGGGCGCGAGGTCATCGTCGTTGAACCGAATGAGCCCGGTTCAGGTGCCTCCTATGGGAATGCGGGGACTGTGGCGAACTACGCGATCATACCGGTGGGAACCCCATCAGTGCTTCGAAATTTCCTGTCGTTCGTCCTCAGTCCGGATAGCCCTTTGGCAGTCCGGACATCAGCGCTGCCGACTCTGTTTCCCTGGCTGGCCCGATTTGCTTATGAATGCCTCCCACACCGCTATCGCGAAAATGCCGGCCGGATTGCCGAGCTTGTTTCGGATGCCGCCTCCGCCTGGACGGAGTTCGCCTCGGAGATAAACGCGTCGAACTTTCTGTCCGCAAAGGGTTGTCTCTACCTCTATGAGACGCGCAAGGCGTTCAAGGCGGCTGGGGCGGATATAGAGCTGCGCCGCGGCTATGGCGTCTCGCAAGAACTTCTCTCAGCGGGCGAGGTGACCGGCCTCGAGCCACGCTTCACGGGGTTCGAAGGCGGGGTTTTCTTTCCCAATGCCATCAATCTCAGCGACCCGGGCGAGGTGATGCGCCTCCTGACTTCAGCCGTGAAGCGGGCAGGCGTGGAATTTGTTCCGGCATTGGCGACCGACATCGTGCGCGAACGAAGCGGCCTGCGCATCGCAGCTTCGGCTTATGAGCTGCATGCGCGCACGGTCGTCATTGCAGCCGGTGCCCACTCGCGCAAACTGGCTGCATCGCTCGGCGATCCCGTGCAGCTTGATACCGAACGTGGCTATCATGTTGAATATGACATGCCGGGATTGCCGATCGAGCGGCCGGTCTGCCCGACCGCTCATGGCTTTTATTTTTGCCCGATGCAGGGGCGGCTGCGTGTTGCCGGTCTGGTGGAACTGGGCGGATTGACGGCTCCGGGGAACCCGCGGCTTACGCAAGCCCTTGTGAGGAATGCGCGCAGATTCTTCCCCGAACTTGGGACACCAAGTCGTTCGTGGCTTGGGTTTCGGCCTTCAATGCCCAATTCCGTACCGGTCATCAGGCCTTCGAGAGGCGGCCGGGACGTCATCCTCGCCTTCGGGCATGGGCACATCGGATTGACCCTGGCGCCCCGCACGGCCCAGCTGGTCAGCGCAATGCTGGCCGGCTAAGGCACGAGAGGAAATGGCTTGGGGCAGCAGCACCGGACAGTCCCGTTTTTTCATCTTCGCCCAAACGGCGGACGGTAGCGTCTTACACTGTCCAGCGTCGATGATGGGATCGTCCTTAAAGACGGATACGGTGGATGAAGGCGACAAATTCTCTTCCACCCGGCTCTCCTCTCCCCCCACTCCTTCGTCAGCGATCGATGACCAGATCGCTAAGCGGCTTCGAGCAGCAAGGCAGGAACATGCCGGCGTCGATCTCCCGCTGACGGATACCGCCATTGTGATTCATTTCGACCGAGCCTGAAACGAGCTTCGATTTGCACGTGCCGCACATGCCATTCGAACAGGACGAAGGAAGCCTGATGCTGCCCTTCTTCGCAGCCGCGAGCACCGTCTGATCGGAGGAGACTTGCAGCGTTCGCTTCTGCTTCGAGAATTCGACCTGATGAACCTTCTGGGCGGGCTGTTGCTCGACGTCCAGTCCCGGCTCGTCAATGACAGCCGCATCGAAACTCTCTTCGATGTAGTTTGACGCGGGAACGCCCAACGCCGCGGTGATGGAACGCGCCGCCGCCATGAAGGGCGCCGGGCCGCAGCACATGACGACACGCTCGGCGATGTCCGGAACCGCAAGCTTGAGGTATTCGAGCGAGATCCGGCCGGTCAATCCCGGCCAGTCCGGTTCGCCGGCCACCGTCTCCGCCAGGAACTGGAGACGCAGGCCTTTCATCCGTGTTGCAAGACCCGAAAGGTCATGGCGGAAGATGAGGTCCGAGGGCGTGCGCGCTGCGTGAAGGAAAACGATGTCCGAGGGTGCGTATCGATCCGCCAGATCGCGTGTAATCGACATGACCGGCGTGATGCCCGAGCCGCCTGAGAGCAGCAGGAGTTTCGTGTTCTCTCCTTGCGGACGGATGAAGTGACCGAGAGGCCCCTGGCCCTTGACCGTCATGCCGGCCGCCATGTTGTCGTGCAGCCAATTCGAGACCTTGCCGCCGGGCACGCGCTTGACCGTGACGGTGAAGGCGTTGCCGCGATGGGGCGACGACGAGATGCTGTAGCAGCGCGCTTCACTGTCCGGACCCATCGGGAAATCTAACAGAAAGTATTGCCCGGCATCGAAGCTGAAGCGCTTGCCTTCTGGAGATGCGAACGTGAAGCTCTTCACGTCATGCGTCTCCTGGTGCACGTCGATGCATACGAGCATCTCGTCGTGCTCTGGATCCCAAACAGCGGCCTGGCCGTGCTGCATTTGAGCGAACTCAATACCCATGGGCGCGCATCCGATCGATGTACCAGGCCGCGAACTTGTCCAGGTTGGTTTCCGAGAATCGAGAATAAGGACCGGGCTGGTAGGCAGGGTCGAGCACGCCAGCATGCGAGCGGGCGACGAGGTCCGCATCCTGGTCCGTCGTGGCGATCCAGACGTCCGTGAGCTTGTCGAGGTCGTAGTCCTTGCCTTCGACGGCATCTTTGTGGACGAGCCATTTGGTTCTGACGAGCGTCTTGCCGGCGGAGAGCGGGATGACGATCGCAACGATAGCGTGATCGCCCATGAAGTGGTTCCAGCTATTGTGACCCCAAAGATGCGTATCGCCGAGATCCTTGCGGGTCATCTCACCGAGCAGCTTCGACGATGCCGCGGTCGCGTCATGTGTCTGGGATTCACCGGCCCCGGCAATGATCAGGCGCTGGGTGCGGAAGTTCGTGGCGCAGTCGACGAGCTGTTCGACTGCCGCCGACGGGAAACCATCCGCCTCCCAGGCTTTTGTCCGCTCGTCGTAGAGCCGGAAGTGCTCGGCGGCCTGCTCGCGGTCTTCCGGGTTCAGCGTTTCCGGATCGAAGCCGAAGTCGAGGTCGACGAAGGAGACGCAGAGCTCGGGATGATTGGCGGAACAGTGGTAGCACTCGCGGTTGTTTTCCATCGTGAGCTTCCAGTTGCCGTCCTCGATGACGTCGGTCTGGTGAGCGACCTTGGCATTCCGAATGTCATAGGGCGCAAGGCGCTCGATCATTACCTGCTCGAGGTTTGCGATGTCTTGCGGCGGATTGTCGGAGAGACATACATAAATCAGGCCGCCGATCGACTTGAAGTTCACCGGCTTCAGACTGTGGCACTGCTTGTCCAGATCCTTGCCCATGTGTGGCGCATAGCTTAGCTCCCCGGTCAGTTCGTAGGTCCATGTGTGATAGGGACAGACGAGCTTCGAGACGATCGTTTTGCCGGCATCGAGCAGGCGCGACCCGCGATGGCGGCAGACGTTGTGAAGCACGCGAATTTCGCCGTCGTCGTCGCGAAGCAGGATCAGGCTGGTCTTGCCGACATCGACGACGGTGGCATCGCCGGGTTCCGGCACGTCGCAGTCGAGGCCGACGCAGATCCAGTGCTTGTGAAAGAAGACGTCGATATCGGCCTCGAAGACATCCTCGCGGATATAGAGACCGGCAGGCAGGGAATAACCATCGGCGCGTGCTTCAAGGAGGGCAGAGATGGAAGACGGGAGCCTGTTTAGCATGATAACCTCTTATGCCTCGACGATCCGCAGTTTGCCCTTGCAACCGTTATGTTTCAACGGCATTAATTTTCAGATTGGCATAACATTATGTAATGCGAAGGACGGATAATGAACTTTCGGCGGCGAATTCCCTCCCTGACCGCATTGATGACTCTCGAGGCCGTTCTGCGGCATCGGAGCTTTACGGCGGCCGCGGCCGAACTTGGCGTCACTCAGGCAGCCGTCAGCCGCCAGATCGCAACATTGGAAGAGGAACTCGGGCTACCGATGTTCGTACGCAAGCATCGCGCCATCGAACCGACTGCTGCGTGCCTCACCCTCGGAACGACGCTTGCGCAAAGCTTCGCCAGCATCGCGGACGCCGTCGATGGGGTCAGATCCTCCCAGCAGAACGTCGTGACGATCGGCGCGACCGTCGCCTTCTCCTCCTTCTGGCTGCTTCCGCGGTTGGCAGCGTTTCGGCGGGAGAATGCGGGCGTACAGATCAGAGTCATCTCGCAGGACGCAAGAATCGATCTGGACGCCGGCGGCATAGACATAGCCATTCGATACGGCAGGCCGCCGTTTGCCGATGCCAAGGTGGTCGCCTCGCAGAAGGATGTCGTCGTTCCCGTATGCTCGCCCGACTATTTTCGGCGTCGTCCGACGGCGCAGATGTCCGATGCCGATGAGTTCATAGAGACAGACGCTCACGAACGCTCATGGCTCTCCTGGGCACAATGGGTTCAGGAAACGGGCCGGGCCTTGCGAATAAAGCCGCATCTTCGCTTCAACCACTATACGGAGGCGATCGCGGCCGCGCGTGCGGGGCAGGGGATCGCGCTCGGCTGGCGTCTTCTTGTCCAGACCTTTCTGGAGGATGGCACGCTCGTCGCCCTGGAGGAGGCCGAGATACCCACCGCCGACCAATATCACATTCTCCTTCCAGCGAGGCCACGCCGTACGCTCGCCGCGGAACACGCCGCAGAATGGCTTGCCAACGCGCTGACGCGGTAAGGCCAGCTTCGGACCTCAACCTGGATAACGCTTGTCGAGATCGCGAATGCCGTTACAGGCCATAACGAAACACTATGGCGCCGGCCGTTGGAAGACCGACGCCGCGCTTAATCACCGGTTTCGTGCGATCCTCTCCTTTCGAAATGCAGCCGGGCTCCTTGCGGTCCACTTCCGGAATGCCCGATGGAAGGCGCTGGGTTCGGAAAAGCCGAGGCGTGTGGCGATTTCCCCGACGCCGAACTTGGTCGTTTGCAGCATCTCGATTGCAAGATCGCGGCGGATTTCATCTCTAATGGCGGCATAGTTCTGGCCCTCGGCATGCAGGCGATGCCGCAGGGTCGAAGGAGATATGCGCATTTGCGCGGCCAAATCATCGAATGCCTTCCATGAGGCGGGCGGCGATTGGCGCAGCCGCTTGCGCACGCTCGCCGCAAGGCCGGCGTCATAGCGGTAACGCACGAGGATATTGGCCGGCGCATTGCGTAGAAATTGCTTCAGAGCCTGCTCGTTGCGCGTCACCGCCAGCTTAAGGAGAGAGGCATCGAAGGCAAGTCTGCTCGCCGGCTGTGAGAAGCGCACGGGCGCTCCGAAAAATTGCCGGTAATCTGCGCCATGGTCCGGCTCGGCGCAGCGAAAATCGACCATTCGCAGGGGGATGCGGCGCCCGATGAGCCAGCATGCGATGCCGTGCAGCAAGATCCAATAGGTTCGGTAGGCAAAGGCCGAACGTGCGTTCTTCAGGTCGGTTAGCACAATATGCGCCAGCCCGTCGACCACTTCGATATGCCCTTTCGGATCCTCCAGCACAATGTTCAAAAAACGCAGCGCCCGTCGCAGCGCCTGGTCGAGGGTCCTTGCGTGCAGCACGCAATGGCAAAGCAGCGTGAAGCTGCCGCGACGCATGGGTCTGCCGCCCATGCCGAAGAATTCGTCATCCATCTCGGCCGCGATCGCCAGCCACAGCGCGCCATAGCTTTCGGCCGAAACCGGCACGTCGATCTGGGTGGATAGGCCGAGTGTCGCGAGCAATCGTTCGGGGGATTTTCCCTGCCGCCGAAGGCAGTCGATCGCCTCTTTCACGAAGAAAGGTGATATCATCCGCCGTGCGGTTTCCGTCATCGTCATGACCTGCGAAATATGGTAAAACTGGCCGCTGATTTGAGACGCTTTTGTCATCGAATGCAATATCGTGCGACGATAAGCTTAGGCGAGGCGCAAGGTGAATCGCGCTCTTCCGGGGATGCGATACTGCGGGCGACTGCACGAAGCGTGGAAGCCCTCGGTTGAAATCGACTGCGCTGGAGGAGAGCGACCATGTTGATCCAGGGAAAGACCTTCGTCGTTACCGGTGGCGGTTCGGGCCTTGGGGCTGCGGTTGCGCGCATGCTGGCAGGTGAAGGCGCGAACGTGGTCATTGCCGACCTCAACGCGGACGCCGGCGCCGCCATCATCAGCGAGCTTGGAGCCAGCGCCGCTTTCATCAAGACCGACGTCACGCAGGAAGAAGACGGCCAGGCCGCGATCGATATGGCGCAGGAGCGCTTCGGCCATCTGCATGGGCTCGTCAGTTGCGCTGGCATCGCGCCCGGCGAGAAGGTGATTGGCCGCAACGGTCCGCACCGGCTCGACAGTTTTGGCCGCACGATCGGCATCAATCTCATCGGTACTTTCAACATGATCCGGCTCGCGGCCGCGGCCATCGCCAAGGAGCAGCCGAATGCGGACGGCGAGCGCGGGGTCATCGTCAACACGGCTTCGATTGCCGCCTTCGACGGGCAGATCGGTCAGGCGGCCTATGCGGCTTCCAAGGGCGGCGTTGCCGCCATGACGCTGCCGATCGCCCGCGAATTGGCGCGCAGCGGCATTCGCGTCGTCGCCATCGCGCCAGGTATTTTCGAGACGCCGATGATGGCCGGCATGCCGCACGAGGTGCAGGAATCGCTGAGCAAGAGCGTGCCCTTTCCGCAGCGCTTCGGAAAGCCCGTGGAATTCGCCGCATTGGTACGCCACATCTGTGAGAACGTCATGCTGAATGGCGAAGTCATCCGCCTCGATGGCGCGTTGCGCATGGCGTCGCACTAAGGCAGGCTCGTAACGGGAGGTTTGATATGACGCGAGAAGATCCGATCGTCATCGTTGGCGCGGCCCGTACTCCAATGGGCGGCTTCCAGGGAGATCTTAAGGATTGCACGGCGCCGGAACTCGGTGCTGCCGCCATCCGCGCCGCACTCGAGCGCAGTGGTGTTGGCCCGGATGCGGTGGAGGAAGCGGTCTTCGGTTGCGTTCTCCCGGCCGGGCAGGGCCAGGCACCGGCAAGACAAGCCGCGATCGGTGCTGGTCTGCCGTTTGCGGCGGGCGCGACCACTGTCAACAAGATGTGCGGTTCGGGAATGAAGGCCGTCATGCTGGCACACGATCTGATCGGCGCCGGCAGTGCGTCGATCGCCGTTGCCGGCGGCATGGAGAGCATGACGAATGCTCCCTATCTGCTCGATCGGGCGCGCGGCGGCTACCGGCTTGGGCACGGCCGCGTCATCGACCACATGTTCCTCGATGGGCTCGAAGACGCCTATGACAAGGGACGCCTCATGGGCACCTTCGCCGAGGATTGCGCCGAAGCCTATCAGTTTACTCGCGCGGCACAGGACGACTACGCCGTCACATCCCTGACCCGCGCCCGCAATGCGATCGAGGAGGGGGCATTCGATAGTGAGATCGTACCTGTCACCGTCAAGTCGGGGCGATCCGAACTTATTGTCGGCTGTGACGAACAGCCCGGCAAGGCGAAGCCGGAAAAAATCCCGACGCTCAAGCCGGCTTTCCGTGAAAATGGCACGGTGACCGCTGCGAATGCCTCTTCGATCTCCGATGGTGCTGCCGCGCTGGTACTGATGCGGCGCTCAAAGGCCGAGCGCGAAGGTATTGCACCGCTTGCCACCATCGTCGGCCACGCCACGCATTCGCAGGCGCCCAATCTCTTCGCGACCGCGCCGATCGGTGCGTTGGGCAAGCTTTCCGAACGCACAGGCTGGAACCTTCGGGACGTCGACCTATTCGAGGTCAACGAGGCCTTTGCTGTCGTTGCCATGGCGGCGATGCGCGATCTCGACTTGCCGCACGACAAGGTCAACGTTCACGGCGGTGCCTGCGCGCTCGGCCATCCGATCGGCGCGTCCGGCGCCCGCGTGCTCGTCACGCTGCTCGCGGCACTCAAGCGCCATGGCGTGAAGCGCGGCATGGCGACGCTTTGTATCGGCGGCGGCGAAGCAACCGCCATGGCCGTCGAACTGAACTGAACGGTTTCGAGGAGGAGACCGGACCATGATCCTGAGCGAAGACCAGATCCAGATCCGCGACATGGCGCGTGATTTTGCCAGAGAGCGCTTGGCGCCGGGTGCTGCCGAACGCGACGCGAAGAGCCTTTTTCCCCGCGAGGAATTGAAAGAGATGGGCGAGCTCGGCTTCCTCGGCATGCTCGTGCCCGAAGCCTATGGAGGTTCGGAAACGGGTGCTATCGCTTATGCCGTAGCACTTGAGGAAATTGCCGCCGGAGACGGGCCCTGCTCCACCATCATGAGCGTGCACAGCTCCGTCGGCTGCGTGCCGATCCTGAAATACGGCACGGAGGAGCAGAAGCAGCGCTTCCTGCCGAAACTGGCAAGTGGCGAATGGATCGGCGGCTTTGCCTTGACCGAGCCGCAGGCCGGTTCCGACGCCTCGAACCTGAAGACCCGCGCCCGTCGTGACGGCGATCATTATGTCATCGACGGCGCCAAGCAGTTCATTACGTCGGGCAAGAACGGCAATGTCATCATCGTCTTCGCCGTCACCGACCTCGAGGCGGGCAAGAAAGGCATCTCGGCCTTCATCGTGCCGACCGACACGCCCGGCTACGAAATCGTGCGCGTCGAACACAAGCTCGGTCTCCACTCGTCCGACACCTGCCAGATCGCCTTTACCGGCATGCGCATTCCGGCCGAAAATCGGCTCGGCGAGGAAGGCGACGGCTACAGGATCGCCCTGTCGAATCTCGAAGGCGGCCGCATCGGCATCGCTTCGCAATCCGTCGGCATGGCGCGAGCGGCTTTCGAGGCAGCGCGCGACTATGCCCGTGAGCGCACCGCATTCGGCTCGCCGATCATCGATCATCAGGCGGTTGCTTTCCGGCTTGCCGACATGGCGACGCAGATCGAGGTCGCCCGCCAGATGGTGCTGCACGCGGCACAGCTGAAGGAAGAGGGGCAGCCCTGCCTTACCGAAGCGTCGATGGCGAAGCTGTTCGCCTCGGAAATGGCCGAAAAGGTCTGCTCCGACGCTATCCAGATCCATGGCGGCTATGGATACATGGCGGATTATCCGGTGGAGCGCATCTACCGCGACGTCCGCATCTGCCAGATTTACGAGGGGACTAGCGACGTTCAGCGCATCGTTATCGCGCGCAACTTATAGTATGTTTTCTTAGGATGTTTGCGGCCGTGCCCGCCGTGGGGAGCGCGGGTGGGGCGGCCGACGAGGGAGGTATCACAGCGCATGAACGAGGTACCAAATCTAAGCCTGCATGTCCCCGAGCCGGCGGTGCGGCCAGGCGGCCAGCCGGATTTCTCCAACGTCAAGATCGCCAAAGCCGGCGCCGTACCAAAGCCGGCGGTCGACGTGGCGCCGGAAGAGATCCGCGATCTCGCCTATTCCATCATCCGCGTTCTCAACCGCGACGGCGAAGCCGTCGGCCCCTGGGCTGGGCTGCTCTCGGATGAGGAATTGCTGACGGGCCTGCGCAACATGATGAAGCTCAGGGCTTTCGATGCGCGCATGCTGATGGCGCAGCGCCAGGGAAAGACGTCCTTCTACATGCAGCATCTTGGCGAAGAGGCGGTGAGTTCCGCCTTCCGCAAGGCGTTGAACAAGGGAGACATGAACTTTCCGACCTATCGGCAGGCGGGCCTCTTGATCGCCGACGACTATCCGATGGTCGAGATGATGAACCAGATCTACTCGAATGAGGCGGACCCTTTGCGCGGCCGGCAACTGCCAATCATGTATTCGTCTAGGGAGCATGGCTTCTTCACCATATCAGGCAATCTTGCCACCCAATATGTGCAGGCCGTCGGCTGGGCGATGGCCTCGGCCATCAAGAACGACAATAGGATCGCGGCCGCCTGGATCGGCGACGGCTCGACGGCCGAATCCGATTTCCATTCCGCGCTGGTCTTCGCCTCCACCTACAAGGCGCCCGTCATCCTCAACATCGTCAACAACCAGTGGGCCATCTCGACCTTCCAAGGCATTGCCCGCGGTGGTTCCGGCACCTTTGCGGCCCGCGGCCTCGGCTTTGGTATCCCGGCGCTGCGCGTCGACGGCAACGACTATCTGGCCGTCTACGCCGTCGCCAAATGGGCGGCCGAGCGTGCTCGGCGCAATCTCGGGCCTACCCTGATCGAATATGTCACCTACCGCGTCGGCGCCCATTCCACCTCCGATGACCCGAGCGCCTACCGTCCGAAAACCGAATCCGAGGCCTGGCCGCTCGGCGATCCGGTCCTGCGGCTGAAGAAGCATCTGATCGTGCGCGGTGTCTGGTCGGAGGAACGCCACGCCCAGGCCGAGGCCGAAATTCTTGACGAGGTCATCGAGGCGCAGAAGCAGGCCGAGAGCCACGGCACGCTCCATGCCGGCGGCAAGCCGTCGGTGCGCGACATTTTCGAAGGCGTCTATGCGGAAATGCCCGCCCATATCCGCCGCCAGCGGCAGAAGGCAGGATACTGACATGGCAAGAATGACAATGATCGAGGCCGTGCGCAGCGCCATGGACGTCTCGATGGGGCGTGACGACAATGTCGTCGTCTTCGGCGAGGACGTCGGCTATTTCGGCGGTGTTTTCCGCGCCACGCAGGGGCTCCAGGCCAAGTATGGCAAGACCCGCTGCTTCGATGCGCCGATCAACGAATCCGGCATCCTCGGCACTGCAATCGGCATGGCGGCTTACGGCCTCAAACCTTGCGTGGAAATCCAGTTCGCCGATTATATGTACCCCGCCTATGATCAGATCACTCAGGAAGCCGCACGCATCCGCTACCGCTCCAACGGCGATTTCACCTGCCCGATCGTCGTGCGCATGCCGACCGGCGGCGGCATCTTCGGCGGGCAGACGCATAGCCAGAGCCCGGAAGCGCTGTTTACCCATGTCTGCGGATTGAAGGTGATCGTGCCGTCCAATCCCTACGACGCCAAAGGCCTGCTGATCGCGGCGATAGAGGACCCGGATCCGGTGATGTTCCTCGAACCGAAGCGGCTCTATAACGGCCCCTTCGACGGTCATCACGATAGGCCGGTGACGCCCTGGTCGAAACATGACCTCGGCGAGGTTCCGGAAGGGCATTACACGATCCCGATCGGCAAGGCGGAAATCCGCCAGCCGGGCAGTGCCGTCACGGTGGTCGCCTATGGCACGATGGTGCATGTGGCGCTTGCTGCGGCCGAGGAGACGGGCATCGATGCCGAGGTGATCGATCTGCGCAGCCTTCTGCCGCTCGACCTCGATACAATCGTCCAGTCGGTGAAGAAGACCGGCCGCTGTGTCGTCGTGCACGAGGCGACGCTCACCTCCGGTTTCGGCGCGGAAGTCGCTTCGCTGGTTCAGGAGCACTGCTTCTATAGTCTCGAGGCGCCGATCGTGCGCGTGACCGGCTGGGATACGCCCTATCCGCACGCACAGGAATGGGACTATTTCCCCGGTCCCGCCCGCGTCGGCCGGGCGCTGAAAGAAGTGATGGAGGGCTGAGGATGGGTGAATTCGTCATCAAGATGCCCGATGTGGGTGAAGGCGTGGCCGAGGCCGAACTGGTCGAATGGCATGTCAAGCCGGGCGATCCGGTGCGTGAGGACATGATCCTTGCTGCCGTCATGACCGACAAGGCGACGGTGGAAATCCCTTCTCCGGTCGAAGGCGTCGTGCTCTGGCTTGGTGCCGATGTAGGCGATACGGTCGCCGTCAAGGCGCCGCTGCTGCGCATTGAGGTTGCCGGCGAGGGTGGGAATACAGCCGAAAAGGCTCCGACCCACGATGCCGAGCCACTCGTGAAAGTCGAGCCAGTTCAAGGCAAACCTGTGGAAGCCAAACCGACGGCACCGTCTCCGGCGAAACCGGTCATCGAAGCCAAAAACATCGAGCCAGAAAGAGTGGCCGAGCGCCCCGCCGCTCGCGAGCCGGTGGAGCGACCGCTGGCATCCCCTGCCGTGCGCTTGCGGGCTCAAGAGGCCGGCGTCGACCTGCGCCAGGTGATCGGTACGGGTCCGGCCGGTCGCATTACCCATGAAGACCTCGATCAGTTCGTTGCGCGCGGCGCTCAGCCCGCTCCCGTTGCGCAAACCGGGCTTGCCCGAAAGACCGCCACCGAAGAGATCAAGGTGACCGGCTTGCGTCGCCGCATCGCCGAAAAGATGCGTCTTGCCAGCTCGCGCATCCCCCATATCACCTATGTCGAGGAGGTGGATGTCACCGACCTCGAGGATCTGCGCGCGACGATGAATGCCGGCCGCAAGCCGGATCAGCCGAAGCTGACCATCCTCCCCTTTCTGATGCGGGCGCTGGTCAAGACGATCGGCGAGCAGCCGGGCGTCAATGCCACCTTTGACGACGATGCCGGCGTCGTCACCCGCTATAGTGCCGTTCATATCGGCATCGCCACGCAGACGCCGTCGGGCCTCACCGTGCCGGTCGTGCGGCATGCGGAGGCCCGGTCGATCTGGGACGTTGCTGCCGAGCTTGCGCGTCTTGCTGAGGCCGCCCGCAATGGCACCGCTGCGCGCGAGGAGCTTTCCGGCTCCACGATCACCATCAGCTCGCTCGGCGCGCTTGGCGGCATCGTCACGACGCCGATCATCAACCATCCGGAAGTCGCGATCGTCGGCGTGAACAAGATCGTGACCCGGCCCATCTGGGACGGCACTCAATTCATCCCGCGCAAGATCATGAACCTGTCGTCGAGCTTCGATCATCGCATCGTCGACGGCTGGGACGCAGCGGTCTTCGTACAGCGGATCAAGGCCCTGCTGGAAACCCCTGCGCTGATCTTCATCGAAGGTTGATGACATGAAAGAAATCGTCTGCAAGCTCCTCGTCATCGGCGCCGGTCCTGGAGGCTATATCTGTGCCATCCGCGCCGGACAGCTCGGCGTGGATACGGTGATCGTCGAATCCACAAAGGCCGGCGGCACCTGCCTGAATATCGGCTGCATCCCGTCCAAGGCGCTGATCCACGCGGCCGAGGAGTTCGAAAAGATCAGCCACATGACCAGCCCCAATGCGCTTGGAATCACCGTCGAGGCACCCAAGCTTGATCTCGCGCAGACCATACGCTGGAAGGATGGCATCGTCGGCCGGCTGAACGGCGGCGTGCTTGGGCTCCTGCGCAAGTCCAAGGTCAAGATCGTGCATGGACAGGCGACGTTCCGTGACGGCAAGACTGTCGAAGTCGAGACCGAGACGGGAACTCAGGTCATCCGAGCCGAAACGGTTGTCATTGCAACGGGCTCCGAACCAGTCGAGCTGCCGCTACTGCCCTTTGGCGAAGCGATCCTCTCGTCCACCGAGGCACTGTCGCTGACGAGTGTGCCCAATACACTTGCTGTCGTCGGCGGCGGCTATATCGGCCTGGAACTCGGCACTGCCTTTGCCAAGATGGGCGCGCAGGTCACGGTGGTCGAGGCGATGGCGCAAATCCTGCCGCAATATGACGCCGAGCTCGTCAAGCCGGTTGCCAAGCGCCTGCATGAGCTTGGCGTGCGCGTTCTGACTGGAGCGAAGGCGAAAAGCTATTCGGGAGAGGCGCTGCTGATCGAGACCGCTGCTGGCGAAGAAGAACGGATCGCCGCGGACAAGGTTCTCGTCACAGTTGGGCGCAAGCCGCGCACGGAAGGTTGGGGTCTCGAAGAACTCGATCTCGATCGCGCCGGCCGCTTCATCCGCATCGATGAGCGCTGCCGCACATCCATGCGCGGTGTCTATGCCATCGGCGATGTCACCGGCGAGCCGATGCTTGCCCATCGTGCCATGGCGCAGGGCGAGATGGTCGCTGAGATCGTTGCCGGCCGCAAGCGTGTCTGGGATAAACGCGCCATTCCCGCTGTTTGCTTCACCGATCCCGAGATCGTCACCGCGGGGCTTTCACCCGATGAAGCGCGCGTTCAGGGCTATGAAATCCGCGTCGGTCACTTTCCCTTCGCTGCCAACGGGCGGGCGATGACGACCCAGTCGGAAGATGGTTTTGTGCGGGCTGTGGCGCGCGCGGACACCAATCTGGTGCTTGGCCTGCAGGCGGTTGGTGCCGGCGTCTCAGAACTGTCAAGCGCGTTCTCGCTGGCACTCGAGATGGGCGCGCGGCTGGAAGACATCGCGGGCACGATCCACGCCCATCCGACCCGCAGCGAAAGCCTGCAGGAAGCCGCATTGAAAGCGCTTGGCCATGCCCTGCACATCTGAGCCGGCGTCAGGTGGCAATAGTCATTTTTCCGGAGATTTCGGCGACCAAAGGACGGTTTCGGCCGTCTTTTCGTAGGCCATGCCCTCCGGATAGCTGATGACCTCCAATTGCAAGCCCCAGGGGGACTGGAAATAGAGGATGCTTTGTCCGGCATTCGGTCCCTCGCTGATGGGGAGCGGTCCGAGGCGGGTCGTGATGTCTTGTGCATCGAGGTAGGCCTTGGCCGCCTGAATGTCTTCGACGTAAAGTCCGACATGGAAGGCCCCAATGTCGCTGTTCTTTTGTTCAAGGCGACGTTGGTCCGGTGCTTCATATTCGAAGAGCTCCAGGTTGGAGCCGTGGCCGATGCGGATAAGCGCCGCACGCCTGATGCGGGCGCGTGGATGAGTGCCCAGCGCATGCTGCATGAAATCGCCGTCATCGTCACCGATCGGGCCGAAGGTATAGGCATGCTTGCAACCGAGTATCCGGACGAAGAAGTCGAGTGCCTCGTCAAGATCGGGAACGGTGATGCCCGTATGGTCCTGACCCAGGAGGCCAGGCAATCCCAGGCTTGCGGCATTTGTCATGTGATCTCCCCTTCAACACTCCCAGGGCGAACCGCCGCTTGTGTGGTTCTGTGAGCCTGGCCGTGCGTTCACCGCTATTTTCTACCGAAAGCCCCGGTTCGCAAGTCACGCGATCGATGTTGGTTGCGTCGAGCTTACCCTATGTCAGAATTCAGCCGAACAGGGTTGCCCTCAAAACCTCGGGACACTCTGTCGCAGGCAGCGAAACATTGCCGATTCCGCAATGGCCGGCATACGATTGGAGCAGGCATTTGCTTGGGGGAGCGCAAACGGTGGCAGTCGATTTCAATTCGGAACTTCACGCGCGGCCATCGATCTATTTTTCGGGTCCGGCGCTGGTCGAGCATATAGCCCTGTCGAGCACATCACCGTCGACTTCCGACCTGAGCCACCGCGTCGTCGTTGCCGAGGACGCAATCGAAGGTCCTCGGACACAGGTCGAGTTTCACACCGAATTTGTCACCGTCACCCGGGTTACGCCTCTTGAGGCCGAACTCTCGGCCTGGCCAGCAGGTTCGCTGTCGATCGATGAGGCGGCGCGGCTCGCCGGCCTGACCGACTGGTCGTTCATTTGCCGATTGGAAATTCTCATTTGCGGATCGGCGCCGAGCGAACTTGGACCTCTCCTTTCGGCGCTTCAATTCGGCGATACGGCCGCGTCCACGATTGGCGGCGGAGCCGCACTCGTTTGCTCGGATTTTCGCGTCGGAGACAACGGCACCAGCCGTACGATCCTTTTCAACCATGACCTCAATGCATATCGGCTCGGCCGCATGGTTCGCAGGGTCTATGAAATCGAGACCTACCGCGTCATGGCGCTTTTGGGCTTTCCGGAGGCACGGCGGCTTGGTCCTGTTCTTGGCGGCTACGACCGGAAGCTTGTCGAATTGACCAATCGCCACGTATCGACCTCTGCCGAAGACCATAAGCGACTGCTCGATGAGATTTCTCAGCTTTCCGCAGAGGTGATCTCCGCGGCGGCACAGACGCGCAATCGTTTTGGCGCAACGGCAGCCTATGCCAAGATCGTCGAGGAACGTATCGCGGAGCTGCGGGAGACCCATGTCCCAGGTTTCCAGCGTTTCGGGGTTTTCGTCGCGCGCCGCTTCAAACCGGCGGTCAGAAGTTGCGAGGCGACCGCATTGCGCCTTGAGCAGCTGTCGCATGCGACCATGCATCTGATCGACCTGCTCCAGACCCGCATCCAGGTGGAGATCGAGGTCCAGAACGCCGTTCAGATCCAGGCCATGGCCGAGCGCGCCGAAACCCAGGTCAAAATTCAGCGGGCGGTCGAGGGCCTCTCGATCATTGCCATCAGCTACTACCTTCTGAGCCTGATCAAAGTCGCGATCGAGACGGCGGATCATGCCGGCCTTCACATCAATCCAATCTACATGCTGATCTCCATTCCCGTGGTGATCGGAGCGGTTGCACTTGCGATCCTGAGGGTCAGGCACGCGCTGAAATCCTGAAGTCCTTTTGAACGCAGCGCACAGCAACTGCTGCCTGCGCCAGCACAAATACGAAATCCCATACGCCTGGCGATCCGCCAAGCGCGCCATGCTGACATGACCTCACTTGGCTATCAGTCTTGGGAGGCGCACTTATAATTGTAATGAAACAATATACAGATTGACATGATCCATTGTCTCTTTCACGCTGATGTCATGAACATCCAGCGCGAGAAAGAGATGAAGTTCGTAATGACGCCGGTTGCATCATGGGCAAGGCATCGGTGTGCGCCATGACAATGATGGTGACACTGCAGGATATAGAAGCAGCGCGGCGGCGCATTGCGCCAAACGTGCTGCGCACGCCGTTGCGGCTCTCGCAAGCTCTGTCTCAGCGGACAAGCGTTCCGGTTCATCTCAAGCTGGAAAACCATCAGCATACGGGCAGTTTCAAACTTCGCGGCGCCACGAATGCGCTTTTGTGCCTGGACGAAAAGGCGCGTTCGCGCGGACTGGTGACGGCGTCGACCGGCAATCACGGCAGGGCGGTTGCCCATGCTGCCAAGGCGCTGGGCGCTCGCGCGACCATCTGCCTGTCTGCACTTGTTCCCGCCAACAAGGTCGAGGCTATCCGGAATCTTGGGGCTGATATTCGTATTGTCGGGCATTCGCAGGATGATGCGATGCTGGAGGTGGAGCGCCTCGTCCGTGAGGAGGGCATGTGTTTCATTCCCCCGTTTGATAATGCCGATGTCATTGCAGGCCAAGGCACGCTCGGGCTTGAGGTCGCGGATGATCTGCCGGAGACCGCGCTTGTCCTTGTACCGCTCTCGGGCGGTGGGCTGGCCTCGGGTGTTGCGGCTGCGATCAAGAGCCGTCTGCCGAATGCCAAAATCATTGGTGTGTCGATGGAGCGTGGCGCGGCGATGGCGGCAAGCCTTGCGGTCGGCCGGCCGACGGATGTGCAGGAGGTGGAGACCTTGGCGGATTCGCTGGGCGGCGGCATTGGGCTTGATAACCGCCTGACGTTCCGAATGTGCCTGGCGCTTCTCGATGATGTCATCCTACTCAGCGAGGAGGAGATCGCGGCCGGCATTCGCCATGCGGCCTTGATCGAGGGATTGACCGTCGAAGGGGCGGGCGCCGTCGGGATAGCGGCCCTGCTCGCCGGCAAGATCAAGCCCGATGGGCCGACTGTCGTTATCGTGTCCGGAGGCAATATCGATCCGGCGACCCATCGGGCAATCGTGAGTGGTCCCGATAGGGGAGTGGCGCCATGACCCGCGTGCTGATCCTGACGGAAACAGATCTTCGCAAGATCGTTCAGCTCGATAGCGATGCCGTCGATTGCGTCGAGCAGGCTTTTGCGGCACTGGCGACAAAGGCCGTGGAAATGCCGCCGATCATGCGGCTCGATATTCCCGCCCATCGCGGCGAGGTCGACGTGAAGACGGCCTATGTTCCCGATCTCGGCAGTTTCGCGATCAAGGTAAGCCCCGGCTTTTTCGATAATCCATCACTTGGGTTGCCAAGCACCAACGGGCTGATGATGCTGCTGTCGGCGCACACCGGTCTGGTCGAGGCACTCCTGCTCGACAATGGCTATCTGACGGATGTACGCACCGCCGGCGCGGGTGCCGTTGCCGCGCGACACCTGTCCCGCCCGGATAGCCGGATCGCAACGATTTTCGGCGCTGGTATGCAGGCCCGTCTGCAATTGCATGCACTCACGCTCGTCCGACCGATCGAGGCGGCGCGGATCTGGGCGAGGGATCTGGAAAAGGCCGAAAGACTTGCTTCGGAGTTGGCGGCCGAACTCGGCCTTTCCGTGACGGCGGAAGCCGATGCCGAAACCGCTTGTCGCGACGCTGATATCATCGTGACGACGACGCCCTCCGACAAGCCGATCCTCAAAGCCGCGTGGCTGCAGCCGGGCCAGCACGTCACCGCTATGGGTTCCGACGCCGAACACAAGAACGAGATCGACCCGGCCGCTGTTTCGAAAGCCACGCCTTACGTTGCCGACAGCCTGAAGCAGACGCGGCGGCTGGGTGAGCTTCACCATGCGATCGCCGCGGGACTGGTGAGCGAGACGGCGGATTTCCCCGAACTTGGCGCCATTGTTGCCGGCCGGGCGGCAGGCCGCCGGTCGCCCGAGGCGATCACCTTTTGCGATCTGACCGGGACCGGCGTCCAGGATACCGCCATTGCCACGCTTGCCCATCGCCGCGCCGTCTCGGCCGGCGCGGGCCAAGCGATCGAAACGACAAAAGCATCAGGAGACCCAGCGTGAGCGAGCCAACCCTCAACTTCACCCGCGCCGAATATGCCGAGCGGCTCGAAAAGACACGCCGCGCCATGGAAAAAGCCGGTGTCGATCTCGTCATCGTCACGGATCCCTCCAACATGCACTGGCTTACCGGTTATGACGGTTGGTCCTTTTACGTGCATCAATGCGTCCTGGTGCCAGGGTCCGGCGAGCCGATCTGGTACGGCCGCGGCCAGGATGCCAATGGCGCCAAGCGCACGGCCTATCTCGCCCATGACAATATCATCGGCTATCCGGATCACTACGTGCAGTCCAACGAGCGCCATCCGATGGATCTGCTCTCGAAGATCATTGAGGAGCGCGGCTGGGCCAATGCCTCGATCGCCGTCGAGATGGACAATTACTGGTTCACCGCCGCGGCCTATGCCTCGCTCGTCAAGCACTTGCCGAATGCGCGCTTCAAGGATGCGAGAGGGCTCGTGAACTGGCAGCGTGCCGTCAAGAGCAAGACCGAGCTCGACTATATGCGCAAGGCGGGCCGCATCGTCGAGGCCATGCACCAGCGGATCGTCGAGAAAGTCGAGCCGGGCATCCGCAAGTCCGATCTGGTCGCCGAAATCTACGATGCCGGCATTCGCGGCGTCGATGGCTTCGGCGGAGATTATGCCGCAATCGTTCCCCTGCTGCCCTCGGGCGCCGATGCCTCTGCTCCGCATCTGACCTGGGACGACAAGCCGATGAAAAGCGGCGAGGGCACCTTTTTCGAGATCGCCGGCTGCTACCGCCGCTATCATTGCCCGCTGTCGCGAACCGTCTTCCTCGGCAAGCCGACACAGGCCTTTCTCGACGCGGAGAAGGCGACGCTCGAGGGCATGGAGGCCGGCCTTGCCGCCGCAAAGCCAGGCAACGTCTGCGAGGATATCGCCAATGCCTTCTTTGCAGTTCTGAAGAAATACGGGATCGTCAAGGATAACCGCACTGGCTATCCGATCGGCCTTTCCTATCCGCCGGATTGGGGTGAACGCACCATGAGCCTGCGCCCCGGCGATCGCACCGAATTGCTCCCGGGCATGACCTTTCATTTCATGACCGGCCTCTGGCTGGAGGATATGGGCATGGAAATCACCGAAAGCATCGTCATCACCGAGAGTGGCGTCGAGTGCCTCTCGAACGTTCCTCGGCGGCTTGTCGTGAAGTGATGGCCTGAGATGAACAGCATGAGCATATCCAAACGTCCATCGCCGATCACGCCGACAGTCGATTTCGATCGCGACGGCATCCAGCACGGCCACCTGCGGCTGCCCTGGTCGCGCGACGATTCCGCCTGGGGTTCGATCATGATCCCGATCTGCGTCATCCGAAACGGCGAGGGACCGACGGCGCTTTTGACCGGCGCCAATCATGGCGATGAATATGAAGGCCCCGTTGCGCTTTTCGATCTCGCCCGCACGCTGAAGCCGGAGGAGATCAAGGGGAGGATCATCATCGTTCCGGCGATGAACTACCCTGCCTTCCGCGCAGCAACGCGCACCTCGCCGATCGACAAAGGTAACCTCAATCGGAGTTTTCCCGGCCGGCCTGATGGCAGCGTGACCGAGAAGATCGCCGACTATTTTACCCGTTACCTGTTGCCGCTTGCCGATATCGTGCTCGATTTTCATTCGGGCGGCCGGACGCTTGATTTCCTCCCCTATGCAGCAGCGCACGCTCTGCCGGACAAGGGGCAGGAAAAAGCCTGCTTCGATGGCATTGCCGCGTTCTCCGCGCCCTATTCCATGCGGATGATCGAGATCGATGCCGTCGGCATGTACGACACCACGGCCGAAGAGATGGGCAAGGTCTTTGTGACCACGGAGCTTTCGGGCGGTGGAACCATATCGGCGCGCACGGCTTCCATTGCCAAGCGCGGTGTTTTGAATGTCCTGAAGCACGCCGGAATTGTCCCCGGTGCGCCGGAGGTCGAAGCGACGCAATGGCTCGACATGCCATCGTCGGATTGCTTCATCTTTTCCGAGGCCGACGGCCTTTTCGAACCGCTCAAGGATCTGGGTGAAATGGTTTCGCGAGGAGAGATCATCGCCCGTATCCATCCGATCGGCCGCACCGGATCCGAGCTCTTTGACTATCGGGCGGCGCTGGATGGTGTTCTCGCCGCCCGTCATTTTCCCGGCCTCATCAAGACTGGGGATTGCCTGGCCGTCGTCGCAACATTGACGGAGGCTCCTTGAATTGCCGCGCCGCCACGGCGCGGCGCGGATCACCACCCCGTTAATGGCAAAGATCCGGAAAACCGGGCGGCCGATAACGGATTTCAACCACAGAGGAGTGAACCATGAGAACGAATTTTTACCACAGCCTCGCCGCCATGGGTCTGACCATTGGCCTCGCGGCATCTGCCCATGCCGCCAGCCTTGAGCAGATCAAGAAGGATGGCTACATCCGCGGCGCCAGCGCCAATGAAGTCCCCTATAGCTATATGGACGAGAGCGGTGCCGCCAAGGGCATTGGTCCCGATGTTGCCGCCGCCGTTCTGAAGTCGATGGGAGTTAAGGACGTCGAGTGGACCGTGACGCCTTTCGGCTCACTGATCCCCGGCTTGAAGGCCAAGCGCTTCGACTTCGTTGCCGCCGAGCAGAACATCCTGCCCGAACGCTGCAAGCAGGTTCAGTTCACGACGCCGAACTCCAGCTATGGCGAGGGACTATTGGTGCCGAAGGGCAATCCGAAGAAGCTGCATTCCTATGAAGACATCAAGAAGGATCCGTCGCTGAAAGTTGCGATCGTGTCCGGTGCCGATCAGCTCGATTTCTTCCATGGTCTCGGCATCCCGGAATCCCAGATCGTCATGATCCAGGCGAATGCGGATGCGCTATCCACGATCCAGACCGGTCGCGCTGACGCTTATGCGGCAACCGAGCTGACTGTCGCCAAGCTCGTTCAGGGCAGCACGAATGTCGAGCATGCCGAGCCCTTCACCGATCCGGTGATCAACGGAAAGTCGGTCAGAAGCTATGGCGGCTTCGATTTCCGGCCCGAGGACAAGGATCTCTACAAGGCCTTCAATACCGCTCTCGAAGCCTTCAAGAAGACCGACGACTACAAGAAGATCCTGATGTCCTATGGTCTCAGCGCCGAGAGTGTCGAGGCCGCGCGCACGAAGAGCACCGAAGATCTGTGCGCGGGCAAGTGAGCCTATCGATAATCGGGAACGATCTGGCGGCGGTCTGCAGACGATCGCCAGGTCGTTCGGCCCCTCCCATCCCGAAACGGAGGTGACCTAAGAATGAGTTGGACACACTATTTGCCCGCATTGCTGAAGGGCGCCGAGGTGACGGCGCTCATCGCCATCGCCTCCATGTTTCTTGGTGCGATCTTCGCCTTTGCGGCCGGCCTTGCACGCTTTGCCGGAGGGCGGTTGCTCTCCGGAATCGCGATCGTCTATATCGAGATCTTTCGCGGCACGTCGCTTCTGGTGCAGCTCTTCTGGCTCTATTACGCGCTGCCGCTGATCGGGATCTCCTTCGATCCCATCACCACGGGCATTGCCGGTCTGGCGCTCAACATCGGCGCCTATGGCGCAGAAGTCGTGCGCGGCGCGCTGCAGGCGGTTCCAGACACGCAGCATGAGGCGGCGCGGGCGCTGAATTTCAAGCAAGGCCAGACGCTCTTTCATATCGTCCTGCCGCAGGCCGTTGTCGAAATGATGCCGGCCTTCGGCAATCTCGCCGTTCAGAATCTGAAGGACACTGCCTTGGTATCGCTCATTTCGATCAGCGATCTGACCTTCCAGGCGCAACAATTGCGCAACATCACACTCGATAGCGTGACAATCTACTCGCTGACGCTGATTGGATACTTCATCATGGCGCTCATCCTTGTTGCTTTCATGCGCTGGCTGGAGATGGTTCTTCGTCGTGGTGCCGCCTTCCCGGGGAGGGCGCCGGTATGATGTATGGCTTCACCTGGGATACCTCGACGACGCTGTCCTTTGCTTGGTCGATCCTGCCGATCCTCGGCATCGGCCTGATCGTCACGCTGGAGGCGGCAGCGGTCGGTTTTGCGATCGCGCTCGTTCTTGGCCTGGTCTTCGCTTTGCTGCGGCGCAGCCGTTTCGTCGCGATCTCCTGGCCGACCGCCTTCGTCATCGAGTTCCTGCGCGATACACCGCTGCTCGTGCAGCTCTTCTTCCTCTATTACGTGCTGCCGATCTACGGCATCGTGTTACCTGCCTTCCTGACCGGCGCGCTGGCGCTCGGGCTGCAATATTCGGCCTATACGTCGGAAGTCTATCGTGGCGGTCTGGATGCCGTGCCGCTCGGGCAATGGGAAGCCGCGACCGCGCTCAATCTCGGTCGCGGCCGCACCTATTGGGATATCATCATTCCGCAGGCGATCCCCCGCATCATACCGGCCATGGGCAACTATCTCGTCTCCATGCTCAAGGAGACGCCGGTGCTTTCGGTCGTCACGGTGGTCGATATGCTCAACCTTGCCAATCTCATCGGGGATCGGACGTTCGAGTACCTGGTGCCGCTCTCCCTTGTCGGCCTGATCTTTCTCATCCTCACGCTCGTCTGCTCGGCGGCCATTCATTGGCTCGAAAAGGCGCTCCCGAAAAACGGAATCGCTCTCAAATGACGCAACCATTGATCCGCTTTCAAGATGTGACCAAGCGCTACGGCCACCTGACTGTGCTCGACAATTTCTGCTTCGACGTCGCGCCCGGCGAGAAGGTGACATTGATCGGCCCTTCCGGCTCCGGAAAGTCGACAGTCCTGCGCATCCTGATGACGCTTGAGCCCTTCCAGGAGGGAACTCTGCATCTGGCCGGCATGTCCTATCATCAGGACAACGGCCGCGGGCGTTTCCTCGCCAGCGAGGCGCATCTGCGCCAGATCCGTACGCATGTCGGCATGGTCTTCCAGAGCTTCAACCTGTTTCCGCACATGACCGTGCTGCGCAACGTCGTCGAGGCACCGACACGGGTGCTTGGGCTTGGGCGGGCGGAGGCCGAGTGCCGCGCTGTCGACCTCTTGCGCATGGTTGGCCTCTCGGAGAAGAAGGATCATTATCCGAGCCAGTTATCTGGCGGCCAGCAGCAGCGCGTCGCGATCGCTCGTGCGCTTGCCATGCGACCACGCGTGCTGCTGTTCGACGAGCCGACATCGGCGCTCGATCCGCAGCTCGTCGGCGAGGTGCTCGGCGTCATCCGCGATCTCGCCCATGAGCACGATCTGACCATGCTGCTGGTCACCCACGAAATGCGCTTTGCCCGTGAAGTCTCCGACCGCGTCTGCTTTTTCGACAAGGGCCGTATCTGCGAGCAAGGCAAGCCTGAAGATATCTTCAGCGCGCCGAAGGAAGACCGCACCAAGGAGTTTCTGCGCTCCATTCTTTGATCGGATGCAGCGCTGAACTTGACGCTTGCGATCAAACGATCGATCCCACATCGAAAACGGGAGGCAACTGCTCGAACGTGCCGCGAACGGTTTCGAGCGCCAAGCGAAGGGCGGAATGGGAGAGGCGGCCACCGAGACAGATGCGGATGCCGCCGATCGGTCGCTCTCCACCGGCGACGAATGGATCGGACGGTGTGACCGCGACACCTTTGCGAGCCAGCGCCCGCACGAGGCCTTCCTCCGTCCAGCGTTCGGGAACCGACAACCAGGCGCAAAGCGACAGCGGATGGCTGCCAGCCACGAACGGCGCCAGCACATCGGAGACGATGGCCTGCCGCGCCTCGGCCTCGTTTCGCTGAACGGTCAGCAGAGCTTCCGCCGTCCCGTTGAGAACCCAGCGCGACGCCATTTCGGCAACGACGTTGGTGGCGCTCCATCCGGTCACGCGCAGGATCGAAGCAGCGCGGATTGAATAATGGGCCGGCACGACGAGATAGCCGATGCGCAATCCCGTCATCACGGATTTCGTGAAGCTGGTCACGAAGAAGCCGAGCTCGGGTATAAGGTCCGCCATCGAGGGAAGGGGATCCCGCAACATCGGCTTGTAGACCTCATCCTCGATGACGAAGATATTGTGCCGACGGGCTATGTCGGCGATCACGCGCCGGCGTTCGGCTCCCATGACATGGCTGGTGGGGTTGCCCAGCGAGGAGACGATCACAAGCGCCGACACATCGCCGATAGCGCAGGCGGCCTCGAAGGCGTCGGGCAGGATACCCTCGGGATCGGTCGGAAGGCCGCGCAGCGTGAAGCCCAGGACGTTGGCAAGGCCGATGATGCCGTGATCGGTCAGGTTCTCGGTCAAAACCACTTCGCCGGGTCGAACGACCGAGGCGACGGCAAGGAAGAGGCCGTGAGCGGCGCCATTCGTGATGAGGATGCGATCCGGATCGGTTGTGACCGACAAGCCGGCGAGCCAGACCTGTGCTGCCGCACGATGGGCATCGAGGCCGGCGATCGGCCGGCAGGGCCGCATGAAACTGCTATTATCGCTCTCGGCAAGCGCCTGCATGAGTTCGCGGGCCGATCGCTCATGCGCCTCGGTATAAACAGCACGGATGATGGAAAGATCGGCGCTGCCGCTTGGATCGCGATCGAGCATGAAGCTGTCTGCGCGCTCAGTGACACGGCTACGCACGAAGGTGCCCCGCCCGACCTCGCCCCGCAGATAGCCGCGACGCTCCGCCTCCTTGTAACTCAGGCTCACGGTCTGGACCGAAATGCCAAGCGCATGGGCGAGATCGCGATGCGTCGGCATCTGCGCGTGCACCGGCAGGATGCCATCATCGATGTCGGAGATGATCTTGTCGGTGAGCAGCTTGTGCTTGGTTACGCCCTTGCGATGCTGGAGGACTGGTTTCCAGGCGCCATTGTCCTGGGATTTTGAATCATGACGATACATGGATTGATCCGGTACAATTCTCAAGATCCATGTACACCATTCGTTGCCGGATAGCGATGACCGAATGAGATTACGCGGCCCATTGTCAACAACAGGTCGCGCAATCATCTCGCAAGACAGAGGATGTTCTTCCGAACAAGGATACGGCTAGCGGTTCGAAAGGACGCTTTCGATGGCGGCGGCAGCCGCCTTGACGACGATATCGGCTTCCTCGCGGGTCAGGCACAGCGGCGGTGCAAAGCCGAGGATGTCTCCCTGCGGCATGGCACGGCCGATGACGCCGCGCTCGAGTAGTGCCGCCGCCACCTGTGGACCGATCTTCTGCGCGGGATCGAAGAACTTGCGATCATCCTTGTTCTCGACGAATTCGATGGCTGCCATCAGCCCGTCGCCACGAACCTCGCCGACATGATTGTGGCCGCCGACGGCCTTGGTAAGTTCGGAGCGGAAATAGGCGCCGGTCGAGCCCGCATTTTCGACGATGCCGAGCTCATCGACCAACTCGAGATTGGCGATGCCGGCAGCCGCGCAGATCGGATGGGCGGAATAGGTCCAGCCATGGCCGATGGCGCCGAGTTGATCGGATCCCTGGACGAGCACCTGCCACATCTTGTCGGAGACGATGCTGCCCGACAGCGGCGCGTAGGCAGACGTCAGGCCCTTGGCGATGGTGATCAGGTCCGGCTTCATGCCGTAGTGATCGGAGCCGAACATCGTGCCGAGACGGCCGAAGCCGGTGACGACCTCGTCGGCGACGAGCAGGACGTCGTATTTGTCGAGAACGGCCTGGATCTTCTGCCAGTAGGTCTTCGGCGGTGGAACGATGCCGCCGGTGCCGAGGATCGGCTCGCCGATGAAGGCTGCGACCGTCTCCGGACCTTCGGCGAGAATCATCTCCTCCAGTCTGTCGGCGCAATGCTGCGCAAACTGTTCCTCGGTCATCGACCGGTCGGCGCGGCGGAAGAAGTAGGGCGCTTCGGTATGGAGGATCGGCGCACGTGGCAGGTCGAAGGCCTTGTGGAACAATTCGAGGCCGGTAAGACTGCCTGTCATGACGCCAGAGCCATGATAGCCGCGCCAGCGCGAGATGATCTTCTTCTTTTCCGGACGGCCGAGAATATTGTTGTAATACCAGATCAGCTTGATGTTGGTCTCATTGGCATCGGAGCCGGAGAGACCGAAATAAACGCGGCTCATGCCTTCGGGCGCGCGATCGATGATCATCTTCGAAAGCGTGATGGAAGCTTCCGTGCCGTGGCCGACATAGGCGTGGTAGTAGGCAAGGTTCTTTGCCTGCTCGGCGATCGCATCGGCGATTTTCTGCCTGCCGTAACCGACATTGACGCAGTAAAGGCCGGCAAAGGCGTCGAGGCTCTTCTTGCCGGTGGTATCCGTGATGTAAACGCCTTCGGCGCCGGCAATGACGCGGGTCGGCGTCTCGCCGCGCGCGTGCATGCCCATATGCGTCGAGGGATGGAAGAAGTGGTCCCTGTCCCAGGCGTTCAGTTCATTGCGCTTGTCCAACATATTGTGGTTCCTTCTTTCGTATCGGGCGGGCGCGTCAGGCTGTCGTGTCGACGCAGAGATATTTGAGCTCGGTGAAGGCCTCGATGCCGTGGCGGGAGCCTTCGCGACCGAGGCCGGATTGCTTCCAGCCACCAAACGGAATCGGGCCGCCGGTGATCTTCACGCGGTTGATGGCGACCATGCCGTATTCGAGCGCCCGGCCGAGCCGCATCTGGCGCGCGCCGTTGGCCGTGACAACGTAGGCGACAAGGCCATATTCGGTATCGTTGGCCCGGGCGACCACCTCGTCCTCGCGGTCGAAGACGCTGACGGCTGCGACCGGTCCGAAGGTTTCCTCGTGCATGATCAATGCGTCCAGCGAGGGCTCGACGAGCAGGGTCGGCTGGAAGAAGAGAGAGCCGGCCGCGTGGCGCTTGCCGCCGGTGACAAGCCTTGCGCCATGCTTCAGGGCGTCCTTGACCTGTTCCTCGACCTTGGCAACGGCACGTTCATGCATGAGCGGTCCGATGTCGGAGGTGCCGTCCAATCCGTTTCCGACCTTGAGGGCTTCGATGCGCTTGGCGAACGCCGCAACGAAAGCGTCCATGATCGGGCGTTGGACGAAGATGCGGTTGGCGGCGAGGCAATCCTGGCCGGAGGTCGCGAATTTGGCATTGATGGCGATATCGACGGCGCGGTCGAGATCGGCATCGTCGAAGACGATCAAGGGCGCATGGCCGCCAAGTTCCATCACGAGCCGCTTCATCGTCCCGGCACACTGGCCGGCGATCATTTTGCCGATGCCGGTCGAACCGGTGAAGCTCAATGCCCTGACCCGGGAGTCTTCGCAGAAGGCGCCGACGATGGTTGCGGCATCGCCGGTCACGACATTGAAGACCCCGGCCGGAAGCCCGGCGCGTTCGCCGAGTTCGGCAAGCGCCAGTGCTGATAGCGGGGTTTCGGACGACGGATGGGCGACGACGGTGCAGCCGGCGGCAAGTGCTGCAGCGGCCTTGCGCGTGATCATGGCGGAAGGAAAGTTCCAGGGCGTGACGATACCGACAACGCCAAGTGCTTCTCTGCGCACGATCATTTCGGCATCAGGCAGGTGGCTGGTCACGCTCTCCGCATTGATGCGCTTTGCTTCCTCGGCATACCATTCGATGAAGCCCGCGGCGTAATCGATCTCGCCCCGGGATTCGGCAAGCGGCTTACCCTGTTCCAGCGTCATGATGAGCGCCAGATCCTCGCGTGCCTCCAGCATGAGTTCATGCCATCTGCGCAGGATCGCCGCGCGCTGCTGCGGCAGGAGTGAGCGCCAGGCGGCAAAGGCGGCTGCCGCGGCGTCGATGGCGCGGACGGTCTCGTCCTTGCCAAGATTGGCAACCCAGGCAAGCGTCGCAGAGGACGCGGGATCAGTGACCTCGAAGCTTTGATTGGCTTTGCCGGCGACCCAGCGGCCTGCGACATAGGAGAGGTCTCGCAGCAGATGGCGGTCGTTTAGCCGCGAAAGGGCTTCATGATAGGTGGCGCGGGCGTGGAGCGCAGTCATGGTCGGGCCTCTCTTTCCAGATGCTCGATGCTGCCATGGAACGCCGCGAGAGATTGTCCATTGCTCGCAGTTGGAAGAGAGAAAGGACCTAAAGTGAATGCTGTCGGTAGAGAATCTCTCTATTCGTCGCCAGGCCTACTCGGAGAAAGTAGGTTGGCGACGGGAAGCGCCGTCTCCTCCTTCACAGTCTTGGTGACGATGTAGGTGAAATAGCGTTCGATGCCGAGGTCGCGATTAAGAAGGTCGTCGATCAGGCGCTGATAGGCATCGATATCTGCCGCCATGATCTTCAGGATGTAATCGACGCCGCCGCCGACGGCCCAGCAGGCCACGATCTCAGGCGTTGCCGCGACCGCTCGTTCGAAGCGCTCGAAATCGGCCTGACGATGATTGGCGAGCGTGACCTCGACCATGACGCTGGCGATCGGAGCGAGACGGCGCAGTGCCAGATGTGCATGGTAACCGGTGATGATTCCAGCCTTTTCCAGCTTTCGAAGGCGCAGCCAGCATGGTGTCGGCGACAATCCCACCTTGTCGGCTAGCGCAAGCTTGGTGATGCGGCCATCGCGCTGAATGGCATCCAATATCCGCAGATCGATTGCATCAAGTTTCATGTGAAAGCTGCTTGTTGTCGTCACTTGTCGTTTCCAGACCAATGGCACTCGAAACCACAACTGACAAGCTTGCCTCCCGGAATTCGGCTGTTGGCTCGGCATTGTGCGATCCTGAATGAGGCTCGCGATTGGCAGGAGACGCTGGGATCCGATTGTGGCCTCATTCAGAGCCTCGCCCACATCCCCAATTCTCCAAGTCCGGCAATTCTGCCTAGGAGCTAATTCCCGGCACCTAAGGCCGCGGCTGTAATCAAACGTATTTCGGCTCCGCCACATTGGCGATCGGATTGCGATCGTTGTGAGGATCGGCAAGCCTGCAACAGCGCTTATTGCTTCCGAGCCCTGCAGATGACGGTGCCGTCACCCGTTCGCGCCTTCTTGTTAGGGTCGATACATGTCAAGGCATTGGGTTCACAATCCTCGCGGAACTCATACAGCCCATTGGGACCCATAGCCTCCAGGTTAGGCCCCTGCGACGGGCAATCCATGGCCTCGGTGCCGCGTTGCTCACATGCGGAAAGTGCCAGACCGATCAAGAGGAGAGCAAGAAACTTGTGCATCATCTCTCTTCGATTACAGGATCATATGATGAATGCAAACCACCAGCCTCACGGACTATATCGAAATTAGGCGAATGGCCATACATCAACGTGTCCCGGGAGGTTTCCTTCTGAATTCCGTTGTTCCAAAAGCATGAACACGAAAACCGTAGTCGGGATGGTAATAGGAATCGGATGGCGATCTGCCTCCATGTGATGATTGGAGTGATCGACTATCGGCCATGTCCGCTTAAAGGAAACTCGCCTCGAACAGTTCGCGCGTATATGCGTCGTGCGTCGTGCCGGCCTGCAAATCCGCCTTGGTCAGTTCGTCGACGAAGGTGCCGCCCTTCATGATCAGCACTCGATCGCACATATGGGCGATAACGGCTAGATCGTGGCTGACGAGGACATAGGTCAGGGAACGCTCGTCACGCTGGTCAGCAAGTAGATTGAGGATTTCCGCCTGGATCGACACATCGAGCGCCGAAGTCGGCTCGTCGAGCAGCAGGATCGGCGGCGAGAGGATCAAGGCGCGGGCGATGGCGACGCGCTGGCGCTGTCCGCCGGAAAGCTCGTGTGGATAGCGGTTGGCGAAGGCTGCTGGCAGGCCGATCTGGCGCAATGCCTTTTCGACCTTTACCCAGACATCGCCATGCCCCATGGCCAGCAGCGGTTCGGCGAGCGCGGTGCCGATACGGTGGCGGGGATGCAGCGACCCATAGGGGTCCTGAAACACCATCTGAGCATGGCGCAGTTCATCGCGCGTACGGGTCTTGCCGACAGCCTTGCCGGCGAGGCCGATATCGCCCGACCATCCCTTTTCCATGCCGGCGAGGCAACGCAGCACGGTCGACTTGCCGCATCCGGACTCACCGACAATGCCAAGCGTCTCGCCCTTGCCGACATCGAAGCTTATCCCTTTGACGACATGGTTCTTCGTCTTGCCGGAGGTGAAGACGACATCAAGATCGCGAACGCTAATCATCGACTGGTCTCCAGATCAAGCTTTGCCCTGTCGAGCACCGCCAGGCGGCGCACCGGCTTGTGCGGGTCCGGTAATGCGGACATCAGCCCGCGCGTATAGGGATGCTGCGCATCTTCCAGACGCGTTAGCGTCTCCACGATACGGCCGGAATACATGACGATGATGCGCTCGCAGAAGGCTGCGACCATGCGGATATCGTGGCTGATGAGCAGCAGCCCGGAATTGTTTTCGCGCACCAGCTCATCGAGCAGGGTGAGCACGTCCTTGCGCACGCTGACATCGAGTGCGGACGTCGGCTCGTCGGCTATGACCAGCTTCGGTTTTGCCAGGAGCATCATCGCGATCATGACGCGCTGACCCATGCCGCCCGAGATCTGATGCGGGTAGAGCGCCATGACACGCTCCGGATCGCTGATGCGGACACGCTCGAGCATGGCGCGCGCTGCATCGCGTGCCTTGCCGCCGCGCAAGCCCAGATGCAGCCGCGCCGCCTCGGCGATCTGCCTGCCGACGGTCAGCACCGGATTGAGGGAATAGCGCGGATCCTGCATGATCAGCGCGATATCCTTGCCGCGCAGGGCGCCCATCTGGCGCTCCGACCTGTCGAGCAGTGAGATGCCGTCGAGCGTCATGCGTTCGGCCGTGATGCCTGCGCTCGGGGGTAGTAGACGCATGACTGCACGCCCCGTCGTCGATTTACCGGAACCGGATTCGCCGACGATCCCGACACGCTCGCGTCCGACATCGAAACTGACATCCGAGACCGCCGCGAGCGAGTTGCGGCCGAACTGGACGTTCAGGCCCTGAACGGAGAGGATGGGATGGGGCTCAAGATCTTGCATGGCGGGGGTCCAGAATATCGCGCAATGTGTCGCCGACGATGTTGAAGGCCAGACTTGCCAGAAGGATCGCGATGCCGGGCATGACGGCGACCCACCAGAAATCGAGCATGTATTTGCGACCGTTGGAAATCATCGCGCCCCATTCAGGCGCCGGCGGCTGGGCGCCGAGCCCGAGGAAGCCGAGGGACGCCGCCGTCAGGATGATGCCTGCCATATTCAGCGTCAGGCGCACGATGACCGAGGGGATACACATCGGCGCGATGTAGAAGAAGAGGATGCGTAGTCTGGAGGCTCCATAGAGCTGCGCGGCGGCGACATAGTCGGTGTTCCTGACGACGAGCGCTTCTGCGCGCGCCAATCTTGCAATCGGTGGCCAGGCCGTCAGCGAAATGGCGATGATCGCCGTCGTCAGACCGGCGCCGAGCGCTGCGGCAAAGGCCAGCGCCAGGATCAGCGACGGAAAGGAGAGCACGATATCGGTGGCGCGCATCAGGAGCGCGTCGATACGACCGCCGAAAAAGCCGGAAACCACGCCGATCAGAAGACCGATCGGACCGACGATCACCGAGATCGACAGCACCGTCTGAATGGTGATGCGCGTGCCGAAGATCAGGCGGCTGAGAATATCGCGACCGAACTCGTCCGTTCCGGCTAGATGCGCAAGGCTTGGCGGCTTCAAGGCGTCCGAAAGCACCTGCACGTTCGGATCATAGGGCGCCAGAAGCGGCGCGAAGATCGCAATCAGGCATAGCAGGGCGAGGATGATGAAGCCTGTGAGGCCAAGCGGCTCGTGGGCAAGCTTGCCGACGGCGCTTCTCAGCGAGCCCATCATGCGGTTCACGATATTCGGCGGACGGACGGTTACGTCCGCATGGATCGCATCGCTCATCGGGCGGCCTCCCTGGTGCGCGGATCGAAGACCGCATAGGCGATATCCGCTAGGAAATTCAAAAGCATGAAGAAGAATCCGACAATGATGGTCGCCGCAAGAATGGCATTCATGTCGCCGATCATCAGGGCATTCGTCATGTATTGGCCGATGCCCGGCCAGGAGAAGACGATTTCGGTCACCACCGCGCCCTCAAGCAGCCCGCCATAGGAAATGGCGAGGATGGTGATGAGCTGCACCGCTATGTTCGGGAGAACGTGGTCGATGATCGTTCGCGCCGGACCGACGCCCTTGGCACGGGCCGCGATCACATAATCCTGGCTGAGCTGCTCCAGGGTGAAACTGCGGGTCATGCGGGTGATATAGGCAACGGCCGCATAGGCGAGAATGAAGGCCGGCAGGATGATGTGGCTCAGGGCATTCCAGAAAATGTCCGTTTCGCCTTGCAGGAGGCTGTCGACCAGCAGCAGGCCGGTTTGCGGCGTGACGATACCCTCATAATAGACATCGACCCGGCCAGGGCCACCGACCCAATTCAGACCCGCATAGAAGACGACGAGCCCGACGATCCCGAACCAGAAGACCGGGATGGAATGGCCGACGAGAGAGATGACACGCGCGATCTTGTCGATCAGCCGGTCACGGAACAGTGCCGCCACCAGACCGAGCGGCACGCCGACGAAGGTCGAGATGACGATGGCAAGCGTTGCGAGCTCGAATGTTGCCGGAAAGGCCTGGGCGAGATCGGCTGAGACGGGATTTCCCGTGAGAATCGCCGTGCCGAAATCACCATGGGCGAGACCTTTCAGATAGATGAAGAACTGCTCGTAAACAGGTAGATCCAATCCGAGCCGCTGGCGCATCGCCGCATAGGCGGCGGGATCGGCCAGCTCGCCGACGATCGCCCCCACTGGGTCGGCCGGCAGGACACGGCCGATCACGAAGGTGACCAGTAGGAGGATGAACAGGCTGACGATCAGATGCGCGATGCGTCGGCCCAATTCGGCTACGGATAGTTCCTTCATGATCGGCTGCCTTCGATTGCTTATTCGGCGTCGGCCTTGATCACGTTTTCAAGGCGGGTCATCTGGTTGGGATGTCCGAGATAGCCTTTGACCCTGGCTGAGAGAACAAGGGGTTCGAACCGTTCGAAAAGCGGCAGGAGCGCCGGCTTCAGATCCACGAACATCTGCTGCATCTGGGTATAGAGTTCTGCCCGCTTCTTGGCATCGGGCTCTACCGAGGTCTTTTCCGCAAGTGCCGTCAATCCGGGGATATCCCAAGCCGAACGCCAGGCAAAATTGCCGGCATTGTTGGCCTCGAGCCGGTTGTCGGGATTGTTGGCGAAATCATCCATGGAACCGAGAACATTCGGCATCAGCGCGCTCGTCTGTGGCAGCAGCAGGTCGAAGTTGCGCGCGCGGTGGGCGGCGATGATCTCGGAACCATTGCCCTGCTGGATCTCGACCTTGATGCCGATCTGGCCGAGGGAGGCCTGAATGGCGGTTGCGAGATCGATGCGCGGCGTCTGCGAGATCGTCTTCAGCGTCAGCGAGAAGCCGTCCTTGAAGCCTGCGTCCGCGAGCAATTGCTTTGCCTTGGCGACATCGAGGTGCCA
The DNA here is from genome assembly GCA_900472485.1 of Hyphomicrobiales bacterium. Lineage (GTDB taxonomy): Bacteria > Pseudomonadota > Alphaproteobacteria > Rhizobiales > Rhizobiaceae > Rhizobium. The sequence goes on from UCII01000002.1 coordinate 248,047, forward strand.
GTCGGGATTCGGCAGTGCGTATTCGAAGTTTTCCGGAACGGGAATGTTTCGTACCCGGCCGTAAGGACCCATGATGGTCTTCTCGATGCCCTTGTAGTCGATGCCATAGGCAATGGCTTCACGAACCTTCGGATTGGCGAGATATTGATTGCCCGCATTCATCGCCAGCACATAGAAGCCACCCGTCGGCACGCGCTGGATGACGAAATTGCCCTTGGTCTCGAAGGTCTCGAGATCGGATTTGGACAGTGCATTGCCGATATCGATATCGCCGCGGTCGAGCATCAGCCGCTCGACCTGGCTTTCCGGTACATGGCGGATGATGACGCGCCGCATCTTCGGTGCGCCGGCGACATAGGCCTTGTTGGCATCCAGAATGACGATCTCGTTCGGGGTCCATTTGTTCAGCGTGAACGGCCCCGAACCTGCCGAATGGGTACGCAGCCAGGCGTTTCCGGAATCGTCATTCGCGATATGCTTTTGCACCTCGACACTATCAACGACGCTCGAAACGCCCAGCGCCAACCGATAGAGCAGCCCTTCGGCCGTCACCTTGTCCGTCAGGTCGATGCGCACCGTCTTGGCGTCGACCGCATGGATCTGATTGGCGATCGTTTCGGTGGAATAGCCGATGCGCTTGAAATAGGAGGAACCAGACTGGTTGAGCTTCATCAGCCGGGTCAGCGAGAAGACGACGTCACTGGCGGTGACCGGGTTGCCGGAGGCGAAAGTGGCTTCCCGCAATTTCAGCGTCAGCGACTTGCCATCATCCGTCCAGCTTTCCGCCAGCTGCGGCACGATCTTGCCATCCGCGGTCGTTGCGACAAGTCGATCGTAGAGATTGGCAAGGATTTCGAGTGCTTTGGGTTCGGTGGCCTGCTGCGGATCAAGGGACAGCACCTGCGCGAGCGACGTGCCGATCACCAATTGATCTTTGGGTGTAGCCGCCTGAAGCTGTGGCGCGGCCAATGTCAGCATACCGATTGTGGCGCCGATAAACATGGCCTTCGAAAAGTGCTTCATTATGCTTCCTCCCTCGAATGCTATATAATACGTATGATGTTATCCTCATGTCATATTACGATTTATCGAAGATCGGCGATGTTGGCAAGCCCGTGAGAATGCTCCAATGCAAATGAACTGGAGAGGGGGAAGCGACGAGTGCCGGACGCGGCCAAGGCTGGCCCGAAGGATCGTCGATCCGCCCGGGCCACAGCTTGAGGCCGATTCGAGGCAGGCGCATTGCAGGTGCAATAGTGCTCGACACCTCAAAAAATTCATATTATGTCATATGATATGGATCAATCTCATGGGAGAGACGCTCAGTGTATGTAGGAACACAGGTCGAGGCGCGCGACGATGACGATTACCGCGTTTTCGCACAATTGGGGCTGAAGCATATATGTGCCGACCCACCGGGAAAGCCGGAGAGCTGGACACTGTCCGATCTCGAGCGCCTTCGCGACAAGGTCGAGAGTTTCGGGCTGATTCTGGATATGATTCAGCTTCCCTTGCCGTCTCAACCGATCGAAAAGGCATCCTATCCTGACATTCTGCTTGCCGGACCGGACCGCGATCGCCAGATCGATGCGGTCTGCAAGCTCATCGAAGACGTGGCGGCGGCCGGCATTCCCGCGGCAAAATACAATCTCAATCTCATCGGCATTCCGCGCACGCCGGAAGAACCTGGACGCGGCGGTTCGATGAATGCGAGCTTCCGCTGGGATAAGGCAGACCACCAGGCCGCCCCTGGCTTGGCCGGCGTTCTGCCGGAAGACGAGAACTGGGAGCGCATCGATTATTTCCTGGAGCGCGTCGTGCCCGTGGCGGAGAGCAATCGCGTCCGCCTCGCTTGCCACCCGCACGATCCCTATACACCACCGGGCTATCGCGGCGTCACGCGCGTGCTCGGCTCTGTAGAAGGCTTGAAGAAGTTCGTGCTGATGCGCGAAAGCCCCTATCACGGGCTGAATTTCTGCCAGGGATCGGTCGGCGAGATGCTCGACAATCCGCGCGAGGAAATCGATGACATCATCCGTTGGTTCGGCACGCGCGGCAAACTCTTCAACGTTCATTTCCGCAATATTCGCGGCGGCAAGCTGTCCTTCATGGAGACTTTTCCGGATGAGGGCGACATGGACATGGTCCGTTCCGCGAAGGTCTACAAGGAAGTCGGCTATCAATACATGCTGATGCCGGATCATGTGCCGACCATCAGCGGCCGGGACCCGACCGGCGTCGCCTTCGCCTTCTGCTACGGCTACATCGCCGCCCTCGTTCAGTCGCTGGAAGGCGTCTGAGACCCATCGCCCATACCGATCGATAATAGGATTCCAAGATGAACCCGATTGAACTGAAAAAGGCGGTTGGCAGCGGTCTGCTGTCCTTCCCCGTCACCCATTTCGCCAGCGACCTCAAATTCGACGAGGCGAAATACCGCCGCCATGTCGAATGGCTGGCAGGCTATGATGCCGCCGCTCTTTTTGCCGCTGGCGGAACCGGCGAATTCTTCTCCCTCAATCCCGCCGAAATCCCGCAGGTCGTTCGCGCCGCAAAGGCATCTGCGGGCGATACGCCGATCATCTCGGGAACGGGCTATGGCACGTCTCTTGCCATCGAGATCGCCAGGGCGGCGGAGAAGGCGGGAGCCGACGGTCTATTGCTCCTGCCGCCTTATCTCATGTTTGCGGAACAGGCTGGCCTGATCGCCCATGTCAAGGCGGTATGCCGATCCGTCGAGATCGGCGTCATTGTCTACAACCGCGATAATGCGGTGCTCAGCGCCGACAGCATCGCGCGGCTTGCCGACGAGTGCCCCAATCTCATCGGTTACAAGGACGGGGTGGGCGACGTCGACAAGGTGATCGAGATTACCACCAAGCTCCAGGATCGCCTGGTCTATGTCGGCGGCATGCCGACGCATGAAGTCTATGCCCAGGCCTATTTTGCCGCTGGCGTCACGACCTATTCCTCCGCCGTCTTCAATTTCATTCCCGCACTTGCCCAGCGTTTCTACGGCGCATTGCGGAGCGGAGACCAGGCAACGGTCGATGAAATCCTCACGGGCTTCTTCTTCCCGTTCGTCGCCCTGCGCAATCGAAAAAAGGGCTATGCGGTCTCGATCATCAAGGCCGGCTTGCATGTTCTCGGCAAAGATCCGGGCCCAGTGCGCCCACCGCTGACCGATCTGACGCCAGAGGAGCTGGCAGCGCTCGCAAAGATCATCGAGACGGCCAAGGCCGCGTGACGCACAGCCAAGCACATGCAAATGATCGTCGGCAATGCCGGCGATCGCTCTTTGTCTGAGGAGGACACTCGTGGTTGGATTACCATCGGGAATTTTTGCCGCGATCATGGCGGGCTCGGCAATGCTTGCATCGACACAAGATGTGTTTGCCAGGACATTCGTCTATGTCTCCGCGGCGACGGACGGGAAGATCGACAGCTACAGCATGGATGAGAGGACCGGCACCCTGACGCCGGCGGCGACTTTCGATGCGGGCAAGATGGTGATGCCGATGACCATCGGCCCCGACAAGAAGCATCTTTATGCCGTCGTGCGCTCGCAGCCCTACCGCGTGCTGACGCTGGCGATCGATCCGGCAACCGGCAATCTGACGCAGGGTGCGGTCGCGGCCTTGCCCGACAGCATGCCCTATGTGTCGACCGATCCCTCCGGGCGTCTGCTCTTCACCTCCTCCTATGGTGGAAACAAGATCGCGGTCCTGCCGATCGACCCGGATGGCCGTGTGACGGACGGCACTCGCCAGATGATCCTGACCGGCCGCAATGCCCATTCGATCGTCAGCGATCCCAAGGGCAAATATGTCTTTGCGACCAATCTCGGCTCCGACGTGGTGCTGCAGTTCGTGCTCAATGCCGAGACCGGCATGCTGGAGCCGAACAATCCGCCTGAGATCGCCACCAAGCCGGGTTTCGGGCCGCGCCATATCATTTTCGCGCCGGGCGGCAAATCGGTCTATGTCGTCACCGAACTGACCGGCCATGTCATTCACTACAGCCTCGACCCGGCCAAGGGGACGCTCACCGAAGTCGAAAGCGTCGCATCCGTTCCGGACGACACCGGCCTGTCTCCGGGCATTGCCCCGCCGCCTCCACCGCCGTTCAACGCCACGGCGCCGGCAGTTGCACCTGTCGATGACGGCAAGCCGAAGGTCTGGGCTGCCGATATCGGCATCACTCCGAACGGTAAATTCCTCTATACGACCGAGCGAACCACGAGCAAGATCGCCCTCTTCCATGTCACGGAGGGGAGCGGCAACCTCACTTACGTTGCCAATTATCCGACCGAGAAGCAGCCGCGCGGCATCCGCATCGATCCGTCGGGCCGCTTCCTGATCGCGACCGGAGAAAAATCCGACAAGATCGCCGTCTATGCCATCGACCAGGCAAACGGTGCGCTCACGCCGATCGGCCGTTATCCCGTCGACGCCGGCGCGAACTGGGTCGAGGTCGTCACTCTTCCCTGAAACGAGACAAGGATCACAGCCATTCCGCCTTTGTATGGCGGGATGGCTGTGCAAGCAATAAAGGCCGAAGCCCGGCCATGTTCGCGCAGTTTCCTGGCTTTCACATCGGGTAACTGCATTGCGGCTTCGGAAGAAATTGGTGCTGGTCGGATCTCGATCGCCATAAAGCCGCCGCGCCACGGCCAGGGGATCGTCACGCTATTGCCTCACAGAAAACGTTTGACGGCCACATTGCCGCCGGATCGTTCCTCAACCCTAACCGGCGGCTGAATCTAAAACGATATGCCAACCTTCGCTCTACGCCATCAAAGAGGTGTTCCCCCCGCACGACTAAGAGGAATTCAGATGATTATTCGTCATATCCCCGCTGCATCATTGACCGCTGCAGCCTTGAGCCTGATGGTTCTCAGCACTCAAGCGTTCGCACAGCAAGCAACGCAAGAGCAACAACCTGCCCAAGCGCAGCAGCCCGATAGCAACGCTGCCGCTGCCCCAGTCAGCGATCAAAAGATAGAGGCTTTTGCGGTCGCTTATCTCCAGGTGGACAAGATCAGGCAGGAATATTCGGCCAAGATCGGCGCAACACAGGATCCGACCGCGAAACAACAGCTGCAGACCGAAGCAAGCAAGCAGATGGTGCAGGCTGTTCAGACTTCTCCGGGGATGTCGGTAGACGAATATAACGCAATTCTGACGGCCGCGAAGAAGGACCCGGCACTCGTCAAGAAGGTCCAGGACAAGATTCAGAAAGCCGAGCCGGCCCAGCAGTAAACGACGGCACGATCTCCAAATGAATTGATCTCATGCCGGGGCGTCGACCGGCCTTTTCGACGCCCCGGCAGCGAGGCGGTCGGCCGGCCTATCGCCGGGCTGCTTTCAGCAGACCGTTTCGAGCGAAGGTTTCGCGCAGCCGCTCATCGATGGCGACGTAGGAATCGAGTGTCAGCGCGAGTTTTCTCGCAATGACAGGCACACTTTCGGCCAGCTTTATCAGGCGCCCCGGATCGGAAAACACAATTTCTGCATAGGTATTGAAGTCATTCTCCGAGGTCGTTGCGCCATAAGCGGAGAGAAAACCGGTTTCCACCGGCGGAGCGGTTTGGGCATTGCGCGCGATCTGATCGGTCGCGCTGTTCTGAAATTGCCAACCGGCCGGCTCGAGCGCGGTGAAAGCTCGCTGCAGGGCATCGTTGCGCAACCAGATGAAAGAACTCGTTTCGTGGTGCACGCCAAGCTCTGCGGTCAGCTGACGGGTCTCGGCCGATACGTTGGAGGGCGCGGCGAGAAATATCCAGTCTAGTCCATAGGTGCCGCCCGCTTCGGCACCGTCGATCAAAATCTTGCCGGCGATGAAGATCGCCTTGATGATCCGGCCGAGGCATTGTTCCGGGTAAGCTTCGAAAGCCCTGGCAATGCCGCGCAGCGAGTCCTTTACGGCCGTGTGGTCGGCAGCGCTCAACACGACCCCCTCCACCGGCGCATCGGCGGGTAGATAGGGCGGCACGTAGAAGGTCGATGGATCGCCAAAACCGATCGTCAGGCCCTGTTGCCGCCCAAGCTTGGCCGCACACGCATCAGGATCGGCAAGGGCATCCTCTTTCGGTGTCGACCGGCCGAGAAGGTAAGAACCGCTCCCGGCCAGAACCACTGCCGCGCCAAGTAGAAGACGTCGTGAGACAATCAATGTGCCAGCCCGACCCGGGCACCGACGTGCACGGCGGCCGGAACCGCTGCGCGTGGCAAGGCTATGGTGGCGGCACCGCGAAGCATAGCGAGGCCGCGCGTCAGCGAAGCGCCGGCGGCAGCAAAGGAGGCCGGATCATCGGCAACGCCGACGCCGCCGGAGAAGAAATCCTCGACCAGGGTGCCGACGACAATGACGCCAGCGCCGATGACCAGACCGGTGCCGATGACACGGCTCCAGTTGGTCCCTTCCTCGGGCTCGCGGATCCGTATCGTGTCACGCACGGCCTGGGGCGAGGGTGCCGACGGAGGAATGTGAGCCTTTGGCGTGATCAGAATGACGAAGGCTACGCTCATGGCGACATAGTGGAATGGGCCGATCCTGCCCTGCAGCTTGGGGAAGCGGACCTCGGCACGCAGCTTCGGTATCGGGCTGCTGGAGCTGAACTCGACACCGACGGCGGTGGCCGCCGCGTTCGGCGTTGTGCTCTGGCTGACTAGCATGGAACGCACCGTCACTTCTTTTTTCTTCGAATCGTAGATGAAGCGCGTGTCGCCGACGAGCTGGCCGAAGGCGACGTTGGCCTGCTGCGAGATCTGTGTCTCCAGCCGTCCGCCGTTGCTCACGTAGGTTGCCGGGTAGCGCTTGTCCGTCATCAGGACGACATCGCCGGTCATACGGAACTCGATCGTCGCCGTCGGAGTCTCGATGACGGGCATCGTCAGATCGTTCAAGCGGTACTTGATCGAGATCGGCGAATAGACGTGCGGCAATTCCTTCTTCAGTTCCGTAGCCGGGTTGCCGGTGCGAAGCGGCTGCGGGGAGGCGGAATGCGGCGCCGGCGTGGTGGCGGATGTCGAGGGATTATGATGCTGCGACGTATGCCGCGGATGGTGATGACCATTGCTGCCATGCTCGCGCTGACCCGGCAGAACGGGGATCAGAATTGTGCTGCCGGCATGGATCAAATCCGGATCGGGAATTCCATGGCCGGTGGCACGAATGACATCGCGGCGGTTATTATAGCGCCAGATACGCGGCCATTGCGCACCATGGCCGAGGTGTTCGTGGGCAATAGACCAGAGCGTATCGCCCACCTTGATCTGATATCGTGTGCCGATCATACTTTTCCCCCGTGCGTTGCTTAAAGGAATAGGATAGTTGGCTGGAGCGCCTGTCAACGCCGTATCAGGTTTTCGCTATCGTCATATGACAATAAGATTACTAATCATACCTGGCGTAGAGATATTCCACCGTTAGCTGTATCCAAACGGTCGTGCTGCCGATGGCCCGCGGCGGTCGTGGGCAGCACGGAATTCAACTTGCGTGGCGCCTCGAGGCTGGAAGGCCGGAGCTGCCTATCGGTTCACGACTCCGGCATAGCCGCGGCTTATTCCTTACCGAAGCTTGGCCCGGAAGAAATTGATCAACTGAGCGTTCATGCGGCGGTGAAACGCTGCTCGATCGAAGCCGTTCGAATCAGCGCATATCTCAGGCGCGTGCTTGGCGAGCACCGCACTGCATGGCGGCAGAAAATCATAATGTCCTGCATGTGCCACGACATGCATCTCGGGCGGATGAGGCAATGCAATGCGCACCGCCTCGTCATACCAGGGATTGGGTTGATGGCGGTCATCGGCGGCACGCCACAGCTGGACCGGAACCGTTACGTCGCTCAAGCCGCCGCTCGAGAAGGTGAACCCAAATGCCGGAGCGGCCACCGCTATCGCCTTGATGCGCTGGTCTCGCACCCAGGGATCGGGCGGAACTGGTAAAGCGGCCACAGAGCTGACGCCGGCTTTCATAAGTGCGGAGCACAGATCATGCGTGGGATGATCGCGGCAATAGGGGTCGATCAGGCTCAAATCGGGTTTTCCTCCGGCAGCCACGAGTACGGTGAAACCCCCATTCGAAAAGCCGAAAGCGCCGATCCGCCCGGAGTCTACGTGAGCATGATCTCGCCAATCGTCGAGGACGAAGGTAATCAGGCGATTCAGCTGCAGCGGCCGCCGCCAAAGTTTCAGCACCTGTCGCTGATCGTCGAAAGTGTCACCCGCATGATCGACCGCGGCAACGATGAAGCCTGCATGGGCGAGCGCGAGGGCGGTGTCGTAATGGCTGGCGAACGATCCCGCGCCACCGTGAGAAATGACGACCAGCGGCAGATCGCCTCCGGCGACCGCACCATCCGGCGCCACCAATTGGGTGAAAGTCTCCAAACGTGTGTTCCGGGGTCGGACAGGCGTCGGATACCAGATGCCCGCGTGCAACGGAGGCTCGCTACCGTTCGGAACGGCTATCTCCTGAAAGCCGACAAACGTATGATCTTCAGCATGAGCCGCGTCCGAAAAAACCATGACGAGTACAGCAGCAGCCCGCCACCATAGGCGAAAAATCGACAGGATCGAACGCGTCTTTCCACTCATTGTCGGTCAGCCTCCGTAAATATGAGAGTCGATCGGCATCACGTTCGGATTGCAGCTGTGCGACAAGGCCGCAGTGCCCTTGATTGCCGCGAACGGAGCCATGTTTCATCAGTCCTCGAATGGGATAAATACCTTGATGGAGCGTGCAGCTTTCATGGGCACCGGCAGCACTATGCCAATGCCGCTATCTTGAAGCCGTTTGATTTCATGAGTTCCAGGATGCCGTCATCACCCAGTAAGACAGCCAACGGGAGAAGGAGAAAATTCTTCGTCGATTCAATTCTCAAGATCTGTTTGAGAAGTAGCGCCTTGAATTGTGCACCGGCCAGAGATCCAAGCGGGCTGACCACGCCTTCTTTGGCTATTGCCTCTCGCAACTGCGTGATCTCAGATACTCGCCGTTGCTTGTAAAGTGTTTCCATATAGCCACCGATAGGCCCTAGTTGGCGGCGCTTTTCGAGAAGATAGCTGATTTGATGTGCGCCGACTGCCTTCAGTGTGAACGTATCGGGTGGCGACCATATCGACGTCAGCTCCATATCGCTTATCAGCGGGGAGATTTGCTTTCCACCGGAGCGGACATGATCCATGATCACACCCTCGACACTTGGTGCCCATGAGTGTTGTCCTTCGCCCATCAGCAACAAGGCCACTACGTATCCTGGAAGACGTTCAACTGGGGAACCTGCTGCTGCCGGCATAATGCGGCGTAGATCGTCTGCATCCGTCGGCGGCAAATCGGGAAGAACCGGTGGTACTTGTTTTATATTCGTCGAGGACTTCAAGTGCGGAGCATTCGGGCCGATGTCGGTATAGACCGAACTTGCCTGATCGGATATCCGCTCTCCATCGCGAACGATGTCGGATACCAGTGCGGCACCGATGCGTTCATAGCCGAAGATGGCGATTGATCGATCTGCCAGGTTCGCTTGCCAGAATACTGCATTATCGTCACTTGCCGCGGCGCTTTGGCCTGCCTGAACCGTCAAGGCGCAAGCCAGAATGGCAAACTGCCGACGTGTTAGATGCATGCTGGTCCTCCATTGACCATTTCAGACGGGTCTGAAGCGCAGATTGATCGGGTCGTTCCGAATATCGCCACTAGGGACGCTCCATTGTCGGGCGTCCGCTCCAGGCGGCCGTCACGTTGCCACCGAGTCGCGGATTGATAAATGGCCGGCGCTGAGCAATCAGGGTCGCCAATCGTGGATCGCGGAAGCGAGCCTGATACGGCTCCATCCAGGCGAGATCGCTGGCGAAAGTCCAAGGGAACAGATGCTGCGGTGTCGAAGTATAGGCCGAGAAGCTGCTTTCATCGAGCACCGCATCGATCACCACATTTGCCAGGCGTCGAATGGCCCCGTTGTTTTCCGAATAGAGGTCAACATGGCGCGCATGCGCCAGCTCTGCGGTGAAGACCAACGGGATGAGCGCAAAATTATGATAGTGAAGTGCTCGGTCGCCACGTTTCAGCTCGCGCTCCAATGTGCCGTTCGGCTGAATATCCCTTATACCTTCGCGCGCACGGGCAATGCCGGCGTCGATGAGGTCGGGCCGTTTCGTCAGTGTTCCTATTGCCGTGAGATTTAGGCCTGCCCAGTAAACCAGATTGTTGTGCAGACGGTTGATGGCATTCGCATCCCGCGTGGAGGCAGCGATCTCGATAAGCCATTTCGAGATGGGTGGCGGAACGGCGGGTGCGTCGTTCTTTGACTGGGGAAAGAATCTGAGCAGGGCCAAAGCAAAATCAGTTCCTGCCCATGAGCGCTCATAATATCCCTGATAGCCTTTGATCGGTGCCATCAAGGCGTTCGCACGCGCCCAGCTATCCAGAAGTGCGATCACGCACGCTTTGTCACCGCTATCGGCTGTCTTGTTCACCGTTTCGATAAAGGCATGCAGCGGTTTTATCGCCCTGCCATAGCCATCGGGGTCATCGTAGAAACCGGAAAGATCGATGGAGGAAATCGGCGGTGGGATTGTACAGGCTTCCGCGCATGCGGCGAAAGCAAAGGCAAAGACGAGCAGCATGCCGAGCAGCTTTGCCGGATACATCCGCTTCTGGCCCGCTGGCGTTTTGAATGATGCAACCATTCTCATTCTCCAGAATCGGACCGCGGCCTGCCTCGATCTCAAGAAGCCTTGTCATTCAGGCTCTCGTCAGATCTTGCGCTGCTTGAACGCGCAATTGATCGAAACCCGTCGGTCAATTTGAAAAATTCTTCGCCGATGAAAGACAGGATGTATCCCAGGCGGAAGTGCCTTCCCGCCATGCCCACGAACGTCGCGCGAAGCCTCAGCGGCGATTTATGGCTCGCATCCGCAAACAGCGACTGGAGCCGCGAACTGAGGAGTGGGAGCTTTTAGTTGTCGTTATGCTCACTTGACGTGTAAAAGCAGCAGCCGGCCGGGATAAGGCGAGAGCTTCCGCCGCCAGCATCACGCCGGTCGGTCGGCGCTTGCTCGATCTGATAGGGATTTTGGTTCGGCAGGGTTAGGCGTACCCGGCCAACCGCCGGGCACACCTATTGCCTCGATCAGGTTTTTGCGGCCTTGGCAAAGGTCGGATCGAATGTCTTCTCGAAGGGCACGTCCGCATTAGCGAGTTCGGGATCGAGCGCCTTCAACACGCCCATCATGGAATTATAGCCTTCCATCGTGACCATGCCGTCCTGGGAATACATTTCCTTGGAATTTTTGAAGGCCTGCATATAGAGGTCGCGATTGCCGAGCAAATATTCTTCCGGAACGACGCCGGCGACATCTTCGGGGCTTGCCGCCGCGATCCATTTCAGGGCCTTCATGAAGGCATTGACCGTCTTTTGCGTGGTTATCGGGTTTTCCTTGGCAAATTCGCGCTTGATATAGACGGTCGCGGCCGGGTTCGGACCGCCGAAAAGTGCACGCGTACCGGCCTCGGTGCGCGTATCCAGAAGCACCGTGATGTCGCCATCATACTGCAACTGCGCGATAACCGGATCGAGATGGGAAAGGCCGTCGATCTGACCGCTCTTGACCGCGGCAACCGCGCCGGCCCCGCCGCCGACGCCGATCAGCGACGCATCGTCGGTCTTCAGCCCGCTCTTCAGCATGGCATATTGGAACATCAGCGCCGTCGAGGAGCCTGGCGCGGTCACGCCGATCTTGCGGCCCTTCATGTCCGCCATCGACTTGATCTCGCCGGCGAGATCCTTGCGCACGGCGATGACGATACCGGGGAAGCGGCCGAGATTGCAGATCGCGACGATATCCTGTCCTTTGTTCTGCATGCGGATCGTATGTTCATAGGCGCCAGCGACGACATCGAGGGAGCCGCCGATCAGTCCCTCCAGCGACTTCGAACCGCCGGCGAAATCATTGATAGTGACGTTGAGACCCTCCTCCTTGAAGAAGCCCTTCCGCTCGGCGATCGTCAGCGGCAGGTAATAAAGCAGAGGCTTGCCGCCCACACCGATCAACAGGTCCGGTTTTTCCGGTTTCGCATCCTGTGCCGCGGCGGGCAGGATGCCGGTAAGCGATGTGCCGATGCCGAAGCTCGCCGTTCCGATCAGAAATGTTCTGCGTTCCATGTCCCTTGTTCCTCCACTTCGCTATTCTCAATGCACTATTGGCCGCGCCAGGCGAGCAGACGCCTTTCGACCATCGTCATCACCCAATCCACCAACAGGACGAAAGTGGTCAGAACCACCATGCCCGCAAAGACGCCTGTCACGTCAAAGACACCCTCGGCCTGCTGAATGAGGTAGCCGAGACCGGCGGCAGAACCGAGATATTCGCCGACGACCGCGCCGACGACGGCAAAGCCGACCGAAGTATGCAGGCTGGAAAACACCCAGGAAAGCGCGGAGGGCAGATAGACATGGCGCAGCAGCTGTCGCTCGTTCATGCCAAGCATGCGGGCATTGGACAGCACCGGCTGACTGACCTCCTTGACGCCCTGATAGACGTTGAAAAAGACGATGAAGAAGACGAGGGTGATGCCGAGCGCCACCTTGGACCAGATACCGAGGCCGAACCACAGTGCGAAGATCGGAGCCAGCACGACGCGTGGCAGTGCATTCGCCGCCTTCACGTAAGGGTCGAAGACAGCCGCAATTAGAGGCCGGCGAGCGAACCAGAAACCGAAGACGATGCCGCCGAAGGCGCCGAGCAGGAAGGCAAGGATCGATTCCGATAGCGTGATCCAGAGATGATACCAGATCGATCCGGACGCAAACCATTGAATGACGCGCTGCGCCACCTTGAGCGGATCGGCAAAAAAGAACGATATGGTTTTCGGGTTGCCGAAAAGGCCGGTATTCGTCGCGAGATGCCAGATTGCCAGGATGGCCACGGCCACCAGGATTTGCAACAGGAGAAGGAGAGAACGGTTCATGCGATCTCTCCGCTGCTCTGGCGATAGGCGGTCATCACTTCATCGCGCAGTGCCTGCCAGATATCACGATGCAGCCGGTTGAATATGGGATCGTGACGTATCTCGCCGATGTCACGCGGCCGTTCCAGCGGCACCTTGAAATCGCCGATGATGCGGGATTTCGGTCCGGCCGACATGATGACCACGCGGTCGGCAAGGGCAATCGCCTCATCGAGATCGTGCGTGACGAACATCACCGCTTTGCGGTCCTCGGACCAGAGTTTCAGCAGCAGGTCGCCCATGATCAACCGGGTCTGCGCATCGAGCGGGCCGAAGGGTTCGTCCATCAGCAGCAGTTTGGGATTGCGGATGAGCACCTGGGCGAGGCCGACGCGCTTGCGCTGGCCGCCCGAGAGCATGCGCGGGAAACGATCGGCAAATGTGGCAAGGCCAACGCGCCCCAGCCAATCCCGCGCAACCCGTCTTGCCTCGGCCCTATCCAGGCCCGCGATCTCAAGTCCGATCGCAACATTCTCGAGCACCGTTTTCCACGGCATCAGCGAATCCTGCTGGAAGAGATAGCCTGCCTGGCGGTTGATGGATTTCAGGGGCTGGCCGAAGACTTCGACCATCCCTGACGCCGGCGTCAAAAGCCCCGCCGTCGCATTGAGAAGTGTGGATTTGCCGCAGCCCGTCGGGCCGACAATAGCCACGAACTCATGCGCCTCTACATTCAGATTGGTCGCCGCTACGGCGTCGAACCGTGTCTTGCCGGCCATTTCAAAGGAAATCGCCACCTGTTTCAGGCTGACCGCCCTCACAGCCTCCATCGTCATGCCCTGCTTTCCTCCCGGACGCCCGTAACCTCGCGCGGACATCAGGCATTGTCATGTTGGGCCAACAGATCAAAGCCGGCCGCACCAGTCAATATGCGATTGGTGCAGGTTCCGTTCTATCGGAGGCGGGAAATGCGAAAACCCCGGCATTCGATACCGGGCTTTACGGTTTCCGTGGGGATTGATCGGTCAGGCCGCGCGGTGCTGATGCGGACCTTCCTGAACCTCCTCGACGATCTTGTCAATGAAAGCGGGAAGGTCGTCGGGCGATCTCGAGGTGATGATGCCCTGATCTGTCACGACCTTTTCGTCCTTCCATGTCGCGCCGGCATTTTTGACGTCTGTCTTGATGGACCAATAGGAGGTTGCCTGACGTCCTCGCAACGCATCGGCCTCAACGAGCAGCCAGGGTGCGTGGCAGATGGCGGCGACCACCTTGCCGGAATTCAGGAACTCGCGGACGACGCGCATGGCATCTCCTTCAAGGCGCAGCTTGTCGGGATTGATCTGGCCGCCTGGCAGCACCAGCGCATCGAACTGGTTCACGTCGACATCCCCGGCCATGAGATCGACGTCGACGCTGTCGCCCCAATCGGTCTTGTCCCAGCTCTTGATACTATCCTTCTTGACGGAGGCAACCTTGACGTCAGCGCCACGCTTCCTGAGTTCGTCGAGAGGAACGCGAAGTTCCGAACGCTCGTAGCCATCCGTCGCCAGAATGAGGATATGTGCGGAATTGATGGAAGGCATGATCTATCCTTTCGCTATATCTTTGATGGAATGCCAGGTCCAAACCCTAGCCGCAGGCAATCGTTCCCGGTTTTTCTGGGAACCGCACCGAGATCCGGTGGTTATGATGGCAGCCGACAGGGAGAGATCGGATGGAGCAGGCAATCAAATTCGAGCAGTCAGGCTGGATTCCCAATAACCAGCGATTTCCTGTGATCGTCTATCGGCAGGGGCTCGAGGGCCCCGACCGAGCCGAAAGTTTCGAACGGCTCTTTCGAACCAATGGTTGGAGCGGCCTCTGGCGAAACGGCGTCTATTCCTTTCACCATTTTCATTCCACGGCCCACGAAATATTGGGCGTTGCGGCAGGTCAGGCCCGGCTGATGATCGGCGGACCCACCGGCAAGGAAATCACGGTCGAGGCCGGCGATGCCCTGCTGCTGCCGGCCGGAACCGGCCATTGCCGGCTGGAGGCGAGCGATGATCTGCTCGTGATCGGCGGCTATCCTCCCGGTCAAGAGGCCGATCTCTGCCGGGAAATGCCTACGGGCGAGCAGCAGGCGATGATCGAAAAACTTGGCGTGCCCGCAAGGGATCCGCTGAAAGGAGAGGCCGGTGGCCTCCGCTCCCTTTGGCATGGCAACACCTAGCGCCAGCCGAAATCGAGCATCACCAGATACCCGGCAGCAACCGGAATCGAACGCGCCTGGCATAGTCGGCATAGCCTTCCAGCTCGCCATAAAGCAGCGCATCTTCCCAGCTCGTGCGCAGGATCAGCACGGCGCTTGCCCAGCCGGCAGGGATCAAGGCCCACCAGGAACCGAGTGCCAGTGCCAGCCCCGCAAATACCAAGATCGCACTGACATAGCCGGGATGCCGCACGTAGGCGTAGGGACCGTCGCTGATGACGTGCTGACCGCGTTCCCGCTGGAGGCGCACGCCGGGTTCGAAGAAGCGATTGACCGCCTGAGCCCACGTGGCGAGCGCGATGCCTGCCGCGAGCAGAAGATAACCGAGGATCACGATGGAGGTTGGCATCACCGACCATCCCATCCTGCCGGCATCCAGGGCTCCAAGCGGTATTTCGGCGATCATGCCAAGGAAGATCAGCGAGACCAGGATGAGATCCCAGCCTTGAGTTCCGGACTGGAAGCGGCTGCGCGCTTGGAAAATGACCGGGTTCACGCGCCGCATGATCAGAAACGCTATTCCATAGCTTACGATCAGGAACGCGATGAAGATCCATCCAGGCTGCCAGTCGAGGCGACCGGCAGGTAAGAAGATAAATACGAGCAGCCCCAGCGGCAGGCCGATCGCGTACAATAAGGCCTTCGTGCGGGACATCGGTTCGGGCTCGGTAACAGTCATGTATTGGCTCCTTGCAGGACAAACCTGCTGCGCTCGTCGACGGATTCATACCATATCGATGATGGAAGTGGACGGATCCGGCAATTCGAAGCCTTGACACCCGATGCGCCGGGTTTAGACCGGCCGAATGTCATTATGCTCCTTCCCCCCGGAGATTCCATGAAGTTCCTGGCATCCTTTTCCGCTTTCGTCGGCAAAACCTTTTCCATATGGGTCATCCTGTTTGCCGTGCTCGGTTTTTTCCTGCCCGACGTCTTCAAGCAGTTTGCACCCTGGATCGTGGTGCTTCTCGGCATCATCATGTTCGGCATGGGACTGACGATATCCGTTGACGACTTTCGCGAGCTGGCGCGTCGTCCCCATGAGGTCGCGATCGGCGTCATCGCACATTTTGGCATCATGCCGGCACTGGCACTGCTTTTGACGCAAATCATTCCGATGCCGCCGGAAGTCGCAGCCGGCGTCATTCTGGTCGGCTGCTGCCCAGGCGGCACCTCGAGCAATGTCATGACCTATCTTGCCCGTGGCGACGTAGCGCTGTCGGTCGCCTGCACGAGTGTGACAACGCTTGCAGCGCCGATCGTCACGCCGTTCCTGGTGTGGATGTTCGCAAGCCAGTATCTGCCCGTCAATGCCTGGTCGATGTTCATTAGCATCGTGCAGGTTATCATCGTGCCGCTTCTGCTCGGTTTTGTCGCGCAGAAAGCCATGCGCGGTCTGGTTCGTGCGGCAATCCCGGTTCTGCCTCTCGTCAGCGTCATCGGCATCGTATTGATCGTTGCGGCTGTCGTCGGTGCATCGAAGGCGGCCATCGTGCAGTCCGGCCTGCTGATTTTCGCCGTCGTTATCCTGCACAACGGTCTGGGCTACCTATTCGGCTATTATGCGTCGAAGGTGCTCGGTCTCAATTTCTACAAGCGTAAGGCGCTGGCGATCGAAGTGGGCATGCAGAATTCAGGCTTGGGTGCAGCTCTGGCGACGGCTTATTTCTCGCCGATCGCCGCGGTTCCCAGCGCTATCTTTTCCGTCTGGCACAATATTTCCGGCGCGACCCTGGCAAACTGGTTTGCAGCGCGCGAAGACGCAGACGCACCGCCGCGGCCCTGAAATATCTACGCTTATGGGGGAAGGCCCGGTTTCCACCGGCGCCTCTCCGGCCGAGATGCTTGCAGCCGAGGGATCGCTCAGCGCATATCCCTGGCAAGGGCACAATAGACAGATTGATCCGCAGTGTTGGAAAGTCGAGTCACTGCGAGCGCAATCGGCGGCAGCCGCGACCCGCCGCCAAGGTGGATTGTTGCGCCGTCGGTGCGCAGAAGGTTCAGCTGCGCCGCCAGATCAGGTTCGTCCAGCCCGTCGAAAATACCGCGGCCGCTGATCTTCAAGGCAGCCTCCTTGGCGACCCAGAGTCGGTAACAGACCTCCAGCGCCGCCGTGCTATCGAGAGTGGCCAAGGCGGCCGCTTCCTTTGGCGAGAAATGGTCGGCGGCAAAAGCTGCCGGATCGAAGCCGTTGATATCCTCGATCTCGATGTCCACGCCGACAGCGTTATTAGGCGCAAAGCCCGCCAGCAGCAGATCGCCGCGATGCGAAAGCGAAACGCCCAGTTCGTGATAGGGAGCCCTTAGCGCTGGCCGCTCGCTGGGCCGGCGATAGATGGAAAGATCGTCCCGTTGTGTGGCTTCTCTCAAGGCTGTTTGCGCGATCTGATCACGCTCTGCTCGTCCGCCGGGCATCGGGCGAACGAGGATGGCGATCGCATCTGCGACCGTCAGGACGACCTCAAATCGAGGGGCCGCCATCCGCGCTCACGCTGCGGCGGAGGGCAGGGCCTCTTTCTGAGCGACGGGAGCGGGCTCCTGCGCGGCTTGAACCGCCTGGGCGGGTGCGCCGACCCACGACGTTCCTTGCGGGATGGCTTCACCCTTCATGACCAGGGTCAGCAGTCCAATCTCGGCGAAATCGCCCACATTGGCCTCGTACAAGACGGTGCTGCCCGAGCCGATGGAGACGCCTTCGCCGATCGTGATACGACCGACCTTCATGATGCGGTCTTCATAGAGATGGGTCTGTGGGCAGGAGCCCATGTTGAGAACCGCATGGTCGCCGATATGAGTGCAATCGAATTCGCAGATATCGGTGCTGTTGATCCACGCACCCTGGCCGATCTTGGCGCCGAAGGGACGGAGCAGCCAGGGCAGGAAGGGCGTGCCGCGCAGATAGTCGAGCAGCATCTTGCTGGCGAGACCGCCGTAAAACACCGCAACAGCCTCCGTACGCATCGCCCACCACGACCACATCGGCCGGTTCATCGGCTTATAGGTGCCAATCAGCGTCCATTTGAACGCGACCGCGACGAGATAGAGGATGCCGGAGGTCGCCAGGCCTGCAGCCATCAGGGTCCAGAAAAGGCTGCCCCAGGCACCATTGTCGATTTCGCTGGCCAACATGTCGGACATGGCGAGTGCCATGACGATGAGGATCGCGGTCGGCAGCGACGTGTGCATGGCCTCGAACACGATACGCACAAGGCGCATGCGGAGCGGTGGCGCATAGGTGGTGTTGGCAGCCGCCTGCAGCCTCTCGCGCGTCGGAAACTGGAAGGCGGGGCTGCCGCACCAGGTTTCGCCAGACTTGACGTGCATGGAATCGGGCAGGCGCGTCTTGATGCCGATGAGCGAATCGCTTTCGATCACGGCACCCTGCGAAATGACCGAGGAATTGCCGAAGAAGCAGCGATCGCCGGTCTTCAGGCGCTTGAGTATCATCCAGCCGTTCTGGATTTCCTCGTCGCCGAAAATCGTCTCGTCGCCAATGAAGTTGTCGCGGCCCATTTCGATCAGATCGTAGCGGCCGGCGAAGTTTGCCGAAATCTCCGTGCCCTTGCCGATCTTGGCCCCCATCAGGCGGTACCAGTTGCGCATGAAGACGGTAGCGTAGAGCGAATTCAGGGTTTCCAGCATAGCCTCTGTGGTCAGGCCGACGACCCATTTGCGGAAATAGAGATTGCCGAAGATGGAGTAACGGCCCGGCACGACGCGAGGCAATAGCACCCATCTGAGCGCCACCACCACTGCCATGGACACGACGATCAGCAGGAATGCGGCCGGCCAGGAGAGCGCAGCGATCATCCCCCAGGATAGGGCCTCATCGGAGCCGGGCGCGTAGATCTGCTGCACGGCGGAGAACAGATAGAAGGCCGGGAAGATCGGCAGCAGGCCGACGACGAGGCTGAGATTGTAGGCAACGAAATAGGCGCCGAACTGGAAGATGCGCCCGGCGGTTCCAAGCTCCGGATGGGCGGGCATCTCTTCATGCTCGGCATGCCCGGTCTGGCGGGCGGGCGAACCGTCCCAGCGCGTATGGGCTTCGACATGGGTGCCGGCGGCAATCGCCGTCAGATCGCCGATGACGGCACCGTCGTCGATCTTGACGTTATGGCCGATGACGGAGCCATTGCCGACCTGCACGCCTTCGCCGATGTCGATCGTGCCGACATGGATCTCATTGCCGATGACCTCGACATTCGCGAGTTTGATCTTGACGCCAAGGCTGGATCTTGCGCCGATGCGCACAAGATCGATCGCGCCTTCCTCGAACTCGTCGATCATCGCATCCTTGCCGACCTGGGCGCCCAGTGCGCGCATATAGACCCGAATGAGCGGTGAGCCCTTGAGGAATTTCGGAGCGGTGAGCTGGACGATGCGCTGCATCAGCCAGATGCGGAAATAATAGGTGCCCCAGAGCGGATAGACACCGGGCTTTGTACGGCCGATGACAAGCCATTTGAGAGCGATAACGACAAGCTTCTCGCCGAGATTGAGAGCGAGGTAGACGCCGCCCAGAATGAGAATTTCATTCCAGAGCGATGCACCGTCATCGATCAGCAGGATCGAGGCGAGCAGAAGGCCGATCCATTGCAGCGTTGCGATCGCGACGATGAAGGGCAATACCACGGCCTGAGCGAGACCACAGAGGATGCGCCGGCGCAGCGGCACCGGTTCGAAATTCTTGCGTTCCTGTCCCGAGGTGCTTTCGGCGCGCTGCTCCAGGATCGCGGCAATGCCGCGCAGGGTGCGGCCGGCATAGACGTCGCGCAGGGCGATGCTGGCGAGCAGCGGGATCTTGCGCACTTCGGAAACAAACCGGGCCGCGAGCATGGAATGGCCGCCAAGCTCGGTGAAGAAATCCGCTTCGAAGCCAATAGAGCGCAGTCGAAGCGCCTCGGTTGCGGCCTTCAGCAGCTGTGCTTCTGTCCACGTGCGCGGCGGCTCTTGTGCCTGGGTTGGCTGATCGGCCACCAGCGGAATGGCGGCAAGCGTCTTGCGGTCGATCTTGCCGGACGGAAGACGCGGCAGCGAGACATGGCTATGCCAGGCGGCGGGCACCATATAGGGCGGCAGTTTGGCTGCAAGCACGGCGCGCGCCTTGTCTCGATCGAAGCTGCTGCCCGTGCTAACAACGTGGGCAACCAGCATGTCCTCGCCATCCGGCGGGCGGTGCACGACGACGGATGCAGCCTTCACGTCCGGAAGTTCGCCGACGATCGTTTCGATCTCGCCGAGCTCGATGCGATAGCCGCGAATCTTGACCTGGTCGTCGATGCGTCCGAGGAAATGGAGCTGTCCTTCCTCGTCCATCAATACGGCGTCGCCGCTGCGGTAAAGCACCGGGTCGTCATGGCCGGCGAAGGGGTTGGCGATGAACTTCGCGGCTGTCAGCTGCGGCAGGTTTCTGTATCCGGCAGCGACGCCCGGTCCGCCGATCAGCAATTCGCCGGTATCGCCGCGAGCAACGAGCTGCAGGTTTTCGTCGACAACGTAGGCGGTCGTGTTGGCGATCGGGCAGCCGATCGTGATCGGCCGGGAAGGATCGAGCTCGGCATAGGTTGCAACCACCGTCGTCTCGGTCGGGCCGTAGGTATTGATCAGGCGCCGGCCGGCTTTGGAAAAGCGGCTGACGATCGCCGGAGGGCAAGCTTCGCCGCCGACGATGATGACGCGCAGGCTCTCGACATCACGTTCCAGCATGGTCAGCAGAGTCGGCACGGTGTCGATGACCGTGATCTTTTCGGCTTCCAGCACGTCTGCGAGCCTGTCGAGCTCGGCCATGACGGCGGATGTCGCCACTTTCAGCGTTGCGCCGACCAGATAGGGAACGAATATCTCCTCGAGCGAAAGGTCGAAGGCGACCGAAGCCTGCTGAAGAACGACGTCCGATTCGACCATACCGAGGACATCGTTGCCGGCCCGCAGATAATGGCAGATGTTCCGGTGCGTGACGACGATGCCCTTCGGCTTGCCCGTGGAGCCGGACGTATAGATGGCGTAGGCGGGATCGTCGTGAGCGGCGCGGCGCGGCGCAATGCCATCATCGTCTTCTGCGAGCAGTGTCTTGAGGATCAGCGTCTGGCCGTCGAATTCGGGGGCGAGGGCCACCTTTTCGTCATGCGTCAGCAGCCATTTCGCGCCGCAATCGGCGAGGCTGACCGCCACGCGGTCGGCAGGGGCAGACGCATCGAAGGGAATATAGGCAGCTCCGGCCTTGAGAATCGCCAGAAGCGCGACATGTAGCTCAAGGGAGCGCTGGAACCAAAGGCCGACGAAATCGCCGGGGCCGATACCGCGACGGCTGAGCGCGCGCGCCGCCTCGTCGGAGAGCCGGTCTAGTTCGGCATAGGTCATCGCCCGGTCGGTTCCGATCAGGGTCAGTGCCGTCTTGTCGGGGCTGCGGGCGACCGTTGCCTTGAAGATGTCCACCAGGGTTTCATTGCGGACGAACTCAGGCCGAATGCCGCCTGAGAAAACCGAGAGGCTGGCATTTGGGGTAATCGACGAAATCTGGATAGTCATGGTAACTTCTGCGGAACGAAACTCGGCACAATCAGCGTGCCATCTATCGATGCTTATACACCTTTCAATTTGCAGCTCTCTTACGGGCGTTGTCAGTGAATTGTAATGTTGGGAAAGCTATGCTCGGTTTGCTGCGGGGCGAGCCCTGCGTGCTATCTCGGAAGAAGGATTGATATTGATATCGTTGCGCATATTCGGGCGAAGAGCCGGCTGGCCCCGCTGGCTGTCCGTTCTCTTGGTGACGGCTTTGCTGAGCTCGCCAGGTATGGAGGCATCAGCTCGTTCGCATAGCAGTGTTCTGGTCGAAGATGCCGGCACCTTGCGGCCGCTGCGTGAGATCTATGCGGTCGTTGCGCGCGAGATGCCGGGAAAGGTGCTGCGAATCAAGCGGGTTCGCCGGGCCGGACGCCAAGCCTATGCCGTGCGCGTGTTGAAGCCGGATGGCAAACGTGGTGATATAGTGCTCGACGGCGCAACACTCGCCGTGATCGAGAGACGCTGAGAATGCGCATTCTGATTGCTGAGGATGAGCCCAGTATTGTGGCGGACATGCGCCGCTGCCTGGAGGACCAGCATTATGTCGTCTCCACTGTGAGCAACGGCGAGGAAGCTTGGTATCGCGGCGATATCGAGCATTTCGATCTGGTCATCCTCGATCTCGGGCTTCCGAAGCTTGACGGATTGACGGTTCTGCGGCGCTGGCGCGCAGAACGCCGCGGCATGCCTGTCATCATATTGACCGCGCGCGACGGCTGGCGCGACAAGGTCGACGGCATGGATGCGGGTGCCGACGATTATCTGACCAAGCCCTTCCGTATGGAGGAGCTTCTGGCGCGGGTGCGCGCCCTGATGCGCCGTGCCGCGGGGCAATCTTCTCCGATCCTTTCCAATGGTGTGCTGGAGCTCGACACACGTCAGCGCACGGTTTCGTTTCGCGGGCAGCCGGTTCAGGTGACGGCGCTCGAATATCGGCTTCTTGCCTATCTAATGCACAATGCCGGCACCGTGCTTTCCCGAACGCAGATCGCCGACAGTATCTATGACGAAGAGACGGAGCTGCTGTCGAACGCGCTCGAAGTGGTCGTCGCGCGTCTCAGGCGCAAGTTCGACGGCACCGTCATCGAGACCCGGCGCGGCCAGGGCTATATCATCCCGCGCGAGGCGCCGCCGTCATGACGCCGTTCTCGCTGCGAGGGCGGTTGCTGCTGGGTTCCGTAGTGGCGATCATCGTTGCGACCTTTCTTGCCGGGGTCGGCATCAACGCCATTTCCGGGCTGGCCGTCAGGGCGCTTGCCCTCTCTGAAATAGACGAGGAACTGCGCGTTCTGCTGGCGGCGGTCGATATAAATTCCTCCAATCAGCTCTTCCTCGACGACACGCCGACGGATCCCCGCTTCGGCATCCCGAATGGTGGCTTCTATTGGCAGGTCGGCCGCAACGGCACCGTCGAGCTGCGCTCCCAATCGCTCTGGGAGCAGAACCTGCCCTGGCTGCGCGCCCGCCCTCGCGATGCCGGCCGGGCGACGGATATGAAAGGGCCGAACGGCAGCCGTCTTCTCGCCGTCGAACGGTCTATTTCGATCCCCTCGGCCACGGGCGACCAGATGGTCGATATCGTCATGGCGCTCGACAACAGCGAGCTTGCGCCGGCGCGCTGGCGCTTCTTTTATGCCATGGCGCCGTCTCTCGGCGTGCTGTCGGTCGCCCTGATCGGGGCGGTCGTGGTATTTCTGCGCTATGGATTGCGGCCGCTCAACGATCTGCGCGCGGCCCTGATGGCGGTGCAGGAGCGATCCGCACGCAAGATCACCGGTCAGTTTCCGCGAGAAGTGCAGCCTCTTGTGGACGATCTCAACGGTTTGCTCGCATCCCGCGAGACGCAATTGACGCAGGCGCGCGCTCGCGCCGGCGATCTGGCGCATGGTCTGAAGACCCCGCTCGCAGCACTAGAGGCGACCGCACGCATTCTCTCCGAAGAGGGCATGTCGGAGAGGGCCGCGGCGATCCAGACGGAGGTCAGCCGGATGGAGGCGCAAATCAAGCGAACGCTTGCGCAAACCCGCGCGAGCCTTGCCGCCGCCCATACCGTCGGCGTCATGGATGCCAGCGCCGATCTCCAGAAGATCATCTCGGTCATGCGGCGTCTCTCGGCCGAGCGGAAAATCGATTTTGAGCTCGTGGCCCCGCCGGAGATGTGGCTGGCGATCGACGAGGCGGATTTTGCCGACATCACGGGCAATTTGATTGACAATGCCAGGAAATGGACGACTGGCAAAGTCAAAGTTCGCCTGTCGCAGTTGCCCGAGGGGGTGGAACTGTGCATCGAGGACGATGGTCCCGGCCTGCCCGAGGATGCGGAAATGGCTTTCATCCGGCGCGGTAGGCGGCTGGACGAAAGCATCGCCGGAACCGGCTTCGGCTTGGCGATCGCCAAGGATCTGGTCGAAGCCTATGACGGCAAGCTGACGCTCGCCCGCTCCAACCTTGGAGGGCTGTCCGTCACCGTCAATTTGCCGACGCGCTTGGTGAAGGACAGACAGGCGGCGCTGGAAAATTAGAGCATTCCGGGAAAAGTGCATCGCGGTTTTCACGATTCGAGGAAACGCGAAGAGGCTCTAATTCGGCACGGCCGATTGGTCAGGAAACAAGGATGGATATCGCAGAATTAGTCGCCGGAGCGCAGTGAAATCTGATTTATACAGCGTTCATGACCGCACTAAGTTAAGATTGAATTCAAGTGCGTGCTGCATCCTTGCTCGAACTCTAGGCGCTAACGGAGTCTCGTTGCCGTTGAAAATGTGGCCGTGCTCGGCCATCAGGTCCAATAGAAGGACGCTCGTATAGAGACGGAAAAGCCGGTCATCGGTTTGCCCGGCATGCCGGAGCCACGCAAAGACGTAGCTCACGGGGCCACCATAAGCCATCAGAGCAGCCAGTGTTAAAGCAGCAGGATAACGTGGATCGCCAAAGCAAAGATCATCGACATCGACGATGCCGCTGAACGCGCCCTCTGGTGTCACAATCACGTTCTTCGTCGTGGTGTCGTGGAGGAAAGGTGTGGCTTCGATCTTGTCGAGCTCTCCGCGTCTGGCAGCGACCTCATGTTCGATTGCGTCAACCAGCCCGATGTCAAACAATCCGGCAGATCCGATCCGGCCTCGCGAACGCGCAAGATTGGCAAGCAACACTTGCGGCCATGCGCCATGCGGCGCTTGTTCCGCTCGTGCGGCATATCCGTAGCGCCCCGCGGACTTCGTTCTTGCTGTGATGGCCTGAGCATGCGCCACCTGTGAGGCAATCGCATCGAGCTTCTCTTCCGAGAGGTTTAAGATGACAGAACCCAGATCCATGCCGGGAAAGCGTTCTAGCAGAAGCCAGGGAAACTCTGCGCCAATATCTTCGGCTATAATGGCTGGAAGCGGCACACCTCCGGGCCGCAACAATCCCGAAAGATAAGCCGCGCCGGCCATGTCGGCCCGAGCCGATGGATCGCCGATACGCACGACGGCTGGAGGCCGGTCAGCGAACTGAAGATCGAAGACATAGTGCCGTGTCCCGGTTGTGAAGCGTCTAACGGCAACCGGATTGCAACCAATGGCCCCTGAGGCAATTGCAGCGGCAAGCTCGGCATCCGGTATTTGCCGCATTGGTGTTTTCTGTTTCATGTATGAATGGGCCTACGCCTGAGACCGAACATCAGTTGCAAATTCTCAACCTGCGATCGCTTTGATATATCTCTGCGCCGAGCGCTCCACCACACCGTTGCCGTCGCTTTCGACCGTTCGGCCGGGGAATGCGCCGTAGATCGCTTCGAAACGATAGGATCGGACGGCTTCCGATATCGCCGTCACGGCCTTGGCATCGAGCGGAATGAGGTTTGGATAACTGCGCATGAAGCTGACGAACCTGCGGTCCATGGTCACCTGCATCGTGTCGCCGACGAAGAGCGCGCCGCGTCCGCCTTCGAGCCAGGGGCAATGGAGCACGCAACTGCCGTCGAAATGACCGCCGCAACGGATCATGGTCGCCTGGCCAATCGACAGCGTCTCGCCTGTCCAGGGACGCAGCAGAGCACTCCGCCTTTGCACCCATTCGCCATCATTGGCGTGGATATGGATCGGCACGCCGCCGCAGGCGGCACTCCATTCGGTCATCGACGAATAGAAGTGAGGGTGCGAAATCGCGATCGCGCTTAAGCCGCCCATGGCAACGATCCGTCCCTTGCTTGCCTCGTCAATAAGACTGAGGCAGTCCCAGAGGATATTGCCGTCAGGTCCTTCGATCAGAAAGGCGCGCTGGCTAATGCCGAAATGGGGCGAGATCTGCAGACTGTGAACACCTTCGGCTTCCTCGTTCCAGATTACCTCATGCTCCTGGCCGAGGCTCGCCATGTCGCTCCATTCCTGTCCCGATTGAGGTACGAACTGGCGCTCGTCTTCGCAGATCGGGCAGGCCGGAGGTGACCTGTCGCCTTCGCCGAACTGTGTGCCACATGTGATGCAGATAAAATTCGTCATCTCGAACTCCTCGCCAGCCAGCCTTCCCAACCCTGCGGCCGTGGACCCAGCTGCACGGCAAATGGAGGCTTTTGTGCTATATTGGCCAGACATCGGATGGACCAAAGCAAAAAGGCGAAGCAACGATTCTCAGACAATCTCGTTGCAGACCGAAAATCGTCGTTTTCAGGCCGACCTCTCTCGGAAAAATGGATATTCCTAACAAATGATGATAGGATTCATGGCGCCCTATCATCATGATTTTAATGCGAAAATTTTATTCTATTGGTTTGTGACAATCTGGCCTTGCAAAAGGCGTCAAAGACAAAGAAACATAGTCGGCTAAAGAAAGTTAGATAATCGCGATATTGATGCTCGGCATTTGTCCGGGGTCGCAGGCAAATGGAGGACCATCATGGCGTTTATCTTCGGCCTCGTTGCTCTAGCGGGCCACATCGCCCTTTTGCTCTGGGGCACGCGCATGGTCCAGACCGGTATCCAGCGTGCCTTCGGCCCCGATCTGCGCTCCTTTCTCGGCCGCGCGCTCAGTAATCGCACGAAGGCATTTTTTGCCGGCATCGGCGTCACCGCCATCCTGCAGAGCAGTACGGCTACAGGCCTCATGGCCTCAGGCTTTGCAGCCGGCGGGCTGGTGGATCTCGTGCCGGCGCTTGCCGTCATGCTCGGGGCCAATGTCGGCACGACGCTCATCGTCCAGGTGCTGTCTTTCAATGTCGCAGCGGCTTCGCCGGCGCTGGTCCTGATCGGCGTGCTGATGTTCCGCCGAACCGGGAATTCACGCGTGCACGATCTTGGCCGCGTCATGATCGGGCTTGGCTTCATGCTTCTGGCGCTGCATCAGCTTCTCGACCTGATGACGCAGTATGAGGGGTCGAAGGCGCTCGCCTACGTCCTTGATGCGATCGCTGCGACGCCGGTGCTGAGTATGCTTCTCGCCGCCATTCTGACATGGGCTGCCCATTCCAGCGTGGCCGTGGTGCTGCTCATCATGTCGCTTGCAAGCAAGGGGCTCGTCGATGTCGATCAGGCCTTTGCACTCGTTCTCGGCGCCAACCTCGGCACCGCGATCAACCCACTCATCGAAGGGCAATCGGGAGCGGATCTATCTGTGAAGCGGCTGCCCATCGGCAATATGTTGACACGCATTGTCGGTGTGATCGCAATGATCGGCCTGCTGGAACCAGCCGCGCGCCTGTCGGCAATGATCGATAGCGACAGCGCCCGAGCTGTCGCCAATTTTCATACTGCCTTCAATGTCGTTTTGGCCGTGGTGTTCATGCCGCTGTTGCGGCCCTATGCCGATCTATTGACCAAATTGCTGCCGCAGAAGATCGACGAGGCCGATCCGACGCGCCCGAGATATCTCGATCCGGCGGCCAAGGAAACGCCTGTGGTTGCTCTCGGCGCGGCAGCGCGCGAGGCGCTGAGACTGGTCGACGTGCTCTCGGAAATGCTTGCGGGCGCCAAGTCTGCCTTATCGGACACGGATCGAAAGGCGCTGACGCGATTGCGGTCGCTGGACAATATCCTCGATAGCCTGAACACGGCGGTAAAGACTTATCTGACCTCGATCGATCCCGATGAGCTCGGCGAAGCCGACCGGCGGCGTCTGAATGAGATCCTGCTGTTTTCGATGAACATGGAACATGCCGGAGACGTGCTCGACCAGAACCTTCTGCCGCACCTGGCAAAGCGCCTGCGCCGAGGTTTGAGTTTCTCGAAGGAAGGGCAGCTCGAACTGGCAACATTGTTCGACCGATTGCAGTCGAACCTTCAGACGGCGGCGGCTCTGTTCATGACACAGAATGAAAGTGCCGCCCGCATGCTGGCGGAGGAGAAGGTGATTTTCCGCAAGGCGGAACGCGATGGGACGGAAGCCCATTTCCAGCGCTTGCGCCAGGGCGGGATCGAGACCGCCGAGACCAGTTCGCTTCACCTCGACCTTCTGCGCGACCTCAAGCAGATCAATTCCCACCTCGTTGCCGCCGCAGCCTATCCCGTTCTGGAGGAGCGTGGCGAACTTTTGCAAAGCCGGACACCAAGTCCGGTTCCACCGGTTGCAGTGCCTGCACATGATTAAAGGACCCAGCTCCGCCGTCTAGCGGACGGCTGGGCGGGAATGCGGGACGCCGATGTGGGTTCGATATGTCCATTGGTGACAGCCCTCTCATCGGCCGCAGCACTGCGCCATCAAAAGTTCCTTTGACCCCATCGTGAGAGCCATCGTGTAGGGAGGTAGTCAGCCAAACGCTGCCATTATCCATTGGATTGCGGGAGGCGCACCGAAATACCGAGTTCTCGCATGGATCTGTCGAAGATAAAAACACTGATCGATTTTGTTGGACGATCCAACGTTACCGAACTCACGGTAACGGAAAGGGATGTCACGGTTCGGATCTTCCGAACGCCCAATCCGACGGCTTCATTCGCGTCGGCGCAGGTCGCCGCCAGCGCAGCAACTGGTCGCGCTCAACAAGGTTGCGATGTTTCCGGAAGTTCACAAGGCGCGGCCGTCACCGTGAAGGCGCCGATCTTCGGCGTCCTGCACCGGGCGCCGGCACCCGGGCAGGAGCCTTTCGTCAAGATCGGCGACTTGGTGGAGGAGGGGCAGACGCTCTTCATCATCGAAGCGATGAAGGTCTTCAACAAGATAACAGCCCCGCAGGCCGGACGCATCAGGCAGATCACCAAAATAGATGGCGGCGAAGTCGAGACGGGCGACATGCTCGCGGAGATCGCATGATGGCGGAAGCTCTCGACAAGATGGGACTGGCAGGCCGACGTTTCGATACGGTGCTGATTGCCAATCGCGGCGAAATTGCCGCACGAATTCAGCGGGCCTGCCGCGAACTCGGCTTGAAGACGGTCGCGATTTGCTCTGAAGCCGATAGGCAGGCACCTTACGGCAAGACAGCCGACACCTTTCTATGCATCGGTCCGGCGACCGCAGCCGGCAGTTATCTCAATCAAGATGCGATCCTCCTTGCCGCGCAACTGACCGGAGCGGGTGCGATCCACCCCGGCTATGGTTTTTTGTCCGAGAACGCAGCCTTTTCCGAAGCCGTCGAGAGAGCCGGCCTCGCATTCATTGGGCCGGAAGCTTCCTCCATCGCGATCATGGGCGATAAGATATCGGCGAAACGGGCAATGATTGCAGCCGGAGTGCCCTGCGTGCCCGGTCCCGATACGTCGCTTCCGGATGATCCGGCATCGGTCGAGCAGATCGCCCAGGAGATCGGCTATCCCGTAATCATCAAGGCCGCCGGCGGCGGAGGTGGCAGAGGGATGCGGGTGGTTTCGGACGCAAGCGAGCTGCACGAAGCCATCGTGCTGACACGGGAAGAGGCTCGTCAGGCTTTCGGCTCTCCAGCACTCTATATGGAGAAGTTCCTCCAGCATCCGCGTCACATCGAAATTCAGGTGCTCTGCGATGGCAATGGCAATGCCGTCTGGCTCGGGCATCGCGATTGCTCGATGCAGCGCCGGCATCAGAAGGTCGTGGAAGAGGCTCCGGCGCCTGGGATATCTTCGGAAACGATCGGCTCCGTCGGCCTGGCCTGCGTAGAAGCCTGCCGGCAGATCGGCTATCGCGGCGTCGGAACCTTCGAATTCCTCTACGAAAACGGCGCCTTCTACTTCATCGAAATGAACACGCGCCTGCAGGTCGAGCATCCCGTCACCGAGATGACCAGTAGAATCGATATCGTTCAGGCGCAGATAATGGTTGCCCAGGGCAATTCCCTCGAAATGCACCAGGATGATGTGGCATGTATCGGCCATTCGTTCGAATGCCGCATCAATGCCGAGGACCCCGAAAGTTTCCTGCCTTCTGCAGGCACGATCTCCGATCTGGCGCTGCCGGAAGGGCCGGGTATCCGAGTCGATACTCATATTCGTGCCGGCTATCGCGTCTCGCCCTACTATGACTCGCTCATCGCCAAGTTGATCGTTCATGCGCCTACCCGGGCGGAAGCGATGACAAAAATGCGCGAGGCGCTCGCCGCCAGCCGGATCGGCGGCATTTCCACCAACCTGCCATTGCTGTGCGCATTGTTCGAGGATGAAGGGTTTGCCCGCGGCGAGACGGATATCCACTATCTGGAGCAATGGCTTCAGCAGAGGAGAGCGGCATGAGCGCGATCGACTTTAGCGATCCTTCGACCATCGCAGCCCTAACCGATGCGCTGACGGCGGCAGGCGTCGATGGTCTGGAAATTTCGCGGCCGGGCGCCAATCTGCGTATCGTGGTTTCGAAGACTGGGGATGCTCAAATCAGCCTGACAGGAAACGCGCAGCCTCAGCCGGCGATACCGGTGGCGGTGGCCAAGGCGCCAATGGCGGGCCACTTCTATCCGCAGCATCCTTCGGATTCCGATGGAATCGGGCATCTTCCCCGTGCCGTCTCAAGCCAGGACGTGATCGGCTTTATCCGCATCGGTTCGGTCCTGCTTCCCATTCTCGCCGGCAGGTCCGGTTTGCTGGCCAGGCAATTGGTGGAGCCCGAAACTCTGGTCGGATTCGGGGATCCCCTATTCGAAATCGAGCCGCTGTCATGATTGCCACGTCGAACACCGTCACATCCTCGCGCGAAATCGTTCCTGCCACCAAGGGCCGGGCCAGGATCTCCTGCATCGGCACCCGGTCTTTCCTGCTCGAAGCGCCCGGCGAATTCGATCTGCCTGCGCAGCGGTGGATCTGGGCTCTGGCGCAAACGGTGAAGGGCTGGACCGATATAGCGGAAGTGATCCCGGGGATGACCAATCTTCTGGCGATCTTCAAGGAGACGCCTGAAGACCCCGAACTGGTGACGGGTCGGCTTCTTGAGGCATGGAACAAGGCCGAGAGCCTCGACCTGGCGGGAAAGATCATCGAAATCCCGGTTCACTATGGCGGCGCCTATGCAATCGATCTTCCCGCGATCTGCGATTTTTGCGGCTTGAGTGACCGTGAGGTCGTGCGCATCCACTACGAGGCCAGTTACCGCGTCTTTGCCTTGGGAAGCGCCCCTGGCTTCGGCTACCTGCACGGGCTTGACTCGCGCATCTATATGCCGCGCAAGACCGTTCCGTCGCTCAGGATGGAGAGGGGCAGCGTGACGATCGGGGGGATGCAGACAGGCGTTGCGATGCTGACAGGTCCGAACGGGTGGAACTCGCTCGGCCACGCGAATCTGCAGATGTTCGATCCGGCCTCCGCGACGCCAGCCCTGATGGCGCCCGGCGATACGGTGCGCTTTCTGCCGGCAAGGATCGAGCTATGATCGAGATCATCGAAACCGGTCCGTTCAATACCATCCAGGATCTTGGTCGTCCCGGCTATCGCGACATCGGCGTCACGGCCAGCGGTGCGATGGATCCCCTTGCCGTGAAGATCGGCAATATCCTCGTTGGCAACGACGACGACGCGGCAGCGATAGAGGTTCAGACCTTTCCGTTCAAGCTGCGGTTCGGAACGGGTGCCGTCTTTGCCGTCACGGGCGTGGACGGCAATCCAACACTGGGCGGTCGGGAGTTGCGTTCCTGGTGCACTCACGTTGCCGAGCCGGGTCAGCTCCTGGAACTAACACAGCCGCCCAGGTTCGCACGCGCCTACATCGTGTTCCGTGGAGGGCTGGATGTGCCGGTCCTCATGGGCTCACGCAGCACGTCGCTGCGCGGCGGTTTTGGCGGAAATGCCGGTCGGCCGCTCAGCAAGGGCGATCAAATTGAATTCGGCATGCCTTCGGACGCACTCCCCCCGCCGCCAAGCGGCCTTGCGGTCATCGAGCCGGCGGTGGCTCTGTGTGATGTCTTTCCGGCCCCGGCCGACGGCGTGCTATCCATCCGTGCGATCGTTGCCGGCGAACATGAGCTGTTCGCCTCGGAAGGCGGGGCCTTCTGGGGCCAGATCTGGCGCATATCATCAAGCAGCGACCGCACCGGTTATCGACTGTCCGGCGAACCCATAAGGCCGATGGCGACGGTCGAGATGCGTTCGCATGGCGTGGTGCCTGGCGTGGTCCAGGTCCCGCCCGGCGGCGAACCGATCATTCAGATGAGCGACGCCAATACCGCGGGCGGCTACCCCAAGATCGCCGGCGTCGTCGAATGCGATCTCTGGCGGCTCGGTCAGGCGCGGATCGGAAGCCGGTTGCGGTTCGTCCGTTCGACGCATGCCGAGGCACGTGCGGTGGAGCAGGCCGTGACCCGCTACGTCGAGGATATCAGGCAGACGTCGCAGATGGTCAAGCGTGCTTTGAGGGCGATGGCCTGACGGCAATTTCAACGATCAAGGGGAGGAAGCGGTGAAGATCGATCTGAATTCCGACATGGGTGAAGGTTTTGGCCCCTATCGGCTATGCGACGACGAAGCGATGATGAAGATCGTCTCATCGGCCAACATCGCCTGTGGCTTTCATGGCGGTGATCCGGAGACGATGGCGCACATGGTTCGTCTCGCCAAGGAGAATGGCGTGGGCATCGGCGCGCATCCGGGCCTACCGGATCGCGCCGGCTTCGGCCGCCGCGAGATGCCGTTCCAGCCGGACGAGCTTCGGCAGCAGATGCTCTATCAGCTTGGCGCATTGACCGCCATCGCCCGAAGCGAAGACATGACCGTCGGACATTTCAGCTTTCATGCGGCCATGGGCAATATGGTCAATCGCGATCCGGCGCTCGCCGATCTGATGATGAATGCCATTGCCGCGGTCGATCCGCGCCTCGTCGTGTTTGTAACGCCTGACAGCGAAATCGAAAGGGCGGCAAAACGCGCGAAACTCAGGACGTTGGCGTTGTTCCTGGCCGACCGCGCCTATGATGCCGCTGGCAGGCTCGTTTCCCGCGGTCTGCCGGGCGCGCTGGTCAAGGACGAAGCTTCCGTACGGGCGCGAGTACGCCGTTTCCTCACCGATGGAACCGTCGAGGCAATCGACGGCACGGCGCTTAAAATGCCGGCGAGATCGATCCTCGTACACTCCGATACGCCCGGTTCGCTGGAGCTTGCCCAAATTATCCGCAACGAAATCGAGGCCTCCGGAGCCAGCCTCGCGCCTGCCGCTGAGCTTGCATCCTGATTGCCTCCGGCCACCAGGTTTTTCATTTCCACCGAAAGAACACGCCAATGCCCTCTACAGCCGATCGCCTGAAGAATGTTTCCATCTCCGCTTCCGCCGCCATGACCCAACGCGCCCGCGAACTGGCCGCCAAAGGCATCAAGGTCGTCAGTCTTTCATCCGGGGAGCCGGATTTCCCGACACCGGCCCACGCGATCGAGGCAGCGCATGCGGCCGCACTCGGCGGAGATACCAAATATCCGCCGATGGATGGTACGCCGGCGCTGAAGGCTGCGATTAGCCGAAAATTCAAGCGCGACAACAATCTGGATTATGATGCAAGCCAGATCGTCGTTTCCGGCGGCGGCAAGCAGGTGATTTTCAACGCGATGCTGGCCACCTGCAATCCAGGCGACGAGGTCGTCATTCCCACGCCGTCGTGGGTCAGCTATGCCGATATCGTCAAGTTTGCCGGCGGCGTGCCGGTCGCCGTGCCGTGCTTGGAGCAGGCCGGGTTCAAGCTGCGTCCCGAAGATCTCGAGGCGGCGATCACGCCACGCACCAAATGGCTTCTCCTGAATTTTCCGAACAACCCGACGGGTGCTGCCTGCTCGCGCGCGGAAATGGCAGCGATTGCGCAAGTCATGCTGCGCCATCCCAATGTCTGGATACTCACCGACGATATCTACGAGCACCTCGTTTACGACGGGTTCGAATTCTGCACGATCGCCGATGCGGAACCGAGGCTCTACGACCGGGTCTTGACCATGAACGGCGTCTCCAAGGCCTACGCGATGACCGGCTGGCGCTTGGGATATTGCGCCAGCGGATCGAAGGAGCTGATTGCCGCGATCAGCAACGTCAACGGTCAGAACAGCGGCGGTATCGCAACCGTCACGCAGGCGGCGGCGATCGCAGCGCTGGACGGGCCGCAGGATCTCCTGAAGGAGCGGGCGGCGATCTACAGGGAAAGACGCGACTTCGTGCTCGATCAGCTGTCGAAGGTCGAGGGACTGCGTTGCCACAAGCCGGAAGGCGCCTTCTACATCTATCCCAATATATCCGGCCTGATCGGCAAGACCACCAGAGGCGGATGCAAGATCGAGACGGACGTCGATTTCGTCATGGCGCTGGTCGAGGAGCACCATGTTGCGACGGTGCAGGGCTCCGCTTACGGCATGAGCCCCTATTTCCGCATCTCCTATGCGACGAGCATGGAGAGGCTTGGCGAGGGCTGCGCCCGTATCGCTGAATTCTGCCGCGATATGCGCTGACCAATGATTCCACACGCCTCCGACCCCGTTTACGGGTCGGAAGGACGCGTTCCGAAGCTCTAAAACTTCAATTGCTCTGTCAGTTCGACGAGGATGTCCTTGACGGCGAATGCCGGCTCCGACAGCGAGTTCTGATCGGAGGTGCAAAGCGACAGCGTTTCCTCGATTCGAGGAGAGATCAGCCGGCAGACGAGAGGCTCGCTCGATTCCGAAACGATGCGGTCGGCGATCGCTTTCGGCATGATGGTCGCGCCCAGCCCGCTTCCGACAGCGCGCGCCAGAGTGCGCACGATCTCGACTTCGGCCACGACCTTGAGATTGATGCGGCTGCGCGTAAAGGCGGCATCGACGGCGCGGCGCACGAAATTATAAGCCGGCGGCAACAGCATCGGCATCCCATCGAGGGCACTGACGGGCACGGGCTTCTGGTCTGAATCAATTGCGAAATTGCGATGGGCAACGAGGTAGAATTCCTCCCTCAGGATCGGCTCGAACCGCACACCCTTGATCGGCCCCGTGCCGTGGATCAATGCCATTTCCAGCCGGCCGGTCATGATCATCTGGCTATAGGTCTGACCAACGCTCTCCGTCAGATGAAGCAGAATGCCGGGGTGCCTCTTTCGTGTCTCCGCCAGAAGATCGACCGAAAGCGTGGCGGCGCTGCTGAAAGGCACAAGACCGACCGAGACGCGTCCCGCAAGCGAATTGCCGGCGGCGGCGGCATCGGCTTGCGCCTGTTCCATCTGGCGCAGAATGATTTGCGCGTGCCGATAAACCGCGTGTCCGGCATCGGTCATGCTGACGCCCTGCTGGCTTCGGATCAGGAGTTTCTGGCCGAAATGTTCCTCGAGCGCCGCCAATTGCTGACTCAAAGCCGGCTGCGCGAGATGCAGGATATCGGCGGCCCGCGTGATGCTGCCGCTATCGACGATGGCGATGAAGGATTTGAAGCGTCTGATATCCATGGCATTCGTACTGTTCTGTCTTGCCGGGCATGTTTGCAGACACGGATCTGTTTTGCAACGCGGGCCAATGTCGGCAACTCTACGGATCGCTGCAAAAGTGACGCGATGACCTTCGGCTTTAGCCGGCTTGCTAGCGGCCGGCACGTCTCCATAAAACTTGCTTATTACTCCAAAAGTAATCGGTCTTAGGCAAGGAGTTGAAGCTCCGCTAATGTCCACAGCAACAAAAAGGGGATCATAATGCCATTCTCCGATTACAAGACCGCGCTGGTCACCGGCGCTTCCTCCGGTATCGGTGCCGCAGTGGTCGAGCGACTTTGCCGCGAGGGCATCGAGGTGCATGCGATCGCCCGCAGCGCCGGTGCCCTGAAGGAACTGGCCGAGCGCACGGGATGCATCGCACACGTCATCGATGTCACGGATCGTGCCGCAATCGCCGCTCTTGCGAGCAGCGTAGAGTTCGACATTCTGGTCAACAACGCCGGCGTCGACCGACCGAAGAAATTCCTTCAGGCTGACGAAGAGGACATCGATCTCCTCATCGATGTCAATCTTCGCGCCGTGCTGCACATCTGCCGTCTGGTCGTGCCGGGGATGGTCGCTCGCGACCGCGGGCATGTCGTCAACATTTCCTCGATCGCCGGAAACTACAATTTCGGCGGCAATTCCACTTACCATGCCGTCAAGGCTGGCGTTGCCATGCTGTCGAACCAGCTACGCATCGATGCATTCGGCAAGCGTGTCCGGATCACCGAGATCTGCCCCGGCCGCGTCGCGACCGATATCTTCAACCATGTCCATGGCAATGACCCGAGCGTGCGCGAGCGCTTCATCGACGGGTTCGAGCTGCCGCAGGCGGCTGATATCGCGGATGCGATCGCCTTTGCGATTTCGGCGCCAGTCGCAGTCAATATCGGCCACATGGAGATCACCCCGACATTGCAGGTGATGGGCGGCCTGCAAACGGCAAAGCCCGAGACCTCCGCCGCCACCTATGATGCGGAAGGTGCAAAGCGGTGAGCGGATTCGATCTATCGGCCATCCTGAGGAATCCGGACTACGTTGCGATGCTTTTGCAGGGCATCGAGATGACTTTCGTCATCTATATCGGCTCCTGGCTCCTTGCGATGACGCTGGCCATTCTGCTTTTTGCCCTTCGCGTCTCGCCGCTTCGCATCGGTGATCCGATCGTGAAAGCTTACGTCTCCTATCATCGCAACGTGCCGACGCTTGTGCAGCTGATGTTCTGGTATTTCGGGATCTATACGCTGATGCCGCAAGGCATCACCGACTGGCTGGCCGATCACAATGCCGAGGCGATCTTTGCCGTCATAGGTCTGGGCCTGTGCCAGGCCGCCTATTTCAGCGAGGATTTGCGCTCCGGGCTGCGGTCAGTCAGCCCAGGACAGATGGAAGCGGCCAAAGCGCTCGGGCATGGCTACATCTCGGCCATGCGCTTCGTCATCCTGCCCCAGGGCATACGCAACTCCCTGCCGCCGCTCATCAATCATAGTGTGTCGCTGTTCAAGAACAGCAGTCTCGCGATCGTCGTCGGTGCGTCGGAACTTACGCATGCCGTCAAGGAAATCGACAATGTCAGCTTCCGCACCTTCGAGATCTATCTGATCGGTACGGTCATCTACCTGTTCTTCTCCCTCATCATCATGGCCTTCGGCGCATACATCTCGCTGCGCAGCGATCCGGTGCGGAGGGCGCGCGCGTGATCCAGGATATCATCAAGATTATCCATGATTATTGGCTTCTGCTGCTGATCGGCCAGTATCCCAATGGCCCGCTGGGCGGCCTTACCAATACGCTGATCCTTTCAGCGCTGGCCATCGCACTCGCGTTCCCCGTCAGCATTCTGCTTGCCATGGCCCGTCTTTCCAAATGGGCGGTGCTCAGATGGCCCGCAACTGGCCTCGTCTACATCACGCGCGGCGTTCCTTTGCTGATGCTGATCCTGTGGTGCTATTTCATCGTTCCGCTTTGGACGGGGGCGGATGTCCCGAGCTTCCTGATCATGCTGGTAACGCTCGTAATCTATGAGGGCGCGTTCTTAAGCGAGGTCGTGCGGGCCGGCATCGTCTCGCTCGGTCAGGGGCAGATGGATGCTGCGAGAGCGCTTGGTCACGGTTACATCGGCGCGATGCGCTTCGTGATCCTGCCGCAGGCGCTCTACAACATGATCCCGAGCATGATCTCGACGTTTGTTTCGACGATCAAAGACACGACGCTTGGCTACATCATCAACGTGCCGGATCTGACTTTCGCGGCAAGCCAAGTGAACAACCAGCTTCTGTCGCAACCCTTCCAGGTCTTCTTCATCCTCGCCGTGGTCTATTATGCGCTCTGCTGGAGCCTGACCCACGTCGCAAACAGCGTCGAACGGCGAATTGCGCGGCGGCGGGCCGGGCCAAGGAAGATACGCCTGCGCAGCGATGTCGTTCCCTTAAAAACATTCACGGAGCAGCTATGAGCATCCCAGTTTCAGGGCCGCAGGACGGCGCTCGGGAGATCCGTCTTCGCGAGGTCTGCAAGAGCTACGGTCATTACCAGGTTTTGAACAACATCAATGCCGATGTCAGCCGCGGCGAAGTCGTCGTCATTTGCGGCCCCTCCGGTTCCGGCAAGTCGACCCTGATCCGTACGGTCAACCGGCTGGAGGAGATCAATAGCGGTTCGATAGATTTTGAGGGCAGGAATATTCATGCCGCGATGGGTGCCGCCGAGCTCAATCGGCTGCGCAGCCGTATCGGCTTCGTCTTTCAGAACTTCAACCTGTTTCCCCATCTGTCCGTCGTGGACAATGTTTCGATGTCGCCGATCCGGGTCAAGGGCGTACCGGCAAAAGTGGCACGCGACAAGGCGTTCGCATTGCTTGATCGTGTCGGCCTTGCCGACAAGGCGGATTCCTATCCCGGTCAGCTTTCAGGCGGCCAGCAGCAGCGCGTCGCCATTGCCCGCGCGCTCGCAATGGAGCCGCCGGTCATGCTCTTCGACGAGCCGACGAGCGCGCTCGATCCCGAGATGGTCGGCGAAGTCCTTAGTGTCATGAAAAGCCTGGCGGCCGAAGGAATGACGATGCTCTGCGTTACCCACGAAATGGGCTTTGCCCGCGATGTGGCCGACCGGATTTGGTTCATCGACGCCGGCGAGATCCTGGAGACGGCCCCTCCCGAAGAGTTCTTCAAGAGCCCCCGTCATCCCAGGGCTCAGCGCTTTCTTTCGGATCTGCGCCATTAGAGCAATTCCAGGAAAAGTGCGCAGTGGTTTTCCGTCCGGAATTGCGGGGAAACGAAGAAATAGAGCATCAGAAATCAATAACAAGGAGAACAGCTATGAACTGGAAATGCTTCACCGTGACATTGGCGCTTTCCGGCGCCGCGATTGCCCTGCCGGCCAAGGCTGATCAGCTCGACACCATCATGTCGGCAAAGACGCTGCGCTGCGCGACCTATGCCGACGTGCCGCCGTTTTCCTCGCCGGACCCGAAAACCCGCGAAATGGTCGGCTTCGATGTCGATCTGTGCCGGGCGATCGCAAACGAACTGGGCGTGAAGGCGGAAATCAAGCCGATCTCGGTCGAGGCGCGTGTTCCCGAAGTGAAGCTTGGCCGCGTCGACATCACGGTTGCCAACCTTGCCTATACGCTGAGCCGCGCAGAGCAGATCCAGTTCAGCGACCCCTATTATATCGCCAAGGAAATGCTGATTGTTCCGGCGGATGACGCCGGCAAGACGAAGGGCGATTTCGAGGGCAAACGTCTCGCCTCGACCAAGGGCTCCACTTCGGAACTGGCAATCAAACTCAACAAGTCCGACCCGCTGACCTTCCAGGATACCGGGTCTGCCTATCTCGCCGTTCAGCAGGGCAAGGCGCGCGGTCTCGTCGCCAACACCATGACGACGACGCTGCTTGTCAACGAATCCAAGACGAAGGGCAAGCAGATGCGCATGATCGATGACCCCATGCTGCTGGAGCCAGTCGGTATCGGCATGCAAAAGGATCAACCGGCGCTGACCGCAAAGATCAACGAAATCCTCCACAAGCTCGACGGTGCCGGCGAGATCAACAAGATCTGGGAGAAATGGCTTGGCCCGAACACCGAGTACAAAATGACCCGTACCGAGAAGGTCGTGCCGATCACCGAATTGAAGTTCGACCCGATTCCCTGATTATAGGCCGCTTAGTCCGGCCAATCATCCATCCGAAAATTGTCGTTGATAACAGGCGGTGGGCACGCCCGCCGCCGGCTTAACCATGGGAGGTTTCCGTGACCCACATCAAAGATATTGCCAAGCGCCCGAGCAAGGCCGACATCGACGCGCTCGCCAAATTCTCGCCCGCAACGATCCATGAGGCTCAAGGTCGCCGTGGCGCGCTCTCCTCGCGGCTGAAGCCCGTGGATTACCGGATGAAGCTATGTGGCCCGGCGTTCACGGTGAAATGCGCACCGCGCGACAACATCATGCTGCAGCTTGCGATCAACTACGCCAAGCCCGGCGACATCATCGTGGTCTCCGCAGGCGAATATGAGGAAGCAGGCTCTTTCGGCGATGTCCTGGCCAACGCGTGCCTCGCCAAGGGCATCGGCGGTCTCGTGACCGACACCGGTGTGCGCGACACGCTGCAGCTGAGGGAGCTCGGATTTCCGGTCTTCTCGCTTAGCGTCTGCATCAAGGGCACGGTCAAGGAAACGATCGCGGCAGTCAACGATCCGGTCATTGTCGGCGGAGAGATCATCAATCCCGGCGACATCGTCATTGGCGACGCCGACGGGCTTGTCATCGTTCGCCAGGAGGAGGCGCAGGAGGTCGCCCGGCTCTCACAGGCTCGCGACGAGGCCGAGGCCGGATACATCGAGGCCTACAAGCAGGGAAAATCGGTCATCGAAGTCAGCAAGCTTGAACCCGTGCTGAAGGCTAAAGGCCTTATCGTAGATATCTGAGCGGCCGGCGTTTGAAGTTTCTACAGCCAACCGCATAGGTGGCGATTCCATTGGCGGCAGATTGCCGCCGCCGTGGCCACCTATGACTCTATAAGGCGCTCGGCGCTGAACTTGTCCGTTATCAGCGTATCGATAACTCCAATCCTCAGGGCGCCGGCGATTGCCGCGGTCTTCTTCGCTCCGCCGGCAAGCGCGATAACCCGATCGACCCGTTCGAGATCTTCAAGCGGGAAGCCGATGACACGCTCGTCGAGTGGCGTCTTGACAGGTTTTCCGTCCTTGTTGAAGAACCGCAGCGATATATCGCCGACGGCACCTGCCTCGGCAAGATCGGCGAGCTCCCGCGACGAGAAGATGTTGCCGGATCTCGCCAGAAGTTCCGACGGCTCCACGGCCCCTATGCCGACGATGGCGAGCGTGATGCTGCCGAAAAGATCCATGGTCTCCCGCACGAACGGATCCGCCTGCATCAGGAGTTTGGCCTCGCGGGAGGTCGTGACGCCCTGTACTGGAAGAAGCTTCGGCTCGGCGCCGGTCAGTCGGGCGAGGCGGGTGGTCAGCTGGGTGGCATGGGTTTGGACCGACGGGTCGCCCATGCCGCCAAGCGTCTGGACGACGTACTTGGCTTGTGCGCTCTTCTGCGGATGAATGTTTTCCACCATCCGGAAGATCGTCTGGCTCCAGCTCGACACGCCGATGATTTCGCCGGGCGCAAGCGTCACCTCCAGAAGATGTGCGGCAGCTTCGCCGATCCGGGCCATGATGGCACCGTCGCGATCCTCCGTGCATTCGACGACAATCGCCTCGGGGAGACCGTATTTCTCGCGCAGCGCTCCTTCGAGATCGCTATAGGTGCCCACGGGCGGAATGACGCTTGTACGCACGATGTCTTCCGCCTCGGCCCGCTTCAGCATTCGCGACACGGTTGCCTGCGACAGGCGAAGGTGCTGTGCGATGTCCGCCTGCCGCTTGCCCTCTATGTGGTACATCTGGGCAACTCTTGAAATCAGGCGGAGTTCGTTAAGGCGAGCCATCGTTGATCCCGGGGTGAATTTTTATTCACCTTTAACCGGAGTTGTGCGCAACGTCGAGCGGGCCAGCGCATCATTCCACCTGTTCAGGAGGCCCGTACTATCGATGTTTTCCGGCTCGATAACCTTATTGTTTCTCGGAAGTGCCGCGATGGCATCGAGATCCGGCCACAGGCCTATCGAGAGACCTGCAAGATAGGCTGCCCCTAGTGCGGAGGCTTCAGGTGCCGCGCATTGGATGACTGCGTGCTTCACCAAGTTTGACACGCACTGCATGAGAAAGCGGTTCTGGCTCGGGCCGCCGTCGACATAAAGCGTGCCTAGATCGCCACCGCTCTGTGCCCGCATCGCCGTAATCACGTCATGAACCTGGAAAGCGATCGAGTCAGTAACCGAGCGCGCCATCTGCGCGCGGGTTGTGCTGAAGTTGATCTGCGAGAAAAGGGCGCGGGCGTCGGAATTCCAGTAAGGGGCGCCCAGTCCGACGAAGGCTGGCACGAATCCCGGGCCGTCCGGTTCGGCGGTGGCTGCAAGGTCAACGAGGGCAGCAACATCCGGGAGGCCCAGAATGCCGGCCATCCATGGCAGGCTCGCGGCGCACACGAGGATATTGCCTTCGAAGGCGAAAGTCGGCTGCCCGGCAATGCGCCAGGCGACCG
Source organism: Hyphomicrobiales bacterium (assembly GCA_900472485.1). GTDB lineage: Bacteria > Pseudomonadota > Alphaproteobacteria > Rhizobiales > Rhizobiaceae > Rhizobium. The sequence goes on from UCII01000002.1 coordinate 290,213, forward strand.
TTGTGGTGATGCCATTGCGCGGTGCGATGAAGCGCGGAAGAGTGGTCATGACAGATGACCCCGTTCCGAAGGTCGCCTTGCCGTCGCCCGGCTTGAAGGCTCCGTGGCCAAACAATGCTGCATGACTGTCGCCGACGGCCGACCTGATCGGTGTGCCGTCCGGAACGCCGGCAAGACCAAGCGTAGCCCCAAAATCCGCGGAGCTATCGAGCACTTCGGGAAGGAGTCGGATATCGACCCCGAAAATCGCGCCCAATTCCCTGCTCCAGGCTTGGGCCTCAAGGTCGAACAACTGGCTTCGCGCGGCATTTGAAGCATCGCAGACATGCTTGCGGCGGCCGGTAAGGCGATGAATGAGCCAGCTGTCGATCGTGCCGATGCGGACCTTTTTTCCGTGCGCGACCCGATCGAGAAGCCATCGGAATTTCGGGCCGGGAAACATCGGATCAAGGGGGAGGCCGGTCAGCGCCTCCACGCGCTTGAGATGTCCATCCGCGATGAGACGCTCGCAGTCCGGCGCCGTGCGCCGGCATTGCCAGCTCAACACCGGTCCAAGCGCTTTGCCCGTCTCGGCATCCCAAATGGTGACGGATTCCCGTTGATTGGAGATTGCTATCGCTTCGATTGTCGCGTTGGGCGCGCCTTGCAGGCATAGTGCGATCGCTTCACAGACGGATGCGTAAATCCGATCGGGATCCTGCTCGATCCAACCGGGCTGCGGATAGGAGATGCCTACCGGAGCAGAGCCTCTGGCAATGATGTCTCCGTTCTCGGAGACCAGTACCGCCTTGGAATTGGTGGTTCCCTGGTCGATTGCCAGAATGGCCCGCATCATATCCTCCACCGGAGCATGGTGCCGAAACATGTAAGCGGTTCTCGGGCGACATCATGCTCTACTTCTTTGATTTTGGAGCGGATTCAGATTTTAGGCCGATTCGGCCTAAAATCATCCGGCTCTAACGATAAGGCCGGGGCGGCAAGCCGTCCCGGCTTGAATGCGTGCTGTTCGTCTATTTGCGCTTGATAAGCGTTTGCGCGGCGTCCGCAATAGCCGACGGGGCCATGCCGAATTCGTCGAGCAGGAATTCGGCCGAGCCGGTCGGCGCGTAGATGCCGGGAACGCCGAGGCGCGTCATCGGGACGGGGACGTTGTCGACGACAACCTCGGCCACGGCCGATCCCAACCCGCCAAAGATCGAATGTTCTTCCGCGGTCACGATCGCGCCGGTTTCCCTGGCGGCCGCAATGATGGCATCCTCGTCGATCGGGCGAACCGTGGCGAGATTGAGCACTCTGGCCTCTATGCCGCGTTGCGCGAGAATATCGGCGGCCTTCACCATGCGATGGGTCAACGTTCCGTTTGCGATGAGCGTGACATCGGAACCTTCACGCAGGAGATTGGCCTTTCCAAGCTCGAACTTGTGGCCTTCCGGCAGGAGGTCGGGCACGCCGACCCGCGACAGGCGCAGGAAGCAGGGGCCATTGTAATTTGCCGCCCACTCCACCGCCGCCGCCGTCTCAATGCGGTCGCAAGGCGCGATCACGGGGAGGTTGGGCAGAACGCGCGTCCAGGCGAAATCCTCGATCGAGTGATGGGTCGGGCCGAGCTCGCCATAGGCCATTCCGGACGAAATGCCGACCAGCTTGACGTTGGCATTCGAGTAGGAGATGTCGGCCTTGATCTGCTCGAGCGATCTGCCTGTGAGGAACGGCGAAGCGCCGCAGACATAGGGGAGGCGTCCGCCGTTTGCGAGACCCGCGCCGACGCCGACCATGTTCTGCTCGGCGATGCCGACATTGACCAGGCGATCGGGGAATTTCGACTTGAAGCCGCCAAGCTTCGAGGATCCGACCGAATCGTTGCAGACTGCGACGATCGTTTCATTCTCGGCCGCGAGGCGCTCGAGGGTCGATGCGAAAGCGTCTCGGCAGTCATGGAGCTTGGGTGCATTCACAGGCGCGTTCATTAAAGTGCCTCCGACAATTCTGCCAATGCGACTTCGTATTGTTCTTTATTCGGAACCTTGTGGTGCCAGTCGACACGATCCTGCATGAAGGAGATCCCATGCCCCTTGTTGGTATGGGCCACGATGCAATGGGGGCGATCGCTTCGGTGTTCGAGCGCCGGGACGACCTCATGCATGTTGTTGCCGTCGATTTCGCTGACGTCCCAGCCAAAGGCTTCGAGCTTCGGACGAAGAGGTGCTATGTCGTTCGTATCCGAGAGCGCGGCACCTTGCTGGAAACGGTTATGGTCGACAATCAGGGTGAGATTATCCAGCCGGAACTGCGCCGCGGCCATGATCGCTTCCCAGTTGGAGCCCTCCTGCATCTCGCCGTCGCCGGTGATGACATAGGTATGATAGCCGGCGCCCGATAGTTTGGCCGCCTTGGCCATGCCAACCGCAACCGGCAGGCCGTGCCCGAGAGGGCCAGTATTGGTTTCGACGCCCGGCACCTTGTTGCAATTGGGGTGGCCATTGAGCCGCGAATGCGGCTTCAGGAACGTCGAGATTTCGTCTTCCGGAATGAAACCGCGTTTTGCCAGCGTGACATAGAGCGCGCATGCCGTATGTCCCTTCGACAGCACAAACCTGTCCCGATCGGGATGTCTCGGCTGATCCGGCCAGATGCGCAGCACGCGGAAATACAGTGCGGTCAGGAGATCGATCACGGACATCTCGCCGCCGACATGTCCGGCCCCTGCCTCGTAGACTGCCTGGAGGTCTCGCAGACGTATCTGGCGAGCAACGCGTTCAAGTTCGGAAGGCTCCATCATTTCCTCGTGTGAATAAATATTCATCTATTTATATTTTTGCACAGAAGGATCGTTAGTCAAGCCCCCATGGAGAGCTTGTTGTCAAAACAGGCCGAAAAGACTCGGTTGACAGGGCTAAGGCGAGTTGGTAATGAATTTTCCAGCATATGTGAATAAATATTCTAGCTTGAAAACCTAGCCGGCAGGCATGGCAGCTAGCCGCAGGTCCCAGGGAGGAATGATGGTGGCGATCGACGTCAATGAACACAGCCGTCCGTCCGTGGCGTGGCTGAGAAAGCTCGCCGGCGCGACCGGACCGCTTGTCGGATTGCTCGCTCTTTGCGTTTTCTTGAGCCTCAGCACCGATGCGTTTCTGTCGCTCCGCAACGGCCTCAACATTCTCGATCAGATCACCGTGCTCGGAATCATGGCTGTCGGTATGACCTTCGTCATCCTGATCGGCGGCATCGACCTTTCCGTTGGTTCTGTTCTTGCGCTGGCCATGATGGTCATGGGCTGGACGGCAAATATTGCCGGCTTGCCGCTTGCAGCCGGGATTGCAGTCGCACTTGTCGCCTCTGCGGTAAGCGGACTGATCGTCGGACTTCTCGTCACCCTTTTCAGGGTCCCGGCCTTTATCGCGACATTGGCGATGATGTCGGCTGCGCGCGGCGTCGCGAACATGATCACGGACGGCCAGCAGATCGTCGGATTTCCCGACTGGTTCATGATGCTCGCGATCGATCGGCATTTCGGTGTGCTGACGGCAACGGTCTTCCTGATGCTCGCGGTCGTCGCCGTGGCCTGGGTGTTCCTTCACTTCCGCTCCGAAGGGCGCATGCTCTATGCCGTGGGCGGCAATCCGGAAGTGGCTCGTCTTGCCGGCATCAATGTCCAGCTCGTGACGATTGCGGTCTATGTCGCAAGCGCAGTGCTCGCCGGTCTGGCCGGTATCGTGCTGGCGGCTCGTCTCGATTCCGTTCAGCCGTCCAGCGGCTTTGGATACGAACTCGACACGATTGCGGCCGTCGTCATTGGCGGCACTTCGCTCTCCGGTGGGTCCGGTGGTATCGGCGGCACGCTGATCGGCGTCCTGATCATCGGAGTCCTGCGCAACGGGCTCAATCTGCTCAACGTCTCGCCATTCCTGCAGCAGGTCATCATCGGCATCGTCATCGTACTTGCGGTCGGTGCGGAAACGATCCGCAGGCGGCGGGCCTGATATTCGGGTCCGCGTCCGGCGGATCCTAACGATTTCCTCTCCGAAAGGTTTGGAGCGGATCATTTGCCCGAGGGGGAGGATATGCCCAAGGGTTCACAAAAAAAGGAGGAAATGAAATGAAACTTGCGCGCATTCTTCTGGCCTCGGCCGCCGTGCTGGCGATGTCATTGGGCTCTGTTCAGGCAAAAGACACTAAGAAGATCGGCCTGGCCGTCGCAAACCTGCAGGCAAACTTCTTCAACCAGATCAAGCAGTCCGTCGAGGATGAAGCCAAGAAGCGTGGCATTCAGGTCGTGACCGTGGATGCCAAGGGCGACGGTCCGACGCAGATCAACCAGATCCAGGATCTGCTGACCCAGAATATCGATGCCTTGATCTATATTCCGGCCGGTGCCGCGGCTGCAACCGTTCCCGTCAAGCTTGCCAAGAATGCCGGTATTCCGGTCGTCAACGTCGACCGCAACGCCGACGGCGCGCCTGGCGACACCTTCCTTGCAACAGATTCCGTCGCGTCCGCCAAGGGCGTTTGCGACTACATCCTCAAGCAGGCCGGCGGCAAGGGCAAGATGGTGATCATCCACGGTCAGAAAGGCACCACGCCTGAAGTCGACCGCAGCAAGGGTTGCGCTGAATCGTTGAAGGCAAATCCAGGCGTGAAGGTGGTTGCCGAACAATATTCCAACATGTGGGCCCAGGACGAGGGCTTCCAGATCATGCAGAACATGCTGCAGGCAAATCCGGATGTATCGATCGTATTTGCTCAGGCCGATGCACTTGCGCTCGGCGCCGCACAGGCGATCAAGGTTGCAAACCCATCCCAGAAGATCGTTGTCGGCGGCTTCGACGGCGATACGGCAGCTCTGGAAGCGCTCAGCAAGGGTGTTTTCGACGTGACCGCGACACAGCAGACGCAGAAGATGGGCCGGGATGCGGTCGCCAATGCCGTCAAACTCGTCGCCGGTGAGAAGGTGCCTGCAGTACAGCTGATGGACGCCACGCTAACGACCAAGGAAAACGTGGCCGGCTTTATCGCCAACCATCCGTAATCGTGCTGAAATCTCGAGGAGGTGTGCCGTGACTGAGCCCGTTCTTTCCCTGAGGGGCATATCCAAGCGCTATGGACCGCTTCAGGTGGTGAAGAATGTCAGCCTTGATGTTTATCCGGGCGAGGTGGTCGCGCTTCTCGGCGAAAACGGCGCCGGCAAGTCGACCTTGTCGGGCATTATCGCAGGTTCGCGCATACCCTCTGAGGGAACAATGACATGGCTGGGGCAGCCCTATGCCCCAGCCACTCCACGTGAGGCGATCGACAAGGGCGTCGTCCTGATCCATCAGGAATTGCAGCTCCTGCCGCATCTTTCGATCGCCGAAAATGTCTTCATCGGGCGATGGCCTATGAAGAACGGGGCGGTCGATCGCCCTCAGATGGTTCGGCGGGCGCAAGAACAGCTTGCCCGCCTGAACCTGCATATTCCGGCGACGCGCAAGGTCGCGGGTCTGTCGACGGCCAACCAGCAGCTCATCGAAATCGCCAAGGCGCTGGCGCTCAATGCCAAGCTGCTGATCCTCGACGAACCAACCGCCGCACTTGGCGGGGCGGAGACCGAGGCCTTGTTCGAGCAGGTGAGAAAACTCCGCTCGGAAGGCGTCGGCATCATCTACATCTCCCATCGCATGGAGGAGATCAAGCAAATCACCGATCGCATCGTCGTCCTGCGCGATGGCGAGCGCGTCCAGGAGTTTGCCGACAGTGCCACCCCCGTTCGTACCATCGTCGAAAGCATGGTCGGCCGTTCGCTGGATCGGATGTTCCCGGCTCTTCCCGAACCGACGGATCGCCCTGTTCTGCAGGTCGGCGGACTGAGTTCGCCTGACGGGTCCTTCCGGGACGTAACGTTCGATGTTCGAGCTGGCGAGATTCTCGGCATTGCCGGGCTGGTTGGTGCCGGCCGTACCGAACTCGTCCGCGCCATTTCCGGTGCCGATCCGATCAGCGCCGGCTCGATCAAGCTGGAGGGTGAAGAGCTCAAGCTCCGCGATCCCGCCGATGCGATCGCCAAGGGCATCGTGATGGTGCCCGAGGATCGCAAGGAGCAGGGCCTCGTCGTCGGCCATCGCATCAGCGAAAACATCATCTATGCCAACCTCGACAAGCTTGGCGGGCGTTGGATCACATCGCGCATCAAACGTGCTTTCGCCGAAAAGGCTGTGGCGAAATTCGGCGTCAAAGGCCGGGCCGAGCAATATGCCTCGGACCTGTCGGGCGGCAACCAGCAAAAGGTCGTCATCGCAAAGTGGCTGATGCGTGACCCCAAGGTCGTCGTCCTCGATGAGCCAACCCGAGGCATCGATGTCGGCGCGCGCGCGAGCATCTACGACATCATCGTCAACCTCGCAAAGCAGGGGGTGGCCGTCATCGTCGTCAGCTCCGATCTCGAGGAAGTTCTTGGTGTCTCCAACCGAATTCTCGTGCTTGCACAGGGCAAGCAGGCAGGCATTCTCAATCGTGACGAGGCCAATGACGTCTCGGTCATGGAACTGGCGACAATCTAGACAAACAGAAAGGAAGAGCGGTGTCCGACATCACTCTGAATGCCCCGAAGCTTTTCGATCTCAGTGGACAGGTCGCGCTCGTGACCGGAGCCGGAAGCGGGATCGGGCAGCGTATCGCCATCGGTCTTGCCCAATGCGGCGCCGACGTCGCGCTTCTGGACCGTCGATCCGACGATGGTCTAGCGAACACGGCTTCGTATATCGAAGCGGCCGGTCGCCGCTCCATCCAGATTGCGGCTGATGTCACCAGCAAATCTTCTCTTGCGGATGCGGTTGCTCGCACAGAGGCGGAGCTTGGCGCCTTGACGCTTGCCGTCAATGCCGCCGGTATCGCCAATGCCAATCCCGCGGAGGAAATGGAAGAAGACCAGTACCAGACGCTGATGGACATCAACCTGAAGGGCGTTTTTCTGTCCTGTCAGGCGGAAGCGCGCGCGATGCTGAAGAACGGACGCGGATCGATCGTCAATATCGCCTCCATGTCCGGCGTCATCGTCAATCGCGGCCTGAGCCAGGCCCATTATAACGCCTCCAAAGCCGGCGTGATCCACATGTCGAAGTCGCTTGCAATGGAGTGGGTCGGTCGCGGCATCCGCGTCAACACCATCTCGCCGGGATATACGGCGACGCCGATGAATACGCGTCCGGAAATGGTTCACCAGACCAAACTTTTCGAAGAGCAGACGCCGATGCAGCGCATGGCAACGGTCGATGAGATGGTCGGCCCCGCCGTCTTCCTGTTGTCGAATGCCGCGAGCTTCGTGACGGGCGTCGATCTGCTCGTCGATGGCGGCTTCTGCTGCTGGTGATGCGATGAAGAAACTGATTGCCGGCAACTGGAAAATGAACGGTCTCGCCTCCTCCCTGGCTGAGATCGAGGCGCTGAAGGGAATAACGGGCGAGGCGGCGTGCGACATCGTCGTCTGCCCGCCCTTCACGCTGGTGGAAAAGGCGGTCGAACGGGCGCGAGGGTCGAGGATTGCCATTGGAGCACAGGATTGCCACGCGCAGATCTCAGGCGCCTATACCGGAGATGTTTCTGCCGAGATGCTCGCCGAAATCGGCGCTCGTTTCGTCATCCTCGGACATTCCGAACGCCGCTCCGCCTACAAGGAAATGGATGCCGTAGTCGCGGGCAAGGCTGCCGCGGTTCACAGGGCGGGGCTGACGAGCATCATTTGTGTCGGCGAGACGCAGACAGAACGGGACGACGGAAGGGCGATCGAGGTGGTTCGTGCTCAGCTTGAAGGCTCGATTCCCAACACCGCAACCAGTTCGAACACGACGATCGCCTATGAACCAGTATGGGCGATCGGAACAGGACTGGTTCCGACCCTGGAGCAGATCGAAGAGATGCATTCGTCTATCCGCCAGGCGCTTGAAAAGCGGCTGGGAGAAGATGGGCAGGATGTCAGGATTCTCTATGGCGGTTCGGTCAAAGCATCGAACGCAAGGGCGATTTTCGGCGTTGGCAACGTCGATGGCGCTTTGGTCGGAGGTGCATCCCTGAAGGCATCGGAGTTTGCCGGAATTATCTTGGCTGCCGTTTGAAGTCGCCAGTAACAGGCAGGGCGATCGGCCATTGAGCTGACGCCTGGTGTGGCTGTCACCGCGAAAGGAATAGGAAATGCAGCGTTTCGAAAACAAGACCGTCGTCATCACCGGTGCAAGCCGCGGCATCGGGGCTGCGATCGCCCGGCGGTTCGCACGCGAAGGTGCCAATCTCGTAGTCTCCGCCAACGAGGATTCTGTCCATGCGGTTGCCGAAGCGATCAAGGCCGACGGCGGAAAGGCGATTTCCTTCGTCGGCGACGTGACGGACAAGGCTAGCGTGAAGGGCCTTTACGACGCTGCTGAGGCAGCCTTCGGCGCCGTCGATATCTCCATCCAGAATGCCGGTGTCATCACCATTGCCCGCGTCGAGGATATGACCGAGGGCGAATGGGATAAGGTCATGGCGGTCAATACCAAGGGCGTCTTCCTCTGCGCCCAGGAGGCGATCGCCCGCATGCGCAAGCATGGCCGTGGCGGCCGCATCATCAATACCGCCTCCGGCCAGGCGCGCGACGGCTTCATCTACACACCGCATTATGCGGCATCGAAGATGGGTGTCGTCGGCATTACCCAGAGCCTTGCCAAGGAAGTCGCGACCGAAGGCATTACCGTGAACGCCTTTTGCCCCGGCATCATCGAAACCGACATGTGGGCCTATAACGACCAGGCTTGGGGCAAGCTTTTGGGCAATTACGGCCCCGGCGAACTCATGAAGGAATGGGTCGAGGGCATTCCGATGAAACGGGCCGGATCGGGCGAAGACGTTGCCGGTCTCGTCACGTTCCTTGCCAGCGACGATGCGGCCTATATCACCGGCCAGACGATCAATGTCGATGGCGGCTTGATCATGTCGTAGTTCGACAATGAGGAACGGTGCGTTTATCGGGCGGATCGGATTCTCGACGATTCTGAGATCAAAGCCTCTTGCGGAGTGAGGCATTGATCCCTTATCTTTCTCTTGTTCTCAGGGCGGGGTGCAATTCCCCACCGGCGGTATGGGGAGTTTCCTCGAGCCCGCGAGCGCCTTCCGAGCTTTCGGAAGGGTCAGCAGATCCGGTGAGATGCCGGAGCCGACGGTCATAGTCCGGATGGAAGAGAGCAACGCAGGAGACGCCGCGTCGTGGTGGCGTTCACATGCTTGTTCGCCCAAGGGAAAATGGTGGCCTTAACCGGCCATGCACGCCGCTCCAAACGGCAACCCTTGAAAGGCAGGAAAATGGCAATTTCGAAAATTGAAGATGCGATCGCTGCGATTGCGCGGGGCGAGATCATTGTGGTTGTCGATGATCGCGACCGCGAAAACGAAGGCGATCTGGTGATTGCCGCGGAAGCGGTCACGCCGCAGGCGATCGCCTTCATGATGAATCATGCCCGCGGTCTCATCTGCGTTCCGATGGAGGGCGAAAGGCTCGACGAGCTCGACATTCCGTTGATGGTGCCGCGCAACACGGAAGTCCTCAAGACTGCCTTCACCGTTTCGGTCGACTACATCCCGGAAACCACGACCGGAATATCTGCCGCCGACAGGGCGGCAACCGTTCAGGCCCTCGTCAGGGGCGGATCGCGTCCGGAGGAATTTGCCCGGCCCGGTCATATCTTTCCGCTTCGCGCGCATCCAAACGGCGTCCTGTCGCGTCCGGGGCACACGGAAGCGGCCGTGGATCTGGCCCGGCTTGCCGGCCTTTCTCCGGCCGGGGTCATCTGCGAAGTGGCAAACGACGACGGCACGATGGCCCGTCTTCCAGAGCTTGAAGTTTTCGCCGAGCGGCATGGCCTCCACCTTGTGACGATCGAAGATCTGATTGCCTACAGGGCTGCAAGCGCTCCCTTCAAGGCTGCTTGATCGTTCTGATACAGCCTGTTCTGATTCTGCCGGGATCGATGCTTGTGCAAGGCTCTCCTACGCTCCTTGAGGATGAAGGAGAGCCTTCTTCAGCCGATGAATATGCCCGGCGCCAATCCCGCAGCAGCCGCCGACCATCGTTGCGCCGGCATCGACCCATGAACAGGCGAAGCGCGAATAGGCGTCATCATTCAGATCCTCTCGGGTCGCATGAAGGCCCTCGTTGGCGGCCGACTCGCCTTGTTCTCCCTCGAAAGCATTGGCATAGACGCCGATCTGCAGGTCCTTGCCGCCCTGCTTGAAAACCTGCGCCGCCGCGTCGACGGCCTCTCGCATGACTTCCGGTTTGCTGCAGTTGAACAGGAGTGCGTCGGCGCCAGATGACGCCGCCCACCGAGCCGCATCCGCGACGGCTTCGCCGGATCGAAGCTTGGGCGAGGCGCCGTTTCTTTGCGCGGCATCATCCGCCAGCGTGAAGGAAATCCAGAACGGCTTTCCTGTTTCAGCGACCGCAGTCCGAACCGCGTCTGCCTCCGAGATCAGGCTGAGGGTTTCGCCGAGCCAGACATCGACATGGGGGTCGAGGTTTTCGACCAGAACCTTGAGATAGTCCTGTACCTTTGACGGATCGAAATTCTGCGGCTCGTAGGAGCCGAAGATCGGGGGCAGCGAACCGGCGACCAGGATTTTTCGATCCTTGCAGGCATTCGCGGCGTCGCGCGCCAGCCGCCCGGACAGGGCAATGAGATCGGCCCCTTCCTTCCAGAACCGCTCCTCACCAATGTGGAAAGGGACGAGCGCATAGCTGTTCGTTGTAATGACGTCCGAGCCGGCGGCGATGAATTCGTCATGCACCTGCCGGACAATCTCCGGCGAATTGACGAGCGCGAGCGCCGACCATTCCGGCTGCTTCAGTTCCGCGCCGAGACGCAACAGTTCGCGGCTCATGCCGCCGTCGAGGATCAAGGGTTTGCTCATGAATGGGATCTCCAGAATGGCTTAGGTCTGCGGAGAGGTTTGATCTCTCCTTCGTGCCGTGGGTTAACGCCGCACCGGCACCTGCGCTTCCAGGAAACGGAAGCTTCGCGCGATGATGGCTGTGATGATGAGATAGAAGACGGTGACGACGATGAGCGGCTCGTAGACCAGCAACGTGTCCTGGCGAACTTTTGTGGCAACGGCGTAAAGGTCCATCACGGTGACGGTGAAGGCGAGCGGTGTTGCCTTCAGCTGCATGACGATTTCTCCGCCGATCGTCGGCAATGCGATGCGAATGGCGCGCGGCAGCCAGATGCGCCGCGTCAGTGTGAGGGGCCGCATGCCGAATGCGCGGCCGGCTTCCAGCTCGCCTTTCGGGACGGCAAGCAATGCGCCGCGCAAAACCTCTGCCTCATAGGCCGCATAATTCAGCGTAAAGCTAACGGCTGCAAAGAAGAAACCTTCGCGCAGGATCGGCCAGAACAGGCTCTGACGAATGCCGGGGATGACAGGCAGAAGAGAGCCGATGCCGTAGTACAGCAGCCAGAGCTGTATCAGCAGCGGCGTGCCCCGGAAGAAGGTGCAGTAGCCGCGGGCAAGGGTTCGCAGGAGAGGGCCGCCGCTGACCTGGGCGAAGGCTAGGCCGATCGCGATGATGAAGCCGAAGACGACCGAAATCGCAAGCAGCGACAGCGTTTGCACGGCTCCCGTCAACAGAAGCGGCCAATAGGATGATATCCATGAGAAGGTCATGCCCGGCACTCCTCAGGCCAGCTTTGGTTGGCCGCGCCGCACACGCCGCTCCAATAGGTTGAACAGGACGTTGGAAACGAGTGTAAGGGCGAGATAGATGAAAGCAGATGCCAGGAAGAAGATGAAATAATGCTTGGTGCTTGCGCCGGCGAGACGCGTGGCGAGGGCCAGTTCCTCGTAGCCGACGACTGCGACGAGAGCGCTGTCCTTGGTGACCGACATCCACAGATTGGCAAGACCGGGCAGAGCGTTCGGCAGTAGGGCGGGCAGGATGATGCGACGGAAACGCAGCCGCGGCCCCATGCCGAAAGCCTTGGCCGCCTCGATCTGGCCGACGGGGATCGCCAAGATCGCGCCGCGCAACACCTCCGTCATATAGGCGCCCTGCACGAAACCGAGCACGGCGACCGCGACCGCGAAGCCGTTCAATTCGAAAGCCGGCAGATTGAGCGCAACGAGGAGCCGATTGAGGCCATCCATGCCCGCGTAATAGAGGCCGACGATCAGGATCAGCTCGGGAACGGCACGGACTGCCGTCGTATAGAGTTCGAGCAGTAGCCGGAGCGGCCTTATGCCCGAAAGCTTGCCTAGCGCGCCGCCCGTACCGAGCAGAAGGCCGATCAGAAAAGCGCCGGCGGAGATGGCGACTGTGGAGGCAGCCCCGGTCAGGAGCACGCCACCCCATCCCGGAGGATAGGGGGAGAGCAGGTCCAGAATGCCTTGTGGGGAGGTCGCCATCGCCGCGATCGTTTACTTGGCGCCGTAGATATCGAAGCTGAAATACTTCTTGGTGATTTCGTCGTATTTGCCGCTGGCGCGCACCGCGGCGATTGCCGCGTTGAGCTTTGCCTTCAGCTCGATGTCTTCCTTGCGAAGGCCGCCGGAAACGCCGGCTCCGAGGACTTCCTTGTCGTCGGCGACATCTCCCATCTTGGCGCAGCAATCCTTGCCGCTGTCGCTCTTCAGGAAGGCATCAAGTGCAAGGGAATCGCCAAAGACATAGTCGATGCGGCCGGCGGCAAGATCCTGAAACGCCTCGTCGAGCGTCTGGTAGGTCTTCTCGTCGGCGACCTTGGCGAAATATTTCTTGTAATATTCCGACTGGATTGTCGACACCTGGATGCCGATGGTCTTGCCCTTGACGTCGTCTGCCGTCGCTCCAGTCTTCTGATCCTTCGGGCCGATCAGCGTGCTGGGCGTGTTATAATATTTGTCGGTGAAATCGATGATCTTCGAACGCTCCGCCGTGTTCGACATCGATGACCAGATCACGTCGAACTTCTTGCTCTGAAGCGCCGGGATGAGGCCGTCCCAGGAAAGCTCGACGATCGAGCATTTCTCTTTCATCTGCTCGCAAACGGCGTCCATCATATCGATCTCCCAGCCCTGCCATTTGCCGGAGGCATCCTTGGCGAAAAAGGGTGGGTAGGATTCGTTCATGATGCCGAAGCGAACCTCGGCCTGCGCCGTCATCGAGGAAAGCGCAAGCGCAAGTCCGGCGAATAAAGTGGAAACCAGTCTCATATAAAGAATTCTCCTAATGGTGTTGTCTGCAATTGGAATGTGCATCAGGTCGTCAGCATGCCGGTAAATTCCCGGCAGCGGGTGCTGATCGGGGCGTCGAAGATCTGCCTGGGCGGTCCTTCCTCCTCGATCCGTCCCTGATGCAGGAAGAGGACATGGTTCGAGACGTCGCGGGCAAACCGCATTTCGTGCGTGACCAGCAGCATGGTTCGGCCCTCCTCGGCGAGATCGCGGATGACCTTGAGGACTTCGCCGACCAGTTCGGGATCGAGTGCCGATGTCGGCTCGTCGAAGAGCATCACGGCCGGATCGATGCAAAGTGCGCGCGCGATCGCTGCGCGTTGCTGTTGACCGCCGGAGAGGAAGGCCGGATAGGCATTGCGCTTGTCGTAAAGCCCGACTTTATTGAGAAGCGCCTCTGCCTTCTCGATCGCCTCGCGGCGGGGAACGCCGAGGACATGCACCGGCGCCTCGACGATATTTTCGAGGACGGTCATGTGCGCCCAGAGATTGAAGCTCTGGAATACCATGCCCAGCCCGCTACGAATGCGTTCGATCTGGCGCCAGCTTTTCGGCTGTATCTGCCCTTGGCGACCGCGCTTCAAGGCGACTTCCTCGCCGTTGACGACGATGCGGCCACGATCGGGCATCTCAAGCAGGTTTATGCAGCGCAGGAACGTGCTTTTCCCGGAGCCGGACGAGCCGATGATGGAAATCACGTCCCCCTGAGCGGCGGCGGTTGAAACGCCCTTGAGGACCTGATGTGACCCAAAGCTCTTGTGGAGGTCTTCCACACAAAGAGCCTGGGAGGACAGCTCTGTCATAAATAATTCCGATGAAAAACAATTTGCGGAGAATATCGCGAAGAAGAGCGGAATTTGCGCGCAATTTCCGATTATTTTGCATAAAAAAAGCGGAAATGTATTTCTTGTGCATCTTTTGTGATGGAATAGAGATGTCGTCGCCTAATTTCATCGACGCCGAAAGGAGTGGGAATGGAAAATCTGGATCGCTTCGATCGCGATATTCTCGATATCGTCCAGCGCAATTGCCAACTCACCGCCGAAGCAATCGCCGATGAGGTCGGCCTTTCGACTTCAGCGGTGCAACGGCGCCTTAAACGGCTGCGCGAGGATGGTATCATCAAGGCGGAAATTGCAGTCGTTGATCGCAAGGCGACCGGGACGCCGATGGTGTTCATCGTCGGCATGGAGATCGAGCGGGACAATTACGATGCGCTTGCCAAGTTCCGCCTTTGGGCGGAAAAGCAGGATCATATCCAGCAGGTCTATTACGTCACCGGCGCCGTCGACCTCATTGCAATCGTCACTGCCAGGGATGTCGAGCATTATGACGACATCGCCGCCATGATCATGGCGGAAAATCCGCAGATCCGGCGCATGCATACGAATGTGGTGCTGCGTGACGTCAAGCTTGGATTGTTCGTGCCGCTGGCAGATGGCAACGAGGCCGGCCGGTAACCCGCGGGTCGCGGGATGATCGGTGGGCACGCCGTACTCGCCTATCTTCTACATGTACCAGGCGAGAAGGAACTACCTTGGTCCGGCTCATATTGCCTGACCTTCAAGATTTTCAACGAATAATGATGCGGCCTCTGCAGGCGCGCTCAGTCCGACCGCAAGGCCTTCACCGGCTCAGGCTGTGACGTAGCAAGCTGCTTCAACGCATTGTTTCTATTGCTCGCAACAACGCGCTGCGGGACGACAGGTTGCTGGCGCTTTACAAAACGAACTAGTTCGTACATTATTATTGACGAGGAGTGACGGTGCTGCGTTGTGCAGCATCGAAGACTGTCAGGATGATCTCGGATGTCCTTGCAAGCGGGTGCAGGCGGAGGCCGGATGCGCTCGGTTGCGATATGTCCTTGACATTCGAATGCTCTGGGGAGGAACGACCATGAAAACACAAATCGAACATAAGACACCCAAGCGCGCGGCTCTTGCGAGCTGGTTGGGAAGCGCCGTCGAATATTATGATTTCTTCGTCTACGGTACGGCAGCAGCGCTCATTTTCCCGAAGATATTCTTCTCGGCGGAAGACCCGCAAACGGCGGCGATTGCCTCCTTCGCGACCTTTGGCGTTGCCTATATCATGCGGCCCCTGGGCGCAGTGGTCCTGGGTCATATCGGCGACAAATTCGGCCGCAAGAAGGTGCTTACCTTCACCCTGCTCCTTATGGGTTTTTCGACTTTCATCATCGGGTGCCTGCCAACCTATAGTCAGGCTGGCATCGTGGCGCCCATTCTTCTGGTTCTGGCGCGCTTGCTGCAAGGCATTTCGGCTGCCGGCGAGCAGGCCGGCGCCAGCTCCATGACGCTCGAGCACGCGCCTGAAAATAGACGCGCCTTCTTCACCAGCTTCACGCTGAGCGGAACTCAGGCCGGACTGATCCTTGCAACATTGGTCTTCATTCCGCTTGGAAAGCTCGATGAAACCGCATTGATGTCATGGGGTTGGCGTATCCCGTTCTTCCTGAGCTTCGTGGTGGTCATCGTCGGATTCTGGGTTCGCCGCACGCTTGCGGAAACTCCGGCTTTTCTGGAGGAGACCAAGAAGGGCGCGGTCACAAAACTGCCGCTCCTCTCGCTGCTCACCAATTATTGGGCAGATGTCCTGCGCATCATCTTTGCGGCGCTTATTTCCGTCGTCAGCACGATCTTCAGCGTCTTCACACTATCCTATGCCGTCAACACCATGCATATCGATCGCTCGACGATGCTGACCGTTCTGGTGCTTGCCAATATCGTGGCGCTGGGCGCGATTCCCGCCTGGGCCATTCTCGCAGACCGCATCGGCCGCAAGCCCGTGTTCATCTTTGGCGCCGTCGGCTGCGCAGTGCTGATCTGGCCCTACATCTGGGCCATCAGCCAGAACAATCTCCTGCTCGTCTTCGTCCTCGGCATCCTGCTTTCCGGCGTGGTTTACAGCGCCTCCAACGGCATCTGGCCGGCGCTCTATGCGGAAATGTTCGACACCCGTGTGCGTCTGTCAGGCATGGCGGTCGGCACACAGATCGGCTTTGCGCTCGGCGGCTTCGCGCCGACCATCAGCGCAGCTGTGATGAGCACAGGGCCGATGGGCTGGGTGCCGGTCGCCGTGTTTACGTCGATCACAGCCTTGATTGCCGCCATTTCCGCGGCAACCGCGACGGAGACCTACAGGACGCCGATCGATCAACTTGGCAGGGATGAACGACGCTTGGCAGCTGCCGTTCGCCACGCCGATCGGGCGATCTAACGGCCAGTCCCGATCTGAGCAGCAATGACGTGTCGCGATCGCGGATGAGTTTGTTGAAAATCGTCAAGTAACGGGATGAAACGATGAAAACCTCGATTGCGACCGTTTCGATCAGCGGTGACCTCAAGGAAAAGCTTCAGGCCATTGCCAAGGCAGGTTTCGATGGCGTCGAAATCTTCGAGAACGACTTCCTCGCCTTCGATGAATCACCGCGTCAGGTCGGTCAGATGGTGAGGGATCATGGGCTGGAGATTACGCTCTTTCAGCCCTTCCGGGACTTTGAAGGCATGCCCGAACCCTTGCGCAGCCGAACCTTTGATCGTGCCGAACGCAAGTTCGACCTGATGCAGGAAATGGGGACCGACCTCGTTCTCGTTTGTTCGAATGTCTCGTCAGTGGCGTTGGGCGGGATCGATCGTGCCGCAGCCGACTTCTTCGAGCTCGGCGAGAGGGCCGCCAAACGCGGCTTGCGCGTTGGCTATGAAGGGCTTGCCTGGGGTCGGCATATTCACGACCACCGCGATGCCTGGGAAATCGTCCGTCGAGCCGATCATCCGAATATCGGTCTCATTCTCGACAGCTTCCATACGCTTTCGCGAAAGATCGACGTCAATTCGATCCGGTCGATCCCGAAAGAGAAGATCTTCATCATCCAGCTTGCCGATGCGCCGTTGATCGACATGGATCTCCTTTATTGGAGCCGCCATTTCCGCAACATGCCAGGGGAGGGCGACCTTCCTGTGCTCGAATTCATGAAGGCCGTCGCTGCGACGGGTTACGACGGCTATCTCTCGCTGGAGATTTTCAACGACCAGTTTCGCGGCGGTTCGCCGACCGCCATCGCCGTCGATGGCAGGCGGTCGCTCATCTATCTCGGCGACCAGGTTCGCCGTGCGGAGAACAGCAGTCTTACCTTGCCGCCGATGCCGGCACGGGCCGAGGTGGACGGCGTTGCCTTTGTCGAATTTACTGTCGACGAAGCCGAGGCGTCCGGCCTTTCTGATCGGCTGCGCGCACTGGGCTTTCGCCATGTCGGGCGCCACAAGAGCAAGCGCGTCGATGTCTTCCGGCAAGGCGACATCAATCTGGTCGTCAATACCGATCCGGACGGGTTTGCGGGCGCTTCTTACGCTTTGCACGGGCAGTCGGCCTATGCGATGGGGTTATGGGTGGATGATGCCGAAGCCGCAGTCGCGCGGGCCGTGGCGCTGGGTGCCGAACGTTTTGAACAACCACTGAATCCCGGCGAGATCGAAATGCCTGGCGTCAGGGGCGTTGGCGGCGGCATCCTGTATTTCCTCGATCGCAGGAGCGCGCTCGGCCGCATATGGGAGATCGAATTCGATCCGGTCAATGACGATACCGATTTGCGGCCTGTCGGGCTGACGGGCATAGACCATGTTGCGCAAACGATGAAATATGAGGAGTTGCTGACCTGGCTGCTTTTTTATACCGCGATATTGAATGCACATAAGACACCGATGGTCGACATTATCGATCCCGCCGGCGTCGTTCGCAGCCAGGTCGTCGAAAACGAGCCGGGCAGCTTGCGCATCACGCTGAACGGCGCTGAAAACCGCAACACGCTCGCCGGGCACTTCATCGCCGAAACGTTTGGCTCCGGCATCCAGCACCTGGCCTTTGCGACCGATAATATCTTTGCCGCTGCGGCCGCCCTGTCGGACAACGGCTTTGCCACTTTGATGATCTCGCCCAACTATTATGACGATCTGGAGGCGAGATTCGGCCTGGAGCCGGCTTTCACGGACCGCCTGAAGGCGCACAACATCCTCTATGACCGCGACGATTACGGCGAATATTTCCAGCTTTACAGCCCCACCTACGGCGAAGGCTTCTTCTTCGAAATCGTCCAGCGCGGCGGCTATCGTGGATATGGTGCCGCGAATGCCATTTTCCGCATTGCTGCGCTCAGGCGTCACCTGCGGCCGATTGGTCTGCCGAAACTTTAGGCTCTCCCCATTCGCGTGAAGCCTGTGTTAAAGCTTCGATCTTCAATGTTGGGCAGGGACAGACCCAGGAAGACGGGCAAGGCATGACCAAAGCGCAAGCGGCCAAGATCGAGCGTCTTACGCGAAAGAACGATCCAGACGCGACCAAGGAAAATATTCTCAAGATCGCCACCGAGGAATTCGTTGCAGCCGGTTTTTCCGGTGCGCGCGTCGATGAGATCGCCGAGCGCACCAAGACGTCCAAGCGCATGATCTACTATTATTTCGGCAGCAAGGAAGGGCTTTATCTTGCCGTTCTCGAACAGGCCTATACGAAGATCCGCACGCTGGAGAGCGAGCTCGATCTCGAAAACATGCCGCCCGTTCAGGCTATGGCGCAATTGATCGCAAGCACCTTCGATCACGATGATCAAAATCCGGATTTCGTACGGCTGGTCAGTATCGAAAACATTCATCGCGCCGAACATATGAAGCGTTCGGTCGTCCTGTCGCAGATGAACATTGCCGTCATCGATATCATCACGGACATCCTTGAACGGGGCTACGCCGATGGCAGCTTCGTGCGCAGGGTAGACCCCGTCGATCTGCATATGATGATCAGCGCCCAATGCTTCTTTCGCGTTTCCAATCGGCATACTTTCGGGGCGATCTTCGAGCGTGACCTGTCGTCCGAAGCCTTGAAGAAGCGGCACAAGTCCCTAATCGTCGATGCGATCCTTGCATTTCTGAGGCATCCTTCCTTCGAAATGGCCTGACGAGGCGCGGCGTCATCTGATTGGCTTTGGCGTTTTCCCGCGGTGCTCCATCACGCCTCATATTGACTTTACGTACTAGTTCGTACATTTTGCAGGCAGGCCTGCAGCATGGCTTTGTTTTGCTGCTCGGGAGGAAAGATTGAACACTCAAGCCGCCATTGTTCCTCGTCAACTTCATGTCGGATTGATCGGCGCCGGGATAGGCAGATCGCTGACGCCGGCCATGCATATGCGTGAAGGCGAGCATTGCGGCCTGTCCTATCGCTACGATCTTATTGACCTGGATACACGTGGTCTCTCCGTGTCGGATCTGCCGGCTTTGATCGACGAAGCCGAGGCGCGGGGGTTTGCCGGCCTCAATATCACTCACCCTTGCAAGCAGGCTGCCGTCGCGCTGGTGGACGAGCTTTCGCCCGATGCCCAGACGCTGCGATCCATCAATACGGTCGTTTTCCAAGGGAACCGCAGGATTGGCCACAATACCGATTGGTGGGGTTTTGCCGAAAGCTTTAGGCGCGGGTTGGCCGGCGTTTCGCTCGCCCGTGTCGTGCAGCTGGGCGCTGGCGGCGCCGGCGTTGCCGTTGCCCATGCGGTGGCTGAAATGGGCGCGCATTCCGTAGAGATATTCGATCTCGACCCTTTGCGCGCGCGGGCCCTCGTCGACCAACTTCAGCCGGCACATGCCGCTTGCCGTTTCTCGGTCGGTCATGACCTTGCTGCGGCGCTGGATGCAGCTGATGGTCTGGTTCATGCAACGCCGACCGGCATGGCCGCTCATCCCGGGTTGCCGCTCGACGCGCAACTTCTATCCGATCGTCTTTGGGTCGCCGAAATCGTCTATTTCCCGATCGAGACCGAGTTGGTGAAATTCGCCCGGCAGACAGGGTGCCGTGTTCTCGACGGCGGCGGCATGGCGGTATTCCAGGCGGTGAAGGCGTTCGAACTGTTCACCGGCATCCGTCCGGCAGCTGAGCGTATGATGCGGCACTTCAATTCGCTGCGCGGCTAAACGTCGGCGCCGAAGTTGCATCCTCGGCGCCGGAGACGTCACAGTTGGTATCAGACTGATTGCTCGATCACCAATACGGCGTAGCCGGCGAGCTCGGTCGCACCTGATATGGCTTTGCCGGTCAGCAGGTCGGTACCTGCAGGCAGATTGACGATCTTCGTTTCATGCTCGGTATTGAGCACGAACAGCAGCCTCCTGCCGCCACCCTCGCGCAGTGACACTTCGACGCCATTAGGCAGATCCTGCACCAGCGGCGCGGCAACGCCGTTGCTGACGAGTACCTCGCGAATAACCTCCGCAAGCGGCGCGGTAAGGTAGGTGCCGAGGTAGTAGACCTGGCCATTGCCATGCCGGCGGCGCGTCAGCATCGGCGTGCCTTCCAGGAAGCGGTCGGACCAGCGGCCGATGATCTCGGTATCTGCGGTCGTTTCCAGCTTCTCGTAAAGGTGCCCGGCCTCGAGCTGACGATTGCCGATCGTATAGGCATATTTGCGTGAGGCCGAGGATGCCGGCGGGCGCGGGGAGGGTTGGTGGTTGCCGATACCGCCCTCGCGGAAGCCGCTGAACAACCCATCCGCACTCGGGGCGGAGACAGGACCGAATTCATAGACATGCACGCCCGAAAGCTCCGAGAGCGCTTTGCCCGGTGCCTGGGTGCGGATGATATGATTGTTGTCGTCGCGGGTGCCTGTCATCGCCGACAGGATGAGCGTGCCGCCATCGGCGACAAACTTCTCCACTGCTGGCGACCACTCTTCCTTCCACATGACCCAATGGGGAACATAGAGCGCCTTGACGCGCGAGAGATCATCTTCCGGATGGATGAAGCCGCAGGCGATACCGGCCTGATAGCAGGCCCGGTGCAGATGGGCGGCATCCTGCATCGGGCTTGGCAGGCCGATCGCATAGGTCTTGTAGGCTTCCTGATTGTCGAAATCCGCGCCGGCGATGGCAATATCCATGCGAACCGTGGTGCCGAGCAGCTTGTCCTCGATCTTGCGGATGTCGGATGCGAATTGCTTGGCTTCCTCGTAACGGCGGCGTGGAACGTCATCGTGGTCGATAATGCCGTTCCAGTAGATTTCTGCGCCGAAATGCGCCGGCCGCCAACGGAAAAACATCAGGCCGTCAGCGCCGCGCGAAACGGAAGTCATCGCCATGCGGCGCATCTCGCCGGGCTCCGGCACCGAGGAGGAAAAGCCTGGCTGGCTGCCGAGGCCGGAGGCCTGTTCCGGAACGATGAAATTGCCGGAATAGGCGCGGCATTGATCGAGATGGAAGGCCTGCGTGATCGCGTGACCGCCCCCGCGGCGCATCTCGTCATAGAGGAAGGGGTAGATATCGAAGCCGATGAAATCGAGATCCTGGCCGAACTGGCCGCGGAAATCGATGTCCGCGAGGTTGCCGAGATTGTGGAAGATGAACCATGCCGGATTGGTCGCCCTCAAGATTTCCACCTGATCGTGCTGGAAGAGAGCCGTCGCGAAGGCGAGGAAGCGATGATAGTCCTGCACGTGTCCGGGGCTGGAGAAAGACGGGTTCATCGGCTTCGGGAAGACGATCTGGTCGAATGTCTGATAGGCCGTTGCCCAGAAATCGCCACCCCAGGCGAAGTTCAGGGCTCCGATCGTGCCGTATTTCGCGCGGCAGAACTTCTGGAATTCGATGAGCGCCGATGTCGAGTAGCTTTCGGAGGTCGTCGTGTTCAGCTCGTTATCCGTCTGCCAGCCGATGACATCAGGGTTATCCCGGTAATGCTCGGCCATGGCGCGGGTAACGCGCTGGCTGTGCAGGCGCAGCACCGGGCTCGTCGTATCGCAATGCTGGCGCGATCCATGGCTTGCCTGCCTGCCATTGGCATCGACGCGCAGGACTTCCGGATATCTTGCTGTCAGCCAGCGCGGCGGCGTTGCCGTCGGGGTGCAGAGAATGGTCTTAATGCCGTGCTTGGCCAGGCCGGCAATCGCCTTATCGAAGAGCGAGAAGTCGAAATGGTCTTCATGCGGCTCCATGATATGCCATGCGAATTCCGCCATGCGAACCGTATTGAAACCGGCAGCGGCCATGCGTTCGGCATCGCGGTCCCAATAGCTCTCGTCGACATGTTCGGGATAATGCGGCACACCGACCATGAAGCTGTCGAGATTGAGCGTCCGCCAGACAGAGAGCGGCTTTCTTTCCAAAACTTTCATGAGGTCACAAGCTTTCTTACAGAGAGGCAATGATTGACTTCGGCCGGCTGAGGGTTCTGCCATCGGGGCCGAAGAGGTAAAGGGAGGATGTCGAGGCGGACAGCTTGACCTGCTCGCCAGCCGAAAAGCTCGTGGCGTTACCGAGCTGAACGGTGAAATTGCGCGTGCCGCTTTCCGAACCGATCGTGGCAAGCGGGCCTGCATCGACATAAAGAATGGTTTCGCGGCCGAGCTGCTCGACCAGCCGGACCTTGCCGTCCAAGGAGATGGCGACCTCCTCGGTGGAGGGGCCGATCTTCAGCGATTCCGGCCGAATGCCCAGGGTGAGATGGGACTCAGCCTTAAGATCGCCGACGTCGGCAACGGGAACCATGACCGTCGCGCCGCCGCCTTCGAGTGCTACTTCAGCCACACCGTCGCGAAGGGAAACGAGCTTTGCATTGATGAAATTGATCCGTGGCGCACCCAGGAAGCCAGCGACGAATTGGTTTGCCGGATTGTGATAGAGATTGAGCGGCGCGCCTTCCTGCTCGATGATACCCTTGTTGAACACAACGATGCGGCTCGCCATGGTCATTGCCTCGACTTGATCGTGCGTCACGTAGATCATCGTCGAGCCGAGCTGCTGGTGTAGGGTCGAAAGCTCCACGCGCATCTGCGTGCGCAG
Source organism: Hyphomicrobiales bacterium (assembly GCA_900472485.1). GTDB lineage: Bacteria > Pseudomonadota > Alphaproteobacteria > Rhizobiales > Rhizobiaceae > Rhizobium. The sequence continues at coordinate 313,249 of UCII01000002.1, forward strand.
CGCAGCATCGAGATTGGAGAGCGGCTCGTCGAAAAGGAAGACCTCCGGCGAGCGGGTGATGGCGCGGCCGATGGCGACGCGCTGGCGCTGGCCGCCCGAAAGCTGCTTCGGGCGCTTGTCGAGTTGATCGGATATTCTAAGGATGTCAGCGGCCCGCTTGACGGCTGCGTCGATCTCGATTTGCGGGCGCTTCGCCATCTTCAGGCCGAAGCCCATGTTCTCGGCAACCGTCATATGCGGATAAAGCGCGTAGGACTGGAAGACCATGGCAATGCCGCGATCGCCCGGCTCCTCGCGCGTGACGTTGCGGCCGTTGATCCAAATCTCGCCCGAGCTGATGCTTTCGAGCCCGGCGATCGTCTTCAGCGTGGTGGATTTGCCGCAGCCCGACGGGCCGACCATGACGATGAACTCGCCCTTGTCGACGGAAAGATTGATTGAACGCAGGGCGTGGTAGCCGCCATAATGTTTGTCGATATCGATCAGCTTTACATGGCTCATGAGTGATACTCCAAATCTGTTCACGCGGTGCGGGACATGTCAGCCTTTGACGGCGCCCATGGTCAGGCCCGCGATGAAATGCTTCTGCATCAGGAAGAACATCAGGACCGGCGGGACGGCGACGAACAAGGTTGCCGCCGCCACGATATTCCAGGCGGACGTCCACTCGCCTCTGAGATTGTTCAGGCCCGCCGTTACCGGTTTCACGACGTCGCTCTGTGTGAGCACGATTGCCCAGAAGTAATCGTTCCAGACGAAGGTGAAGATCAGGATCGCAAGGGCGGCGAGCGCCGGCCGCATCAGCGGTAGAACGACGTGGCGCATCGTCTGCCAGGGGGAGGCGCCTTCCGCGCGCGCCGCCTGGAACAACTCGTCCGGCAGAGCCGCGATGAAATTGCGCATGAACAGCGTCGCAAAGCCGGTCTGGAAGGCGACATGGAAGATGATCAGCGCGAAATAGGTGTCGTATAGGCCGACCGAAACCATGAGATCGCGCACCGGGATCATCATGATCTGCGCAGGCAGGAAGTTGCCGCCGACGAAGAGCGAGAAGAGCAGGGCATTGCCGCGAAAATTATAGCGGGCAAGCACATAGCCGGTCAGCGTCGAGAATACGAGGACCAGCAGCACCGAGGGCATGGTGATGATGAGACTGTTGATGAAATAGCCCCACATGTTCGTTTGCTGGAAGACGGACTGGAAGTTCTCGACGAGATTGAAATGCTCGGGCCACGTCCAGTATTTGCCTGCCATGATTTCATCGGCCGTCTTGGCCGCCGTCAGCATGACGGCAAAGAGCGGCAGCAGCCAGAGTATGAGGATCAGGCCGACGAAGGCGGCATAAAGGCCGCGAAGCGCGGGCTTTTCTTCGGGGATCGGGCGAGGATACATCAGCGTGTCTCCCGTTCCATGCGCACCATGACGCGCAGATACCAGGTGATGAAAACGATCATGATTGCAAAGAGGATGGTGGCGATCGCCGCGCCGTAGCCGAAGCGATAGGAGAAGATCGACTGCTCGTACATCTGGTAGGCCAACACCTCCGACGAGCCGAAGGGACCGCCCGATGTCATCACCGCGATCATGTCGAAGGATCGCAAGGCGCCGACAACGGTCACGGCAAGAGCGATGAAACCCACCTGGCGCAATTGCGGCAGAACGACGTGCCAGAGCATGTTCCAGCCGCGGGCGCCATCGACACGTCCGGCCCCGATGATATCGGAACTCAGATTGTTGAGGCCTGCAAGAAAGAGCACCATGCAAAATGCGATCTGCGGCCAGAGCGCGGCGGCGACCACGGCGAAAGTGACGAAATGCTCATCCGCGAGCAGGGCAGGCGCCGTCGCGCCGAAGAGATTGAAGATGAGGGCAAGAAGCCCGTAGTTCGGATCATAGACCCAGCCGAACACGACGCCGACCGTGACCGTCGCAAGCACGAGCGGGATGAAGAAAAGCGACTTCAAGATCCGCATGCCGGCGATCTGCTGGTTGACGAGCAGCGCCAGCGCCAGTCCAAGCGGCGGCGCCGCCATGAACATGACGAGCCAGATGATGTTGTTCTTCAGCGAGACGTAGAATTGCGGATCGGCAAAGAGTTCGGAATAGTTTGCCAGTCCCACCCAGCTCTTCTGCCCGACGCCATCCCAATTGAAGAATGAAATCCAGATCGATTCCACCGAGGAAGCGATGATGATCGTTCCGAACAGGATGCATCCCGGCACGATGAAGAGGACAGGCGTCAGCCAGTTCCTGTGTTTTTTCCACATGGCTCAGACTTCTTGGTTCGATAATTCGAGGCACTTCGCAAGGTGCGGGCTTTTCAAGGCAGGCGCGGCGGGGTGAGGGCTTAAAGCCGATGCCCGCCGCGCCTTGGTCGGGGAGGACTATTTGAAAATGCGCGCGCGGGTCTTTTCGAGCCGCGCCAGGATTTGGTCGCGACGCTCGGGCTTGACCGTGAACTCCTGGAAGCCCTTCATGCCGTCCTGCGCCATGTCCGGATCGGTGTCGCGGTCATAATATTGCGAAGTACCTTTCACGCCCTTGAGCGATTCCACGGCGATGTTGACCAAGGGGTCCTTGCTCGGCGGGCAATCGTTGCGCGGCGGAATGGTGCCTTCGGCTTCGAGGAATGCGCCGAGATTGTCAGGCTGGTAGAAGTAGGCGAGAAAATCGCGCGCACCTTGCCGGTTCTTCGCCTTGGCCGGGATGTGCACCGAGTTGACCGAGAAATCCTCATAGCGTTCGACGCCGGATACGATTTCCGGGAAGGGGGCGAAGGCGATCTGGGCCTCGTCGCCTGCTGGGAAGGCGGACTTGATAAAGCCTCCGAGATCCATCATCGCCGCCTTCTTCTGTGCGAGAGCCGCGCCCGCCTGTTCCCAGCCGAAGGATGGGCCGCTTGCGGAAAAGAAATTGGCCTTGATGAGTTCTTCCCATTTGTCGAAGACCGTCTTCAGCATCGGGTCGGTATAGGGGATCTTGCCTTCCATGAGGGCGAGATGCTTGTCGAGACCGTTGATGCGCAGGTTCATGTGGTCGAACCAGCCTCCGGTCGGCCAGAGTTCCTTCGTACCCATGCTGATCGGTGTCATGCCGGCGGATTTCGCCGCTTCGCCGAATTTCAGGAATTCGTCCCAGTTCTTCGGCGCCGTCCAGCCCTTCTCGGCGAAAACGTCCTTGCGATAGAAAAGGCCCCAGAGAATGCCGCCGAGCGGCAGACCATACTGCTTGCCGTTGACGGTGACGGCCGTCATCGTGGCGCCCAGCTTGTCGCTATAGCTTTCCCTCACGAACAGGTCGGAAATGTCGTCGAACAGTCCGCGATCGACGAAAGCCTTCATTCGATTGCCGGAGAACCAGAAGCAGATATCGGGGGCGCCCACGACGAGGTAGCTGCGGATAGCGGTCTTATGTGCCTCGTGATCCATATTGTTGATGGTGACTTTCGTCCCCGTCTTCTTGGTAAAATCAGCGGCGATGCGGTCAAGGACGGCCCGCTGTCCGGCATTGCCGATATCCGAAATGATCGTCACTTCGCCGCCATTGGCAATTGCCGGGCGATAAAGCGCCGTGGTCGCCAGGGCAGCGCCCGTGCCGATCATGAACTGGCGCCGAGACGCGTTGATTGCATTGATAAGTGAAAGTTCGTTCTTCGATGCCATCTTTTTCCTCCCGAGGCACATCAATCCAGGCCCGCCTACAGATGCAGGCAGCCGCTAACCTTCAGAAATTACGCAATAAACCGGCAATTCTGCCTGTGCTGATACAAGCAGACATTCCTCCATTGCCATGTGCTATTGCATACCGTATCTTCCGAGAAGCGACAATAGTTAATTTACAAAATTAATTTAAGGATCTCCGTGCGCGGCAACCCTGGTACCTCCCGAGCCCTTAATCGGCGGCTCATTCTCAACCTGCTGCGAAGCCGTGGAGCGATGCCGCGTGCCGAAATCGCCACGGTGACAGGCCTCAGCCCGGCGGCGGTGACTTTCGTCGTCACGGAACTGGTCGAGGAGAGACTCGTCGTCGAGGGAAAAGCTCAGACCGGCGCGACCGGGCGGCGGCCCGTGCCCGTCGATATCAATTATGATGGGCACCTGGCTGTTGGCTTCAAGCTTCGCCACGACAGCATCGACTGTGTTCTGACCGACCTCGCCACGACGCCGATTGCCTCCTTCGATATGCCCGTGCCGAACACGTTGCCGGAAACGATGGTCGAGGCGATTGTGGCGGCGATCCCGAAGCTTCTTGCTGATGCCGGCCGCACCGGATCGCCGGTCATGGGGGTCGGCGTGTCCATCCCCGGCGAGGTGGATGCGGTCAAAGGCATCTGCGTTCAGAGCCCGCGCTTCGGCTGGCGGGATCTTGCTTTTCCCGAACTGCTGCGTGAGCGGGTCCATGTCCCGGTCTGGATCGACGACGACATCAGCGCCTTCACCGTCGCACAGCGGCTCTTCGGCGCAGGCCGCAATTATAGCAATTTCGCGACGATCGCCGTCGGTACCGGTGTCGGATCGTCGCTGGTCATGGGGGGGGAAATCTATCACGGAAGCCATGGCTTGGCCGGGAAGCTCGGCCACATCATCACGGTTCCCGGCGGACGGCTCTGCGAATGCGGCAGACGGGGTTGCCTTCAGGCTCATACAGCCGAGGCTGCCATGATCGAGGACTGGGGCCGACAAAGGGGCGCAAAGGCCAATCGCGACGAATTCGCAGCCGCAATCGACGGCGGCGATCCGGCGGCCCTCCAGGTCATGGCAGAGGCGGGGGAGCTGATCGGGCGCCATCTGGCTGATCTGGTGAACCTGTTCGATCCCGAGGTTCTTATCGCCGGCGGCGAAGCCATGCAGTTTGGTGAGGCGATCCTCGAGCCGATCCGCCGTTCGATGGCGAAATATGTCTTTTTGAATATGCCGGAATTACTTCCCGATTGGGTGCCGGGCTCCTGGGCGCGGGGGGCCGCAGCTCTGGCGACCCAGCATTTCTTTGACCTGGATGTTGAATGATGCCGCTGCGCGCATGATCCACATATGCGCGCCGTGTCGCCGAGAAACCACCTACCTGAGTTCAGGCTCCTTCCTCATCGGGAGTTCCTTTGGCGAACATGGCAGTCATCGCCCCTTCTGATTCCCACGGCAGCTTCAGGCATGCGCGCGCCGTAACTCCGTGGGAGATTGTCCGTAGAGCCGGCGAAAGAGCCTCGCAAAATGGGAGGCGCTGTCGAAGCCGACCTCCAGTGCGATTTCAATGAGTGGCGCCTCTGTCTGGAGAACCAGCTGCTTGGCCCGTTCCATGCGAATGCGGGTGTAGACGGCGCCGGGAGAGGTTTTCATTTCCTCGGTGAACAGACGTTCGAGCTGCCGCCGGGACAATCCGACCGATGCGGCAAGATCTTCGGTCGGCACCACGTCCTCGATATGGCTCTCCATGGTAATCAGCACGGCCTTGAGGCGTGGGTCCCGGCATTCGATTGCGAGTGGCTTACGCGGCTGAATATCCAGCCCGGATCGGGCGCGCTCGATCTGCAGCACTTCAAGCGCGTTTCGTTCGGCGTCACGGCTGATGTGCCGCCTGACAAGAAAGGCAGCCATATCGGCGGCGCTGCTTCCGCCAGCGCACGATCCGCGGCTCCGGTCGAGATTGAACAGGCGATCGGAGCGAACGGGGTTTTCGGGGAATTGCTCGCGGTAGGCCTGGTAGTGCAGCCAGCTCACGCAGGTCTGGTGTGTTTTCATCAGGCCGAGGCGCGCCAGAATGAAGGTGCCGGTGCAAACGCCGATCAGCGGGATTTTTTGAGCCGCGGCTTTCTTCAGATAATCGGCGGTCTGATTGTCAATCGTGATGTCCGTGTTCAAAAGTCCACCGACGACGACAATGTAATGGAATTCCTTTGGGTCGATAAAGTCCGATGTCGGTGCGACCTGAACGCCGCAGCTGGAGGTGATGAAATGCCGGGTGCTACCCAATACCTGCCAATCGGCCAGCACCCTGCCCGATTTATCGGCTTCGTCGCTCGCCAATCTCAGCGTATCCACGAATAGAGCGAAGGCGGAAAGCGTAAATGATCGCGCGAGGATGAATCCGACCTTCAAGGGATCGTGCTTAGCTTCTTGTTTGACGGATTTCATGCAATGCCTCGACGGACAGACCTCTTCTATTTGATCTGGAAACCATAGGCCAAAGGATCTCGATCGTCGACGAAGATCGTATGGCGGCCGATGATCCGCGCCCAGCCCCGACGCTGGGCCTGATGTCGCGGAAATCTCCGATTTCAACGTCGGACTCGATATATGCTTGGAATACCGTGCCGATATCAGTGGCTCAGTGGTACCCCGTAAACTGGAGATAGGCCGCAAGGCTGACGGCGGAAAGCGCCACAATGGCAGCCGGGTGGGAAAGGCTCTTGCTGATGGCCGCGAGCAGCAGGCCGAGCAAGACGATGGCACTTCCCAGCAACAGTCCCCTATCGGCAAAGGACAATGCAAGGGCCGTCAGACTGACTGCCGCCGCGACCATCGTAACCGGCATCTGGTTTTGAAGACTGTCACCGCGGCTTGCGAAGGTCAGCAGAAACCTGTTCCAGCTCAAACCGAGGGAAATGCTCAAAAGTAGCGGCAGGAGAATGGACAGCATGAATATCGTCTCTTCCGATGGATCGATCGTAGAGACGCAATTCATGTGCCAATAGGTGCAGGTGTTGATCCGGCCGGGTATATCGGAGCCCAGGCATGAACCGCTGCCCGTTTGTGCGGCGATCTGCCGCTCCGTTCAGCACCCCGGCGGAATCGGCAGGCTCGATGCCCGCCAGGAAAAGGGTATTGAGATCATCGATAGCGCAGTCCCGCTTGCGTGACGATCACGTCCATCGGAATGTCATGAGCAAGCGGGCGGATGGTGTCGATCCTCTGCGATTCGAAGCCGACGCCGATGACCAAAGGCTTGTGCTCGAGGGCAGCAAGGGTTCTGTCGAAAAATCCGCCTCCATAACCAAGTCGGTAGCAGGCTGTATCGAAGCCGACAAGGGGCGCTATGACGATATCTGGGATTACTTCCTTGCCCTCTGCCGGCACTGGAATGTTCCATACCCCGCGTTCAAGCCGCTCTCCCGTTTTCCATGATCGGAATATCAGGGGAGTTGCCTTGGCGACAACGACCGGCAACAGGCAATCCGCGCCGCGTGCCGCCAAGGCCACCATCCATCCTCGCAAGTCCGGCTCTCCCGAGAAGGGCCAGAACAGGCTGATATGTTTGCCGTCGATATCGGTGATAATCTGATCGAGATAGCTGGCAATCGCGCCTGTATATTCTTCTCGCTTTGCGATTGGCAGCGCCTTTCGCGCGCCGATCAGCCTCTGCCGTTCGGCCTTTCGCCACGCGAAAATATCCGAGATCCGGTTCTCATCGGGTGAAATGCCGCTATAGGCTGGGTCGACCTCGTGCAGCATGCAGGCAGGCGACGCGTATTCGCGGATTGCCTCGCCGGTTTGATGTCGATCTGATTTTGCCATCTGCCCGTCAGAACTCCATTCCCCGGCTCGATGCCGAAACATGCTTGAGCTGCGACAATGATTTTTATATAGGGAATGATAAGATAACTTAATTCCTGAATCGAGATCTTTTCGTTGGACCTTTCATCAATCGAGATCTTCCTTGCCGTGGCCAGCGACCGCAGCGTGACCAAGGCTGCGAAGGCCGTGGGACGGGTGCCGTCGAATGTGACGACGCGTATCCAGCAGTTGGAGGACCATCTGGGCGTCCTGCTCTTCAGCCGCGACGGCAAGAAGATGACGCTGACGAAAGAAGGCGAGACCTTTCAGGTCTACGCCAATCGACTTGCCGCGCTCGCGCTCGAGGCGCGTCAGGCGGTCAGGCCCCAGCGCCCGTCGGGTACATTGCGCCTGGGAACGATGGAAAGCACGGCAGCAAGCCGACTGCCCGCCGCACTTAGCCAGTTCAATCATATGTGGCCGGATGTATCGCTCCAGCTGACGCTTGGCGCTTCCCGCGATCTTGCTCAAGATGTTCTGCGCGATGTTCTGGACTGTGCGCTGATCGCCCGGCCGCCAAAAGCAATGCTGGATGAAGATCCAAGTTTCGCGGCTGAACTCAAGCAGCTCGAAGCCGAACCGGTATTTGCCGAGGCTCTGCTGCTCCTGCTGCCATCCGGGCATCCACCGATCCGGTCGGCTGCCGATTTGCGCGTCGGATCGATTGCTGCCCTCGAGCCCGGATGCACTTATCGCAGGATTGCAGAAGGCTGGGTGCGCAAGTCGAGCTCTCTGCCGACGACCGAACTTGGCTCCTATCATGCCATTCTGGCCAGTGTTGCGACCGGCAGCGCAGCCGGCGTCATGCCAAAGTCGGTTCTCGATCTCATGCACTGGCCGGCGACATCGGCGACACACCAGCTCGCCATCGTAGACACGATCCTTATCTCCCGCAAGAATGATCGCCCGAGTTCGTTCGATGCGTTTCATGAAGTTCTCGGCGCCACCAAGGGCAAGAGCTTGCCGCTCGTGCCGAACTAGCCCGCGTCCTGCCATTCATCCAAGGGATACCCTTCTCTAAAACTGGTTTCATCATGCAGCGTCCAGAGTCCCACAAGGCGGAGGCCAGCCGGTTCCGCCTGTTTTCCCCGATACTCGCCGGAGCCACCTTGCGCGAACGGCTGATCGCATGCCTTGGTGCCTTGATCGGCATCGGCCTTACCGGAGTCATCAGCGGCTATCTCTTCGGGCAAGGGCCGCACCTTCCGCTCATCGTCGCGCCGATGGGAGCATCTGCGGTGCTGCTTTTCGCGGTTCCGGCAAGCCCGCTTGCCCAGCCTTGGTCGATTATCGGCGGCAATACCATTTCGGCCATGATGGGTATCATCGCGGCCTATCTGATCCACGATCCGATCATTGCGATTGGTGTCGGCGTCTCGCTTGCGATCGGGGCGATGTCGTTTACGCGATGCCTGCATCCGCCAGGGGGTGCTGCCGCCTTGACCGCCGTTCTCGGCGGCCCGGTCGTCGCCGGCTGGGGCTTCCTGTTTCCGTTCGTGCCGGTTGCCTTGAACTCCTGCATACTCGTCGGCCTCGGACTTATGTTTCACAAGCTTTCCAGGCGTAATTATCCGCATGTCGTCGCAAAGCCCGCCGAGAATACCCATCAGACACGTGATCTGCCGCCGCCCTTGCGGGTGGGCTTTCGGGAAGAAGACGTCGATGCTGCCCTGGGCGTACTGGACGAGACCTTCGATATCGATCGTGCAGACCTCAGCCGCCTCTTGCGGCAGGTCGAATTGCAGGCAGCGGTGCGATCGCATGGGGACATAAGCTGCGCCGACATCATGTCGCGCGATGTCATTGCCATTGGTGAGGATGCCGAGCCGGATCACGCGAGACACCTTCTGCTGAAGCACAATATTCGAACATTGCCGGTCAAGGATCGGGAGGGCCGCCTGATTGGCACGGTCGGCTTGCGCGAACTCTCAGGTGGCCTCGACACCATCGCGCACGCCATATCGAAACCGGCTGTCGCCGATGCGGCCGATCCTGCTCTTTCGCTCCTGCCTGTTCTGACGGACGGACGGACGCATGCAGTCATCGTCATTGATGCCGACTGGCGCGTCCTTGGTCTGATATCGCAGACGGACCTGTTGAGCGCGATGGCACGACTTCTACCGACTCACGATGCCCTGGCTCAGGTCGTCGCCTGAAACACGCGCGGAGGTTTCGACATACTTCCATCTTCGGGCGATGACAATGCTGGTCAACGATCTACCGATTGGTGAGGAAGTCCATGAGCACGACAGCGTTATTGTGCTCGGTGTCTCTCGCACCATAAAGAAGTGTGGCAGTCGATTGTCCGATTTGCTCTCTAAGCTCTTCCACGGCCTTCGAATTCTTCTCGAGTTCATCCTGGTAGCGCCGGCGAAACTCATCCCATTTTTTGGGATCGTGACCGAACCAGCGTCGCAGCTCAGCGCTTGGGGCGAGGTCTTTCAGCCAGGCGTCAATATGGGCGTCGTTCTTGCTGATGCCGCGAGGCCATAGACGGTCGACCAGGATGCGCTTGCCGTCGCCGTTACCAGCGGGTTCGTAAATTCGTTTGATGTGTAGAGGCATGTCCATCGCCTTTCCGGGGCGGCTGCCCCTTGGCGATGATACCATCTGTCTGCGGAAGCTTGGCCGATAATCAAGAGATCGGCGCAGCTTTTGTATTTTAGAAATCAGCGACCTTGCCCCAAACGGATGAGGCGAAGCGGCTTGGATGATAGGGCGCCGGATCGACGATAGGCGCAGCACCGGTCACGATGTCGGCGATCAAATGGCCGGCGCCAGGTCCGATGCCAAAACCATGACCGGAAAATCCGGCGGCAAGGATAAAACCGGGAAGGCTCTGGATTTCACCAATGCCGGGAACACCGTCCGGCGTGCTGTCGATATAGCCCGCCCAGGCGGCCGTGATCTTCGTCTTGTGAAGCTCCGGCAGGAGTTCCAGGGCTCTCGCATGCGTCAGTTCGATCGTGGCATGGTCCGGTCTTGGATCGAGAATGCGCATATGCTCCATCGGCGTCGCTCGGTCGAGCCGCCAACGCTTCAGTGATTCATGACCGGAGCGAAAGCCTTCGAGGCCGCCGGGCGACAGGCTTTTTCGCCGCTTGAGGAACATGGGAATAAATTGCGATGAGAACCGCAATTGTTGCGGCGTCACGTCGACTCGCCCACGGCCGCTGATCGCCAGCGTATAACCGCCGTCGCCGCGACGCGTAACCGACACGCCGCTGGTGTGCAAGGCATCGGGCAATCCTTCGGCGCCGGCCGAAACAGCCAGAATGGACGAACGAACGGAGGCCTGAGGAAAGCGGATGTCCAACTGCCGGCAGAAAGAGGAGGCCCAGGCGCCACCTGCGAGAATCGCGGTCTTGGTGCGGATCACGCCGCTTTCGGTGATCACGCCGCTGACGCGTCCCGCTTCCGTTTCCAGGCCACGGGCAGCGCAATTCTGATGGATCGTGCCGCCGAGCTTCATGATTGCGCGTGCCACCGCCGGCGCCGCGTTGGCCGGATTGGCAGTGCCATCGGTCGGCGAGAAGACCCCGCCTTTCCAGATGCGCCCTGTGGCGCGGCCACGTTCGGTCGCAGCAGCGCCATCGAGCATATATGTCGTGACTCCGACCGTTCTGGCGAAGTCGTGCCAGCGCGCCCAGCCGGCGATCTCCTGTTCGTCATTGCTGAGATAGAATAGGCCGCAGCGGCGGAAGCCTGTGTCTTCGCCGCTATCGGCGGCAAATCGCTCCCAGAGATCGAGGCTTTTCGTTGCGATCGGCAATTCCCGCTCGTCGCGGTTCTGCTGCCGGCACCACCCCCAGTTGCGGCTCGATTGCTCCGCACCGATCCGGCCTTTTTCGACAAGGGCGACGCGCAGACCCGACCGAGCGAGATAATATGCGGCGAAAACGCCGACAATGCCCCCACCGATCACGACGGCATCGGCGGACTTCGGCAATATCGGCGAGCTTTCGACAAGGCAAAGCGGTGCAGGCATTCGTGATCTCCAGGTTCGAACCAAATCTACCCCATTGCTTCGCCAGACGTTGCCGGAGATGGTCGACCTGCCAAATTTTATGCCGTGATTGATGCAGTCTATAAACTATTGTGCTTCAAAGGAGATTTGTCTTCCCGATAGACATGCTAGGGCGATGTGCTACGCTCTATTTTGCGTGATAACAGCATTTTGTGCCGTCTTTCCCCGGCACTCTTTCAATGGCGGACCTCTGATGAAACTGGATCGGATCGATATCAAAATCCTCTATGAGCTTCAGAGAAACGGCCGCATCACCAATGTCGAGCTGGCGGACCTGGTGGCTCTTTCGCCCAGCCCATGCCTGATGCGCGTCAAGCGGCTGCAGGCGGAAGGATATATCGAAGGCTATTCGGCTCAGATCAACCTCGCCAAACTCGGCCAGACGCTGACCGTCTTTACCGAAATCACCCTGAAGAACCACCGGCAGATCGATTTTGCCCGCTTCCTGAACGTGGTCGAGAAAATCGACCAGGTGATCGAGTGCCATCTCGTCTCCGGCGGTTACGACTATCTCATCAAGTTCGTCACCGCCGGGATCGGCGAGTACCAGACCATCATGGAACGGCTGACCGATATGGATATCGGCATCGACAAGTATTTCAGCTTCGTCGTGCTCAAATCACCGATCGTCAAGTCGCATATGCCGCTGACCAGCCTGTTTCCCATGTAACAAGCCTTCCGAGGCTAGATCGGCGGCTAGCGCCGAATGATTTTAGGTCGAGTCGACCTAAAATCTGAATCCGCTCTAGAATCAAAGAAGTAGAGTGTGATGTCGTCCGAAATCGCCTGACATTTTTCGGCATCACGCTCTAACCATGCCCATATTCGCGCTTGAGTTCCGGATCTTGAACGAGATTGTCGAGCCAGGTCGGATCGAGCTTCGGAACCGACCCGAACAGCAGCTGCGAATAGGGGTGGCGGGGCGCATTCGCGGCTTCGCGCGTGATTTGCTCCACCTTCTTGCCGCCATACATCACGACGATCTCGTCGCAGATTGCCTCGACGACCGAGAGATCATGGCTGATGAAGATGTAGGACAAATGCAGCTCACGCTGCAGTTCCTTGAGGAGATCGATGATCGCAGCGGCAACGACGGTGTCGAGGGCGGAAGTGATCTCATCGCAGATGATCAGGCGCGGTTCGGCGGCAAGGGCGCGCGCGAAATTCACGCGCTGCTTCTGTCCGCCCGACAATTCCGACGGATAGCGATAGCGAAGCGCGCGGGGCAATCGCACCATGTCGAGCAGTTGATCGACTCTCGCCTCCCGGGCATTGCGATCTATCCCGTGATAAAATGCCAAAGGCCGCTCGAGAATATCGGCGATCGACTTTGCCGGATTGAGCGCGGTGTCGGCATATTGAAAGACGATCTGCATCTCTCGCAATTGGTCGCGCGTACGCGATTTGGCGGCGCGATGCATGTCGCTGCCATTGAAGCCGATGGTGCCGGACACGGCCGGCAGTATTCCGGCGATTGCACGCGCCAACGTCGACTTTCCACATCCGGATTCGCCGATGATGCCGAGATTTCTGCCTTTCTCCACCTCGAGGCTTACCGATTGTACCGCACAGACCGCCGGCAGGCCGTTGGGTTGGAGATCGCCATAGCCGGCAACCAGGCTGTCGATCCTCAGCACGGGCGCAATCGACCCCCTTGTTTTGCTGTCGCGGATGGCCTGCTTCGGCTCGAAGGCTGCCAACAACTCGCGCGTATAGGGATGGCTCGGCCGTGTCAGGATCGCTTCAGTCTTCGCCAATTCCTGAATTTCACCACCCTTGAGCACGGCGATGCGATCGGCGATCTGCGCCACGACCGCCAAGTCGTGGGAGACGTAAACGCCAGCAATATCACCGGCGCGAATGACGGATTTGAATGCTTTCAGCACGTCGATCTGTGTCGTTACGTCGAGCGCGGTGGTCGGTTCGTCAAAGATGACGAGCTTGGGTTCGCCGATCAGCGCCATGGCTGCGGCGAGCCGCTGCAACTGACCGCCGGAGACCTGATGCGGGTATCGTTCGCCGATCGTTTCCGGACTTGGGAGCGACAGCGCCCGGAAGAGCTCGATCGCGCGATGACGCGCTTGTTCGGGAGACATCAGCCGATGAATGCGGGTGACTTCGATCACCTGCTCCATGATCTTCGTGGCCGGGTTGAAGGCGGCGGCCGCGCTTTGCGGGATATAGGCAACCGTCGTGCCGCGGACCTTTGCGCGCTCGCTCTCGGAGAGTGCGGCCATGTCCCGGCCGTCGACCTGGATCTTGCCGGCGGAGATACGACAGCCCTCCCGCGCATGTCCCATGAGCGTCAGCGCAATCGTCGTCTTGCCCGAGCCGCTTTCGCCGATGAGCGCGATGATTTCGCCCTTTGCTATGTCGAAGCTGACATCCTTGATAATCTCGATGATCCGGCCGGAGTCTGTCCTGGCCTCGACTTTCAAGTTCCTGATTTCAACGAGGTTGGTCACCGTCATGCGCTCCTGTCCCTGATCCTGCGTGGCAGGTTGTCGATCAGCAGGTTGACGCTGATGGTGAGGCTGGCAATGGCGAAGGAAGGCACGACCACGGCAGGGGCGGCGAAGGGCAGGCCGCCGATGTTTTCGCGGACCAGGGCTCCCCAATCGGCATAGGGCGGCTGCAGGCCGAGGCCGAGAAAGGAAAGGCCCGAGAGCAGGAGCACGACAAAGACGAAGCGCAGGCCGAAATCCGCCAGAACCGGCCGGATAATGTTCGGCAGGATTTCGGAGGCGATGATGTAGCCCACCTTCTCGCCTCGGGTACGCGCAACCGTGATGAAGTCCATCGTATTGATGTTGACGGCAAGGGCGCGGGCAAAGCGATAGGCGCCGGGCGTGTAGATGACGGCGAGCGTGATGATCAGGACGGGAATGGAAGATCCAACGGCGGCAACGACGACCAGGCCGAAAAGCTTGCTCGGGATCGAGTTCAGGGCGTCGAGAAACCGGCTCAGGATCGTATCGAACCATCCGCCGATGACCGCTGCCGTCATGCCAAGGGCCACGCCGCAAAAACAGCAAAGTGCCACAGCAGCCAAGGAAATGCCGACCGTGTAGCGGGCGCCCATCAGGACGCGCGAAAGCATGTCGCGGCCGAGATAGTCCGAACCGAGCCATAATTGGTCGCTTATCGGACCGAAATAGTCTGTATCGACAATGTCACCGACGGAGTAGGGGACGATATAGGGCGCGAACAGGGCGATGATCGTCCAGCCGAGAATGATGGCGAAGGCGACGACGCCAACGAGGCTGACGTTGTAACCAAACAGGGACGGAGTGCGGGGGGCCAGGCTTTTCGTGGTCATCGCAGCCTCGGATTCGACAGGATTGCAATGATGTCGGCGGCGGTGATCAGCAGGAGATAACCAAGGCAAAAGATCATCGCGCAGCTCTGGATCAGCGGCAGATCGCGGGTCGCGACCGCGTCCACCATCAGTTTGGCGATGCCCGGATAGTTGAAGATGGTCTCGACGATGATCACGCCGCCGACGAGATAGGAAAGCGAAAGCGCAATCGCATTGACGATCGGTCCGAGAGCATTGGGCAATGCGTGCCTGAACACCATGCGGCTGCGTGAGGCGCCCTTGAGCAGGGCCATTTCGACATAGGGGGTCTTCAGCGTTTCGATAAGCGCTGCCCGGGTCATGCGGATCATCTGGGCCGAGATGACGAAGGTGAGCGTAATGACCGGCATGGCATAGATTTTCATGAGATCGAAGAGCGTATGGGCCTCGCTTGTCGACGACAAGGCTGGCAGCCAGCGCAGATAGACGGCAAACAGCAACACAGCCAGCGTCGCGACCATGAATTCGGGCACCGATATGACGCCGATCGAGATGACGGTTACGAGCCGGTCATAATAGGAACCGCGAAGCATGGCGGAGGTAATGCCGAGCAGCAGTGCCAGCGGCACCGAGACGAGCGTCGTTATGGCGGCGAGCTCCAACGTCGCCACCAGGCGGCCGCCGATCAGCCGCGCAACAGGCATGTTATTCGCATAGGAGATGCCGAGGTCGCCTCTCATCAGACCCAAAAGCCATCCCATGAACCGCAGGATTGCCGGCTCGTCGAGATGCATGGCCTTGCGCAAGCCCGCAACCGCCTCTGGCGTGGCCGCCTGGCCAAGCAGGATCGAAGCAGTATCTCCCGGCAGCATGCTGGTTGCGAAAAAGACGGCGAAGGACACGATCAGCAAGGAGATGATCGCAATGAAAAGCCGGTTCAGGACAAGAACGGAAACCTCGGATCTCAAATAAGTTGCTCCTGCGGCGTTCTAAGGAACGAATGGCATTTGCGGGACGAAAATCCCCCGAGGCGGCGCCAGCCGTCCCCGGGAGAGATGTCCAGCGGCGGTCAGGCCTGGAGCCAGAGATATTCCGCCATCGCGTAACCCATCATGCCACCGAGCGGATTGGCTTCCAATCCGTGTACCTTGCTCGAAATGGCATCCACATTCGAGATATAGGCAGGGATGATGGTGCCCGCTTCGTCGGCGATCATCACCTGCATTTCGTCGTAGATCTGCTTGCGCTTGGTCTGATCGAGCAAACCGCGGGCTTCGATCAGCATCTTGTCGAATTTCTCCGACTTGTACTGGCTCTCGTTCCATGGAGCATTCGAGGCATAGAGGAGCGAGAACAGGATGTCGGGCGTCGGGCGCGGATTGATGTTGCCGAAATGGATCGGCGCCTTCAGCCAGTAATTATCCCAATAGCCGTCGGACGGAACGCGCTGGACATCGAGCTTCATGCCGATGTTTGCGCCTGCGGCCTGGATGATCATTGCCATATCGATCGACGAGCCTGCCGCGTCGGAGGCGATCACCGGAATGGACTGTCCGAGCACGCCCGCCTTCTGGAAATGGAACTTGGCCTTGTCCGGATCAAAGGCTTTCGGCTTCAAATCGTTGTTATGGTAGATGTTCGCCGGGGAAACGGGCTGATCGTTAGCCACTTCGCCAAAACCGCGCAATGCCGATTTGACGATCTGCTCGCGATTGACCAGGGACTTCATCCCGTCGACGAAGTCCTTCTTGTTGCCCGGCGTCATGTCGAGGCGCATGTTGAGGTTGGTGTAGTTGCCGCTTGTCGTTTTCGAAAGGGCAAAGCCGGACTGGCCATCGACCAGCTTCACGGCGCGGGGATTGATGGCAGCGGCAAGATGGATGTCGCCCGAGAGCAGGGCATTCACACGGGCATTGTCGTCGCTGATCGCGAAGAACTCAAAGGAGTCGAGATAGGGCTGGCCCGACTTCCAGTAGTTCTTGTTCTTGACGACGACCGAGCGATTACCCGGATCGAAGGTTTCGAGAACGAAGGCGCCGGTGCCGTTGCCTTTCGAAAAGTCCGTCGTGCCGTTGGCAACGATCATGAAATGATGCAGCGCCAGAATGGTCGGCAGGTCGGCATTCGGGTCGGCAAGCGTAATTTCGACCGTCGACTTGTCGACGGCCTTGAAGCCGGTCATCTGGGCGGCGATCTTGGCAACCTTGGAGCCGACGCCCGGGTCGAGATGGCGCTTCAGCGAGAAGACGACGTCGTCGGCCGTCAGTTCCTTGCCGTCATGGAACGTCACGCCCTTGCGCAGCTTGATCGTCCAGGTCTTGGCGTCCTTGCTTTCGATGCTCTCGGCAAGCTCCATTCGCGTCACGCCGGCCTTGTCGATGAAGGTCAGGCGATTGTAGAGCGAGCAGCAGCGCACATAGTCGGTCGACAGGGACGCCTTGGCAGGATCCAGCGTGTCGGCAGTCGAGGATGACCAACCGGCCCCCTTGAATGCGCCGCCAGAGACCGGCGTGGCTGCGACAGCCTGCGTGGCACGGCCGAGAATGATTCCCGCCGATGATACTGCAACGCCTCCCGCCAGCATCAGTTTCAGAAGATCGCGCCGCGTTGCGCCGCGTCGGATGGCGTTCTCCACCATTGCGTCGTCGGCGGTGGTCCAGTTCGTAATTCCGTCAGTCATCTCATTCCCCTTTTTCTGTTGATTGATGGGATGCCCGTCTTGGTCGCAAGCTCTCCCGGGTTGGGTCACTGTCTTTCGGTCAGCCTTTCCTTGACCGCCGAGGCGAAGGCCGCCATCGACGTGAAGTGGTAGTCGGGTTGAGTGAAGCTCTCGGGCTCTATCGTGCCGCCATAGCCGTCCTGCGCATGACGACGCTCGATCCAGCAATTGGTCAGACCGAGCTTTCGCGAAATGCCGATGTCGTGGTACTGGCTTTGAGCGACATGCAGGATATCGTTCTTGCTCGCCCCTTTGCCGTCGACGAATTCGAATACCTGTTCGAAAAAGGCGGGATCTGGCTTTTCCGTGCCGGTGTCGTCGGCCGTAAAGCTCGCAAAGAACGGCGAGCCGAGCTTCTTTTCGAAGTGATCGAGCGCCCAGCGGCGAGCGTTTGTCATTGCGACGAGGCGATGTGTTTTCTTGAGCTCGGCAAGTGCCGCCGCGCTGTCGTCGAACGCGTTCCAGTTGGCGACGGAATCACGCAGCTGCCGCGCATAACGATCTTCCGCCGGCAGGCCGAGTGCGGGTGCGATGACCATGTAGACCCGGGAGAGATCGTCCGGAAAGAGATCCGCCTCCTCGTTGTAGCGTGCCTGGCGATAGAGCCTCAGCGCTTCTTCGCCGTCGATGGAGGTGCCAGCTTCCGCCGCAATCTCGGCGAGGCAGGCCTTTATGCCGCCTTCGAAGTCGATGAGCGTGCCGACGACATCGAAGGTAAGATATTTGAAGTCCTGAAAGTCTTTGGCCAAGTCATGCTCTCCTTCATGATCCGCTACGGCCAAGCCGCTTGCAGCATAAAATTCTGACCCAAAGGGCGGAAATCGTCTTGCCAAGGCCCGGAAAAGCCGGCTTTCAGCCGTTCTAGGAAGCAGTTTGGCAGTTCCTGAACGGCGGAGTCGCCGAATCGACGGTGTGCCGCGGCACAAAATTCCGAATTTCCGGCTCTGTCCGACATTTCACCAACGAAGCAGGCATCTGCCGCTTCAACGCATGGCTTCCCGAACGTCGGGATCTTCCAAGGTCTGGTCGAGGGTCTTTCGCGTGCGGTCCAGGATCGCATCGATATCATCGTCCGTGCAGCAAAGCGGAGGGGCGTATCCAAGCACGCCATGGGCGAATGCGCGGATGACAAGGCCATTGTCCCAGGCGCGATCGAAAATCCGGCGCGCCGGCGCGGCAGCACTTGGCAATGGTGTCTTCTTGACCTTGTTAACGACCAGCTCGACGGCCGCCAGCATGCCGCGACCGCGGACATCGCCAACCAGCGGATGGTCACGCAGGCTTTCGAGCCCCTCCATCAGGCGCGCACCGGCCTTGACGCCATTTTCGAGAAGGCCGCCCTCATAGAGCTTCAGCACTTCGAGCCCGACGGCGGCGCTGACGGGATGGGCCGAATAGGTGTAGCCATGGCCGACCGCCGCATTTCCGGCGCTGTCAGCGATGACATCATAGACACGATCGGACATGAATACAGCACCCATAGGCACGTAGCCGGAGGTCAGGCCCTTGGCCGTTGTCATGAAATCGGGAACGATTTCGTCATACGAACAGGCAAACAGCGGACCGGTTCTACCGAAGCCGGTAATGACCTCATCGGCGATGAAGAGAATGCCATATTGGCTGCAGAGATCGCGGATCGCCTTCAGCCAGCCTTTCGGCGGCACGATGACGCCGCCCGATCCCTGGATAGGTTCGGCATAAAATGCCGCCACGCGCTCGGCGCCTATCGCTTCGATCTTCGATTTGAAGTCCGCGATCGAGGCGGCAATGATCGCATCCGCCTCTTCGCCGGCCGGATTGCGATAAGGATAGGGCGAGGGGATCTTGTGCTGCCAGTCGAAGGGGACGCCGAAGCCGGCATGGAAGCCGGGTAGCGCCGTGAGGCCGGCCCCAACGGTTGAGGAGCCGTGGTAACCCTGCTCGATCGAAATGAACTGATCGCGCTCCGGCTTACCTTTGGCATGCCAGTAGTAGCGGACAAAACGCACCGTGCTGTCGACGGCATCCGATCCACCCAGCGTGAAGAAGATGTGATTGAGATCGCCGGGCGCCCGGTCGGCGAGTTCGGCGGCAAGGCGAATGGCCGCCTCGCAACCGATATCGAAGTAACCCGTCGCATAGGGCAGTTCACGCATCTGGCGGGCTGCTGCTTCAACGATGTTCTCATGCCCGTAGCCTGCGTTCACACACCAGAGGCCGGCAAATCCATCGACAAGCTGATGGCCCGATGCGTCGGTCACGGTTGCGCCTTTTGCGGATCGCAACACCCGCACGCCCAGTTTTTCATGGCCGCGATAGGATGAGACCGGATGGATGAGGTGCGCGCGATCGAGTTCGATGAGCGAGTTGGCGAGCATGATGATCTCCAGATTATCCGAGAGCCTGATTGGCCAATGCAAATATTCTCGCGTCCTGGCTGAGGGCTCCAGCGCCGGCCGGACGTCGCATCGCGATCCCGCCACCCACATGGTTGAGGCCGATTTCCGCCAGCCAGCCGGTCAGCCCCGAGCTTTCGTTCGTATCGACGCGCAGGAATCCCCTCGGCTTGCGAAGGGCAAGCGCCGTTATCAGCGATTTTGCATCCTCGGCATTCGATGCGACGACAGGCCCGATCACATCGCCGCGCCCAAAGGCGCGCAGCGTGCCGAAAGCCTCGATACGGCCATGCCGCCGAATGACGAACATTTGCGCGACCTCTGTGAGCGCGTCGATCAACGTGCAGCGATCCGCACCGAAAGCCGCGTGATCGAGCGCCTTGATCGCGGAAGAATCATCGCCGGTCGCGGCCTCGACATCCCCAGCCGGCGCGAGGTCCGCCAGATGTCCCTGATGCTGAAAGATCTCGCCCCCGGCGACAAAGCCGAGCTTGCGATAAAGCGGCAGTCCGTCCGTGGTTGCAATGAGCCTCAGAGGGCGGTCGCCAGCAAGCGCTATTGCGGCATCCATCAGCTTGCGGCCAAGCCCGAGGCCGCGCAGGCTCTCGTCGACGATCACCATATTGATCGTCGCACAATCGTCCTTGTAGGGTGTCATCAGGATGGTGCCTACGACACGTCCCGTCTCGTCCATGGCTGCCACGCCTTGGCTCAAACGCAAGGCTAGATGCCAGTCCTCGGCACGATGAGGCCATTTGGCTTGGCGTGAGAGGGCGAGTGCGCCGTCTATATGCTCCGGTGTGAAGCTGACCAAATTTATGCTGTCGGTTCGCATGGGGCATCCTTTCCTTGCCCCAAGTCTCGGCGATCCCCGCACGGCAGATTATCTGAAGGCGCGGTTCGTCGTGATATCTTTCGCCGTAGCGGACGGGCTTGGCCGCATCTTATGCTGAGGATGCCTTTTCGGTCGCTCTGCAATGGTCCAAAAACAACGTCGCGACGCATATCCGCTGCAACACTCTGCCAAAGGATGCCGCGCATACGAAACAATATGCTTTGCGGAGAGGTCAATTCGATCATGTCCGTCGAGGCACTTCAGCCTATGATCGTCTCAGTAAAGAACGCAAATCCCTTTAGATAGAGGACGAACGGACATGGCGCCTTTCCGGCCGAAATATATCACCTTCGATTGCTATGGCACGCTCACCAATTTCGAGATGGCCGAAGCTGCACGCGACATCTATGGCTCGGAGCTCGATGAAGCGAAGATGCAGCAGTTTACAAAGAACTTCGCCGCCTATCGGCTGGACGAGGTTCTCGGTGACTGGAAGCCCTATGCCGAAGTCGTTCACAACGCGGTCGAGCGGACCTGCCGCGCGAATGGCGTCAAGTTCCGCGCGGAAGACGCCAAGGCGATCTATGAGCGTGTGCCCGGCTGGGGACCGCATCCCGACGTGCCGGCCGGACTGGCGAAAGTTGCCAAGGAAATCCCTCTGGTCATCCTGTCCAACGCAATGAACAGTCAGATCATGTCGAATGTCGAGAAACTCGGCGCGCCTTTCCATGCCGTCTATACGGCAGAACAGGCCAACGCCTACAAGCCGCGCTTCAAGGCGTTCGAATATATGTTCGACATGTTGGGTTGCGGGCCGGAGGACATCCTGCATTGCTCGTCCTCCTTCCGCTACGACCTGATGTCGGCGCATGATCTCGGCATCAAGAACAAGGTCTGGGTCAATCGTGGCCATGAACCGGCAAATCCCTATTACGGCTATGTCGAGATCGCGGACATATCCGGCCTGGCCGGCGTCGTCGGACTATAAGGGAAGGCAACCTCATGAAATTCGTCTCCTATTGGCACGATACAGCGCTGGCCTTTGCCGGAGGACGGCAAGGCCCGGTCGAAGGGCGATACGACGCCTGTGTCATAGGAGCCGGTTTCACCGGACTGTCCGCGGCCCGGCAACTGGCCAAGGCCGGCGCCAGAGTCGTGGTCCTCGAAGCCGAGCGCGTCGGCTGGGGCGCCTCGGGTCGCAATGGTGGTCATCTGAACAATGGTCTCGCCCACAGCTATCCCGCCGCCAAAGCCGAACTCGGCAAGGAGAAGGCGATCGCGCTATATAAGGCGCTCGATGCCTCCATCGATACGATCGAGGCGCTTGTCGCCGAAGAGGGGATCGACTGCAATTTTCGCCGGGCCGGAAAGCTGAAACTGGCATCGAAGCCCCAGCATTTCGCATCGATTGTCAGTAACTTCGAGGCTGTCCATGCCGAGGTGGATCCGGATACGGCACTGCTAACGCCCGACGATCTCAAACAGGAGATCGGCTCGCCCTTCCACGGCGCGATGCTCTTCAAAAAGAGTGCGATGATGCACATGGGCCGCTATGCGGTCGGTCTTGCGAATGCTGCAGTACGCCACGGTGCTGTCATCCATGAGGCCGCGCCGGTGACGAACAGGGTCCAGGACAATGGCCGGCATCGGTTGGTGACACCGCGCGGCGAAATCACGGCCGATAACGTGCTGGTGGCGACCGGCGCCTACACGACCCCGAATTTTGGGTATTTCCGCCGGCGGATCATCTCGGTCGGCAGCTTCCTGATCGCAACCCGACCGCTGACAGCGGATGAGATCGCATCGGTCATGCCGGGAAATCGCACCTGCGTCACCTCGATGAACATCGGCAACTATTTCCGCCTGTCTCCCGACAACCGGCTGCTGTTCGGCGGCCGGGCGCGATTTTCTGCGACTTCTGACCATCGTTCCGACGCCAAGAGCGGCGCAATTCTGAAGGCAGGTCTGGCCGAGATATTCCCCCAGCTTGCCGGAATCGAAGTCGATTATTGCTGGGGTGGTCTCGTCGACATGACGAAGGATCGTTATCCGCGCGCCGGCTATCATGATGGAAGCTGGTATGCGATGGGCTATTCCGGCCATGGTGCACAACTGTCGACGCATCTCGGCATCATCATGGCCGATGCGATGCTCGGCCGCGAGGATCGCAATCCCATGAAGGATGTCGATTGGCCGGCTGTGCCGGGTCATTTCGGTAAACCATGGTTCCTGCCCTTGGTAGGCCTCTACTATAAGACGCTGGACAGGTTCCAGTAACCACAGCGAACAGCTTTGAAGCTGGGCCGATCACGAACAGATCGGCCCAGCTGCTATTTTGGCGCCCGATTTGGAGCATTTCCGCTTTTCTTCGAAATGTTTTAGCCCAGCCCGCCCATGTGAAAGCTCTTCATCTCAAGATATTCCTCGATACCGACTTGTGCGCCCTCGCGGCCGATTCCGGATTGTTTGACGCCGCCGAAGGGGGCGACTTCCATGGAAACCGAGCCGGTATTGAGCCCGACCATGCCGAATTCCAGGGCCTCGCCGACGCGCCAGGCGCGCTTCAGATTGTCGGTATAGAAATAGGAAGCCAGGCCGAAGGGTGTGCCGTTGGCGATCGCGATCGCCTCCTCTTCGGTTTCGAAGCGGAAGAGCGGCGCCACAGGTCCGAAGGTCTCTTCGCCGGCAAGCTCCATCTCTGTCGTCGCGCCGGTCAGGATGATCGGCGCCGTATATTGTCCGCCGTCGGGTAGCTGCCGGGCGGCTGTGATGATCGTCGCGCCCTTCGCCAGCGCGTCGCGGACATGCCGGTCGATTTTCTCGATTGCCGCCCGGTTGATCATCGGGCCGATCGACACGCCGGCCTCGGTGCCTGGGCCGACTTTCATGGCATCGACCTTTGCCCTCAGTTTCGCTGCGAAGGCGTCATAGACGCCCGATTGCACGAGAAGCCGGTTGGCGCAGACGCAGGTCTGGCCGCCATTGCGGAACTTGGAGGCAAGCGCGCCTTCAACGGCTAGATCCAGATCGGCGTCGTCGAAGACGATGAAGGGCGCGTTGCCGCCGAGTTCGAGGCTGAGCCGCTTGATGCTATCGGCAGCACCGCGCATCAGGAGCGCGCCGACCCGGGTCGAGCCGGTGAAGGAAATCTTGCGCACGGTTTCGTTGCCCATGATCTCGTTGCCGATCGCCGTTGGCATACCGGTGACGATATTGATGACGCCGGCCGGGATGCCGGCGCGCTCGGCGAGGACCCCGAGGGCAAGCGCAGAATAGGGGGTGAATTCCGAGGGCTTGACGACAACAGTGCAGCCGGCGGCAAGAGCCGGCGCGACCTTGCGGGTGATCATCGCATTGGGAAAATTCCAGGGCGTGATGATGCCGCAAACACCGACCGGCTCCTTGAGCACGATGATGCGGCGATCGGGTGTGGGAGACGGTATAGTGTGACCGTTAATGCGGCGGGCCTCCTCCGCGAACCACTTCACGAAGGAGGCGCCGTAGCGAATTTCGCCACGCGCTTCGTCGAGCGGCTTACCTTGTTCCGTCGTCAGAATGAGGGCGAGATCGTCAACGTTTTCAAGCATAAGGTTGTGCCAGGTTTCGAGAAGGGCGGCACGCTCCGCATTTGTCTTGCGCTTCCAGCTGCGCTGCGCTCGCTCGGCAGCCGCGATCGCGTCGCGCGTCTCTGCAGAACCCATGTCGGGCACCGTGCCGATGGCAGTCTGTTTTGCCGGGTCTTGAACATCCACCGTCCTGCCTGAGGCAGCCGCGACCCAGGCTCCGTCGATCAATCCCTTGTCACGGAAAAGCTGCTTGTCTTTCAAATCCAACATGAGGTCCTCTGTAATCAGGAGAGTGCGGCAATGATGCCGGCGGTGATGGTTTCCGTCCGATCCTTGCCCGGAAGTGTGCCGATGCCGCGCGCGGTTGCGGCCTCCATGGCAGCGATGATGCGGGCGGCAGCATCCCTCTCGCCCAGATGATCGAGCATCATCGCTCCCGACCAGATGGCGGCGATCGGATTGGCGATGCCGCGCCCGGCAATGTCCGGGGCCGAACCATGAACCGGCTCGAACATCGATGGCGCGTTGCGCTGCGGATTGATATTGGCCGAAGCCGCAAATCCAAGGCCGCCCTGAATGGCGGCGCCAAGATCGGTCAGGATATCGCCGAACAGATTGGAGGCGACGACGACATCAAGACTTTCCGGCGCCATCACCATACGGGCTGCCATGGCGTCGATGTGATAGCTCGTGACTTCGACATCGGGATATTCGGCCGAAAGCCTGGCCGTGATTTCGTCCCAGAACACCATGGAATATTTCTGGGCATTGGATTTGGTGACGGAGGCAAGCTTGCCGCGCCGGGCACGCGCCTGCTCGAAGCCGAAGCGCAGGATGCGCTCGACGCCCGTGCGGGTAAAGATCGACGTCTCCACCGCGACTTCATCGCTCGTACCCTGATGGACGCGGCCGCCGGCGCCCGAATATTCGCCCTCGGTGTTTTCGCGGATGCAGAGAATGTCGAATGTCTCCACCCGCAACGGTCCCTGTACCCCCGGCAGCAGCCGGTGCGGCCGGATATTGGCATATTGCGCGAAGGCCTTGCGGATCGGCAGCAACAGGCCATGTAGCGAGACCGAATCCGGCACCTCGGCGGGCCAGCCGACGGCACCGAGCAGGATCGCATCGAACGACCTCAGCGTCTCGATCCCGTCTTCAGGCATCATCCGCCCCGTCTGCTTGTAGAATTGGCAGGACCACGGAAATTCGGTGCTATTCAGTGCAAAGCCGCCAGCCTTGGCGGCAACTTGCAGCACCGACCATGCGGCGTCCGTCACGTCCTTGCCGATGCCGTCACCGGGGATCAGAGCGATGGAATAGGTCTTCATGGTGTAGCTCCCTTAGAGGTTGATGAGCACGCTCTTCGTTTTGCGATTGGCAAGATAAGCCTCACGTCCCAGGTCCTTGCCGATGCCGGAGCGCTTGTAGCCGCCGGTCGGCAAGATATGATCCCTCGAGCGGCTGTAGCGATTGACCCAGACCGTACCTGCCTGGATCTGACGGCTGAGGCGAATGGTGCGCGACAGGTCCGATGTAAACAGGCCGGCAGCAAGCCCATAGGTCGGGTGATCGGCGAGCGCCATCGCTTCGTCTTCGTCCTTGAAAGTTTGCAGCGTCAGGACCGGCCCGAAGATTTCCTCGAGAATGGCGGGAGAAGACGGATCGAGATCGGTCAAAAGCGTCGGTTCGTAGAAGTAGCCCGGCCTATCTATCGGCTTGCCGCCGGCGATACAGCGGCAGCCTTCGTTGATCGCTGCAGCGACGATTGCGTCGATCCGGTCGCGCTGGCGCTCGGAGATGATCGGCGAATAGCGTGTCGCCTCATCCCAGGTGGGGCCAGGGCCGATATCCGCCATCCGCGCGATGA
Organism: Hyphomicrobiales bacterium; assembly: GCA_900472485.1. Taxonomy (GTDB): domain Bacteria; phylum Pseudomonadota; class Alphaproteobacteria; order Rhizobiales; family Rhizobiaceae; genus Rhizobium. Next base: position 339,483 of record UCII01000002.1, read on the forward strand.
GGACTTCCGTAAATTGGCCGGCAACGCTTGCCTCCACGATCACGCGCGTCGCGGCGACGCAAGCCTGGCCGGCATTGAAGAGAATGCTGCCGACGATCGCATCGGCCGCCTTCGAAAGATCGGCATCCTTGAAGACGATCTGCGGGCTCTTGCCGCCAAGCTCTAGCGTCACCGGCTTGATGCCGGTGCGGGCGATGTTCTCCATGATCGCGGATCCCGCTCGGGTGGAGCCAGTGAAGCTGACCTTGGCGATATCGGGATGGCCGGTGAGCGCCGTACCGGTGGCAGGCCCGTCGCCGAGAACGACGTTGAAGAGGCCGGCGGGCAATCCGGCCCTCACGGCGAGCTCGGCCAGGTAAACAGTCGAAAATGGCGTCATTTCCGAGGGTTTGAGGACGACGGCATTGCCTGCAGCGAGCGCCGGACCGAGTTTCCAGCCGGCCATGGAGACCGGAAAGTTCCAGGGCGTGATCGCGCCGACGACGCCATAGGGTTCGCTGAGGATCATGCCGAAGGTCTTGTCATCGGTCGGGACGACATCGCTGCCTTCCTTATCGGCGAATTCGGCAAAGAAACGGATCTGCTCCGCGGTGACCGCTATGTCGCCGGCCGGCAATTGACTGATCAACCGGGTGGAGGACAGAGCCTCTATTCGAGCGAGCGTCTCCGTCTCCGCTTCGATCAGGTCTGCCCAGGCATGCAGCACGCGGACACGTTCGCGCGGCCGCAGGCCGCTCCAGTTGCTTCTCTTCAGCGCCGCCTTGGCCGATTCGACGGCCCGGTCCACCATCTCCGGGCCTGCAATCGGGCAGCCTGCATAGGGCTTGCCATCGGAGGGCCTGTGCATCTCTATCGCGCCGGGAGCTTCAATGAGCTCTCCGCCGATGAAATGACCGATCGGCAATGGCAAAGTGTCGGGATCGAAGCTCAAGCTCATGGGAGGCTCTTTCTTAAGGCTTTGCCAAAGCCTAGCGCCGGCTTACGAGCAGCTTGCTCCGTATGCCGGCGGGCGGGCCGACGAATCTTGCGTTTTAGCAAGGGCGGACGGTGATTTCTGTTGCTGCAGCCCGCAGCTTTTATCCCACCGTCACGTAGATCTTGCGAACGGTCTCGATCGTCTTCCACCTGCCCACGAAGCCCGGCTTCATCACAAAGCTGTCGCCGGCCCGGTAGACCACCGGCTCCCCGTCATCGGGGGTGATTTCGACGACGCCCGAGAGGATGTGGCAGAATTCGAAGGTCTCGCCCTTGATCGACCGGGTCTCGCCGGGCGTTGCTTCCCAGACACCAGTGCGTACCGCACCGTCCTTCGCCTCATCCTGCGCCCAGGTCTTGAACGAGGGGTCGCCGGCAATCAGCCTTTCCGGCAGGGCCTTGGATTCACGCGGGGCCGTACTGGGATTGGTTATGACGGTCTTGAGGAGGGTCATGGCGAGCCTTTCATTGCTATGGGTTCAATATCCGCGCTGCCGGTCGACGAGCCCGAGCGGGTCCATGCCCGCGCGATAACGCCGGATGTTGTCGATCACCGCGCGTGCGGCAGTATCGGGCTGCGTCACGCTGGCGATATGCGGGGTGAGCATGATTTTCGGATGTCTCCAAAGCGGATGATCCGAGGGCAGGGGCTCCGGGTCGGTAACGTCGAGCACCGCTGCAGCGAGGCGGCCGGTATCGAGCGCATCGATCAGGGCGCGTGCATCGAGTTGCTGGCCGCGACCGGCGTGCACGAGCATCGACCCGGCCGGAAGGCTGCCAAGCAACGTTTCGTTCAGGAAACCCGTGGTTTCCGGTGTCAGCGGCAACAGGCAAATGAGAATGTCCGTCGCCGCCACCACGGTTCGTAGGCCGGCTTCCCCGTGATGGCATTCCACGCCCTCGATCGCCCTGGGCGATCTGCTCCAGCCGGCAAGCGCGAAGCCGAAGGGCTTCAGCCGCTCCAGCACTGCCGTTCCCAGGACGCCCAGTCCCAAGATGCCGATGCGTCTTTCATGCGCCTGGCGCTGAGGCAGGCCGCGCCATTCCCCGGCGCGTTGCTGGGCAAGATAGGGAAGAAGGTTGCGATGCAATGCGAGCACGCCAAGCGTCACATATTCCTGCATCATCCTGACGATGCCATCCTCGACCATGCGGACGATCTTCACATGCTCGGGCACGAGATTTGTCTTGAACTGGTCGACGCCGGCGCCGATCGAAAACAGGATTTCCAGATTGCGATAGCGGGCGAGGTCAGCCGGCACTGTCCAGGTGATCAGGAAGCGAACCTCATCCGGATCGACGCTTGCTGCATCCATCGAAAACGCCAGATCAGGGAGTTCCTCGGCAAAGGCCCGAGCGAAGATCGCACCGCGCCTGGCATCCGAATTGAAGAGAAATGTCATGGCAACCGCTCCCTCAAGACCGTGTGCATCGCGCAGCCAGAGCCAATATCATTTGGCGGCATTCCTCGAGTTCGTCCTCCAGAATGTATTCATCGGGCTTGTGGGCGCGCTCTATGTCGCCAGGCCCGCAGATGATCGCATCGATCCCGGCCGCCTGATATAGGCCAGCCTCGGTCCCGTAGCTGACCGCTGCAAGCGACGGCTTACCGGTTATTTCTTCCAACAGGGCTGCGAGTGGCGCGTCCTTCGCAAGCGACAGCGCCGGATAGGCGCTGAGCGGGGTCCAATCGACGGAAAAGCCCTGTTCCCTGAGCATGTCAGCGCTATGCCTGATCGGGGCAAGCAGTTCCTCGGGGGCCACGTCGGCGATAGCGCGTGCCTCGAGGTCGAGCCGGCAGTTGTCGGGGACGATGTTCAGCGCCAGTCCACCGGACACAATGCCTGCCTGAAGCGTCGAGTACGGAGGCTCGAATACGGGGTCGAACGGACCAAGCGTCAGCCTCCGAGCTTCATCGACCACCGAATTGAGCACCCGCGACATGGCATGAATGGCGTTGAGTGCCAGATCTGGACGAGACGAATGGCCCGCCCGTCCGCCGACGGTGACGCGAGCCGCCGCCTTCCCCTTATGGGCGCGCACGGCCTGCATGCGGCTGGGCTCGCCGATGATAGCGCCTTGCGGGGGTGCGCAGAGTTCCTTCATCCGCGCCAGTAGATGCGGCACACCCCGGCATCCCGCTTCTTCGTCATAGGAGAATGCGAGATGAATGGGGCGGGCAAGATTTGTCCTGGCAAGTTCCGGCGCCGCAGCGAGTGCGGCGGCAAGAAACCCTTTCATGTCGGTCGTACCGCGCCCATGGAGCCGGTCTGCCTCCTTTCTGAGCGCGAAAGGTTCCGAGGTCCAGCCCGGCTCTCTAGCGGGAACGACATCCATATGCCCGGACAGGATATAACCTGCGGCATCCCTGGGGCCGATCGTGGCAAAGATGTTAGACCTGTCGCCTTCAGGCCCTGGAAGCACGGTGACGTGGATTCCGAGGCCTTGCAGATACGCCTGGACCCAGCCGACGATCCCGTCATTCGGCGTGCCGACGACGCTCCGAAAGGCGACAAGACGGGCGAGGATTTCAACAGTGTCCATATGCTCCTCGGCGGCTGCGGCAATTTGCCGATATTTCTAATAGCATTGGCGCCCGCTTTCATAATTGCATGCCGAATGTCGAGGTGTTTCAGTCGATTGTTGTGCGGGCACAGGCAATTCGAGCTAATTGTATCGACGGGCGTCGCCTATCCTTATCGGCGGGGAGCGCCTCTGTTTTGGCGTATGACTATGGATAGCAAGTTTTGAGGTGGTCCAGTGAAGGTATCTGACAGTTTGCGGGTCGATGCTTTCTCCATGCATATCGGCGACATCAAGGACGTGGAACTCGATCAGTTGCATGCGCTGTCGATCTCGGTCCGGTGGCCGCATCGCGCCGAGGACTGGGAATTTCTGCGGCAGACGGGCAGCGGCATCGTCGCACTCGACGAGATCGGCCGCGTCATGGGATCTGCCATGTGGTTTCCTCACGGAGACGAGTTTGCCACCGTCGGCATGGTGATTACCTCTCCGCGCTTGCAGACCAATGGCACCGGCCAATGGCTGATGAGCCGGATCCTAGACAAAGTAGCAGGGCGCCGCCTCAGTCTCAGCGCGACCCGGGCGGCACGCCGCCTCTATCTTTCGCTGGATTTCAAGCCGGAAAAGACGGTCTACCAATGTCAAGGGGAAGCGCGGATCGCAAAGGATTTTGAGATGCTGCCTTTGGAGGGCACGGTACGGCAGCTTGGCACTGAGGATCTTGTCGCGATCCTGCGGCTCGATGCCATCGCCTTCGGTGCCGATCGCTCGGAGCTGCTCAGGCGTCTCAACGAGCAATCGATCGGGTATGGTCTGTTCCGTGGCGCGGATCTGCAGGCTTTCGCATTGTGCCGACCCTTCGGACGCAGCCATGTCGTCGGCCCGGTCGTTGCATCCAATGACGCCGATGCGATTGCCGTGGTCGCGCCGCATGTGCGCAGCCATGCCGGCCAATTTCTCCGTCTCGATACCCATATGGAGACCGGCGACTTTGCATCTTACGTCTCTCAGAGTGGCATGATCGTCCACGATACCGTTCTGACCATGTCGCTTGGCAATCATCCCTCCAATAGAAACAAGGCCGTTACCGATATGATGGTTAAATATGCTCTTGCCAGTCAGGCGCTCGGTTAAGGCCTATCGCGCTCTTGTGAGAGGAGAAGGCGTCGCGCCGTTGCTGTCAGCCGTCTCCCGCCCTCCGCAGTCACCACCACAGTTTCGCTGAATCCAAGTCTGGCGGCTGTCGCGTAGACATGGAAAACCATGCCTTCCTCCAGCGGCCAATTCGCATCCGGCAGAAAAACCCGGGAGAAATCGCTGGTGCGCGGCGTGCGGGTATAGAGACCAAGCGTATAGGCCGTTACGTTATCGTAGCGCTGTCTCAGTCCTGATGATATGAGACCCTGACGGACAATGGCATCCACCTCGCAAGCGGAGACACCCGGCTTCATGGCTTCGATTTGCCGGTCCTGCAATGCGGTGATGCGCGAGGCAATATCCTGAAGCCTTGCTGACGCGCCGCCGATGACGATCGGCCGCATGAGGCGGGCGCCATAACCGCCCACACGTGGAATAAGCTCCACATGCAGGATATCGCCTGCGTTAAGCTGTTCACTCTTGAAAGAGCCGTGCAGGAATTGGTGGTCGCCGCTGGCCTTGACGATCGGACCGGTCTCGCCGCTGTCAGCACCTTCAAGCAGGAAGGTGGCGGCCGCAGTTGCAGCAGCCGTACGGGTCGAAGAGCCGGCCCGCGTACTCTGCGCTATTGCCAGCATGGCCTTGTCGGCGATGCCGGCCGCTTGCGTCAGAACGGCAATCTCGCGGGCCGATTTGACCCAACGCAGGCGATCGCTGATACCGGAAAGAGCAACGAATTGCGCTTCGGGCAGGTACGCCCGAAGCTTGGCCGCCGTATCGGCGCTAAAGCTGTAGGAGGCGAAGTCGGCGCCGATGCGCGCGCTGGCGAAACCTCGGGCATGGATGCTGCCGGCGATTGCCTCGTGCGGATCGGTCGTATCGGCAAACCCGATGATATCGGAAATCCAGGTTTTTTCCCTGCAAGGTGCTTCGTCGAGTTCGCGCAGGACGAACCAGGGCGCACCGTGTCGCGGAAGAAAGGCGACACGATACATGGTTTCCGAAACGGTGTAGCCGGTAAGCCATGCAAGGAGCTCACCGCTATCGATCAGGAGCAGATCGACGGCGGCGGCGTCCATGGCGGCATATGTCTTGGCGATGCGCCAATCATATTCGTCACGAGGAAACATCGGACCTCAGGCAACCTCGCAAATGTCGAGAATGGTGAGCATGTAGACGCGGATCATGTCGAGATAGTCGACGATGTCGACGCGTTCGTCCGGCATCGTGTTGTACCGGCCGCCTGGCCCGCAGACGATGCCTTCCATGCCGAGTTCATAGTAGAGATGCCCGGCATCCGTTCCGTAAAAACGCGTGGGCGTAATGGCGCCTGTTGATTGCTTCTCGCCCCGGACGGCCCCATAGGCGGCATTGATCGAGGTTACGATGCGCGACGTCGGCGAGACTTCGAAGGGGGGCATTAGGGGACGACCCTCGATCATCTCCGGCACCAGCTTGGCCTTCAGTCCGGGGAAGCGCTTTTCGAGCTCGGCCAATTCCGCGGCAAGATCGGCAAGGACGCCTTCCTGCGTCTGGCCGGGCGCATAGCGGGCCGAGCCCCGAATGCGGACGAAATCGGCGACCTGCGGCGGGCGCCATTCCTCCAGCTCACGCCCGAGCGCGCCATGGACGACGCCGACATGGCCGCGATTGATCGACCGGTGCACTTCACTTCTCGCGCCGCTGAAGGTCATGGCATTGATACGCGGTATGAGATCGCAGGCAGCGGCGATGGCATCGACCGATTGCTCGCGTTTGGAGAGATGCCGCGTGTCGCCGGTCAGCTCGATCACAAAGCTCAGCGCGGCTGCATGCATGGTCACCGCGGCAAGATCGCTCGGCTCGCTGTTGATGAAATAGTCGGCCTTGACGCCGTTGCGGATGGCGGCAAGCGTGCCGACGCCGCCCTGAAGCTCCCCGACGACATAGGTCAGGATCACGTCCCCCTTGAGCTTGATCCCGGCATCGAGCAAGGTCTTGACCGCGCAGAAGTAGGCGGCATCCCCGGCCTTCATATTGGAGACGCCGATGCCGTAGATGAATTTGTCGTCGACGAGGCCGCCCCACGGATCGACGGTCCAGCCCTCGGTGACCGGGTTGGTGTCGAGATGGCCGTTGAAGAGCAGGTTCTTGCCGCCGCCGGTTCCCTTCAGACGCCCAATCGCATTGAAACGATCGCCATTGTCGAAGGGTTGCAGCTCGGACTGAAGCCCGATCGCCTCCATCTGGCGCGCCATAATGCGCGCAAGCTCGCGTTCGCCTTCGGTCTGGGAATGGCTCTTCTGGCGAACCATCATCGACAGGAAGTCGAGGCAGCTCTTCTCATCGATTGCTCCGATGAGCGATTTCGGGTCCATTTTTGATGCTCCTTACAAGTCTGCTTCTGCAGGTGAGGCGCCGGCCGGCGTCGGGACGGCGGCAAGCAGCCGGCGCGTATAGTCGGCCCGCTCGGGGCTGATGATGTCTTCCGCCGGCACGACTTCGAGCAGATCGCCGCGATACATCACTGCGATGCGGTGGGCGATCTGGCGAATGAGGTTGAGGTCGTGGGTGATGAAGAGGAAGGCGGTGGAATGCTCGCGGTGCAGTTCCAGCAGCAGCTCGATGATGGAGGCCTGCACCGAGACGTCGAGCGCGGAGGTGATCTCGTCGCAGATCACCAGTTTCGGTCTGGACGCGAAGGCGCGGGCGATGGCGACGCGCTGCTTTTCGCCGCCGGAGAGCTGATGCGGATAGCGATCGGCATGGGTTCGCGGCAGACGCACCTGCTCGAGCATGTCGCCGACCCGCTGCGCCATGGCGCTTCCCTCACCCTCGCCGTAGAGCTTCAGCGGCCGTGCCAGGATTTCGCGGATCTTCTGGCGCGGATTGAGCGAAGCGTCCGGATGCTGGAAGATCATCTGGACGTTCTTGCGATAGGCCCTGTCCATGTCGGCAAGGCCCGCAATCGTTCGCCCGGCGAACGTCATTTGGCCCTCGAAGGGATTGAGCCCGGTCATCGCCTTGGCGAGCGTCGATTTGCCGGAGCCGGATTCGCCGACGATGCCAAGGATTTCTCCCGGCTGCACGCTGAGGCTGACGGCACGATTGCCGGCGAAGTGTTCGAAGGACCGGCCGGTCAGTGCCGACAGAAACGGCTTGCGGCCGTAATGCACGCTGACGTTCTCGACCTTCATCAGCGGCTGGTCCTGATAGGACGGGCGCGTCTGTGTCAGGCGATCGCTCGGCCGAGGCACCGCTGCGATCAGCTGGCGCGTATAGTCGTGCTGCGGTGCATTGAAGATGGCATCGACCGCCCCCTGTTCGACGATTTCGCCGCGCCGGATGACGGCAACCCGCTTTGCAGTGCGCGACAGCAGGGCGAGGTCATGCGAGATATAGAGCGAGGCGACGCCGGTTTCAGCCTGCAGGTCGAGGAAGAGGTCGAGGATCTGACGGGACGTGATGACGTCGAGCGCGGTCGTGGGTTCGTCGAAGATGATGCATTCCGGATTGCAGGCGAAGGCGGTGGCGATGACCACGCGCTGCTTCTCGCCGCCCGATGCTTCATGCGGCATCCGCTTCATCATTTCCGCCGGGCTCTTGAGGCCGACGCGATCCAGCATGGCTTCCCCTTCGCTCCAGGCCTGCTTTCCGGTCAGGCCGCGATGGCGCCTCAGGGTTTCCGTGAGCTGTGTGCCGAGCGAAAGCGTGGGGTTGAGCGAAGTGCCGGGATCTTGGAACACCATACTGATCCGCTTGCCGCGCATGCAATTGACCTCGGTCGGGGACTTCGCCGTCAGATCCTCGCCGCGAAGCCGGATGTCGCCGCCGACCTCGCGGGCGTTTGACGGCAGGTAGCGCATGATCGACCAGGCCATCGAGGTCTTGCCGGAGCCGGACTCGCCGACGAGGCCGAGAATCTCGCCGGCACCGACTTCGAGATCGATATTCTTCAGCGCATGAAACGCTCCGCTCGCCGTCAGATAGTCGAGTGAATAGTTGCGGACCTGAAGGACGGTATTGTTTGCTGTTTCTGTCATCTCAGCCTCCGGTGCGCGGGTTCAGCGCGTCGCGCAGGCCGTCGCCAAGAAGATTGAAGCCGATGGCAACGATGGCGATCGCGAGGCTCGGCCAGATCAGGATGCCGGCGCTGAGGTGCATGTATTGTCTCGCCTCCGAGACCATCAGGCCCCATTCGGTGGCGGGCGGCTGGGCGCCCAGCCCAAGGAAGCTCAGCGTCGCGAACAGCATGACGGCGAAGGAAACACGGATCGTCGTTTCCACAACGATGGGTGCCACGACATTTGGCAGCATTTCGCGCAGGATGATGTAGCGAGAGCTTTCACCGCGGGCGATCGCCGCGCTCACGTAGTCCTGCTTGCGCACGGCAAGCGCTACGCTACGAGTGATGCGCGCCATGCCCGGCGCGAAGGCGACGGCAACGGCGACCAGTGCGTTGATGCTGCTGGACCCGAGCAGATTGACGATCAGCAGTGCGAACAAGAGGTTCGGGATCGCCATGATCGCGTCGATGGTGCGCATGATGAATTCGTCGGCGCGGCCGCCCAGGAAAGCGGATACCGTGCCGATGAAGGCTCCGGCAAAGGTGCCGGCAAGCGTGGCGAAGACTGCCATCGTCACGGTCGAGCGCGCACCGATCAGCAGGCGGCTCAGGATGTCGCGGCCGTACTGGTCCGTGCCGAGAAGAAAGCTGGCACTCGGCCCTTTATAACGGGCAAGTATCGACATGGCTTCCGGATCGCGTGGAGCGAGCAAGGGACCGAAGAGGACGACGATGAAGACGAGGACGACCAGGACAAGGCCGACCGCGCCCTGCGGTGTGCGCAGCAGCCGTTTGAGAAGCTCAATCATACTGGATCCTCTTGTCGAGCCATGCGTAGAGAATGTCGGCGGCGAAATTGACGATGGAATAGGTTGCCGCCATGAGCAGCACGCCGGCCTGGATTGCCGGTAGGTCGCGCGTCTGGATGGCGACGATCAACTGCCTGCCGATGCCGGGAAGGGCGAAGATTTCTTCGACGACGATGATGCCGCCCAGCAGATAGCCGACATCGAGCGCGACGACGGTGATTGTTGGCAGCAGGGCGTTGCGCAACGCATGACCGAACAGCACTCTTGACGTGGAAAGACCCTTGAGCCGCGCCGCACGGATGTAGTCGGTATGCAGCACGTCGACGAGTTCGGAACGCACCATGCGGGAGACATGCGCGATGAGGATGATCGACACCACGCAGACCGGTAATATCAAGTGGGCAAGACCGTCGAGAAAGTTCTCGGTCAGCGGCACATAACCGGTCGGCGGCAAAAGCTTCGCCCAATCGGCGACGAAGAGCACGGCAAGTGTCGCTGTCACGAATTCCGGCAGCGATACGCCGGCATAGGAGATGAGGCTGACGATCATGTCGGCGAGCTTGCCGCGGCGGATCGCTGCAAGCACACCGAGCGGTATGGCAAGCACGAGCATCAGGGCGATGGATAGGACGGCGAGGAGAAGCGAACGGCCGAGAGCCTGGAGCATGGCTGGTCCGACAGGCTGACCGGTGCGCAGCGACTGGCCGAAATCACCATGCAGAATGCCGCCCAGCCAGTGCAGATATTGCAGCCAGATGGGATCGTTCAACCCCATCTGCTGGCGCAGCGCCTCGAGCGCCTGATCGGTGGCGTTCTCTCCCAGCATCATCACGGCGGCATCCGCCGGCAGGACCTGGGTAATCGCGAAGACGACGAGCGACACGATGAAGAGCGTGTAGACGATCATCAAAAGCCGCTTCAGAAGATAATTCGGTGACAAGGGCCATTCCCTGGCTTAGGAGCGACCAGTCGTGCGAAGGCGCGCGACGGTCTTCTTGCTACGGGATACGTCGCGAAGGTCGTTGGCTTCGCGACGCTCATTCGGCTCGTAGGTACTATCAGCTCCGCTTCGGCGCCTTGTCCGTCAAGGACACGTAATCGAGGCGGAAGACGGATGCGCGCGGATGAACCTCGAAGCCGGCGACCCAATCCCGCTTGGCGGCGAGAACATCGAAGAAGACCGGGATGATGGAGGGAACGTCCTCGTTCATCAGCTTCTGCGCCTCCGCATAGAGCTCCTTGCGCTTGGCTTCGTCGGTAATGCCGCGGGCCTCGTTGACGACCTTGTCGAAGGCGGCGTTGTTCCAGCGCGTTTCATTCCAGGCGGCATCGGAGGTGTAGAGCAGCTTGAAGATCGCGTCCGCCGTCGGCTGCATGTTGTAGAAGCCGACATAGAAGCTGCCCTTCTTCCACACTTGTTCCAGATAGGTCGCGTGCGGCATCGTCTGGACGTTGATGTTGATGCCGGCTTCCTTCGCCATCTCGCGCAAGGCGACGGCGAGCTGGGTGCGCTGGCTCGGTTTGTCCGATGCAATCAGTGTCGCCTCGAAACCATTCGGATAGCCTGCCTCGGCAAGCAGCTTCTTGGCTTCCTCGATATTGGCCTGGCGCAGCGGCAGGTCGGCGTAGAAGCGATAGGAGGAATTGAGGGCGGTGTCGTTGCCCGGCGTGCCGAAACCCTCAGTGACGAAATCGACCATCGCCTGCCGGTCGACGGTGAGCGCCAGCGCGCGGCGCACGCGCGCGTCGTTGAAGGGCTTGGTGTCGCAGCCGAAATTGATGTTGCAGAACTGGCCCGACGGCACGCGCAGCGGATTGACGCCTTGGGCATCCTTCATCCGCAGATATTCGGTCGGCTGCACGGTCGAAATGATGTCGATATCGCCGGCAAGCAGGGCTGAGGTCTGCGCCGAGGTATCCGGAAAGACCTGGATTTCGACGCGATCGAGATAGGGGCGCTTCGGGTCGTAATAATCGGGGTTGCGCTCGACGACGATCAGGCGGTCGGGTTCATAGGAGACAAGTTTGAACGGGCCGGTGCCAACGGCTGTCGTCGACAGCTTCTTGAAATCGCCTGTGGCGATGGAGGCTGGGATGATGCGTGCGACCGTGTAGGCTGTCGCCACGGGGAAGTCGGCGTAAGGGGTCGAAAGCTTGAAGACGGCCGTCAGCGGATCGGTTGCAATTACATCGGCGATCGGGCCGACATTGTGGAGTGCCGGCGAAGCGTTCTTCGGATCGAGGATTGCCTTGAAGCTCTGGACGACATCGTTGGCGGTCAGCGGCGACCCGTCATGGAACTTGACGCCGCTGCGAAGCTTGAATGTCCATTCCGTCAGCGCATCATTGGCGCTCCAGCTTTCGGCAAGATCCGGCTCGATCGACATATCGACCTTCAGCCGGGTCAGATTGCTGTAGAGCAGCTCGGTGACCATATATTCCGGGTTGACGCGCGTCAGCAGCGGATGGATCACGCTTGCGGCCTGATCGACGGAAATACGCAATGTGCCGCCCTTGGCTGGAGCGGCGGCTTGAGCAAAGCCGATAGCAGGCATTGCCAGGATGGCGGCGGTGCTCGCCAGGAAATGACGTCGGTTCAGCTTCAGCATTGCAATGTTCCCTTATTTTGATGGCGCGTGTTCTGGAATGAGGCCGGTCGCAAAGTCGCGGGCGAGATAGGCAAGGATGCTCTGTGCCAGCGCGACGATATCCGTGGTCGTCGTATGTTCGTCGGGACTATGGATGCAGCTTTCCGGACGTCCAAGGCCGCCGAGCAGGACTTCCTGCATGACGCCCGTCTGCTGCACGTAGCCGAAGTCCGAGCAGCTTGCCGCACCCCATTTGCTGAAATCGGAATCCTGATAGCCGAAGCCGAGGCTGAGAGCCTTCTGCCAGCGCGGCCAATGCGGACCGTCCGGATCCGAGGTCGGGATGAGATGGCCGACAAGATCGATTTCGACGCGCAGCTCGGGCGATTTCGCCATGACGGTGCGCACGAGCTCTTCGATCTCAGCCCTTGCCGTTTCGTAACTCTCCTCGGGCGCGTAACGGCGGCTGACGAGGATCTTCAGCTCCGCGGGAACCTGTCCTCCCGACGTACCGCCATTGACGGCGGCGATGGAAAGCTGTGGCCGCAGCGGTCCGCTCGCATGCGGCGGCGCCGGCAAGGCGGATGCGAAGGCGGCCACCTGCGGCTTCAAGGCATGCAAGGCATTCAGAAGAGGAAGGGCTCCGTCCATGGCGTTGATGCCCGAGCCGGTGCGGTTGCCTTCGCCCGCGTGAACGGCGTGACCGCGAATAGTGATCTGAAGATTGAAGACGCCGAAGCAGCCCGCCCAGATGCGCGGTGCCGCCGAACCGTTGAAATTGACGATATGTCCCTTGAGCATGCCTTGCTCGGCAAGATATCGGACCCCGGGATAGAGGCCGCCTTCCTCATCGGTGCAAAGGAGCAGCATCGGATCGTAGGCGAGCTCGACATCACAGGCATCGGCGGCACGCAACGCAAGCAGCGTCGCCGCAATAGTGCCTTTCATGTCCGCAGCTCCAAGCCCGACGAGGCGCTCGCCTTCGCGTCGCAGACATAGCGGATCCTGTTGCCAGGCAGGAGCGGCCGGAACCGTGTCGACATGGTAGTACAGCCCGCAAACCGGCTTGTAGCCGGATCGCTCGGCAATGAGATTAACCCGCGTCCCTTGGGCCGGACCATTGCTGACTCGCCACAGCTCTTCCGGCACGACAACCTGCCGGCAATGAAAGCCCATGGGCTCCAGCAGGCTCGACATCAGCGCCGCAAAAGCCGGATAGCCGTCGCCGGGCGGAAAAGAGGTATCGATCGCGACCATCCGCGCGAGGTCGCCGACAGCGCTTTCGACGTTCTCTTCAATGAGTTTCAAGGCGCTTGCAAATGGCTCCTCGAAGGATGACAAGATTTGATTGCGCATGCTCGAATTCCGGAAAAGACGCGCAGGAACACATGGAGGCTCTGCACTCGTATTTATATAAACTATATAGTAATGATGCTGCCGCTAAGGCTTCGAGTCAACTCCAAATAAGAGGCAAATAATTGCGCGAAATGCCCAAATTTTCAGCAGATGTGCCGCGTGCATCCGAGCTCTCCGTTCCGCTCTACGAAGTCGTGAAACGTCAGATCACGGAAGCGATCATGATGGGTAAATGGTCGGCAGGGACCGTGCTGCCGAGCGAGATCGCGCTGTCGCAAAAGTTTGGAGTCGCTGTCGGTACGATCAGGCGTGCCCTGCAGGACCTGACCAATGAAGGCCTGCTCAGCCGCCGGCGCAAGACAGGGACCGTTGTCACCGGTCGCACGCCGCAGCACAGCCTGCGCTTTTTCTTCCAGTATTTTCGTCTGCATGGGCTCGACGGTTCGCTGCAAAACTCGACTTCCGACATTCTTTCGCTGAAACGCCGCGTGGCGAACGAACAGGAGCGGGTGGGACTGCGGCTTGACGATGCGGCCGAAGTCATCTCGATTCACCGGCTGCGCAGCGTCGGAGGTAAACCGGTCATGCATGAAGTCATGGCACTTCCGGCAAACATGCTGCCGGAGTTTCCCGACAAGAAGGAGGAGATTCCCTCCCTTCTTTATCTCTTCCTTCTCGATCGCTATGGGATTCGCATTTCCGCCGTGCGAGAGCAGATTGCCGCCGATATGGCGACAGAGGAGGATTGCCGACTGTTGCAGTTGAGCATGCCCAGCGCCGTGCTGACGATCGACGAAGTGGCCTATGATCAATCCGCGGTTCCGGTTCTCGTCGCAAAACATCGTGCGACGACCAGAAGCCATCGCTATGTGCACGAAGTTCAATAGCGGGCAAAAGACACAGCTCTTCGGCGCCTTAATCCGAAGACGAGCCATGCTATCTCGCTGCTAGTTGCGTCTGCCATCTGCGTGGAATCGGCTCATTGGCTCGAAGTGCAAATGTCCAATCTTGTCTTTAAGCTTTAAAATGCTATATGTAGGTATGTGCCTACATGGAGGTGTTCTATGCCCATCACAAGCCTGTCCAGTCGTGAACTCAATCATGATGTGAGCAGGGCAAAGAAAGCGGCGCAAGATGGCCCGGTCATTATCACCGATCGTGGGAAGCCATCTCATGTGTTGATGACTTATGGCGAATTCGAGCGTCTCACCGGTAAGCGCCGCAATCTTGTCGACGCTCTTTCCATGCCTGATCTGTCGGATATTGAATTTGACACTCCTCGTATTGAGATCGTCCCTCGCGGGATCGATCTCTCTTGAAATATCTGCTGGACACTAACGTTGTATCCGAATTGCGGAAGATCGGTGACGGGAAGGCCGATGCGAATGTGGTTGCCTGGGCGAGAATACAAGATACAACCGACCTGTGCATTTCTGCGATAACGATCTTGGAGCTGGAACGAGGAATACTCAGCGTGCAGCGTCGAGACCCGGCTCAGGGGGCCCGCCTGCGTTCCTGGTTGGAGAATCACCTAAGACCAGCATTTGCCGGCCGCATCTTGTCGGTCGATGATGCGATTGCGACACGCTGCGCACATCTTCATATTCCTGACCGGCGCAATGAAGCTGATGCCCTGATCGCCGCGACTGCGCTCGTTCACGGCTTGAGCGTTGTGACACGCAATGTTCGGGATTTCGAGGGCGCCGGCGTCGTCGTGGTGGATCCCTGGCAAGATCGACCGGAGCGATGAGCTTTCGCCGGTCAATTTGTTGACGTGACCGCATTCGATCGAGGTGGCGAGCCGCGCCAATCGTCGGCATCATGATCGATTCGACCTCATCGATGGCAGGTTCTGCCTGCCGATCACTTTCAGAGATTTGTCGCAGCGTCCTGCTGCCTCTTCTGCCCGGGCGGCAGAATAACGTCCGTTCTTCTTGTATCACTTGCGGCTCACTGGGCGAGTTCCCCAATGATATAGAGTTAATGGTTGTAATGAAGTTTGGCTTGATTACAGCATAGCGATAGTGTGACTAGGTGCGGGGCTATGAAAATCTCGGGGCGTCCTTACGGATTTATTTTATGTTGGGAATGTGATAGCTGACATATATTAAGGCTGCGAGAGTGAGAATGGTAGAATTCAAATTTAGTGAACCACCTGTAGGAAACAGTGCTGACGACATTTCAAGCGAGTGCCAACGCCAATTGCAGCCTATCATTGGTGAAATCGTTCGGGCTGCGGCTGCAGCCGGATGGAATCAAAAAGATGTTCTTCTGGCGATGGTGGACGTCGCCTGGGACCTATATGAAAAGCGCCGAGGCGATCTTTAGCGGTCACGGCGGCCCGACAATCGGTTTTTCTACTTCGCCGCGAATTAAGATTTAGCCCGATAGCAACCATCTATCGAAGTGCGTGGGATATATTTGTCCGTGCTAAGATTGACGGGTTTTTACCGCGTCATTCTTTCTTTACCATATGCATATCTCCCCTTCCAAACTCTGTAATTTATACTATTTAATCGCCCTATTAGCTGGCTGCAGCGTCGAGTTGGCAGTGTTGGGAAACTGGGATCTCAAGCGAATTTGGGGTCAGGTCTGCTTGTTTGCATTTACAGGATTTCGTTCGGGCGGGGCGATGAAGAATGAACTATGCGGGTGAGGCTCGGGAACGGGCCGATCGATATGTATTTGATATAATTCCTGAAAGTTCAGGCCCTAGGAAGGCCACCGCGCGCGGGAGCGTCATAAACTCCGTTCGCAATCCCGGATCGCAGACCTGGATTGCAAAGGAGCATGCGGTGGCAGTCGTATTGGCTCCCTCGCGTGGCTTGCGAGCCTCTCTCGGCAGCGACCGGATCACGCAATACGATGCGCCGCTTGGCGGTCTGGTGGTCAATCCCACCGGTATGGATAGCACCCTTGCTTGGTCGGAAACCAGGACAAATCTTGTTGTCGCTATTCCTCCTGACGTTCTGGCCGAACTGGCGCTGCAGGAGTTCGATCTTGGCAATGTAGAACTTCTGCCGCCGGCTTTCGGCACCGTCGATCCTATCGCCCTCGGCATAGCGCAGAGGATTTCCGTCGAGCTAACCGGGAGGGCAACTCCGAATGAACTCTATCTGGATTCATTGGTTACGTTGTTCAGTACCCATCTTCTCCGTACCTATGCAAACAATATGAAACAGATTCCGTCGCCCAGGGGAGGGCTCTCCGCCAAAAGCGCTCGACGCGTGGAAGAGTATCTTCGCGAACGTTTCACCGAAAAGGTTCACGTCGCCGAGCTTGCGGCGGTCGCTGGCATTTCGCCCAATCATTTCATCGTGAGATTCGCCAAGACCTTTGGCATGCCTCCACACCGGTATCTGATAAATCTGCGCCTGGATCTTGCGGAAAAATTGCTGACCGAGGGCGAAATCGCGATTGCGGAAATCGCCTACATTTCAGGTTTTTCGGATCAAAGCCATCTGGCGACCACCATGAAGAGATACCGGGGACGGACGCCGACAGAGCTTCGATATATGCGATAACGGCACGGGCCTGAGCGCAAGCCCGGGTTCGTCCCAAGCCAATTCCAATATTCCGAGACCCATGATTTTCCGCGCGTCAGCCGAGAGGTGCTGGCGGCGATGGGGTGTTTTCCGCTCATGCGGCAGAAGAGATTTTTCGGAATGGAAAGAACCACTTGCCGCCGATCGTCCAGCGGTCCGCATATTCATGCGCAACAGCCTTAGGTTAAGTGTGGCAAAGTGGCTACACCTGCAACCGGCTAAGCAAAAAACCGTAGTTTTCTAAAAAAAATCCGGAATTTTCTAAAATACGGTTGCACTGAAATAAGGCCATGTTCCCGATTGGTAATCATCCGGTGCTCCATGGACATTCAATTCCCTGAATTTGAAATCTTTGCTCCGAAGATCGAGGTGGCCTGGACTGCCTTGCAAGAACGATATGCCAGCCGTCTGACAGGCGCGGAAGTCGATTATTTATTCGCCTGCCTTGTCTTCGGTCTGACCTCCCCGGCCTACGGGGAAGGAGAGCCATTATTTCACTTTGATGTCTGCCGCACCCTGGTGGCGACAAAGCTTCCGCCCGATCGGGCCGACGCCGCATTGTATTCCGTTCCGATATCGACGCAGACATGGGTCGATACGGTCCGCGAACAGCTCGAAAGCCAGGCCGCCAAAATGGGTCGCGCGCTTCAGCAAGCGCATAATTTCAACGACGACGCAGCCGCAGATGCGGGTTCACGCGTGCTTAGTCGTCCAGATAGCAGCGAGGAGAAAGCAGCATGAGCGAGTGCGTTGGGGACCATCTGCAGACTAAATCTCGTACCGGATTTGCTGGAACCTTTGTTTCAGCCGACCGCACTGATCGGTCGCTCCGGCGCCGCCTGATGGCTGTGCTGCGGATGGCCTCTCGTGTTCTCGGCATGCGCCGTAAGGACATAGGCCCCGGCTCGTTGGGTGCCGGCGGGAGCTTGCGTTCGGCCAGCGTGATCGGCGGCCTTGCAGCGCTCACCGCGCTCGGCCTTTCCGCGCCGGCCCAGGCGCAATATCAGGCCGGCGGCGGAACGGCGTCAGCCGCCAACGCCGTTGCCATCGGTAACGGTGCTAAAGCGAATAACCCGAACAGCGTGGCATTGGGCACCTCTAACAGTGCAACGGGCGACGCTTCGATCGCCATCGGCTATTCGATGAGTGTCAATGGCCTCAACGCCATAGGCATGGGTGTCTTCGCAAACGCCACCGGCGTCAATGCACTTGCCGTAGGCGGGAACGCCCGCGCACTGGCGGATGGGGCTTCGGCCTATGGTGTCAACACCACCGCAAGCGGCGCCAGCGCCACCGCGATGGGCAACGCGGCTAGCGCGAGCGGCGCCGTCGCCACGGCTGTCGGCGTATCGAGCCAGGCAACCAGCAACAATTCTGCAGCTATCGGTAGCTTTAGCCAGGCGACAAACAATGCCGCCACCGCCGTCGGCAACAACAGCCGGGCGACAGGGGACAGCTCGGTCGCGGTAGGTTCGGGAGCCCAAGGTACGGATAGTGCCACCACCGCCGTCGGCAACAATGCCCGGGCGACAGGAAACAGCGCGACCGCAATCGGGACGCAAGCGGTAGCCATCGGCAGCAGCACGGTTGCCGTCGGACAGGGTGCCGGCGCTGGGTCAACCACCGCCAATACAGGTTCCGTAGCGATGGGTATCGCTGCCGGTACGCTTGTCAGCGGCGCGCAAAACACCGCCATCGGCGGCGGCATTCCCAGCGTCATGAGAGGCGCTGGCTCGGGCGTCTCCGGGACGCGCAACCTCGCGTTTGGAAGTGGCGACGGTGCTGTCGCTTACGACGCCACCCTGAAGGCCTCCGCGGGTAGCCTCGTCACCGGCAACGACAATATCGCGCTTGGAACCAACGCCGGTATTGGCGTCAGCACTAATAATACGACGTCGATCGGCTACAACGCCAACGCTTCGAACACCGATTCCATCGCTCTCGGCACGACAGCGGCCGCCTCGGGGATCAACTCGCTTGCCATCGGTCCGACCACCGTTGCCTCGGGAGCTTTCGGCGTTGCCTTGGGTAACCAGGCACAGGCGATCGCTGCCGGCGGCGCTGTTGCAATAGGCTCGGGCGCAATCGTCGCAAATGGCGCCACCTCCGGCGTCGCTGTCGGCAACAATGCGAATTCCGGCTCCAATTTAGCCACCGCGGTCGGCCCAGGCGCGAATGCCTCGGGAAGTGGAGCCGCATCCATGGGATTCAATGCAAAAGCGACTGCCATTAATGCGGCAGCGTTTGGCGCGAACGCCACAGCGAGCCAATCAAACACCCTGGCTTTGGGCGAGTCTTCCACTGCCAGTGGTGTGAACAGCACATCGATCGGCGGTGGGTCGGTCGCCAGCGGGGCTCAGGCGGTCGCTTTGGGCATCAACGCGAACGGGGCAGGCGCCAACGCGATTGCGGTCGGAACAGCAGCCCAGGCCACCTCTGCTGAAGCGGTTGCCGTGGGCAATAATGCAGTTGCGACCGGCGGCAAGGCGGTCTCCATCGGCTCCGGCAATACCGCTTACGGCGACGGCGCGGTCGCGATCGGCGATCCCAGCTATGCGAGCGGCACGGGCGCCTATACCGGCGGTGCCAACAACATCGCCAATAGCGATGGCACGGCAAGCGCCACTGCGGCCAACCAGGCGGCCGGCGCGGTCGCGATCGGCAACAACAACAAGGCGATCGGCCAGGGCTCGGTTGCTTTGGGCAACGGTTCAACGGCGGGTGCGTCCGGCTTCGTCGGCAACGTTGCCCTGGGCAATGGCGCGACGGCGACGGCAAGCTCCGGCGACGTGGCTCTGGGTTCTGGTTCCGTAACCACGACAGCAGTCGGCACGGCGAGTGGGGTGGTCAACGGCACCACTTATGCCTACCAGGGCACCAACCCGTCTTCGACGGTCAGCATCGGCGCGCCGGGCGCCGAGCGCACCATCACCAATGTTGCGGCGGGCCGGGTCAGCGGATCGTCCACCGACGCCATCAACGGTTCGCAGCTCTTTGCGACCAACCAGGCGGTCGATGCCATCGGCACGACAGTCAACAACATCAACAACGGCGGCGGCATCAAATATTTCCATGCCAACTCGGCGGCGGCGGATTCGTCGGCGACAGGCGCGGAATCAGTTGCGATCGGACCTCTCTCGGTCGCGTCAGGCGCGAATGCCATCGCAGCCGGCAACGGTGCGAGCGCCTCCGGTCTCGACGCAACGGCGTTTGGATACATCTCCAAGGCCACGGGTGACTACGGCACCGCCATCGGCCCCAATGCCAATGCGACGGCGACCTCCAGCACCGCAATCGGCCAAAATGCGTTTGCTACCGACGTGCAAGCGACTGCCCTCGGCAAACAAGCGAATGCCAGCGCCGCGGATGCCCTCGCGCTGGGCGCCAACGCCACCGCCGGCAACGCAGGCGCCGTGGCACTCGGCTCAGGCTCGGTGACGGACGTCGCCGTCGGCACCGCCAGCACGGTGATCGGCACCACCACCTACAACTTCGCGGGCACGACACCGGCTTCGACGGTCAGCGTCGGCGCGCCGGGCGCCGAACGCACCATCACCAATGTTGCGGCGGGCAGGCTCAACAATGGTTCGACGGATGCCGTCAATGGCTCGCAGCTCTTTGCGACCAACCAACAAGTGACACAGAACACGACCGATATCAGCAACATCAACAACGGCGGCGGCATCAAATATTTCCATGCCAACTCGGCGGCGGCGGATTCGTCGGCGACAGGCGCGGAATCGGTCGCGATCGGACCTCTCTCGGTCGCGTCAGGCGCGAATGCCATCGCAGCCGGCAACGGTGCGAGCGCCTCCGGTCTCGACGCAACGGCGTTCGGATACATATCCAAGGCCACGGGTGACTACGGCACCGCCATCGGCCCCAATGCCAATGCGACGGCGACCTCCAGCACCGCGATCGGTCAGAACGCGTTTGCAACCGGGGTTCAAGCAGCCTCTCTCGGCGCTGGTGCGAATGCCGGCGCTCAGAACGCGCTCGCACTGGGCGCTCTCTCCTCCGCAGTCAATGCCGGCGATGTCGCTCTTGGCTCGGGCTCGGTGACCACAACAGCGGTCGGTACCGCAAGCGCGGTGATCGGCGGCAATACCTATAACTTTGCCGGCACGACACCTGCCTCGACGGTGAGCGTCGGCGCACCAGGCGCCGAGCGCACTATCACCAATGTCGCGGCGGGCCGGCTCAACAACGGTTCGACGGATGCCATCAACGGCTCGCAGCTCTTTGCGACCAACCAGCAGGTCGACCTGAATACGACTGGTATCACCAATCTCAGCAATATCGTCAACAACATCAACACCGGTGGCGGTATCAAGTATTTCCATGCCAATTCCACACTGCCGGATTCCCAGGCCCTCGGGACGGATTCGGTTGCCGTCGGCCCGAATGCGGTCGCCAACAATGCCGGCGACGTGGCCATCGGCCTGAATTCGCAGTCCGGTGCGACGACGGCGGTCTCGGGTGCCACCGTGGGCGGTACCGCCTATACCTTCGCGGGCACCACCCCGGCGGGCGCCTTCTCTGTGGGATCCGCCGGTGCGGAGCGTCAGATCCAGAATGTCGCGGCCGGCCAGCTCAATGGCGGCTCGACCGACGCGGTCAACGGCTCGCAGCTCTTTGCCACCAACCAGGCGGTCGACAGTCTCAACACGACGGTGACAACGATCGGTGGCAATCTGACCAATCTCGGCAATACGATCAACAACATCGCCGGTGACACGTCGACCACCTATACCGATGCAAACGGTAAGGGCATCCGATATGTGCGCACCAATGACAGCACGCTCGCCGTCAGCGATTCCTCGGCTCAGGGCGTTGGCTCCACAGCGGTCGGCTATAACGCCACCTCTGTCGCCGACAATTCGCTCGCACTTGGGATGAATAGCCAGTCGACCATCGTCGGCGGTGTGGCCCTCGGCTCCGGATCGGTGGCCGATCGCGCCCTGGCTCCGGCCACCGGCCAGATCGCTGCTGGACCGACGAACTTCATCCAATACAACACGACGGACAAGACACTCTTGGGTGCTGTCTCGGTCGGTTCGAGCACGTCCTATCGCCAGATCACCAATGTGGCTGACGGTAGCAGCGCGCAGGATGCTGTCACCGTTCGCCAGCTTCAGGGCGCCATTGCTTCAGTCGCGACGACACCGAGCAAATACTTCCATGCCAACTCGGCTGCCGGTGACTCTCTTGCTGTCGGTGCCGAGTCGGTTGCGGTCGGCCCGACGACCGTCGTCAACGGCGACAACGGCATCGGCATCGGCAATGGCGCGGTCGTCGACCAGGTTGCTCCGGGCGGCACGGCTATCGGCCAGAATGCCCATGTCATGCTGGCTGATGGCGTTGCCCTTGGCACAAATTCGCTGGCTGCGGGCGTCCAATCGGTGGCTCTCGGCGCCGGCGCGCAGGCCAACAACATCAACAGCGTTGCTCTCGGCGCGCAATCCGTAACCACCGTGGGCGCTCAATCCGGCTACGCCGGCTTTGCGCTTACGAGCCCGCAAACCTCCGTCGGCGAAGTTTCGATCGGCTCGGCTGGTTCGGAACGCAAGCTGACCAATCTTGCAGCCGGTTCGGCCGACACCGACGCGGTAAATGTCAGCCAGCTGAAGGGTCTCGGCACCAACGTTACCAACCTGATCGGCGGCAACACGACGGTCAATCCGGATGGGTCGATCACCGGTCCGACCTACAATATCCAGGGCAACAACTACAGCACGGTCTATGATGCCTTCGGTGCAGTCGACAGCACGCTGACCAACATCACCAACGGCGGCGGCATCAAGTATTTCCACGCCAACTCCACGCTAGCGGATTC
The DNA here is from genome assembly GCA_900472485.1 of Hyphomicrobiales bacterium. GTDB lineage: Bacteria > Pseudomonadota > Alphaproteobacteria > Rhizobiales > Rhizobiaceae > Rhizobium. The sequence continues at coordinate 362,297 of UCII01000002.1, forward strand.
CAGCGCCAGCGGCACCGATAGCGTTGCGATCGGTCCGCAGAGTGTCGCCAGCGGAACAAGCAGCCTGGCAGCAGGACTTGGATCTACGGCGACAGGGCAGGGTGCGGTCGCGCTCGGACAGGGCGCGCAGGCCAACAATGCCAATGATGTGGCCTTGGGCTCCGGTTCGTCAACGCAGGCTGCTGTCGGCACGTCCGGCACGGATATCCAGGGTCAGCACTACGACTTCGCCGGTACCACGCCCGTCGGAACGGTGAGTGTGGGTTCTCAAGGGGCTGAAAGAACCATCACGAACGTCGCTGCCGGCCGTATTTCTTCCGACAGCACCGACGCCATCAACGGATCGCAGCTTTATGCGACCAATCAGGCGATCGACAGCCTGCAGACGGGTGTCGGAACGATCACCAAGAACGCCGTCACCTATGACCTCAATCCCGACGGCAGCAAGAAGAACAGCATCACGCTGCAGGGCGGTGACGTGAATGCGCCGGTGGTCATTTCCAACGTCGGCAAGGGTGTCGCTCCCACGGATGCCGTGAACGTCGCTCAATTGGGTGATAGCATCACTCAGGTCAAATCCTATACAGACACGGCCGCCGCCACTACGCTGGCTTCCGCCAACAACTATACGGACCAGAAGTTCGGCCAGCTGAACCAGGAACTTGGGGACGTCCGTTCCGAGGCAAGGCAGGCGGCCGCAATCGGGCTTGCAGCGGCATCGCTTCGCTATGATGACCGTCCGGGCAAGGCGAGCGTGGCTCTCGGTGGCGGTGTCTGGCGAGGCGAGGGCGCGGTGGCCTTCGGCGCCGGTTACACCAGCGAGAACGGCCGCGTCCGGGCGAACTTGTCAGGTACGGCCGCCGGCGGACACGTGGGTGTCGGCGCTGGCGTCAGCTTCACCTTGAATTGAGCCTGACATGTTCAAAGGAGCGCTCTTCGGCGTCCCGGCTTTTATGGCTTGCATGCTCCTGTTCGGCTCGATCGCAGCCGGGCAGGATGCGGCCTCTCCCACGTATCGCATAAAGCCTTCCGAGGTCGTTGCTCCTCCTGAAGTGAAGCCTGGCGATTATCAGCGGACCATTCGTCCCTTTGAAAACTGGACGCTGATCTGCGACGAAAATCTCAAGATCCGCCAGCGGGTCTGCAATGTTACCCAAATCATCGAGAACGAGGCCGGGCAGGTCGCATTCAGCTGGTCGCTCGCCGCGACGAAGAAAGGCGACCCCTATATGATCCTGCGTGCGGCCCCGGTTGCCAAAAGCGATGGCGGTATCCTGCTGCAATTCGAGGGCCGCAAGGAGCCGATACAGGTCCGGTTCAATGGCTGCAACACCACGGTCTGCGTCGGCATGTTGCCGGTCGGACCCGCACTGCGCGAGCAGATTTCCAAGAATACGGCGCCGACGGTTTCCTATCCGACTGCAGACGGGAGGACGATCAGCGTGACCGCAAATCTCAAAGGCCTTTCCGCAGCGGTTAAGGCGATAAAGTGACGGATGGATTTCAATGACCCAGCAATCAATTCACGATCGCATCATGTCGCGAAACACCAAGGACGCCGATATTCAGGACCTGGCGGTCGAGCCGGCCAAGCCGAAGCGAAGCTGGCGAAAGACCGCCGCCCTTTCGGTGCTGGCGATCGCAATCGTCGCCGCTGGCGGCTATGCCGCCTTCCGATATGACGTCCTGGGTAATCTTCTCTCCCAGCCGGCGGTTGCGGCGGCGAATGACGTCAATCAGGCGCTGCCCGATACGCCGTTCCTGCAGCACGCCAAGCAGGCCGGACTGCACTCCTGTTCGACGATTTTCCCGGTTCTCGGGCAGCTGCTGACCAATGGCACGCAGTATAATGTCCAATCGGTGTGGAACAAAGAAGCAGCCGATAAGCATGCCGTACAGGCACTTGTCGGGATGAACTATGCAACGCAGGGCTATAGCGGTCCGGCTGCCGGCATCGTATTTGCCGCACCGGTCGCATCCGGCTGCGAAGGATCAATGGTTCGTGTCGCACCGTTCACAATGTCTTGCCCGGAAGTTTCGGCCAAGTTCCCGAACGGAAGCAAGCTCGTCAACAATCTCGACCAGGTCGGTGTCTACCAGCTCGGCAACGATGGTGGCGATGCCATGCTTTTGCCGACAGGAAGCGGCTGCGTCGTCATTTCCGTGGCTTCGGCAGCAGGAAAGCAAGGGAGTTAAAAATGAGACTGAAATCCGCGATTGCCGCGATAGGCATGCTTCTAGTCTCCGCCGCCCATCCATGGGCAGCCGATCTCTTCCCGACAGAGCAGCCGCCGGCTCCCCCGCCTGACGAGCGCGGCATATGGGCAGCGATCGCCTATTCTGCCCCGGATGAAAAATACGGCTTTTTCTGGGGGGCCGACAAACGCCAGGAAGCCATGGATATCGCGCTCAAGCATTGCGAGCGGGATAAGGGCAAGAGCTGCGTCGTCGTCAGCGTATTTCGCAATCATCGGCATTGGGATGACGACGACAAGACCGGCTTTCCCTATAATCATTGCGGTGCTCTTGCCATCGGCAAGGAAGGCGGGAAGCGCGTTACGCCGTGGGGCGCGAATTCGGCGCCGACACGCCGCGAGGCCGAAGACCTCGCACTCAAGGCATGCGAGGGCTCCGGCTCCCACTGCAAAGTGCGGGAGTGGGTATGCACCTGACCAACCCCGGTCACGGCAATCATAAACAACGAACTTCGTCCCGACGGCGATCATCATTGCTCTTATTTCGTTGCCTTCGCTCCCAGTGGAACCGACCGCGGAAGGTCGCACTTCAAGTCGAGAGATCTTATTCCTTGTCAAATTTCACATCTACTTCATTCCAGATAATTGGCCGCATATCTTATGCGGCACTCGCCTTTGTCTGTGCTGGCTTTGCGTCCTCAGCCTTTGCACAATCGGCTCTGCCAAATGGCGCTTCGAGCCTGCAGGAGACATACCAGGACTGGCGCGTTGCCTGCAGCCAACGCGACAAGACGTCGGCATGCACGATTTCGCAGGATCAAACCCAGCAGAATGGTCAAAGGTTGCTTGCCGTCGAGATGCAAGTACGTCCTGACGGCGGCGCTCTCGCGACACTTCTCCTGCCCTTCGGAATTGTCCTCGACTCGGGCGTGACGCCGAATATCGATGATCAGCCACCTTTGAAGCCGGTGCGTTTTCGCACCTGTCTGCCCAACGGCTGCATCGCCCTGCTTCCGGTCGACGCTGCAACACTTGGCAAATTGCGAACCGGGTCGCGCCTGAACCTCAAGGTCGTTGCCGATGGCGGCAACCCACTCGGCTTCCAGATATCCTTGCAAGGTTTTTCGGCGGCTGCCGATCGCGTGGCCTCCTTGGGCGCACGATAGAAGCCGCATCTTCTCACTGCACGGATGCGCGTCACGTTGATTCGCTGTAAATCCGGAAGTCCGGCCCGATAGGGCTGCGATTTCCAGCATCTTCGGGAGCAGCAATTTGCCACTCTCGCAGCAAGGCTGGCCGTTCGATAGTGGATATCTCGCTAGCGAGGCTCCTTCAGTAGCAGCCCGTGCAAAATAAGATCGATGTGCGCCTCCAGATAGCTTGCTTTGTCCAGAGTTCGCCGCTCGTCGAAAAGCAGCTTGAAGAACAGAAAGGCGATTGCGGGCGCAACGACGGCATCGGCGAAAGCGGCCGGCGCCGCTCGAAACTCTCCGAGCTTTACCCCTTCATCAATCAGCGACTGCATTTGACGCTCGAGAGGATCGATGAATATGTCGTGGTGCCTGTCGACGATATGTGGAAACCGCGAACCTTCGGCAATGACGAACCTCATCAATTCGCGCAATTTGCGATCATTGATTATGAGATCGTAGATCAGCTCGATATTTTTCCGAAGCCGCTCCGTAGCGGTCCCTTTCAGCTCATTTCCGCTTATCAATAGATCTTCGAGAGGCGTCGAAATGTGCCGGATCATCGCTTCGAAAAGCTGCTCCTTGGTCTCGAAGTAAACGTAGACGGTTCCCTTCGTAACTCCGATCCTGGTGGCTATATCTTCGACGCGCGTCGCGACATAGCCGCGTTCGACGAACTCTTCAAACGCAGCATCCAGGATCTGAACGGGGCGGCGGGCTTTCTGCTCCGCGCGCGTCAGCTTTTTCGTATCAGGCATATCCCACCTTGAGCGTTATTCGCGGTTAGGGGTCAAGACATTTCCATTGACTTCCTAGTCAGTCAATAATATTCGTCTGCCGAACGGATGCAAGAGGTCAAATTCATGAAAACTGTCCTTGTGGTCGCCTGGCTTGGTGTCAGTGCCGTCGCGCTTGCCTCATGCGAGGAGCAGAGCGCGAGCGAGACCAAGCCGAAGAATGTGGAGACCGTCGTCGCCAAGGTGACACCGGTCGTCGAAAACAACAGCATCACCGGCGAAGTCAGTGCCCGGGTCGAGAGCGATCTTTCCTTCAGGGTCAGCGGGCGCATTGTCGAACGCCTCGTCGATGTCGGCTCGTCGGTGAAGGCGGGGCAGGTGCTTGCGCGCATGGATGCCGAAGAACAGAAGGCCGATCTGGGCGTAGCCACGGCGAACCTGCAGTCGGCGCTCGCCCAGCAGACACAGGCCCAGCTGGCCTTCGACCGGCAGCAGAACCTCTTCAAGACGCAGGTTACGACCCGCGCCGCGCTTGACCAGGCTCAGGAAACCCTCCTGACGGCCCAGGGAAGCGTGAAATCGGCGCAAGCGCAACTCGACACCGCCCAGGACGCGCTTTCCTATACGGAACTGCGTGCCGATGCCGACGGTGTGATCACCGCCAGAAATGCCGAAGTGGGCCAGGTCGCGCAAGCGGCGCAGCTGGTCTTTACCCTTGCGCATGACGGCCCGCGGGATGCGGTCTTCAACGTCTTTGAATCCCTTTATCTGGGCCGCAATCTTGAAAACAAGGTCGCCGTCAGCCTCCTTTCGGCGCCGTCTCACAGGATAGAGGCCTCCGTCCGTGAAATCTCGCCCACGATCGACTCGTCGACCGGGACAATCAGGGTCAAGGTGGCGCTCGAAGGGGCACCGGACATGCCGCTCGGCGCTCCGGTCGTCGGTCTGTTTCGATCCGCCGCACGGGACGCAATCGAACTGCCGTGGTCGGCGATGGCGTCGAAGGGCGGTAGGCCGGCGGTCTGGATCGTCGATCCCGCCTCGTCGAGCGTCTCTCTTCGCCAGGTCGATGTCTCCGGCTATGAAACCGGCCGTTTTGCCGTGCGGGCGGGCGTATCGCCGGGCGAGATCGTCGTCGCCGACGGCGCGAAATTCCTGCGATCGGGCCAGGCCGTCACATACGACAATGGAGCTGCAAAATGAATATCCGCATCACAGCCGGCCTGGCGATCCTCGGGTCATTGCTGCTGACTTCTTGCGAAAAACAGGACGAAGTTCATTACGAGCCGCCGCGTCCCGTACTTTCCGTCGTCGCCCAGTCCACCGCTGCCTCCGCGCTGACCCTTCCGGGGACGGTCGAGGCCAGGATCGAGACCCAGCTTGCATTTCGGGTCCTGGGACGGGTCATCGCGCGCAAGGTCAGCGTCGGCGATATCGTCAGGAAAGGCGATGTCGTTGCCGCCATCGATCCGCTTTCGCTCGAACTTGCGGTCAAGAGTTCCCAATCCGAGCTTTCGAATGCCCAGGCGCAGTTGGCAAATGCCGCATCCACGGAGGAGCGCCAACGGTCCTTGCTCGAGAGCCGATCGGGAAGCGAGGCGGCTTACGAAGAAGCCGAACTTGGCCGCAAGAGCGCGAGTGCGGCGGTTGCAAAGGCACAGGCCAACCTGGACAAGGCCGAGGAGCAGCTGGGTTATGCGCAGCTGCGCGCGGAATTCGATGGTGTCGTGACCGCAACTTCCGCCGAAGTGGGTCAGGTCGTCTCCGCCGGCCAGAGCATTGCTACCGTCGCACGCCCCGACCAGCGCGATGCCATCATCGACATACCGGTGGCAAGCTTCGACGGTCTCAAGGTGGGCTCGCCCTTTGAAGTGGCGCTCCAGCTCGATCCGAGCATCCGTGCGAGCGGTGTCGTCCGAGAGATTGCTCCGGAAGCCGAAGCCACTACCCGCACGCGGCGCACGAAAATCACACTCATCAATCCGCCGGCGGCATTTCGCCTCGGCTCCGTCGTTACCGCGACCGCGACTGTTATTGCGGATCCGATGATCCTGCTGCCGTCCTCGTCCGTGCTGGTGAAAGACGGGAAGCCGAACGTCTGGGTGGTCGATACCGCGGCTCGCAGAGTCTCCATTCGCGCGATCAAGATTGACGGGGACCTCGTCGAAGGCGGTTCGGTAAGGATCGCGGACGGCATCAGCCCCGGCGAACGCATCGTCGTTGCCGGAGTTCACAAGCTTGCAGACGGCCAGGCCGTCAGGGTAGATTAAGGAAAGATCCCCGTGAAAAAATTCAATCTGTCCGACTGGGCGCTCGAACATCGTTCGCTCGTCTGGTACTTCATGATCGTCTTCATTCTGGCCGGTGCGTTTTCCTATATCGGTCTCGGCCGCGAAGAAGATCCCGCCTTCACCATCAAGACCATGATCATTCAGGCGCAATGGCCTGGCGCATCGGCAGAGGAGGTGACCAAACAGGTCACTGACCGTATAGAAAAGAAGCTGGAAGAGCTGGATTCGCTCGACTATACGAAGAGCGAGACGGTTGCCGGCCAGACGACCATTTTCGTCGAGCTTCTGCCGACGACCAAGGCCAAGGATGTCAACGCCATCTGGATGCGTGTCCGCAATATGGTCGCCGACATCAAGGGAGATTTTCCAAGCGGCGTCGTCGGACCGTTCTTCAATGATAACTTCGGTGATGTCTATGGCAATATCTATGCCTTTACCGGTGACGGGCTGACACAGCGCCAGCTTCGGGATCTGGTCGAGGATGCGCGCGCGAAAGTGCTGACGGTCCCCAATGTCGGCAAGGTCGATATCATCGGTGCGCAGGACGAGGCTGTCTATCTCGAATTTTCCACGCGGAAGATCGCCGCGCTCGGCCTTAATCAGCAGTCGGTCATCGACACGCTTCAGGCGCAGAACGCCGTGACGCAGTCCGGTTTCGTCGATGCCGGCCCCGAGCGCATCGCCTTGCGGGTCAGCGGCCAGTTCACATCCGAGGACAGCCTCAGATCGATCAATCTTCGCGTCAACGATCGTTTCTTTCCGCTGACCGACGTTGCGACGATCAAACGCGGCTATGTCGATCCTCCTTCATCGCTGTTCAGATTTAACGGGCAGCCGGCCATCGGCCTTGCCATAGGTATGAAGACCGGAGCGAATCTCCTTGAGTTCGGCAAGGCGCTCGACAAGGAAATCGAGCAGGTCACGGCCGATCTTCCCATCGGCGTCGACGTTCAGCGCGTCTCCGATCAGCCCGCCGTCGTCGATGAAGCCGTGTCGGGCTTCACGCGCGCCCTGTTCGAAGCGATCGTCATCGTGCTGGCGATCAGCTTCATCAGCCTTGGCGTCCGGGCAGGGCTCGTCGTCGCCATCTCGATTCCGCTCGTGCTGGCGATCACCTTTCTCGTCATGGCATATACCGGCATTTCCATGCAGCGTATTTCGCTTGGAGCGCTGATCATCGCCCTTGGCCTTCTCGTTGACGATGCCATGATCGCGGTTGAGATGATGGTGGCTCGACTGGAAGTGGGTGACGACCTGAGAAAGGCAGCGACCTACGTCTACACCTCGACGGCCTTCCCGATGTTGACGGGCACCCTCGTGACGGTCGCGGGCTTTATCCCCGTCGGCCTCAACACCAGTGCGGCCGGCGAATTCACCTTCACTCTCTTCGTGGTCATTGCCGTTTCGCTCCTGGTCTCATGGATCGTCGCGGTGTTGTTCACGCCGCTTCTCGGCGTGACGATCCTTCCGAAGACCATGAAATCCCACCATGATCAGAAAGGCCGCTTTGCGCGCGTCTTCGCCTGGCTTCTAGGCCTCGCCTTGCGTTGGCGCTGGATAACCATCGGCGCGACCGTGGGCGCGTTTGCCCTCTCCATCGGCGGGATGGGCCTGGTGCAGCAACAGTTCTTCCCTTCCTCCGACAGACCCGAACTGATCGTCGACTGGAACTTGCCGCAGAACAGCTCGATTTCCGAGACGAACAAGCAGATGGCCAGGTTCGAACACGAGATGCTCGCGAACAACAAGGATATCGATCATTGGACGAGCTATGTCGGACAAGGCGCTCCTCGCTTCATCCTGTCCTTCGACGTGCAAACACCCGACGTCTCGTTCGGCCAGACAGTCATCGTCACCAAGGGTCTTGACGTTCGCGACAAGGTCAAAGCCGAATTGCAGGATTATCTGACGAAAACCTTCCCCGGAACCGACGCTTTCGTGAAGCTGCTCGACATCGGTCCGCCGGTCGGCAAGCCGGTGCAGTACCGGATCAGCGGACCCGATGTCCAGAAGGTCCGGGACATCGCCCAGCAATTTGCAGGCATCGTCGGTCAGCATCCCCTTCTGTCCAACATGACCTTCGACTGGAACGAACCTTCGCGCGTCGTCAAAGTCGACGTTCTGCAGGACAAGGCGCGGCAATTGGGCGTCTCGTCTCAAGATATCGCAACGGCTCTCAACGGCATCGTCGAGGGAACGGCCGCAACGAATATTCGGGACGACATCTATCTGATCGATGTGATCGGCAGGGCACAGACCGCCGAGCGCGGCTCGATCGAGACGCTGCAGAACCTTCTGCTGGCCGGCTCGAACGGCAAATCCGTGCCCCTCTCGGCGGTTGCGAATTTCCATTATGAACTGGAGCAGCCGACGATCTGGCGGCGGACGCGCATACCGACCATCACCCTCAAGGCCGCAGTTGCCGGATCGACGCAGCCGGCGACGATCGTCAACGAACTGCAGCCGAAAGTCGACGAATTCCGCAAGACGCTTCCAAGCGGCTATCACATCGTAGATGGCGGCTCGGTCGAGGAAAGTGCCAAGGCGCAGGGGCCGATCGTGGCGGTAGCGCCGCTGATGCTGTTCATCATGGCGACGATCCTGATGATCCAGCTGCAAAGTTTCAGCAGGCTCTTTCTGGTGTTCGCCGTCGCTCCCACAGCGCTTATCGGTGTGGTTGCCGCACTTCTTTTCAGCAACGCGCCTATGGGGTTCGTCGCAATCCTTGGCATACTTGCTCTCATAGGTATCCTGATCCGCAACTCGGTGATCCTTGTCGTGCAGATCGAGCACCTTCGAAGCGAAGGCGTGCCAGCCTGGCAAGCCGTCATCGAGGCGACGGAGCATCGAATGCGGCCCATCATGCTGACGGCCGCGGCGGCAACGCTTGCGCTGATCCCGATCTCCCGGGAGATATTCTGGGGTCCGATGGCCTATGCGATGATGGGCGGCATCGTCGTCGGTACGGTTCTGACGCTGCTCTTCCTTCCCGCCCTGTATGTTGCCTGGTTTCGCATTCCCCGCGACGACGCGCAGCATGAGGCGATCTGATGTTTGACGTTCAAAGGGTGACCTTTGTTCCTAGGCGATCATGTCTTTCTGTTCTGATGGCCCTATCGATGTTGGCCGGATGCGCCGGACGGCTGGAGAATGTTCTCCAGCCGGTCGCAACCGCGGGGCCGGCCACGAGCACTGTGGACATGATGGTGGCGACGACCCGCCAACCGACCGACAAACCCGGCGAGCTTTATTCCGGCGAACGTGGAACGGCGATTTCTCTCAACGATATCGTCGTTTCCCTTCCTCCCGATCGAAATCGCAAGATCGGCGAAGTGCAATGGCCATCGCATGTGCCGGCCAATCCCGAAAAGGAGTTTGCTGTTCTCAAGGTCGGAAGGGTGGCGTCCGAGCGCAATATTTTCGAATGGTTCGCCAAGAACCGCAATGCCAAGCGCCAGGTCGTCATCTTCGTGCACGGCTTCAATAATACCTATTCAGACGCGGTCTTTCGCTTCGCGCAGATCATTCATGATTCCGGAACCGACGCCGCGCCGATCCTCTTCACCTGGCCCTCGCGCGGCAATGTCTTCGACTATCTCTATGACAAGGAGAGCACGAATTTCTCGCGGCGGGCGCTGGAGGATATGATCCTGCAATCTGCCAAAAGCCCTGACGTCGGGGAAGTGACCATTCTTGCCCATTCCATGGGGTCCTGGCTGACCGCGGAGGCGCTGCGCGGCGTCGCGATGCGCAACAAGACAATTCCGTCGAAGGTGAAGAATGTCATCCTGGCATCGCCCGACATCGATATCGACGTATTTCGTCGCCAGTTGATCGAAATGGGGCCGCAACGCCCGCATTTCACGATCTTTTCATCGACAAAGGATAAGGCTCTGCAGGTCTCGCGATGGCTCTCCGGCGGCGTCAATCGTGTCGGTGGCTTCGATTCGACGCCTTATGCGGCTGATTTGGCCAAGCTCGGAATCACGGTCGTCGATACGAGTTCCGTTAAACCCGACGATGCGCTGGGCCATAATACGTTTGCGGACAATCGGGATATGGTTCAGCTGCTTGGACGGCGGCTGGCAGGACAGTCGTTGGACACCGGACAAACCTCGCTTGCGGATCGGGTCGGTATGGCGGCGGTGCGAACCGCGGACCTGGCGGGCTCCGCGGCAAAGGTCGCTGTCGCAGCGCCCATGTCGATCATCAGCGATGATGCGAGACAGGTGTTGAAACAGCAACTTTCCCCCGGCTCGCCACCCATCGTCAATGGGCGCATTTCCTACTGAGCAACGGTCGTGGAAGTCCGTTGTTCACGAGTGGATCAAGTCAAACCTATCGATGTTGAAGAGCGCGGCCGCATATCGCGGCCGGCCCAAATAGCAGCTAAAAGGTGGTGAGATTACACACTCGCACCCACGGTGGGTTTGCGAGAGACTTAATCGGCTACAGAGTTGACGACACGGCAGAGATTGTCGCTCATGCTCGGAGCAACTTGGCCCTGCGGCACCATGAAAAGCGCATCGACCCGGCTGCCCTTGCCGCTCTTTCTGACGACGACGCGCAGCGTCTGAGGCCGGCCCGAACCGGTCGTTTCCTGTTGCGCCGTTAGCGTGCCGAGCTGTTTCTCGGCATTCACATCCACAAAACCTTCGGCCAGGACTGCCCGCGATACCTTATCAAAGGCGACGGCTGGGCTGACTGATGGGAATTCCATCCAGGTCTTATAGGTCACGCCGGTTACAAGCGGAACACCAGTGCTTTGATAGTGCTGCGAGCACGTGCTGGCAGCGGCCGAGCTAAGAGAAATGGTGGCGAGCGCGAAAGCGTAAAGAGCTGTCTTATACAAAGCGAAAACGTCCTCTGTTGATGTACGACAATAGTCTATGGGGCAGCGTGGGAGAGCCGCGATGGCCAATCCCAGCTAGGATGCGTGGCGGAGCCGATGATTGCGTTCATCTTTTCACCGATTCAATTGCCGCCAGCATGTTGGTGCGGCCGGGATCATCGGCCGGCGTCAATTCGAGCGCCTTTTGAAAATCGGCCAATGCGGACCTAAAGTCCGATTTGCTTCGATAAACCTCGCCCCGCACGAAATAGGTCGAACTCGATTGATTATTGAGTTCGATGGCCTTGTTAAGGTCGCGGAGCGCCTGATCGTTCCTGCCGATCTTGAAATAGGAAAGGCCGCGGTTGCTGTAGGCATAGGGATAGGAGGGATCGCTTTCTATGGCTTTCGTGAAATCCGCAATGGCCCTGCCGAAATCGCCGGTCATGTTGTAGGCGTCACCCCGATCGTTGAGTGCTCTTGTATTAGAGGAGTTCAGTTGCAATGCACAGGTATAGTCGTCGATCGCTGCGCCGTAATCGCCGTCTTTCACATATAGGCCGCCCCGCTCGACATAGGTAACCTCGAAAGTTTGCTGCAGCATGGTTGACAGCTGAGGCTTGAGGGTGATGGCCTTGTTGAAGTCGGCCAGGGCCAGATCGTATTTGTTTTCGGCGAGATAGCCGTTGCCGCGGCCGGCATAGGCTTCCGCAAAGTCCGGTGCAAGTGCGATAGCCTTGTTCATATAGCCGATCCTTGCTTCATGATCGCCATTGCGATCGGCTAGAGTGCCGAGGATGAGATAAACCTCCGGATGACCATCCGGCTTCAATTCTGCCGCCTTCCCGGCGTCGGCAATGGCCTTCTCATAATCTCCTTTCGCAAACTCGGCATCACCTCGCCCCGCATAGGCGAGATCCGATTTTGCATCGAGCTCGAGTGCTCGGCTGAAATACTCTTCAGCCAGATCCAGTTCGTTGCCGTCGATCTTGATATAGCCGGCGCTGCTATAGGCAAGAGATCGGTCTACGTTTGTTTGAGTGCCGTCCTCAGCAATGGTGAGGCAGGTCGATAAGGTCTTACATGTGGATGTATCGTCGTTCCGCGCCGTCGCAGAGCCGGCGAACGTCGATTGTTGTGTCCCTGTGTACTCGGTTGTTTGCACATCGCTTGCATCTGCGCGCACAGTCGCTGCCAGCTGCACTCCAAGAAGAGCACAGTACAGAAAGCCCGACAACTGCATCGCAACGCGCACGTGACTACTCCGCCAGGGCCTTGTCCAGCGCGGTCTTCAGTGCTGCGGAAGGGTTCCCCAAATAGAGCTTCAGACTCTTCTCGTCCTGGATCTCCGCCCATGCCTGCGTGCCATCGGCTTTAAAGAGGATTGCTGCCTGGCCATCGTTTGTCGCATGCTGCTTGGCAAGGATGCTGATCGAGTAGTCCACCGAGTCGATGGAGACGGTCTTGACCGGTTCTGCGATGAACCTGTTCTGGTCGCGCACCCAGGCAGGCGTTCCCTTGGCGGATGACAGCATGGCCTTCCATGACCGGGCATGAACCGGGTCCTTCAGAAGATCGTAAAAGTTGACGCCCTCGGCGTGGGCGATGCCCGTCATGCCAGCAATCGCAAGAATGAATAGGAGCTTACGCATGAATCCGTGTTTGTCCTCTCACGACAGCGGATCACAAAGGGGAGGCTCGTCGCCTCGAACGGGACCTCTATCGCAGTCGCGGTATCCGCATAGCCCGACAGCGTGACCGATGACAGCCGATTTCCGCAATCTGAACGCAAGTGCACTTGTTATGGATGATCGTGCACTGCGCGAGGGCCGAATGGGAAGACGCTCGGCAGATTTGCGACGCGGCCCGTAACTTCCAGCTACCGACTGGAAAAAGCGATTGCCGCGAAAGGAATCAGTGTGAGCTCGCAGCCTCCCTTTTCGAGGCGAAATATCGCGGACGTGCAATTCTGGACGGATGTGCACTCGAGATGGAGGGGAGTAGACCTCGTTCAAGTCGGCACGTCTTGAACGGTGCACAGCCGTTGAATAGACATCCCTATATTTTTCGCTGATGTCCACGTCTTCGAGGCTCTCTTGATCATTCACAAGCGTATTCTCCAACGCTCCGCTGGTCGCACTTTGCTCGTATTGGTCGTTCTTTTGGGTGGCGGTCCGATCGCGCTGGGCCAGGGTGCAGAGGTTGCGCCGAGCATACGGTCGCGGCTTCCGGGGCTCGAAATCGCGCTTCTATCGCAATTGCCCAAAGCGCCTGCCTCGGCCCAATCCCGGGAGGAATGCGACGCGCTGGTGGTTCCGAAGAGCGCGGGCGGAAAGGCGGCCGATGCGCTCGGCTGGGGAGTGACGGGGGAAGCGAAGCTCGGATCCTATGATGCGGTGAGCTTTGCCGGCGAATTCGAGCCTTCGACCGCCGGTGCCTGCGAGATCAGTCAGGGCAATATCGCGCTCTTTAGCGGCACGCAGCTTTTCGTCATCATCTACGCAAGTAAGAACAGCAAGCTAGCGATCGGCAGGATCATCGCAGCCAAGGACAGCCTGCGCATTGTCGATGGCGACCTCGTTCAAACGCCTATTGGCGACGTTCGGCTTGTTGACGGTCGTGCGATCGAAGTCCAGCCTCTGGCGAAAGAGCAGTCCGTCTGCGGCGGACAGGCCGTGGTGCCGAATGTTTACGGCAAGCCCGTCGCCGAGGCTCGTGCGGCGATCATTGCCGAAGGGTGGGAGCCGTTTCGCAGTCCCGCTCCTACCTATCAGGATTTCGTCGGCGACAATATTCGCAAGAGCGGGATCATCGAGGCGACCGATTGCTCGGGCACGGATCTCGCATCCTGCAGCTACTATTATCACAAGGGCGATATGGAACTGAGCCTCACCAGCTTTGGCGACGGCAAGCCATCGGTTTCGGACTTTCAAGCCACCTGCGAGCGCTCCAAATGGCATAAGGCTAATTGACAACCGCACATGGAAGCTCGCCGCCTTCTATCCGCCGCCGGTCTGATTGAACTCATCGCTTCATTGCAGAAGGGTGCGGAGCTTTCGATGACGGTATCGATCGGCGAGATTGCGATATTACCCAACCATATCATCCGGCAGAAGAAATAAAGGAACGGAAGCCACCATGTGTCGTCATCAATCCATTGCAGGAGTTCGCCTGACGATCGCCGGCCTTCTGACGATCATGGGAGCGATTGCTGCAACTCCTTCCTGGGCAATCGATTGCACCAAGGCGAGCGATCCGATCGATAAGAGGATCTGCGGCAACGCCAGCCTCAAGGCGGCCGACGCCGCCATGGGGCAAGCCTATGCCGCACTCCTCAAATCAGCGCCAGATCCGGAAATCCGCTCGATGCTGGTGAATAGCCAGCGTCGCTGGATCGCTGCGCGCAATGAGGGGCTGAAGACCGGCTTGGGCGGCTCGGCCATGCCCGCCGGAAAGCTGCGCCAGGCGATTGCAGAACGTACCGCACAGCTCGATGATCAATCGGAGAAGGGATTGATCATGCAGGCTCAGGCGCAGCGCCGCTTTCTCGCAAAACACAGCGGAGGCGCCTTTGCCGGCTTCGATACGAGCTGCGAGTTCATTCCCAACGACAGGGATGGGTCGAGCTATTCCTATCAATGCAGCGGCGCCATGCATGTCCAGAACAAGACCCGCCTTTGCAGCGCCAGGACGGAATGGGCCAGCTGGTCACTCTATGAATATCACGCCGTCAGCACCATCGAAGGCGACAATGCGAAGCCCGCCGCTCTGTGCAGCGATCAATCGGGCGATATTTGCGGCGGCGGCAAGGATATGACCTGGACGCTGAATCCCGATGCGGATCAACATTTTCCGTCACCGAAGAGGGGCCTTGCCAAACTCGATGTGGAAGGCATCTGGCCGCTCGAAACGACGGATACGGACTGGTTCGGCCAGTGCCTGACAAGCCCGACCTATCCGCCGGGGCAGTGAGGGCAGCTTGAGAAGCGACCTAGGACAAGGCGGATCGAACATTCAGCGCCTGCATCTCAAGTAGGCGACATAGTGAAACTCCGTTTCGACGGCAGAGAGAACCAATGGATATTGTTTTACCAGATGGATCCATGACTAAGACGACGAGGCCCCGGCGAGCGCTCCATGTCGGTCCATGGCTCGCCGCCGCTTGCCTATTTCTTATCGCTCGCACAGCGCTTGCCAGCGGATCCCTGCCGCCCGAACCTCTCGTGGCCGGCCCTTTTTCGAGCTTTGCCGCATGCCTGACCTACCTGACGGAGAAACATCGGGAACAGATGGCCTTGGTCATGCCAGAGCCCGTCGCAATGCAGAAGGGCGGCACACATCAAACCCTGGTCTCGACCAAGGGTGTCTCGCAAGGGCCTGGTGAACAGGCCCTCTATGAGGCCGAGGTCAATTATCAGAACCGGACCGTAGATGAGCCAACGCGATCGATCGTCACCAACAACTCCTGGGAGCGCTATTCTCTAAGCTGTCACGGCGCTGCCTTTAGCGGGACAGTTCAACGCGGCTATGCGCTTTCGGCGGTTGAGCAGATGCCGCGGTAGATCCGCTTCTTTCGAGCGGGGTCGAACTTTGAGTGTCCTAGCGCAGGTTGCCTTCAAAATTCTGAGGACCTGCTCGTCAGCTATCACGATGGATTCTCGGAAATATGGACGGATGTACACCTACGAAAGACGCGCGGAGATCGGTGCGGGCAACGCGCTCTGATAAAGGCCTTCGAGCTCTGCGCTCCGATGCCCGCAATACCTTTGCAGGGTAGATCAGATATCGTCCTGAATCACGGCGGATCATGCAAAATTCAAGCTCGAAGCCTGACATCTCCAGTAATCGAAATCCGTCGCAATCCCGTGGGCGCAACGATCTGCGGAAAGATGACTGCCGACCGGTCACCAGCATGGCTCGTGACGGACTCTACACGCTGCCCCTGCCATTCCTGTCAATTTAGAAAGACCCGGTCATGCGCTTTAGCCCGCTCGCCTGTATCGCCATGGTACTGCTATCCACTCCAGCCCTTGGCGACGACAGCTCGGCCACGCTGGGGACCGGTGGCTTGATTCTTCAGAAAACCGACAAGATCGCGCTCATCTCCGAGGATCTCTACCTTTCGGCCGCCGGCATTCGCATTTCCTACCGCTTCCGCAATCTGACGAACGCGGACTATACGACCACCATCGCCTTTCCGATGCCCGCGTTTCCGGGCGGCGGATCCAACTCCACGACCGTCGTTCCCGATCCGGCGAGCGACAATTTCATGAAATTTCAAACCGTGGTCGATGGGCAGCCTGTTGCCTCGCAGCTTGAACAGCGAGCTTTCCTCGTCGCAGATGGTCAGCCAGACGAGGAGATTACGGATAAACTCAAGGCGCTGCACATATCCCTGGTGCCGACAGCAGAAGCCACCGAGGCGGCAATCGGCCGCCTGACGAACGCGCAGCGCAAGGAGTTGGTGGATGCCGGTATTTTCGATACCGGCGAGGGCGATTATAACGGACAGCCAGCCACTCTCTATCCGCTATGGACACTGCGATCCAAATATTGGCGGAATCAGACCTTTCCGAAAGGGAGTGAGATTGTCGTACAGCAGACCTATGTGCCCGTCGTCGGCAGTCAGTCGACGCTCTCGCTTGGCGCACCGGACATGGACGCGGATCAGCTCAAATCCTATCGCGAGAAGTTCTGTACCGATGAAACCTTCATGAAGTCGGCCCGCTCTCTCTACAAGCGGATATCTGATGAAAATGCCAAAGACGTTCAGGCGTTCGAGCAATATCTTTCCTATGTCATCACTTCGGGCGGCAATTGGGCCGGGCCGATCAGCAATTTCAAGCTGATCGTCGACAAGGGCGATCCCAAAACGCTGATCTCCTTTTGCGGCAACGGCGTGAAGAAGATCTCTCCGACGCAATTCGAGATGGGTATCAAGAATTATGCGCCGGAACGCGACATCGATGTGTTGCTGCTGCGAACCGTCTCCGGACAATGATTTTCCGGCATGTACAAGCGCCTCCTCATGTCAAACACGCTCCATTTTATGACACCCATCTACAGAGCCGGAGCTCGCCCATGATGAATTTCGCCTTGAGGTTTTGCTGCTCCAGGAAAATCTTCTTCGCCCTGGCTCTTCTCCTGACCTTTCCGTTCTGCGCATCGATCCAGCCTGCCTTGGCGCAATCTTCAAACCAGGATGCCTCCCGGCCGGATCTCGAAAGCACCGATTCGATCGAAGATGCTTTGAACATTTGGGAGAGGCGGCTCACGCAGGAAGGGCTCATTCTGCTCGGCTACTATAACGGCTTTGCCGACGGCTCCTATGGGCCGAGCGGCCGCAATGCGATTGCAAGCTATCAGCGTGATCATAGCCGTCCAGCCACGGGCAAGCTTTCCGCCCCGGACGCGCTTGAACTGGGCAGAACGGCGCTCGATCTGCGCAAGCAATTGCAATGGCGCGCACTGGACAATTCTCTGACTGGCATGACGATCTCCTATCCTGCGGGCCTGTTGACCCAAAGGCAGGGCAACAAGATTGGTGGTGAGACCCTGCAGACGGAGGATGGCGCCGTCGCGCTGAAGACGGCGCTTTTTGCCAATAGTGGCCCGGGCGATATCGATGCAGTCTATCAAAACCTTGCCAGCGAGCAGGGCAGTACGATCACCTACCAGCTCAAGCGCCGAAACTGGTTCATCATCTCGGGCACGACCGGCGATCGAAAATTCTATTCGCGCTTCGAACAGAGAGGCAATGAGATCCGCGGCTATGATCTCAGCTGGAACGCTGACAAGAACAGCAAGATCGTCGAAAACATCTCCGTGTTGATCTCGAACGGCTTTTATCCGTTCGGAGAAAATCCGGCTGATGGCGATCCGAGCTACCCGACAATGGCGAAACTTGCGGACCTCGCAAGCGCCAGCAGCCGTGGATCTGCGACAAATGGCAATGGCTCGCAGGACAGTTCGACCGGCGGTCAGACGCAATCGGAGCAGAGCAATGGTTCCGCAGACAGCCAGACAGCGCAGGCTGGCGGCGATGACGGGCTTACGGAACAGAAGGAGGGAGCACTGCCACCACCTGCGGACGGTTCGTTGGTGACATCGGACGGCAAGGGATTGCGCTTCGTCTATCACTATTTTCCGCCGGAAGATCCAAAGCTGAATTATGCTTACAAATGGGCCGTCGATACCCACCTCTTTTTGAATATTCCCGAGATCGACGGGCTCGACGGGCTTTTCGTGACGCCGCGTCCGTTACACTACGTCACGCGGCAATGCGATACGATCAATGCATTCTACAACAAGAAGAACGGCGCGGTTTTTCTCTGCTATGAGATGATCGATAGTCTCTTGCAGATGGGCAAAGCGCTCTCGAAGGGCGCCTCGGATCCGGAAGCGTTGACGATCGAGTTCGTCAAGGACAATCTCCGCTTTATCCTGCTGCACGAATCCGGCCACGCATTGATTGATCTGCTGGATATGCCTGCCGTCGGCCGCGAAGAGGATTCCGTCGACCAGCTCGCGGCGGTCCTGTTACTTTCGCATGTCGACGACAATGAAACCAAGAACGATATTGCGCGCGTTCTCCAGCTCGCATCCATCTGGTTCAAGGTCAACAGCCAGTCGTCGGGCACGCCGGATACGGCCTCTTTTGCCGACGAGCATTCGCTCGATGCACAGCGCTACTTCAACCTGCTCTGCATGGTCTATGGCCTTGACCCGGCAAACAACAGCCCTATCGTCGACAATGGCATGCTACCGAAAGAACGGGCGGCCCGCTGCCCCGACGAGGCTTCCAAGATCAATCGATCCTGGGCGCGGTTGATGCTCCCGCATTTCTCGCCGAGATTCCAACCGAAGTCCGATGATAGCAGTGGCAGCCAGCAGAACGCGGCTGCATCGCAGCAGCCGACAAGCGGCAATCCGCTCGAATGGGACGGAAAGGCCAATCCGTTCGGCAAATAAGTATCGGTGACGTTGGTGTCACTGTAAACGAGGCGATGGTGTCGGCTGTCGCCTGGCAAATATTTTCAATTGCCTGGTACGCCGAAAGGCAAGGTCCAGCCCGAAGGCTGGCTATCGTGCTCTCGACGGCGATGAGAAGCGGCGTGTTTTAGCGCGGAGCCGGCGCGAATACTTTCCAATGTGTCACCAGGAGTATGGCCGAATTCGGCTTTGAACAGGCGGTAGAAGTATTTCTCGTTGGAGAAACCATGCCGCCAGGCGATCTCGGCGATATGGGGCTGCGGCCGATTGGGATCTGCCAGCATCTGGTAGGCGCGGTGCAATCTCCTGCGCTGTATTTGCCGCATGACGCCGCCGCTGCCTTCGAACAGTTGATAGAGTTTTGCGCGTGACAGACCAACGTCCCGGCAAATGCGATCGGGCGTAAGATTGGTATCCAGCAAATGCGCATCGATGTAGCGCAGGATCCGATTGAAGAGCGCATCTCTTATCGGGCTGGCCGCTTCAACGACCCTATCCGGTGTTAGCGAAACCGCGGCGGTCAAAAGCTGCAAGGTCGATTGAACGACATAGGGGACTTCGTGTTCGTCCAGGCTTTCGAGGTTCCGCGACAATGAAAGGAGATGGTCTCCAAGGAGACGGCCGACGCCACCTCCGAGAGTCATCCCGTGCAAAAGCTGGGTGCGGCTCGGCAGGAGATCTCTCGGCACCACCAACGAGATCACTTCACCGGCAGCAACCATGCCTTGGTTCACTTGAGCAGCATCAAGAACGAAAAGATCACCAGCTGATTTTACGGGTTGATCCGTGGTCCATCGGCACAGGAATTGGCCGCTCACCATCAATGTGAAACGAAAGAAATCCTGGCCGTCGCTCCGTATATGTCGTTCTGTTCGATTGACCTCATAGGCAGAAGGTCGGACCTGATTGAGCCACCGCCTCGTGGATAGGATAAGGGGACCGAGCGCCGCGCCGCTTGCCTCAGCGTCGAACGCGATGGGAGCATCGTCACGCAATGTGCAATCGCAGTGATTGTCGCTGACCCAAGCATGAAACCGATCTTTTTCGGGAAAGTTGAGCGTCGAGAAATTGAACATGAAGGTCGAATGCATCTGGGTCACGGGAACTGTCTACTTCCAGGCCTTCGGCCTTTGAGCGATAGGTAGAGCAACCGGAGAATGCGACAATGGGTGCCCGGTCAAACGTTTTGCGTGTTCGCGCAGAATCTCGTCCGGCAGCCTTGCGGCAGGGAAATGCGACGAGATGGCTCCTCATTACATTCATGGAATACCGCGAACTTAGGAGGCGCCCCCAGCGCCGATTGACTATTTAGATAGAACGGTCAGTATAGAAAGTCCATATGGGAATTGCTGGACAACGAGGCATAATCTGTCCATTGCAGGGTGAACTTCGCTTGAGGCATCGATGAGCCCGAAAAAAGAGCAACTTATCCTCATTGCGACCGACCTGTTTTCAAGGCACGGCTTTCATCCGGTCGGCATAGACCGCATTCTGGCCGAAGCCGGCGTCGCCCGCATGACGCTCTATAACCATTTCCCGAGCAAGGATGATCTGATCGCTGCCGTGCTCGATCGGCGCTATCACGACATCATGGCCAGTCTTCGGGCATGCGTTGAGCCGATGGCCTCGGCGAAGGAGCAATTGAGGGCTATTTTTGCCTGGCACGAGACATGGTTCGGCACTCCGCAATTTTCCGGCTGCCTTTTCGAGCGTGCACTTGCCGAATTCGGCACCGACTATCCAAACATCTCTGCCGTCGCCATTCGATACAAGAAGACCATGACGGCATGGATGACCGACATGCTGAAGGCGCTTTTGCAGGAACCTGCCGCCGCGCGCATCGCTTCGATCCTCATGATACTTCTGGACGGTGCAACGATCGACGCGCGCGCTTTTCATGACCCGACCATCGCGACAAAGGCATGGAATGCCGCCGAGGCCGTTATCGAGCAGGAAATACTGGCTTCGAAGAAGCCGAGCGCCTGAGCCACTGTGAGGATCCGTGCATTGCGCTTGCCAACACCCGCAAGGCCGGCTTCTTATACGCGATGTTACAACAGCACCTGCGAGATATCCGGTGGAGGGGACTGGGTTCACTTCCCACCGTCCGCCGACGGCCTTCCAGGCGCCGACGACCCATCGCATGCTTCCCGGCATGGGATGCGGTGCCGTTTGGTCGGCATCGGTGTGCTGCCAGCATGGCTCGCTGTCGATTGACAGGCTAGGATTCGATCCTGGCTAAATGATAGATCGACATGGCCTTGCTGACGCCCTTGAGTTCCGCCTCGTTTTTTGCGAGCGGGTAGGGCGCAATGATTTCCGCGACAGCCGGCGCACGATACACGTCTTCCGTGATGCAAATCTCGTCGCCATCGGCAAGATTCTGCACCCGCGCCGCTATATTCACCGTCTGACCGAAATAATCGAGCCGCTCGTTGAGCGTTACCGCGATTGCGGCTCCCCGATGCACGCCGATCTTGAGGATGAAATCACGTTGCAGCCGGTCCCGGTTGAGCTGATCGACCGCCTCGCGCATATCGAGGGCTGCCTGCACCGCATCGGCCGAAGTCAAGAATGCCGCCATGACCGCGTCGCCGATCGTCTTGGTGACGGCTCCATTGTGCCGAACGGTGGCGTCGAGAAGATGCTGGAAGTGCCGCTGCACCTGAATGTAGGCGTTAAGGTCGCCTATCCGCTCGTAGAGTGCCGTGGAACCCTTGAGATCGGTGAATACGAGGGTAACGTCGAGGACCGCAATGCCCTCAGTCGCGCTGATCACCTCCGAGCGAAAGAAGTCGCGAAAGGTTTGCGTCGTCAGCAGCCGCTTACCGGATAAGGACGGCTCGAACTGAAGCCTCTCGCGCTGAAATGTCGCCGACGGAAGCTGCAATATGCCGAATACTACAGGGAGGTTGCCGGTGTTGCGGACTTCGAACACGACCTTGCCGGGCGCGATATTTGCCGCGGCGGCCACGCATTTGCCGTGGTGAAGCGTGACCGGCACATGGGGTTGCGTCGAACCCGCTTCCTTTTCGACGGGGAAGAAAAATTGAGCGTCGCTTTCGAAATCCTGACCCAGGAGGGCACCTTCGGTGGCATCGACTTCAAAATTGACAGTAGTATCAGGCTCTATTCGGGTGAGCACCCGCACCAGCTGTTTGGCAGTCTCGCTCCACGGCACGCCGTCCGGCATGACGCCGCCCGACGTCAACTTATAATGGAAGACGTAGTCCCAGGCCGAAAGAGTATCAGGTTGATGGAAGCGGATGCTGCGCACGGCGGGGGAAACCGTAAATGTCACCGTGATGTAATCGTCCAGCGCAGCGTCGTAATCGCTTTGACAGAGGTGGCAATGAAAATGCGTGTGCAGTTTGCGCAGGCTTCGGAAGCTCTCGACAACGTCCGAGCACACCGGACACACAAGCAGCCAATCCATATCGAATAGTCCGGCCATGCATGCATGGAGAAAAAGATCGATCCCTTCAGCCTCGGCGATCGACTTTTCCTTGGCGAACTCAATAGGATTAATGCGATAGAGCGCCTCGTCCGTGCCCGAGCGCAGCAGTGTCTCCAGCCGCGCGACGACGCGCGGACTCCAGGATTTGGCCGTTTCGACTACGACCAAGCGCTCTTCTAGTTTCTTTTCGTCGATCATCGCATTGCACCGCGAGAAAGCCTCGACCGCCCTCGGCGTTCCGTCAGACGTCAATACACAATTCACGAGGCCGAGGCGAGCCCGTCATGGCTTCTTGCGGAAGGCCGAAGCGATCTTTGCCCATTCAAACGAAATTCCGTTTGGTTGCTATGCCGTTTCGATCGTCCGCTCGACACAATACGCCCGGCTGATTTTTTCGACCTCCTGGCGCGAGCCAAAAATCACTGGAACCCGTTGATGCAGCGAGGTTGGTTCGATGTCGAGGATCGCGGTCTGCCCGGCAATGGCGGAACCGCCTGCCGCTTCGACCAGAAAGCCGATCGGATTCGCCTCATAAAGTAGACGCAGGCGGCCGCCGGAAGCAGGCTTGCTTCGATCGGCGGGATACAGAAAGATTCCGCCGCGGTTGAAGATACGATGTGTGTCGGCAACCATCGAACCGACCCAGCGCATATTGTACCCCGGAGTTCTGATGGACTTGTCGACATATTCGGTAATGATGTCGTCCCATGACGGACGACGTGCCGCGTTGATCGCAAACTCCTTGGTTTCCGGAGCGATCTTGGCATCCGCAGTCGTCATTACGTAGACGCCGTGTTGGTCGAGCGTGAAAATCTGTACGCCATCTCCGATCGCAAGCACCAGATTGGTTTGCGGTCCGTAAGCTGCGTATCCCGCAACCAGCTGACTGCGGCCGCTTTTCAGGATCTCAGCCGCGGAGCTAGCCTCGACGATGGAAAAGATCGTTCCGACCGTTACGTTGACATCGAGATTGGACGATCCATCGAGCGGATCGAAGATCATCGCATATCGGCCAGCGGGATGAATGAGCACTTCGGCGTCGAGTTCTTCCGATACAGCAAAAGCAATCGCCGGCGATTTACGGCATGCCTCGAGCATGATCTCGTTGGAAAGTATATCGAGCGGCTTCTGCGTCTCGCCCTGGACGTTGATAGCGTCGGTTGCGCCTGTCAGGCCTGACAATGACGAGCTCCTGAGCTTGTCCGAAATCTGCCGGGTAGCCGCGGCAATATTGCTGAGGATGGCGGCCATGTCCTCATTCAACAATGTTCCCTTATGAGCATCGAGATAGGCTTCGAATGTCGTCATTAATGTCTTTCTCCTGCGGGAGTGTATCGTTACGGAATCAAACAATGCCCGGCGGTTACCGAGGCTGTTGGGCGCAAAATCAGGCCTGCGCCAAGGTCAAAGCCTTCGCCGGCGTCCGAACGCAAGCTTCGGATGCCCAAACTCGAAACAGGCTCAACGGAAGAACGATCAGCTCTACCACGCGGTCCGAGCGGTGCTGAGCGCATAGGAAAGGCACGACGAAACGTGCACGGCGAGGGGGTTGACGGTGATGGCGCAGTTTCCGGGACAGAAGAGCTTATGCGCGTTCAGATGCTTCAGCAGCTCATCGACAGTACGCTTGTCTGTAAGCGGAAATGAAATCGTCATTGCGCGTTTCCTCCAACGGACAGAATGGCGTGGAGCAGTTAGGAGCGATTTTCTTCGCACCGCAACAAGAATTTTTTAATGCACAAATTAAAATCGATTAGCTTAGTGTCTCGATTTTTTAAGATCGATTTAAAATAGGGCGGTCGAATTTCGACCTCCGTCACGGAGCTCATGGTGTTGTCGAATCGATATCCGCAAGCATGGAGCCCTGCTGCTATATTGAGGAGGCTGTTTCATGCGCGATAACGATCGACAAGCGAAATGAGCCGCTCTACGGCGGCTACCGCGGCAGCGTGGTCCTGCGAGAAGTTCAGGCGCACGCTGTTGTCGCAAAATGGGCTGAACTCGGTGCCGGGCGTTACGATGACGCTTGCCTGCAACCGGAGGATCCGCACGAAATCCTTGCCACCGACGGCAAGAGGAGGCAATTGCGGGAAGACATAGCTTCCTGCCTCGGTGGTGCGAACCTTGATGTCCTTGCCTGCACGGAATAGCCCGAGGAGATCGTCCCGAATGGCCTCATGTTCGCGCACGCGTCGATCCATCCAGCCTTCCGGTTCGTTGAACCAAGTCCGGAGCACTGCCTGACTATAGCCGCCGGCGCGCAAGGATACGATCGCCTGCAGCTTTTCCATCCGGTTGATGATCGCTTTCGAGCCGAAGGCGACGCCCAAGCGGTAACCGCTCAGCGACTCGGTCTTCGACGGACCCATGATGGTGATCACGTTTTCCGCATCGATGGCCTCCGCGCGCAGATGCGCATAGTCGACGCCGGAATAGAGCAGCCGTGAATAAAGCTGGTCGACGATGACTGTCGCACCATAGCGGCTGGCCAGCGACGCGATCGTTTTGATCTCCTCACGCGAATAAACAACACCGGCCGGGTTGTTCGGATTGGAAAACAGGAAAACTTTCGCACCAGCGGCAAAAGCATCTTCCAGTTGGCCGAGATTGAGACCTGCGCGCCCCTCGGCATCCAGGTAGTCCATCCGAATGGGCATCATATGGCCCTCGCAGAACTCCACCAGCTTGCGGTTGGCAAAATAATCCGGCTGCACCACCGCAACCTTGTCGCCATGCGCGACGGTGGAGGCGACGGCGAGGAACAGTGCGCCCTGCGTGCCGGGCGTCAGAATCATGCCATCGGCGGCGTCGATCGGGGCGCCGGTGAAGCTTGCAAGATTAGGCGCAAGCTGCTCTCGGATCGAGAGATCACCGCGGTATTCGGTATAGGCCTGCTTGCCGCCGGCCTCCACCCCAGCCGTGAAGACCTCGAAAGAGCCTGGCGTCGGCGTAAACGCATCGACGTCACCATGGGAAAAATCGACTTGACGTCCCGCGATTGGTTCGCCGCGCAGCAGCGCTTCGATACCTTCGACCTGCTGCCGCACTTCCTGGCCTGGCGCAGCGTCGGTGCCCATGCGCTCGAATTTGGCTTGAATGGTCATTGAAACTCCTTTTATCGGCGGGGAGGCCGCAAGACTGGAAGCTAGAATAGCTTGGATTTAAAGCAATAAAATATGCTTGCCAGTTTCTTCAGAAGATAGAAAATATATCTTATGGACACGAAATTCCTCGAAAGCTTCCTCATCGTCGCCGAATGCGGATCGGTCGCCGAAGCCGCACGGCGCTTGAATATGACGCCGGCGGCGGTCGCTCAGCGCATAAGGGCGCTGGAGACGGAGCTCGGGCAGGTTTTGGTTTCTCGCGTGGGGCGCACCGTCCGGCCCACTGCTGCGGGTCTTGCCGTGCAGCGCCACGGACCGGTACTTGTGCGAACGGCGAGAGACCTGCGAGCAATAGCTGCAGGCGATCTCCCGAGCGGGCAACTTCGACTCGGCGCGACGGCGACAGCTATGACGGGCCTCATCCCTCAGATTATCGCGGCCCTCAGCGAGCGATTTCGGCAGATCGACTATTTCCTGCAGCCGGG
Source organism: Hyphomicrobiales bacterium (assembly GCA_900472485.1). Classification (GTDB taxonomy): domain Bacteria; phylum Pseudomonadota; class Alphaproteobacteria; order Rhizobiales; family Rhizobiaceae; genus Rhizobium. The sequence continues at coordinate 388,579 of UCII01000002.1, forward strand.
TTCGTCAGTGAACCTCTACCACGCAGTTTTGTCGGGTGAGCTGGATGCCGCTCTCATCATCGAGCCGCAATTCCCGATTCCGAAAGCATTCGGCTGGTCGACCATCCGGCGCGAACCCTTGGTCTTGCTGGCGCCCGTGGAGCTGCAAATTCACGATTTTCATCTGGCGCTTACGCAGCAGCCCTTCATTCGTTATGACCGCAATCAGTGGGGTGGCCAGATCGTCGACCGTTATCTCCGCCGTCATGCCATCAGCGTGCGCGAATGGGCGGAACTGGATGCGCTGGATGCCATTGCCGCACTGGTCGATCGCGGACTGGGCGTCGCGCTTGTTCCAGACTGGGCTCCGCCGTGGCCGGAGGGACTGCGGCTGCAAAAGCATCGCATGGAAGATGGCGAGCTTCGCAATATGGGTGTGCTGTGGGCGAACTCCGGCCCGAGGATCGCGGCCATTCGCGCTTTTGTCGAGGCCTGTGAAGAGGTCTCCAAAACTTGACAAGGGTTGCGACGAAGGTCGAGACCGGTGGCTCAGAAATCTACTTGGGGGGATGATGAAATACAGAACTATAGGAATTATCGGCGCAGGCGTGATCGGCAAAAGCCTGTTCGACTATGTCGGCAGTCTCGATGGGGTCGAGGTCGCTTATATTCTCGTATCCGACAAGAACAAATATGCGCAGAATGCCGCCATGGCTGCGCTCGTCACGGATGACGCCGAGCATGCGCTCGACCGGAAGGCGGACCTTGTGCTCGAATCCGCGACGCCGGCTCTTCTGAGTAGGCTGGGGCCGGATATCCTTGCCCATTCGGACCTCTGCGGATTCAGTTGCTCCGCGCTGGCGGATCGCACCGTGGAGGCGGCGATGCATGCGGCGGCCAGCAGGAGCGGACGACGCCTCTTCGTTCCACACGGCGCCGTTCTCGGTCTCGATGGTCTGCGCGATGGCCGTGAGCAAATCGAAAAAGTAGTGATAACCACAACGAAGAGCGGCGCGAGTCTCGGCCAGCCGGCCGACGCCAAGGGAACGCTCTTCGATGGCTCGACCCGCGAGGCCTGCATGCGGTTTCCGCGCAACGTCAATGTCCATGCCGCCGTTGCCTTTGCGGGCATCGGTTTTGACCGTACCCGCAGCATCGTCGTCGCCGATCCCGATACGAAAACGATGCGGCACCATATAGCGGTTTCCGGCAGGGGTCTCGAATGGGATATTTCGGTGAGTTCGCGGTCGCTCGGCGGTGTAACCGGCTCTTATACCCCGGCCTCGGCCATCGGATCGCTGAAGAGAATTCTTGGCGCCGATGTTTTCGCCAACGCCTGACATCGCGCGGCAGCCAGGAGCCGCTGTAGTGAAATATCGCCGATGCGGCTGCAGCTGCAAAGGACGATTTTGCTACGGCCTTGATATGGTGATCGGAAACTTCCCGCCGCTGTGTAAAATTGACTTTGAGCACCTTGCTGGAAGATTGTGAATTCAAGGGAAACCTGCGAACATGAAAGCAGTTTCTCTTCTGGCGGTTCCTTCATGGACAAAAAAACCGATGCGATCGATGTCGAGGTTGGATTGCGCATTCGATTGCGTCGGGAGGAATTGTCAATTGCGCAGGATGTATTGGCCGAGAAGCTTCGCATAAGCCCTCAACAGCTCGATAGATGCGAACGCGGCATCGAAAAAATCAGCGCTGGCCGCCTTCTGCGCATTTCAGAAATCCTCGCTGTACCGGTCATGTTTTTCTTCGAAAGTGCATCGGACGACGCCTTTCCCTCCAAGGAAGCGCTGACTGATTTTCGACTTGCGAAGCATCACAAGGCCGTTCTGCGTACGGCCTTGTCCGGGATCGAGGACAAGCGGTTGCGGGCGAAGATCCTCGCTTTCGTGCAATCATCCAAACCTGACAACGAGCGCTGACCTGGCAAGATGACATTTCATTTAACGACACTCGGCAGTTGTGCCCTTTATGATGAGAAAGGTGATCGCGTGAACGTGCCGAGGCAGGCGCTGCTCATGCTGGCCTATCTCTACGATTGCCGGCAGCCGATACCACGGAAAGATCTGGCCGCTTTTCTTTGGTCCAGCAATCTTCAGGCCGCCGGCGCCAATTTGAGGTCGACCCTGCTGCGGTTGGCGACTGTAACGTCCAAATCCCCCGAACCGTTGATCGGCGGTGCCATGACGGACATCACCTTGAACTTCAACGCGTTGCGGTGCGACCTAGATAGCATCGAAAATGCGTCCGGCGTTGCCAAGCTCGGCGCGCTCGCCGATGCCGTCGCCAAGACGTTCCTGCCGGCTCACGGCAATGGCTCCGGAGCTGTGGCTGTCTGGGTACGCGATGTTCGGGCACGGTTTGCACGGGAGCTACGAGCAGAATTCTTCAAGACGATGAGCCAACCTTCCTGGTCTCAAAACCGCGGCGAATTGAAGCGTGCAGCCATGCTTCTGCTGGACTGGGACCAGACCGATGATGAAGTCAGGGTCGCGCTCGGCGAGAAAATCACGTCTTACAGTCAGCTGATTGGCGTCACGAGAGATCCGAATTCAGACCCGCCGGCTCAGGATATGATTGCGATCGCCGACAGCGGAGTGCCACGTATCGCTCTGCTTCCTCCCGAGACCCTGGAGGATTCAGAGCGTGCCGGGTCGGTCGCCAATGCAGTCATCGAAGACCTGACGATCAGTCTTTGTGTCGATCGAAGCGTATCCGTCGTCGCGCCCTATACCGCTGAACAGATTCGCTCCTCAAACGACAAGGCTGGCCTTCTCAAGCAACATAATGTCGTCTACGCGCTCGATACGAAGAGGACGGGCGACAGTCTTTTTGCGCAGCTGATTTTCATGCCGCGCGACGAAATTGTCTGGGCAACGCGCGTTCAATTGGATAGCGCGGCCATAACGGAGCATCGCAACGAGATCGCCACTGCGATCCAGCACTCCATCATCGAGCGTGTGGGCGCCTTCCACCACATAGTTTCTGACTTTAGCTGCAAGCCTGAAGCCTATTTTGCCTATCTCAAGGGCGTCCAATGCCTGTCCCGCCTGAGCCTTCAGAATGTCCGCCGCGCACGCAAGCATTTTAAGGAGGCTCTCGAGCACGAGCGGGGTTTTGCCGCAGCACTTGCGGGCATTGCCAGAACCTTGACGATGGAATGGGTTCTGACGGCTCGCGGCGATGGCGATCTGTTGCATCAAGCGGAAAAAATGGCGGCCGATGCAATCCACGATGACAGCCAATTCGCCGGGGGCTTTAAGGAAATCGGCGTCGCCCGGCTCTACCGCGGCAATATCGACGGCAGCCTTGAGGCTCTATCGAACGCCGAGGACCTAAGCCCGTATTATGCGGATGTGATTTGCAGCCACGCCGACAGCCTTACCCATGGCGCCAATCCGAAAGCGGCATTGGAGAAGGTCGCGACGGCTCTTGATCTCAATCCGCTTGCTCCGGACTACTATTATTGGACCGCGGCAGGTGCCAGCTATTTCACTGGAGAATATATGGAAACGCTGGCCTATCTGGACAGGATGAGAGACGCGGGACCAGCAAGCAGGCTTGCGGCGGCAAGCTGGGCAATGCTGGGGGATCTCGCGAAGGCCAAGATGTATCGACAGCGCGCCCTGCGCGACAATCCGAATTTCGATCTTGAGGCATGGCTTGCCATGATTCCAATCAAGGAAAAGTGGCAGATTGAGCATTACAGGGAAGGCCTGTTGAAGGCCGGTTTTTGAGAGGAAGAGATTATGGCAAAGGCAGTTCTGATTGGAATTAAGGGTGAAAAGGGGCTTTGGTTGGCTGACCTCGAAAAGGGGACCATCGTTCGATACACGCGGAGGCTGACGGGCGATCTGGGGAAGGCTGAATCCTGGCGGGCCAAAGGGATCAGAGTGGAGAAAGATGTCGATTTCGCTGTGGCGTTGACGTCGGCAGGCGACGTGGCGTCGGGCCTCTTTGAAGGCTAGGCACTCGTGATCGGTGTCAAACAACTTTAGAGCATTCCCTCCTGGCGAAACCTTGTCGAGGGTTTGGCCCTATCTGGGACGACTTGGCATAACCCGTGTTGGCCGCCAGACCGAGCTCGATCGCATAGGCATTCCCGTTTGGTGCGCCTACGCCCCGAATTCGAGGGCAATCGTCATCGCTCAGGGAAAAGGTCTGGACGATGTCTCCGCGAAGACATCCGCGGTGATGGAAGCAATCGAGCGATCTGTCGCGACCCAACCTTCCTGTTCAGCGTTGATGGCAAGCCAGGATGATCTTGCCGCAAGCGGCCATGCCACGGATTGCCTGGAGGATCTGCTGGCGATCGGCGCACAACCGGTAGAGACGACGGAACAGATCGGATGGTCTCAAGCCCACGATCTGGCTAAGAACGCCTCGATATTCGTACCTTTCGAGGCCATTCATCTTGACCGGACGCATGTCCGCCCACGCTTTTGGATATCATCGGACGGATTGGCGTCGGGGAATACTTGGCATGAGGCGGTCCTGCACGGGCTGCTGGAGCGGGTAGAGCGCGATGCTTGCGTCCTTTGGAACGTCGACGAGCCGGAGTCTCGGCATGCACGCCGGATAGATCCGCAAAGCATCGAAGATGAGGGTGTTTGCGAGATGTTGGAGAAGATTTTCTCGGCAGGCTTCGATCTCGCCCTTTTCGATGTGACGAGCGATCTGACCGTCGCTTCCATCGTCGCATTGCTGCGGCCGAAAGGCGATGATGGCTCGCTCCGATATGTCGACTTGACCATGGGGGCAGGGGCATCCTTGTCTCCCGATGTGGCCGCAGCCCGGGCAATTTCCGAGGCTGTGCAGTCGCGGATGACCTTCATCGCTGGTGCCAGAGATGATCTTGTCCCGGAACTGTTCTCTCGCCGCGCCGATCCTGCTCACCTGCAGTCGTTCCAGGCGCGATGCACGACGAACCTGAACGAACTGCCGACGATGTCGGCCGGGTCTGCGCAAGATGCGCTCGGCCAGCTTGTCGAGGCTTTGCTGGAAGGCGGTATTGACCAGCTTTATGCCATCGAGCTGGCACCCGAATGGCTGCCGGCATCGGTGATAAAGGTTTTCGCGCCGCAGCTCGAACATCCGGACGGCGATCGCCGCATTCGTTTCGGCAGCCGCGCATTGTCAAAGAGTTTCCTGTGAAAGTCATCTTCGTGGGGCCGAGCCTGCCCGATGCCAAAGCGCATATCGACAATACGATGGTCATACGACCGCCGGCGTGCCAAGGTGACGTCGTCAGAGCTCTTGAGGATGGCGCGGTTGCTATCGGCCTCATCGACGGCCAGTTCGAGTTCGTCGCGCCCGTCTGGCACAAGGAGTTGCTCTTTGCCCTATCTCAGGGCGTTCCCGTATTTGGAGCGGCCAGCATGGGAGCGCTCCGCGCGATGGAATGCCAGGCCTACGGCATGATCGGCATCGGCAGGATATTCGGTGACTATGCCTCCGGTCTCCGGGAGGAAGATGCGGATGTTGCTCTCCTTCATGGCCCTGCGGAATTGGGCTATCCCCCTTTGTCGGTGCCATTGGTCAATGTCGATGCGACGATAGAGACCGCGATCGATCAAGCCATTATCGGCAAGGAAGAGGCTCTGCGGCTCTCCCGGGCAGCACGGCGTCTCTTCTTCAAGGATCGGACTTGGAGACGTCTCGCCGATGCCGCCGACATGGACATAGGGCAGGTGAGGGCTCTCGTCGCAAAAGCATGGACCGATCAAAAGCGTAACGACGCCATGGAGCTCATCCGCGCCATTGCCGAGGCGCCGTTGCCGGCACATATGACGGACTGGTCTTTCAATGCAACTCCGCTGTGGCGCAAACTTTTCCCACAATTTTACCGTATGTAATTGATTCAAAAATACATGCATTGCGTGTGCAACGCTTTTGCAACGCACCATATCAATCGAAATATGCCAATCTACCCCAACGATATCATTTGTTGGGGCTTTTAACGTGACTGATTTCGAGGGACAGGAACGCCAGGGAGAGATTTTGGCGCTTGCAAAAATGATGCAGTATGCCGGAGGAATCGCAAGTGAGCTCAACGCATCGCAGGCCGTATTCCTTATAAAAGCAGCACAAGCCGCTCTTCTTTCGATGTTAGAAACCGAGTTCCCGAGGCTATCCGGTGAGCATCTGAACGGGCTTGTCAGCGACACACATGGTCACTGTTAGCAAGCTCGGGTCCTTTTGTTATCAACGGCGCTCACAAACAGAAACTTCAAGAGATCGAGCTTGCGTAGAAGAGCACTAACCAGAGTGGGATGGTCCGTGAGAAAAGTGAGCTCCACCGATGCAGCAGGCATCGTCGCGGATTTCAAAGAAGGGAATATGAGGATTGCGCTTATAATATTTGGAGCAATCATCACTGCATGGCTTGCGATTGCCTACAATATCTGCCGTTCGCTGAACTGGCTCTGATCTAAGGCTGTGGCACGGGAATCGTGAGATGACCCGGATCACGTCTGTAAGCAATTGTTTATCGCGCCTACCGGTGTCGCAATCCCATGCTGCTTCATACCGCCGAGTGTACCGTTCCGTCCGCAAACTCTATGGGCACGGTCAACGGCGGAAAGGACCTAGGAGAACTTGGCCGGCATATGGCAGTCTTTGCTCATGCCCAGCTTACGTGGGGTTGCCAGCAGTCTCGCGGTGGAGACGATGATGGAAAGGTTGAAACGCTTCGCACAAGGCGCTTTGTCGCAGAGCGAGCTCGAAGTCATAAAGCGGGTATTCGACTTAGCTACGACGCAGAGCTGGTTCGATGATGCTCAATACAGCCGGGATGGCTTTGCCGTCGCGCTGATCAACCTGTTTCGATGCGGAATGGTCAATCCGACCCAGCTGGAAAAGATCGCGCTGTTTTGGGCATTGAGCGACTTTTCCCAGACCATGTCGAGCACACAACGGGCTAAACTGAGATCACTCTACGGCCGATGCGAGGTAGAGGGGTAGGTTTCCTATTGAATGGAGCCGTTCCCCATTCTCAGGATTGGCAACCGAACGGATATTGTGATTGATCCCGATTATCCCTGCAAAGCCGATGCCCGTCGGTACCGATTTCGTGTCTCTGGAATCCACGATGATCGCAGGGAGAGCCATCGTAATGACAGCAACTTTAACGCGTATTTCTAGCATAACATGCATTATGGAACTAAAACCGACGTGGCATCGCCTTGGGAGTGCCCGAACAATGTCCCTAATCACGGGGAAAAATACGACCTTCGAACAGTTTTCTTGCCGTACGGATCGTACCCGCAGCCTTGATTTGCCCTTCGGCGTCGATGTCCAGAAACACTTCCATGCTGCCTGTAGGATGCTCGATCTGATAGCGACCATCCGCTGGCGCCCGAACCAGCTTCCCGGCCGGGCTGTCCGGTAGCCGGGTCGCCGTCGCAACGGTTACAGCAGCGAGCACGCCTACCGACGCATGCACCCGATGCGGAATGAAGCTGCGTGTCGAAATGGCGCCACCCGCCAGAGGAGCCGAGATCAGCGTCATTTTCGGGACCGACGCTGACCTTACATCACCGAGGTTCATCAGTGGTCCTGCCTTGAGCCGGATCGCTTCGATGCGCGCCTTGATCTCGGTATTGGCTTCAAGTTCCTCGCGGGTTTCCGAACCGGTGAGACCGAAGTCCGAGGCGCGCATGATCACGCAAGGCATTCCATTGTCGATAAGCGTGGCCTCAATCCCATCGATCACGTCGACGTCATGGCCGGTCGGAAGAAGTGCGCCGCACATCGACCCGGCGATGTCGGAAAAAAACAGCGGGACTGCGGCGTGACTACCCGGCACGCCAGCGATCACGGTGTCGCCGCCATATGTCACGCGGCCATCAGGTGTTTCGATTCTTGCGATCGCCACTTCGCCTGAATTGAGCATGTGAATTCGGACTTCGGTGACATCGCCCGTCGGTTCAACAAGCCCGCGCTCGATGGCCGCCGGCCCTACGCCTGCTAGGATGTTGCCACACCCTTGTGCATCGCTGACAAGTGCCTGGTCGACGAAGACCTGCAGGAAGAGATAGTCGACGTCGGCGTCAGTCCGCGTCGACCCTGAGAGGACGGCCACCTTGGAGGTCAGCGGGTCCGCGCCGCCGATGCCGTCAATCTGACGAGGATCGGGGGAGCCCATAATCCTTAGCAGAAGATCGTCGCGCACTGTCTTGTCGGACGGAAGGTGTTCGGCAAGAAAATAGGCACCCTTCGAGGTGCCCCCTCGCATCCACAGGCAAGGAATGCCGTCCTCAGACATATCTGAGCCCCTTTGCAGCCAGCGTCTCGCGCATGCCATAAATATCAAGGCCGAGCTCACCGGCAGCGAGCCGCTTGCGCTTGGCGTCCTCGTTGGCCAGCCGCTTTTCCGCGGCAGCTACGACGTCGGCAATCTCGGTGTGTTTGACCACGCAGATGCCATCGTCGTCGGCTATAATGATGTCCCCCGGCTCGATATGGGCGCCGGCGCAGACAACGGGGATATTCACCGACCCGAGGGTCTCCTTGACGGTCCCCTGTGCGGAAACCGCCTTTGACCAGACGGGAAAGCCCATCTGGGTGAGGTCCCGCACATCGCGAACACCCGCATCGATCACGAGGCCGCGGCAGCCACGCGCCATGGCCGATGTCGCAAGCAGATCGCCAAAATAACCGTTGTCGCAAGGCGATGTCGGCGCAAGGACGAGAATATCTCCTTCCCTGAGCTGCTCGATCGCCACATGGATCATCCAGTTGTCGCCGGGAGGGGCTGAAATCGTCACCGCGGAACCCGCGATCTGCGCGCGGGCGTAGATCGGCCGCATGTAGCTCGCGAGCATCCCCTTGCGCCCTTGCGCCTCGTGGACGGTTGCGACACCCGCCTTGGCAAGCCTTTCGATCAAATCAGGTTCAGCGCGCGAAATGTTCTGAACAACGACTCCCATCCATGGTCTCCTTGCTACTTTGCGGGCGGCGTCCCGTGCGTGTGGAACGTTTCGATTGTTTTCAGACCCCAGGCCTGTCCCTTCTTTCGTTCGGTCTCGGTCCACACGACGGGCTGCCAATCGGGTGCAAGGATCAGCCGTGCGCCGGAATTGGCGAGCTCGACCCGGTTGCCGGCGGGCTCCCAGACATAGAGGAAGAAAGTCCCCTGAATCGCGTGCTTGTGAGGGCCGGTTTCAATGTGGATGCCGTTTTCGAGGAAGATGTCGGCGGCGCGCAGAATTTCTTCCCGCGTGTCTGTCGCGTAGGTCAGATGGTGCAGGCGCCCTTCTCCGCGGCCGTGTTCTTCGGTGCAGGCAAGGTCATACGTCTTGTTATTGACCGTGAACCAGCACCCGCCAAGGCGGCCATTGTCGAGTTGGATCATCTCGGTGACGCGGGATCCGAGGCAGGTCTCCATGAACCTGCGGAACTCGGATACATCCGCGGCAAGCAGGTTCAGATGATCGAGGCGTCGCGGATGACAGCCCCGCGCATGATAGCGCTGGGCGAGGTTCTTGAGCTTCGGCCGCTCCTTCGGCGGCGGATCGTAGCGGACTGTATCCCAATAGATTTCGAAGACATGGCCGAAAGGATCCCTGAACTGGAACGCCCGGCCATGACCGATATCGCCATTTACCCAGCCCAGCACATCGTAGCCGCTGGCCTCGATCGTCTTGACGCGCCGTTCAAGCGCTTCCGGCGATGAAACTCTATAGGCGACATGCCCGATTCCGGTCGTCTCGTTGCGCGTCAATTTCAGGGTGTGGAATTCGTAATCATCCCAGCCCCGCAGATAAGCAGAACTCTCGTCCTCACCCGCCAAGGTCAATCCGTAGACATTGACGAAGAAATCGAGGCTCTCGTCATATCTGTCAGTGAACATCTCCACATGGCCGAGGTGAGCAATGTCGAAACAGGGTTCCATGTCAGGCTCCTCCCGAGAGCGCCGTCAAAGCTCGTCGACCGTGCGCGGGAAAATCGACTGAAAGCCTTCCGCATATTTAGACGCACGCCCGCCGGACTGGCCGCCGGAATTGCGCTGGAAATGGTTGGCACGGTTCTGGGCAACGCGGGTATAAAATTCCCAAAGATGCTCCTGGCCTTCCATGCATTCGATGGCGGATCGCTTCTTATCCCATACGGAGGTGATGTCGAGGAAGACGTCAGGCTTCCAGCCCATCTGCTCCGTCTGATGCGGTTCGAAGAGATAGAGCTGAGGGGCGCCGAGCACCTTTTCGCCGGGATTGTGGCCCCAGGCCTGTGCGATCATGCGGGTTTCGAGCGCGACCTGCGTGGCATACATGTGGTCGGTATTGTAGGGATCGTATTGGGAGTGGCTCAGCATGAAGGAGGGCTGCACATTGCGGATCACGTCCACGAGACGATACTTATCTTCGTCCGTCATGCGTAGGGGATAGTCCCCGAGGTCAAAGCAGATGAGGTCATGGACGCCAAGCGCCTGAGCTGCCTTTTCCGACTCGGCGCGCCGCGCAGCCTTTACGCGGTCGAGGGTCATGTCCTTCTGCTTCCAGAGCTTGGCAGACTCGCCCCGCTCGCCGAAGGACAAGCAGACGACGGTCACATCATAACCTTTGTCGGCGTGCAGAGCGATCGCACCTCCGCAGCGCCAGACGAAATCTGCTGCGTGGGCGCTGATTACCAATGCGGTCTTCTTGTCGGACATGGAAATCTCCTGTTTTTCGAAATCGTATGTCGCTCCGAACGGCCGGTTTGCCAATTTTATTTCGACGCCTTGTCCATAAGTTTTGGCTATAATGAATAGCGGTGCGGCCTTTCTTCGTCTAAAGCGGGCATGGCTTGATGGAGCGGCTGCGGGATAAGCGGATGATGAACCAGTTCAAGATCGGCATGATCGGATTCGGCGAGGCAGCACGCGCATTTGCGTCGGGCTGGGCGCGACCGGACGGAGCGCTGGTTGCCGCCTACGACATCAAGACCGCCGATCTGCGCTGGACCAGCCAAATCGCAACGGCTTGCGCCGAACTCAACGTCCACCATGCCGATGAGGCCTGGCAAGCCCTCTCCGACGCCGCCATAGTCTTCAGCCTCGTCACAGCGGATCAGGCTCTACCGGTCGCCAGGGATGCCGCTCACTGGCTCAAGGCAGGTGCACTCTATTTCGACTGCAATTCCTGCTCACCAACCGCCAAAATAAGCGCGGCTGAGGCAATCGAAGCAGCGGGTGGCCGTTATGTCGATGTCGCCGTCATGTCGCCAGTGCATCCGGCGCGCCATCTCACGCCGCTGCTGGTTTCCGGTCCCCATGCAGAAGCAGCGAATGCGGCGCTTGAACATCTCGGGATGAAGCCGAAGTCTGCGGGTGAGAAAGTGGGACAGGCGTCATCGATCAAGATGCTGCGTTCTGTCATCGTCAAAGGTATCGAGGCCCTGACGGCGGAGGCGATGCTCGCGGCCCGCCGCGCTGGGGTCGAGAACGCCGTCATTGCGTCGTTGCAGGCCTCCGATCCCGGAATAGACTGGGCCAAGCGCAGCTCCTACAACCTCGAAAGGATGATGGTGCATGGCGCGCGTCGGGCGGCCGAGATGCGCGAGGTTGCCGCAACCGTCCGTGATCTCGGACTTCCCGACAGGATGTCGGCAGCTATCGCCGATTGGCAGGACGAGATAGCCGCGCTCTGTGTCCCCGCGAATATCGATGATCTCGGAAGCCGAGCCGACAGCATCCTCGAAAGAATGAACGAGGAGAAAAACAAGGGAGCCTCCGCGACTCAATGAGGCACAATCTGCGGCATCTACGCGTTTTTCTGGCCGTTGTCGAAACGGGCTCTGTCACGCGCGCGGCCGAGATCTGCTACGTATCGCAGCCGGCAGTCACGCAGGCCATATCGAAGATCGAGAAGACACTGGGATATGCGTTGTTCACGCGTTCGCCACATGGCCTCTTCGTCAACGACGAAGGCAAGCTCTTGTTTCTACGGGTGAGACGCGCCTTCTCCTATCTCGATCCGGCACTGGTCGAGCTTGCGCCAAGGCTCAAGGTGACAGCCACGTCGGCGCAACTCGAAGCACTCGTCGGAGTCAGAGAGCTGGAGAATTTCACCCTTGCGGCGCGCCGGCTCGGGGTGGCGCAACCGACTATCCACCGCGCCGTGAGCCAGCTGGAAAAAGAGGCGGCCCGTCCCTTATTTGAGAGAACGTCCTATGGGATGGTTGCCACGCGTCTGGCGCAGAATCTCGCTCAGGCGACCCGCCTCGCATTCGCCGAACTCCATCAGGCAGAGGCGGATCTCGCCGAAGCCCGTGCACAGGAGGCCGGACTGATCGTCGTGGGCGGCATGCCTCTGTCGCGCTCATTCATCCTGCCGTCGGCGATCGCCCGGTTTCGCAGGAAGCGGCCGAAACTGCCGATCAAGGTTGTCGAGGGTGTCTATGCCGAACTGCTCGGCGGTCTGAGACGCGGCGAGATCGATTTCCTGATCGGAGCGATGCGCAATCCCCTTCCCATCGACGATGTCGAGCAGGAAACGCTGTTCAATGACATTGTGGTGATCGTCGCAGGCAAACGCCATCCGCTCATCGGGAAACCCCAAATATGCATAGGCGATCTGGCCTCCTATCCCTGGGTGGTTGCAACGAGCGGCACTCCGATCAGAAGCCACTTCGATGCCCTCTTCCAAGGTCAATCGCAGGGGCCGAAAAGCGTGGTCGAGTCCAGCTCGCTGATCCTGATGCGCGAACTGCTCGACCAGAGCGACCATCTCGGTTTCGTGTCGGGCGGCCAGGCCGCAGCGGAGATCAAGCGCGGCCTCATGGCGTCCCTGCCGTTCGATCTCACCCATACCGAACGGCCGATCGGCATTACGATCCGCAAGGGATGGCTCCCCACCGCCGCCCAGGCAGCTTTTCTCGACGAGATCCGCGAGGAAGCGAAGGCAAGGCAAACTCATCGCCTATAGTCTTCCCTTAAGACGCTTTCCTCGAGTAAGACGCTTTCCTCGAGCGCGTGTCACGCTCTCGGTGCGCCGCTTCCAACACTGCCCCACAAGTCGAACTCTTAAACTAACCGCTCCATGTTGCGACGCGATACCATGAAGGTTCTGGACGTTTTCGATTTTTCAGAATGAGGCCGTGCAGGACGCAACCATTCTATAGCCGCTGCTTATGCCGCGGACCTCTGATTGGATTGGAGGTAGTGGCGCAAGACGCGTACTGCTTGGCCGTCAACAAAGCGCAGGGGCGGAGGAAGTTGGCAGGGAGCGTCAATCGAGCGATTCCATAAAGCCATTTCCGCGGGCGGACCGATGCATGGGCGATCCACAACGCCCATACATGAAGCCCCGCGCGGACACGCGCAACCATCATGTCGGAGGAGCATATGACACAGTCAACCGTCCTGGAGATCAGGTCTTACATCAACAGCCGCCCGATGTCGCGAATGCAATGGACACTGACTGTTCTCTGCTTCCTGATCGTCTTCTGCGACGGCATGGACGTCGCCATCATGGGCTTTCTCGCCCCGGCCATCACGGGTGATTGGGGGATTTCCAAGCCCGCCTTCGGTCTCGTAATGGCGGCGGCGCCGGTTGGCCTAGCGATCGGCGCGATCCTTGCCGGCTCGTCTTCCGACTGGTTCGGACGGCGCCGAGTGCTGCTCGGTTCGGTCTTCGCCTTCGGTGTCCTAAGCCTGCTCACCGCGCTCACTCAGAGTCCCACAGAGATGGCCGCGCTCCGTTTTCTGACTGGCCTCGGCCTCGGCGCCGCCATGCCCAACACGACGACGCTATTGTCTGAATATGTGCCCGAGCAGAAGCGCTCCGTTCTTCTGGCGATCATGTTCACCGGCTTCAACTTTGGCTCTGCGATCATCGGCTTCGTCGCCGCATATCTGCTTGCGAAGTTCGGCTGGCATTCAGTGCTCGTGTTCGGAGGCATCGTGCCGCTCGCGCTTTTCGTGATCTTGATTTTCCTCCTTCCGGAATCTGCACGCTTCATGGTCGTCCGCGCAACTCCGACCGATCGCATCCGCAAGCAGCTATCGCGGGTGACGGGGGAGGATCTCAGGTCGGTCAGCGAATTCACGCTCGAAGACGAGCCTGTGACCGCGAGCCAGCCGGTCGCGCTTCTGTTCACCCCGGCATTCATCATCCGCACCCTGTCGCTTTGGCTGTGCTATTTCATGGGCCTGCTGGTGATCTATCTGACGACGAGCTGGCTTCCTACCATGATCAAGGACGCGGGCATGCCGATCGAGACGGCAGCAAATGTCACCGCCATGTTCCAGCTGGGCGGCACGATCGGCGCCATAGTGGTCGGTTTCGCGATGCAACGGATCGGTTCGAAGAGCGCGATCTCGGTATCCTACCTGTTTGGCGCAGTCGCGCTGATAATGCTTGCCTTCAGCGGCTTAACGTCAGCAGCCCTGGCTGCGATCGTCGCAGCTGTCGGGTTCTTCATGAGTGGCGGGCAGACCGGCCTCAATGCGTATGCACCCGGTCGCTATCCAACTTTCGCACGTGCGACGGGCGTAAGCTGGATGCTCGGCGTTGGCCGGCTCGGTAGTATCCTAGGCTCATCGATCGGCGGTCTACTGCTCGGCTTCGGCTGGGACTTCCGCGGCATCTTCTGCGCACTCGCCGTACCTGCAGCGATCGGCGCGGCGGCGATCCTGATCAACGATCTTCAATCGACGCCACAACTTCAGCAACGGACTACGAGATAACGACTCATACGGCCCCCCATTCGGAGCCGCATATTCTCTCTGGAACTGCGCCGGGTTGCGGCGCTCGGCATGCCGACTGTGACTGGGGCTGCGCAGCTCTCGCGTGTCTATGTGTTCGCGTTGCCGTTCGGCTGCGCCACCGCTTTGATTCGCCAGTTCGCCAAATCTTCGTCGCCGTCGAACACTGCGTTGTGTCGACGGCACCGACAATCTGAGCACCCCGCGCTCATCAAGGTAGCAGTCGAATTCACCACGCCGCCCACTCTTCCAGCGCTCTTTTTACATCATACTGATAGGAAGCCGTATTTTTCCTTTCGCAAATTGCGTGCAGATACAATTCCACGGCACTCCGTTGAAGCGCAGTAAGAAGGGAAAATTTCTCCAGAGGCCCGCACAGGTGATATACGAATTCGTGTTCGTAGAGATTGTCGAGATCGGCAATCAGATACGCGGGCAAATGAAATCGCATTCCTTCGGCATCGAAAAACGACGGGCTGCTGGGGTGCTTATTTAGAATCTCTGCGGCGATTGCGGTCCAGTCGCTCTTCTCATCATTGGCCCGAAATGCGGCACGAACTTCATTGCTCGCGTAGTCGTCAAGCGCTCGCGCCTCACCAAGGCCAATGCCATCGCCCAAGGTAACTCCGGCAAACGCATCTCTTATCGCGGCTTTCGCCTTCTCTGTAAGATCAGACACCGGTTTGATCAAAGGAGGTGCCTGTTCAATGATGCGCTCCGTCACTGTGCGATGTCGGCCAAGCTCCGCCTTCGGTGCGCTCAAACTGGAGGCCGGTCAACGGACCTTCTGGCCGGATCGCCGGCCGCCTCTTCTCCTCGCGAAGAATGCAAAGATAGATGATGCCTGCGATCAGCACCAGGCCGGAAACAACCCCAGCCGCAATCAAAGTGATCATCGAAATGATTTCCATATCGGTCGATCCTCGTGATCAACAAATGTCGATCATTTGAAACCAGTCGCCTTGCACATTTGGCTCCAAAGTATCGATAGGATATCTTACCACACCAGTCACTGCATGGAGGATATATGTTCAAAGCGGTTTCTGACAGCGCTGCTGCTGCCGATGGAGGATCACTTGCATTGTTTGTGGAACGAGTTGATGGAGAATTGGAACAATTCGTCATCAATCGCTCCCTCGCTTCGCGTGGGACACCTGCCTATAACAAAGTTTCGTCGAACCTCCGGTCTCTCTCCGCAGATGATTGCCGGGCAGTCGCTGCCGCTCTTGAACCTCTCTTGCCAATAACCTCATCGATTCATCCATTGGCAGATTTCATCGAAACGCTTGAGAGACAATCCAGAGAAGCAATCCAAGACTGAGAATGAAGCGGTTGAGGTGACTGTAGATCGGCCGGCAGACCGCGGAGGCTGAGGCCGTGTCCGCGAACCCGAACTATAGAAGTTGTTCAGGTTGGTTGCGGGCGAGAACAGTCCGAAGTCTATGTGATCAGATGTTGCGTGATCAGATGTCGGCCAGGACCTGTGATCCTGAAGCTTCTGATTTCCAACGTTTATTTTCGCTGAGGCCTAAAGTTGATGAGCAGAGATTTGAGCTCAATTTCACGTACTCGTCTAGCCGCCTCATCGAGGCTTACCCAATCGAGCCGACGCTGGCCTCGCTCCTTGAACGCATTGCCGGTCTCTTTCACTTCCACTTGAAACAGGTCTACGACACATGGCACAACTTTGCCGTCGTCAAGTTCCTTCAGATAGGTATATCGCCCGATCGGCGCCCTTCTCACCTTGCCGCGAACGCCGGCTTCCTCCCAGGCTTCGATGGCGGCTGCCTCGTGAGGCTCCTTACCTTTCATGGGCCAGCCTTTCGGCACGATCCAGCGCCCGCTTTCACGCGAGGTAATCACCAGAACTTCGATCTCGTCACCGCCCTCCTTGTAGCGAAAACAGAGCGCGCCATATTGGCTTCGAAACGCACTGGAAAACAGCTGTTCCGGCGCGCGTGCCAGCTGTTGCAGCAGGTGCTTTGATTTGGGGAATGTTGGCTTGCCGCTGTCCTTTTTTGATGTCATGTCATTCAACTTACCAGCCTATACAGCGCCCTATCCTCCTCTAACCGAGCCTCGCCATGCCAGTTCGGCGTGCAATGTTACGGAATGGCCCTCGAGCCTGTCCGATGACGGGCTCTCGCCCAGCCATGTCACAGCCTGTCGTGCGATTGCCGCCACGGGCTGAGCAAAGGTCGTCAGATCATAGGACGACCATGAGGCCTGCTCAATATCGTCAAAGCCAACGACGCAGAGCTGATCCGGGATCGAAAGCGAAAACTGGTGTCGCGCCGCGTCCATGAGACCGCAGGCCAGCAGATCGGTTGCGCAAAATACCGCGTCCGGTCGTTCGCTCTGGGTTAGCAGCCGCTGCGCGACGAGCTTGCCGGCCTCGTAGCCGGTCCAGCCATATCGCTCGACGACCACATCCAGTCCATGGGCCTTTGCCGCGGCGATGAAACCGGCCTCACGCGCCATCAAACTTGGCGTGCCGGCTTCCGAGTTCGCGAAGGCCAGCTTGGTGCAACCGGCACGAACGAAGGCTGTCACAACGCGCCCTGCCGCCTCGTGATCGTCGAGATTGATCCGCAAAGGTCCCGGTTGGTCGTCGTCTCTGTTGATCAGAACGAGGCGCTGACCGCTTCTCAGGCAGAGCTGCGTGATCGACTTATCGGGCAGGCCCGAGAGAATGATCGATGCATCCGCCCTATATCGGATCGCCTGCTGAAGCGCGCGATCGACGCTGCCATCGGAGCGGTCGGTATTGACGAGCATGGCGACCTTGCCGACGATCTGCAGCTGCTGTGTCAGCTCGCGCAGCAATGCAGACCGATAAGGTGTCGCCACCTCCGAGACAATCAGACAGACAATGCCGCTTTCATTGCGCATCAGCCCGCGGGCGAGATGATTGACCTGATATCCAAGCTCCTCCGCCGCCTGCAAGACCTTTTGCCGGGTGGCCTCGGAAACGCTCGCCCCCGGCGTGAATGCGCGAGAAACCGCCGAGCGCGAAACACCCGCCCGCTGCGCCACTTCCTCAGCACTGACAAAATCTCGTTGCGACACGCCGCCTCTCCTCTTCCATCCAAACTCCATCATAGTTTGCAATCGCGTGCAATATGTCGATCGCGTCGGTTTTGTGAAACTTTTATGACAGCAGCAGTTGACAGCGTGAGATAACCAATGCAGCATTTGCACACGCTTGCAAAAAGCGTTCGGCGTGGAGGCGCCGCATAGCAGGAGGATATCATGCGTTTGGTCAAATTGGCCGCGGCGACCCTTGCCGCGGGAATATCGCTTATTGCCTGGTCGGCGCATGCCGCAGGCGATTTGAACGTGATCTGCTCGGCAGACCCGGAAGTCTGCGACCTGATGAAGGGGCTCTTCGAGAAGCAGAGCGACATCAAGGTGAATATGGTTCGGCTTTCAGCCGGCGAAACCTATGCTAAAATCCGCGCCGAAGCGCGCAATCCAAAGACTGATATCTGGTGGGCGGGAACCGGCGACCCGCATTTGCAGGCGGCGGCCGAGGGCCTGACGCTGGAATATAAATCACCGCTTTTCGACCAGCTTCAGGACTGGGCGAAGAAGCAGGCCGAAAGCGCCAATTTCCGCACGGTCGGCGTTTATGCGGGGGCACTTGGCTGGGGCTATAACACGGATATCTTGAAGAAGAAGGGCTTGAAGGAGCCCAAATGCTGGGCCGACCTTCTTGACCCCTCCTACAAGGGCGAGATCCAGATCGCCAATCCGAATTCGTCGGGAACATCCTACAATACGCTGGCAACGCTTGTGCAGATCATGGGCGAGGACAAGGCCTTCGATTATCTCTCGAAGCTCAATGCCAATGTCTCGCAATATACCAAGTCAGGCTCCGCCCCGGTGAAGGCGGCAGCTCGCGGGGAATCGACGATCGGCATCGTTTTCATGCATGATGCGGTTGCACAGACCGTCGAAGGCTTTCCCATCAAGGCGGTCGCACCATGTGAGGGCACGGGTTACGAGATCGGCTCCATGTCGATCATCAAGGGCGCCAGAAATCTCGATAACGCCAAGAAGTGGTACGACTGGGCGCTCAGCGCCGAGGCGCAATCGCACATGAAGGATGCCAAGTCCTACCAGCTTCCCTCCAACAAGTCGGCGGAGGTGCCGAAGGAGGCTCCGAAATTCGAGGAGATCAAGCTGATCGACTACGACTTCAAGAAATATGGCGATCCCACGATCCGCAAGGCCCTGCTTGCCCGATGGGACAAGGAAATCGGCGCCAAGGCCAACTGACGGCTTTTTCGATTGCCCTCGCAGGCCGGTTCCTCGGGCATCCGGCCTGCTTCATCTCTGAATCTTGCTGAACTGGATGCGAATCCGACCATGACCAATAGCAAACGCCGGCTGGATGTTGCGCTGATCTTCGGCATCGCTGCCCTGATACTACTCCCATGGTATCGCATAGAGGGCGGCTTCTTCGGCCTTGGCTGGCTGAGCGGCTTTCCCGGCGATCCCTCCACAGCGCCGGGAATCCTGCAGATCGTCAGTTACGGCCGATGGTGGCTCGCGATCGCCGCCGGGCTCTTTATGCTCGGTGGCATCGCGCGCTTCATATCCAGTCCGATGTCGCGCGGTACACTCATGGCGCTTGCCGGTGCATTGGGTTTTGCCTTTTTGTCGCTGCAGGGCCTCGCGATCACGTCGGCGGGCTGGAGCTGGTCGATCTGTGAGACCATCTTCGGTGCGCTGGCGGACGGCCAGCCAGCCATGGGTGCCGGCGCCATTATCCTTGGCATCGTCTTCGTCCTGTTCTTTTCCTTCGGCCTTGCCGAACGCGGCGTGATGAAGGGCGATGCCTTCGTCGTCAGCGCCATCACCATGCTGGTCGTGCTGGTCGCGATCTTCGTCTTCTATCCCGTCGGCAGCATGTTCGTCGGAGCCTTCCAGTCGTTCGACGGCTCCTTCGATCCCAGCGGTTTCACGACGAACATCCAGGATCTCTCGATCTGGAGCCTCAGCTGCATTGCCGGCGGCGACCGCTGCGGCGTCGCCTGGCGCACGCTTTGGCTTGCCATCTTGACCGCAAGCGGGTCGACCCTGCTCGGGCTCTGCTTTGCGCTTGTCGCCACCCGCACGCGCTTTCCCTTCAAGAAGGGACTGAGGCTTCTCACGATCCTGCCGATCATCACGCCGCCCTTCGTGGTCGGTCTGGCGCTGACCCTGCTGTTCGGGCGGGCCGGTGTCGTCACCCAGGCTGCGGCCTCAATCTTCGGAACGGAACCCAGCCGCTGGCTCTATGGCCTGACGGGTATCTGGATCGCGCAGGTTCTCTCCTTTACGCCGATTTCCTTTCTTGTCCTCATCGGCGTGGTCGAAGGCGTCAGCCCGTCGATGGAAGAGGCTTCTCAAACTTTACGCGCCAATCGCTGGCGCACCTTCTGGCGGGTGTCCCTGCCGCTGATGAAGCCGGGCCTCGCAAACGCCTTCCTGATCGGCTTCATCGAAAGCATGGCGGATTTCGGCAATCCGATGGTTCTCGGCGGCAGCCACGGGGTTCTGTCGACGGAGATATTCTTCAGTGTCGTCGGCGCACAGAATGATCCGTCGCGCGCGGCAGTCCTTGCCATGATCCTGCTCGTCTTCACGCTCAGCGCCTTCCTCGCGCAACGCCTGTGGCTGCAGGGCAAGAGCTTTGCGACGGTGACAGGCAAGGGAGATTCGGGCGCTCATAGCGCCCTGCCCCGCGGCCTCTCCATCACCGTCCATGCGCTCGTCATCCCCTGGATGATCTTTACCGTCGTCGTCTACGTCATGATCCTCTTCGGCGGCTTTGTCCGCACCTGGGGTCTCGACAACACGCTGACGGTGGAACATTACGTCAAGGCCTTCTCGATCGGCCTGCGCGACGATGGCGGCCTTGCCTGGACCGGCGTTGCCTGGAACTCCTTCTGGACGACGATGGAGATCGCCCTGATCTCCGCACCCTTGACGGCTGCCGTCGGCCTGCTGACGGCCTATCTGATCGTGCGCCAGAAATTCGTCGGTCGCGGCCTGTTCGAATTCGCGCTGATGATGAGCTTTGCCATCCCCGGCACGGTCATCGGCATCAGCTACATCATGGCTTTTAACCTGCCGCCCCTGGAGATGACCGGAACGGCGCTGATTCTCGTTGCCTGCTTCGTCTTTCGTAACATGCCGGTCGGTGTACGCGGTGGCGTTGCCGCCATGAGCCAGCTAGACAAAAGCCTCGATGAGGCATCGCTGACATTGCGGGCCGACAGCCTGCGCACCATTCGGAAGGTGATCCTGCCACTGCTGCGGCCGGCGATCACCGCGGCGCTGGTCTATTCCTTCGTGCGAGCCATCACCTCGATCAGCGCCGTTATCTTCCTCGTCAGCGCCCAGTACAACATGTCCACGGCCTATATCGTCGGCCTCGTCGAAAACGGCGAGTATGGCGTCGCAATCGCTTATTCCTCCGCCCTCATCGTCGTCATGATATCAGTCATTGCCGGGTTCCAGCTGCTCGTCGGAGAAAGGCGGCTGCGGCGCGTAAACCGTGTCGCAATAACACCACCGCCGACCGCGCCCGCATCCCTTGCTCAGGAGAAAACCGCATGAATCCGAAGGCTCCCGGTTCCGTCGTCTTCGAGAATGTTCGAAAAACCTTCGGCGCGTTCACGGCCATTCCCGATCTCTCGCTCACCATCGAGCCCGGTACGCTCGTCACCCTGCTCGGCCCTTCCGGCTGCGGCAAGACGACGACGCTTCGCATGCTGGCGGGGCTGGAGCACCCCTCCTCCGGCCGCATTCTGATTGGCGGCAAGGATGTCACCATGCTTCCGGCCAACGAGCGTGACGTCTCGATGGTTTTCCAGAGCTATGCCTTGTTTCCGCATATGACGGCGCTCGACAATGTCGCCTATGGACTGGAATCCTCAGGCATGAAACGCAAGGCAGCGCGCGAGAAGGCGGAGGATGCGCTTGGCCTTGTCGGCCTTGCCGGCATGGGCTCGCGCCTTCCGGCCGAACTCTCCGGTGGCCAGCAGCAGCGTGTCGCCGTGGCGCGTGCGCTCGTCGTCGAACCTCAGGTGCTGCTTCTCGACGAGCCGCTTTCCAATCTTGATGCCCGGTTGCGCCGGCGCGTCCGGACGGATATTCGCGAATTGCAGCAACGGCTTGGCTTTACTGCCGTCTATGTGACCCATGACCAGGACGAAGCACTTGCCGTTTCCGATCGCATCATCGTCATGAAGGATGGCGGTATCGCGCAGCAAGGTGCACCGCGCGAGCTCTACGATGCCCCAGCCTCGGCCTTTATCGCCGATTTCATGGGCGAGGCCAATGTCATGCCGTGCGATGTCGTCGAGACCGACAACGATGGCGTCACGATCGCGATCCAGGGACTTCGCCACCGGGTCAACAGCCGTTCCGTCAAACACGGCCCCGCTCAGCTCGCCGTGCGGCCGAACGCAATCATTCTGACGCCGGGAACTGCCAACGGCCAGTTCCATGGCCAGATCACTCATTCCGCCTATCTCGGCGATCATGTCGAGTATGAAGTAAAGACCGATCGCGGATCGCTCTTCGTTGTCGATGCCACGGTCGATTCCGCCCTTCCTCCCAACACCGATGTCACGATCGCTTTCAAGGATCGCGGCATTGCCGTCATAGGCGGCTGATTGCCGTCAAACATCAGACGATTAAGGACATAATTGCATGACCTCCGTTCCCCTCGCCGATCTCGAAGCACGTCTCGCCCTTGCCGAGACCATCGCCCGTGAGGCCGGCAAGCTCGCTCTCGACTATTTCAAGCGCCGCGAGACCCTGATCATCGAAATCAAGCGCGACCCGCAGGATCTCGTCTCGATCGCTGACCGCGAGGTCGAAAATCTCATCCGCACCCGCATCCATGAAGCGCACCCGCAAGATAGCATTCTCGGCGAAGAATATGGCCTGGAAACGGGCAGCTCTGGCTACACCTGGGTCGTCGATCCGATCGATGGCACAAGTCCCTTCGTCAGCGGCATGCCCAACTGGTGCGTTTCTATCGCGGTCTTGCATGACGGCATTCCCGTGATCGGCGTCATTTCCGCACCATGCCACGACGAGCTTTACGTCGCCGCGCACGGCAAAGGGGCTACCTTGAACGGCAAGAGCCTCAAGCTGGATGCATCGCGCAATATCCGTAACGCCGTGACTGGCATCGGCGCCAACAACCATGTCTCGCCGGCCTTCGTCGCGAAAATGGTCGAGCAGGTTCTCGAAGCCGGGGGCAATTTCATCCGCAATGGCTCGGGCGCCTTGATGCTCGCCTATGTCGCCGCCGGCCGTCTGGTCGGCTATTACGAACCCTATATGCATGCCTGGGATTGCCTGGCCGGCTATTGCCTCGTGAAGGAAGCCGGCGGCTGGTACCATCCCTTCCCGACGGAAGGTGAACGTCTGACCAAGGGATCGGTGGTTCTGGGTGCCGCTCCGGGCGCGATCGACGATCTCAAAAAGATAGCTGGCTTATGAACTTCTCGGTAGACAAGAGCTGAGCAGATATTAGTTTAGATGAACGCGCTTGCAAGTTGATCGTCACATCCGGCGGCAGTGTAGCGCAAAGCGGGTCGGTCGATCGAGGAGGATCGACCAACCCGTTTCCAGGAAGGGATGATAATGGGAGGAAAAATGCCTAATCGCCTCGCGTGGAGCTGCCTTGTAGCGGCTGCAATTTCATTCGGAGGAACGTCGCACGCGTTTGCAGTCACCGAGCTGCAATGGTGGCACGCCATGTCGGGCGCCAACAACGAAGTCGTCGAGCAACTGGCCAAGGAATTCAACGAGGGCCAGAAGGACTACAAGATTGTTCCCGTGTTCAAGGGCACCTATCCGGAAGCGCTGAATGCCGGTATCGCCGCGTTTCGCGCCAAGCAGGCGCCGGCGATCCTGCAGGTCTTCGACGCCGGCAGTGGCGTGATGATGGGTGCGGAAGGCGCGATCATGCCGGCGGCTGAAGTTCTGAAAAAAGGCGGCTATACATTCGACAAGTCGCTCTATCTGTCCGGCATCGTTTCCTACTATTCCAAGCCGGACGGCACGATGCTGTCCTTCCCCTATAATTCGTCTTCGCCGATCCTCTACTACAACAAGGATACCTTCAAGAAAGCCGGGCTCGACCCCGAGAACCCGCCGAAAACCTGGCCTGACGTTTTCGCAGCCGCCAAGAAGATCAAGTCGAGCGGCGCATCGGCCTGCGGCTTCACCTCCACCTGGCTCACCTGGATTCAGACCGAGAATTTCGCCGCCTGGAACAATGTCAGCTATGGCTCCAATGAAAACGGCCTTGGCGGCACCGACGTCAAGCTGGCGTTCAATACGCCTCTCTTCGTCCAGCATTTCCAGTCGATCGCCGATCTCGCCAAGGATGGCACCTTCCGCTATGGCGGCCGCACGTCGGAGGCAAAACAGCTCTTCACCTCGGGGGAATGCGGCATTCTGACGGAATCGTCGGGAGGCCTCGGCGACATCATCAAGAGCGGCATGAATTACGGTATCGGCCAATTGCCTTACTATGAAGGCGAAGGCCGTCCACAAAATACAATTCCAGGCGGCGCCAGCCTCTGGGTGTTTGCCGGCAAGAGCGACACCGAATACAAGGGCATCGCCGAATTCTTCCATTTCCTGTCGCAGACCAAGATCCAGGCACGCCTGCATCAGGTTTCCGGCTATCTGCCGGTGACGACGACCGCCTATGATGAAACCAAGAAATCCGGCTTCTACGACAAGAATCCCGGCCGCGAGACGCCGATCCTGCAGATGCTCGGCAAAGCTCCTACAGCCAACTCCAAGGGCGTTCGCCTCGTCAACCTGCCGCAGGTGCGCGACATCATGAACGAGGAGTTCGAGGCCATGCTGGCCGGCAAGGAAGATGCCAAGGCGGCGCTCGACAAGGCTGTCCAGCGGGGCGATGCCGCTATCCAGCAGGCCATAGGCAATTGATGGACTGATGCGATTTGACCCGCGGCCGACGAGGCTGCGGGCCGTTTTCTCGTCCTAGGAGATCGTCGTGCAGCGCGTTGTTTTTCCGAACAAGATCCTACCGTATTTCCTCGTCGCGCCACAAATCATCTTGACGGTCGTGTTCTTTTTCTGGCCAGCGAGCCAGGCGCTTTATCAATCGACGCAGCGCGAAGACCCTTTCGGGCTGAAGAGCGGCTTCGTCGGGCTTGCGAATTTTCGCGCGATTTTGTCTGACGAGACCTACCTGCATTCCCTCCAGGTGACGGTGATCTTCAGTATCGCGACGGCGCTGCTGTCGATGATCGTCGCGCTCGCACTCGCCACTGCCGCCGACAAGGTGGTGCGCGGCCAAACGCTTTATCGAACGCTGCTGATCTGGCCCTATGCGGTTGCACCCGCCGTCGCCGGCATGCTCTGGCTCTTCATGTTCAATCCGGCCATGGGTACCTTGGCCTACATCCTGCGTCGCAACGGATTTGCCTGGGACCCCCTGCTAAACGGCAATCAGGCCATGGTGCTTGTCATCATCGCCGCCGCCTGGAAGCAGATCAGCTATAATTTCCTGTTCTTCGTTGCCGGGCTGCAGGCAATCCCAAAATCATTGCTGGAAGCCGCATCCATCGACGGCGCCCGCGGCAACCGGCGCTTCTGGACGATCGTCTTTCCGCTGCTCGCGCCGACGACCTTCTTTCTCCTGGTGGTCAACACGGTCTACGCCTTCTTCGACACCTTCGGCATCATCCATGCCGTCACCGGCGGCGGCCCGGCGAAGGCGACGGAGACCCTCGTCTACAAGGTCTACAATGACGGCTTCGTCAATCTCAACCTCGGCTCTTCTGCGGCTCAGTCCGTCATCCTCATGGTGATTGTCATCGCGCTGACGGCATTCCAATTCCGCTTCGTCGAGAAGCGTGTGCATTATGCGTGAGGTTAACCGATGATCGAAAAGCGTCCAGTCGCCAATCTCACTGGCCATCTCATGTTGGTCCTTGGCATCGTCATCGTCGCCTTCCCGATCTATTACACGTTCGTCGCCTCGACGATGACATCAGCCGAGATTCTGCGGCCGCCGATCTCGCTGTTGCCCGGCGGCCATTTCGCCGAAAACTATGGCGAGGCGCTGAACGGCGGTGTCGAACGCGTGGTCGGCGTCAGCCTTGAACGGATGCTCTGGAATACGTTTGTTGTCGCTGTCGTTATCGCCGCCGGCAAGATCGCGATCTCTTTTCTCTCGGCCTTCGCCATCGTCTTCTTCCGCTTTCCGCTGCGAATGGTGTTCTTCTGGATGATCTTCGTCACGTTGATGCTGCCAGTGGAAGTACGCATCCTGCCGACCTACAAGGTCATCGTGGATCTCGGCATGATCGACACCTATGCAGGTTTGACTTTACCGCTGATGGCATCGGCAACGGCGACGTTCCTGTTCCGACAGTTCTTCCTGACGGTGCCAGGCGAACTGCTGGAAGCCGCCCGCATCGACAATGCCGGCCCATTCCGCTTCATGCGCGATATCCTGTTGCCGCTGTCGAAGACCAATATCGCAGCCCTTTTCGTGATCCTCTTCATCTATGGCTGGACGCAATATTTGTGGCCGCTCCTAGTCACCAATGACGCGAAGATGTCGACGATCATCATCGGGCTCCGGAAAATGGTGGATTTCGCCGATGCGGCGACACCCTGGAATTTTGTGATGGTCACGGCGATCCTGGCGATCATTCCGCCCATCCTCGTCGTGGTGCTGATGCAGCGCTGGTTCGTCAAAGGTCTGGTGGAGACGGAGAAATAATGGCCGGAATCATTCTCAAGGATGTCCGTAAAAGCTACGGCGGCAACGTCGATGCAATCAAGGGCGTATCGCTCGATATCGCCGATGGCGAACTTGTCGTGCTGGTTGGGCCTTCCGGCTGCGGCAAGTCCACACTCCTGCGCATGATCGCAGGCCTTGAAGCCATCACATCAGGCGAAATCAACATCGGCGGCCGTATCGTCAATCGCCTGGAACCCTCAGAGCGCGACATCGCGATGGTCTTTCAGAACTATGCGCTTTATCCGCACATGACCGTGCGCCAAAACCTGGCATATGGCCTGAAGAACCGGAATGTCCCGGCAGCCGAAATAAACCAGCGCATTCAATCAGCGGCACGATCGCTTGAAATCGAACCCTTCCTCGAGCGCAAGCCACGTCAACTCTCCGGTGGTCAGCGGCAACGCGTAGCGATGGGTCGTGCCATCGTGCGCGAGCCGGCGGCGTTCCTGTTCGACGAGCCGCTCTCCAATCTCGATGCCAAGCTGCGGGTGCAAATGCGTGTCGAGATCAGACGGCTGCAACGATCTCTCGCGACCACGAGCGTCTATGTCACCCATGACCAGATGGAGGCCATGACGCTGGCCGATCGCCTGGTCGTATTGAATGGCGGGCGGATCGAACAGGTCGGCACGCCGATTGAACTTTACGAACGACCCGCCACGACCTTCGTTGCGACCTTCATAGGCTCGCCTTCGATGAATCTTCTGAAACCTACCGAAAACGGCACAATTGCGCTTTCGCCCGGCGGCCGCCTTAGTGGCGCTGACATGACGATCGGCATCCGGCCCGAGGATCTTCACCTGGCCGGCGGCGCGAGCGATGCGGCTTTCAGCGCAAAAGTGCGTGTCCAGGCTGTGGAACTCGTCGGGGCGGAGAGCTACGTCTACGGTACCCTGGCGGACGGCCAAACCATCGTCTTTCGAGTTTCGGGGCGGTCCCGGATCGCAATGGACACCGAATGCGTGGTTGCCGCTTCCGCCGGGAGCCTGCATTTCTTCGACGGTCAAGGGAACCGATCAGACCCCCTATAAGCAGCTCAAATCTTGGGATGACGCTATCGGAGAGCGTCGTTTTGCGGGCGCTTCGGCTTTCCATGTCACCTTCCGTCATTTATGACGGATTTATGACAACGCCTGTTTGGAGTGCCGAAAGTGAACTGGTTTCGTAGATTGATGCCGAGAGAAGACCGTTTTTTTGATCTTTTCTCTCGACATTCGCGCACGATCGTCAGCGCGGCGGAAGCTCTGGACGAATTGCTGGCCGGCAAAAACACGGAGCAGCACTGCCAGCGCATCATTGAGCTCGAGAACGAGGCCGATGACATCACGCGCGAAGTTCTGCTTGCCACTCGGCGCAGTTTCATCACGCCCTTTGACCGTGGCGACATCAAGGATCTCATCATGTCAATGGACGATGCGATCGACATGATGCACAAGACTGTCAAGACGATCCGGCTGTTCGAGCAGGACAGTTTTGATCCTGGTATGCAGGAAATGGGCAAAGCGATCGTCGAGGCGGCAAAATTGGTAGCCGAGGCAATCCCTCTCCTTGATCGCATGAGTGCCAACTCTTCCCGCCTCAGCGCGCTTACAGAAGAGGTCGTAAAGGTCGAGGGTCGCTCCGATGAACTACACGATCAAGGTCTAAAAGATCTCTTTCGCCGATATGGCAGCACCAACCCAATGGCCTACATCATCGGCAGCGAGATCTTTGGCGAACTGGAGAAGGTCGTCGATCGTTTCGAGGATGTCGCCAATGAAATCAGCGGCATCGTAATCGAGAACGTCTGATGGAGGCCACTCTCGCTTTCCCATTGCTGGCGGGCCTCATCGCGGTGGCATTGTTCTTCGACTTTTTGAATGGGCTGCACGATGCCGCCAATTCAATTGCCACCATCGTCTCGACAAGGGTCCTGCGACCGCAATATGCCGTGTTATGGGCCGCATTCTTCAATTTCATCGCCTTCCTGTTTTTCGGGCTTCACGTCGCCGAAACCCTCGGCACCGGCATTATCGATCCTAACATCGTCACGCCACAGGTCATCTTTGCCGCCCTGATGGGGGCGATCATATGGAATATCGTGACCTGGGTACTCGGCATACCATCAAGCTCGTCGCATGCTCTGGTCGGTGGCCTCGTCGGTGCCGGCGTGGCGAAGATCGGCATGGACGCCATTGTTTGGTCCGGCCTGCTGAAGACAGCGGGCGCGATCGTCATGTCGCCGCTGCTTGGCTTCGTACTCGCGCTCTTCCTCGTTTTATGCGTGACATGGATATTCGTTCGCCAGACGCCCTTCTCCGTCGACAGCACCTTCCGCGTCCTGCAATTCGTCTCCGCCTCCCTCTATTCCCTCGGCCATGGCGGAAACGACGCCCAGAAGACGATGGGTATCATCGCCGTGCTGCTCTACTCCCAAGGTCATACAGGAGCGGAGTTCCATGTGCCCCTATGGGTCGTGTTATCCTGTCAGTCCGCGATGGCGCTGGGGACACTGTTTGGCGGCTGGCGGATCGTGCACACGATGGGCTCGAAGATCACCAGGCTCAATCCAATGCAGGGCTTTTGCGCTGAGACCGGTGGCGCCTTGACCTTGTTTGCCGCGACATGGCTTGGCATCCCGGTCTCGACGACGCATACGATCACAGGCGCAATCGTCGGCGTCGGCGCCGCGCGGCGGGTCTCGGCGGTGCGATGGGGATTAGCGGGCAATATCGTCGTCGCATGGATAATCACCCTGCCCGCGGCTGCTGCTATCTCGGCAATCGCCTACTGGATCACGAACTGGGTGGGATAAAGCCGGTAAACCCTATTGCACAACTGCGAGGTTCAATTCCCTTCGCCGCCGGCATCGCCCTTCTGCATGTTTTTCTCAGGAGACGGCTTTTCTCCCTTTTTCATGACAGGCGGAATGGCCGGCCTTTCCACCGCACCGGTCGCGCCCTCGGTCTCCTCATATTTCCCTGCTCGCGAGCGAGGGAGATCTGTCGTCTTTTCGTGCTTCTGCTTCTTCATGACAACCCCTTCCCACGTGATCATCAGTCGGATGGAACTATTTCCGCATTGAGAGGTTCCTAAGCATCGTCTGGATGATCGAAAGAGTTGGCATTCCGGATCCCGAATAACCTCAGAGGCTGCAAAGCGATCGAACAACGTCCACAAGACGTTTCATGTCGGTGGGTTTCCCGAGATTGGGCACTTTGGCGAAGACATCGTGTCGGGCAAGTTCTGCCGGATCGCTCGCACTGGCGAGGACGAATGGTACCCCCCATGACTTTAGGAGGAGAGCGACAGGCGTGACCTTCTCGCTACCGAGAGTGACATCCAGCACAGCAGCATCCGGACGTTGGCGCTTCAGAAGATCAAGGGCTTGATCGACCGAACTCGCCGGGCCCAGGACCTCAAATCCGCTTCTGCTCAACACGCTTTCCAGCTCAATTGCGATAAAGAACTCGTCTTCAACCACAAGAACGATCCCAGGTGGAATTTCGCCGTTTTCAGGTTCGCTCATAAATGCTTCCAGGGGAGCTTGATGATGACAGCCAAACCCTTTGGATCGAAGTTAAGTTCCACAGTTCCGCCAAGATGTCGACAGGTGCCCTCGATCAACTCGGTACCGTACCCTCTTCGCTTCGGTGGCGCGACCGTGGGGCCGCCTATCTCACGCCACCGGCATACAAAGTACGACCGGCTTTCCGATCCATCCTCCAATGACCATTCGATATGCAACGCACCCTTTGGAACGGATAGTGCGCCGTACTTCAACGCATTCGTTGCCAGCTCGTGAAACATCATGCTGATCGGCACTATCCTCGAACCTGGGATCTGGACGGTGGGTCCTTCGCAATGGAGACGATCCATTTCAGGCTCACTGACCGACTGCCTCAACAGGGTTTCAAAATCGGCCGTTTCATTGATGGCGGCTATCTCCTGGGCATGAAGAGTGACCTCGAGGCGCCCCAGGAAACGGTCGCGGTAGTCTACACCTGTGAGAGCTTCGGCATCCATTCGCATCGCAAGCGACCGCACGACCGCAAAAAGGTTTTTCATCCGGTGTCGTGTCTCCGAAATGATGAAATCCTTCTCCGTGTCCCGGCGCTGCGTTTCCGTCACATCGTCGAAGAGAACAAGGATATTGGTGCTATTGTCATCCGGATGCACAAGATGGCGTGCGTCGACGAGGAAAGTGCGTCGGCCGATAGTTGGGAAGTCGTGCACTACTTCGTAGCCAATGACAGCGGCCGCCTTCGGGATAACTGCAGCGATCAGTTGCCGGAGCTCGGTAATATCCCACTGACCATTGCCGAGATCAAAGAAACTCTCGCCCAGAATATCATCGCGCTCCACCTTGAAGGTTTTCAGGAACGCATTGTTTGCAGTGGAAACGCATAGGCTCTGGTCAAGGACGACGATCGGCTGCGTCATCGTATCGACCACGCCTTGCGCCTGGACATGTCCGGTTCGCAAAAGGCGGTATAGATCTTCCAGCATCATTGCCGTTCCTCCAACGGATGCACCCAACATGTGTCGCAGGTTCTCTACTGAAAATAATGGCCGGTTGAGCACTGGCAAGACCGGCAACGAAGGTGATGCTATCAAAGTAATTCAACCGCTTTTCCTGCCCTTCTTTGCCACGCGAGCACGGTGCAGAGACAGCCCGTCTAACGGGATACTTTCAACTTTGCGAGTGTGCACCGCCAGGCCTGGAAATTTCAGCTAGAGCCGTACCGGCTGCGCCAACTGCTGGCATCGACCTGGGAGATGCTCGAGCAAAGCCTGATTTGAAAAAGGAACTTTCGAGTCGGAAGGAGGTTTGGATGTGAAACGCTGGTTTCTAGCTCAGGGAAAAAAGCAGCCATGCCCGTCTTCGAAAGGGAAAAATACGGCGCTTTAATCGCCTATGTCATATTGGTGGTGCTTGTCGGCTGTGTATTGGTTGCGGGAGCCCTTTTCTTTTATCAACCTGAGCCGCAACGGCCCGGTCAGCCACCGCCCCATGCCCTGGATCAATCCCAATAGTATGAAGAAAAGGCCGGCAACCCCTTGATCGCTATCGCAAGCGGCGTCCCCGCCAGACGCGCCATGAATCCAATCCGGCCCAGCGGCCTTTGAATTCATGACGCGCCTCAGGAGGCGGCTCGCCAGCGGGCTTGCGAGCCAGGAGGGACCGGCGTTGACTTCCCTCCGGCGGCCGAACCCGTATGTGCGGAATTTGTTCCTGAACGGAGGTAAATATCGAGCCAGCACCGTGTGGATCAAATTCGGCGCAGATTGCGTTCGGCTTGCGGCGCGAAAACCCAAGGTTTTGGTCCGCCAACGACCCAAGATCGTCTAGAGAGCACTGTCTCACCGCAATTCCTGGATCAAGGGCGATGCTTCTTGAATTGCCGGCAGTTTCAAAACGAAGGTCTCGTTCAACAGGTGAATGATCATGCTGGGATCGGCAGCCGCGCACCATTACAATTGGCTTTGAGTTACACGTCCGGGGATGTTCAAAACGCCTCGCACCCGAGGAGAGTATTGGCAAGCAAGGATTTCAAATGGGGAACTTTCGGAGCGGAGCGAGGTTCGAAGCCGAAGCCTGCGTTGCCGCACCAAGGAAAGACGCGTGACGACGCACACCTTCAAAAAGAAGACATAGCGCCCGGGTCGTCTGCATCATGCTGATTACCCTATGTGGATGCGGACTATAGACAGGCACCATCGTTTTTCGACACCACGTTGGTCAATGCCTCGGCCAGCATTCGCTCCATGCTCTGGACCAATTCACTAGTGCGGCCGTTGGTTCGAACAGCGCAGGCTGTACCGCCGCCCGCTCGCCGATCAATACAGGTTTTTGGGTCAACCTCCCATATCGCAGCAAGTTCAGAGAAAAATGAAGTCCGAGGCGGTTCAAAACACCCGTGTAGTCAGGGGAGAGAGGTCGCCTTGGTCCCGACGTGGAAACGATATCATGGTTCGCAGCTACAGCAAGATGTTTGCGGGCAAGCGGGTTCTCATCGTCGAAGATGAGTATTTGCTGGCCGACGAAACGCGCCGTCAGCTCAAGAGGTTAGGCGCGACCGTCATCGGCCCGACCGGTCGTGTAGACGTTGCTCTGGAGTTGATTGATGACGAGGAGATAGATGTCGCTATTCTCGATATATATCTCGACGGTGAACTGGTGTTCCCAGTTGCGGAGCGACTACAGGAACTCAATATCGCTTTCATCTTTGCTACCGCATATGATCCCTCCATCGTGCCTGCGCCGTTCAAGGGATTTTTATTGAACGAAAAGCCATTCGAATTGGAGAAAATCGCACAAGCGTTATTTGGTCCGCGTCCCATCGGCATGTGAAAATAAACTGACGTATCTGATTTTGCACGCCGTTGACGGCGATGTGGATCGTCGCACAACGAGCTGGGAGGGGTGGACGTCATTTTCCCTCCGCCAGATCGAACCAACAGCTTCGACAGTTGTTCCTCGATGCAGACGAGTATGGCGTCCCGCGCCATCGATGCTTCATGGTTGTCCACGGCCTGCTACAGCACGCAATTTGGTCTCTACGTCAAAAACGGCGGACACATTTCCGAAGGCTTTCGTCGCCGACTTCGTTCGATGCACAGACCTTTGCTGGCTTGAAGGTGATCTTCTGACCAGCCGGCTCGCCCGGCGGCGTTCATGAGCGAGGATCGGCTTTGCATTCACGTTGAATTCACGCAGAGCGAACTATGATCGCATAACCTGAGCTGGGCTGGCCAATGAACGATTCGACAACTGCATATAGTAAAATGTTTTCCGGCAAACGGCTCTTGATCGTCGAGGACGAATATTTCCTTGCAGAACGGACGGGCCTGAAGTTGCGTTCGCTGGGAGCCACTCTGATCGGCCCGATTGCCGATGTCCCGCATGCTCTCGATTTGATTGAAGGCAACCAGGTGGATGCGGCGATTATCGACATCCGGCTTGATCCGGATCTTGCGTATGCGATGGCTGAAGCGCTTGAAAAACTCGGGCTTCCCTACGTATTTGCCACCGCGGATAACCCTCCCCCGCAATTTTCCGGCTTCGTCCTGCGAGAAAAAGCTGATGATATCGAGCATATCGCCATGGCGTTGTTCGGTACGCGACGGTTGGATATCTAAGAACCGAAGTATCAATAAAGGTCCTCGTCAAGCTGGGCCGCGAGCTGCTGGCGAGCCCGGTTGACGCGACTTTTTACGGTGCCAATCGCACAACCGAACTTTGTGGCGGCATCTTCGTAGGAGCGGCCTTCGATCACCACATACTCCAGCACTATCCGATAGTGTTCCGGCAGGCGGTTGCACGCTCGTTGCAGTTCCTTTGCCCGGATCGTCCATTCCTGCGACGCTGGTGCGACGCCGACGTCGGATATGCATTTCTTGTTGCCCGGAGCCTCACGTTTGGCGATGCGGAACTTTGTGCAGAATGTATTGCGCATGATGGTGAACAGCCACGATTTCAGCCGAGTGCCAGGATCGAACTGGTCGATATTGGCCAAAGCTTTTGTCAGCGTCTCCTGAACCAAGTCATCGGCGTCCGTGGAATTTCGGTGGAATGTTCTGGCGAAGGCGCGCAGGGCTGGAATGAGCTCCACGATTTCAACCTGCAAACGACTGGAACTGGACAGATGGATCACTGTATTCTCCTTTGCCGTATCGCTCATTCAACAGCTATGATCCGGATGCAGACCTGACATCTTTGGCGGCGCCAAATGCATCCTGTCGTTGGTTCAAATGAAAACAGACCTCTAGTTGCGACATTCGCCGCATGTAGGGAAATGACCAAGACCATTCTGAGGTCCACTCAACCGCTTTCACACTTCGAAGGAACGGCTCCATGCCCAGCATGTTCCATGTGATAAGAAGATTCTTTCGGATGGCTCTGGTGCATACTCTGCGGCTCTTTCAAAGACAGCACACAAGACCTTCTCTCGGCGATATTGGGTAGGCAAATCTCTCGGGATCCGCGAGGCGGAAGTAAAACGCAGGGCATTCACGCCACTTAGACGCGTCAGATTTGCCCTCTCGTAAGGCGAATGCGACGTGGTTTTTCGACCATAAAACGATGGGTGCTGCCCGCGGGAGATATACCTCCGGTTCCGGATTTTGCAGCATTGTAAAAACCTTCGCTGCGCAGCATTGCTTCCGGCGCCGCTTTGTTCGCTATGAACCAATTTGCCGGATCATCGGCGTAGCGATTTTCAACGAAGAACAGCTTCGGATAATCAGCGATCGACTTGCGTGGGAAGAATCGTGTCGACAGACACCTCGCCCTCCAGCACGCCGCGTTTCAAGTCGGTTCGGCCGTGGGCAATCTCGATCACGGTATAAAGCTTATCATCGCGAAATGCGCTCGCATTGCTGGTCGTCACATCTTCGGCGGGGCCCGCATCGACTTCCATAAAATCAAGCTCACTGCCCGCTGCCACGATGCGCGCGTCGCCTGCGGTCCTGGCCGCCACGATGACCTTGCCCTGATTGGGAGCGTTGTCCCAATGCGGATCTTCCGGAGCGGCGATGGGTTCCAAACGGTAAATATTCAGTGCCTCCTCGACATCGGTTGCCGAAGCAATGGTTGCCGCATCCCGAAGCTGATTCTTGCTCTCGACTGATCGTCCGAAGGCTGTTCTACTGGTTGCATTATTGACATCGTCGGTGCCTGTTCTCGAAACATTCGACATGACATTCCTCGTTGTTCCTGCATCGTTGTTCCCTAACTGCCTTGCAATCGAATTGGTTCCTTGTCCGGACAGGCCATCTGCGCTGCTGCGCCGGCGGGTTTCAGCGCGAAGACTGCCGTGGCGATAATCTCCAAACTGGAGAGGACTTTACAAATCCTGGATTTGGCAACCGTTGATGTGTCAGGCGCAACTATTCCACAACGGAGGATCGCACGAGGCATTTTGACTTTCTCGATAATTATTATCATCGGCATGCAATTATCCAATGAGTATGGCGCGAATGTCATTGACGTTTGTGAGCGTCGGGCCGGTGACGACAAGATCGCCGATCGCACTGAAAGCCCCGTAGCTGTCGTGGTTCAAAAGCGCCAAGCGCGGTGAAATACCGGCATTTGACATGCGCGACAGGGTCGATGGACCGATGATGGCGCCGGCGGCGTCTTCGACACCATCGATGCCGTCGGTATCGCCGGCGATTGCCCAAACGCGATCCATTCCATTCAATGCAATGGCAAGACTTAGCAAAAATTCGGTATTCCTGCCGCCGCGACCGGCGGATCCCGATCCAAGTGTCACGGACGTCTCACCGCCGGACAGGATAATGGCGGGTCCGGCAGCCGGTAGTCCGCGTGAGCGGACGGAGGCTGCAATACCGGCCAACAGCGTCCCTGCCTCCCTCGCCTCCCCTTGAAGCGCATCACCCAGGTCCACTATTTGCAGCCCGCTCACAGCCGCAGCATTGGCGGCCGCCTCCAAAGCCATGGACGGTGAGGCAACAAGCCTGACATCGCTATTCATTGGCGCTGCCGGTTCCATCGTCGCTCTTCGCTGCAGGACCTCTGTTGCCGTTGCCGGAAGCGCCAGCTTGTAACGAGCAACGATTTCTCTGGCCTCATCGAGCGTGGAGCTACTTGCAACCGTTGGACCGGACGCGATCTGCGAGGGATCGTCACCAGGCACATCGGAAATCACGAGTGTAACGACGCGTGCCGGATAAGCAGCCTGCGCCAGACGGCCGCCCTTGATCTGGGAGAGCTGCTTGCGAACGGTATTCATTTCGGAAATGCTGGCGCCGCTGGCGAGCAGCGCCTGATTGACCGCTCTTTTGTCCGCAAGGGTCATGTCCCCAGCCGGCGCGATGGCAAGCGAAGAACCGCCCCCGGAAATCAGGGCAATGACAAGATCGTCCGGTCCCAGCCCTTCGACGCTGGCGAGTAACCGCTGCGCACCCACTATGCTCATCTCGTCGGGAACGGGATGTGCAGCCTCGATAATCTCGATGCGTCCCGCAGGTATTGCGTGGCCGTAACGCGTCACGACCACTCCACTCAGTTCGACATCCTTCCAAGCTGCATCCACTGCCGCGGCCATCGCCGCCGATGCCTTGCCAGCCCCAATGACGACGCAGCGTCCTCTAGGTTTTTCAGGAAGATGCCGTGCGACAACCTTCATTGGATCCGCACTTGCGACCGCCGCGTCGAATAGCCGGCGCAACAGACCGCGAGCAGATACGTCGTCCCAATTCATTGGGCAGCCGCTATTTTCAGGATGTTTGAACCCGCGATTGCATCGCAGACCGCATCGGTGACCTGTTGTGTGGTTGCTTTGCCCCCTACGTCCGGGGTCAGAATACCAGCTTCGGTCACCCGTTCGACGGCGTTCATCAGCCGCGTAGCGGCATCGCGCTCGCCGAGATGTTCGAGCATCTGCGCCGCCGTCCAGAACGTGGCGACCGGGTTGGCAATGCCCTTGCCGGTGATGTCGAAGGCCGAGCCGTGGATCGGTTCGAACATGGATGGGAAGCGGCGCTCCGGATCGATGTTGCCGGTGGGTGCGACACCGAGGGAGCCGGCGAGCGCTCCGGCAAGGTCGGACAGAATGTCGGCGTGCAGATTGGTCGCGACGATCGTGTCGAGGCTCTGTGGCTTCAGGGTCATGCGCACCGTCATTGCGTCCACCAGCATCTTGTCCCAGGTAACGTCTGGGAATTCCTTCGAGACCTCGGCCGCAATCTCATCCCACATCACCATGCCGTGACGCTGTGCATTGGACTTCGTGACGACGGTGAGCAGCTTGCGCGGCCGCGACTGCGCCAGCTTGAAGGCGTAACGCATGATGCGGGTGACACCAACACGGGTGAAGATCGCCACCTCGGTACCGACTTCCTCGGGCAGGCCCCTATGAGCGCGGCCACCATGGCCCGAATATTCGCCTTCGGAGTTTTCGCGCACGATAACCCAGTCAAGATCGCCAGGCCCACAATTGCGCAGCGGCGGAGTAATTCCAGGCAGGATCTTCGTCGGACGAACGTTGGCATATTGATCGAAGCCCTGGCAGATCGGCAGACGCAGGCCCCAGAGGGTAATATGATCCGGCACATCAGGAGCACCGACTGCCCCGAAATAGATCGCGTCGAATTTCTTCAGCGTCTCCAGGCCATCGGCCGGCATCATGACGCCGTGCTTCTTATAGTAGTCGGATCCCCAGTCGAAGGTTTCTGAATGGATCTTGAAGTCGCCACAGCGGGCTGCGAGAGCATCGAGAACCTGTAGCCCGGCCGCGATCACTTCCGGACCGATCCCATCTGCGGGAATCGCTGCGATCTTGTATTCACGCATATTCATTCTCCATTTTGATAATCAGTGCTGGGCTGATGCTTTGGTTTGTGGATCCCGCGCGCTGCTGCGCGCCAGGATCAGAGTGACGGTGGCGGAGACCAGCAGAAGCGCTGCGACGAAGTATAGGCCGCCTGCAAAGCTTCCAGTCGCGTCCTTGATCCAGCCGATCATCGATGGACCGACGAAGCCGCCGAGGTTACCAATCGAA
Organism: Hyphomicrobiales bacterium; assembly: GCA_900472485.1. Lineage (GTDB taxonomy): Bacteria > Pseudomonadota > Alphaproteobacteria > Rhizobiales > Rhizobiaceae > Rhizobium. The sequence goes on from UCII01000002.1 coordinate 426,563, forward strand.
TTAATCGTTGCAATGCCTGCAGCGGCGCCAGATCCGGACAGGAAAAGCGTTGGCATGCTCCAGAGCGGCGGCTTCGATGCGCTGATACCAATGTTTACCAGCGTCAGCGCCATCAAGACTGCAAAAACGCTGGTTGCGCCGGTCGCAAACGCTAGACCCGCTGCGGCAAGCAGGCAGGCCCCGACGACATGCCATGTACGCTCGCCAGACTTGTCGGAATGACGGGCCCAGAGAATCATGCCGACCACCGCAAAAACAGCCGGGACCGCATTGATCAATCCGACCTGGAATGACGACAAACCGAAGCTTTTGATAATTTGCGGTGCCCATATGCCAAGCGTGTAAAGGCCTGCCGATGTCCCAAAATAGACGAGCGAGAGCGCGAGAACGCGGATATCGGCCAGGCCTGCCCAGATGCTGTGGCTGGTTTTCGGCTTTCCGGCCTGGTCCTCTTCCATGGTCTTGGCAAGCCATGTGCGCTCGTCAACAGAGAGCCATTTCGCCTTTTCCGGGCGATCCGTCAGATAGAAAAGTACGACGACACCGAAGACAAGCGCAGGGATAGCTTCGATGACGAACATCCACTGCCAGCCTGCCAGACCCCAGATCCCATGCATTTCAAGCAGTGCGCCCGAGATGGGAGAACCGATTGCCGTGGAAAGCGGCGCCGCGGCCATGAACATCGCCGTCACCGCCGCGCGGCGGCGGGCCGGGAACCAATAGCTCAGATAAAGGATGATGCCTGGGAAAAAGCCGGCCTCGGCCACCCCCAGAAGAAAACGCAATATGTAGAAGCTCGTCGTGCCTTGAACCAGCGCCATTGCACCGGAGACGAGACCCCAGGTGATCATGACCCGCGCGATCCAGATGCGGGCTCCGAGCTTGTGCAAAATCAGGTTCGAAGGCACTTCGAAAATGAAATAGCCGAGAAAGAAGATGCCGGCGCCGACGCCAAAAACGGTCGACGAAAACCGCAGATCCTGGTTCATGGTCAGGGAGGCAAAGCCGATGTTCACGCGATCGATGAACGCGATAAGATAAAGAACCATGATGAATGGCACGATGCGCCAGGTAATCTTGCGCAACACGCGCGTTTCCAGCTCACGCTCCATTGCAAGCTCCTCCCATTGTTTGAAACAAGCGCGTCCTCTCGCGCAGTTCCTGAAGGCTAAGTCCTCCCTTGAAAAGGATGAATACTCAGGTAATTATATAATTAAATGATATAATGGCTGACATATGGAACTCGAACAAATCAGATGCTTCGTTGCCGTTGCCGAAGAGCTTCATTTCGGCAGGGCGGCTCAAAGGCTTGGGATTCTGCCTGCATCCATTGGCCGTCACATTCGCATGCTGGAAGAATCCCTGGGCGTCGTGCTCTTCAGCCGAACGACACGAAGCGTTTCTCTGAGCGAAGAGGGGGTTCTCCTCCTCGATGAGGTCAAACCAATCCTTGCCCGATTGGATGCCGTGGCGGAGAAATTTCGAGCGACAGGGCGCAAATCGAGTCCGCTCTTAAGAATCGGTGCGATCGACAGCGCAGCTGCCGGCCTGGTTCCCCTGCTTCTTCACGACTTTCGCGCAATTGCCCCAAATGCGGTAACGCAGCTTGTGGAAGACAAATCGATCAGGCTCATCCCGAAGCTGCTTGCCGGTCGGCTTGACATAGCCCTAATTCGTCCTCGCGATGGACTAAGCCGAAGCCTGGTGATCAAGCCGCTCTTGCATGAAACAGCCGTCGTTGCCATCGCCTCGACAAGCCCTCTGGCTTTAAAAGACGAGATCCGAATAGTCGATCTCAGTGATGAACCACTCATCGTGCCCGAACGGCGTTCCCGACCGCATAGCCACGATCTGACGATGACACTTTTTTCCGAATTCGACATGCGCCCCCGCATTGCCCAAGTCGCCGATGAAAAGCAGACAATCATCAACCTCGTCGCCGCCGGAATTGGCTCTGCGATCGTCCCGCGGTGGACATCAAAATTGGCTGTTCATGGCGTAACGTTCGTGCCGCTGGCGGATCACGCAGGCACCCGGTTGGAGAAGCTGCCGCTTGCGGTCGCCTGGGTGAAGGCTGTGAGGGATCCAACCCGCGACCTGCTGCTCAACCTTCTCGAAGAGAACATCAAACGATATTCAGAGTTCGCCTAGAGCTGTTCGGTTTTTTGCGGAATCTCTGAACTGTTCTATCTCTTTGTTTTCACGCAATTCCGGACGGAAAGGTGCAGAAAAAGGGCCCCTCTCGGAGGCCCTCTCGGCATTATTCAATGATGCGAACAACCTTGCGCGTCTTTGGTTGGACGATGACGCGTTCATGGTTCACGACAGCATAACCGTATGTCGGGTTATCCGGAACCGGTGTGATGACAACGGTCTCTGGGAGAGTTCGACCGACGACAATCTCGTCTTGTACGACGGCCTCGGATGGAGGCATTGGCTGCTCTTGAACATAGGTGATTACTTTTTGCGGCGGCGGATCGATCGCAGTACCGGCAATCGCTCCGGCAACACCGCCAACTGCGGCACCGACAGGGCCCCCTACAACCGCTCCGGTCGCGGCGCCGCCCGCGGCTCCAGTCACCGTAGAGGACTGTGCCAAGGCTGAACCAGCGAGAAGGCCAAAGGCAGCAACCGCTGAAACGATAAGTCTCGTTCTCATAGCATTCTCCTTTGCATTTAGCTCTTATGAACTGAAAGGAAAATTGCGCAGCCCTTAGAATGTTCCTCTTTGGCTACCATCTGCAGCCATCACGAGTTCACCTCATGCGACAAATTTCGTGAGCGAAAAGGGTTGCGAAAGATGCTCCGGGCGGGCCGTGATACTTGCCGATGGTCTTCTGTCACCGAATGTTGGCTATGGCGAACGCATGCATTAGGTTAGCATTGGCGGACATTATCCAAAACGAAGTATCCAATAGGAGGGTCTGTCTTCCTCCCGTCGCTTCGTACGGCACGGTAACGCCAGCTCGGAAACAGCCGCAGGACTTTGTGCGCGACGAGCGTCCGCCAGCGTACACAAAATCATCCCGAACACGGGGGTGCTATAGAATCGCGATCCGCCCACAAAGCTAAGGGCATGCCGGCGAGGACCCAATTCCCATGCTCGATCTTTCGCGAGAGCCATGCTCGACCTAGAACGTTTAATGACAACGAACCGGCTTCTCGCTCGCCTGCCCGCAGATGAATTTCGCAACATCGGCAAGCAGTTGGAGCAGATCGATCTCCAGCGCGGCTTCAACGTTGCCGGAGCCGATTGCCTGATCGACCATGTATATTTCCTTTCAAGCGGAATTAGCTCTGTCGTTACCATTTCGCCCGGCGGTCAGCGCGCCGAAGCCGGCATGGTCGGACGCGAAGGCTTTCTGCCGATGCCGGCCGGCGTCGGTGGGACGATCAGCATCCACGAGGTCTTTATGCAAATGGATGGCCAGGGTGTACGGATGCCCTTGCATGCACTCCTCGCCGCATTGCCGGAAAACCCCGTCTTCGCCAATCTTTTGGCCCGTTTCATTCAGACTTTTGCGACACAGATCTCCTATACGGCCCTTTGCAATGCAAACTATCAGGTGGACGAACGGCTCGCCCGTTGGCTGCTCATGTGCCATGACCGGGTGGATGGCGACGAGATTGCCTTGACGCATGACTTCATCGCCGCGATGCTGAGTGTTAGAAGACCGAGCATCACGACGGCGCTGCACGTTCTTGAGGGAAGGAAGCTCATCAGGGCCGAGCGTGGCCGCATTACGATCCGCGACAGAAGAGGACTTGAGGAATTTACTGGCGGCTCCTATGGTAAGCCGGAAGAGGAGTATCGCCGCCTTATCGGTGATTTCTGACAAGTGCTATTTCAAATGGTCGCGAATGACCGCGTGAAATGAAATCGAGAACTGCAACTTATCTGCCTCGTCGTGAACCTCGATACGCTCATCGGGAACCATCTGGCCATTCTTGATCCGCGCGGCAACGAGTTCCCGCACGGCCCTTATCGCACTCGAGCGCGCGTCTTCGATGGTGGCAAATTCATCGCCTTCGCCATCGCGGACGATTTCGCCATTTCGGCGAATATGAAAGAAGTAGCGCGTCATGCAGGCCCCTTCAGCCCTTATCCACCGCCAGTATACCACTGGCGCAATTGCCGCCGCTATCAAAAGAGATCCTTCATCAAACGCCGATATTCCTCTTCCGGCTTGCCGTAGGCATCATGGGCGAATTCCTCGAGAGCCGCTCGATTTCGAATGGTGATGCTGCCGCGCTCCGCCGTGATGAAGCGATTGCCTTCGAGAATATGCAGCGAGGTGGTCACGCTTGGCCGGCGTACGGCAAGCATCAGGGATATGAATTCATGTGTCAGTGCGATCTCGTTGCCGGATACACGGTCGTGGCACATCAGCAGCCATCGCGCCAGCCTCTCGTTCACGTCATGAAGAGCGTTGGAAATAGCTGTGTAGGCCAATTGGACGGAGAAGGCCTCGATGGAACGGACCATCAGTTTGTTGAAATTTCGATTTCTATCCATGAAATGACGAAACGACCCATAGTTCATCCGATAGGACTCCGCCTCGAGCTGCACGATAATATCGTGAGCATTAAATTCGGTGCCAGCAACCGCCGATGTCGGCACATAGCCATCAAAGCCGAACACGCCAGCCTCGGCGCGGCGGCCTTCCGGCGTCGCCGCGACGATTGACCCGATGCCGGATGTCAGAAAATAAACATAGTCGATGGACTGGCCGGCTTTTCCGATGAGCGTGCCGCGCGGAAGCGCCATATATTCAAGCTCTGGCGCGATTTGCTCATAATCCGCAGACGGAAGAATGGAGAGCAGTTTATTTTGCATATTGGACTGGTGGGGAGCTGGCATTACAGCGCTTCCTCCTGGTTAGGCAAAAGCATGACATGCGCGCCTTGCCGTCTGAGCTCCAGCCGGACAATATGAAAGAAGCTACTCTTCTTGGAGCTGCGTCACAAGGAATGTACGCTAGCAGACGGAAGAGCGGATTTTGTGGCATAGTTCCCAATTGCGCGTATTTTACCAATGCGAGTTCGCTCGATGCATGGCGCCTATAAACCGATACTATTATTGTCCGTGAAAGACGGTGGCATTCTTCGGCTGAAGAGCTGAAGGCTTTACTTAAATGATATCGGCTCGGGAATGCCGAGCATAAATATCATCTGCGAGATAAAATCTCGCCGGCATGACTTCTATATAGGCGTCACATGGGCACCGGGAACGGTATGTGACCTGGTCTGCCGAAAAATGGGAGGTGGAGATGCCTGGGAAGACAAATCGGTCCACGTCGTCAACAGATATCCCTTATGTCACACCAAGAATACCCGCGCATGCAGCTCTCGATATTGAGGCTCCGCAGGGCGGTAGCGATACCCCCTCAGCTCAAGCTCTGCTTGCTGCCATCGTCGAAAGTTCGGATGACGCGATCGTCAGTAAATCCCTCGACGGCTTCATTACCAGTTGGAACAGGGGTGCCGAGCGGCTTTTCGGCTTCAGCGCAGAAGAGGCAGTCGGACAGCATATCACCATCATCATTCCGGCAGATCGCCGGCATGAGGAAAACACGATCATCGCCAGCATCCGCGAGGGAAAGCGAATAGAGCACTATGAGACCGTCCGTCGCCACAAGGATGGAAGTCTGCTCGACATTTCCTTAACGGTTTCGCCGGTTCGCGACAGTAACGGCGCTATTATCGGTGCCTCGAAAATTGCGCGCGGCATTTCCGAACGCAAGCATGCGGCGGAACGCCAGATGCTGTTGCTGCGGGAAATGAACCACCGCATCAAGAATATCTTCGCCATCATGAGCGCGGTAATCGGGGTAAGCGAACGCTCGGCAACGACGGTCAAGGAGCTGACGAGCGACATCCGAGCAAGGATAAATACCTTGGCAATCGCCTATGAACTGACGCTGCCGGATATCGACCTCACCGCCGTTCAGTTTCGCGAGACGTCGCTATTTACGCTCGTCAAAGCCCTTTTCGCCGCCCACCAAGGCGCCGGCATCGAACGGGTTTCCATTCACGGCCAGGACGTGGCGATACGCGGGACGGTGCTGACGTCGCTGGCACTTCTGCTCCACGAATTCTCGACGAACGCAGTGAAATACGGCGCGCTCTCCACGCCGGAAGGCCGTATTGAGATCGACGTGCGTTACGATCCGGATTTTGTGTTGACCTGGACCGAAATAGGCGGTCCATCGATCAGCCAACCCGAGGGATCGGGAGGCTTCGGCTCCCAGCTCGAGCGGGCGACGATTGGATCCCTTCAAGGTTCGATCCGCCGTGATTGGGATCCGGCGGGATTGAAGATTATGCTGCGAATTCCCGCCGATATTCTTCCCTGGGCGATACCGCCGCAAGAGGCTTGAGCCGGCCATTCTGTTGGTCAGCTTCCTAGAGCGGTTCAGCTTTTCACGGAATCTCCGAACCGCTCCATCTCTTTGTTTTCTCGCAATTCCGGACGGACAACCGCTTGTCTTATGACTT
>UCII01000018.1 GCA_900472485.1 Hyphomicrobiales bacterium
TGAAGGAAAAGAAGGACCGCATCGACGACGCTCTCAACGCGACGCGCGCTGCCGTTCAGGAAGGTATCGTACCGGGCGGCGGTATCGCTCTCCTGCGCTCCTCCACGAAGATCACTGCCAAGGGTGAAAATCAGGATCAGGAAGCCGGCGTCAACATCGTTCGCCGCGCCCTGCAGTCGCTGGTTCGCCAGATCGCTGAAAACGCCGGTGATGAAGCTTCGATCGTTGTCGGCAAGGTTCTCGACAAGAACGAAGACAACTATGGCTACAACGCTCAGACGTCTGAATATGGCGACATGATCGCCATGGGCATCGTCGACCCGGTCAAGGTTGTCCGCACGGCTCTGCAGAACGCAGCTTCGGTTGCCTCGCTGCTGATCACCACCGAAGCCATGATCGCCGAACTGCCGAAGAAGGATGCCCCTGCTGGCATGCCGGGCGGCATGGGCGGCATGGGTGGAATGGACATGATGTGATAAGGCCTCAGCCTTAGTCCATTTGTTCAATCCGACATTCGGAATTGACGAAGGGCGGCCCTCGGGTCGCCCTTTTCGTTTTAGCCCTTATGACTTCGGCCCAAAGCCGCCAAGTCTTGCGGTAGCGCAAATTTACGCAAATTGCCCCATTGCCGTTTTCAAAAAAGCTCTTATAAATCGCAGCGCAGCGATTTTAGAGGGTTAGCTGCAATGAACGCAAATTTTACTTACATTCGGCACGATTAATCGGCACCCACGCATGTTTATGATCTTAAGGATCGAGAGGCGTCTGGATTTTTTTACTTGAAATGACTTCATAGCTTGGATCACCAAGCCGGAACAAGCATGACAGAAAATGGAAGCAGCAGAGCCGAATGCCCTGCCTTTCATCGGATGCGGCATACGGGAAGACATTCCATCCGGAAGACGCATGGGAATTTGGATACAGCGCGAGGGGGGACCTGGCGCTCAAATGGGGATCATCTTGTTCAAGATTGCCAAGGCCAATTTTTCCGCACCGTTTGCGCCAGGCTCGCTGGAGTTCGAGGGCCATGACCCCCGATCTCTTGGCTCAGTTCTGTATTTCCGAGGGATGGACGGGCGATCTTTCAAGCGGCATCATCAAACTTGGGCAGTGGGGCACAATGCTGCATGGGCTGAGTTCCTCGGAATGCGGCCTGCTGAGCCTCATGTATTGTTATGACCTGCAGGATCGGGCCCGTATCCTCGATCTTTTCGAGCAGGCGGCTACGGCCAATTCGTGCTTCTGCTATTCGACGACGATGCTCGGCGCAGGCGGTCATCGTCAGCCGGTCTTTTGCGTTGGCGAATCCGTTGCTGCCGACAAGCAGCATGCCGGCAGCATGGTCGGCGTTTTCCTGTTTCCACGCTTCAAACTGGAACCGGGCAGCCAGCTCGCCACCCGGCAGTAAACAGCTGTCGATGCTGGTCGGGTGAGTTCACCCAACCAGCTATCGGGCCCAACGTGATCAATCCCGCTTCGGAATGCTGAGACCGCGCTGGCTTGCCGGACGCGCAAGCGCGCGGTCCAGCCAGGCCATGACCGAGGGGAAACTTTCGAACTCCAGAACCTCGCGGCCACCATAGAAGACGTCGACGCCGCGAACCCAGGGGAATGTGGTGATGTCGGCGATGGTGTATTCATCGCCCATGATCCATTCTCGCCCCTGCAGGCGACTCTCCAGAACGCCGAGCAGGCGCTTGGCCTCATCGCGATAACGCTCGACCGGATAAGAGTTGTTCGCAACTTTCTCGGCGGCGAATTTGAAGAAGTGGCCGAACTGGCCGAACATCGGGCCGACGCCGGCCATTTGGAAAAAGACCCATTCCAGCGTTTCGTAGCGCCTGGCAGCATCGCTCGGCATGAGCTTGCCGGTCTTCTCCGCCAGATAGAGCAGGATCGCGCCGGATTCGAACAGACCGATCGGCTTGCCGTCTGGACCATTGGGATCGATGATCGCAGGAATGCGGCCGTTCGGGTTCAGCGAAACGAATTCCGGGGATTTCTGGTCATTGGTGCCGAAGGAGATCAGATGCGGCTCATAGACCAGACCGAGTTCCTCTAGAGCGATCGAGACTTTGACGCCGTTCGGCGTCGGCAGGGAATAGAGCTGGATGATATCCGGATTGCTGGCAGGCCAGCGCTTCGTGATCGGAAAGGACGACAGATCGGCCATGGGCTGCTCCTGAAAACCATGATTTGACAACTGATTTGGCGCCACAATAGCCGATACGGCTCGTATGGGAAGAGCGATCTAAGCGGATCATTGTTCAATGATTGTGAACTAATTGTGCGCAGTTGTTTATCTTTCCAACTCCTCAAAAATCACGAATATCCATCTCCAGAGAATAATTGCCACGTGATCCCAAGCGAATTTACTGGAGACCCTCATGTCCAATAGCAACAACATCATCATTCTTGTGGCGCGCATCCTGCTCGCCTTCATGTTCATCTTCGCCGGTTTCGGCAAGCTGACGGATCCGGCCGGCACCGCGGGCATGATTGCCGGCGCTGGTATGCCAGCCGCAGCGCTGCTCACCTATCTTGCCGGCGCCTTCGAATTCGTCACCGGCGTCTGCGTCCTCATCGGCTTCCAGATCCGCATCGTCGGCTGGCTGCTCGCCGCCTTCTGCGTCTTCACCGGCATCGTGTTTCATCTGCCGACCGTCAATGTTCCGGACTTCCCGGCTGCGGCCAATGGGTGGATCAATGGCCTGAACTTCGTGAACTTCCTAAAGAACATCACGCTCGCCGGCGCCTACATCATGCTCGCCACCAACGGCGCAGGCGTCTACTCGGTCGACGCTCGCCGCGGTGCCTACGCAGCCGCCTAAGTGCTGCCTATCTCCCAAGACAAAAGGCCCGCCGGAATTCCGGCGGGCCTTTTTACGTCAAATGTTTGGGAAATCAGAGTGCACTGCGCACGGCTGATATGATGCGCTCAACCATCGGATCGCCTTCATGACTCGGCTTGCGCGCGCGCACCAGACAAGCCTCCGAGCGCAGGATGATGCCATCAGACAGGATCTTCAGATGGTTCGCTCTCAGAGTCGAGCCGGTGGAGGTGATGTCGACGATGATATCGGCCGAGCCGGCAGCAGGTGCCCCCTCCGTCGCACCAAGACTTTCGACGATGCGATAGAGCTGTATGCCGTGCTGGCTGGAGAAGAACTGCTGCGTCAGCCGCCAATATTTCGTCGCGACCGTCAGCCTGTGACCATGACGGGCACGAAAATCGGCTGCGACATCACCGAGATCGGCCATGCTATCGACGTCGAGCCAGATTTCCGGCACCGCGACGACGACATCGGCATGACCGAAACCGAGCCTAGCGCAGAATTCGACCCGGCGATCGGCCTCCGCCATGCCCTCACGTACGAGGTCTTCACCGGTAATGCCGAAATCGACGCTGCCATTGCCGATCTCTCGCGAGATTTCCGAGGCTGACAGGAAGGCGATCTCGACTCCGTCCCAACCCTCGACACGGCCGCGATAGGAACGATCGTTACCGACGGCGACGATCGGCATTCCGGCACGCTCGAAGATCGCGGCGCAATCGTCCTTCATCCGGCCCTTGGAAGGAAGCGCTATCGTGATGGTCATCAGGCTGCCCTCGCGGTTTCGATACGGTCGAGCCAAAGCGCGAAGCCGACAGCCGGGATATGGTTCTTGGCACCGAGCAGGGTCATCAGCCGGTCGAAGCGGCCGCCGCCGGCGAGCACCGCGCTCGACCCTTCCACCGTCACCTCGAAGACGAGGCCGGTATAGTAATCGAGCGGGCGACCAAAGGCAGCACGATAGTCGATCTTAGAGGCGTCGACACCGGCGTAGGCCAATGCCGCGACGCGGGCATCGAAGCTTTCCAAGGCCCTGCCCAGCTTCAGACCTGCCGCGTCGGCGAAGCCCGCCAGTGCGGCGGAGGCATCCGAAAGCGGCACGCTCAGGGACAAAAACTCCTCCAGCACGCGGAAGGCCGCATCGTCGAGCCGCGTTTCCGATAAGACCAGCTTCTCGCGAAGGCGGCGGGCGATCTCCTGCGGCGAGCGGCTGGCGTTGGTCGAATAGCCGGTCGCGTGCATGGTGGCGTCGATATGCCTGACCAGCCCCTGCTCGTCGCCACGGCTCAGGAAATCGAGCACATGGGCATCGAGCCCTGTGACCGGCTGCGGGCTTGCAAGATGCGCCAGCAAGGTTTCGAGCTGCATCATGTTGCCGAAAGCGTGGATCAGCCGCTTCTGCCAACCGGATGGCAAGCCGAGCGCCTGTACGACAGCCTCGAACACGGCCTGATCGCCAAGTGTCACGGAGAACGGCTTGCCGGGCACCACGCGATCCAGGATACCGATGGCATCGCTGATGGCGCGGGCATCGGCGTTCGCCGTATTGCCATCACCCAAATCCTCGATGCCGGCCTGGTAAAATTCATGGCCGCCTTCGCGGCGCTGGCGGAAGATCTCGCCGAGATAGGAATAGCGCTTCGGCGTGCCGGTGGCGGTCTCGATATGGCGCAGGCAGACGGGAATGGTGAATTCCGGGCGCAGGCAAAGGCTGGCGCCGGTTTCGCTTTCAGTCATGAAGATGCGCCGGCGAAGATCCTCGCCGGCCATGTCGAGAAAGGGTTCGGCCGGCTGGATGATGGGCGTATCCACCCTATCCGTTCCGCGAACGGAGAATTCGTCCAGCAGATCGCTGGCAAAATTCGGGAGGTTGATCAGGGGCATCAGCCCGCCCTCTTCCGGTCTTCCGCCTGAGCCGCCAAGATAGCCTTGACCTTCTCGATCAGTTCGGCCTCCGGCACGGTTTCCTGCGCAACACGGGCTTCGCGCCAGCTGGCATTGTCCTCGATCTCGCCGGATAGGCGCTTGCCCTCGATCAGATCCTTGATCTGCACGACGCCTTGGGCGCGTTCGTCGCCACCCTGGATGATGGCGATCGGGCAGCCGCGGCGGTCGGCATATTTCAGCTGGTTGCCGAACTTCTTCCAATTGCCCTGGAACATTTCGGCGCGGATGCCGGCGGCGCGCAGTTGCTGCGTGAAGCGCTGGTAGCGTCCCATGGCATCGACATCGCCATCCATGACGGTGACGAGTACGGGCTCGATCACTTCGTCCGTGCCGAGCTTGCCTAGGTTCTTCAGCGCCGTCATCAGGCGCGACACGCCGATGGAAAAGCCGGTGGCAGGCACCGGCTGACCCATGAAGCGCGAGACGAGCCCGTCATAACGGCCGCCGCCGCCAACCGAACCGAAGACGACCTTCTCGCCCTTCTCGTTGGTGACGTCGAACAGCAGCTCGGCTTCGTAGACCGGGCCGGTATAATATTCGAGGCCGCGCACGACGGAGGGATCGATCTTGATACGATCCGACTGATAGCCGGCACTGGTGACGAGGCTGCCGATGAAATTCAGTTCCTCGACGCCTTCGCCGCCGTTGGACGTGCCGGCGACGAGCTCGGCAAGCTGAGCCGCACTTTCCGCATAGTCCTTGATGCCGACGAAGAAGAGTACCTTCTCGATCTGGCTTTGGTCGAGACCCGCACCCTTGGTAAAATCGCCGGACTCGTCCTTGCGGCCGGGGCCGAGCAGCAGCGCCACGCCTTCCGAGCCGAACTTGTCAAGCTTGTCGATGGCGCGCAGCACGTTCAGGCGCTGGGCAGCCTTGTCATCGCCGCCGAGGCCGATGGCTTCCAACACGCCGTCGAGAACTTTGCGATTGTTGACGCGGATCACATAGTCGCCGCGCTTTATGCCCAATGCTTCCAGCGTGTCGGCCATCATCATGCACATCTCGGCATCCGCCTGCACGCCCGGCGCGCCGACGGTATCGGCGTCGAACTGCATGAACTGGCGGAAGCGACCCGGACCCGGCTTCTCGTTGCGGAAGACGTAGCCGGCGCGATAGGTGCGGTAGGGAAGCTGGATCTCGTTGAAATTCTCCGCGACGTGCCGGGCAAGCGGCGCCGTCAGGTCATAGCGCAGCGACATCCACTGCTCGTCGTCATCCTGAAGCGAGAAAACACCTTCATTCGGCCGGTCGCTATCGGGCAGGAACTTGCCGAGCGCATCGGTATATTCGAACAGCGGCGTTTCGACGGGATCGAAACCATAATGCTCGTATACCCTACGGATCTTGGAGGTCATCTCGTTGACGGCGCGAATGTCGCTGGCCGAACGATCGACAAAGCCACGCGGCAGGCGGGCCTTGAGCTTCTGCGGTTTCTTTTGTTTGTCGCTCATCTCTAGGGTAATCCGGTATGGGAACAGTCGCGGTTAACTAGCGGATTGGGCCGAATGCGGCAAGGATTGTTATAAGTTAGCTGACGACAAACCGACAAATGACGGATGACAGACGGACAAGAAAGATCTATGTTTGGGATACACGCATCCCAATCCCTATCAAGGCCATCTTGATGAGCAAACAAACCGCCATCCGTCTGCCAGATGAAACCTATGAGCGCCTGCAGGCTCTGGCCACGCGAACGGGCCGGACCGCAACCTTCTACATTCGTCAAGCCGTTGAGGCGCACTTGGACGAAATGGAAGACGTATACTTAGCAGAACGCGCCATGGAGCGGATTAAGAACGGTGAAGACGAGGTCGTAAGCTCCGAGGAATTCTGGCGTGGCATGGACGATTGAGTATGCGCGATCTGCTCGCAAATTTGTCGAAAAACTCAATCCAGAGACACGCAAGAGAATAAGGAGCTTTCTCGAGGAACGTCTCGCCACTTTGCATGATCCCCGTCAGATTGGCGATGCTCTGCAGGGTGCGCGGTTGGGGAATTACTGGCGTTATCGAGTCGGCGATTACCGAATTATCTGCGACCTGCAGGATAGCCGCTTGGTTGTGCTTGTTATCGAAATCGGAAACCGTCGCGACGTCTATCGTTAGGCGTAATTTTGGATTTGGAACAATACCGGAAAATGGCGGGTTGGCGCCGGACTCGCTTCATCCTATGTTGATTGCATGCGTTTCTTTGCGATCCTGACAATGCTGATTGCCTGGTTGCTCTATGGTGCCATGCCGGCGCTGGCGAATTGCCCTGTCTGCGATTCCGCCATGTCCATGCCGGCGACGGTGAGCGTGCATGATGGTATGGCCGATATGCATGGCATGGGGGGCCATGCCAACGTGGCCGAACACCAGCAGAAGAAGCCGGAAAACCCTTGCGCCGGTGGCATGGCGCATGTGGCGTCCTGTGCCGCCTGCATTGCCTTGATGCCGACCCTTGCGGCCGAAGACGGCAAACACGCCTTCTCCTATCCAGCCCCGGAGCCCGTACAGCGTCTTGCCGACTCCCGGCCGCAGCCGACAGCACCCCCTCCCCGTTTCGCCTGACGATCGCCTGCATTCAATCGACGAGCGCTGCCGCTCAAATTCAGATACCGTCCTGAAACGGAGAGAATACCTATGACTACTTCAAGATCGCTGATCCTCGCCAGCGTATTCGCCTTTGCCCTCACCCTTCCCGCCTTTGCCGACGACATGAAGGGCATGGATATGAGCAAGCCGATGGGCAACGAGAGCGCCTCCAGCAAGGCGTTCAACAATGCCATGGGCAAGATGCACAAGGACATGATGATCCACTACAGCGGCGACGCCGATGCGGATTTCGTCCGCGGCATGATCCCGCATCATCAGGGCGCGATCGACATGGCGAAGATCGAGCTGAAATACGGAAAAGATCCCGAGCTGCGCAAACTGGCGGAGGCCGTCATTACCGCGCAGGAAGCCGAGATCAAGGAAATGAAAGCCTGGCTGCAGAAGCACGGCAAGTGAACCATACGGTAAATGGGAGGCGGCATTCGTGCCGTCTCTCTCACTGCTCCCTATGCAATTTGAAGACGCTATCCAGCCACTCGGAAACGGCGCGAATGCGAACGAGCTGGCGAAGCTCGGCATGCATCAGCAGCCACATCTCTCGCACCGGCAAATTGCTGTCGCCGCTATCGACGCGGCAAAGACCTCCCGCATTCTCGGCCAGGATTTTCGGCAGCAGTGCACGCCCTAGTCCTGCAGCCGCGGCCTGCAGCAGAGCCTCGGCATCGTTGACCGCAAGCGGGCTGGAACGATCTGACTTTTCCGCTTGTGCGGCAATCCAGCGGGCATGCGGCAGATGCGCCATTGCCTCTTCATAGATGATCCATGGCAAATCTTCCGCATGCCTCTCCTGCCCGGCAGCGACATAGACGGCATAGTCAAGTGTCGCGATCCGCCTGGCGACGACTTTGCCGTTTGTCATATCGGCAGGTCTTGCGAGGCGCAGTGCCATGTCCGCCTCGCGTCGGGTCAGATTGAAATTTCTGGAATCGCCGATGAGTTCCAATTGCAGGCCGGAATGTTGCGCCAGCAGACTGGGCAGCGAGGGGATCAACAGCCGGCTGATGAAGGATGGCGCCGCCGTGAGGCGTACCTTGCCGAGTGCCATGGGATCGGTCGCATCCAACGCGCCCGACAGCGCCATGACTTCGGCCTCAATCGTCTCGGCCTTCGCCACCGCAATCTCGCCCGCTGGCGTGGGCAATAGGGCACCACCTCCATCGCGCGAGAACAGCGTCGTGCCGAGGCGTTTCTCTAGAATGCGCAGGCGGCGACCGACCGTCGTCGCATCCGTCCCGAGCACCCTGCCGGCAGCGGCAAGGGATCCACCCCGCGCGAACGCCAGAACATGGCGCAGATCGTTCCAATCGATATCGTGCAATTTTGCAGCTCCTGACGGCAAACTTACCACATGTATCGGTATTATTGCAGCTTTAGACTGGGAATATCCAGCAAGGAGATGACGATGCCCCTATTCGCAGTCCTGTTCGAGGACGATCAACAAAACGCCGCCACGATCCGCAAGGAATATCTGCCGCGTCACTTCGCCTTCCTGGAGGCGAATGCCGCTTCCATCAGGACGGCTGGACCACTCAGCCGGGAGGACGACGCTTTTGCCGGCGGCCTCTGGCTTGTCGAAGCGGAGACAGCCGATACCGTCGATCGTCTGGTGAAGGAAGATCCATTCTGGGCGGCAGGCCTGCGCAAATCCGTGCAGGTCTTCAGATGGAACCAGGTATTTGCGGAGGGCGCGCTCCTTTAACCGGAGGCATCATCACATGCTCAGTCCATGACGTCAGGCAGGCGCGCGGCGAGCAGGTCGATGACCATGCGCATCTTCAGCGAAAGCTGCGGCACCTGCGGCCAGACGGCATAGATGTTGACGGGCCGGCTGGAGACATTGAGCACCGGCATGAGCTTGCCCGCGTGCACATAGCCCCGCACCAGCCAGCAGGGCAGCCACGCAATGCCCATTCCGGCGGCGGCCGCATCCGCGATGACCTCCAGGTCATCCAGACGCAACCGCGTCTGCGGAAAATAGTCGACGGCTGCACCGTCGCCATGCAGGAAGGCCCATCTTTTGGCTTCCCCCGATCTGGCATAGATGACGAGATCGTGGCTATCGAGGTCGGCAATGGTCTGCGGCGTACCTCTTGCAGCGAGATAATCCGGCGAGGCACATAGCGTCATGCGATGGAAGGCGATCTTGCGGGCGGCAAGGCCGGCTTCGTCCCGCAACACGCCGTTGCGAATAGCGAGATCGAAGCCCTCGTCGAAGAGATCGACCACGCGATCGCTGAAGGAAAGGTCCAGCTCAAGCTTCGGGTGCATGCGCGCCAATTCCAGCAGCAGCGGCGCAGCGCAGCGGCGGCCGAAGAGAACCGGCATGGAGATGCGCAGACGGCCCGTAACTTCACGCTTACCCGATTCCAGCATGGCCTCCCCGGATTGTATCTCGTCCAGTGCCCGGCGGCAGCGCTCGTAAAAGGCTTGCCCTTCGTCGGTGAGGCTCTGCATTCGGGTGGTGCGGTGGAACAGGCGCACATTCAGGCGCCGCTCCAATTTGGCGATGGTCTTGCCGATCGCCGAGCGGGACAGGTTCATGCGCGCCGCCGCGGCCGAAAAGCCGCCGGCCTCGACCGCCTCCACGAATTCCGGAATGCCGTTGAGCATGTCATTCATGATGATTGCTTCCTTTTGGGAACCAGTACGCGGAAATAATATCGCCACTGGCGACCAGAAAGCAACGATATGCTCCGTCCATTGCTTTCAATTCCTCTCAGGAGATCATGATGATGAAGACCATGAAGCGCTGGACTATCGAGACGATCGCCGTCGGCGCTCCCTTGAACCTCACGGAGACGGCAGTACCTAAGCCCGGGCGCGGCGAGGTTCTTGTGCGGGTCAAGGCCGTTTCTCTGAATTATCGCGACAAGCTCGTGCGCGAGACCGGCATGGGTCTGCCGATCCAATTTCCCTTCGTACCGGCTTCCGATATGGCGGGCGTGATCGAAGCGGTGGGAGACGACGTGACCAGATTCTCCGTGGGTGATCGGGTCATCTCGACCTTCCATCCCGGCTGGATCGACGGCAAGCCGCTCGGCGATGCCCGCACGCCTCCCTACAAGACGCTTGGCGGGTTCTATCCCGGCGTGCTCTCGGAATATATCGCCATGCCGGAGGGCTGGTTTGTATCGGCACCGACGAGCCTAGATTATGCCGAGGCAAGCACTTTGCCCTGCGCCGGTCTCACGGCCTGGTTCGCGCTGGTGGAACGCGGCAAGATCAAGCCGGGTGACAGCGTGCTGGTGCAGGGAACGGGCGGCGTGGCGCTGTTCGGGCTGCAGATCGCCGCGGCACAGGGCGCCGAGGTCTTCGTAACGTCCTCCGGACAGGAAAAGCTCGAGCGGGCCAAGGCTTTGGGCGCTCATCACGGCATCGACCGCAACAAAAGCGATTGGGTGGAAGAAGTCTATCGCCTCACCAGCGATTGGGGCATCGACCATATCATCGAAATCGCCGGTGGGCCGAATTTCGGCCAGTCCCTGAAGGCAGTGGCGCCGCATGGCCGGATATCCGTCATCGGTGTCCTTGAGGGTTTCGACATCTCCGGTCCGGTGGCACCGCTGCTGCTGAAGTCCCCCACCGTGCAGGGCATCGGCGTCGGCCATCGCCGTTCGCTCGAAGATTTCGTGCACGCGGTGGACAGCATCGGCCTAAAGCCCGTCATCGACCATCGCTATGCCCTCGACGAGGTACCGGCCGCTTTCGATCATCTCGATCGCGGCCCGTTCGGCAAGATCGTCATCGAGCTCTGACGTGGAACCGGGCCGCTGCCAAGGCTGGCGGCCCGTCCTATGATATCAACCCTTCGGCTCGAACGGCTGCGGCACACGCTGTGCGCCCTGGCGTGCGAGCATCCAGCCGGGATATTCGGGCGCAAGCGCGCTGACGTCATCGAGCTTGGCCATATCCTCGGCATCGAGCTTCAGCTTGACGGCGGCCAGATTCTGATCGAGCTGGTCGAGACGCTTGGCGCCGATGATGATGCTGGTGACGAAGGGCTTCGCCAAGATCCAGGCGAGCGCCACAGTAGCGACACTGGAGCCGTGCTTCTCCGCCACTTCGCGCATGGTGGCGACGCAGGCCCAGGCGCGATCCTTATCGACAGGCGGGAAATCGAAGCTCGCACGCCGCCCCTCACCATTGCCGGGAGCGCCCGGACCATACTTGCCCGAGAGCAGACCGCCGGCCAGCGGCGACCAGACCATCAAACCGAGTTTCTCTTCCGACATTAGCGGCACGATCTCCCGCTCGAGATCCCGGCCGGCGATGGAATAATAGGCCTGCACCGTCTCGAAGCGAGCAAACCCGCGGCGTTCCGAAATGCCGAGCGCCTTGGCGATGCGCCAGGCCTGCCAGTTGGAGACGCCGACATAGCGGACCAGGCCGCGCGAAACGAGATCGTCCAGCGCCCGCAGCGTCTCGTCGATCGGGGTTACCGTATCCGTGGCGTGGATCTGATAGAGGTCGATGTGGTCGGTCTGCAGGCGATCGAGGCTCGCCTGCACGGAGTCCATGATATGGCCGCGCGAGGCGCCGCGATCGTTCGGCTTGTCGCCCATGACGCCATAGACCTTGGTGGCGATGACAACATCCTTGCGGGGAACGCCGAGATTCTTCAGGGCCTGACCGAGCAGCTTTTCGGAATTGCCGAAGGAATAGACGTCGGCGGTGTCGATGAAATTGACGCCGGCCGCGAGCGAGCCTTCGACGATCTTATCCGCCAACGCCTGGTCGACATCGGCGATCGAGCCCCAGGGAGTGTTGGGGTTGGATTCGCCGAAGGTCATCGTGCCCAGGCAAAGTTCGGAGACGAACAGGCCGGTATTGCCGAGTTGGTTGTAACGCATAGGAGAAATTCCCTTGTGGTCAGCCGGAAGACTCTTCCGGCCGGTGAACGCTATCTTTTCGCTATGAATTGGCCTCGGCACGACAGCCGCAGTCGGGGCTGCCCTGGGGAGGTCATAAGACGGTCGTCGAGGCCGGACTCAAGCTCCGCGGCAATCGAGACAACAAGCACATAATGCACCGGAAATCGATTTCAACACGAGACCTCGGACCGATCACGATGCGGTGACCGACGCATGCTCTTGCGTCCGACTGGCTCTTGCGTCCGGCTGGGCGCGGATTAGACTCCAGCCTTCATATCATGCGCAGAACGGACATACCGATGACGCAACGCCCTTTGACCACGATCGGCTTCGACGCCGACGACACGCTCTGGCAGAACGAGCAATTCTACCGGCTGACGGAGCTGCAATTTACCGAACTTCTCGCCGATCACGCCGCAAGCGATGTCATTGCCGCGCGGCTATTGGAGGCTGAAAAGCGCAACCTCCGCCATTACGGTTTCGGCATCAAAGGTTTCACCCTCTCGATGATCGAAACGGCTATAGAGATCACGGAGGGCGAAGTGCCAGCGACCGTCATCGCGCAGATCCTCGATATTGGCCGCGATCTCCTCGCCCATCCCGTCGAAACGCTGCCGCATGTGCGCGAGACGTTGGAAGCGCTGTCGGGAAAGTATCTGCTGGTGCTGATCACCAAGGGCGATCTTTTCGATCAGGAGCGCAAGCTCGCCCAATCCGGGCTCGGCGACCTTTTCGATGCGGTCGAGATCGTCTCGGACAAGAACGCGTCGACCTATCGCCGCATCTTCTCTAAGGTCGGCGACGGGCCGGAACGGGCGATGATGATCGGCAATTCGCTGAAATCGGACATCGTGCCGGCGCTTGCCGCCGGCAGCTACGGCGTCTTCGTGCCGCACGAGCTTACATGGTCGTTCGAGCATGTCGAGGAGCCGACCGAAGCGCCGCGTTTTCGCAAGATCGGTCATCTCGGCGAGCTGCATGGCGTGATCGAAACGTTGCAGTGACCCTTACTGTCCCTGCTTCGAACGCGGCGGAAACAGTATCGGTCCCTGATCTTTCTGCTGATCGGCCGGCGCCTGCTGCGCGGCCGGCGGATTGGGGTCGATGAGGATCTCGTATGGCGCACCGAGACCGCGCCGGCGCGTGACGCGCGAGTAATAGGGCTTGATCAGCCAGGTCGTATCCTCATTGACGGTGACGTCGGCGGTGTTGCCGTCTTCATCCGTGCCGAAGAAGGATTCGTCCTCGCTCGACGAGAGGTCGAAGATCGCCATGTAGGCATATTTGCTCTTCGAGCTGAAGGTGATCCGTACATGCTGGCCCTTCTTCAGCGGCAGTGTGTAGACCTTGCCCTTGCCGAACTTCGTCCAGCCCGTCAGCCTCTCGAGAACGGCCGGCAGAGCGATCTTCTCAAGCTTTTCACCACGGTCGAGCTGCGGCAGCTGTTGTTGCTGAGTATCACTTTGCGCATGGGCTGTGGCGCTTAACAGCGCAAAGATCGTCAGCGAAAGACCGAGAAGCGCAGCTCTCATGGCCGCACCAATGCGCAACGCATCGCCTCCACCTCTTTCCGGCAATAGCAGCCCTCGATGTGATCGTTGACCAGACCCATGGCCTGCATGAAGGCATAAACCGTGGTCGGGCCGACAAAGGTCCAGCCGCGCTTCTTCAGATCCTTCGAAATCCGCACCGAAGCCGCCGTCGTCGGATTGGCGCGAAGATGGGCAAGATCGAAGATCTCCGGGCGCTCGGCAACGCTCGGCTCATGGCTCCAGAAATAGCGGGCGAGCGAACCGAATTCGTCGCGCAGCTCGATGGCGCGGTTGGCATTGTTGATGGTGGAAACGATTTTGCCGCGATGGCGGATGATGCCGGCATCGGCGAGGCAGCGCTCGATATCGGCTTCGCCAAACTTGGCGACTTTCTCGAAATCGAAGCCAGCGAAAGCGGCGCGAAAATTCTCGCGCTTGCGCAGGATCGTCAGCCAAGACAGGCCCGACTGGAAGCCTTCGAGGCAGATCTTCTCGAACAGCCTGATGTCATTGACAACAGGCCGACCCCATTCCTCGTCGTGATAGCGCTGATATTCCGGCAGATTGCCGTGCCAGAAGCAGCGGTCCTTACCATCTTCGCCGGTGATGATGCCCGTTTCGGCCATTTTCGCGATTCGTCCCCTATTTCAGCACGCGCTACCGGGAGCCGGTATGCCACTATCGGATAAATTGAGATCAATCAAATGCTTAAATTCATAGGCTGACTTCGACGACCGCGCATTCCGATTCATGATTTACCACTTGCAAACCATCTTTCCAAACCAAGCGGTAACCCTGACAAAGCTTTATCGGCTTCGCGGCATTTTGATGAATAGATGTTTACCATTCGCTCGCGTGCAAGTGGCACCATTGTTTCGACCGGGCGCTTTCGCGCCCATCCTCGGCCCATGTGTAGAGAGTTTGTCCGATGATGAAACATGCCGTCCTGTTTGCCGCGGGCGCTCTGAGCCTGCTTGCTGCCAACGCCTTTGCCGACGATCGCTATCAGTCGCGCCCGCCCGTCATCGTCAGTCCCGATCTGACGGCCCCCTGGGTGATTCAGCTTGGCGGCGGCAACGTGCAGCCGGTCGTCTACCCCCGCCCGATGGCGCGCCGCGCCGCCGATCCCAGAATGGAGCAGCAGGCCAATCCGCAGGTACGTCAGGTCATGCAACCGCGCGGACTGTTTGCGCGCCCGGCCGTGCAGCAGGTCGCCATGGCCCGCCCGCAATATCCGGCAGTCCGAGGCCAGATCGATCCGCAGTTCCTGCCGCAGATCGTCGACTATCAGACCAAGGAAAAGCCCGGCAGCATCATCATCGACACCAATAACCGCTTTCTCTATCTGGTGATGGATGGCGGCAAGGCGCGGCGCTATGGCGTTGGCGTCGGCAAGCCCGGCTTCGAATGGGCGGGCGCCCATACCGTGACCCGCAAGCAGGAATGGCCGGACTGGACGCCGCCCGCCGAGATGATCTCGCGCGAAGCCGCCAAGGGCCACTATCTGCCGGCGCACATGGAAGGCGGCGAAGGCAATCCGCTCGGCGCCCGCGCCATGTATCTGGGCTCCACCCTCTATCGCATCCATGGCACCAACGCCCCCTGGACGATCGGCAGTGCCGTCTCGTCCGGCTGCATCCGCCTTCGCAACGAAGATGTCATCGACCTCTACAACCGCGTGAAAGTCGGCACCCGCGTCACCGTCATGTAATTTCTAATGACCGCTGGACCTGTGCGGCGATACTATCCCATCGAGGGAGCAGTATTCGGCGCACCGGACGGCCCGCCACTATAGTTCAGACTATAGTCTGATCCGCGATAGAAGAGAGGCTGGTTCTTCCAGACCATTCTCCTTATCGGGTATTTTGATCTTGATCCCTTCGTTGGTTCCGGTAATTTCCTACCGGATTTAACGAGGGGAATGCCAATTATGAAAGCAGCATTGTCGATCGTGACGGCAGGTGTCGTCGCGGCGTGTCTTCTTACAGCATCGAACGCAGCGGCCTTTACCGCCTCAATACCCTATGCGACGCCAGCCACGCGCGGCGACGTGATCCGGGTCGCGATGGAGCCGCAGGGCCAGGTGAAGCCGCAGTTCCAGCGGCGCATGGTGCGGCTGGCGACGAACGAGGAGCCGGGCACCGTTATCGTCGACACCAACAACAAGTATCTCTACCTCGTCGAAGGCAATAACCGCGCAAGACGCTATGGCATCGGCGTCGGTCGCGATGGTTTCGGCTGGTCCGGCGTCGTCAAGGTCGGCCGCAAGGCGGAATGGCCCGGCTGGACGCCGCCGCCGGAAATGATCGTGCGCGAAGGCAAGAAGGGCCACAAGCTGCCGGCCTATCAGGAAGGCGGCGAGGACAATCCGCTCGGCGCGCGCGCCATGTATCTCTATCGCAACGGCAACGACACCGCCTTCCGCATCCACGGCACCAACCAGCCATGGAGCATCGGCCTCAACATGTCCTCCGGCTGCATCCGCATGATGAACAAGGACGTGATCGATCTCTACGACCGCGTTCCTGTGGGCACCAAGGTCATCGTCGTCGGCCCCGGCAATAAGCAGGGCGAGGTCAGCTATCAAGATCGCGGCGTCGATGTGCTGAGGACCCTGTTCGGCGGCTGAAAAAGCCGCCTCTCTGTTTTACCCGAATCAGGCAGCGGTATAACGGGCGCTCCGAACGATGGCATGACCATTTATGCGAGATCGGAGCGCTCGCATCACTTGCAACAGCTTATTGCCTGCAGGCTGGAGTAAGGACGCTGTTGCGCCAGTGTCACAACTCGGCACTTATCGTGCCGCATCGCCGAAAAGCGGCCCACTGCCTTCAGTTTGCCGTCAGTTTTCCCGCCTAAGCCGTGCTTGCCTATCCATGACTGCAATAGAAGTGTCATGGAAGCGCGTTTAGATAGCGGCACTTTGGCATCCGGGGATTTCATATGCATCGTGCATTTCGCATCAAGCAGCCGGCATTCGCCGCGCTTGCGACTTCCGCATTCATATTTGCCGCAAGCTCTGCCTCGGCAGAGATGCAATTTTCAGCTTACGGCGGCATACAGGGCGCGACAGGCAGCAATGTGACCACGTCGGACGGCGCTGATTTCGACCCTAACTGGTCCGGCAAATCCTTCAAGATGCCGCCCTATTTCGGCTTCCGCGGCATCTGGTGGCTTGACGAGTTCGACAAGCCGAACTGGGGCGTGTCGCTCGATTATACCCATGCGAAGGTCTATGGCGATCTCGGCAATACGCCCGGCTGGTCGCATTTCGAGTTCACAGACGGCCTGAACATGCTGACGCTGAACGCGCTCTATCGCTTCCAGGATCCTAGCCGCAACTGGACACCCTATGTCGGCCTCGGCGCTGGTATCAATGTGCCGCACGTCGAAGTCACACGCGCATCGGGTACGACTTTCGACTACCAGTTCGGCGGCGCTTCGCTGCAGGCGCAGGCGGGCGTCAGCTATCAATTCGCCAAGCACTGGTCGACCTTTGTCGAATACAAGGGCAACTACAACTTCGTGAACAACGTCTCGATCGATAGCGGCGACACGCTGAAGACCAGGGTTTTCACCCACGCTCTCGACTTCGGCGTCTCGTTCAACTTCTGACGTCCTTCAGGCTGAAGTCGCAATCGATCCCCCAAATCGGTTCAGGCTTGGGGGATCTTGTGCTATGTTTCAGCCATGAGCTTTTTCTACTACCGATGTGACTGGATCCATCCGGAAAGCGAGGAGCCGGTCATGGTTTATTACGAGGTCGATGTCGCCGGCGATGTTCCGCGACTGATCGACGTGTTTGCCGATGGTCGCCGGCAATGCATGTCGATTGTCGATTTTACTCCAGTCGGACGTGAAATGCCGCGGATCGCCAGCCTCGTCGAAGGCTCGTTTTACGATGGTATTGCCGGCTTGGTAGACGGCATCTTCTTCGAAGAGGGCCAAGAGCGCATCAGCATGACACGCATTGCCGCCGATCGGTTCGAAGTCGAATGGCAGGCTCATCGCCTGCCCACGCCGGACAAGTTGCATTAGTACGCAATTCCGGACGGAAAACCGCTCTGCACTTTTCCTGGAATTCCTCTAAGCAGCGGCCGGCTGCAGACCCTTCAGTTTCGCGGGCATTTCGCCGCCATAGGCCCAGTCCAGCAGCTCCACCGTATGCAGGATTGGGATAGCCGTTCCCGTGGCGATCTGCGTGATGCAGCCGATATTGCCCGTGGCGATGATATCGGCTTTCGTCGCTTCGATGTTCCTGACCTTGCGCGCCTTCAGCTCCGCCGAAATTTCCGGCTGCATGATGTTGTAGGTGCCGGCCGAGCCGCAACACAGATGCCCTTCCGCGGGGTCGCGCACCGTGAAGCCGGCCGCTTTCAAAAGCAGCTTCGGCGCCATGGTGATCTTCTGCCCATGCTGCATGGAGCAGGCGGAATGATAGGCGACCGTGATGCCGCGCGGCATATGCGAGGGAAGATCGAGACTTACGAGATATTCGGTGACGTCCTTGGCAAGCGCTGACACCATGGCCGCCTTGTCGGCATAGGCCGGATCGAGGCGCAGCATATGGCCGTAATCCTTGATCGTCGTGCCGCAGCCCGACGCGGTGATGATGATGGCGTCCAGCCCTCCGGCCTCGATCTCGCGCAGCCACACATCGACATTGGCGCGGGCGGCGGCAAGCGCCTGTTCCTCGCGCCCCATATGATGAACCAGCGAGCCGCAGCAGACCTCCCCTTCCGGTACGACAACCTCGACACCGAGGCGCGTCAGCAAGCGGATAGTGGCTGCGTTGATTTCGGGATCGAGCACCGGCTGAGCGCAGCCCGTCAGGATCGCCACACGACCGCGCCGCTCCGCCTGCGGTGCGTGCAGCATCGGCTTTGCAAAAGGCGACGGCGCGGGAATGCTGCGCGGCGCAAGATCGAGCATGGCGGCGAAAGCCTTCAGAGCCGGAATACGCTTCAACAGCCCCTTGAACGGCCGCCCAAAGTTCGCAAGCCGCAGGGCCAGCCGGAAACGGCCAGGATAGGGCAGCACGGCGGCGAGCATATCGCGGGTCAGCCGATCCATCAGCGGGCGTTTGTATGTGTTTTCGACATGGACACGCGCATGGTCGATCAGGTGCATGTAATCGACGCCCGAAGGACAGGTTGTGGTGCAGGCGAGGCAGGAAAGGCAACGGTCGACATGCGTCACCACTTCGGCATCGGCGGGCCGGCCGTTTTCCAGCATATCCTTGATGAGATAGATGCGGCCGCGCGGACTGTCGAGCTCGTTGCCGAGCGTCACATAGGTCGGACAGGTGGCGGTGCAGAAACCGCAATGCACGCATTTGCGCAAGATTGCCTCGGATTCGGCCACATGCGGATCGGCGAGCTGTTCGGGCGTGAAATTGGTTTGCATTTACACGTGTCCCCGTTCGAGCAAGGTTCCGCCCCTCATCCGGCCTATCGGCCACCTTCTCCCCGTTTTAACGGGGAGAAGGGGATAGACGCAGCCTCCGTCGTCCCTCAGCTTAGTTACATCCGATGCTGCCGAGTAAAAGACGTCGTCCCCTCTCCCCGCCCGCGGGGAGAGGGTTAGGGTGAGGGGCAATCGTAGATAAGACTCCATCCGCATCATCCCATCTTCCCCGGATTGAAAATCCCGGCCGGATCGAATTTTTCCTTCACGCGCGCCGAAAGCAGCGCCACCGCTTCGGATTGCGGCTGGAAGGCCGGTGTCGTCGCACGGTGGGCTGGGGTGGCGCGCATCAATGTCGCATGCCCGCCACCAAGCGCGTGAATGTAGCGCCTAAGCATCTCACCTTCCGGCGCCGCTTCCATTCGCATCCAGACGAGCCCGCCCTGCCAATCGTAATAGGCATCGACACCTTCCTCCAGGCGAAGAGCCGCAACGAGCTGATGGCCGGTGCCGGGGGCGACCGAGACGCGCCAGACCGGACGCGAAGTGCCATCGGCATAGGGCTTCACATTGCGGATCTCACGCCAGAGCCTGCGGCTGTCATCCCTCTCAAGACGTTTCACCGACCCGAGCCGGCTCATGGCGGCGGCAAGCTTTTGGCCGCGGACCGAGACAGAGCCCGGAAGACCCTCAATGCGCAGCACCGTCGCCTCGCCTTGCGGCAGCTTGCCGTCGAGAAAGGACCAGGCGACCGTTAGCGGTAGATGGGCGGCGCCCGATACTTCGAGCGGCAGGGCCATGGCGGCGGCCATCGCATTGGCAGCTTCGGCATCGTTGAGACCGGAGAGGACAATCGTCTCCTCGGTCTTCGGCTTCGGCGGCACACGGAACGTTACTTCGGTCAGAAGGCCGAGCGTACCGTGTGAGCCGGCCATCAGCTTGACCAGATCGAGACCGGTGACATTCTTCATCACCCTCCCCCCGGCCTTGACGATCTCGCCCTTGCCATTGACGAAACGGACGCCGAGCAGGCTATCGCGCGCCGCACCACTGACGAAACGGCGCGGGCCGGAGACATTGGCTGCGAAAATGCCGCCGATCGTCGGCTCACCTTCGGTTGCCATCAGCGGCCTATGATCCATCGGCTCGAAGGCCATTATCTGACCAGCCTCGGCAAGAGCCGCCTCGATCTCCGCAGCCGGCGTGCCGGTGCGGGCCGTCATCACCATCTCACCCGGATTGTAGGCGACGATGCCGGTCAGGCCACGTGACGAGAGCACCGCTTCCGACGCGACCGCATTGCCAAAGCCGGATCGCGTGTTGCCGCCGACGATCGCCAGAGCTGCGCCGCGTGCCGTATGATCGCCGATGATGGAGGCGGCTTCCTCCTCGGTTCTCGGATGAAACTCGGTCATGCGGCGTTGCGTCCGTCGAGCGGGAAGACTTTGGACGGATTGAGGATCCAGCCGGGATCGAAGGCCGCGCGCACCGACATCATCTGGGCGAGATCGACATCGGCATATTGGTGGCGCATCAGGTCGCGTTTTTCGATGCCGACGCCATGCTCGCCGGTGAGACAACCGCCGGCATCGACGCAGAGGCGCAGGATATCGTTGCCGGCTGCTTCCGCCTTGGCTGCCTCGTCAGGGTCATTGGCATTGAAGAGGATCAGTGGATGCATGTTGCCATCGCCGGCATGGAAGACATTGGCGACACGCAGACCGTAACCGTCGACGATCTCGCCTGTCTTCATCAGCACATAAGAGAGCTGACTAAGCGGCACAGTGCCGTCCATGCAGATGTAATCGGCAATGCGGCCCGTCGCACCGAAGGCCGACTTCCGGCCTTTCCAGATCAAGGCCGCTTCCGTTGCCGATTGGCATTCGCGCACCGTCTTGACCTTGTGAGTGCGGGCGATGGCAACGATACTGGCAAGCATATCGTCCATTTCCGCCTCGGAGCCTTCGACTTCGATGATCAGCAGAGCCTCGACATCAAGGGGGTAACCGGCCTTGGCGAAGGCTTCGCAGATCTCGATTGCCGGCTTGTCCATGAATTCGATCGCAACAGGCACGATGCCGGCAGCGACGACATCGGCGACGCAGGCGCCCGCCTCCTCGGAATTGTCGAAACCGAAGAGCACCGGCCGGGCGCCTTCCGGCTTGGCGATGAGCCGCACCGTTGCCTCGGTGACGATGCCGAGCTGGCCTTCCGAGCCGCAGACGAGGCCAAGCAGATCGTAGCCCGCCGCATCCAACGCCTTGCCGCCAAGATCGATGACGGTGCCGTCGGTCAGCACCAGCTTGACGCCGAGGAGATTGTTGGTCGTGACGCCGTATTTCAGACAGTGGGCGCCGCCGGAATTCATGCCGATATTGCCGCCGATGGTGCAGGCAAGCTGCGAACTCGGGTCGGGCGCATAGAAGAAGCCATCGGCCGAGACGCTTTCGGAAACGTGGAGGTTCGTCACCCCCGCCTGCACGGTCGCGGTGCGGTTTGCATAATCGATATCGAGGATGCGGTTCATCTTGGAGAGGCCGAGGACGACGGCATCCTCCTGCGGTATCGCGCCGCCGGACAGCGACGTGCCGGCGCCGCGCGGCACGACGGGGATGCCGTAGCGATGGCAATATTTCATGACGGCCGCGACTTCCGCCGTCGAGCGCGGCAGGGCGACGGCAAGCGGCAGGCGGCGATAGGACACGAAGGCGTCGGTTTCGAAGGGCACGAGCTCGCGCTGCTCATGGATCAAACATTCGGGAGCCAGGAGATCGGCGAGATCGGCAACGATCGCGCTCCGGCGCGCCAGAACATCCGCACGCGGCTCCAGAAATGAAATGGCCTCGGCCATGCCGTCCTCCTCCTGCATTCCCTTACGGATACAGCTCCCTTTAGCGCATCACAGGCTTAGCGCTTTCCCAAGTTTGGAGCAAATGATAAGCACTTATTCCAAAACAGGAAATAATTCTGCATGACCAATTTAGGAGATCTCGAAATCTTCGCCAGCGTCGTTGCAACCGGCAGCATGTCGCTGACGGGCCGTGCTCTCGGTTTTTCGCCCGCCGTCATTTCGAAGCGCATCAAGCGCCTGGAAGACAGGCTCGGCACACGGCTCCTGCAGCGCACGACGCGGCAGATTTCGCTGACGGAAGCGGGCCAGGGCTTCTACGACCGCGTGCTTGCCATTCTCGCCGGGCTGGAAGAGGCGGAAGCCTATATTGCCGGCCGCTCCTCGCAGATGCACGGCACGCTGAAAATCTCGGCCCCAACCTCCTTCGGCCGCCTGCACATCGCGCCGCATCTGAAATCCTTCATGCAGGCCCATCCCGAACTGGCACTCAACCTCGTGCTTAGCGACGAGTTCGTCGATATCGTCGGCGGCGGCTTCGATCTTGCCATCCGCATTGCCGAATTGACGGATTCCAGTCTCGTCGCGCGCAGGCTCGCGCCGGTGCGCCGCGTGCTCTGTGCCTCCCCTGCCTATATCGATGCTCATGGCATGCCCGAGGATATCGACGATCTGCGCCGACATATCTGCCTGCCCGCGCACAATCTCGACCCGTGGCGGCTGGAGGGGCCGAAAGGCAGCCTGATCTTTCGGCCCGAGGGCAGGCTCATTACCAATTCCAGTGAAGTCGTGCGCGAAGCCGTCATTGCCGGCCTCGGCATTGCGCTGCGCTCGACCTGGGATATCGGGCCGGAACTGCGCGACGGCCGCCTCGTGCAGGTGCTGCCGGCCTATGAAGGCTCGCACAACGTCACGCTGTCGGCTGTTTACCCCAGCCGGCAATTCCTGCCGGCAAAAGTGCGCGTCTTCATCGATTTTCTCGCGGAACTTTATGGCCCCCTTCCCTATTGGGAGCGATGAGAACCCTTTCTGGGATCGAGGAGATCATCATGTCCGCGCCTGAGATCATTCGTTCCGGTATCGCCTCCACCGCGAAGACGCGCTTCACCGTGGCTCTCGGCGATATTACCAAGCTTCCGGTCGATGCCATCGTCAATGCAGCCAACAGCAGCCTGCTCGGCGGCGGGGGCGTCGATGGCGCGATCCATCGTGCTGCCGGACCGGATCTCCTCGCCGAATGCCGGAGCCTGAACGGCTGTAGAACCGGTCAAGCGAAGATCACCATGGGATACCGCCTGCCGGCACGGCATGTGATCCACACCGTCGGCCCTGTCTGGAACGGTGGCGATCGTGACGAGGAAGAACTGCTCGCCAGCTGTTATCGCAACAGCCTCGGCCTTGCCCGGGAACGCGGGCTCAAAACCATTGCCTTCCCGGCAATCTCCACCGGCGTTTATCGCTTTCCCGCTGAGCCGGCGGCGGAGATTGCGATCCGCACCACCCTTGCCGAAAGCAAGGATGGCGCTTTCGATGAGATCATCTTCTGCTGCTTCGGCGACGAGATGGCGGCACTTTACGACCGATTGCTGCCGCAGCCGCTGTCCGGAGCCTGATGCCTATCGCGCGAGATCGAGATAGGCGGAGGCGACCAGGGCATCGATGTCAGTGGGAACAGGGATGACGCAGGCTTCCTTGCCGAGACCGCCCTTAGCGACCCGCTCCAGGCATCGCGCCTGCAGAGCGAAGCCGAGATCCATGGATTCGACAGTATTCCCCAGCGGACGCGGGCCGGCCAGATTGGCCATATGACCGCCGCCCAGAATGTGGAAGGCTCGGCCATCGCGCATGTGGACGGACTTGATCTGCTCAGCTTCGTAGCGATCGACGCCGACGACATCGGGACTGTCGCGGAAGCCTTCGACATCGATCTCATGCGGAAAGTGGCCGCCATTCATCAGGATCGCGCCATCCTTGATCGAGGGCAGATCGGCAACCGTGATGATGTTCGGATAGCCCGTCACAGTGATCAACACATCGGCAGAGCGGATCGCTAATTCACGCAGCGGCGTTGTGAAGCCATCGAGATGAGCTTCGAGTGTGATCACCGGATCGATATCGACGACGCTAACGGCGGCGAATGCGTTGCGGAAGCACGCCGCCGTGCCCTTGCCACAAGCGCCGTAGCCGAAGACGGTCACATGTTTGCCATTGGTGGAACGGTTGGTGAAGCGCAGATAGCTCTCGAACAGACTTTGCCCGACGGCATGCCGGTTTTCGGCGAACTGCTTGATCGGGCTGTCGTTGATGACGAGGATCGGCATGTTGAGCTTGTCGCGCATCGGCATCAGCCGAGTGCGGCCGGATGTGGTTTCCTCCGTGCCGCCGAGCAGGTTGGCATAGGGCCTGTCGGCCGCGCGAGCGAAGAGATCGCCGCCATTGTCGAGCAGCAGGTCCGGCTTTTCCGCCAGGATCGCATCGAGGCTTGCACCATGCTCCTCTGCGTCGCGGGTCTGCGTCGCAAAGACCTTGATGCCCTGAGCGCGCAGATAGTCCACCGTTTCCGGCTGGGTGCTGTTGAGATTGCCGGTGCAGACGAGATCGGCGCCGCCAGCACGCAGCGTCATCAGCAGCGCAACCGTCTTCGGCTCGAGGTGAATGCCGGTGCCGATGGTGAGGCCGGCAAAGGGTTTTGTGTTACGAAATTCCGCTGCCGTAGCGGCCAGCAGACGGCAACTGCGCGCCACCCAGTCGACACGCGAAAGAGAAGAAGACTGATCCATGACACGCTCCTGCCGGCTGGTTCGATGCCGCGATCTGGCATGATCGCAAAGGAGGTGTCGATGGACATTGCAATGCGCTGCATGGCAGAGAATCTGCCATGTCGATGCGCTTCGTTTTGATGTTTTGCTAAGCCGGTTCGGCCCCTGCCTCGCTTAGCCAATCCGCCATTCGTACCAACGCCGGGTCCTTCACATCGCTGCTGCGAATGCTGAGGCTGTAGCCTGCCGGCCTACGGATGAAGCCGAAGGGAGCAACCAGAGTACCACGATCGATATCCTCACCGACGGCGGCGCGTGGCGCGATGGCAACCCCGAGGCCCGAGCGGGCGGCGCCGATCGCGAGCAGCAGGTCTTCGAATTCGCGATTGCCGGCAAAACGGATGGGGGCGCGACCGCTTTCGGCAAACCAATCCTCCCACAGGCTCGGGGCGGAACGGCTGGCAAGGCCGATGGCTCCGGCAAGTGCCGAAACCCTATTGGCAAGCCCGAGACGATCGGCGATATCTGGCGTTGTGACGGGACCGAACTCATCCTCCATGAAACGAATGGCCGTGATATCGCGCATCGGCCGGTATTCGCCCCCCATGATGACCGCTTCCAGGTCGGGGCGCTTGGCAAGCGGCTCAACGATTGCCATCGGCACGATATCGATATCGATATCCTGAAGGACCGTCTGAAGCGCGGCGAGGCGCGGCATCAGCCACCAGACGGCAAAGGCCGAGGGAACGCCGAGCCGGATCGACCGCCGTTCGCCGCCGGAAAGTTCGGCGGAGGCCCGCGTCAGGATGCCAAAGGCGACGCCAACGGAATCGGCGAATGCCCGGCCCTTCGCTGTCAGCACCAGCCGGCCATTCTCCCGGTCGAACAGGGGTACGCCAAAATGTGCCTCCAGCAGGTTCAGCTGCTGCCTGATAGCCCCGCGCACGACGCCAAGCTCATCAGCCGCCTTCAAAATGCTACCGCAGCGCGCCACCGCATCGAAGGCACGCAGCGCGTTCAAAGGCGGCAGGCGTCGAGGCGGGGTGCGTCCGGACATAATAAATTTTTTCTCTCTTTCCAAAACGATAGCAGCCACATCCAAGCAATTGCGCCATCTGCGGCACGAAAATGCTGTTGAATGTCGCTTTCAGCACAATCGCCGGCGAATATCAGAAGACAAATCCTCGCATTTTTATCTATGCAGCACTCAATAATTTTGTGGGGAAATACCATATAGCCTTATATGGCGCGCAAATTTTTTCCACACCATGATAATATAGATTCCAGCCTTCACTCCAACTCTCAAAGGTGAACCGACAATTGGCCTTTCTCAGCCGCATAGCAAATGATGTGCAACTCATGTTTCGGCGTCCGCCGCGACAGCAATATGCTGCGCTTTGTTATCGGGTGAAAAAGAAAACCGGTCATTTTGAGATGTTGTTGCTGACCAGCCGCGACACCGGTCGCTGGGTCATCCCCAAGGGATGGCCGATGCCGGGCAAGCTCTCCCACGAGGTCGCTGCCCGCGAAGCCTATGAAGAGGCAGGCGTGCGTGGCGTGGTGGAAACCGAGCCGCTCGGCTCGTTCGGCTACGACAAGGTGTTGAAGGACGGCATTCAGGTGCCATGCAGGGTGCAGGTCTACGCCCTCGAGGTCAGTGAACTTGTCAAGAACTTCAAGGAAAAGGGTGAGCGCTCCATGGAGTGGGTCTCCTTCGAGGAAGCCGCCGAACGTGTTCGCGAACCGGAGCTGCACGACCTCATTCTTGCCTTCGCGCAGCGGATGACGGCAGCTCCCCCTGCAATCCAGGCGAAATAAGCCACATTCGTCACAAAAAACTGTGCCAGTGTGCATGGCGGATATTGCGCGCCTCATCGGTCAGCGCAATACGAGAGTTTTGACCCAGAGAATTGCATGCCCGACCGACCGGCCACACCTGTAAAAAGGACGCTCGACAAGGACCTCGACAAATTCACCTATGTCGAGGACGCGACCCATCACGTCACGAGGCGTCTGGTGGCGCCGGGCATCGGCCTGATCTTTCTCGGCCTCGCCATGGTCTTTGCCGGTATCTACGTGCTCGACCAGCCGGGGGCGACCCTTATCTTTGCTGCGGTGGCGCTTGCAGGCTACATGGCCATGAATATCGGCGCCAAGGACGTTGCGAACAATGTCGGCGCCGCCGTCGGTGCGCGTGCGATCACCATGACGCAAGCCCTCGTCATGGCGGCTATTTTCGAGATTCTCGGGGCGACGATCGCCGGTGGCCCGGTCATCAACACGATCTCGACCCATATCGTCGATACCAACCGCATCATCAGTGTCGGCAAGCTTGCCTGGCTGATGATGGCAGCCCTTCTCGCAGCAGCGCTCTGGATCAATTTCGCCACCTGGCGGAAGGCGCCCGTTTCGACCACGCATACGATCGTCGGCGCCGTTGTCGGCGCAGGTGCAGCCGCAGTCGGCCCGGAACTGGTGAACTGGAACACGCTGGCAGCCATTTCCGCAGGCTGGGTTGTAACACCCTTTCTCGGCGGCACCATCGCCGCCGGCATCCTCTACTTCATTGAGACCTGCATCATCTATCGCGATGACAAGATTGCCGCCGCCAGATACTGGATTCCCATCCTGATCGGACTGATGGCCGGTGCCTTTTCGGGCTATCTCGTGGTCCAGCTCGAACCTAAAGGCACGATACCCAATATCGTCAATCTGGCGATCGGCCTCGGGGTCGGCATCATCGCCTGGTTAGGCGCGCGGCCGCTGGTCAAGGCGCAGTCGGTCGGGCTTGAAAACAAGAACAGCTCGCTGCGCAAGCTTTTCCGCCTGCCGCTGATCTGTTCGGCAGCCCTGATGTCCTTCGCGCATGGCGCCAACGACGTTGCCAACGCCATCGGGCCGCTGGCCGCGATCGTCCGCGATATCGGACTTGGCGGTTCGCTGAACGTCCTCGCTGAAACGACGACCCAAAAGGCTCCCTTCTGGGTGGTCATGATCGGCGGCTGCGGCATTTCCGTCGGCGTTCTGCTCTACGGGCCACGGCTCATTCGTCTTCTCGGCGAGCAGATCACCAAACTCAATCCGATGCGGGCCTATTGCGTCGCCGTGTCCGCGGCCCTCACCGTCATCGTGGCCGCCTGGTTCGGTTTCCCGGTGAGTTCGACCCACATTACCGTTGGCGCAGTCTTCGGCGTCGGCTTCTTTCGCGAGTGGTCAACCGTCCGTTCCAGGCGGCGATTTGACTATATGCGCAAGAAGGCCGAGGCGGCGGGCATACCCTGGAGCGAGCCGGAAGCCACCGATGAGCGCAATCCCGATGAGGTTCATCGCCGCCGGCTCGTGCGCCGCTCGCATTTCATGACCATCATCGCCGCATGGGCGATCACCGTGCCGGTCGCAGCCCTGCTTGCCGCCATCGTTTATTGGGTTATGGTCGCGCTCTTCATTTAGAGCGGTTCGGTTCCCACCGGGTCATCGAACCGCTCTATCTCATTATTCTAAGCAATTCCGGGGATCATCCATGCGCGCCAATTTCCGCATGCAGCGGCTGTTTGTGACATCAAACATCAAGGCAGGTGCACCCATCGAGGCGGACCATGACCAGTTCAACTATCTCGCCAACGTGCTGCGCATGGAGGATGGCGCCGAACTCCTGATCTTCAACGGCCGCGACGGCGAGTGGAAAGCCGGCGTTTCCTTCCCGACACGTAAGCGCATTCTGCTGACGCCGCTGGAGGAAACGCGGCCGCAGCCTGCCCCGTCCGATTTGCATTATCTCTTCGCGCCGCTGAAGGTTGGGCGCCTCGACTACCTCGTTCAAAAGGCGGTGGAGATGGGTGCCGGCCTGCTGCAGCCGGTCATGACACAGCATGTGCAAGGGAAGATCACCAATCTCGACAAGGTCAGGGCCAACGTCATCGAGGCTGCCGAGCAATGCGGCATTCTCGGCATTCCCGACGTCGCCGAGCCGGTGAAGCTTACCGATCTGCTGGCAAGCTGGCCGCGAGAGCGCCGCATCATCTACTGCGACGAGGGCGATGCCGGCCAGAATCCGCTGCCGTTGCTGACCAAAGTGAAGGAGAAACATCTGGCGCTGCTGGTCGGCCCCGAAGGCGGCTTTTCGGAAGAGGAGCGTGCCCTCCTGCGCAGCCTCGATTTCGTCACCGCCATTCCGCTCGGGCCGCGCATCCTGCGCGCCGATACGGCCGCCGTTGCCGCCATGGCGGTAATCCAAGCCGCAATCGGCGACTGGAACTGACCCTTTACTCCAAGACGGCGACGACGGTCGCAACGACCAGCAGGATTGCGAGCGAGATGTTGACGATCCGCGAGATATTCGGATCTTGAAGAAAACGGGACAGCGAAGCGCCGACGAGAAGCCACACCATATGGATGGCGACGATCATGACCGTCAGCAGCGCAATCTTGGCGGTAGCGTCGAGCAGCCTCTGATCCTGAAACAGGCTGACGCCGGCAAAGACGGCGGCGATCGCCAGGTAGGCCTTGGGATTGGCGACGGCAAGCAGGAACCCGCCGGAAAAGGCAGGCGCCACGACCTGATCGTCGCGGCGGGACAGCGGCGGCGCCGTGGCGATCTTGAAGGCGAGATAGAGGATATAGACGGCGGAAACCACCGTCAGCAGCAATGCGCCGTGCGGCACGGACAGCAGGATCGCAACGACGCCGGCGGCGACGGCTAGCAAAACCGACACGGTGCCTGCGATGAGACCGGAGACGTAAGCGAGCGACCGCCTGAAACCATAAGCGGCGCCCATTGCTGTCGCGCTGATCGTGGACGGGCCTGGGCTGCCCATGATGACCACCGAAGCAAGCAGCAGCGTCAGTATGGAATAGTAAAGGGCATTGGGACCGTTCATCGATATGCTCCGCTTGATGTCAATGGAAGCAAAACTAGCGGCGTGAATAGAGAGGCGTCTTGAACGCTTGTGCAAATATGCTTGTGCCTGCCACTGGCGTGATGCACTTGCGAGACATAAAATCCTATTTTTTTGAACGACCCTTGAAAGAAATTCACTTGCGCCGTACGTCAATCCGCGTCAATCACCCTCCTGTTGACCTGCGGCTGGCGCGGGTTCTTCTCCGAGATCTAAGGTAATACCATGGCGCGCGACACCACCGACCAGACCCCGCTCTCCTCGGTCTCGGAAATGACAGCCTATCTGGCTGCCGGCAACAAGCCGAAGGAGAAATTCCGCATCGGCACCGAGCACGAGAAATTCGTGTTCTTCCGCGCCGACAACAGCCCAGTCCCCTATTTTGGTGAGGCCAGCATTTCCGCGCTCTTGAAGGGGCTGCAGGCAAAGTGCGGCTGGGATCCGATCATGGACGGCGACAACATCATCGGGCTAGGCGAACCCACAGGCATGGGCGCGATCTCGATCGAGCCGGGCGGTCAGTTCGAGCTTTCCGGCGCGCCGCTCGAAACTATCCACCAGACCTGCAAGGAATCCAACAATCATCTGGCGGCGGTGCGCGAGATCGCCGAACCGATGGGCATCCGTTTCCTCGGTGTCGGCGGCAGCCCGAAGTGGACCCTTGCCGAAACGCCGCGCATGCCGAAATCGCGCTACGATATCATGACCCGCTACATGCCGAAGGTCGGCACCATGGGTCTCGACATGATGTACCGCACGTGCACGATCCAGGTGAACCTCGACTTCTCGTCGGAAGCCGACATGCGCCGCAAGATGCGCGTTTCGATGAAGCTGCAGTCGCTGGCAACGGCGCTTTTCGCCTCCTCTCCCTTCACCGAGGGCAAGCCGAACGGGCTTTCCTCCTGGCGTGGCGAAATCTGGAAAGATACCGACAACCGCCGCGGGGGCCTGCTCGACTTCACCTTCCGCGACGATTTCGGCTTCGAAGACTATGTGAAGTGGGCGCTCGACGTTCCCATGTATTTCGTCGTTCGCGACGGCCGTTATCACGACTGTACCCATGTCACTTTCCGTCAGTTCATGGATGGAGCGCTGAAGGGCGAAATCACCGATTGGCAACCGACGATGGGCGATTGGACGAACCATCTCTCCACCCTCTTCCCGGATGTTCGCCTCAAGCGCTTCCTCGAAATGCGCGGCGCAGATGGTGGCCCGTGGCGCCGCATCTGTGCGTTGCCGGCCTTCTGGGTTGGCCTGCTCTATGACGATGAGGCGCTGACGGCCGCCGACGAGCTGACCAAGGACTGGAACTTCCAGGAGGTCAACGCACTGCGCGATGTCGTTCCGGCACAGGGCCTGAAGGCTTCCATCAAGGGCCACGGTCTGCTTGATATTGCACGCGAAGTGATCGGCATTTCCCGCCTTGGCCTGAAGAACCGCAATCGCTTGAATGGCGACGGCCAGGACGAAACCGTCTTCCTTTCGCCGCTCGACGAGGTGCTTGCCAAGAAGGGCACGCTCGCTGACGATCTGCTGATGCTCTACAATGGCCGCTGGAACCAGTCGGTCGAGCCGATCTTCGAGGAATATCAGTACTGATAGGCGATTGGCTGCTGTCATTAGCCGGTCAAGCCGGAACAGAAACCGGTAGGCGCACCCTTTTTTCCCGCTATACTGCTGCAAGCAAGCGCCGCGTGATTCCGAAGCGGCCTCATAGCGGGGAAAGGGACTTCGATGCTGCCACTCTTCGACATGATGATGCAGGCACAGAATGGCGCCGCCACGGAGGCCATGGCCAAGCAGTTCAATCTGGCGCAGGAGCAGGCGACGAAAGCGATGGCCGCGCTGATGCCGGCCTTTTCCTCCGGCTTTAAGCGCAGCGCCACCGATCCCTATAATTTCATGGGCGTGATGCAGGACATCAGCTCCGGCAACTACGCCAAATATTTCGAAGACATGACCAGGGCCTTTACGCCCGAGGGCGTTGCCGACGGCAATGCGGTGCTCGGACGACTGTTCGGTTCGAAGGACGTGTCGCGTGCGATTGCCGCACAGGCCGCGCAGATGACCGGCATCGGTCAGGAAATCTACAAGCGCATGTTGCCCGCCATGGCCGATACGCTGATGGGCGGCCTGTTCAAGGAAACCAGCGGCCAGATCCCACAAATGGCCAATCCCTTCCTCAACACCGATATGGGCGAGATGATGCAGGGCTGGCTGCAGAGCATCGGCTTTGCGCCCAAACAACAGCCCACGCCGCAGGCAAGCATCTTCGACAATCCCTTCACCCAGGCGATGGAGCTGATGTTCGGTGCCGATGCGGTCAAGCGCGAGAAGCCGGCGCCGACCAATCCTTTCCTCGACAATCCCTTTGCCAAAGCGTTCCAGGACATGATGAAGAACTTCCCGATGCCGGCAGAGCCGCCGAAGGAAGAGCCGAAGACCAAGCCTGCCGCCGGCATCGACATGGCGGCCTATACCGAGATGTTCAACGCCATGTTCGACAGCGGCCTCGAAGTGCAGAAGAATTACCAAAAGAACATGGAAGCGATCTTCGACAGCTACATGCAGAGTGGGGACAAGCCGGCGCCGAAACAGAAGTGACGCTCGAGTAGTCTTATTCCGTTCCATCCACTGTTCGTAATTCCGTACAGGCCGTGCGGATTGCGCCCGATTATCACACACTGCGACTGCGCCTATTTCTTCTTTCATTGTGAAAAGGAGATAGCCATGTCCAGCATCGATCAATCCGGAAGCTTCGCCCTCGGGGACCACAAGGTCAAACGGCTCGGCTACGGCGCCATGCAGCTTGCAGGCCCCGGCGTGTTCGGCCCGCCGAAGGACCATGACACCGCGCTTGCAGTCCTGCGCGAAGCCATCGCCTCCGGCGTCGACCACATCGACACCAGCGACTTCTACGGTCCGCATGTAACCAACCAGCTGATCCGGGAAGCACTCCATCCCTATCGCGACGATCTTGTCATCGTAACCAAAATCGGCGCGCGGCGCGGCGCGGATGCTTCCTGGCTGCCGGCCTTTTCGCGCGAGGAGCTGACGCAGGCGGTTCATGACAATCTGCGCAACCTGGGACTCGACGTGCTCGATGTCGTCAACCTCCGTATCATGATCAATCCGCATCACCCGACCGAGGGTTCGATCGAGGCGCCACTGACCGCCCTTGCGGAGCTCAAGCGGCTGGGTCTGGTACGTCATATCGGGCTTAGCAACGTCACGCGAAACCAGATCGCCGAAGGGCGCGGGATTACCGAGATCGTCTGCGTGCAGAACCTCTACAATCTGGCGCAGCGCGCGGATGACGCACTAATCGACGATCTTAATAGCGACGGCATCGCCTATGTGCCTTTTTTTCCGCTCGGCGGCTTCACGCCGCTGCAATCCTCGGCGCTTTCCGATGTCGCTGCCCGGCTGAATGCGACGCCCATGCAGGTGGCGCTTGCCTGGCTGCTGCAGCGCGCGCCAAATATCCTGCTCATCCCGGGCACGTCGTCGCTTGCGCATCTCAAGCAGAATATTGCGGCCGCTGAACTCAAGCTGCCGGAGGATGCGATCGCCGAACTCGATCGCATCGCCAGCGCCAGCCGCACCTGACGCTACCCGTCACCGATCCGAGGCGGCTCGGGCAGGCAATTCGAGCCGTCTGTCTATGCCGATATTGTCGAGAAACACCTCGTCGTGGCTGACGACCAGAAGCGCGCCGTCATAGGCGCGAAGGCCCGCTTCGACCGCGGCAATGGAATCGATATCCAGATGGTTAGTGGGCTCGTCGAGGATCAGCAGCGATGGCGGCACCGTGCCGCCGAGCACGCAGGCAAGCCCGGCGCGCAGAAGCTGTCCGCCGCTCAGACTGGAGACGATCTGCAGCGCGGCATCAGCCCGGAACATGAAGCGCGCCAGGGCAGCTCGGCAGGCATTTTCGTCCGCATCCGGGTTGATCCTGCGGAAATTGTCGCGGATCGACGGCGATGGATCGAGAAGGCTGACCCTTTGGTCCAACAGGGCGGAATGGACGACCCGCACCGTGCCGCTCCAGGGTTTTAGCGCGCCGGAGACCAGCGCCAGCAGTGTCGTTTTGCCCGAGCCGTTCGGCCCGGTGACGGCAACACGCTCCGGCCCCGTCATGATGAAATTGAAGTCGCGCAGGATTGGCCGTTCTGGCTCATAGCCGGCGGTGACGCCTTCCATCTTGAGGACGATCCTGTTTGCCGGCAGCCCCGATGTCGGCAGCTTAACGGTCAGGGGCTGCAGGATCTCGATCTTTTCGCGGGCGGCGGCGGCATCCTGTAAAGCTTGGGCGTGGCGGCGTTCGGCAAGCCGCGTATTCTCCGCGCTTGTCATCTCGGCCCGCTCCTTCAAGCCGCCGAGCATGATGCGCGGAATACCGCCCTTGGCCGCCATCTTACGGCCTGCCTTGTCTCGCCTCGCCTGCCGTTCGACGGCTGCCTGGGCGCTTCTCTCCACTTCGGCGACACGCTTCTCCGCCTCGGCGAAATCACGCTCAGCTGCGGAAAGCTCCAGCGCCTTGCGTTCGCGATATTGGCTCCAGTTGCCGCCATAGCGCGAGGCGCCGAGCGATGTCAGTTCGACGATCGCATCCATGGTATCGAGCAGCTCACGGTCATGGCTGATGACGATGGCGCCTGCCCTCCAGCCCGCAAGCAGATCGATGACAGCAGCGCGGCCGTCGCGATCCAGATTGTTTGTGGGTTCGTCGAGGATCAAGAAATCAGGATCGTCGACGATAAGGGCCGCAAGCCCGCAACGGGTGCGCTGTCCTCCCGACAGGGGCACGAGAGGCGTTTCCGGCGTGACGTCGAGCCCGACACGATCAAGGGCTGCGGCGATGCGCGACTCGAGCGTCCAGTCGGCCAGGGCGAGTTCATCGTTGGTCGCCTCGCCGGCTTCCGCCCGCTTCAGGACGGCAAGGGCTTCGCTTGCGCCAAAAAGATCGGCAACGGTCTCGTCCGCTTCCACCTGCACGCTCTGGCGCAGGAT
The DNA here is from genome assembly GCA_900472485.1 of Hyphomicrobiales bacterium. Taxonomy (GTDB): domain Bacteria; phylum Pseudomonadota; class Alphaproteobacteria; order Rhizobiales; family Rhizobiaceae; genus Rhizobium. Next base: position 34,703 of record UCII01000018.1, read on the forward strand.
CCCCAATCGGCCGTTGAACGAGATGCTGCCGGATTGCGGCTGCAGTTCGCCGGAGATGAGCTTGATCAGCGTCGTCTTGCCGACGCCGTTGCGTCCGACAAGGCCGGTGCGTTCTGCACCGAAGCTCAGATCGAGATTTGAAAGAAGCGGCCGGCCGTCAGGCGTGGACCACGAAAGATTGGATAGAACGATGGATATGGGCATGAGCAAGAATGTCCTCGATGGCAAGGCTGAACGGCATTGCGGTCGAGGTGGAATCCATTGCTGCACACATCCTGTTGGTATCAACGATGCTCATAAACTAGGCGAGCGGCATCTTCAGTTCAAGTCCTGCGAGTGAAGATGCAGGCATTTCACGCGTTGGCATCGATGGCGTCAAGGAAGTCGATGACACGTTTCCAGGTGAGATCGGCGGCCTTGGCGTCATAATCGGGCAGGCTGGCATCGGTATAGAGATGGCCACCGACCGGATACCGGAAGATCTCTGCCGCGACGCCGGACTTGGTGACGGCCTGCCGCCAGGCGGCAACATCTTCCTCCGGTTCGAACGGGTCCGGTTCAGCCAGATGCAGCTGCAAGGGCAGACCCTTGCGCGCGTTCTCGGCGATCGGGGCGATGCCGTGCAGCAAAAGGATGCCGGTCGTCTTTTGCCGCTTTGGCCACAGGCTGGAGATAACGCCGGCCCCCATTGAAAACCCGGCCAATACGGTCGAGGCCGGCAGACCGGCCAGCGCCCATTCAGCGCGCTCGCAGATCGTTTCCCAGCCGATCTCGTCCTTGAATTCGAACCCTTCTTCGATCGACCGAGCGATCAGCCCGTCATAGAGATCCGGCGCGAAAGCCTTGTGCCCGGCCGCCTGCGCCCGTTCCACGGCCTCGTGCTCAAGCGAGCGCAGACCATAGACGGAGTGGAAGAAGATCACCGTTGCCATCATCGCTTCCCTACTATTCGGATCAGGTCGTTAGATAAGACAGTTGCCGCCGGAGGCAACTTGCCCGCGCGTGATCCATGACGGAAACCGGTCTCGAGAAAGAAAAAACCCGGTGTTGGCCCTTAGGCCGAACACCGGGAAAGAGGCAGGGCTTATTGGCTATCACCCTGCGGGGAAACTATTGCCGCCATCAGCCTCTGAAGCTGCTGAAGGCGGAGAGGCGCGCGCAGCGACGCGCAGAATTGGTGAGATGGCCCGACGGATCCCCAAAGAAGGTGGAGGTGGTCAGCGCAGCGTTCAAATCCTGCCTGGTGAGGCCGATGTCGCTCAACTGAGCGTCGTTCAGCTCATTCAGATATTCGATTTCCTTACGATTTCGGATTGCGCGCCAGATCGATGCGACATTGCTCAAAGCAAGTACAACGCGTGCCGTCAGTGACAGCGATGGCGTTGCCAAATCGAGTCCGAGTGTCCGATCTATCGTGCGCATTTCCATATTCCTTTCCTTGGGGCACGCGCATCAGCCAGGCCCCTTCCCGATCATCCGGAAAAGGGCATAGGCCGGGAGGAGTTCGACAAGAGTTCTGTTCGATTGGTATGCTGAATTGCATTCAGAAGATGCCAAAGCCCTATTGATCAGTCCAACGAATGTTTCTAATGATAACTATCAAACTCCTTTATAGGTAAACCCATGTCCGCGCCGCTTGACATCGATCAGTTGCAGACCTTCATCGCAATCGTGGATTCAGGAAGCTTCACCAAGGCGGCCGACCGCGTGTTCAAGACGCAATCGGCCGTCTCCATGCAGATGCGGCGGCTGGAAGAGCGCATTGGCAAGCAACTCTTTATCAAGGATGGCCGCGGCAACCGCCTGACGGCGGAAGGCGACAAGCTGCTGAACTACGCCCGCCGCATCATTCGCCTGAACAACGAGGCGATGGCGGCTTTCGATGACAACCGTCTCGAAGGCACGCTGCGCATCGGCACACCGGACGATTATGCCGACCGCTACATGCCCGAAATCATCGGCCGCTTCGCCAAGACGCATCCGAATGTCGAGCTTTACATCGTCTGCGAACCCTCGGTCGATCTCGCCGAGCGCATGCATCGCGGTGAGCTCGATATCGCGCTCGTCACCCACAATCCGCGCGAACGCATGTCGGACGTGGTTCGAACGGAACCGCTCTGCTGGGTCGGCTCGGCCAATCATCCGCTGCGCGACGATGCGCCCATTCCGCTCGCCGTCGGCCGTCGCGACTGTCAATGGCGCCAGCTCGCCTGCTCGGCGCTCGATGCCGGCGGCCGCGACTATCAGATCCTGTTTACCAGCTGGTCCTGCACCGTCGTTGCCGCGGCCGTGCTTGCCGGCATGGCGGTTTCGGTCATGCCGGAATCGGCGCTCAGGACCGGCATGAAAGTGCTGACCCAGGCCGATGGCTTTCCGCCGCTGCCGCCGGTGCAGATCGGGATCATGAAGCGGGCCGGCCTGTCCGTATCGCTGATGAACGCCATCACCGCGCATATATCGGCCTGCCTGGACAACATCACGCCGGCTGCGGTGGATGACGATCTCGATGGCGAGGTGAAGACCTATACGCGCTTCTATCCGCGACTGCGCGCCGGGCACATTCTGCCGGGCTGGTGAAATCGAAGCGCACCAGCCGGTTAGCTTCGTCGATGGTTACTGCTCCGGCTCCGCCAGCAGGGTGGCGCGGATCACCTGCTTCCATTCATGCAGCATGCGATGCGCCATTTCCTCCTCGCTCATGATGGCAAAGCGGACGGATGCGCCGATCAAATGGCTGAACAGCTGCGTGCGCGCCTCGAGGTCGATGCGGCTTTCAGCCCGAAGGAAAGGCCGAATGCTTTCCAGGAAAATTTCGGCGACACGCTTGCTGTGCTGTATGTTGAGCCGGAGGATATCCCTGTCGATATCGGTACCGAGCCAGACGCCGATATAGGCGGGATCGCTGCGAAACTCGCGATAATACCAATCGATCATGGTGCAGACGAGCTCGATGGCGTGATCGAGTGATGTCACGAAGGCAAAAGCCTCTCCGACCTTTTGCCGGATGCGGCTGGAATGCCGTTCGAGCAAGGCGCGGACAATCGCCGCCTTGTCCGGAAAATACTGATAGACAGAGCCGATCGGGATTGCCGCAACCGTAGCCAGCTCTGTCATCTTCATTGCGCTCACCCCCTTCTCGGCGATCAGCGCGGCCGCAACCGACAGGATGGCATCGACACGCTGGATGCTTCGCTCCTGCTGTGGCCTCTTTCGAAACGTAATGCGGTCGGGATTATCCGGATTCATGCTCTTCCCGTTTCATTCTAGCACTGAACGACGCTCAAGCGCGCAGACGCTATGACATCCGACGCGTTCAATGCGCGTAAACGGGAAAAGTCCAATTTTAATCATAACTTAGGAGCAGGCGCGAACTCCGGAACGAGGGCCAAAACATGGTTTCGGCCCTCGTAATCGGTAAGCCCGCATCCTGAACCTGTGCCGTTCTAGGACAGGTATTTCCTCAGGAAATCGACTGTCCTGCCCCAGGCAAGATCGGCCGCCTTCTTGTCGTATCGGGCAGCCGAGGTATCGTTGTTGAAAGCGTGATTGACGCCGTCATAGACGAAGATCTCGAAGGTCTTGCCGCCGGCCTGCAGCTCCTTGCGGTAGGCATCGATGCCGGCATTGATGCGATCGTCGAGGCCGGCGTAATGCAGCAACAGGGCCGCCTTGATCTTCGGAACCTCGCCTGCCGACGGCTGCGCGCCGTAGTAGGCAACGCCAGCCTTCAGCTCCGGTGAGATAGTCGCGAAACGGTTGACGAGGCCGCCACCCCAGCAGAAGCCGACGGCACCGACCTTGCCGTTGGCGCCATCCGTTTTGGCGAGATAGGTCAGGCTCGCCTCGGCATTGGCGGCCGTTAATGCCGGATCGAGATTGGTGAACATGTCGCGGGCCTTGTCCTCGTCCTCGGGCGTGCCGCCGAGCGGAGACAGGAAATCGGGCGCCAGCACCACAAAACCCTCCAGCGCCACCCGACGGGCGACATCGCGGATATGCGGGTTGAGGCCGCGGTTCTCGTGGATGACGATGACACCGCCGAGGTTGCCGGCCGCATTTTTCGGGCGGGCGAGATACCCCTTCATCTCGCCCTTGCTACCGGCAAAAGTCACATCCTTGGTTTCCAGCCTGTTGTCATCCGCGGCAATGACCTCGGCGCTTGCCTTGTTGGCGGCAAGCAGCGGCGCGATGGCAGCGGCGGCACCGGCCGAGCCTGCGAGCTTGGTCAGCTTTTCCATGAAACTCCGACGGTCGAGCGTCAGATGCGTGTATTCGTCATAGGCGTTGATCATCGCCTGCGTCACGACCGGCTTTTCCGTGCTCATAATCCTCTTCTCCCTGTTTCCCCGGCAGCAGGCAACAAACGACCGGCCACCCGCTGACAAGATAGGTCAACCGATGTCGGCGTAACGGTAAAGGAAAAACACAAACGCGTTACCGCAGGTTGCGGCTTGCGGAATGCAGGCAGCCTCAGGAGAAGGCGAGCCAGATGCCAAGCCAGCCCCACATACAGACCAGGGCTGCAAAGCCGAGAGCAAAGAGCGGGCTGCGATAGCGCAGATTATTGCTGGTCACATGCACGAAGGCATGAGCGTAGCGCGTGGCGACGAAGATCCAGGCGAGGATCACGGCAGGCAGATTATCCGCCTGAGCGGTGTAGAGGACGATACAACCGACATGGAAGAGCAAGGGTAGCTCGAACTGATTGGCGAGGCTGTTTCGCACCACCAGGCTTTCCGCCGGTTCGTCGGCTGTATGGTTTTCGCGGAATTGCGCTGGCTGGATGCGGCCGGCCTTCACCAACACGCGGCGGCGCCATCCGAGGAGCGCATAGAGGATGAAGACCAGTATGGCATGCGCCACCATGGGCCAAAACATTTCATAGCCGGTCACGCCGCCAACTCCTTTGGAACTTCCGAAAGCCGAACCACTGTATAGCTTTGTCCTTAAATCGATTCCGATTTAAGGACAAAGCTATACAGTAGATCTAAAATGCTACAGCGACCTTTGCGCGTCACGTATGACGCGCGGCGCTGTAGTCAATCAGGACGGCCGCGTGCCGTCTGGCGACAGGTAGCGAAAAATCGCGAAGCGGGCCAGTAGAATAACCGTCACAACCAGTGTCAGGAATTTCAGCCGCACGATGATCGGCAGCAGGCCTGCCAGCAGCGATATCGTGGCATCGGATGGCATTGCGGGCGGATAGAGCATCAGGCCGGCGATATTCTCGGCATAATCGACAAGCGTGTAGAAGATCGGCAGGCAGAAGATGACTGCGGTCGCGCCAGGTGGGATCGGTCGGCCGAAGAAAAAGCCGCCGGGGCCGACCAGCCGCATTAGGCAAAACAGCAACCCGCCCAGCACCAGCGGGAAGATCAGCTCAGGCCCGAGATACATCGAATGCAGGATGGTCGCCGGATCGGGGTGATCCTTGAGGTAACGGATCATGGCGATCACGTCGTCGCGCTCATAGCCGCCGATCCGCGCATCGAGCATCGACTGACCGGCTGCTGCATCACTGAACGCCCGGACGAAGCCGGCCTGAATCCAGGCAAAAAGTGCCAGGGAAAGAGCCGCAAGGATCGCCGCCAGACCCTGTAAGGACCTGGCACTGTCCGAAGCGCGATCTGCCATCGATCAGCCGCCTGCGCCGGGATAGTTCGGGCTTTCGCGGGTGATCGTGACGTCATGGGCATGGCTTTCGCGCAGGCCCGCGCCGGAGATGCGCACGAAGGTGGCGCGCTCCTGGAAATCCTTGAGATCGGCACCGCCGACATAGCCCATGGCTGCCTTGAGACCGCCTGCGAGCTGATGCAGCACGCCGGAGACAGGACCCTTATAAGGAACCTGGCCTTCAATGCCTTCCGGCACGAGCTTCAGCGTGTCACGGACCTCGGCCTGGAAGTAGCGGTCCGCCGAGCCGCGCGCCATGGCGCCGACGGAGCCCATGCCGCGATAGGCCTTGAAGGACCGGCCTTGGTAAAGAAAGACTTCGCCGGGGCTTTCGTCCGTGCCGGCAAGCAGCGAGCCGATCATGACAGCCGATGCTCCGGCGGCGATCGCCTTGGCAAGATCGCCAGAGAATTTGATGCCGCCATCGGCGATGACAGGAATATTCTGTTCCCGCGCCGCCTCGACAGCCGACATGATAGCGGCAAGCTGCGGCACGCCAACGCCGGCAACGATGCGGGTGGTGCAAATCGAACCGGGGCCGATACCGACCTTGACTGCATCGGCGCCGGCATCGATCAGCGCGCGCGTGCCGTCATAGGTAGCGACATTGCCAGCCATGATGCGGACGGAGTTTGAAAGCTTCTTGACGCGGGTGACGGCATCGAGAACGCGTTGCGAATGGCCGTGGGCGGTGTCGACGACCAGAAGGTCGACGCCAGCCTCGATCAGGCGTTCGGCACGTTCGAAACCATCGTCGCCGACATTGATGGCCGCGGCGGCGCGCAGGCGGCCCTGCGCATCCTTGGAAGCGTTCGGGTTAAGCTGCGACTTCTCGATGTCCTTAACAGTGATCAGGCCGACCAGACGGCTATCGCCGTCGACGACGAGCAGCTTTTCGATACGATGCGTGTGGAGCAGGCGCTTGGCTTCCTGCTGCTGCACGCCATCCTTGACCGTGACGAGATTCTCGCGGGTCATCAGTTCGTAGATCTTTTGCGAGGGGTCAGACGCGAAGCGCACGTCACGATTGGTGAGGATGCCGACGAGGCGATGCGATTTCTCGACGACCGGAATGCCGGAAATGCCGTGCGCCTTCATCAAGGCGAGCGCCTCGGCAAGCGTAGCGTCCGGACCGATGGTGACCGGATTGACCACCATGCCGCTTTCGAACTTCTTAACCTGGCGAACCTCTTCAGCCTGTTGCACCGGCGTCAGGTTGCGGTGGATAACACCAATACCGCCGGCCTGGGCCATGGCGATGGCAAGGCGGCTTTCCGTCACCGTATCCATGGCGGCTGAAATGATCGGCAGGTTGAGATCGATATCCTGGGCGATGCGGGTGGCGACATTCGTCTGGCCGGGCATGACCTCGGAGTGTCCCGGCTGCAGGAGCACGTCATCGAATGTCAGAGCATCCAACCCGGTTGGCGTTTCAATAATGCGTGCCATGGCCAATTCCTTCGTCTGTGAAAAACAGGAAAGCCCGGAACGAATCGTCTACCGGGCGATCTTGCAAGTGTTGCTTGGAAGTTGGCGAGGGCTGGTAACACGTCTATGACAGGAAGGGAATAGCAAAAAGCGATGGGCAGCTATGCTAAGCCTTGGTTTCAGTGAGGGATCCAACCTCTACGCTGTGATAATCTCATGCAAATGACTATTGAGGATTCAGACAAGGTGGCACTTATGACGTTCTGGATAGCGAACATCATTGGGTTGGCGATCGCTTATCTGCTCGGCTCCATTCCCACGGGCTATCTGGCGGGAAAACTGCTCAAGGGCATCGATCTTCGCGAGCATGGCTCCAAGTCCACCGGTGCAACTAATGTATTACGCATCCTCGGAAAATGGCCCGCTTTGGTGGTGCTCCTGGTCGATGTACTGAAAGGCGCAGGGGCGATCCTCTTTGCCCGTTGGCTCTATCCTTGGCTCGACACACTCACACCGGTCGCTTCGCCGACGGCGCTTGATCCGAACAATCAACAGGTCTGGGTGCCTTGGGCGATTTGCTTGGCCGGGCTCGCCGCATTGCTGGGGCATAGCCGTCCGATCTGGTTGAATTTTCGAGGCGGCAAGTCCGTCGCAACTGGATTGGGCCTATTGCTGGCGATAGCCTGGCCGGTCGGCTTGGGCGCCGTTACGGTGTTTGGGATTTTGCTGGCCGTGTTCCGGATTGTTTCCCTGGGATCGATCCTGGCCGCATTGACCGCGATTGCCCTTATCTGCCGCCTGGAGCAGCCGTTGTCCTATCGATTGTTGGTCATTGTGGGCGGTGTTTACGTCATAATACGCCATCGCACCAACATTCAGCGGCTGCTGGCGGGGACAGAGCCTCGCCTTGGGCAGAGTGCAGCGGCCCAGAATTGAAGCCGGCATCGCACATTTGGCATGTGCGATGCCGACGCCCCCAATTGGCTCACAGATCGAACTGGTAGCTCTTCGGAACATAGCGAAAACCTTCCGGCTGCTTTTCGACGAAACCGACGGCGGGGAAAGGCATGTGGAAGCCGAGGAAGGGGATGCGGTCGGCGGCGATCATGTCGAAGATGCGGCGGCGGGTTTTGGCCGCCTGCGGCTTGTCCAGATCGAAACGCACGTCCCAGTCCGGACGGCCGAGCGAAAGGACATAATGGTTGGCGGTGTCGCCGGTCATGACGAGCTGCTTGCCGTCGGATTCCAGGTGGAAAACGAGATGGCCGGGTGTGTGGCCCGGTGCCAGCATCGCGGTCATGCCGCGGACGATCTGATCGCCATCCCTAAGGAAGGTCATCTTCTCGGCGAAGGGCACGACGTTGGCGAGGACTGCCTTGTGGCCGCCCTCGGCCGGCGTTCCCTCGCGCGCCTTGTCTGTCCAGAACCCATACTCGATCTCGCCGGCAACGTAGCGGGCATTCGGAAAGGCCGGGCCATCCTCCTCCATCAGCCCGTTGATATGATCGCCATGCAAATGCGTGAGAGCGACGACCGTGATCTGCTCCGGCGTGTAGCCGGCAGCCTTCAGCCCCTCGCGAAAGCGGCCGAGGCCACGCGCACGTCCGGCCGCACCAAAGCCGGTATCGACGACGATGACGTCGGAACCGGTGTCGATGATGGCGGGCGCGTAGCTGTTCACGAGCTTTTCCGTCGGCAGGAAATTCTGCTCCAGCAATTTGCGAACGGTGTCGGGCGCCTGGTTCGAGCCGAAGGTCTCCCAGGGATTGTCCATGATGCTGGCACCGTCCTTGACGACGGTGACGGTGCAGGATCCCAATTTGAACCGATGCGTATCCGGGGGCAGGACGGCTGTCATGAACTCACTCCTTACGTTGATGCGCAGCGTAAGCCGCGCCTATCGTCATCGCCGGCGACAGCGGACCGGAAGTTGCGCGTCTACAACCGAAAATTGGTCATGACAAGACAATCCAATTCCGCTAATACACCGACGACGTTTTATGCGCTTAGCATTTCCATGCTCTTAGCATATGTCAAATCCCGCTTTCCATGCCCTGCGGTGGCGGAATCACGAAGACGTGATCCCCTGTGGTCCATGGAGCGAAATCCAGGATTGGCAGCGACCTCGCATAGGACTACAGAGCGGCTGATCGCGCCAAAAGCGACAGCCATACCGCAGACAGACCTATCGAGGCGGATGCCCATGAATCGCATCGTTCCATTGATCCTCGCCGTAGCCCTTTTCATGGAACAGATGGATTCCACTGTCATCGCGACGGCGCTGCCGGCCATCGCCAATGATCTCCATGTCGGCCCGATCACGCTCAAGCTGGCCCTGACCTCCTATATGGTGTCGCTGGCCGTCTTCATCCCGATCAGCGGCTGGATGGCGGATCGCTTCGGCGCGAAGAACATCTTCCGCGTCGCCATCTGCGTCTTCGTCATCGGTTCCATCATGTGCGCCTTTTCGGGCGGCCTGCTGGAATTCGTCTTCGCCCGCTTCCTGCAGGGCGTCGGCGGCTCGATGATGACGCCGGTCGGGCGCCTCGTGCTGGTGCGCACCACGCAGAAGAGCGACCTCGTTTCAGCCATGGCGCTGCTTTCCATCCCGGCGCTCGTCGGCCCGCTTGCCGGCCCGCCGCTCGGCGGTTTCATCACCACCTATGCTTCCTGGCACTGGATCTTCCTGATCAACGTGCCCGTCGGCATCCTCGGCGTGATCCTGGCGTCTATCTTTCTGCCCGATGTCGAGGCGACCAAGCCACCGAAACTCGATGTCATCGGTTTCCTTTTGACGTCCTTTGCCGCCTCCGGGGTCGTCTTCGGCATGTCTGTCATCAGCCTGCCGGCGCTGCCGCCCTATATCGGCATCTCGGCTGTTGTCATCGGCTTTGTCTGCGGCTTCCTCTATATCGGCCATGCGCGCCGGCATCCGGCGCCGATCCTCGATCTCACGCTGCTGAAGAACGCCACCTTCCGCGCCTCGGTGACGGGCGGCACGCTGTTCCGCATCTGCATCGGCGCCATGCCGTTCCTGACGCCGCTGATGCTGCAGCTCGGCTTCGGCCTTAATCCGTTCCAGTCCGGCCTCATCACCTTTGCCGGCGCGATCGGCGCAATCTCTACCAAGTTCATCGCGCGGCGTGTCTTCACCGCCGTCGGCTTCAAGACGGCGCTGCTTTCGGCTGCTGCCGTCACGACCGTCACGACGATCTGCACCGGGCTTTTCCAGCCGTGGACGCCGCATCTCATCATCGTCGGCATCCTGCTGATCGGCGGCTTCTCGCGCTCGTTCTTCTTCACCGGCATCAATGCGCTCGCCTTTGCCGATATCACCGACAAGCAGGCGAGCCAGGCGACATCGATGAGCTCGGTCATGCAGCAGATCAGTCTGGCGCTCGGCGTTGCCGTCGCCGCGATGATCCTGGAAACCTCGACCTTCTTCAGCGGTACGGAACTGCAGGTCCGCGATTTCCACATCGCGTTCTTCTGCATTTCGATCCTGACCGTGGTCGCCACCCTCCCCTTCATCCGCATGGATCGCAGCGCCGGCGCCATGGTTTCCGGCCACAAGGCTGGCCTCAAGCGTGTCGCGGCGGTACAGCCGCAGGTAGAGCAGACGGCCGTAAAGTGATGGTCCAGCTCTCTTTGCGCTTCAGCCAAACAGCAGCGCAATGAGGGTTTCGTCAGTTTAGCGATCGAGGGTCGCCGGATTTAACGCCCGGCGGCGGATTGCTCTTCTTCCGTCTCGTCTTCCGGCTTCCGGCCCTTGAAGCCTTTCGCCAGCAGGAACATTTCCACCGACTCGGCTCTGGATGCGCCGGGCTTTACATGGATGACCTGACGGAAATTCTGCTTCAGGAAGGTCAGGAGGTCGCGCTCGGTGCCGCCCTGGAAGGTCTTGGCCAGGAAATGCCCGCCTTCGGCCAGCACCTCGACGGCGAAATGCGCCGCCACTTCGCAGAGATGCATGGTGCGCAGATGGTCGGTCCGGTGATGACCGGTCGTCGGCGCGGCCATATCCGACAGTACCAGATCGGGCGTACCTCCGACCGCATCGATCAGCCGCTGCGGCGCATCCGGCTCCAAAAAGTCGAGCTGCAGGATGCTGACGCCGGGGATCGGTGCCATTTCGAGGAAGTCGATCGCGGCGACGCGGATATCCTCCTCGGTCGAATCGGTCACCTTGGCGGCGATCTGCGACCAGCTGCCCGGAGCGGCACCCAGATCGATGATGCGGCGAGCACCCTTGAGGATCTGATGCTTTTCGTCGATCTCCAGCAGCTTGAAGGCGGCGCGGGCGCGGTAGCCCTCAAGCTGGGCGCGCTGCACATAGGGATCGTTGATATGGCGCTGCAGCCATTGGCGCGACGAAGCCTTCAGCTTCTTTTTCTTGACGCGCTGGCCGAGCTTGCGGCCCGTGCGGTTGCCGGCGATGGTTGGCTTGGTCACGTCTGCGGCCCCTTCATATCCCTCGGTCGATGACCCCGGCGCGAGCGACCCCGCCGCCAAACGCCATCGTCTGCCATCATGTCGGTCAGCAATCCCTCGCGCAGGCCGCGATCGGCAACGCGCATGCGCGGGCTCGGCCAGCGGCGGCGAATCGCCTCCAGAATGGCACAGCCTGCCAGCACGAGATCGGCGCGATCCGGCCCGATGCAGGGATTGGCGGCGCGGCCGGCAAAATCCCAGGACAAGAGCTTGGCTTGCATCGCGCTCACTTCATCATCCGACAGCCAGACACCGTCGACCCTGCGCCGGTCGTAGCGCGGCAGATCGAGGTGAACACCGGCAAGCGTCGTCACCGTGCCCGAAGTCCCGATCAGGTGGAAATCGCCGCTGTCGCGCGCGGCGCCATGCACCGGCGGGCAATCGAAACGCTCGAGCATGCGCTGAACTTCGGTGACCATGGTCTCGAACAGTTCAGGCGTTACATCGCGGCCGCCATGCCGCTCGGAGAGTGTGACGACACCGACGGGCAGCGAGGTCCAATGGGTGATGTGATTGGCCAGCCGGCTGGATCGGTTCTCGCCGATACGGATGACGGCAATCTCGGAGGAGCCGCCGCCGATATCGAACAGAACGACAGAGCGCGCCTCCGGTCCCACCAGCGACGAGCAGCCGGAAACGGCAAGGCGGGCCTCCGTCTCGCGATCAATGATTTCGAGCTGGAGTCCTGTTTCTTCGGTCACTCGTGAAAGAAAAGCTTCGCCATTGTCCGCCGCGCGGCAGGCTTCGGTCGCGATCAGCCGCATGCGCCGGATTTCGCGCGTCTTCAGCTTGGCCGCGCAGATGCGCAGCGCCTCCACAGCCCGATCCATGGCATCGCTCGACAGACGTCCGCTGGCCCCAAGTCCTTCGCCGAGGCGCACGATGCGCGAAAAGGCATCAACCACCCGAAACTGCCCCGGACGTGTCGGCTGCGCGATCAGCAGGCGGCAATTGTTGGTGCCGAGATCAAGAGCAGCATAGAGGTCGAGTGGGCGGGAATCGGCGTCGGTATAGTGGTGGTGCCCCTGCCCTTCACGGCGCGGCGGCGATTGCCTGATCTGGCGATGCTCGTCATGGGCCACTGACGCATGCGCGTTCGAAGGCGCATTGGCAGGCGCGACGATCTGCGCCACTTTCTCATGCACCAAAGGCCGGCCCTGCAGGCCACGCTTGCTGCGATGCTTGCGCCGGTTCTTGCCGCTTTTATGCGAAGACGGATGGCCATGATCCGTCGAGGCACGATGCTCAGCCGATGCCGAAAGCTGCTGTGTCTGGGAAGCAGAATGCACGCCACCTTGGGCTGCGCGTGCGCGGCGCCGGCGCTTGCGCTTTTTGGCCGGTAAGCCGGCCTCATCCTCTGCTGGGCGTTGCGCCACCTGGCTGGACTTGCCTGCCTGGGCGGCCTCCGCAGAATGAGCGTTCGGACGGCCGTGACCGCGCTTACGCTTCGCGCGCCGGGAGGATTTACCCTTCCTGCGCTCTGCTGCCGACGCCCCGTCTGCCTGCGGCGCTAGGCCGCTGTCGGGGTCACTCACGTATCTTTTCCACCGCGCCGCGCAAGGCCCCTGAAGGTATGCTGCTGGCGCTCGTTCGATTTTCGTTGGGCAAAGAATACCAGCAGGATGGGTTTTCGCCAAATTCTTTTTGAATCACGCCATTTTAGTCGCGCGCCAAACAGCCCTCAGGCGATCAGATGCGCCCTGACATCAGCCGCAAGTTGCTCCATCCGGTCGATCGGCGCATGCCCGATCAGCATGAAGGCGTGGGTGGCGCTCGACCAATAGACGACATTCATGCCCTTGCGATTTTCCATGTCCGGCGCCGCCGCACCCTTGGCGGATCGGACGATGCAGAGCGCCATGGGACCACTTTCCGGATCGAGATAGGCGATCTGAGCCAGCGGCTTGCTGTCATAATTCAGGATCTGAGCACGCTTGAACTCGACACCCGGCATGGCGACGGCTTCGGGCGCCAGCGACAGATTCAATTTGGCACCGACTTCATTCAATTGCGCAACCTGCTGCGCGCGATCGCCGGCCGGAGCACTCAGCGTATCCACCGTGTAAAGCGAGAGATATTCGGCCACCACTGCACGCCATTCGGCATCCTCGTCCGGCTGCGAACGCTTACGGCCGATACCAATCACTGCACGGTCGACAGCAATGGCGGCGACGAAACTCGCGGCCATTGCGGCCAGGAAACCGCGGCGGCCGATGCCAGCGGCGCGGACCTTGTCCTCCTTGGACGAGGGAATGGCGGCAAGCATGGCATCCAGCTTCGCAGCCGGTGCCTCATCAAGCATCGGCTGGAATGCCTCTGCGAAGGGCAAGGTGCTGCGCGACAGAAAATCGAATCGTTCCGCCACCTGCTCGTCGTCGGCGATCAATCGTTCGATCCGCTCGCGCTCGGCAGCATTCAGCTCGCCATCGATGAAGGCGGTGAGCTGCTCGTCCGAGGGCATCTGTCCTTTATGCGATTCACTCATTTCCATTCCCCAGTCGCTCACCTCCGGATGATTTTCCGTCCGCCGCTATCCCCATGCCTTCGGCGAGTTTCGCCCGCGCCGCCGCCAACCGGCTCATGACGGTGCCGATCGGCACATCAAGAACGTCGGCCACCTCGCGATAAGAAAGCCCTTCGACATAGGCCAGGAACACCGCGGTGCGCTGCGCTTCCGGCAGGGCCTGAACGCGCTGCAACACCTGCCCGGCCAGAACATGCGTTTCGGTTTCGCGAGCACCATCAAATACGAGTGTCTCATCGGCATCGACAAAGCCCTGCCCCATACGCACTCGGCGCGATCGGACCTCGTTCAGCCAGATCGAATGCAGGATGGCAAAGAGCCAGCGGTCGAGCCTCGTGCCGGCGGTAAACTGCGCCGCCCGTTCCAGAGCCCTGACACAGGTCGCCTGTACAAGATCGTCGGCCACGTCGCGCTGACGCGACAGCACGACACCATAGCGCCACAGCCGCGTCAGATGTTGGGACAGGCCTGCCCTGATATCCTCTTCGCTCGCTATGGCATCCTCCGCCGCTTTCGCATGTCCGGGAGCCGCCGATCTTTTTGGCGGCTCCGTTGCCGTCAGACTATAAGCAGAAATTGCGCCACGAGCGACCGGCATCACTCCCATATCCCTCGCAAAGCTCCCTGCTTCTCGTCTTTATCCCCGGCGCTGACCTGCGATCACAAGCTGGACGGATTCATGATCGCGGCGTGGAGATCGCGATATTCCTCACAGCTCGTGTTGCCGCAGAGCGTCTTGATCGTGTTCAGCTGGTCCTTGGCGAGGTCCATCTGGCCCTTGATGACGTAGGCTTCGCCGAGATATTCACGAACCAGCGTGTACTTCGGATCCATGGCGACGGACTTCTGGTAATAGGAAATGCCTTCGTCCGTGCGGCCGAGCTTGCGGGTAACATAGCCGCGATAGTTCAGCGCTTCCGCCGTGTTCGGGTTCTTCATCGTGTCGAGAACGGCCAGGGCTTCCTCGTAGCGATGATCCTTCTTGGCGAGCGAATAGGCGTAGTCGGCGCGGTTTTCGTCGGTGACGTTGGCGCTCTGCTGCTTGACGCACTTCTTCGCCTTCTGATCGTAGATCTCGCCCTTCTTGCAGGTCGGCGTCGTACTGGAATCGTCGCCTGCGGCGAAGGTGGGAACGGCGAAAGCGCCGAGGGTCAGGCTTGCACCGAGGGCGATGGAAGCCAGGCGAAATGCTTTGGTCGTCATGGAAGGTCTCCTTGGCAAAATGAACGTTGCGAGGGGAGAACACACCGTCTGCATATTTTATTCGAACGACCCCGGAATTTTTTCGACATATCCTATGTCGAGACGCCGTCACTCTTTCGTGACTGCTCCGGCATCGAATAGACCACCTCTATCACGTGTTTCAGCCGACATGCCCCTCAAGGGCGCAGGAGAAACTCGTGACCGATACCGTCAAACTTCTAAGCCTTGCCGTCGCAACGCCCGACAATATCATTCTCCAGACCGACGCTGCCGAGACGGCTGGCCGTCTGTTCTCGGACCGCTTTCAGGACTTCAAATATCTCGCCCGCGTGTTCGAAAGCACCGGCATCCGCAAGCGCCATGTGGCGCGGCCGCTTTGCTGGTTCGAAGAGCCGCATGGCTGGCGGGATCGCATGGCTGCCTATACAGAGGTGGCCTCGGAGCTTTTCCGCCGGACGGCGGCTGCAGCGCTGCAACGCGCCGGTCTTGAGGCCCGGCATGTGGACTGCGTTGTTACCGTCTCATCCACCGGACTTGCGACGCCGAGCCTCGACGCGCGGCTCGCCGGCTTGATGGGCTTCCGCAGCGATATCGAGCGCGTGCCGGTCTTCGGGCTCGGCTGTGCAGCCGGCGTATCCGGTCTTGCGGTCGCGACGAAGATGGCACGAAGCCATCCGGGCGCTGTTGTCCTTTTTATCTCGATCGAACTCTGCTCCCTTGCCTTTCGGCTCGACGAACTGACACGGCCCAACATCATTGCCACCGCGCTGTTTGGCGATGGAGCAGCAGCCTGCGTGCTGCGGGCCGGCGAAGGCGGAATTGCAGAGATCGAATCGACGGGCGAACATCTTTTCCCCGACAGCCTCAGCATCATGGGCTGGAAAATCGACGATACCGGCTTCGGCATCATCCTCGAACAATCGCTGCCAGTCTTTGCCGAAACGCATCTCAAGAGCGCCGTTGCCGGCATCCTGGAGCGATCCCGGCTATTACTCTCGGATATCGACCGCTTCATCTGTCATCCCGGCGGCGCCAAGGTACTGGCGGCTCTCGAAAGCGCGCTCGGCCTTGAAGAAGGCTCGCTCGATATCGAACGCGAGGTGATCCGCGACTACGGCAACATGTCCTCGCCCACCGTAATGTTCGTGCTCGAGCGCGCGATCACGGCTGGCTTGCCGGAACGTTCCGCCCTGCTTGCCATGGGGCCGGGATTTTCGGCAAGCTGCATCACCTTGAAGAGGGTCGCCTGATGCTGTGGCCTTCGATCACGCTTCTGGCCTTCGTGACGCTGCAGCGACTGGCGGAGCTCATCTATGCAAGGCATAACACCGCAGCACTCCTTGCCCGCGGAGCCCATGAACATGCAGCGGAGCACTATCCCTTCATGGTGGCGATGCATGCGGCCTGGCTGATCGGATTATGGTTCTTAGCCATCGGCCGGCCGGTCGATCCCTTCTGGTTCGTGCTGTTCATGGTGCTGCAGGCGACGCGCCTCTGGGTGCTGGCGACGCTTGGGGAACGCTGGACGACGCGCATCATCATATTGCCCGGCGCCGCTCTGGTGACCAAAGGTCCCTATCGTTTCCTCAGCCATCCCAACTATGCCGTCGTCGTCGGCGAGATCGCCGTGCTGCCGCTTGCTTTCGGGCTGCCGCTTTATGCCGCAATCTTTTCTGTGCTCAACGGCATCATTCTCGCAATCCGAATCCGCGCCGAAAACGCCGGCCTGCGACAGACTGCAAACTGATCCGCATTTTTCAATTGCGCCGCTCAAATTTGGCAGGCATTTTCGATGCTTAGAGCACGGTCAGGCCATGCGGAACGACCGGGCGGCAATGCAATAGGCATGCGGATAGCAGGATAAGATGACAAAGGACGCAATCGTTCTCGGCGCAGGCATCGTCGGCGTTTCGACGGCAATCCATCTGCAGCGACGGGGGCGGCAAGTCGTCCTCGTCGACCGCCAGCCACCAGGCCAGGGAACATCCTTCGGCAATGCCGGCCTGATCCAGCGCGAAGGTGTCGTGCCCTACGGCTTTCCGCAACAGTTCGGTCTGCTGCTGCGCTATGCCTTCAACAACCGCATCGACGCGCATTATCATCTGCGCGCCCTGCCGGCGCAGATCGCCTTCCTCGCCCGCTATTGGTGGAACTCCAACACCAAGCGTCACGAGATGATTTCGCGCGCCTATGCGCCGCTGATCGAACATTCTGTCAGCGAGCACAACGATCTCATCGAAGCCTCGCATGCCGAAGAGCTCATTCGCAAGAACGGTTGGGTGGAACTGTTCCGTTCGAACGAGAAGCGCGACGCCGAGTTTGCCGAGGCCGCGCGCCTCAACCGCGAATTCGGGATCGGCTACGACGCACTGAGCAGTGCGGAGATCACAACCATGGAGCCGCATCTCAGAGGCAATTTTTCCGGCGCGCTTCGCTGGCGCGACCCCTGGTCGGTGCTCGACCCGCACGGGCTGACGGCGACCTATCGCCGCTATTTCGAAAGCATTGGCGGCCGTGTGACGACCGGGGATGCCGTCTCGCTCGGCATGGCCGGCTCCGCCTGGAGAATGGTGACGGCGGAAGGGTCGATCGAGGCGGAGGATGTCGTCGTCGCACTCGGCCCCTGGGCCGATATCGTGACGAAACGCTTCGGCTATGCCTTTCCGCTCGGGGTCAAGCGCGGCTATCACATGCATTACGCCGCCGAGGGCAATGCCATCCTCAACAACTGGACGCTGGATGCCGAGCGCGGCTACCTGCTGGCACCGATGAGCCGCGGTATCCGGCTGACGACTGGCGCCGAATTCGCCCTGCGCGATGCTCCCAAGACACCGGTCCAGCTCGACCGTGCCGAAGCCGTCGCGCGCACCACCTTCCCGCTCGGCGAGCGGCTCGACCCGGAACCCTGGATGGGCGCGCGGCCTTGCACGCCAGACATGATGCCGATCATCGGCAAGGCGCCACGGCACAACGGCCTATGGTTTGCTTTCGGCCATGCTCATCACGGGCTGACGCTCGGGCCCGTGACCGGCCGCGTGCTCGCCGAGCTCATTACCGGCGAAAAGCCCTTTATCGATATTTCGGCTTATGCTCCGGGCCGGTTTGCACCGTAAGCTTATGATTTAGAGAATTGCTTTCAAGCTTTTGACAGAGGCATCGACGATCTCTTCGATCGTGGCGTCAATGTCGACCGTGACGACGCCGGGCTCGCCGGTCGGCACTTCCAAAGTCTGCAATTGGCTTTCGAGCAGCGACGTCGGCATGAAATGCCCCTTGCGCTCGCCCATACGCTTCGTCAGCAGCTCTTTCGAGCCTTCGAGATAGATGAAATAGAGGTGGCCACCGGCAGACGCCCGCAGCCGTTCGCGATAGACGCGCTTCAGCGCCGAGCAGGTAACGGCAACGCCTTCGCCTTTCGCAAGACTTGCCGATATTTCCTGGCCGATCTTTTCCAGCCAGGGCCAGCGATCCTCGTCCGTCAGGGGGATGCCCTTGCTCATCTTCTCGACGTTGGCGGCCGGATGCAGGGCATCGCCTTCGATGAAATGGATGCCGAGCTGAGCAGCCACGCCCTCGCCGATTGAAGATTTGCCGCTGCCGCTGACACCCATGACGATGATGGCAAACGGGATTTTGGATGTTTCACTCATGTTGTCTTCTGCCTTGAATGACGGATGCCAATGATCGTCAGGCGGGTCTGCCGTCGACGCATCCGATTGCCTAGCCCCTCACCCTAGCCCTCTCCCCGTAAACGGGGCGAGGGAACGACGGAGCAAGCCAATCGGTCACCGCGCCTAGGACAAGCAGCGCTAGGCAAGATCAGCCCCCTCGCCCCGTTTACGGGGAGAGGGTTGGGGTGAGGGGCAAGCAACAAGAGGCGAAAGTCGAACCTGCCCGATTCGCAACTTGGATCAATCCAGCGGAAAGAAACAGGAAAATTTATGCGTTCCCTCGCCCGCCAGTTCCGGCTCGACCTGCCGGCACTTGTCCTGGGCACGCCAGCAGCGCGGGTTGAAGTGGCATCCCTTCGGCGGATTGAGCGGCGACGGCAGCTCGCCCTGCAGGCGGATGCGGTTCTTCTCGCGATCCGGATCGGCGATCGGCGTCGCCGACAGAAGGGCAGCAGTATAGGGATGGCGCGGCCGGCTGAAGACCTCTTCGGCCGTGCCGGTTTCCACCGGACGTCCGAGATACATGACCATCACATCGTCTGCGATATGACGCACGACGGAGAGGCCATGCGAGATGAAGAGATAGGCAAGCCCCATCTCTTTCTGCAGGTCCATCAAAAGGTTCAGGACTTGCGCCTGGATCGACAGATCGAGTGCGGACACCGGCTCATCGAGCACCAGCACCTTCGGCCGCAGCATCAGGGCACGCGCGATGGCGATGCGCTGGCGCTGGCCGCCCGAGAACATATGCGGGTAACGATCATAGTGTTCCGGACGCAGACCGACGCGTGCCATCATCTCCTCCACCTTGCGGCGGCGGGTGGCGGCATCATCATCCGTGTTGATCTTCAGCGGCTCTTCCAGGATGGAGCCGACCTTCTGGCGCGGGTTCAGCGAGCCATAGGGGTTCTGAAACACGATCTGCACGGCGCTGCGCAGGCTGCGGTCGCCGAGCCTGGCGGGCTTGCCGTCGATCAGCAGCTCGCCAGCCGTCGGGTTTTCGATCATCGTCACCAGACGAGCGAGCGTTGACTTACCGCAGCCGGATTCACCAACAACGGCCAACGTGCGGCCTGACTGCAGGCTGAAGCTGACGCCGTTCAGCGCCTTGACCGTCGCTTCCGGTTTGAAGGTGCCCCGCTTGACGGTGTAGAAGCGGGCGAGATCGCGCCCTTCGAGAACAGCGCCGGTCATGCGGCACCTCCTGCTTTTTGCGTGGTGGCAATGCCGGGATGGCCGAGCGGCTTGCCATGTTGCAGCGGATAATTGCATAGCGCTACGCCCAGTTCGGGCCCCTGACGCTTGACGCCCTTGTCGCATTCCAGCGTTGCAAAGGAGCAGCGCGGCGCAAAGAGACAGCCAGTCGGCCGATCGTGCTGACCGGGAACGACGCCGGCGATCGATGGCAGGCGCTCGCCGACCTCGGCGCGCTCCGGCAGAGCCGAAAGAAGGGCTGCCGTATAGGGATGATGCGGATCGCGGAACAGTTCCTTGACCGGCTGCTCCTCGACCTTCTGGCCGGCATATTGCACCTGCACGCGCTCCGCCGTTTCGGCAACGACGCCCATGTCGTGGGTAATGAGCACGAGCGCCATGCCCTGCTCCCGCTGCAAGCGCACGAGCAGGTCGAGGATCTGCGCCTGGATCGTCACGTCGAGGGCGGTCGTGGGCTCGTCTGCGATCAGCAGCTTCGGATTGCAGGCGAGAGCCATGGCGATCATGACGCGCTGGCTCATACCACCGGACATCTGATGCGGGAAGTTCGACAAGCGATCCGCAGGGGCTGGAATGCCGACGAGATTCAACAGCTCGATCGAGCGTTCACGGCGCGCCTTGCGGTCGAGGCCCATATGGATGCGGAGCGTCTCGCCGAGCTGGAAGCCGACCGTGAAGCACGGGTTGAGGCTCGACATCGGCTCCTGGAAGATCATGGCCATGTCCTTGCCGATGATCTTGCGGCGCTGACGCGAGGAGATACCGCGCAGGTCCTTGCCATCGAACATCATGCGGTCGGCGGTGATCTTCGCCGTCCAGGGCAGAAGGCCCATCATGGCAAGCATGGATACGGATTTGCCGGAACCAGATTCGCCGACGATCGACAGGATCTCTCCCTTGTCGCATGTCAGCGAGACGCCATCGACCGCCCGGAAAAGGCCGGACGAGGTCTGGAATTCGACGGAGAGGTTTTCAATATCGAGGAGTGCCATTACGACCTCTTCAGCTTCGGGTCGAAGGCATCGCGCAGGCCGTCGCCCATCAGGTTGATGGCGAGCACCGTGATCAGGATGCAGAGACCGGGGAAAGTAACGAGCCAAGGGTTGCTCTGGAAGAATTCGCGCGAGTCGGCGAGCATCGTGCCCCATTCCGGCGTCGGCGGCTGGGCGCCTTGGCCGAGAAAGCCGAGCGCGGCGGCTTCGAGAATGGCGGCCGAGAAGGCGAGTGTCGCCTGCACGATCAGCGGACCCAGACAGTTCGGAAGTATGGTCTTGAACATCAGCCGCAGATGGCCCGCGCCGGCAACCCGCGAGGCGATGACATATTCCTTGTCCCGCTCGGCCATGACGGAGGCGCGCGTCAGACGGACGAAATGCGGCTGGTTGACGATCGAGATTGCGATCATCGCATTGATCAGACCCGGGCCGAGGATTGCCACGAGCACTAGGGCGAGCAGCAGCGACGGAACCGCAAGAATGATGTCCATGACACGCATGATGATCGTGTCGATACGACCACGGGCATAGCCGGCGACAAGTCCGATCAAAATGCCGACTATCGCCGAAAGCGAGGCGACGACGAGGCCGATGAACAGCGAGAAGCGCGTGCCGTAAATGAGGCGCGACAGGAGATCGCGACCGTTGGCATCGGTGCCGAGCAGGAAACTGCTGTTGCTGCCCTCCGCCCAGGCGGGCGGCAGGCGCTGCATATCGCTGCCGTAGGCAATATCGGGATTATGCGGCGCCACGACGCCGGCAAAGATTGCCAGAAACAGGACGAAGAGGAAGATCGCAAGGCCGATGACGGCGCCCTTGTTGCGAGAGAAATAATACCAGAACTCCGCAAGAGCGGAAGGACGGTCGGATTTGACACTAACCGTTTTGACGCTAACCGTGCTCATGGGCCGCTCCTAGTGACGAATGCGTGGATTGACGAAGCCGTAGAGCAGGTCGACGACGAGATTGACGAGCATGACGATGCCGGCGATCAGCAACAAGCCGCCCTGCACCACCGGATAATCGCGCTTGAAGACCGCATCGATCATCCATTTGCCGATACCCGGCCAGGAGAAGATGCTTTCCGTCAGGATGGCGCCGCCGAGCAGCACGCCGACCTGCAGGCCAATCGTGGTGACGACGGGGATCATCGCATTTCGCAGTGCATGTACCGAAACGACGCGCAGCGGCGAGAGGCCCTTGGAGCGGGCCGTACGCACATAATCCTCGCCGAGCACTTCGAGCATCGCCGAGCGCGTCTGGCGGGCGATAACGGCGAGCGGGATCGTGCCAAGCACGATGGTCGGCAGGATCAGCGAATTGAAAGCGGACCAGAAGGCGCCCTTTTGGCCGGACAGAAGGCTATCGATCAGCATGAAGCCGGTGATCGGCTTGAAGAAATAGATGAGTCCGATACGGCCCGAAACCGGCGTCCAGTGCAGATAGCCGTTGAAGACGATGATAAGCAGCAAGCCCCACCAGAAGATCGGCATGGAATAGCCGACGAGGGCGACGCCCATGACGCTCTGGTCGAACCACGTGCCCCGCTTCACGGCGGCGAAAACGCCGGCCGGTATGCCAAGACAGATCGCGAGGATCATGGCACAGATCGACAGCTCGAGCGTGGCCGGGAAGAAGGTCAAAAAGTCGGTCAGCACGTCACGCTTTGTGGTGATCGAGGTGCCGAGATCGCCATGAAGGGCATTCCAGATATATCGGCCGTACTGCACGACCATCGGCTGGTCGTAGCCGAGATCGTGGGTGATCTGCGCATGGCGTTCCGGCGACATGACGCGTTCGCCCGACAGCAGCATGACAGGATCGCCGGGAAGCAGGCGGATGAAAGAGAAGGCGACGATCGATACGCCGAGGAATGTCGGGATCAGCACCGCTAGCCGGCTGAGGAGAAATCGCAACATGGCAGATGTCCAAATTTTTCCGGCGGTCAGACAGAGTGTCTGACCGCCGGGTCGCCCGGTCCTAGCCGGGCATTCTCACAGATTTTTCGTTATTCGGCGATATCGACGCCGTCGAAGCGGTGAACGCCAACCGGATCCTGATGATAGCCGGAGACATTCTTCGTCATCGGGACGAACTCTTCCGAATGGTCGATGGTCATCCAGGGTGCTTCGCGCTTGAAGACGACCTGAGCCTGTTCGTAGAGCTTGGTGCGCTCCTTGACATCAGCCGTCTGCTTGGCCTTCTTCACCAGATCGTCGAATTCCTTGTTGCACCACTGTGCACGGTTGTTGCCGCCGACAGCGTCACAGCCGAGCAGCGTGTCAAGGAAGTTGTCCGGGTCGCCGTTGTCACCGGTCCAGCCGAGGATGGCTGCGCCGTCACGGTCCTTGGCGGAAGAGAGCTTCAGGTACTGGGCCCAGTCATAGGTGACGATCTCGACCTTGACGCCGATCTTGGCAAGGTCCGCCTGCATCAGCTCGGCAGCGCGGCGGGCGTTCAGCATGTACGGGCGCGACACCGGCATCGCCCAGATCTTCATGCTGAGATCCTTGACGCCGGCCTTTTCGAGCAGCTTCTTGGCTTCTTCCGGATTGAAGGCGTCGTCCTTGATGTCCTTGTTGTAGGACCACATGGTCGGCGGGATCGGGTTGGTCGCAACCTTACCGGAACCTTGGAAGACGGCGTCGACAATGGCCTGCTTGTTGACAGCCATGTTGATCGCCTTGCGCACTTCGACCTTGTCGAACGGAGCGACCAGCGTGTTGTAGGCGAGGTAGGAGACGTTCAGGCCGGCCTGCTCAAGAACCTTGAGGTTCTTGTCGGCCTTGAGGTCCTTGATATCGGCCGCATTCGGGTAAGGCATGATGTTGCACTCGCCCGACTTCAGCTTCTGCGCGCGGACGGAGGCGTCGGGCGTGATCGCGAAGACGAGATCGTCGATCTTTTCCTTGCCCTTGAAGTAGGTTTCGTTCGCCTTGTAGCGGATGACGGCATCCGGCTGATAGGCGACGAAGGCGAATGGACCGGTGCCGAGCGGCTGCTGGTTCATCTGTTCCATCTTCTTGTCGGCCTGCAGCTTGTCTGCATATTCCTTCGAGAGGATCGAGGCGAAGTCCATGGCAAGGTCAGCGAGGAAGGGAGCTTCCGGACGGTTCAGGACGAACTTGACAGTGAGGTCGTCAACCTTGTCGATCGACTTGATGAGCTTCGGGAAACCCATACCATCGGCATATTCATAAGAGCCGCCGGCGACATACTTTGCCCAGGGGCTGTCCGTGCCCAGCTGACGGCTGATCGAGAAGATCACGTCATCGGCGTTAAAATCGCGCGTCGGCGTGAAATAGTCGTTCGTTTGGAACTTCACGCCCTTGCGGAGCTTGAAAGTGTATTCCTTGCCATCCGGAGACACGGTCCAGCTTTCCGCGAGACCCGGCTCGATTTCGGTGCTGCCATGCTTAAATTCGACAAGGCGGCTATAGACTGTGCGCGACGCGGCGTCGAAAGTATTGCCTCCGGTGTAGAGACCCGGGTCAAAACCTTCCGGCGAGCTTTCCGAGCAATAGACAAGCGTTTTTGACCAGGCGGACGTCGCCATGACCGAAGCCAAGGCTGTCACTGCCAGCAGGACAGAAATCTTTTTCATGATATCGTTTCCCAGATTTGTTATTCTTTTGAAGCCGTGGACACCACCAGAGGTTCCCATCCGGATCGCGCCGATGGAACTTTATTTTAAGTTTGAAAGCAACAAGCGCCGCCTAAAATTTTTCCAATTTCTAGAGTTTGGAAATTTTTGGATGAAAAAACCACTGGATTGATAATTTTCTGGCAAAAAACTGCATGCTTTTAGTGGATTCGGAACGATTTGCCGTTTTCCTCTTTCAATCCGCCAACCGCCTATTGCCCGGATAGGAGGCAATACAAACGAAAATCCGCAGCTACCGGCGGTAACTGCGGACCGAAACTGTTCGAATTTCAGACGACTGATCAGGCGGCCGGGGCTGCGATCACCGGCTTCTTCGCGATCGCCTTGTGATCCTTATCGGTGAGGCCAAGGAGGAAATTGATCTGGGGGCGGGCCTTGACGAGGTCGTCGATGGAATATTCGGTCAGAACGTCGAAGAAGGCGTTGAGCGCCTTGCGCAACGCCGAGTTGAGGCCGCAGCTATCGACCAACGGGCATTCCACCACGCCGTCCTCGAAGCATTCCGCCATGGCGAAACTGTCTTCGGTGACGCGGACGACGTCGAACAGGCTGATATCGGTCGCGGGTTTGCCAAGGCGTACGCCGCCATTACGGCCACGCACCGTTTCGACAAGCCCTGCCTTGGTCAACGGCTGCAGGATCTTGAAGAGGAACAGCTCGGACACGCTGTATGCCTTGGCTATTTCCGGAATTCGGCTCAGATGGCCTTCATTGGCGGCGCAATACATCAGCATGCGCACTGCGTAATTGGTCTGCTTGGTCAAGCGCATGCCGATCTCCTGGAATCGAGGCTGCTTAGGGGCTGATCCCGTATATAGTGGCTTTCTTAGTTTTGAACAATTCCAAAATATGAAATTCATATTCAGCTTATTTAGAAAGCCGGCCGTCCAGCCCGTGCCGATCTCCAACCGGCCATGTCCAAACTTATGGCACGGAAATCCAGACCGCCATTTCGCAGCCGCCCGGCTCACGGAAATGGAACCGACGACCGCCAGGAAAATCGAAAGCCGGACGGGTGATGACGCCGCCGGCAAATTCGATAGCGCGCTGGGCGGCTTCCAGATCGGTGGTGCGCACGACGGGCAACGGCGTTCCGGCCGCCTCTCCTGCATCGCCATCTATGCCGGCATCTATTCCGGCCGCCTCGATGACATGGTAGGTCGGTCCATAGCTGACAAAGCTCCAGTCGAAGGCTTCTTCGAAGAAGCGGCGGGTCTTCAGGCCGTCTTTCGACGGAAATTCGAGATAGTCGATCTGATAGGTCACGGCCATCGCGCGGCCCTCCCGTTGTTCTTGTTTTGTTCTAAATGAAAACAGCGGCCCTGACAAGATGACTCCATCGAAAACAAACGCAATAAAAAAGCCGCCGTCCGAACGGTGTCGGACGGCGGCCGATACAAGCCAATGATTACGATGCTTACTTCATCGTCGGCATGACGAATTCCGCATCGTCCTTAATGCCGGACGGCCAGCGAGCGGTGATCGTCTTGGTGCGCGTCCAGAACTTGATCGAGTCCGTGCCATGCTGGTTAAGATCGCCGAAGCTCGAGGCCTTCCAGCCGCCGAAGGAGTGGTAGGCGAGCGGAACCGGGATCGGAACGTTGACGCCGATCATGCCGATGTTGATGCGTGAAGCGAAATCGCGGGCCGCATCGCCGTCACGGGTGTAGATGGCGACGCCGTTGCCGTATTCGTGCTTCATCGGCAGGTCGAGAGCCTCTTCGTAGTTCTTGGCACGGACGACCGAGAGGACCGGTCCGAAGATTTCGGTCTTGTAGATGTCCATGTCGGGCTTGACATGGTCGAACAGCGTGCCGCCGACGAAATAGCCGTCCTCATAGCCCTGCAGCTTGAAGCCGCGGCCGTCCACAACGAGCTTGGCGCCTTCTTCCACACCGCGATCGATCAAGCCGTTCACGCGATTATAGGCATCCTTGGTGACGAGCGGGCCCAAGTCGGCCTTCTCATCGGTGTAGGGGCCGATGCGCAGGGATTCGATCTTCGGAACCAACTTTTCAACGAGACGGTTGGCGGTCTCCTCGCCCACCGGGACGGCGACCGATACCGCCATGCAGCGCTCGCCGGCCGAGCCGTAGCCGGCGCCCATCAGCGCGTTGACGGCCTGGTCCATATCGGCGTCGGGCATGATGATCATGTGGTTCTTGGCGCCGCCGAAGCACTGAGCGCGCTTGCCGTTCATCGCGGCCGTGCCATAGACGTATCGGGCGATCGGCGTGGAGCCGACGAAGGAAACGGCAGCGATATCCGGATCCGTCAGGATGGCGTCGACGGCAGCCTTGTCGCCATTGACGACGTTGAGGATGCCGGCAGGCAGGCCGGCTTCGATCAGGAGTTCGGCCAGGCGGAGCGGCACGGACGGATCGCGCTCGGATGGTTTCAAGATAAAGGCGTTGCCGCAGGCGATGGCCGGCGCGAACATCCACATCGGGATCATGGCGGGGAAGTTGAACGGCGTGATGCCGGCGCCGACGCCGACTGCCTGGCGGATGGAATACATGTCGATCGCCGGGCCGGCGCCTTCGGTGAACTCGCCCTTCTGCAGGTGAGGAATGCCGCAGACAAATTCGCAGACTTCGAGGCCGCGGATGATATCGCCCTTGGAATCCTCGACCGTCTTGCCGTGCTCCTTGGAAAGAAGCGTCGCCAGCTCATCCATGTTCTGGTTCAGAAGCTCGACGAACTTGAAGAAGACGCGGGCGCGGCGCTGCGGATTGGTGGCGGCCCATTTCGGCTGCGCAGCCTTGGCATTTTCGACGGCTGCGCGCAGTTCGTCGACGCTCGCGAGCGCGACGGTCGCCTGCACTTCGCCGGTTGCCGGATTATAGACATTGCTCGTGCGTCCGCTCGTGCCGGCGACGTGCTTGCCGCCGATGAAATGACCGATCTCACGCATGGATGTACCTCCTCGTTTTCTTGGATGCTGACAGGATGGCACTTCAATTTGCACAAATCAATGAGCTGCTATAAGCAACCGTTGTGCAAAAATTAAAGCCCGAAAGCATGTCGCGCAAAAGTGTATAGCGGTTTTTGCGATAACGACATGCGGAAGACCACAGGATTTAAAGTGCAAGAGAGGATATGCTGATGGATTGGGATGACGTCCGCATGTTTCTGGCCGTGGCGCGCACGGGCCAGATCCTGGCTGCTTCGAAACGGCTGGGCGTCAACCACGCCACCCTTTCCCGCCGCGTGACGACGCTGGAGGAACGACTGAAGACGCGGTTACTCGTGCGCCGCACCAATGGCTGCGACCTGACGGCGGAAGGAGAGATCTTCCTGCACGCGGCAGAGCGCATGGAAACGGAGATGCTGCGCGCACAAGCCAGCGTCGGTCATCTCGACAGCGCGATCACAGGCACGGTTCGCATCGGCGCGCCCGACGGCTTCGGGGTTTCCTTTCTCGCGCCACGGCTCGGGCGGCTGATCGCCCGCTATCCTGAGCTGCGCATTCAGCTCGTACCCGTTCCCCGCTCCTTTTCACTGTCGCAGCGCGAGGCCGATATCGCCATCACGCTCGAACGCCCGGAACAGGGCCGTTTGGTCTCCTCGAAGCTGACAGATTACACGCTTGGACTTTATGCCTCGAAAGCCTATTTGGAGCAGGCGGGATTGCCCGACAGCGTCGAGGCGCTGAAGCTGCATCCGCGTGTCGGCTATGTCGAGGACCTGATCTTTACGGCTTCGCTCAATTTTTCCGGCGAGATCATGCGCAGCTGGGATGCCTCCTTCGAGATCTCCACCGCCATCGGCCAGACGGAAGCGGTTCGCTCCGGCGCCGGCATCGGCATCCTGCATGATTACATCGCCAGGCAGTTTCCGGAGCTGACGCGCATCCTGCCCGATATGTCCATTAGGCGCGCCTATTGGACGACCTATCATGAAAGTGCCCGCGACCTAGTGCGTGTGCGCACCGTCGCGGACTTCCTGCAGGAGCTGGTCAGCGAAGAGCGGCGGATCTTCCTGTAAAATGATGCCGATGAATGCGCCTCCTGCTCACAGGCAGAGGTCACGGCATCAAGCTGCACCACCATGACGGCGCATGCGGCGGCTGAGCCTCCGCATGCTTCGGCGGCTCTTCATTCTCATCCGGATTGGGAACGGGAACTTCATCCGGCAGCCTGTCCGGATCCGGCTCCTCGACGGGCGGCTTCGGCATCCAGCCTGGCTCTGGCATCGGAGGCGTATCAGGGATCGGCTCGTTCGGTACAGACATGTCCGCTCCTTTCGTCTCGTTGCCGATAGAGACACAACGACGAGCGATGCGGACGGTTCCAAGATATTTCGGCATGCGGCCCGGCATTCGTGACATGGCGCGGTCTGCCACTTCTAGCCGTTCGTCCCTCACTGCTGGACAAAGACCCGACGAAGCCTAGTATTTTAGATAGCGATCAGGGAGCCAGGACGATGAGCGACAAGAAGCAGCAGAAACTGGACGAGAAAAAGCACAAAGAACAGGACGATTATCTAGAGGAAGCGCTGGAAGAGACTTTTCCGGCAAGCGATCCGATATCGCCCGGCCATGTGTCGAAGAAGCCTGAAGACAAGAAATAACCCGCGGGGCCAAAGGGCCGGCAACTTGAAACGGGATGGACCGAGAGAGAATGGTACGGTTGGGGGGTCTCGAACCTCCGACCTCAGGTGCCACAAACCTGCGCTCTAACCAACTGAGCTACAACCGCACATGCTCGCGTCGCCGCGAACGGGGGTGACATACGAGGACTTTGAAATTATTTCAAGTCCTATCTCCCCGCAATATAAAAAAGCTTTGCAGATATCCAACGATGATGTGCGACCGGGTCCGCTCTTGCCGCAAATGAAAAGTCCCGCTCCAAGCTTTCACCTGGGAGCGGGACATTCGTGCCTTGGGAGGCGTATCGGACGTGATTAGGCCTTGAAGGAGGACATTGCCTTTTCAGCGGCGTCCTTGGCGGGCTTTGCCAGCTTTTCAGCAACCTTCTTGGTGGTGTCCTGAATGGACTTCGCCTGCTCGACGGTGACTTCAGCCTGCTTGCGGATGAAAGCGGTCTGAAGTTCGAAGAGTTCTGCAACGGACTTGACACGAAGCAGAGCTTCCATGTGAGCCAGCGAGCTTTCGGCATTGGTGCGCAGAACATCGATGGCCTTGAGGCCGATTTCGACCGAGCCAGCCTGTGCGGTCTGCACAGTTGCTTCAACCGTCTTGCCTGCTTCTTCGGTGGCAGCCTTCAGCTTGGCAAAGGCTTCCTTGGACTGGGCAGCACCTTTTTCAGCGAAATCGCGGAAGGATTCGGAGAACTTGGACGGATCGAATGCAGCCGTTGAAAAAACGTCGTCTTTCTTTACAGTAGCCATGATTACGCTCCTAAAAGGGCCCTCCCTGAGGCGCCCGTCGTGAACTTGTGTAAGGGGTATATAATATAAATTATTGTGCAGCGCAACATAATTGTGCGCCGCACAAGGCGTTAACCTTTCCGGCCGAAAAATGGGCCGTTCGCTGGACCGAAAAGCGGGGCGCCGTTATTAATAAACTGTTAAATCACGAGAGGCGATCACGCCCGCAAAACAGGTTGGAAAATGCCCGCAATTCAATATCCGTTCATTGACATTGCCGTGCATCCGCGCGTTCGGGAGCGTTTCGCGCGCGGTGAAGCCATGGTCATGTTCTCGACCGGCATGGATCGCGTGCTCTGGGCCAATGGCGCCGGCGCCAACCTTTTCGGCTATGATGTCATTTACGATTTCGTCGAACAGGGACCGAAGCCAGGCGACGTCTCGTTCCGCCAGATCGAGGCGACGGCGCGCGGCCTTGGTGCTATCGGCGATCAGCGCACATTCCTGATCCGCATGGCCTCCGGCTTCCAGCGGGCTGTTGTCAATGCCGCCGTCGAGCTGATCCGCATTCAGGCCGGCGAAGAGGCGGTGCTGTTTTCCTCTCCGGTCTCTTCGAAGCCGCTTTCATCGGCCGAATGCGCCAAGCGCATGATCGACGGGTTCGACGATCCTGATACCCACATTGCCGTCATCGGCCGCGACGGCGAAATCGTTACCGCCTCTGCCGGCTTCAGGACGCTCGGCGTAACGCCGCAGACCGCGCGGATGCTGACGACCATGGCCGGCGCGCAGCCTGACCGGCTGATCAAGCGGCCGATCCCGACCGGACATGGCTATCTGCCCGCCGCCATCGGCAAGCTTTCCGAAATTCCGGCCCTGCACCTGCTCTTCGTCGTGGAAACCGTGCTTGGCCATCTTGACCCGACGGAAAGCCTTACCGAGGAAGCCCGTCCCGTTGCGGCCATAGAACCGCAGGCGCAAGAAACCCGCAACGAGCTCGAGGCAGCGGCACCGGATGAGGAGCCGAAGCCCGCTCCGACTGCACCCTTCGGCGACGTCATCGATGCGGTGGCTGATATCGAGGAGCTGGATGAGACGCCGGAATATCGCGAGGACGAGCAACAGGAGGCGCCCCCAGCCACCGGAAGCTCAAGCGAAGCCGGAACGGAAGCGGCTGCCGATGCGGATAGCACGCCCGGCGCAATTGCCGAGACCGAAGCTCACGTCGATGAGCATCGGCCGGAAATGGCGCCAAATGACGAAGACGCCACCGCCTTAGAGACAAAGATGGCAGCGGAAACGCCTCCGCCGGAAACTCACGTCAATCCAGAAACTCACGCCGATATTGAAAACAGCCCTGCGGAAGGTTTCAGCTTCAAGCGCAATGGGCGCGCCACCCGTTTCGTCTGGAAGATCGATGCCGCCGGCCATTTCAGCGAGGTTTCCCGTGAATTTGCCGATGCCGTGGGGCCGCATGCCGCCCAGATTGCCGGCACGGCCTTTGCCGATGTCGCCCGCCGCTTCAATCTCGATCCGGACGGCAAGATCGCGGAACTACTGGCGCGGCGCGACACATGGTCCGGCCGCACGATCTACTGGCCGGTGGAGGGTACGAGCCTAACGGTGCCGGTCGACCTCGCCGCCCTGCCGACCTATACCCGCAGCCGCGAATTCGACGGCTTCCGGGGCTTCGGCGTCGTCCGCCTGGCGGATGCCATCGAAGATCCGATGAAGCGCGGCATGGCGCTGGGCACCCAGGCAGCTGAAGACGCCGCGGCCATCGCGGAGTTGCCCCCCGAAGCGGAAGCTGCATCCAACGAGCAGCCGCCAGCTACCGAAGCTCAACCATCTCCAGCGACGGAAGAGATTGAAAGGCCCGCTCAGGATAGCGCAGAAGCCGACCCGGCTTCCACTTACGAACCGCCCGCCCTACGGATTTCCGAGACGCCGAACCGTCGCGAGTCGGACAAAGTCGTTCGCCTGCACGAGCGCCGGACATTGACGCAGGCTGCCCTTTCGCTGAGCGAACAAGCAGCCTTCCGCGAAATTGCCCGGCAGCTCGAGCCCTTCGGCAAGCGCACGGAACCGCCGGTGGAGCAGCCTCACGACGGGCAACATGAGCATGGGGAGGGTGCAGATACGCCTCCGCAGCCGAATGCGGCCGACGAAATTCTCTCCGAGACACCCGAAACGACGGATGGGCACGGCCATACCGATGACCAGCAACCAACCGCGCCAAGTATAGAAGAGAAGGCGTCGTCGCCGGTCGTGAAATTCGTCGAGGCTACGGATGATAACGGCCCGAAAGCGGGTGATGAGACTGCTGCCGAAGCGGCGCCGGCATCGGCCGAGCCGGAGGAGGATTTCGATCCGCTGGATGTGCTGAGCAGCGCCATTCCGCCGCGCGTGAAAATGCGCACGGGCCTGTCGCCGGATATCGTCGACCAGCTGCCGCTCGCGATCCTCGTCCATGCCGGCGATCGCTTGATCCACGGCAATCCGGAATTCCTGCGGCTGACCGGCTATGACAGCCTTGACGAGCTCGAGCAGGTCGGCGGCCTGGATGCGCTGCTGCAGCGCAACGATCTGGAGGGCAAGACCGAGCAGCCCGGTACGATAATGGTCGTGCGCGCCGACGATGCACTAGTGCCGGTGACGGCCCGGCTGCAGTCGATCCGGTGGGAAGACGGCACGGCCTTGATGCTGGCGTTGATGCCGGTGGAAAGAAGCGAGCCGCCGGCGCCGCCGCAGCAGCCAATTCCTGAAGAAGCCCGCCCCGAGCGCATCCTCGAAAAGGTCGCGAAGCTGCAGGTGGAGATCGAGGAACTGCGCTCGACGCTGGAGACGGCGACGGATGGCGTCATCATCATCGGCCAGGACGGCGAGATCCGCTCGATGAACCGCTCGGCAAGCGCCCTCTTCAATTATGACGACCAGGAAACGCGCGGCAAACCTTTCGTCATGCTGTTTGCGCATGAAAGCCAGAAAGCCGTGCTCGATTATCTCGGCGGCCTTTCGGGCCATGGCGTCGCCAGCGTGCTGAACGACGGCCGCGAAGTGATCGGCCGCGAGGCGTCCGGCGGCTTCGTGCCGCTGTTCATGACCATGGGTCGGTTGAACTCGTCGAACGGCTACTGTGCCGTCATTCGCGACATCACGCAATGGAAGCGCACCGAAGAAGAGCTGCGCAACGCCAAGCGCGCCGCCGAAACCGCCAATGCCCATAAAACGGACTTCTTAGCCCGCGTCAGCCATGAAATCCGCACGCCGCTCAACGCCATCATCGGTTTTTCCGACATGATGGCCGGCGAGCGCTTCGGGCCGATCGGCCATTCGCGCTATGTCGAATATGCCACCGATATCGGCCGCTCCGGCCGCCATGTGCTCGACATCGTCAACGACCTTCTCGATATCTCGAAGATCGAAGCCGGCGAGATGGACTTGGACTTCGCCTCGGTCGGCCTGAACGAAGCGATCACCGAAGCGGTGTCGCTGGTGCAGCCGCAGGCCAACAGCCAGCGTGTCATCATCCGCACCGCTCTGTCGCAAGCCGTGCCAAATGTCGTTGCCGATCTGCGCTCGATCAAGCAGATCGCGCTGAACATCCTTTCGAACGCCATCCGCTTCACGCCGTCGGGCGGCCAGATCGTCGTGTCGACTGCGTATGAGGGCAACGGCAGCGTCGTCCTGCGCATCCGCGATACCGGCGTCGGCATGACGCGCTCGGAGCTGGAGCAGGCGATGAAGCCCTTCCGGCAGGTGTCCACCAATTCTCGCAAGCGCGGCGACGGCACGGGCCTGGGACTGCCTCTGACCAAGGCGATGGTTGACGCCAACCGGGCGACCTTCTCGATCAACTCGGCCCCGAACGAGGGCACGCTGGTCGAGATCACCTTCCCCTCGCCGCGGGTATTGGCGAACTGAGATAATCTCGGCGTGCCGTCAAAACCAGAGGTCGCGCACGCATCGCCCGTCGGAAGGAAGGTCTTCAAACGTGCCCAGTCCATCGAAATGATCGATCGGCAGGTCAGCGACGAGATCCGACGGCGCCAGCCGCACATTGACAGCCATGCGCCGGCGGCCATCCTTTTGCAGCCGTAGACCGCGCCAGCTCACGACACAGGCGCAGGACGGGCAGAACAATATTTCGAGAGAAGGGTGTTCCTTGCCGGCGCGGGTATAGGAAGCGGTCGAGCCGATGACGGAGACCCGCTCCCCTTCGTAGTCATAGGCCCACAGCGCACCATAGCGTCGGCAGAGCGTGCAATTGCAGGCGGTAATCGAGCCTGGATCGCCTTCGAGCGTCCAGCCTGATTTACCGCAGTGACATGAACCGATCAGCATAGGTAAGCCGCTCCATCCCGCAATCTGGTCGCAGACGATATTCTGCCTCAGTCGCGCAAGGCCTGCAAACCTCCGCAACGGCTTTCGCTACCGAACAGCAATGGTATTCGAAGGATGCCGCCTGGATGGAGGCTTCGATTGTCCGATCGACAATGGCCTTGCCAGCTCAACTCGCCAGCGCCAACCCACCATACCGGCTGATTTCGCTTTCGATCTCGGCCACAAGCGTATCGAGCGCGGGATTTCTCACCTTGCGACCGCGGCGGACTACGTAGGCCAAAGCCGGCGGCGTCGGCAGGCCTTGGGTGATGATCTCCATATCAGGCTGCAGGTGACGGCCGTTCAAAAGTGCGACACCCAAGCCCGAGGTTACGGCCGCGATGATCCCTGCCGCACTCGCACATTCGAAGACGGTCTCCAGAACCACGCCGCCATCCTGCCCGATATCAAGCGCCCATCGGCGATAGAAACATTCATCATCAAAAGAGAGGAATGGAACCGGGCCGCTAGATGATAGAGACAGACCCGGATGTTTGACCCAATGCAACTGCTCGCGAAAGAGAACGACATCGGTCGGGCGAACCTCATGGGCGAAAACCTGGATAATGGCGGCGTCGAGCTCCCCTCGCTCCAGCATTCCCCGAAGGATCAGACTCATGCGGACCTTGGTGCGCACGGAGACATTCGGGTGCAGGCGGCGGAAACGCCCCAGGATGCGCGCAAGATCGGTGCAGGTCGTGTCCTCGGTCAGGCCGAGGGCGACGCGGCCGGCAAGCGATGTCTTCGAGAGGCTCAGCAACGCCTCGTCATGCAGGCCGAGAATGCGCCCGGCATAATCGAGCAGATCCTCGCCGGCTGCGGTGAACATCGACGCTCCAGGCTTGCGACTCAGGAGATCGCAATCGAGACTCGTCTCGAGCCGCTTGATCTTGTGGCTGACGGCGGATTGCGACAGGCCCAGGGCTTCTGCCGCGCGGGTGATGCCGCCGTGATGGCGGATCGCCCATAGCGCGCGCAGAGCATCGATTTCCAAACGTCGGCTTGTCAATTCGGTCATGGCAGACTCGGCTTAAATCATAGTCATGCGGAGAGAATGCATGGCGCGACCGCATCTGGCAAACGATCATGAGCATTGCGACTGAATTTTCATGCCTTGATCGATATTTGTCATGTGCTATCGAGCCCGTGCTCGCCTATGGCTGGGCTGTGTAGGACATTCGATCGAGAACCCGATGACAGACCAAAGTCTATCGCAGCCCGCGCCAAACGAGCACCGTTTCCTCTGGCCTTTGATGGCGGGTCTTCTGATCGTCAGCTGGAGCTCCGGCTTCATCGGCATTCGTTATGCCAGCCAGGAGGCCAGCGTCATGCTGGTCCTGTTCTGGCGCACGCTTCTATCCGGCTTGATCCTGCTGCCTTTTGCACTTTCGGTCGGGCCACGGATGCGGACGCGTGCGATAGGGCAGCAGATGCTGTTCGGCGTAATGTCGGTCTTCCTCTATCTCGGCGGCTTTGCGCTGGCGATCGAACAGCGTGTCCCGACCGGGCTGGTGGCGCTGATTTCGGATCTCTTACCGCTCGCGATCGCGGCCCTGTCGCAACCTGTGCTGGGAGAGCGGCTAAGCCGGCGGCAGTGGCTCGGAACAGCCATCGCGATTGCAGGCGTGCTGATCGTATCGGTCGACAGCCTCAGCTTCGGCACGGCTCCGCTCTGGGCCTATAGCGTAACGGTCGGCTCCATGCTCGTCTTTGCTTTCGCCTCGGTCCTGCACAAGCGGCAGCGCACCGGGCACATGCCCGTTCACCAAAGCCTGTGTATCCACACACTGACGGCTTCGGCATTGTTCGGCATCTGTGCCAGGATGCAGGGCGATCTTGCCCCGCCGATGACCCTCGGCTTCGCGATCGGCATCATGTGGCTGGTGTTGATCGCAACCTTCGTCGCCTATTCCGTCTATTATGTCAGCTTGCGTCTTTTTCCGGTGGCACAGGTCAGTGCAGCCATCTATCTCAGCCCGCCGGTGACCATGATGTGGGCCTGGGCTCTATTTTCCGAACCGCTGACAACGGCAATGTTCGCGGGACTAGCAGTGACGCTGGTGGGGGTATGGTTGACGTCTCGCAGATGACGCGGCACATGCCTCTTCCGTCAGGAAACGAAGACAGTCCAGCCAACGCCCAAAGCTGCGGATGCCAATAAGGTCGATATCACCGACATCTTCAGGCGAAATATGGCGATGGCGGCAAGCAAGGTCAGCACCAGCGAGGGTAATGAAAGCGAGGTCAGGACGGGCACATCTATCGCCCAGAAGCCATAGGTGAAGCTTGCAGTCTCTCGGAACAGCACATGCAGCCCGAACCAAATCGCAAGATTGAGGATGACGCCCACTACAGCTGCCGTTATCGCAGACATGGCGCCGGTCAGCGCGACATTGCCGCGCATCTTCTCGATGAATGGCGCACCTGCGAAAATCCAAAGAAAGCTCGGCAGGAAGGTCACCCATGTTGTCAGCACGGCGGCAAAGGTTGCCGCCGCAAGAGGGCTGAGGGTGCCGGGATTGCGATAACCCGCCAGGAAACCAACAAATTGCGTGACCATGATCAGCGGTCCCGGGGTCGTTTCCGCCATCCCCAGACCGTCCAGCATCTCGCCCGGCCGCAACCAGCCCAGCTGCTGCACGGCCTCCTGTGCGACATATGCCAGCACGGCATAGGCGCCCCCAAAGGTCACGATTGCCATCTCGCTGAAGAATATCGCGATTTTGGAGAAGACATTGTCGGGACCGAGCGTCATCAGGAGGGCCGCAACCGGAATGAGCCACGCGGCCGCCAGCGCACCCGAGGTCTTCAGAGACCAGGCGAGGTTTGGTCGAGCGTGCAAAGGGATCTCCTCGCCAAGAACAGAGTCCTTGTCCTCCAGAATTGTCCCGGAGCCCGACTTGTGCCCTCCCCCCATTTTGAAGGCCGCAACGCCTGCCCGAGAGGCCAGGTAGCCGATAAGTCCGGCTCCAACGATGATGACGGGGAACGGAACATGCAGGAAGAAGATCGCCACGAAGGCAGCGGCGGCCAAAGCAACCATAGTCCTGCTCTTGAGGGCTCGGCTCCCGATGCGAAAGACCGCCTGGACGACGACCGCCAGCACGGCGCATTTGAGCCCGAAAAACATCCCTTCAATAAAGGTAAGATTCCCGAACAGGACGTAGACATAACTGAGCGCGAGGATTGCCAGGAAGCCTGGCAGGACGAACAGAATGCCGGCGATCATCCCACCCAGCGTCCTGTTCAACAGCCAGCCGATATAGATGGCGAGCTGATGCGCTTCGGGGCCAGGCAGCAACATGCAGTAATTCAGGGCATGAAGGAACCTGTGCTCTCCTACCCATTTCTTCTCATCGACGACGATGCGGTGCATGACGGCGATCTGTCCCGCCGGTCCGCCGAAGCTCAGGGCGGCAACGCGGGTCCAGACCTTGAGGGCCTCATGGAGGGGAACGATGTCCCGATCAGCCGCGCTTGATCGCTCGGCTAAATTTTTTACGAGATCGGTCATAGTCGCTTACATCTTCCTCGGATTTGGCCAGTTGTGCGTCTCTTCCGTTGCATCACGACACCAACGATAGAAGGCATCGTAAAGCGTCATGCCGGCTTCCAGCTGCTGCAGGTCGTCGTTGAACATCCGCGAAAGCCCCAGCGAGGCCGCAAGCAGCCCCGGCACTTCAGGTGCCAGGTCGGGCCGGGCGGTATCGGCGCCCCGAACGATGGTTGCAAGGTGAAGGAGAGGTTCTGTGCCGAGACCGAATTCCTCGATCATGACATCGAAAGTGCATAGCTCGCCGCGATGGCTCCAGAAAGCATCTTCGATATCGAATGGTGTCGCTTTAAAGCGATCGCCGACGGCCGAAACTTCGGTTGCGGGAACGAACAGGAAGATTGCTGACGGATCGATCAAGCGGCGGATCAGCCATGGGCAAGCGATACGATCGATCTTCGGCCGTGCCCTCGTTACCCATACGGTCCGCCCCTTGGCATCGCGAGGAGGCAGCTTTTCCTCGGCGACCAGCATGTAATTCGCGCTGCGCCACGCTTCGAACCCGCCTTCGAGGACCTCCGCCTCCTTTCCGACCACACGCAGATGGGCAGCAACCCCGTGGGCGAGTTTCTGTCCTTTCCGACAGAGAATGATGGCAGGCCCCACCAGTTCGTTCGCCCAGTCGGCTACCCTTCGATAGTCGCGGCGAATGGAGCCGGGAATAAGATGAGGATCGGCGGCGAAATCCTCGTCATTACGAACATCGATAATCGCAGGCAAATTGGGCGTGCCGATAATACGATTGAGCTTGTCGGGTGTAATTTCCAGAAATGACGGCATGGCGCGTCCTCCGTTGGCTCGGGTTCACGGACGCGATTCTTCAGCCGTAGCCTCGTGGGGTGATCGCAGCCCCATGATCGATTTTCTGCCTGACGCGCTTCAAATGTCAAGCCGGATCAACGGCTACCGCACGAGACGAACATTTTCTCAACGTCCGCAGCCCACTCGCCGAGTGCCCGCGACTTCACTGTCGCCGCGACGTCCCCGGAAGACAATGGAACGCCGCGCCGACCTGAGCGCGGCGTTCGAGCTTACTCCCCGCGTGCCTTCGCAGCCTTGCGCGCGGCCCTTGAATTCGGATTGCCACCCTTTGCTGGGCCGTCGTTCTTGGCGAAGCCCGGCTTGCCGGGCTTTTTCGCCCAGGGCTTCTTGTCGAAGCGCTCGGAAACGCCGCCCTCGCCTGCATGCGCCCGCTCCGGCTTGCGGTCGGACTTCCATTTCGGCTTCGGGCCGTCGTTCGAACGCGGTCCCTTGTCAGCAAAGGGCTTTTTCTTTGCGAAGCCGCCTTCCCGCTTGGCCTGGAAATCCGGCATGCCGGCAAGCGGCTTAA
The DNA here is from genome assembly GCA_900472485.1 of Hyphomicrobiales bacterium. Classification (GTDB taxonomy): domain Bacteria; phylum Pseudomonadota; class Alphaproteobacteria; order Rhizobiales; family Rhizobiaceae; genus Rhizobium. Next base: position 74,164 of record UCII01000018.1, read on the forward strand.
CGCGGATGCCGCGCTCCAGGGTCTTGTCAGGGCCGATGGCCGCGAGGAAGCGCTCAAAACTCTCCTGCGAGAGCTCGACGAAGGTTTCCTCGGGCTGCATCTTGATGGCACCGATGTCGCGCTTGGTCAGATTGCCGTTGCGGCAGAGCATGGGGATCAGCCAGCGCGGCTCGGCATTCTGCTTGCGTCCGACAGAGAGCGATACCCAGAGACCATCGGTGAAGTCGTTGCGTCCCGCAGACGAGCCCTCATCGCGAGGCGTGACCGGGAAATCGTCCCGGCGGGGCTTTCGGCGCTCGCCTTCGGCCGGCACGTCCTGCAGTTCCTCGGGCGCGGAATGGCCGGCGCGGTATTGCCGCAGGAATGCGGCGGCGACCTGCTCTGCGCCGTGGCGTTCCAACAGCTGCCGGACGATCGACTGCTCGTCTTCGGCAAGCGGCGCTTCAAAGACCGGATCCGCAAGAAGCCTTTCATCGTCGCGCAGGCTCACTTCATCGGCTGACGGCGGCTTTGCCCAGGTGGCGCGGATGCGGGCAGCTTCCAGCAGGCGTTCGGTGCGGCGGCGGGCGCTGAGCGGCACGATGAGGGCGCTGACGCCCTTGTTGCCGGCGCGGCCGGTGCGGCCGCTGCGATGCAACAGCGTGTCCGGATTGGTCGGAAGATCGGCGTGAATGACCAGCTCCAGACCCGGCAGGTCGATGCCGCGTGCAGCAACGTCGGTGGCGATGCAGACACGGGCGCGGCCGTCGCGCATGGCCTGCAGCGCGTGCGTGCGCTCGTTCTGGCTGAGCTCCCCTGAGAGCGCAACGACCGAAAAGCCGCGATTGTTGAAGCGAGCCGTCAGATGATTGACGGCAGCGCGCGTCGAGCAGAAAACGATGGCATTGCGCGCCTCATAGTAGCGCAGCACGTTGATGATGGCATTTTCCCGGTCGCTCGGCACCACGGTCAGCGCGCGATAGTCGATGTCGACGTGCTGCTTGGCCTCAGAGGCGGTCGCGATGCGGACAGCATCGCGCTGATAGTTTTCGGCGAGCTTGGCGATCGAACGCGGCACGGTGGCAGAAAACATCAGGGTGCGGCGCTCGGACGGCGCTGCTTCCAGAATGAATTCCAGATCCTCGCGGAAACCGAGATCGAGCATCTCATCGGCCTCATCGAGCACGACGGCCTTCAGTTCGGAGATATCGAGCGAATTGCGGCGGATGTGATCGCAGAGCCGACCGGGCGTGCCGACGACGATGTGGGCTCCGCGTTCCAGTGTCCGCCGTTCCGTGCGCATGTCCATGCCGCCAACGCAGGAGGCAATCGTGGCGCCCGTGAGCCCATAGAGCCATTCCAGCTCGCGCTGCACCTGCAGCGCCAGTTCGCGGGTCGGTGCAATCGCCAGCGCCAGCGGCGCACCTGCGCGGCCGAAACGTTCCGCGCCGTCAAGCAGGCCGGGCGCCAGCGCCAGGCCGAAGGCAACCGTCTTGCCCGAGCCGGTCTGGGCCGAGACAAGCGCATCCTTGCCGGCCAGGCCCGGATCGAGCATGGCCTTTTGCACCGGCGTCAGCGTCTCGTAACCGCGCTTCGCCAAAGCCTGGGCAATCGCAGGAGCGATGCCTTCGAATTCAGTCATCATCTGTCTTTCGGAATTCTTCGCGCGCCATCAGGCGGCGATCATCGTGGCTCGCACGTCGCGAACCTCTTCTTCACGCGTGCACATACTTGCTCAAGGCGGCAATGTACAGAGCAGACGCGTTTTCGCGCGGGGCGAAACGAAAAAAAGGCAGCGAATCGCGCTGCCTTTGAAGTTTATGCTGTCGAAAGCAAGCTCGAGTCGGGGAGCTTCATGTCTCGGGAGCCGAGAGTGGCTCCAATCCGCTCCAGCTCATGCGAACGGTCTCAAGTTGGCCTTTACTTTTGACCAAGCTTTCTTAACGCGAGGTTAGCAAACGATGGTCATCGTTTGCCCCCTCAATTTTAAGGCTCACCTTAACTTTTGAGTTCTTCCAGCCCGGCGAAGAGATCGAGCGCTTCCGGATTGGCGAGCGCTTCCTTGTTCTTGACCGGACGGCCGTGCACCACCTCGCGCACCGCAAGCTCGACGATCTTGCCGGATTTCGTGCGGGGGATATCCGTAACCGCGATGATCTTGGCCGGCACATGGCGCGGCGAGGCGCCGGTGCGGATGCGGGTTTTCATCGCCTTGACCAGGTCTTCGGTCAGGGCGACGCCGGCGGCAAGGCGGACGAAAAGCACCACGCGGACGTCATCGTCCCAATCCTGACCGATGCAGAGCGCCTCCAGAACCTCGGGAATCTGCTCGACCTGATTGTATATCTCGGCCGTGCCGATGCGCACGCCGCCGGGGTTGAGCGTGGCGTCGGAGCGGCCGTGAATGATGAGGCCGCCATGCTCTGTCCATTCGGCGAAATCGCCGTGGCACCAGATATTGTCGAAGCGCTCGAAATAGGCGGCCCGATATTTGGCGCGCTCCGGATCGTTCCAGAACATGACCGGCATGGAGGGGAACGCCTTGGTGCAGACGAGCTCGCCCTTTTCGCCGCGCACCGGGTTGCCTTCGTCGTTCCAGACATCGACGGCAAGGCCGAGGCCAGGCCCCTGGATCTCGCCGCGCCAGACCGCTTGCAGTGGGTTGCCGAGCACGAAGCAGGAAACGATATCCGTGCCGCCGGAAATGGAGGCGAGCTGGATATCGTCCTTGATGCCCTCATAGACGAAGGTGAAGCCTTCGGGCGACAGCGGCGAGCCGGTGGAGGTCATCAGCCGCAGGCTCGAAAGATCGTGCGAGGTCTTCGGCGTGAGGCCGCTCTTGTGGACGGCGTCGATATATTTGGCCGAGGTGCCGAACAGCGCGAATTTCTCTTCCTGCGCATAGTCGAACAAAATGTTGCCGTCGGGGGCGAAGGGCGAACCATCGTAAAGGCAAAGCGTCGCGCCTGCGGCAAGACCGGTCGCCAGCCAATTCCACATCATCCAGCCGCAGGTGGTGAAGTAGAAGACCTTTTCGCCGGGCACCACACCGCAGTGGAGGCGATGTTCCTTGATGAGCTGCAGCAAAGCGCCTCCGGTAGAGTGCACGATGCACTTCGGGACACCCGTCGTGCCCGAAGAAAACAGGATGAACAGCGGATGGGAGAAGGAGACGGCCTCGAACTCGACCGCTTTCGTCTCGAAGGGGGCAACCAGATCGTTGAGGATTCGCGCGCCCGGCGTTGCCGCCACGACAGCTTCGGCATTGCCGGCATAGGGCACGATGATGGTGGGCGCTTTCAGGCGCTGGGCAATGGCGCTGACCTTTGCAGTGACATCCTGCAGCTTGCCGCCATACCAGTAGCCGCTGCAGGCGATGAAGAGCTTCGGCTCGATCTGGCCGAAGCGGTCCATGACGCCCTGTTCGCCGAAATCCGGCGAGCAGGAGGACCAGATCGCGCCGATCGACGCGGCCGCCAGCATGCAGGCGATGGTTTCCGGCATGTTCGGCATCATTGCAGCGATGCGGTCTCCCTTGCCGATGCCCTCGGCACGATAGGCCTGCTGCAGGCGAGATACCATCGCGGCCAGCCGGTCCCATGACCAGCGATCGCGCACCTTGTCCTCGCCCCAGAACACAAGCGCATCGCCCTCGCCGCTTCGCGAGAGCAGGTTTTCTGCAAAGTTCAGCTCGGCATCGGGAAAGAAGCGGGCATCCAGCATGACATCGCCATGGATCAGCGCCCGCTCACCGCGCTTGCCCTTCACACCGCAGAAATCCCAGACCGCCGACCAGAAGCTTTCACGGTCGGCAATTGACCAGGCGTGGAGGCTGGCAAAGTCAGACAGCGAGAGGTCGAAACGGCGGTTGCATTCCTGCATGAAAGTGAACATCGGGCTCTGGCGGCGAAACTCCTCCGACGGTGTCCAGAGCGGCTGCTGATCCTGCATATTTCTCTCCCGCTTTTTGCACTATATAAGCAATGCTGCAGCGCATTAATAAAATCACGGTGTTGTGGGTATTGCCAGTGCGTGAGGTTTGCATCCGACAAACATTTCCTATATCCGGCAAACTCAGGCAGATTATCCCTATCAGTTCAAGAGTCTCCACGGGATCATGAGAGCTTCGAAAAACAACAAGTGGCGGTTGACGATGCGTTCGGCCTCGCGCTGGCTGCCTGCCTTTGCTCGCACGACCGGCATCATTCTTCTCACGATCCTCATCGTGTTCGCTGTCTTCAGAGCGACCGCGCCTTTCCTGATTTCAAGCGGTCTGGTGCGCTCCGGCATCGAGAAGGCACTGTCGGACTGGACTGGGTATCGCGCCCAGATCGAAGGCGATCCAACACTGGAATTCTGGCCCTCGCCACGCGTGACGCTCAATCAGGTCACCATCCGCGAACCGTCGAGAAACGGCAAAGTCCTCGGCCATGTCGATAGCCTCTCCGCGGATTTCTCCCTGTGGTCGGCGATCCGTGGGCATGCGCATTTTCACGAATTCCATTTTCTGCGCCCGATCCTCTATATCCGCCGCGACGAGAACGGTCTGATCGACTGGACGAACGAAGGCCGCCTTTCCAAGGCCATCGAACAGGCCGAGACCTCCCCCGGCCAGGGCATGCGGATGAGCAAGGAACAGGATGCCGCCATCGGCATGCTGACCATCGAGGATGGAAGCGTCGAAATGGCCGACGAGCGCAGCGGCAGCATCTACAGGCTGAACGCCGTCAATGCCGACATCGCCTGGCCGCGGCTTTCCCAATCGCTGAGTGCTGTCATTCTTGCCCGCTTCAACGGCCAGGACATCAAGCTGAATTTCGACTCGACGCAGCCCCTGCTCTTCTTCGCCGGCAAGAATGTGAACACCACGACCAGCTTCGTTTCGCCGCTGATCAGCTGGACCTATACGGGCATTACCAGCATATCGGATTTTTCAGCACTTTCGGGCAATCTGGATCTCAGCGTGCCGAACGTGCCCTCCTTCATCGCCTGGAGCGGGCAGCGCCTGCCGGCAGCCGACGCCCTCAAGAATATCTCGCTCAGCGCCAATATCGCAGCAATCGACAACGGCCTGCGTTTCAACAATCTGAGCTTCAAAGTCAACGATTCCGCTGCCTCCGGCATCATGGATCTGAACTATACGAAAGCGGGCAAGCCGAAGATTTCCGGTACGCTTGCCTTCGACCAGATGAACCTCAATCCGTTCCTGGCTGCCTTCTCCATGCGTCTGGCCGCCGAAACCGCCATCGATGCGCTGTTGAACGGCAATCCGCTGCAGCGGCTCGACCTCGATATGCGGCTCTCGTCGAACAAGGCGGCTCTCGGCCCCTTCCAGTTCGAGAATATCGGTGCCAGCCTGCTGGTGGCCGGCGGCAAGGCGAAATTCGACATAGGCGACAGCGGCTTTGAGAGCGGTTCGCTGACCGCACATCTGGAGGTCGCGCCAGGCGACTTCGATGGCGGCGGCAAATTGCAGATATCGATCCGCAACGCCGATTTCGGCGGCCTCTTTACGCGCCTGAAGCTGATAGGCCCGCTGCCAATGCCTTCGTCGGCGTCGCTGGATCTTTCGCTCAGCACCTCGAAGCCGATCTGGGTTGCCACGCTCAGCGACGTTGCCGGCACGCTGCACTTCACCTCGTCGGCAGGATCGTTTCGCCAATTCGATATTTCGACCTTCCGGACACTCGCCGCCGAGAAGGCCTTCTTCCGGATGAGCGATATCGCCAATTCTTCTTTCGACTTCGACAGCATCAACGTGGATGCAAGTTTTGCGAAGGGTTCCGCCGAGGTGCAGAACGCGGCCATTGCGGGCCGCAACGAAACGATCAGCTTCAACGGCGTCGTTCCGTTCCGCACCAACGGGCTGGCGCTGTCCGGCGCCCTCGAGGCGACCTCGCCCTCCGACGCCGACGAACTGCCGATGCTGCCCTTCTTCATCGGCGGCAGCTGGCCGAATCCGGTGATTTCACCGGTCGCAACGCTTCTGCAAAAGCCGATACAGCAGCCATAGTTCTTCCGGGGCCGCCCGTTCGCCCGCAGCACTTCAAGCTGCTGCAGCCGCGTGCTCGTCCCTTTGTCGCTGAACCTCCCGGCGCTTCGTCGCGATGGAGGCGCAGATGACGCCTACGGCGACCACGCCGATCAGGATGGTGCAGATGGCGTTGATTTCCGGCGTCACGCCAAGCTTGACCTGACTGTAGATCAGCATCGGCAGCGTCTTGGCGCCCGCGCCCGAAGCAAAGGTCGCAATCACCAGATCGTCGAGCGACAATGTCAGAGCCAACACCCATCCTGAAAAGACGGCTGGCGCTATGATCGGCAGCGTCACCTCGAAGAAGGTGCGCACGGGCGGCGCGCCGAGATCCATCGCCGCTTCCTCGATCGAGCGATCGAAGGTTAAGAGGCGGGACTGCACGACGACGGCGACGAAGCACATGGTCAGCGTCGTATGCGCCATGACGATCGTCCAGAAGCCGCGGTCGACACCCGACGTCACGAAGAGCAGCAGCAGCGACAGACCGGTAATGACATCAGGCATGACCAGCGGCGCATAGATCATCCCTGAGAACAGGATGCGGCCGCGGAAACGCGTATAACGAACGAGCGTGATGGCCGCGAAGGTGCCGAGTACGGTGGCGATCGTCGCCGAGAGCAGCGCGATGCGCACCGTCAGCCATGCGGCGCTCAGCATCGTGTCATTGCTGAAGAGGTGCACGTACCACTGCGTCGAGAAGCCGCCCCAGACGGTGACGAGGCGCGAGCTGTTGAAGGAATAGATGACCAGCAGCAGGATCGGCAGGTAGAGGAAGGCCAGACCGAGCGTGACCGAGACGATGTTGAAGCGGGACCAGCGGATCATTTGTTATCTCCCCTTCTCATCGGCCTTGGCCTGGAAATGCTGGAAGAAGACGATGGGCACCACCAGCACCAGCAGGAGGATGGTCGCTACCGCCGATGCCAGCGGCCAGTCGGTATTGCTGTAGAATTCCGTCCAGAGCACCTTGCCGATCATCAGGGTTTGCGAGCCGCCGAGCAGGTCGGGGATGACGAACTCGCCGACGGCGGGGATGAAGACCAGCATGCAGCCGGCGACGATGCCGGGGATGGAGAGTGGAAAGGTGACGCGCCAAAAGGCGCCGATCGGCGTGCAGCCGAGATCCTGCGCTGCCTCTATCAGCGTGCCGTCCATCTTTTCCAGCGCGGAATAAAGCGGCAGCACCATAAAGGGCAGATAGGAATAGACCATGCCGATATAGACGGCGGTGTTGGTGTTCAGGATGACAAGCGGCTGGTGGATGACGCCGAGCCCCATCAGCAGCTGGTTCAACAGGCCCGTCGTGCTCAGGATCGACATCCAGGAATAGACGCGGATCAGAAAGCTCGTCCAGAAGGGCAGGATGACCAGCATCAGCAAAGTCGGCCGGATCGTGCGCGGCGCCTGCGCCATGCCGTAGGCGATCGGATAGGCGATGATCAGCGTCAATAGCGTCGAGATACCGGCGATCTGCAGGCTCTCGATATAGGCGTTCATGTAGAGCGGGTCGCCGGCAAGCCATGTGTAATTGTCGAAGGACATGGTCTGCAGCTTGTCCCACCAGTCGCCGAAGCTGTCGCTCCAGGCGAAGGATGGGTCGTAGGGCGGCACCGACAAGGCCTTCGTCGACAGCGAAATGCGGAAGACGATGAGGAAGGGCGCAAGAAAGAAGATCAGCAACCAGGCATAGGGAACAATGATCACGAGGCGCTGATAGATTAGGGAGCCGAGCGCTTTCATGATCAATCCTTCAGCAAGACGCCGGCATTTTCGTCGAAGGAAACCCAGACGTTTTGGTCATAGGCGAAGGGCTCTTCCACGGCGCGGACGGCATTCAGCGACGATGCCTTGACCACTTGCCCGCTCTTCAGCTTGACGTGGAAAACGGTCATGTCGCCGAGATAGGCAATGTCCCATATCTCGCCTTCGGCGGCATTGAGGGATGCATTGGCCGGCGGGCGCGGCGAAACCCGAAGCTTTTCCGGGCGGACTGCGAGACTGGCACGGCTTCCTGCCGATGGCATATCGCCGGAAGCGGTACGCACCGTAAAGCCCGAATCGACCGCTATCTCGACGATGCCCGCTTGTGCCGAGGTGACATTGCCGTCGAGAATGTTCACATCGCCGATGAAGTCGGCAACGAAGCGGCAGTTGGGCGCCTCGTAGATCTCGGCCGGCGTTGCCACCTGCACCACCTTGCCGTGGCTCATGACCGCGATGCGGTCAGCCATGGTCATCGCCTCCTCCTGGTCGTGGGTGACGACGACGAAGGTGAGCCCCAGGCTCTGCTGCAGATCCATGAGTTCGAACTGCGTCTCTTCGCGCAGCTTCTTGTCGAGCGCGCCGAGGGGTTCGTCGAGCAGCAGCACCTTCGGGCGCTTCGCAAGCGAGCGAGCCAAGGCCACGCGCTGGCGCTGGCCGCCGGATAGCTGGTTGGGCTTGCGCTTGGCGAACTGTTCGAGCTTCACGAGCTTCAGCATCTGCGCGACGCGATCGTCGATCTCGGCTTTCGGCATGCCATCCTGGCGGAGGCCGAAGGCGATATTCTTCTCCACCGACATATGCGGAAACAGCGCATAGGACTGAAACATCATGTTGACTGGGCGGCGGTAGGGCGGCGTGCCGGCAAGGTCCTGATCATCGAGCACGATTTCGCCAGTCGTCGGCTGCTCGAAGCCCGCCAGCATGCGCAAAAGCGTGGACTTGCCGCAGCCGGATGCGCCGAGAAGAGCGAAGAATTCGCGATTGTAGATATTCAGGGAGAGATTATCGACGGCGGTGAAATCACCGAATTTCTTCGTCACGTTCTTGAAGGAAATGTAAGGCTTGGCCGAAGGGTCGGTCCAAGGAGCAAAGGAACGCCGGATATTACCGAGTGACTTCATTATCTATCCCCAAACGGATGCTCTTGTGGGCGCGCATCGCGCCGGCTCTTCCCCATCCCAGCGCGCGTGATTCCTACCTTATCCTCATAAGGAAAGGCCCGGACGTTGCCGTCCGGGCCGCTTCGATTTATTGGCCTGTCGTGACCTTTGTCCACAAGCGCGTCGCGACGCGCTGGGTTTTCGCGTCCCATGGGGTCAGCGTGTACAGTTTCTCGCGGACGGCGTCAGTCGGATAGACGGCCGGATCTTCCAATACGTCCTTGCTCACGAACTGCTGCGACGCCTTGTTGCCGTTGGCATAGGAAGTGAAGTTGCTCGCCTTGGCGATGACCTCAGGCTTCATGATGTAGTTAAGGAAGATATGCGCCTCCTCGACATGCGGCGCATCGGCGGGGATCGCCATGACGTCGAACCACATCTGTGCACCCTTGGTCGGGATCGAATAGGCGATATTGACGCCATTCTTGGCTTCGGCGGCGCGGTTGCGGGCCTGCAGCACGTCGCCGGAATAGCCGAAGGCGATGCAGATATCACCGTTGGCAAGCGCGTTGATATATTCCGAGGAATGGAACTTGCGCACGAAGGGGCGGATCGCGGTCAGCAGCTCTTCGGCCTTCTTGAAGTCCTCCTGCTTGGTCGAGTTCGGATCGAGACCGAGATAGCGCAAGGCTGCCGGAATAACGTCGGTCGGCGAATCCAGCACGTAGATGCCGCAATCCTTGAACTTGGCGGCGAGCTTTGGATCGAAGATCACGTTGATATCGGGAGCGTCGTCGGTGCCGAGGATCTGCTTCACTTTGTCGACGTTGTAGCCGACACCGCTCGTGCCCCACATATAGTCGATGGCGTACTGGTTGCCGGGATCATAGGTGGCGATGCGCTGCTGCACCGTATCCCACATGTTGGAGATGTTCGGCAGCTTGGACTTGTCGAGCTTCTGGAAGACGCCGGCCTTGATCTGACGCTGCAGGAAGTAGGCCGTCGGCACGACGATGTCATAGCCGGTCTTGCCAGCCAGCAGCTTGGTTTCCAGCGTCTCGTTCTGGTCGAAGGTGTCGTAGACGACCTTGATGCCGGTTTCCTTGGTGAAATCCTCCAGGATCGAATTATCGATGTAATCCGACCAGTTATAGATATTGACGACCTTATCTTCTGCCTGAGCGACCGTTGCCAGCGAAACGGCCGCAAAAGCCGTTGCTGCGAGCCTTGCGAACATGGACTTCATAGTCTCTCCTGTTTTGTTCAAGGGCATCCAGGCGATACCCAACCCTCTGTTTTTCCCGTTAGACTAGAAAGGAAATCGGAAGGCGACAAGGGAAAAAGCAAGCAGACATAAGCTTTAGCCGTTTTCCCCGAAAACGATCGGCCGCCCGTAAAATTGCCCGCCAATAGACAATGCCCTTCGCACGCAATTGTGAATGCAGGGACTGCTTCGCGCGTGAATGCGGAAGCCGGCTTTGCTAACATCGAGGTGTTCTCGTCCGCGAACATTCTCAAGCCTGTTTCGCCATTCTGCCCAGCGGGCAAACTCAAACCCATCATCGGGGACCTATCATGCAGTATCAAAAATTCGGCAATACCGGTCTCAGCGTCTCGCGCCTTTGCCTGGGTACGATGACCTTCGGCCTGCAGATCGAGCAGGAAGACATTGCACATGCCATTCTTGACAAGGCCGCGGATGCCGGCGTCAATTTCATCGACACGGCAGACGTCTATCCGCTCGGAGGCGGCGAGCAGCTTGCCGGCCGCACCGAAGAGATTGTCGGCCGCTGGCTGAAGGGCAAGCGCGAGCGCTTCATCGTTGCGACGAAGGCTGTCGGAAAGGTCGGTCCGTCTCCCTGGGATCAGGGCGCGTCGCGCAAGCATCTTCTCGATGCCATCGACGCATCGCTGCGGCGTCTGGGCACCGATTATGTCGACCTTTACCAGCTGCATTCGGACGATCGCGAAACATCGCTCGACGAGACGCTGGAGGCGCTCGACATCATCGTGCGCTCGGGCAAGGCTCGCTATGTCGGCGTGTCGAACTTCCTCGCCTACCGGCTGGCACTGGCGCTCGGCCGGGCCGATTTTTTGCGGACAGCCCGCTTCGTTTCGGTGCAGCCGCGCTACAATCTGCTGTTCCGCCAGATCGAGCGCGAACTGCTTCCGTTGGCCGAAGAGCAGCGCATCGCCGTCATCCCGTATAACCCGATCGCCGGCGGCCTTCTCACCGGCAAACACAAACACGACCAGGCTCCGACCGAAGGCCGCTTCAGCACGCAGCTGCGCAGCGCCGGCAGCAATTATCTGCAGCGCTACTGGCACGAACGCGAATTCGCGACGATCGAAAAACTGCGCGGCATCGCCGAGGAGGCCGGGCAGTCGCTGACCAAGCTTGCCGTCGCCTGGGTCGCCGCCAATCCGGTCATCACCTCAGCCATCATCGGCGCCAGCCGCCCCGACCAGTTGACGGATACGCTGGCCGCCATCGATCTCAAGCTCGATCCGGAGCTGAAGGCGAAGCTTGACGAGGCCACGGTCGAATATCGCTGGGGCGACGCGGCTCGGTGAAGAAGCGCGAACCGGCGGCCAATTGCCGCCGGTTCTTTCACAGATAGGTCGGACGCTTGCCGGCGAAGAGCTCGGCGTGGCTTTTCAGCAATTTGGTCATGCGGTCGACCACGGTGCGGATTTCCCGGCGATGGCGGTCGGCATTGTTCATGACGATCCACTGCCGATGGCGCAGCTCCGGGATTTCCTCGCCGACCCGCTCCAACCGCGGCTCCTGGTCGCCGACGAAGCAGGGCAGAACGGCAATGCCGGAGCCGGCAAGCACCAAATCGTGCAGCGAACGCGGGCGACTGACCGTAAAGGCGATTTCCTCGCGCTTGTTCTGGTGCGGCCAGCGCAGATAGGCCGAGATCGCCTCCTCCTCCGCTACCGCGATCCAACGCTGCGGGCCGGAAAAGCGTATGTTGCGGGCCTGATAGGCGGCATAGGCGACATCGCCAGTCTTGATGGCGGCGAGATTGGTCTCCCCCGGCTCGAAGGCGCGGATGCCGATATCGCTTTCGCGATGGGCGAGGCTGGCGCGGCGTTCGCCGAGATGAAGGTCGATGCGGAACCCGTCGCGCTCAGAGCAGATGGTCGGCATATTCTGGCTGAGCAGCCAGCCGACCCATGTGCCGGCAGCGATACGGACGATCGATGCACCCTGGGCATCGCGCTGCCAGCTATCGACCTTGCGGGCGGCGGCCTCCATCTCCAGCAGTTGATCGAACAGGGCCTGGCCGTTGCCGGTCAACGCATAACCCGCCTGGCTGCGCTCGAACAGCGGGCGCCCGATCTGTCCCTCCAGCTCCAGCATGCGCCGGCCGATCGTCGCCGGGCTCAAGCCGCTGGAAGCAACGGCGCCGGTCAAGCCGCCACCACGGGCAACATCCAGAAAAAGCTGATAGGAATCCCAGGTGGTGTTTTTCATAATTGAAAAACATAAGGCAAATATGGCTATTTATAAAGAAAATTCCGATGTGTAATTGAAGGGATGCCTCACAGCAAGGAGACATCCCATGATGGAGAGCATCGCTCTGGCGAAAGCCATAGAAATACGGAGCCTGGCGCGCGAAGAACAATGGCGCCGCAACGAGGATCTGTTCTACCTCGACAATGCCGGGGATCCCTCACCCTTTTTTGAATGGCTTGGACGGAGGTTTGCCGCTGTACGCAGCCGCTACCAGGCAATGAAGAAGGCGGACCGGCCGCAAATGGGCCGATCCGCCTGCGATAGCAACACCAGCTGCGGTCAGGCGGCCTGCTCGCGCATGTAGTTCGCGCTATAGCCGGTCTCGATCTTGAACTGCAGGATAAGGTGCAGCAGGGCATCGGCCTCGGTGGCGAGCTCGCGGCTCGCCGCCGTGGTTTCTTCTACCATGCCGGCATTCTGCTGGGTCATCTGATCCATGTGATTGACCGAGGAGTTGACCTCCTGCAGCGCGCTTGCCTGATCGTGGCTGGCGCGGGCGATCATTTCCACATGGTGGCTGATCGTTACGATCTGACTGCTGATCTGCGCGAGCACCGAACCAGCCTCCTGCACGTACTGCGAACCGGAATTGACCTCCTCGGTCGACTTGTTGATGAGCCCCTTGATCTCCTTGGCGGCAGCGGCCGAGCGCTGTGCCAGCTCGCGCACCTCCATGGCGACGACGGCAAAGCCCTTGCCCGCATCGCCTGCGCGGGCGGCTTCGATACCGGCATTGAGCGCAAGAAGGTTGGTCTGGAAAGCGATCTCGTCGATGACGCCGATGATCTGCTCGATCCGGCGCGAGGCGTCCTCGATACGCGACATGGCATCGATGGCGTTGCCGACGACGACGGAGCTGTCATCGGCGCTGCGCTTGGCTTCGCGCACGATTGCATCGGCGTCCTTCGCGCGCTCGGCAGACGAACGGACCGTCGTCGTGATCTGGTCGACGGCAGCCGCGGTCTGCTCCAGCGAAGAGGCTTGCTGCTCGGTGCGCTTGGAGAGATCCTCGGCGGAAGCCGCCATTTGAGCGCCGTTGCTCTGGATCATCTCGACATTGTTGCGAACCTGGCTCAGCGTCTGCTGTAGGCGAGACAGCGAACTGTTGAAATCCTGACGGAGCTGCTCAAGACGACCGATGAATGGCGTGTCGATCGTCGCCGAGATATCACCCTGGGCCAGGCGTTCGAGACCGGCGGCAAGCTCGCTGACGGCATAGTCGATCTGACGGTCGAGCTCACGCTTTTCGGCGTCGTTGCGCTGGCGTTCATGCTCTGCGGCAGCACGCTCCTCGTCGCTTTGCTCCTCGATGCGGATCTTCGAAATGGCATTTTCCTTGAAGATGCCAAGGGCTCTGGCCATATCGCCGATTTCGTCCCGGCGCTGCTCGCCGGAGATCGAGGTCTCCAGCATGCCGTCGGCGATGCGGCGCATGGCGGCGGTGATCTGGCCGATCGGACGCTGCAGGGTCAGGACGAGTGCGATACCGCCGGCAACAGAGAGGATGATGCCGAGCGCGGTTGCCAGGATGGATATGGAATTTGCCTGGTTACGCTCACTGCCGGCACTCTGCTTCTGCGTCTCGGCGAAAGCGGTCAGCTGGCCCCAGACCTGATCGAGCTGCTGGCGGGCACCGGCATATTCGCCGATCCGCTGATTGATGGTATCGACCAGCTTGCCGCCGGCCTCATCCATGGATTTGATGGCCGGACGAATGGCCGAATCGATGTCGCCTGCGAAATCCATGCTCTTGGCGCTCTGGTTCAGCGTATCGATATCGCCGCCGAGCTTGGAGACTTCCTGGCGTAGGCGGACGAGATTGTCCTTGTTCGTGTTGGCGTTGAAATCGGCCAGCACGAGCTGCAGCGAATAGATCGAGTCTTCAAGGCGGCGCGTGTCCTGCAGGACCGAATTGGTCTGTGCGACGCGGGCATCGAGGGAGACGAAGGTCGTGGTCGCCTGGCGCATCATCTGCGTCGCCGTCAGCTGCGTATAGGTCGATGTCTGGCGGAAGCGCGAAAGCAGCCGGCTGATATTGGTAATCGTATCGTCGGTCGGAACATCCGTACTTTCGGTGAAGGCAGCAAGATCCTTGATCGTGCCCACGAGCGACTGGACAACGCTCTTCTGGTTCTGCGGCAAGGCAAGGTCGATGGAGCGCTGTGCCTTGTTCAGGTCCGGCAGCCGGTCCTTCAGGAGCTTGACCTTGTCGGCCGGTGTCGCGGCCTTGTTGAAGTCTTCGGCAACAGAGGCCAGCATATCACCGCCCTTCAGCAGGCGGTCGGCAGAGCGGAGCGTGGAGGTCGCGTCCGCCTGGTCCTGGCGCATCCGGTCTTCCAACTGCTGGCTGTTGAAATTGACGTTGAAGCGGGCGCTGATCAAGGCGCGCTGGGCGTCATCGATCGTCTTGCGCAGCGAGAGTTCCTGCTCGTGCAGCGACCACAGCCTGCCGACGAGATTCGACATGTCGGCGGTCTTTGCTGTCGCGTCAGTCAGATTGCCGCGGCCGTCGGCATCTGCGCCGAGCTGGCCGAGCGTCGCATTCAGCACGCCCTGCTGCGACTTGATGTCTTCATAGAGCTTGTCGCGCTGCTGTGCATTGGTGATGCGCAGGAAGTCATCCATGGAACCGTAGAGGTTCTTGAACCCAGTCAGGGACTGCAGGACGCTGTTGGATATCTCCATGCGGCCCTGAAGCAGGCCCGACGCATAAAGCCCGGTGAGGCCCACGGCGGAAATGCTGATCACGAACGGCAGGACGAATATCAGAACTTTCGTCTTGATGTTGAAACGCGACAATATCTTGTCAATGAACATTTTAGCCCAGACCTCTCACACACCGCTCCCCCGTCGGCGCCGCCTCGGCGCTGACCGGATGTATAATCATCATTCTTGAAATATCAGCAGGCGGGGTTCCCGAGTATAAGTCGGGAAGCAATCATTGCTTCGGCTCCAGCTTGCAGTAGAGCGCCCCAAGAAATCGACTGGGATTGTCGGCGTGATTAATTAATTTTCAGATAAGGGAGTAGTGTGACCCGCATCATACAATCAAACGCTGAAAAGCGGAGGGCGAGGCCTATCTCCGTGCGCGAGCCAAGGCCGCCGCTCGGCAACGGTCAACAGCAATGTAGCGGCTGAAGTCAGAAGCCGCGTACGGTAAGGTAGGCGATGCAAACGGCGGTAACGCCGGTCGCCAACATCAACAGTCTTGCTGCCAGAAGCTTGGCATTGTCACGGGTCTGAGCGATTGCAATGGCGCGAGCGCGACGATGTGTTCTGTTCATGAGTATATTCCCATTTTCGCACTGACACGATAACCGGCAAATGGTGCTTTCGGCAACTGCCAATGTATTCACTAATTAATGTAGGAAAGGAAAACGCGAGAAACAGAGGCGGGTTCCATTTTCTCAAGGGGCCGAAAGGGCCTTGAAACGGCAGTTCAAGCCGCTTCGCCGGCTATATGCCCGGAAGCCCACGCCCATTGGAAATTGTAGCCGCCGAGCCAGCCGGTTACATCGACGCATTCGCCGATGAAGAACAGGCCGGGAATGGTCTTTGCCTGCATCGTCCGCGAATCGAGGCAAGCGGTATCGATGCCGCCGAGCGTCACCTCAGCGGTGCGATAGCCTTCCGAACCGGAGGGTTTGACCGGCCAGGACTGAATAAAAGCCGCAAGCTGCTGC
Source organism: Hyphomicrobiales bacterium (assembly GCA_900472485.1). Classification (GTDB taxonomy): domain Bacteria; phylum Pseudomonadota; class Alphaproteobacteria; order Rhizobiales; family Rhizobiaceae; genus Rhizobium. The sequence continues at coordinate 90,253 of UCII01000018.1, forward strand.
AGGCGTTTGTCCGATAGATCGGCCATATTGCCGGAGATGCCCTCGCTCTCGACAATATGCTGAGCCAGGCGTTTCGGCAGGATTTCCGCAAGCGCCGTCTGCGCCGATTGCCGGCCATTGACCTGCTTGGCTTTCTTCAACAGTGCGAGAATGTCGATATCGGGCTCGATCATGACGGTGATATCCTCGCCTTCCCGCCAATAGGAGGAAATCTGCAGAATGGCGGGGCCGCTGAGGCCGCGATGGGTAAAGAGCAGGGCCTCGCGGAATGCCGTCTTGCCGTGTCGGATCTCGGCGGGGGCAGCAATGCCCGACAACGGCGCCAGACGCTGAAGCAATTGCGGATCGAGCGTCAGCGGCACAAGGCCTGGCCGCGTTTCGACGACAGGCAAGCCGAATTGCTCGGCAACGCGATAGGCAAAACCTGTCGCGCCCATCTTCGGGATCGACTTGCCGCCCGTGGCGACGACCAGCGAGGATGTTTCGAAGGCGCCTTCGGGCGTGCTGACGCGGTAGCCGCCCGCCTTCTGCTCGATGCCGCTGATTTCCGTTCGCAGTCGCAGTTGCGCACCGGCCGCGCGCATCTCGTCGGTCAGCATGCGGATGATGTCCTTGGCGCTATTATCGCAGAAAAGCTGGCCGAGCGTCTTCTCGTGCCAGGCGATGCCGTGGCGCTCCACCATGGCCAGAAAATCGGCAGGCGTGAAACGCGCCAGCGCCGATTTGGCAAAATGCGGATTGACGGACAGGAAGTTCTTCGGGCCGGCGTTGATATTGGTGAAGTTGCAACGGCCGCCGCCGGAAATGCGGATCTTTTCGCCGGGTGCGGCGGCATGATCGAGCACGAGCACGGACCGACCGCGCTGGCCGGCGCGGATGGCGCACATCATGCCGGCAGCGCCTGCGCCAAGGACGATCACATCATATCTGCCGGTCACGCTTCAGCCCTTTATTCTTCGCCGCGCTCTCTCGTCATGTTTCCATCATACGGCGAAAGTCCGAGCGGTTTCCCCCTCGCCAATTGGCAAACTGCAGTTATGATGCACTCACCGATCAACCCAAATACGGTGTTTTATGCCCGCGAGAAAGACCCCGCTGAAAGCTTCCATACCAGTCTCGAAAGCACCAATAGTACCTCCCGGACTGAGATCGGCACGCGGCGTGGCAAACTGGAAGGAAGCGGCGCAATGGCTGCGGGCACGCGGGATCGAGGACATAGAATGCATCACGCCGGACCTTGCCGGCGTGCCACGCGGCAAGATGATGCCGACCTCGAAATTCACCTCCAACACGTCGCTGGCGCTGCCTTCGGCGATCTATCGCCACACGATCTCTGGCGAATATCCGGAAGAGACCGAAAGCTTCCGCTACGAGCCGCGCGACAACGACCTGAAGCTGGTCCCAGACCTGTCGACCCTGTCGGTCGTTCCCTGGGAAACCGACCCGACTGCGCAGGTGATCTGCGATATCGTCAATTCCGAGGGCCAGGAAGTCTCCTACACGCCGCGCAACGTGCTGAAGCGCATCATGGGGCTCTATCGCGATCGCGGCTGGAAGCCGGTGGTGGCGCCGGAAATCGAATTCTATCTCGTCGCCAAGAATGACGATCCGGACTATCCGCTGCACCCGCCGAAGGGCCGTTCCGGGCGTTCCATCCTCGGCGGTCAGGGCTATTCGATCGCCGGCATCAACGAATTCGACGAGCTGATCGATGACATCTATCACTTCTCGGAAAAGCAAGGTCTCGAGATCGACACGCTGATCCACGAGGAAGGGCCGGCCCAGCTGGAAATCAACCTGCGCCACGGCGATCCGATCGAGCTTGCCGACCAGGTGTTCATGTTCAAGCGCACGATCCGAGAGGCGGCGCTGAAGCACGGCATCTACGCGACCTTCATGGCCAAACCGATGCAGAGCCAGCCGGGATCAGCGATGCACATCCATCAGTCGGTGGTGAACATCGAGACCGGCAAGAACGTCTTCACCAATCCGGATGGCAGTCCCTCGCCCGAATTCTTCCATTTCATCGGCGGCATGCAGCGCTTCGTGCCGAATGCGCTCGCCATGCTGGCGCCCTACGTGAACTCCTATCGCCGGCTGGCGCCGAACATGTCCTGCCCGGTCAACAATGCCTGGGGCTACGACAACCGCACCACGGCCTTCCGCGTGCCGGTCTCCGATCCGCAGGCGCGGCGCGTCGAAAACCGGCTACCGAGTTCGGACGCCAACCCCTATCTGGCGCTTGCCGCCTCGCTCGCCTCCGGCCTCCTCGGCATCATGAAGCAGGTGGTGCCGACGGCGCCGACCGAGGATTCCGCCAATGAAGGCTCCATCGATCTGCCGCGCGGGCTCCTCGAAGCCATCGCGCTGATGGAGGACGAGCCGGCCTTCGAAGAGGTGTTCGGCAAGGACTTCATCGGTATCTACGCCGGCGTGAAGCGCGGCGAATTCGAAACCTTCATGCAGGTGATCAGCCCGTGGGAGCGGGAATTCCTTCTGCTCAACGTGTGAAGGAGGCGCCCATGACGCTGCAGGAAACATGGCAAAGCCCGATCGCGCCCGGCCTTTCCTTCTACCAAGCGACCGTCGGCCCGCGTACGAGCTATCCGAAGCTCGACGGCTCGCGCCGCGCAGATGTCGCGATTATCGGTGGCGGCTATACCGGCCTTCAGGCCGCCTACAATCTTGCCAAAGGTGGCGCGGAGGTCGTTCTGATCGACGCGAACCGCTTCGGCGACGGCGCCTCCGGCCGCAACGGCGGGCAGCTCGGCACCGGCCAGCGCTGGTGGCCGGAAGAGATGGAAGAGAAGATCGGCTATGAACGCTCCAAAGCTCTTTTCGATCTGGCCGAGGACGCCAAGCGGCATCTTCTCGATTTCTCCGCCGAGCATGGCATCGACATCGATTTCCTGCCCGGCCAGATGAATGTCACGCACAAGCGCAGCTACAAGCGCGACTATATGGACAATGCGGAGATCGCAGCGACCCGCTACGGCTATCCGCACATGACCTTTATGGATCAGGCTGAAACCCAGGAGCGGCTGGGGTCGCAATTCTATCTTTATGGCGTCCGGGATATGGGCACGGGCCATATCCATCCCCTGAAACTGCTCATCGGCCTTGCCCGCGTCGCGGCGGAGGCCGGCGCTTCTCTCTTCGAAATGACCAAGGCGAAGGGTTTTCAGCAGGCCGGCGGCAAGACGATCGTCGAGACGAATGGCGGCGAGATCACCGCCGACCGCGTGCTGATCGCCTGCAACGGCTATATCGGCAATCTCGAGCCGGTGACGGCAAGTCACGTCATGCCGATCCGCTCCTTCATCGGCGCAACGCAACCGCTGGACCGCTTCCCACAGGTTCTTCCCGGCAACGAGGCCGTGGCCGATTCGCGATTCGTCGTGCGCTATTTCCGCAAATCCAAGGATGGACGCCTGCTGTTCGGCGGGCGCGAGGCCTATACGGCGGACAATCCACGCGACATAACGCAGCACATACGTCGGCAGATCACCGAAATCTATCCGGCCCTCGGCGATATCAACATCGATTACGCCTGGGGCGGTTCGGTCGGCATCACCATGCCGCGCCAGCCCTTCGTGCGCGAAGTCATGCCTGGAGTCACTTCCATCGGCGGCTATTCCGGCCACGGGGTGATGCTGTCAAATTATTGCGGTAAACTTTATGCGAAAGCGGTTCTCGGGAATGCGGATGAACTTCATCTCTTCAGGGAGCTGAACATTCCACCCTTCCCCGGCGGTGCGCGCATGCGGGCGCCTCTGCTGTTCCTGGCGCTCTCGTGGTTTGCGTTGCGCGACAGGTTTTAAAAACCGGAAGATGATTTCTTCCGCCGGCAATCCGCTCTAAAAAGCCGCATCTGAATTTTGCGATGCACACTGGCCTTTTTAAATCGATTAGATTAAAAGGGGCCTCAACCAAGACCGATTGAGAGATAGCTCATGAGCAGCCAAATCATTCCTGTTGAACCATTTGATTATGTCGTTTTCGGCGGCAGCGGCGACCTTGCCGAACGCAAACTCCTGCCCGCTCTTTACCATCGTCAGGTCGAAGGTCAGTTTTCCGAACCGACACGCATCATCGGCGCTTCGCGCAGCGCGCTTTCCAATGAAGAATACCGCAAATTTGCCGATGCAGCCCTCAAGGAACACCTGAAAAAGGGTGAATATGACGACGCCGAGGTCAAGAAATTCCTGGCTCGCCTGTTCTACGTACCGGTTGATGCCCGCAGCGACGCCGGCTGGGACCAGCTGAAGAAGATTCTGGACGAAGGCAAGGAGCGCGTGCGCGCCTTCTATCTCGCCGTCGCTCCGGGCATCTTCGGCGACATCTCGCAGAAGATCCACGATCACAAGCTGATCACCAAGCAGACCCGCATCGTCGTCGAAAAGCCGATCGGCCGAGATCTGGCATCCGCCCTGCAGCTCAACGACACCATCGGCAAGGTCTTCAAGGAAGAGCAGATCTTCCGTATCGACCACTATCTCGGCAAGGAAACCGTGCAGAACCTGATGGCGCTGCGCTTTGCCAACGCGCTCTACGAGCCGCTGTGGAACGCCAACCATATCGACCACGTGCAGATCACCGTCGCTGAATCGGTCGGTCTCGAAGGCCGCGCCGGCTATTACGACACGGCCGGCGCGCTGCGCGACATGGTGCAGAACCACATCCTGCAGCTGCTTTGCTTGACCGCGATGGAAATTCCCTCCTCCATGGATTCGGAAGCCGTCCGCGACGAGAAGCTGAAGGTTCTGCGCGCACTGAAGCCGATCGACGCTTCCAATGTCGAACAGGCAACGGTTCGCGGCCAGTATCGCGCCGGCGCTTCGGCAGGCGGCCCGGTCAAGGGCTATCTCGACGAACTGGAAGGCGGCGTCTCCAACACCGAAACCTTCGTCGCCATCAAGGCCGAGATCGGCAACTGGCGCTGGGCTGGCGTTCCCTTCTACATCCGCACCGGCAAGCGTCTCGCCGGCCGCATGTCGGAAATCGTCATCACCTTCAAGCACATCCCGCACACCATCTTCGACCAGGCCGCCGGCCGCATCGTTGCCAACCAGCTGATCATCCGCCTGCAGCCGGATGAAGGCGTCAAGCAGTCGCTGATGATCAAGGATCCGGGTCCGGGCGGCATGCGCCTGCGCAATGTCTCGCTCGATATGAGCTTTGCGTCTGCCTTCAACGTCCGCAATCCGGACGCCTATGAGCGCCTGCTGATGGACGTCATCCGTTCCAATCAGACGCTGTTCATGCGCCGCGACGAAGTGGAAGCCGCATGGAAGTGGGTCGATCCGATCCTCAAGGGCTGGGAACACGCCGGCCAGCAGGTGCAGGGCTATACGGCCGGCACCTGGGGTCCGAGCCAGGCTATCGCGCTCATCGAGCGTGACGGCCGCACCTGGCACGACGATATCTAAACCGGGACGACAACGATGACAGCGAACATGCATGCTTTTGCCAATGGTGCCGAACTCGCCGGCAAGCTCGCGGACAAAGTGGCCGAGACCCTTTCGGCCGCGGTTACCGCCCGCGGCTCCGCAAGCATCGCGGTCTCCGGCGGCTCCACGCCGAAGGCCTTCTTCCAGACGTTGTCATCGCGCTCGATCGACTGGGGCAAGGTGACGGTCACCCTCATCGACGAACGGTTCGTGCCGGCGGATAATCCGCGCTCGAACCACCTGCTCGTTCAGGAAAACCTGCTGAAGGACAAGGCGGCTGCCGCCAACTTCCTTCCGCTCTACCAGGCTGCGGCTTCCGTCGAGGAGGCCGCCGCCATCGCCACGGAAAAGACTAAGGCCGTCGGCCATCCCTTCGATGTTGCCATCCTCGGCATGGGCAATGACGGCCACACTGCTTCCTTCTTTCCGGGCGGCAGCAATCTCGCAACCGCACTCGATCCGGACACTCCGCGCGGCATCATCACGATGGAAGCGGAAGGTGCCGGCGAGCCGCGGCTGACGTTCACTTTCTCCAGCCTTCAGGATGCCCGATTGCTGGTGCTCCATATCGAGGGAGAAGGAAAGAAAGAGGTTCTCGCCAAAGCCGAAGCAGCAGGCGAGGAAACCGAGATGCCGATCCGCGCCTTGCTGCGCCGGGCGGCTTCCCCGGTCGAGATTTATTGGGCTCCATGATACGGCCGACAGGCCTCGTCATCGAACCCTGAATGACATAGCAACCTATGCTGCGCCGTGTGCCCCTGCGGGCGCAGCGGCAAAGCATTGATTTTTGGACCCCGCGCCACGCCCCTACCGAGACAGATCTTCGGGCATTGCGCAGAACAGACGGAGGCAGATCGACCATGGCCGCTGACGCCCGCATATCAGCGATTACCGCACGTATCGTCGAGCGCTCGAAGCCGACGCGCGAGCGCTATCTGGACCGCCTGCGCAATGCCGCAGCGAAGGGCGCGCAACGTTCCGTGCTCGGCTGTGCCAACCTTGCGCATGGCTTCGCCATCTGTTCCCCCACCGAGAAGGACGCACTGGCGGGAGACCAGGTGCCCAATCTCGGGATCATCACCTCCTATAACGACATGCTCTCGGCGCATCAGCCCTTCGAGACCTATCCTGCGATCATCCGCGAGGCGGCGGCCGAAGCGGGCGGCATCGCCCAGGTGGCCGGCGGTGTGCCGGCCATGTGCGACGGCGTCACGCAGGGACAGCCCGGCATGGAACTCTCGCTCTTCTCGCGCGACCTGATTGCCATGTCGGCCGCCGTCGGCCTGTCGCACAATATGTTCGATGCGGCCGTCTTCCTCGGCGTCTGCGACAAGATCGTCCCCGGCCTTGTTATCGCCGCTCTCTCCTTCGGCCATCTGCCCGCCGTCTTCATCCCGGCCGGCCCGATGACCTCGGGGCTGCCGAACGACGAGAAGTCGCGCGTGCGCCAGCTCTATGCCGAGGGCAAGGTCGGCCGCGCCGAACTTCTCGAGGCGGAATCGAAGTCCTATCATGGTCCCGGCACCTGCACCTTCTACGGTACGGCCAATTCGAACCAGATGCTGATGGAGATCATGGGCTTCCACATGCCAGGCGCCTCCTTCATCAATCCCGGCACGCCGCTGCGCGAAGCCTTGACACGCGAGGCGACCAAGCGCGCGCTTGCCATCACAGCCATGGGCAATGAGTTCACACCGGCCGGCGAGATGATCGACGAACGCTCGATCGTCAACGGCGTCGTCGGCCTGCATGCGACCGGCGGCTCGACGAACCATACGATGCACATCGTCGCCATGGCGCGCGCCGCCGGTATCGTGCTTACCTGGCAGGATATTTCTGAGCTTTCGGACATCATCCCGCTGCTTGCCCGCGTCTATCCGAACGGGCTTGCCGACGTGAATCATTTCCATGCTGCTGGCGGCATGGGCTTCCTCATCAAGGAACTTCTGAAGAAGGGGCTGCTGCACGACGATGTTCGCACCGTCTACGGCCAGGGCCTCGGCAGCTACTCCATCGACGTCAAGCTCGGCGCCGACGGCAATGTCGTGCGCGAACCCGCTCCGGAAAAAAGCCACGACCCGAAGGTGCTGGCAAGCATCGACACACCCTTCCAAAGCAATGGCGGCCTGAAGATGCTGCGTGGGAATATCGGCAAGGCGGTCATCAAGATCTCCGCCGTCAAGCCGGAGCGCCACATTATCGAAGCGCCCGCCGTCATCTTCCACGACCAGCTGGAGATGCAGCAGGCCTTCAAGGACGGCAAGCTGAACCGCGATTTCGTGGCCGTCGTCCGCTTCCAGGGACCGAAGGCCAACGGCATGCCGGAGCTGCACAAGCTGACACCGGCACTCGGCGTGCTGCAGGACCGTGGTTTCCGCGTGGCGCTCCTGACCGACGGCCGCATGTCGGGCGCATCGGGCAAGGTGCCGGCGGCCATCCATGTGACGCCGGAGGCTATCGACGGCGGCCCGATCGCCCGCATCAGGGAAGGCGATATCATCCGCATCGATGCGATTGCCGGTACGCTGGAGGTGCTGGTCGATGCCGCCGATATGGCGGAGCGCGAGCCGGTGGTGGCGGATCTCTCGGCGAACGAATTCGGCATGGGGCGCGAACTCTTCGCTCCGTTCCGCCACGCCGCGGGACCGGCGGATCAGGGCGCAAGCGTGCTGTTCCGCCATTGAGATAGTCCGCCGGATTTCAGCAGGACGGCATCAAAGGCTGATCAGGGAATTTTCGATGCCATGGTTCCTGCTTCCGGCGGAGCCTTGTCCGTCCATGCCGGTGGAAGACCGAGGCGTGCTCCGACGAAACCCGTCACGCCCGGCGACTTCCCGAATGCCTTGCAGGCCTCATACTTGGGCGTTCGACCGACGAGAGCCGCGAGTTTTGCCCTGGAAGGGAACGAGGGCGTCGCTCCGAAAGGCGTCTTGCCCTTGACCAGCATCTTGCTGAAATCGCCGCCGAATTTGACGGCGAGGCTATAGGCATCCCCCTCCTTGGCGACGGTGCCTGAATCAAAAAATGCGTTTGCACCGCGTCCCCAGATCATGACAGCTCTCTGCACACCCTGAGGATTAAGCGCCTCCGCCTCAAGCGAGAGGCTGCCCATGCCGATCGGAATGCGGGGGACGGGCACGGGTACACCGGGCAGCAATACGCTCTTGCCTACGGAGGCAACTTTCGAGACGCCGACGGCCGTCGCATTTGTTGCCCTGACCTGTGTCACGACGGCGCGAACGGTCAGATCTGCCGGCTCCGATAGACCGACGACGATGAAGCGTTCGCTCAATCCGGAGCAAAGCGCTCTGTCGACGGCATTGGTGACGAGATCGCGCTGCTTGGATGTGAAGGCCGTACTTTCCGCGCGCATCGAAAAGGCTGTGGGAATGATCTTCACGGTCTTGGCCGCAAGAACGTCGTCCCTGCTCACCCGAAGAAGCGAGTGCGCGACCAGCCCGTCCGATCGGGTCAGGCCATCATAGGACCGCAGGGATCCTGCCCGATCCAGCGGGGCGGCGGCGCAGCCTCCTAGCATGCTCAACAGCAGAGCCATCGAGCAAATGTCGCGCCTCCGACGGCTTTCGGCGGCATATGGATCATAGGTCTTACTTCCATCGTGATTTGGGACTGCATTGGCTGGCATCGATGTTTGTGCTCCTGCACCCGGTTATGAACATTCAGCATCAACATTAAATATCGCACTTGATGTAAAAATTAATGTTGGCTACTTTGCGGCAATCGGAAGGCGAAGCGAAAGAATTATTTTACCGCGAATTGAGAACTCTGCGAGGGAGGCGCAGGGGCCTCCCATGATTTGAGTAGCGTTGCGACTCATGCCAAAATGGCCAGATGCAAGATGCAACCTCAAAGCCGGAAGGCCTGCGCGAATGCAAGCGCCGCCTGACCTTTCAACGCATAGCGGACGCCGGAATGAAATCCTTTCTGGCGAAAGGCTATCAGGAAACGACGATCGAGGAGATTGCGGCAGCGGCCGGTATTTCCCGGCGGACTTTCTTTTATTACTTCAAGGGCAAGGACGATATTCTTCTGGCACACCAGCGCCGATATATGGACGCACTGCGGACTGGCATCATGGAGAATGCCTCAGCCGGGCGTCCGCTCGAGGTCGTCCATCAAGCCACCCTCGGACTTGTGGCCCGCATCGAGGCGGAAGCGCCGCGGCTTCTGGAGACTGCCAAGCTTTTACGTCAAAGCGAGACCCTGCGCGCCCGTTCACGGGGTAACTCTTTGCAGCTTGAGCAAATCGCCTACCAAGCCCTGTGCGAGTTGTTTCCGACCAGGGACCGCGACAGTCTGCAGCTGGTGTCGATGATCGGAGTGAGCCCGCTTCGCCTTTCGGTCAACAAATGGCTGCAGGAAAATGGCAGGCTGCCCCTGATCAAGTATCTTGAGGATGCGCTCGCAAAATGGCGAACGGAAATCTGATCCGTCAGCCGAACGGAGCGTGCTAAGCCGCTTCCTGTGGGTCGTTGATCAGGATCTAATATCGAGCACGCGGTTCTTGTGGGCCGGATGCGTGCTGTAGACGAAGATCTTGTTCATTTCCTTCTCCGTGAGAAGCCGCAGGAAACGAACTTCCACCGTGTTGTTGGAGAAGACCTTCATCAACACACAGCCGACCTTGGTGATGCGGGCGTCAGGAATATCCAGATAGAACTGCTTCGGCAGATTATACTGGGTGAGAATCGCAAGAACCGCGCTGCTCTGCGAGATACGGATAATATCGCAGCGGCGCGACGCAAGATTCATCACGCCCTTTTCAGTGTATTCGAGGCGGGCGGCATTCATGGTGTCCTCCATGCGAAACCGCACTTCGCGGTCATACATGAAGGATTCTTCCTTATTAAGGAAATGCTGACCCGAATTAGCTCTGCCGAACGCGGCCATCTTGATGGACCCCTGAAGTATATTATGAAAAGGAGACTATCAGCCGGTCTTTAACAGAAGGTTTGAGTGCGCCGGCCCAAGATGAATTTTGTTGTTCATTTTTACTTGAGCCGGGGCATCCGGTAAGCGCCTACTTGCGATAGGAGTGGCCGCTGGCGTCGAAAAGATGCAGCTTCTGACGGTCGGCGGCAAAACGCATCTTTTGGCCGCGGTGGATATCGGCAATGCCGGGGATCTTGACGATGATCGGCTCGCCATCGACCAGGCCTTCGAGATAGAGCTGCGTCACTTCGCCGAGCGCCTCGACGATGGAGACCTCACCTTCGAAAAGATAGTCGTCACCGGTCGCGACACGCAGGTCTTCCGGACGCACACCGAAGCTCGCCGTCTTGCCCTTCTCGGACGCCTCCGTCGGTACGTCCAGCGTCACGGCCTTGCCGCCCGTTAGCGTCACGGTCGTCGTTGCGCCTGTTTCGGTCACGGTAGCGGGGATGATGTTCATGGCCGGCGAGCCGATGAACTTGGCGACGAACAGATTGGCCGGGCGCTCGTAGAGTTCAAGGGGAGCACCGACCTGCTCGACACGGCCGGCCGACAGCACGACAATACGGTCGGCCAGCGTCATGGCCTCCACCTGGTCGTGGGTAACGTAGATCATCGTCGTCTCGGGCATGGAATCGCTGAGTTTGGCAATCTCGATGCGGGTCGCGACGCGCAGGGCGGCGTCGAGGTTCGACAGCGGTTCGTCGAACAGGAAAACCTTGGGGTTGCGGCAGATGGCGCGGCCGATGGCGACGCGCTGGCGCTGACCGCCCGAGAGCGCCTTGGGCAGACGCTCCAGATATTGCGTGAGCTGCAGGCTCGCTGCCGCCGCCCGCACACGACGGTCAATCTCCTGCTTGCTTTCGCCGGCAATGCGCATGCCGAAGGCCATGTTGTCGTAGACGGTCATATGCGGATAGAGGGCATAGGACTGGAAGACCATGGCGATGCCGCGCCGCGACGGCGGCACCTCATTCACCTTCTGACCGGCGATCATCATATCCCCGGCCGTGATGCTCTCCAGCCCGGCAATCATCCTGAGCAAGGTGGACTTGCCGCAGCCGGAGGGACCGACGAAGACGATGAACTCGCCTTCATTGATCTCCAGATCGATGCCGTGCAGCACATGCACGCTGCCGTAGGATTTCTTGATATCCCTCAGAACAAGTCCCGTCATTATGCTTCCTCCTCCCAAAGGTCAGGCGAGACGCGCGAAGTAAGCGCCCCAGGCCGGAATATCGATCTTGTTGCCGTAGTTGTTGCTGGTAAAGCCGTGCCCCGTCAACGCCTGCCAATTGCCATCAGGCAAAGTTGACAGCGTTTCGACAGGGCTCATGTTGAAGACGCAGAGAATGGTCTCGCCGGCATAAGTGCGGGTGTAGATCAGCACGTCGCCCTGTGGCTCCGAAAAGGCAATCTCGCCTTTGGCGAAGGCCGGATGCTGTTTGCGGAAGGCGAGGAAGCGGCGGTACTGCTCCAGCACCGAATTTTCATCGCCCTGCTGGACGCTGACGGCACGCAGAATGTGTTCGACCGGCACCGGCAGCCACGGCTTCACCGTCGAGAATCCGCCCTGCGCCACCTGGCTGTCCCAGACCATCGGCGTGCGGCAACCATCGCGGCCCTTGAACTCCGGCCAGAATTGGATGCCGTAGGGGTCCTGCAGATCCTGGTAGGCAAGATCCGCTTCCGTCAGTGCCAGTTCCTCGCCCTGATAGATGCATACGGAGCCGCGCAGGGTCAGCAGCAGCGCCGCATAGAGCTTGGCGAAAGCATCGCGGTCGGCAACCAGATTGCCCCAGCGGCTGACATGGCGCACGACGTCGTGGTTGGAGAAGGCCCAGCAGGCCCAGCCTTGTGGAGCTGCTGTGTCGAAGTCGTTCATCACCTCTTCGACGCGATCCGGCGACAGGGCATCCGGCGCCAGGAATTCGAAAGCATAGCACATATGCATCTTGTCGCCGCCGGATGTGTATTCGCCGACGATCTCGAGGCCGCGCTGGCTATCGCCGACTTCGCCGACGGCGGCAATCGCCGGATATTCGTCGAGCACGGCACGGAAGCGCTTGAGGAACTCCAGGTTCTCGGGACGATTCTTGTCGTAGAGATGTTCCTGAAAATTATAGGGATTGACGGCCGGTGCCGTGGACGCGTTGCGGCGCGAAGGCTCCAGTGCCGGGTTGTCGCGCAATTCCTTGTCGTGGAAGTAGAAGTTGATGGTGTCGAGACGGAAGCCATCGACGCCGCGGTCGAGCCAGAAACGGACGACGTCGAGCAAGCGGTCTTGCACGTCTGGATTATGCAGGTTCATATCCGGCTGCGAGGTCAGGAAGTTGTGCAGGTAATATTGCATGCGGGTCGGATCCCACGCCCAGGCCGAGCCGCCGAAAATCGACAGCCAGTTGTTGGGCGGCGTGCCGTCCGGCTTGGCATTGGCCCAGACGTACCAATCAGCCTTCGGGTTATCCTTGCTCGAGCGGCTTTCGACGAACCAGGGATGGCGATCCGAGCTGTGCGACAGCACCAGATCGATCATCACCTTGATGCCGAGACGATGAGCTTCCGTCACCATCGCATCGAAATCGGCCAGCGAACCGAAGATCGGATCGACGTCCTCATAATTGGAGACGTCGTAGCCGAAATCGCGCATCGGCGAGGTGAAGAAGGGCGAAATCCAAATTGCATCCACGCCGAGCGCCGCGACATGCGGCAGACGGACGGCGATGCCCTTGAGATCGCCGATGCCGTCACCATTGGAGTCCTGATAGGAGCGCGGATAGATCTGATAGATCACCGCGCCGCGCCACCAGTCCTTGTCAACTTCTAAAGCCGATTGAAGGGCAATGCTCATGCTGTATGGGTCCTGTCTGGATAATATGATTTTGGATCAGCCCCCCTTCACCGACCCGGCGAGCAGACCGCGCACGAGGTAGCGCTGCAGACCAAAGAAGACGAGGAGTGGGATAAGGATGGTGACGAAGGCCGATGCCGTCAGGATTTCCCAGTTGCCGCCGCGCGAGCCGAGCAGCGCGTTGAGGGCGGCCGTGAGCACGAGGTGATCCTTGTCGGTGCCGAGGAAGACCATGGCGATCAGAAGGTCGTTCCACACCCAGAGGAACTGGAAGATCGCGAAGGAGGCCAGTGCCGGGAATGACAGCGGCAGGATGATCTTGACGAAGATATCGAAATCGCTGGCGCCATCGACGCGGGCGGATTCGATGATTTCCTTCGGCAGGCCGGCAATGTAATTGCGCAGGAGATAGATGGCGAGCGGCAGACCGAAGGCCGTATGCGCCAGCCAGATGCCGGGATAGGTCTTCGACGGCACGCCGAACATCTGGCCAATTTCGTTATAGATGCGCAGAAGCGGAATCAGCGACATCTGCAGCGGCACGACGATCAAGCCGACGACGAGCGCAATCAGGATCGCGCGGCCGGGAAACTCCATCCAGGCAAGCGCATAGGCGGCGAAGGCGGCGATCAGGATCGGAATGACCGTCGCCGGGATCGTCACCGTCAGCGAATTGATGAAGGACTGGCCGATACCCTCACCGCCGAGCACGTTGCGATAGTTGTCCAGCGTGAATTGCGGCGGCGTCGCGACCGTCAAATAGACGCGCTTAGCACGTGCATCCGCCCCAAACGGGCCGTTCTTCTGGTAGCTGTAGCTACCATCAGAGTTGATCGTTAGCGTCTCACCATTTTCCAGCGCGGCGGGAGCGCCAGCCTTGTAGGCTGCCGGCTCCTGCACGCGCAGGCCGAAGGACTGGATCTTGCCGCCGCCTTCGACGGCGAGCGTGCCTGATATCACGAAATTTGCGCCGTCGGGCTTGGCCTTATCCGGACCGTCGAGGCGGGCGGCCGTGGTGCGCGACGAGCCGGCAAAGGCCGTCCACCAGCCGGAAGCGACGATCTGATCCTTGTCGCGCAGTGCGGTGACGAAGATGCCGAGCGTCGGCAACAGCCAGAGCAGGACGATGAGCAATACCGCGGCGTGAACGAAGATGCGGGCAGGACCGATGCGACCGAGATTTCCAATCATGTCAGCGCCCCTTCGTCTCAGCGTTTGCGCGGCGGATGTTCCAGATCATGATCGGCGTGACCGCGACCATGATGACGAGCGCTATGACGGCGCTTCGGCCGCTGTCGCCGCCGCCACGGAACATCCAATTGAACATCAGGTTGGCAAGCACCATCGTGTTCCACTGGCCGTTGGTCATGGTCAGCACGATATCGAATACCTTGAGGACGAGGATGGTGATCGTGGTCCAGACCGTGGCGATCGTGCCCCAGACCTGCGGCACCATGATTTTCCAGAAGATCTGCCAGCCATTGGCGCCGTCGATGACGGCAGCCTCAATGGTTTCCTCGGGAATGCCGCGTAGAGCCGCCGAGAGGATGACCATAGCAAAGCCGGTCTGGATCCAGATCAGCATGACCATCAGGAAGAAGTTGTTCCAGAACGGAATGGTGATCCAGACCTCCGGTGTGCCGCCGAACAGCTGGACAACGGCATTCAGAAGGCCGATCTGCGTATCCGTGCCGCCGCGATACTCGTAGATGAACTTCCAGATGACGGAAGCGCCGACAAACGAGATCGCCATCGGCATGAAGATGACGGCCTTGGCGAGATTGCCCCACCAGATGCGGTCCGTCATGACGGCGATGACAAGGCCAAAAAAGGTGCAGGCGGCCGGCACCACGGCAAGCCAGAGGATGTTGTTGAAAATCGACTGGCGGAATTCGGTGTCGTTGAGCGCCCAGAGATAGTTGGCGCCGCCGACGAATTTGCTGCCGTCCGGGCCGTAGAAGGACAGGATGAAGGTCGCGACGACAGGATAGACGAGGTAGACGACGAGCAGGAACAAGGCCGGCCCCAGGAACAGCCAGGGGCGGACGAGACCACGGCGACGAAGGTTGACGGCCGCTCGATGAACGTCGTCCCCTTCCCTTGCCGGAAAGATCAAGTCCAAGAGCTTGTTGGAAAACCAGAAATAAGCGGCGCAAATGGCAACGCCGAATATCATGGCGCCAATCGCCGATACGATCTGCGAAAACATCCCTTCCCTCCCCGAATTATCTGCTTTTGTCCATCAGTCGGGCATCGGCCGCGCTGAAGGGCGCGTCGTCATATGCAGTATGGCGCCGCCGGCGAGTTGCCGGCGGCGATAGGGCGGCTATGATGTCCTACTTGATGGCGTCCCAGGACTTCTGGATACCGTCGGCTACATCCTGAGCGGACTTGCCGCCGACGAAATCCACCATGCCCGTCCAGAACGAGCCTGCACCGATCTTGCCCGGCATCAGGTCGGAACCGTCGAAGCGGAACGTGGTGGCCGTGGTCAGGATTTCACCTTCCTTGCGCAGCGTGTCATTGGCGTAGGCAGCCGTGTTGACGGACTTGTACGGCGTCAGGAAGCCGGACTGGGCCATCCAGACTTCCTGGGCGATCGGCGTCTGGAGGAACTGGATAAAGGCGCGGGCGGCCTTCGAATCCTTGGTGATGGCTGCTAGCGTGCCGGCGCCGAGAACCGGCTTACCGAGTTCAGGATGCGCGGCGCTGGGCGGGAAGTAGAAGAAGTCCGCATCCTGGCCGAGCTTGGTGCCTTCCGGGAAGAAGGATGGGATGAAGGATGCCTGCTTGTGCAGGTAGCACTTCGGCGGAACCGTGAAGAGGCCCTTCGGGCTGTCGCGGAAGTCGGTCGAGGCAACGGCCGCAACGCCGCCGGCAACATATTTCGGATTCTTTGAGAACTTGCCGAATTCCTCGATGGCGGCAACGACCTTCGGATCGTTGAACTTCAGCGAGTTATCGACCCAGTGGTCGTAATCCTGTGGCGTATTCAGGCGCAACATCAGATCTTCGACCCAGTCGGTTGCCGGCCAGCCGGTGGCGCCGCCCGAACCGAGACCGATGCACCAGGGGGTGCCGCCATCCTTGACGATCTGATCCGAAAGCTTGATCAGGTCCTCCATGGTCGTCGGAACCTTGTAGCCGGCTTCCTCGAAGTTTTCCGGAACGTACCAGACCAGCGACTTCAGATCCGCCTTGTAGGGGAAGGCATAGAAGGCGTCCTTTCCGTCCTTGCCCTTGTAGGTGCCGTAGCCGACCCAGCTGTCGCCGGCACCGTAATTGGTCTTTACCCAGCTTGCGAGATCATCACCGAGCGGCGTCAGATAGCCCTTGCTGGCAAGGTTGGCGAGCAGGCCCGGCTGCGGGAGAATGGCGACGTTCGGCGGCGAGCCCGCCTGCGTGTCGATGACGATCTGCTGCTCGTAGTTTTCCGAGGACGAATATTTGGCGTTCACGCCGGTCGCTTCGGTGAAATAGTTCAGGATGCTGGTGAAGAGAGCCTCGTCCTCGCCGCGCCAGGGGCCGAAAATGGTCAGCGTCTCGCCCTTCAGGTCGGCATGGGCCGCCTTGAAGTCGTCATAGCTCTTCCAGTTGAACTTGGGGTCCTGGCCCGGCTGGAACTTCAGATCGGCAGCCATCGCCGTACCGGCCACCAGAGCGGCGGCAGCGACGGTCATAAGAAACATTTTCTTCATGCGGTTGTCCTCCCAAATAACGAAACCCATGAGCCCAGACACTGTTTTGTGCTGTGCGCCCCATTTCCTCAAAGCGCTTTGGCTACGTCTGTCATCCATTGAGAGCGGGATAAAGTCAAGCGATTTTCAGATTTCAGCCAGTATACACAGCAATTCTCGCGCTGCAGCAGAGAAAGCATGTCGATTTTTTACTAATTATCTTGTCTCCCACGCTTCTGCTGCTACATAATTGAAAGCGCTTTGAAAGCCTGAGACTTTTCGGGAGGTTGTCTCGGCATCGTGGCGGCATGCAGTTGGAGGAGCCGAAACACCGTGAATCTGAAGCAGCTATCGCACATGCTGGGGCTGTCGCAGACGACAGTCAGCCGGGCATTGAACGGATATCCGGAAGTCAATCACGAGACTCGCGAGCGCGTTCTCAAAGCGGTTCGGGAAACAGGCTATCGCCCCAATAAGGCAGCTCAAAGACTTGCAACTGGCAAGGCCGGCTCGATCGGGCTTGTCATGCCGACCTCGCCCGGCAATTCCTCGGATGTGCACTTCTCGGAGTTTCTGACCGGCCTCGGCGAGGAAGCCTTGCGGCACGACTTCCATTTCGTCCTGACGCCGGCGGATCCGAATGATGAGGTCGGCGCCCTCAGGCGATTGGCGGCCAGCGGCAATGTCGATGCCCTCTTCGTCAATTACATGCGCGGCCACGATCCGCGCCTGGACATGCTGAAGTCGCTATCCATGCCTTTCCTCGTGCATGGACGCTCCATAGGCTCCGAGCCCGACTATCCTTTCCTCGACATCGACAATGAAGCCGCCTTCTACGACGCCACGAAGCTGCTGCTGCAGCTCGGACACCGGCGCTTTGCCCTCTTGAACGGCCCGATCTATTTCGATTTCGCCATTCGCCGGAAGAACGGCATGGATGCAGCCCTTGCCGAGCGTGGCCTGACGCTCGACGAAGCCTGCGTCAGCCATACGCCGATGACGGATGAACAGGGCTTGTTAGCCATGGAACGCATCCTGCAAATGGAAAAGGACAAGCGACCGACAGCCGTGCTTTGTTCCAGTACGGTGCTGGCCCTCGGCGCCGTTCGCGCCATCAATCAGGCAAAGCTCAGGCTCGGCGAGGACATCTCGATGATCGCCCATGACGACGTGCTGACCTTGCTCAAACCGGAAAACTTCACCGTGCCGCTGACGACCACGCGCTCATCGCTGCGCGCAGCGGGTGTGCGCATCGCCGAACGGCTGATCGGCGAAATCAAGCATACGGAAACATTTCCTGCACAGGAATTATGGAAAGCGGAATTGATCGTGCGCGCATCGACCGGCGTTGCGCCGGCCGATTGATATAACTTTAGAATTTCGGCGGCTTCCGACCAGCAGCGCGATAAGCTGCGATGACGGTATTGGCCATCAGCATGGCGATCGTCATCGGCCCGACACCACCCGGAACCGGGGTGATCGCAGCAGCGATTTCGGAGGCTTCCGCATAGGCGACATCGCCCACCAGCCGGCTCTTGCCCTCGCCCCGCTCCGGTGCCGCGATCCGGTTGATGCCGACATCGATGACGGTGGCGCCAGGCTTCACCCAATCGGCCTTGACCATCTCCGGTCGACCAACGGCCGCCACCAGGATATCGGCACCCCTTGCAACGGAGGCGAGATCCTTGGTCCGCGAATGCGCCGTCGTCACCGTCGCATTGGCAGAAAGCAGCAATTGCGCCATCGGCTTGCCGAATAGGTTGGAGCGGCCGATGAC
>UCII01000031.1:0-180 GCA_900472485.1 Hyphomicrobiales bacterium
GTCCATCGGGTTCATGCCGGAGGCGACCGCCTTGGCGCCTTCCTTGACAATCGCTTGAGCGAGAACGGTCGCGGTCGTGGTGCCATCGCCGGCAAGATCGTTGGTCTTGGAGGCGACTTCGCGCAGCATTTGGGCGCCCATGTTCTCGAACTTGTCCTCCAGTTCGATTTCCTTGGCGAC
>UCII01000031.1:192-110291 GCA_900472485.1 Hyphomicrobiales bacterium
GGGCCGAGCGTGACCTTCACGGCATTGGCGAGCACATCGACCCCTCGCAGCATGCGTTCACGGGCATCGGTGTGAAACTTGACTTCTTTCGCAGCCATTTCTTTAACTCCTCAATAGGCAGCTATCAGACTGATGGTTCATGGCGTGGAGGCTCAGGCAGCCTGTTTCTGCTCGGCCTGGCCTTCGATGACGCCCATGACATCGCTTTCCTTCATGATGAGCAGATCTTCGCCGTTGATCTTGATCTCGGTGCCGGACCATTTTCCGAACAGGATGCGATCGCCAGCCTTGACGTCGAGGGTCTGCACCTGGCCGGCGTCGTTGCGCGCGCCGGGACCGACGGCGATAACCTCGCCTTCCTGCGGCTTTTCCTTGGCGGTGTCGGGAATGATGATGCCGCCTTTGGTCTTTTCCTCGGAATCGACGCGGCGGACGAGAATGCGATCATGAAGCGGTCGGAACGACATGTTTTCCTCCGTTGAGCAAAAAAGATGACGTTGATCCCCTCACCGGGCCGGATGACCAGTCCGGGCGGGTGCAAAACCTCGTTCGAGCTTTTTGCGCGAAATGATCTGGTTTTCGGATTTTTCGATTTCAAGAGGGATAGAAGAAAAAATTAGCACTCATTTTGAGTGGCTGCTAACACACTGGAAAGGAACAAGAAAATGGCATTCTGCGTTGAAAATCCGTTGATGGCCGCAAAAATTTGCGCCACCATCCGACTGTCACGAAACGGAGATGAAGCATGCGATTTTCATCGGAACTGGAAGGTCAACTGAACGGCTATGGGCTGACCACAGCGCATATCCTCTATCACATTCCCGATTTCGAATCCGTCCTGCAGACCTACGTCTGGCAGGATTACGATCTGGCGCCCGATTTTCCCGAAATGCACCGGTTCCTCGATTTCTGGCAAAGCAATCTTGACGGGCCGCTGCATTCCGTCCGCTACAGCCATCGGCGCCTGATCGGTCCAAATGAATGGCGTCGCGTGGAAGGCGAGTTCAAGCTCCATTAAGACCTGGACCCAAATTTTCCTTCCCAGGTCGTCGACGAGCAAGGCTTAATGAGCTCGGTCATCCCCCCTTTGCCTGCTCGGAGTGAGGCCAACGTGGAAGGAAAATCAAACACGTCCACTGGCGCAATTGCCTCGCATTGGCTCCAGGAGACGTGTTTGATGCAATGTCAGAGCAACATCGACGCGCCACGATCGAGATAGGTATCCAGGAATTGCTCTAGACGAGGATTTCTCGGTTTCTTGAAGACCTCTTGCGGCGGTCCGCTGAACAGCACCTTGCCGTGATCGAGAAAGATGATCTGCTGGCCGACGGTCGCGGCGAAACCTATTTCGTGCGAAACGACAACCATCGTCATGCCCTCAGCCGCCAGGTCGCGCATGACGTTCAAGACCTCGCCGGTCAGTTCCGGATCGAGCGAAGAGGTCGGCTCATCGAACAGCATGATCTTCGGCTTCAATGCCAAAGCGCGGGCGATCGCCACGCGTTGCTGCTGCCCGCCGGAAAGCTGCGAGGGATAATGCCCCGCCCTCGCCTCGAGCCCGACCTTGACGAGTTGCACCATGGCCGCATCCTCGGCCTGCTTTCGGCTCATCTTATGAACCGTCTTCAATGCCTCGCTGACATTGCCCAGCGCCGTCATATGCGGCCAAAGATTGAACTGCTGGAACACCATGCCGATCTGCGCGCGGATCGAGCGATTGGTGGCTGCCGAGATACGTTCACGGCGCCCTTGAGAATCCTCGGCAAAGCCAAGGACCTCGCCGTTGATGGAGATCGTCCCGCGCGTTGCCTCTTCAAGGAAAGCCATGCATCGCAAAAGCGTGCTCTTGCCGGAACCGGATGGGCCGATGAGGCAGGAGACTTGCCCCGGCTCGATGGCAAGATCGATGCCATGAAGGACCGTCGTCTCTCCGAACGTCTTGACGAGATTCCTGACTTCTATAGCGGAGACGCTCATGCGTTGAAAAACCTGAATCTGGAAAGTTTCGTTTCGGCAAGGTTGCCAAGCCAGCCGGTGACTTCGACGAGCACCCAGTAGAACAGCGCGAGCGCAGACAGCGCCTCGACGAAGGCATATTGCTGCGACCCGATCGCGCTCAGCGTCGCCGCCAATTCCGGCACGGTGATGATGGAGAGGACCGCCGTCTCCTTCATCAGGATGACGGTCATGTTCACGCAGGGCGGCAGCACCAGCATCGTCATCTCGGGCAAGAGAATGCGCCTGATGATCTGCCCCCGCGTCAAGCCGACGCATTCGCCAGCCTCGATATGACCTTTCGGTACGGCCCGAAATCCGGAACGAAAGATTTCGCTGAAATAGGCCGCGCCGTAGATTGAAATGCCGATCAGTCCAGCAGGCACCGGATCGAGCTCGAGGCCGACGAAAGGACCGCCATAATAGACGAGGAAGATCTGGATGAGAAACGGCGTGCCGCGCAATACGGCCACGACGGCACCCAGTATCTTGTCGACCACCGTGCCGCCATACTGCCGGGCGACCGCCATCAGGAAGCCTATGACGGCCGCAGCAATGGTGCCCAGGATCCAGATCATGATCGTTACGCCGGCACCGCTGAGGATGGCGGGCCACTGCCCAATCAGAACGTTGATGTCGAAGGTCATCGCGCTACCCCCGGCAATCTGCTTTCGATCAGGCCGCCGGCAAGCGCGACCACCCAGTTGATCACGAGATAGATGAGGCCGGCCGAGGCGAAGATCTGCAGTGGCAGGAAGGTGCTGCCGGCAAGATCCTGGGCCATCCGGGTCAGTTCGACGATGCCGACAACGGAAACCAGCGACGATGCCTTCAGAATAAGGATCGCCTCATTGACGAGAGCTGGAAATGTCAGGCGCAGCGCGATCGGAACCTTGATGCGGCGGAAGATCTGGCGCGGCGTCAGGCCAACCATCTCCGCCGACTCCACAAGGCCTACCGGCACGCTGGCAAAGCCGCCGCGCAGGTTCTCTGCCTGGTAGGCAGCCGTGCAAAGCGACAGGCCGATGATGGCGGCGACGATGCTCGGCACGTTGAGGCCGACGGCCGGGAGCAAATTGTAAATCAGCAGCAACTGCACCAGGAGCGGCACGCCGCGAAAAAAGCTGATGAAAAACTGGGCAGGTCGCACGAAAAGGCTACGCCCCGTCAGCAACATTCCCGAAATCAGGATCGCAATTGCAAAACCGATAAAGATCGACACAAAGCTGATCGTCACCGTGTAGATGGATGCCTGCACAAGCAATCCAAAGAGCTCGATGGACATTGTTGAGTGTTCGCCCGCGTGGTGACCAGGAAGCTGAGATCTCGGCAGTCAGCCGTGCCCGACAAGAAAGTGGGCACGGCCTATTTCCGGGGGCTGATCAGAATGCCGGGTCCTTGACGGCGTCAGGCGTATCGAAGCTTGCGCCGAACCATTTCTTCTGCAGCGTCGCCATGCGGCCGTCGGCCTTGATCTTCAGCATGGCTGCGTCGATAGCGTCCATCAGCGGTGCGTGATCGGCGTCCTTCAGGCCGATGAAACCGAAATAGGACTTCTTGCCGAAGGGCGGCAGCACGACTTCGAACGTGCCTTCACGCTGTTTGGCGACGAATGCGATATTCGGCAGCGAGTTGGCAACGCCGGCGATGCGGCCGGCCGCGAGATCGGCGTAGGATTCGGTAAAGGCCGGATATTCGCGGATATCGGCCTTGGTCGGCAGGGTTTCGGAAAACTCCTTGAGCTGATCGAGCTGCGCGGTCGCCTTGCCGACGCCGATCTTCTTGCCGGCAATGTCTTCCGGCTTGTTGATCGTCTTGTCACCCGCCTTTTTCAGGATCGCGATAGTTGCTTCGGCCAGGGGCGGGGTAAAGCGATAGCGCTCCATGCGCTTCTTGGTGATGGTCGCCGGGCCGGCAACGACGTCGAACTTGCCGGCTTCAAGCGCCGGGAAAACGCCATCCCATGGCAGGGTGACCCATTCGATCTTCACGCCCAGCTCCTTGCCGATCTCGTCGAACAGATCGACGTTCAAGCCGACATGCTTGCCTGCATCGATGAAATCGAACGGAGCGAAGGCCGTCTCGGTGCCGACCTTCAGGGTGCCGGCGGCCTTGACGGCGGCGAGCGTGTCAGCCGCATGGGCCGAGATCGTTGCGCCAAACAAAAGTGCTGCGCCAACCAGCCCCCTCAGAAGCGAATTCTTCCTCATGTCTTTCTCTCCAGTTTTTTGCCCTTCCTCTGGAAGGTTCAGGTTCCCCAAAGCATTGTCCCGCCAGGTCGATTTCTGTGACCTTTTTGTCTATACAAATAGATACAGCCTCGCCTACACTGTCAAACACAAAACATAACGAACGCAAGAATTATGCCGTATGATGCCCAATCGATCTGACAGAAGCGGCTTCACGGACACTGAATTCATTGCCGGAGCAAGGCGAGCGATGGTCCCAATTCATCAGAGAATTCTGAAGGATATCGAAAGCAAAATCGTGAGCGGCATCTGGCCGCCGGGGCACCGAATACCCGTCGAACATGAGCTGCTGAAAGAGTATCAATGCTCGCGGATGACCGTGAACAAGGCGCTTTCGACCCTGGCTGAACGCGGCATGATCATACGTCGCCGCAAGCTCGGTTCCTTCGTCGCTTCGCGGCAGATCGACCGCACGGTCATGGATATCCAAGATATTTCCACGGAAGCGGAGTTGGCGGGACACGAACATAGCCACACGATGCTGATGCGAAAAGTCGAGAGGCTCGATGCTGCCACCGCGATGCGGCTTGGCGAAACCATGGGGGCGGAAATCTTGCGGCTTCACTGCCTGCATGCGGTCGACGGCAAGGCGAATGCGCTGGAGCGGCGCATCATCATGCTGGACCTGGTGCCATCAGCAAGAACCGAGAGTTTCGCAACGGTCCCTCCCGGCAAATGGTTGCTGGACATGGTGCCCTGGTCAAAGGCCCGGCACGTCATTCGTGCCGTTTCGGCTGATGCCACGACGGCGCGCCTGCTTGAAACCGAGCGCGGTGAAGCCTGCCTGACGCTCATCCGTCAGACATGGCAGAGCAGCCGTACGGTCACCTATGTCGAGTTCATCCATCCCGGCGACCGGTTCCAGTTTGCCGGTGACTTCCATCCCAATGAAAGCAGGACCATCGATCAACTGCCGCAAGGAATCGCCTCTTGAACGAGAAACGGATCAGCAGGGCGGTTCCGCTCAAGGGCTTGCAGGCCTTCGAAGCCGTCGGCCGTTGCGGCGGCGTGAACGCCGCAGCGTTAGAGCTGAATGTTTCGCCCGGAGCGATCAGTCAGCAGATCCGCAAGATCGAGAGCTTTCTCGGTGTCACCTTGCTCGAGCGCAATGGTCGCACAGTGGAGCTCACCCAATGGGGACGGCTCTATCATCAGGAAATATCGAAGGGATTCGAGCAATTCGCGGTTGCTGAACAGGTCCTGGAACGGGCACGCAACGAGAATGCCCTTGTGCTCAGTGCCCTGTCTTCCGTCGTCAACAAATGGATCGGGCGCCGGATCTTCGACTGGCAGGCCCTGCATCCAAACGCGCATGTCAGGATCGTCGGTCGCGACAAGGAACCGCGCATGGGCTTCGACGACATCGATTTCCGCATCAGCTACGGATCGGATGTATTGCAGCATGAACATTATACGGAGCTGTTCCGCGATTGGGTGGTTCCCGCCTGCTCGCCGGCATTGATCAAAGGCAAGGCGCCGTCCGCCGCGCAACTTCTTCAATATCCGCTCCTGCATGTCGAATGGGAGCGGCACTTCACGCCCTATCCGAGCTGGCGCGAATTCGCTGCGAAGACGGGGGCGCCACTCGAGGAAACTGCTGCAGGCCTTTCCTTCACGCTCTCGAGCAGCGCAATCGATGCAGCCGTCAACAAGCGCGGCGTCGTTCTCGCGCAGATGTCGATGATTGCCGATGAGCTGGAGGCGCAAACGCTTGTCATTCCCGTCGACATGCGCATTGCCTTGCGCGAAAGCTACTTTCTCGCCTGGGACAGGGCCGCCCTGGAAAAACCGCATGGACGCCAATTCCGCGATTGGCTCGTCGCCATTTCCCGCCAGCAGGGCCTGATATCGGCGCCCGGATCAACATTTTAGAAAAACTAAAACGGAACTCAGCTGCACGATATTGATGAAATTTTGCGCCTGGCGATAATTTACGCATTCGCCTCCAAAAGGAGGGCGTGGCCGACATAAAGGGAGAATTCGATGGCACGGACCGACAAGATGAAACTCGGAACTTTCGTCTATACGTTCGGCTTCCATCCGGCCTCCTGGCTGCATCCGGCAAGCGATGTCAACGGCGCCAACGACTTCGCGCATCTGCTCGATGTCGCCAAACGATCCGAGGCGGCCAAATTCGATTTCATGTTCATGGCCGATTCTCCGGCAGCCGCCGTCGGCGATCCGAATGCGCTCGCCCGCATTCCCACAAAGATGAATCGCTTCGAGCCCTTGTCGCTACTCTCGGCACTCGCGGTTACGACCAACGATCTCGGGCTCGTGGCGACGGTCTCGACGAGTTACTATGAACCTTATAACGTAGCCCGGCTGTTTGCCTCGATCGACCATCTGAGCAAGGGCCGCGCCTGCTGGAATGTCGTCACCTCAGACCATGACGAAACCGGCTACAACTTCAATCGCGAGGGGCTCGATCCGCACGCGTTGCGCTACGAGCGTGGCAATGAGTTCGTCGACGTCATCTTCGGCCTTTGGGACAGTTTCGAGGAAGGCGCACTCCTTCTCGATCGCGAATCCGGCGTCTACTATGACAAGGACAAGCACCACACGCTCAACCACAAGGGTAAGCACTTTCAGGTTCGCGGCCCCCTCAATATCGCACGCACGCCGCAGGGTCGCCCCGTCATCGCCCAGGCGGGCGGTTCCGAACCCGGTATGGACATGGCGGCACGCACGGCCGAGATCGTTTTCAGCCTCGCATCGAATATCGAGCGGAACCGGTCCTTCTACGATAATGTCAAAAGCCGGATGGCGGCCTATGGCCGCGATAGAGATGATCTGAAAATCATGCCGGGCATCGTCATCAATGTCGGTGAAACCGAGACCGAGGCAAAGGCGAAGGTGGACTATCTGATCGACAAGATGCATCCCGATGTCGGACGGCTGATGCTCTCCGAATTCCTGGAGGCCGACCTGCGCGGCGTGGCTCTCGATGCGCCCTTCCCGATGGACCGTCTGCCGGCCGCCCCGAAAGGATCGCGCGCGCTGTTCGACGAACTGGTCGATTTCGTCAAGAGCGGCCACACGGTCGGTGAACTGATCCGGCACTATGCCGAGAAACACACCGGCAATGGCATAACGGGCACGCCGGCCCAGATCGCCGACTACATGGAAGAGTGGTTCGAGACACGCGCCGCCGACGGCTTTATCCTGATGTTTCCGACCTTGCCGTCCAGCCTCGACGACTTCGTGCGGCTCGTCCTGCCGGAGCTTCGCCGCCGCGGGCTGTTCCGCGAGGAATATGAGGGCAGAACCCTGCGCGAAAACCTCGGCATTTCCACGCCGGCAAACCGTTTTGCCAAGAGCTGAGGGCCGGTCCGATGGGTGACGAGGCTCTGATCAGCGATGAGGAATTCAGACTATCGATGCGGCACCTGGCGGGCGCGGTCAGCGTGATCACAGTCGGTGACGGCCAGGACCGCACCGGCTTCACTGCAACGTCGGTTTCCTCATTTTCAGCGGAGCGGCCTTCCATCATCGTCAGTGTCAACAGGGCCTCTTCCTGCTGGCCGGCGCTGCAGCGGTATGGCTGCTTCTGCGTCAACGTGCTTGCGGCCGACCAGCAGCACGTGGCGCAATCCTTTTCCGGTATCGACGGACGCAAGGGCGCCGAGCGCTACGAGGGTGTCGGATGGTATCGCCTCAGGACGGGTGCCGCCGCACTTGAAAATGCCCTCACGGTCCTCGACTGCAAGCTGGAAACCACATTCCATCATCACTCCCATGCCATCCTGATCGGGCATATCTGTGCGATGGAAATCCGGCGGGACGCCGGGCCGCTGCTCTACTGGCAAGGCGGCTATCATGACCTTCCGGCCGCTATTGATGAGCGCTGTCTAGCGTAGCCGATCTGGCAATAACCTGATCGAAGCAACGTCGACGTTGGCAAAGGCAAATCTAAGGTACCGCTCCTGCCCTTCCCCGAAATATGCCCCAGGGATGCAGATCACGCCGCGTTCCCTAGCAAGTTCTTCTGCAACCTCGGACGAGGATCGGCCTTCGAAAGGATGACGAACAAAGGCAAAATAGGCGCCGATCGCTGCAATCTCCCAGCCGGCCAGCTCAGAAAACGCCCGTCTCAAAGTATCGGCGCGGCGAGCGATCTCCAATCGGTTGCCGGCCCGCCAGTCGGCAAGGACAGGCAAAGCTGATGCGACGGCGACCTGCGCCGAACGCGGAGCGCAGATCTGCATATTGTCCATGACCTTCGCAATCTCGTCAATGAGCCCGGGACCTGCAGTGATGGCGCCAAGGCGATGACCGGGGATGCAAAAAGATTTCGAAAAACTGTAGAGAAGGACGAGCGTATCCTCCCAGCCCGGCTCAGACAGCAGGGCGTGCGGCCGGCCGTAACCTTCGGCCAGGAAGTCGCGATAGGTTTCGTCAACGACCAGCCAGGCGCCGTATGTTCGACAGAGCCTGAATAGCGCGTGAAGTAGCTCAGGCGGATAGACAGCCCCGGTAGGATTGTTGGGCGTGACCACGGCAAGTATCTTCGCACCGGCCGCAAGCGCGGCTTCGGCAGAGCCGAGTTCGGGAAGAAAGCCGCCTGCAGGATCGCACTCGACCAGTCGCCGCCCGATCCCCAGCATCGATAGCGTCGTGTCGTGATTGAAATAGAAGGGATTGGTGAGCGCTACCGTATCGCCCGCGCCCGCAAGCGCAATCGCCGTGCACATGAACGCCTGATTGCAGCCGGCCGTGATATGGATATTACCGGCAGATATATCAGCGCCGTAAACTTCTGCGACATGTGTGGCATAGGCCTGCCGCAGCAAAGGCTCGCCCTCGATCGGGCCATATCCCGTCATCGCCTGTTGCGACGCCGTGTCGCCGAGAAGGCGCAGCATTTCAGGATGCGCGGGATAACCGGGCACGGCCTGCGACAGATCGATGAGCGGTCCTTTCAATCCCTTGTATTCGCGGCCCCAGGCGACGACGGAAGGGATGGGCGGAGGGGAGAGGCGGGCAACGAGCGAATTGGATTTTGCAGCGGTCATATCGATTTCTCTTTGATACCGATTGCTACAACGATACCAATTGTTTTCTCAACCTCTTTGTTGAGCGAGACGAACCTCAAGTGGAGACGCATGCGCATGGTGTGGGACAAGATGCGGCTCGAACAGCTGCGCGCGGAATTTGCAGACAGCAAAGGCGGCGAGATATTCGATGAGAAGTTTCGCAAAGTCGCGGAAAAGATCATCTCCAAGAGCGGCACGAGACTGGCGCCATATGCCGGTGTGCCGACTTTCCTCAGCGCGCCCTACATGCAGGTCGCGGCCGACAAGCCGGACTTTGGCAATCTCCAGGTCGCGATAACGGGAATTCCGATGGATCTCGGCGTCACCAACCGTCCCGGCTCCCGCTTCGGACCGCGCGCCCTTCGCGCCATCGAAAGGATCGGTCCTTACAACCATGTTCTGGGAACGGCGCCCGTCTTCGATCTTCGTGTTGCCGATATTGGCGACGTGCCGTTCCAGAGCCGCTACCGGCTGGAGCTCAGTCACGACGACATCGAGAAGCGTATCGGCCAGATCGTCGATGCGGGCGTCGTGCCCCTCTCGGTTGGGGGTGACCACTCCATCACACATCCGATCCTGAAGGCTGTCGGCCGGAAGGAGCCGGTCGGCCTTATTCATATCGATGCGCACTGCGACACCAGCGGTGCCTTCGATCAGACGAAGTTTCATCACGGCGGACCGTTTCGCAACGCCGTGCTGGATGGCGTGCTCGATCCGACAAGGACAATCCAGATCGGCATACGCGGTTCAGCGGAATATCTGTGGGAATTCTCCTATAAATCGGGAATGACCGTGATCCACGCCGAGGACCTCAGCGGAATGGGGATGGAAGCCGTCATCGCCAGGGCCAAATCCATCGTCGGTGACGGCCCGACCTATCTCTCCTTCGACATCGACAGCCTCGATCCAAGTTTTGCCCCCGGCACGGGCACACCGGAAGTCGGCGGATTGACGACGCGCGAAGTTCTTGAACTGATACGCGGGCTGAAAGGAATAAATCTGGTAGGTGGCGACGTCGTCGAGGTCGCTCCCCAATATGACGCAACGACCAACACCGCGCATGCCGGAGCCCAGGTACTCTTCGAGATACTGAGCCTCATGGTGTTCAGCCCATCGATCGGCAAAGGCTGAGCGTTGCGGGCCAATCAATGCGAAGTCCGCGAATAATCTCAGGCAACATCGCCGCAGGTCGACGCGAGGACCGAAAAACGGATTCAGGACGACAATCAGCGTTCTCACTGAAACAGGCGCTGATGGAGCGATCGCCTTGGCGCGCATGTCACTGACGTTCGTAATACCTAGACAGATGCGGAGGCCTGGCGTTAAGCTTCGGCTTTGTAACGGCGATACCAGAACCATGAACATGATTGGATCCCCCGGGAAATCGGGAGAAGACAACGAGGAAAAGATACTGACCAATCCGGCGCGGCTCGGAGGCCGTCTGAGGCTCGCCAGGCAAACCCGGGGCTTGACTCTCAAGGCTCTCGCCCTGGCCGCGGATTGTTCTGAAAGCCTGCTGTCGAAAATTGAAAACGGCAAGGCTTCACCCTCGTTACCGATGTTGCATAGACTTGTCGGTGTTCTGGGTACGAATATTGGCTGGATGTTCGAGGAGGCCGACGGTGAAGAGGGCATTGTCTTCCGTTCGGGGACAAGGCCTTTGATTGGACTGGACCCATTGCGCAGAGGAGAAGGCATCTCTCTCGAACGGATAATCCCCTATTCGCAAGGTCATCTGCTTCAATGCAACATCCACCACATTGAGGCCGGTGGTCAAAGTGCCGGGCCGATCCAGCATGTCGGCGAGGAGGTCGGATACGTTCTTGCCGGCGAGATCGAACTGATGGTCGGCGAACGGACATTCCGGCTTTCCGTCGGCGACAGCTTCGTCTTCAACTCCGAACTGCCCCATTGGTATCGCAATGTGGGATCGGAGCGCGCAAGCATCTTCTGGGTCAATACGCCGGCGACCTTCTAACGACGCCACTGTCCTGAAAGCGAACTTGCGATCATCTTCAACGCCACAAATTCAAGTCGCTTGACAATCATTCAAGTTACTTGAATACTCCCCTTGCAATCCAAAAACATGGGGAACGATCATGCATCTCAAGAAATATCTGTTCGGTTGCGCGATTGGCGCAACCGTTGCACTTGCCTGCAGTGCCGGCGCCGCGATGGCGAATACGCTGGCTCTCGTGACGATCAACCAGCAGGCTCTCTTCTTCAACCAGATCAATGACGGCGCCAGGGAGGCTGCGAAGAAAGCCGGCGCCGATCTCGTCATATTCAACGCCAACAACGTGCCCAGCGCGCAAAATGACGCCATCGAGAACTACATCACCCAGAAGGTCGACGGCATCATATTGGTCGCCATCGACGTAAACGGCGTGAAGCCGGCAATCACCGCCGCCAAGAAGGCCGGCATCCCGGTCATCGCTATCGATGCCCAGATTCCGAACGGCGACAACATAGCCTTCGTGGGTGTCGACAATACCAAGGCTGGTGAGGAGATCGGCAAGTTCTATTCCGATTACGTCAAGGACAAGATGGGCGGCAGCGCCAAAGTCGGCGTTGTTGGCGCACTCAATTCCTTCATCCAGAATCAGCGTCTTGATGGATTCAAGGCGGCGGTAAAGGCCGGCGGCCAGAAGGTCGATTTCCTCGATACCGTCGACGGTCAGAACGTTCAGGATGTCGCCCTCAGTGCGGCGGAAAATCTCATTACCGCCAATCCCGACATGACAACGCTCTATGCGACCGGCGAACCGGCACTCCTCGGCGCCGTTGCGGCCGTCACCAGCCAGGGCAAAACAGGTAACGTGAAGGTCTTCGGCTGGGATCTGACCAAGCAGGCAATCGAGGGCATCGATCAGGGTTGGGTAACGGCCGTTATCCAGCAGGATCCGGCCGGCGAAGGTAAGGCGGCTGTCGAAGCGCTCGTCAAGGTGAAAAAGGGCGAGAAGATCGATCCGATCATCAATGTGCCTGTCACCATCGTCACCAAGGAAAATGTCGACAAGTTTCGGGGCATGTTCAAATAGCTCCCCGCATCTCGTCACGTCATGGCCGATCGCATCGGCCGTGACGTTGTGGCATCATGGCTGAGGCCATTTCCGCAAGGCAGCATTGATATGACAAACGCTGATACCTACCGCGTCAGAATGACCGGTATTTCCAAACGCTATGGCACGATGCAGTCTTTGGACAATGTATCGTTGACCTTGAAGCCGGGCGAGGTCCTCGGTCTCGTCGGCGATAACGGTGCCGGCAAATCGACCTTGAGCAAGGTTCTTTCAGGCGCGGTGATCCCGGATTCGGGAACGATCGAGATCGACGGCAAACCAGTTTCCTTTACCTCGCCCGCTGATGCACGCGCCGCGCATGTCGAGATGGTCTACCAAGATCTGTCCCTTTGCGACACCGTCGACGTGGCGGGAAATCTTTTTCTGGGGCGTGAACCG
This sequence comes from Hyphomicrobiales bacterium, assembly GCA_900472485.1. GTDB lineage: Bacteria > Pseudomonadota > Alphaproteobacteria > Rhizobiales > Rhizobiaceae > Rhizobium. Next base: position 12,934 of record UCII01000031.1, read on the forward strand.
AAATGGAAGCTTGCGGGCATTCCAATCCTCGACAAGAAGACCATGCATGAACGGGCGCGCCATATGCTGGAAGGGCTCGGCATCGTCATTCCGGACACGCATTTGAAGGTCGAGAATCTCTCAGGCGGCCAACGCCAGTCCATCGCGATCGGACGTGCGGCGTCATTCAATCCTTCGGTCCTCATCATGGACGAGCCGACGGCGGCCCTAGCCGTTGCCGAAGTCGAGGCGGTGCTGGAGCTCATCCGCACGGTCAGCGCCCGCGGCGTCAGCGTCATTCTGATTACGCATCGGCTGCAGGATCTCTTCCTCGTCTGCGATCGCATCCAGGTGATGTATGAGGGGCAGAACGTCGCCGAGCGCCTTATCGCCGAAACGAATATCGAAGAAGTCGTCAACCTGATCGTCGGTCGCAAGTTCTCCGCACGCTCGGCCGGCCAACATACCGAGCGAGGCGCTTCCGTATGACCATGACATCCTCTCACGCCCAAACCGCCCCCTCATCTCGTTTGCGCAAGGCACGGCTCTATGACAAGGCCATAGCCAATGGCGGCATTGTTTCGATCGCCCTGTTTTTCATCGCGGTCTGTATTTTCTTCTCCCTCTTTACAAACGTCTTTCTGACTGCGCCCAATCTCTTGAACGTGGTCAGACAATCGGCGCCTCTGTTGATCGTGGCAGCGGCCATGACCTTCGTCATCACGACAGGCGGTATCGATCTTTCGGTTGGATCCGTATTGGCCCTTGCCGCAACGCTTTCGGCTGCCTGCCTTCAGGCCGGTATCCCTTGGCCGCTGGTTGTCGTTCTGATGATGCTTCTTGGCGCGGCGACCGGATTAATCCAAGGATATTTCATCGCCTATGAGCGGATCCCCGCCTTCATCGTCACGCTGGCCGGGCTATCGGTCATCAGGGGCCTCGCACTTCTCATCACCGGCGGCTACTCGATCCCCGTCGATCCGCAGAGCCCGTTCACCGCGATTGGCCAGGCCTGGTTCTTTGGCATCCCTGCCCCCGCGATGCTCGCGATCGTTGCTCTCATCGCGGCCTATATCACCTTCAACGAAACGCCGTTCGGGCGATATGTCACCGGCATCGGTGCCAATGCCGAGGCGGTGCGCCGCGCCGGCGTCAACACGCGGCGCGTCACCTTGTTCGTCTATGTGATATCGGGGGTAGCAGCCTCCGTCGCCGGCATCATTCTTGCCGCGCGCCTGGGATCCGGCTCCTCAAATGCCGGGCAAGGCTTCGAGCTCGATGTCATTGCCGCAGTTGTACTGGGGGGTACGAGCCTGTTCGGCGGACGCGGTTCGGTGGTCGGAACGGTGCTCGGAGCACTGACGGTTGCCGTTATCGCCAACGGCTTGATCCTTTCGCACATGTCGCCCTTCTTCACGCCGATCGTCACCGGGGTCATCATCCTCGTGGCAATCTGGTTGAACTTCCGCCTTTTCAAAGGCGCAGCAAGGGGCCGCTGAGCATGATGGATCATCTCTTTGCCGAGGGGGCCAGAACGCACCATGCCATTGGCGTTCACACCGGATGCGCAATGACCGTACTTGGTCCCATTCCGGTCACGGAAATGGGCGTGACGCTCATGCATGAGCACATCTTCCTTGATGGAGCGACCTCATGGAAGTGCCCTTGCCATCCAGACGAAAAGGCGATCGCTGAACGGCCGGTTGGAATAGAGATCATCGGCGAGCTGCGGATGAACCCCTATATGAACCGCGACAACGTCTCGCTGGACGATCGGGATCTGGCGCTAGCCGAACTTTCCCGCTTCCAGAAGCTTGGCGGCCATACCGTTGTGGAAACCACCAACTTTGGCATAGGGCGCGATGCCGAACAATTGGCCCGCATCGCCCGCATGTCCGGTCTGAAGATCATCATGGGGACCGGCTTCTATCTGGAGCATACGCATCCGGAGTGGCTGAAGGGCATGGATCTGGACGAGGTCACGGCCTTCATCGTCAACGACGTCGGCGGTGGCGAAACCCAGCCAGACATCATGGCAGGCATCATCGGCGAGGTCGGCGTCAGCAAGGACTTTACGGTAGAGGAGCAGAAGTCCCTGCGGGCATCGGCGCGAGCCTCGAGGCTGACAGGCCTGCCTTTATCCATCCATTTGCCGGGATGGGAGCGCCTTGCCCATCGTGTCCTGGACGTGGTCGAGGAAGAAGGCGCGGACCTGCGTCACACTGTGCTCTGCCACATGAATCCCAGCCATAATGATCTCGATTATCAAAAGAGCCTCGCCGAACGCGGTGCCTTCCTGGAATATGACATGATCGGCATGGATTATTATTATGCCGATCAGGATGCCCAATCGCCATCGGACGAGGAGAACGCCAGGGCGATCAGGGCGCTCGTAGACCTGGGCTTTGCCGATCGGCTGCTTCTGTCTCAGGACGTCTTTCTCAAGATCATGCTGACCCGCTATGGCGGCTTCGGCTATGGCTATATTCTCAAGCATTTCCTGCCGCGACTGAAGCGTCACGGTGTCGACCAGCAGGCGATCGACCAAATGCTGATCACCAATCCCCAATCGGTATTTTCCGCCTCGGCCTGAAGGTCGGGTGCATTCAAGGAGCAGACATGAGCAAGAAAAAGGTTCTTCTGGCGGGTGAATCATGGGTTTCGACCGCCACCCATATCAAGGGTTTCGATCAGTTTCCGACGGTGACCTATCACACCGGTGCCGACGAATTGCTGAAGGCGTTGAAGGACAGCGCCTTTGACGTCACCTTCATGCCAGCCCATGAGGCGCAGCGCGATTTTCCGCTGACGGCCGAAGCACTGGCGGAATATGACGCGATCGTTCTATCCGATATCGGCGCAAACACGCTGCTGTTGCATCCCGATACCTGGATTCATTCCAAAAGGACCCCGAACCGGCTGAAGCTGCTGCGCGATTACGTTACAAATGGCGGCGCGTTGCTGATGTTCGGCGGCTATTACAGCTTCCAGGGCATCAATGGCGGCGCGCGCTATCATAAGACGCCGGTGGAGGACGTGCTGCCGGTAACCTGCCTTGCCATCGATGATCGCGTTGAAGTTCCTGAGGGATTTTCGCCCGTCGTAACGGGCAATGATGCCCACCCCGTTCTCAAGGGTGTCGGAAAGGATTGGCCCTACCTTCTCGGTTTCAACGAGGTGAAGGTGAAGCAAGGAGCTGACGTGCTTGCGACGGTTTCAGGCGAATATGGTTCGCAGCCGCTTTTGGTAACCGGCACCTATGGCGCCGGCAGGACACTCGTCTGGACTTCGGATGTCGGCCCGCACTGGCTGCCGCCGGAGTTCATCGCCTGGAACGGCTACAAGACGCTCTTCGAGCAGATGCTGGCCTGGGCAACGCGCAAGGACTGACGCCCATGCGCCTCCATGTCGTCGGCAATGTCTGTGTCGATACGAGCTTCCGCCTGCCGCGACTACCGCGTCCGGGGGAAACGCTCAACGCGACCTCGATCGTTGAAGGCATAGGAGGCAAGGGTGCCAATCAAGCCGTCGCGGCGGCGCGAAGCGGGGCAGTCGTGTGCTTCTGGAGCGCACTTGGCGACGACGACATGGCGGATGGCGTGAGTGAGACGTTGAAGAGCGACCTCGAGGTCGATCGAATGATCCGCCTGCCTCTTTCCACCGACCGTTCGACGATCCTGTTGGAAGAAGGCGGCGAAAACGCCATCGTCAGCGCCGTCGCCTGCGCGCGAGCCTTCGATCCGATCCGGCAATCGGCCCTGACGCGAACCTGGAGCAAGGGCGACATCCTTCTGATGCAGGGCAACCTGTCCAGGGAGATCACCGCCACCTGTCTGGAACTTGCCGGAAGGTCGGGTCTGACGACGGTGCTCAATGCCAGCCCGTTGTCGGACGTGACGGTCGAGGATATCGCCAATGTGGATCTTGTCATCGTCAATCAAGGCGAAGCCTCGGCACTGACAGGCATGGAAAGCCTAGCCGCAGCAGCAAATGTGCTTTTCGGCAACGGAGTTAGAAGCGTCGTCGTGACGCTTGGAAGCCAAGGCAGCCTCATATGGGATCGGGCGGATCATGCGCCTGTTATCCTCGCGGCGCCCAAGAGTGCGGTGGTTGATACCAGCGGTGCCGGTGACTGCTTTGCGGGCGTCCTCGTCGGCCTGCTCGCACAAGGAAAATCCCTGATTGCAGCTGCAAAAGTGGCAACCGAGGCCGCCGGCATCTCGGTCGGTCGCCTTGGGACGCTCGCCTCCTATCCCTCACGGGTGGAAATTTCGGACATCATCAAGAGATCAGAACTGGAAAACACATGAGTGGGACAATGAAACCCATCGGGCAGATAGCTGGCAACGCGCTCATCGATCTTTTCGGGCGCGAAAAGGCGATCATAGGCGTCGTTCACCTGGCGCCCCTTCCCGGTGCGCCGCGCTACTCCGGCGAGGAGATCGAGACCGTCTACCAGCGTGGGCTTGACGATGCTCGCGCCTATCTTGCAGGCGGCTGCGATGCCGTGATCATCGAAAATCACGGCGATATTCCCTTTTCCAAGCCCGATGATATCGGCCCTGAAACCTCGGCCTATATGGCCGTCATCTCCGATCGCATCCGCCGCGAACTCGGCGGTCCGATCGGCATCAATGTTCTTGCGAACGCCGCCATTCCGGCGCTTGCAATCGCCAGTGCGGCAGGTGCGGGCTTCGTGCGCGTCAATCAATGGGCAAATGCCTATGTTGCCAATGAAGGCTTCATCGAGGGCGAAGCGGCGCGCGCAATGCGTTATCGCGCTCGGCTCAATGCCCATGGCATCCGCATCTTCGCCGATGCCCATGTCAAACATGGAGCGCATGCCATCGTTGCGGACCGACCGGTCGAAGAACAGGTCAAGGATCTCGTCTTCTTCGACGCGGATGCCATTATCGCCACCGGCCAAAGGACGGGCCATGCAGCCGATCTCGACTACATCAGAATGATCAAGCAGGCGGCGGGCCTGCCGACCCTCGTCGGCAGCGGCGTGACGCCGGAAAATGGTAACGACATTCTGTCGGTAGCCGATGGTGTGATCATTGCAAGCTCACTGAAGTATGATGGGGTCTGGTGGAACGCAGTCGATCCGCAACGGGTAAAAGACTTCGTGACGGGCATCCACCGATGACGTCATACCCAAAAATCAATGCGCAGCGTCTGCTGCAGCGCATTGCCGATTTTGCAACGATAGGAGCAACGCCAGCGGGTGGGGTGAACCGTCAAGCGTTGAGCATCGAGGATAGGGCGGCCCGGCGCCTGCTTGCTGACCTGGCCATTGCCCGCGGATTCAGCGTCCACCAGGATGCGATAGCCAACCTTTTCATCCGACGTGAAGGATGCAATCCCTCGGCTGCGCCAGTCCTGATCGGTAGCCATCTTGACAGTCAGCCCACGGGAGGCAGGTTCGATGGCGCTCTCGGGACGCTGTCTGCCTTCGAGGTACTGGAAGCCCTGGAGGATGCAGACGTCGTCACGGAGCGATCCATCGAGGTCGTGTCGTGGACCAATGAGGAAGGTAGCCGCTTCTCCCCCGGCTGCATGGGATCGATGGCCTTTGTCGATGCGGGCGACATGGCCGGGTGGCAGGATACGCGTGGCAACGACGGAGCAAGGCTTGGCGATGAATTGGCGGCGACATTGAAGGCGCTGCCGGAAGCCAAGATGCAGCCGGTCGGCCATGCCGTATCTGCCTTCGTTGAGGTGCATATCGAGCAGGGACCCGTGCTCGAGCACGCGGGCATTCCGATCGGCCTCGTCACCGGCGTACAGGGAACCAGGTGGCTTGAGGTTTCCTTCAGCGGCGAGGCGGCCCATGCTGGCACGACTCCGCTGGAATTCCGCAAAGATCCCATGGCGGCCGCTGTGGCGGCGATTGCGCAGCTGCAGCTCGTCGTCATGCCGGCCGACCCGATGGCGCGGCTGACCGTTGGTCGAATGAACGTCGAACCCAGTTCCGTCAACGTGATTCCAAGCAGGGTCACATTCACCATCGACATCCGCCATCCGCGGGAAGACGTGCTTTCCTCCATAGAAGCCCAGATCGATGCAGAATGCCGCGCGTCGGCCAAACGCCATATGGTCAATGTACTCATCAAAAAACGCTTCGACTTGGCGCCTGGAAAATTCGACACAACGATCATCGATGTGATCGACAATGCTTGCGAAAGGCTTGGCGTTTCCAACATGAAATTGGTTTCAGGCGCTTTTCACGATGCACTTTTCGTCAGCCGCGTTGCACCGACAGCGATGATCTTTGTTCCGTGCCGAGACGGCGTCAGTCATAACGAGGCCGAATTCGTCACCTCGGAAAATATCGAGACAGGCGCAAAGGTGCTGCTCGAGACCGCCCTTTCTTTGGCACGAGGAGCAATGGTCAACGCCCCTTAAAGGCCGCCGACGATAGCGAACCGTTAGGTCAAGATGAGCGGGATGGGAAACCAGGGCAGATCAAGCGATGCGGAACTGTTTGCGCAAGATCTTGTCGAACAGCCCAGCGCTTGCGAACCGCCGCAGCATGCTCACCATACGCGCCGCATTGCCCGCAGTATATCGCCGGCGCGGGGCGTCATCGTTGGCTGCCTTGAGGATGACTTTGACGATCACTTCCGGCAGGTCGGCCTTGGGCATCACATCCCGCAGCAGTGCCGAGACAGCCTCGCGCGCTTGATCGTATTCGGGTTTCCGCTGGTCGGGCTCCATGCCGTTCTGATCGAAAACGGTCCGGACATATGCCGGCTCGATGATGGAAACGCGGATATTGAAGGCGCGAACCTCGTGATCGAGCGATTCCGAGTAGCCCTCGACTGCATGCTTGGCAGCGGAGTAATGTGCCGAATACGGCGCAGGGATAACGCCGAGGATGGAGCCTATATTGAGAATTCGGCCGCCGCCCTGGAGCCGCATCACGGGCAGAACGGCGTTCGTCATCCTCATGACGCCGAAAAAATTGACATCGAAAAGGGCCTGCGACTGCGCGATTGAGGATTCCTCTGCGCCGCCGAACATGCCTACACCGGCATTGTTGACGAGGAGGTCGATCTTGCCCGCCCGCGAGACCACGTCGGCGACCAATGCCGAGACGGACGCCTCGTCGGTCACGTCGCACGCCAGCATCGTGACCCCCTTGGGACCGTCATTGGGGATTTTCCGGCTCGTTCCAAAGACCTTGAAACCGGCGCTGGCAAGTCCTTCGGCGGTGGCATAGCCGATACCGGAGGATGCCCCGGTCACGATCGCAGTTCTTATGGCCATACGTTTTCCTTCCGGTGGGAGTCTCGGACTACACGTCAGAGACCATTTGCATTACGACCATTTATTGATATTATGGACGTAATGCAATAGGAATTCGGAACAAGCTTCATGCGATATGAAAAAGGCCGGAAAGACACCTCGCGCCGCAGAATCATGGATGTTGCTATCGACCACTTCCGCACGGATGGAATTGCGGGCTCGGGTCTTGCGGCGATCATGAAAGATGCGGGCCTGACGAACGGGGCCTTCTATCCCCATTTTCCCTCGAAAACCGATCTTGTTCGGGAGACTATTTCGGACGCGCTAGCCAGGCAGTCCGAATGGCTGCGGGAGGTGCTGGACGAAGGAGGGATCGAACGCCTGATCGACATCTATCTTTCGCCCGAACACCGTGACAATCCTGGACAGGGCTGCGCCTCGGCGGCGCTGCTGCCGGAGCTCGCGCGGCAGCCGGAAGAGACCCGCAGCATGTATGCCAAACAGTCCCACACCCTTGTGCTGCAGCTTGCAGATGCACTTCCGACAGATATCGAAGCGAAGGAAGATGTGGCCTGCGCGATCTTTGCGACCCTGATCGGGACGCTCCAATTGGCGCGCGCAGTCGACAAAGAGACGTCGGATCGCATCCTGCAGAGTGCCAGGAATTCGATACGCGCCTTGGCAAACCTGCACACTCACCGGCTTTCATAGCCTGAATGAACAGCAGCGCGCTTGGTGCACGTTCGAGTGACGTTACACGCGGCGCCCTTGCCTCGGCGACACCTAAATCTGTGCAGATCGCACGGAAAAGCAATCCTTGCCAGGCAAGGAAAATAGATCGGAGATCCCCAGTGAAAGCCTATGTCGTCGATAAATACAAGAAGAAGGGCGCGCTACGCCTCGCCGAGTGGCAAGATCCGCAGGTTCAGAACGCCGACATCCTCGTGCGCGTCCATGCCACATCCGTCAACCCGCTCGATTCCAAGGTCAGGGATGGCGAGTTCAAGATTTTCCTGCCCTACCGTCCACCCTTCGTCCTTGGCCACGACGTCGCTGGGACCGTCGTCAAGGTCGGCCCGGCCGTAAGCCGCTTCAAGGTCGGCGACGAGATCTATGCCCGCCCGAGGGACCTCCGTGTCGGCACGTTTGCGGAGTTCATCGCCATCCATGAGGACGATGCCGCGCTCAAGCCCCGGACGCGAACGATGGAAGACGCATCGTCCATGCCACTCGTCGCGCTGACGGCGTGGCAGGCCCTGGTTGATGTCGCAAAGGTGAAACCGGGCCAGAAGGTCTTCATCCAGGCGGGCTCGGGCGGCGTCGGCACAATCGCGATCCAACTTGCCAAGCATCTGGGCGCGACGGTCGCTACGACGTCGAGTGCGAAGAATGCCGCTCTGGTGAAAAGTCTCGGTGCAGACGTTGTGATCGACTACAAGACTCAGGACTTCGAGAAGGTTCTCTCGGGCTACGACGTCGTGCTGAACAGCCAGGATTCGAAGACTCTTCTGAAATCCCTGAATGTCCTGAAGCCGGGCGGCCATCTCGTCTCGATTTCAGGCCCGCCAGACCCGGCGTTTGCTACCACTCTCGGGATGAACGCCCTTCTGAAGCTCGTCGTGCGGATGTTGAGTCGGAGCGTGCGCAAGAAGGCAAAGAGCCTCGGCGTTCACTATTCCTTCCTATTCATGCGCGCTGACGGTCGGCAATTGGAGCAGATCGCCACGTTGGTTGATAGCGGCGCGATTCGCCCCGTTGTGGACAAGGTATTTCCCTTCAGCCAGACGCCCGAGGCACTTGCCTATGTCGAAACGGGCCGTTCGAAAGGCAAGGTCGTGATCAAGGTGCAGTAGCAGCTTTTCTATTGGAGCAGTGAGACAGTAATCCTGCAGCGCGCACTTCGATCACGCCGCTGCAGGTTTCATGTGATGGTCACGCCAACCACATAGCTGGCTCAACCTCGCTCGGGCAGAAAGGACGGCGTATCGGAAGCTGCCCTCACGTTCATGGCATCGGACCATTCAAGCGGCGGTGGCGAGTAATTTGAGCGCATCAGTATCGCAAATGGTAGCCGATCGGAAAGAGAGGTTTACGGGTGTCGTGCGGCACATCCGATTTCTGCGCGCGTATGTCGTCCATCGATGAAGGAAGTTCGAAAGGCAGCTTGCCTTCGGCTTTTTGCCTGCCTTGGATCGCATCGAATAACGCCGCGTCGCTTGCGCCGAAATTGGCGAGGATGGCGCCGGCCCGGTCGAGGAGACCGGTGAGGATCGCCGGCCGCGCCAGATAGACGGTGACGATGGTCGGGACTTCGTTGGCAGCGCTCTTGAAGGCCTCGAAATCGGCATTGCCGTCCTTGAAATCGAGATCGCCCTCCTGGTGACGAGAACCGAAGAAATAATTCATGTGCGGCTGCTGATAGGGTGCATTCAGTCGCACCACCGCGAAATCGGCTTCATGGGCAGCAGCAACCACCGTAAAGCCCCGGGTAGCCGCTACTTTCGGATCGACGCCGTAAAGGAACACTTTCTTGCCGCTCTGGACCGGCACAAGCTTGGCTTTATTGTCGAGCAGCACCATTGCCCTGGCCTGCGCGGCGTTCGCCTCTGCCGCAAATGCCGGATTGCCGACGATCGAGCGCGCCTTTTCGGGATCGACATAGGGATTCTCGAAGAGGCCTTGTTCGAACTTCTGGATCAATATCCGGGTTGCGGATTGATCGATGCGCTCTTTGCTGATCTTTCCGTCCTTCACCGCTTCGACGAGAAGGTCCGAGGACGTCACTCCGCCAAACTGATCGACACCGGCATTAACGGCTTTTGCGAACCGGTCGACGCGGCTCATATCCTCCACGCCCCAAGGCATGCCAAAGGTTTCCTCGTTGAGGGTCGGCTTCACACCTGGCTTTTCTCCATCCAGACACGCCCCCTTGCAGTCGTTGGTGATGAGCCAATCACTGAGGATGACGCCGTTGAAGCCATATTTTCCGCGCAGGAGGTCGGTCAGAAGCTGCTTGCTGTATCCGGCCCCGACCGCTTCCAGTGGCTTGCCGTCAAGGATCACGCCGTCCAGGATCGAGTATGTCGGCATCACGCCCCCGACCTTTGCTTTGAAGGCTCCCTCGAAAGGAATGAGGTGCTCGGCAAAATTGTTGCCGGGAAAGGTCGCGTGGCGGCCATAGGCGTTGTGACTGTCGTACCCATCCTTTGCCGCGCCATAACCGACCCAGTGCTTGGCGACCGCGATCACGCTGTCTTTGTTGATGCCGTTCTCACCGTTCTGGAACCCGGCGACATAGGCTTCCGCCATGGATTTGGAAAGTTGCGCATCCTCCCCGAACGTGCCGTTGATGCGCGGCCAGCGAGGATCGCTGGCAAGATCGACCTGGGGAGACAATGCCTCCTGAATGCCGACGGCGCGATATTCCTGACGGGCAATATCGCCAAACCGCCGCATGAGCGCAGCGTCGCCGATCGCCGTGAACCCGAGGGTTTCAGGCCATTTCGAGAAACCCCCAGCCGCAACGCTCGCACCCAGAACGAACTGAAAGTGATTGCGCGGATCGGTGCTGATCGTCGCCGGAATACCGAGCCGCCCAGCCTCGGCGATCTCTTGGAGCTTGTTGTTTTCTTCAGCTAGGGCAGCGGGATCGCCGGCCAGCCTTGTGATGAAAGTGACGACCTTGCGCTTCTCGATCATGTCCGTGGCACGGCCAAGATCATATTCGGTCCCAACCCCCATGCCGGAGCCGGGGCCTACGGATGGCGCCGTGCCATGCATCATGAGCCCGGCCTTTTCCTCCAGCGTCATTTGCTTGACAAGATCGGCGGCCCGCTCGGCAGCCGGCAGGCGCCAGTCCTCGTAGGCATCGAGTTTGCCATTGCGATTGAGATCCTTGAAGGAAAGCCCGTCAATGGTCAGCGTCCTGGCGACGCGAGCCGAAAGTGCCGGCTGCTCCTGCGATAAAGCTGTTGAAGCGAGCAGCGATATAGCCGCACATAAGGCAATGACCTGTTTCATGGCATCCCTTCCGAAAGAATTTCAATCGATCCCGGCAAAGTGAAGGGCGCAGACTTGCGCCGCCTCGTGTGCTTGGCGGACCCTGTCGGCTCGCCGATCCTCATCAATTCGCAGATACGAATTGTAAGCATAACCTAACCTAATTCATCGACGATCGGGTTGCTGAGAATACCGAGCCCATCGATTTCCACCTCCACGACATCGCCCGGCTTCATCCACAGCGGCGGCTGCCGCTTGGCGCCAACCCCGCCTGGTGTGCCGCTGACAATAACGTCGCCCGGCTCCAACCGCGTGAAGCTGGAGCAATATTCGATCTGCCGGGCGATATCGAAGATCATCTGGCCGAAGGTGGCGTCCTGCACGACTGCCCCATTGAGACGCGTCTGAATGCGAAGATCGGGCAGAGGACCGAGCTCGTCCGGCGTCATCATCCACGGCCCGAAGGCGCCGGTGTCGGGAAAGTTCTTGCCTGGCGTGAACTGATGCGTATGACGCTGGAAATCACGCACGCTGCCGTCATTGTAGCAGGCATAGCCGGCAACGTATCCCATGGCCTCGTCGCGGGTGATGTAACGGCCTGATTTGCCGATGATGACCGCCAACTCGCCTTCGAAATCGAGTTCCACCGACACTTTCGGGCGCACGATCGGGGCGAGATGGCCCGTCTGGCTATTGGCATAGCGGGCAAAGATCGTCGGATTTTCCACCTCCGCACGCCCCGTCTCCTTGCGATGCATTTCGTAGTTCAGGCCGACACAGAGGATCTTGTCGGGATTGGGGATTACCGGCAACCATTCGATTTCACCGAGCGGCGTGGCGGCAGCGGAGGCGGCTGCTTCGGCAACGCCGGCAAGACCGGCTGCCACAGCCGATTTGAGATCGGCATAGCGCGCTGCGAGAGCCGCGCCGGCATCGAGGAAGCGATCGTCCTCGACAACGCCCCAGGTCGGACGGCCGGCGATCTTGACGGTGGACAGTCTCATGGTTCTTGCTCCTGTAGGGGTCAGACTGGGTGGCGGGCGCTTTCACACCCGCTGCATTTGATCGGCGAAGCGCGTTATCCTGCCGAAGCGTTCAATGGTGCGATCCGGAAAGATCAGCGCGAAGGCGGAAATTGCGCCGATGATGAGGATTGCAGCCGTGAACAACATGGCGTTTGCATAACCGGCCGCGACATGATCGGGTCCGGCGGCCTGTACGATCATGCCGGTGACGGCGTTGGATGCGAGTGCGGACACCGCATTTGCCGAATAGATCACGACGATCAGCCGGCCGCGCTGGACGGCGGGTGCGACGCTGCCGAGCGTGATCGGGCCGTAGATCGTCGTAAGACTCGGAGCGGCAAAGGCGATCGCGATCAGCGCCAGTTGCAGCGGGCCGCTAACATGAACCGAGGCGATCAGCGCCAGGCCACTGACGAGAAGCGCATAGCCCGAAGCGCTACCGAGGGCGGCGCGCTTGCTCACGCCCTTCTGAAGCATGCGCTGCGCAATCCACGAGCCGACCAGCAACAGCGGCGACTGGAAGATATAGACGGCCGAAATGATTGAGCCGGTCTCGGTCTGTGAATAGCCGAGACCCTGCTGCAGGAAGGGCGGCAGCCATGTGGCCGACATGCCGACGATCCAGTAAGACATGGTCGACATGATGATAACGCCGATCACGGTCGGGTCGAGCCAGAGCTTGCGGGCTGGAATCGGGGTCTCCCCCGCCACGGCACGGGCCTTTTCATTCTCTGCGACCGCATGCGGCCCCTCACCGCCGATGAGTAGCCACGCAATGATCCAGGCAACGCCGATCAGCCCGCAGAAAAGGAAGCCCGAACGCCAGCCATAATTGACGATCACATAGGTTAGGATCGGTCCACCGGCGAGCAGGCCGACACTGATGCCTTGCAGCACGACGGCGCTCGGGACGCTCCGCTTTTGCGGGCTGAACCAGTTATGGCAGGCATGCAATGCCGTCGGCAGTCCGGGTCCCTCGCCGAGGCCGAGCAGGATGCGGCAGGCGACCAGAACGGTGACCGAACTGGTGAAATAGATCGGAATCTGCGCGATCGACCAGATTGCGGCGAGTATGACGAGGATCCATTTGACGGGGACGCGACCGATCACGAAAAGGCCGACGAGAACGCCAGAAATGGAGAACAAAAGAAAGAAACTGCTGCCGATCAACCCGAACTGCTGTGGCGAAATACCGAGGTCTTTCATGATCGACACCGCGGAAAGGCCGAAGACCAGCTTGTCGAAGAAGTTCAGCGTCTGGAACAGGAAAAGCAGGATAAGGACGGCAAAAGGTTGCCATTTATTGGTTGTATCGGCGGTTGACTCGGACATGTGTTCCTCCCAGAACCTCAATGTAAACTGCAATTGCAGACGCGGAACTCAAGCAAGGCGAGTGCGCAGGTCCGCGATCTGCTGGCGAAGCGCCTCAACGTTGCGGGCAGCACCAAAAACATAATGATCAGGACGTACGAGCGCGGCGACCGCGCCGTGCCGCTCGAACCAGGCCGAGAGCACGCCATCCTTCTCTCGGAGTGCCGACAGATCGATTGCGTCTGCATCTCCGGGCACAACGGCTTTCACCACGATCCCGTCGATCTCTTCGGCAAGCGCTTCTCCCTCGGCCATCCCGATCCGGCGGCCGTCGAGCACAAGCCGCCATTCCGGTCCCGTAAAGGCATCCATCAAGCGCGGAACGGGGTCTTCGACGATTGTCGGCTGCGGGAACAACAATCCTCGCGCCGGCGTGCCTTCTTCGGCGATCAGCCCATCCTCGATGGGCGGGACGATTTCCTGCCGGGTGATGGTAAGAGGCCGACCGCCGCCCTCGGCAAGTATGCGGGCATCACGCGCCGCGGCGGCATGCGGATCGCGTTCGCAAATCGTCTGGCCGATCGCCTTGATCTTGCCGGTCAGCGTCTGCACATGCCGCTTGCGTTCCACCGTGTAGGTGTCCAGCAGCGCCTCGGGCGACCGCCCCTTCAGGATGCGGTCGAGCCGCCAGACGAGATTGGAAACGTCGCGCAGGCCCTGGCACATGCCCTGTCCGATAAAGGGCGGCTGCTGATGCGCGGCATCGCCGGCGATCAGCACCCTGCCCCGCCGCCATACGTCGGCAACGAGTGCATGAAAACGGTAGGCGGCGGCACGCCACAGCTCGCCGTCTTCGGGCATCAGCCAGGGCGACAGCAATCGCCAGACATTGTCGGGCTTTTCCATCTCGCGCGGATCTTCGCCCGGCAGAAGCATGATCTCCCACCGGCGATGGTTCTTCGGCCCCATGATGTAGCTGGTCGGACGCGCCGGATTGCAGAACTGGGCCGAAGTCTGCGGCAGCTTGCCCAGCGCGGTTTCGTGTACCTGCACATCGACTACGAGCCACGGCTCGTCGAAGACGAGATCCTCGAGCTTCATTCCCGACAGCTCACGCACGCGGCTTGAGGCACCGTCGCAGCCGATCACATATTTTGCTGCGATCCTCTGGCTCTTGCCGGACGAATCCCGAAGTGTCACGACCACTTCATTCGCCAGTGGATCGAGATCGACCATGTCCGTGCCAAGTTCTATCGTCACGCAATCGAAGCTCTCGGCATGCCGCCTCAGCACGGCCTCGACCGGAGGCTGGGTGAACACCATGCTCGGGGTATAGCCGAGAGGATAAGGCTCAGGCACCATGTCGATACGACGGATGAGCTGCCCCTCTGCGCCGAAGTGCTGGGAGGCCGTGAACGGTGCGATATGGGGAAGCACCTCGTCGGCAATGCCCATATTGTCGAAATGGCGCAGGATTTCGTGGTCGAGCGCGATAGCGCGCGGCTTGTCGTAGATACCGGTCAACCGATCGACAACGAGGGTGGAATGGCCTCGCGCCCCGAGCATGCCGGCGGCGACTGCCCCTGCCGGACCGAAGCCGACCACCAGCACGTCATAGCGGTTCAAAATATCACTGTCGTTCGTCACAAGCATGCCTCTGCAAATGTCTACTGGCGCGTCAGGCGCGCGAAAATCCGATGGAAATCTGCGCCTTCTTGCAGGCGTCGCTTTTGGGGGGCGCGATGCCCCAGTGATCCGTCCGGCCGGGCGGCCAGACCCATTCCTCCGGCCCTCTGAAGCGATAGCTGTCGTCCACCTGCAGGACTTCGGCGGTATATTCGATCACCACGCCTTGCGGATCGACGAAATAGGCAAAGACGTTGTCGCCCGGTCCATGCCGGCCGACACCCCAACCGATCGGATAGCCGTGATCGACGACGCGGCCGGAGCCTCTCATGACAGATTCGAGATCGGGCATCAGGAAGGCGACATGGTTCAGCCCATTGACCGGCGCCTCGGCCAGCACGACCGCATGATGGTCGTCATTGCAGCGCAGGAAGGCCATGAGTTTCGATCGGTCCGTCAGACGGAAACCGAGGACATCGCGATAGAAGTCCGAAAGCGCCTCGATCTCGGCGCTGTTGATATTCACGTGGGCAAGACGTTGCGGCCGGTTGGGAACCACGCGCCCCTGCTTGCGGCGGTCGCCATACACAAATTCCAGCACCGAACCCTGCAGCTCCCGGACAACGAAACACTCGCCGCCGGCCGGACCATCGGCGGGTCCGATGTCGCGCAAGACAGTACAGCCTGCAGCAATCGTCTTTGCGAAAAGCGACGCCAGCACTTCAGCCGTGCCGACGCGAAAACTGATCTTGCGCAATTCCGAACGGTTGCTTTGCTTTAATTCCAGCACATGAAAATCATCGCCCGTTGCCGCCAGGAAAACTTTGTCCTCCGTTTCGGCGACGACATCCAGGCCCCAGACGCGGGTATAAAAATCGACAGACGTCGCAAGTTCGGGCGTCCCCAGTTCCACGCTGCGCAAAGCGATGACAGGAAATTCAGTCATGGATCAAACCTCGTCCAAACCCAGGAAAGCCCGCGCGTTGGCAAATGTCAGGCGCTCGCGCAACTTTGCGTCCGCGAACGCTTCCTCGATGCGAGCGACGGGCTCTTTCTCCCGAAAATTGAAAGGATAGTCGGTTCCAAGCAGCACGCGCTCCTCCCCGAACACGGCGACCAGGCGGTGCAGCATGTCCGCATCGAAGACCAGCGAATCCACATAGAGATGTCGCGCCTGCACAGCAGGGCTCTCCGGCATGATCTCGTTGAGCGCCGAGAAAGTCGAATAACCCCGCTCCAGCCGCGGCAGCAGCGAGGGGAACGTGCCGCCGCCATGGCTGAAGGCGATCCGCAATTTCGGGAATTTCTGAAGCAGCCCGCCAGTGATCACGGATGCGGCTGCCAATCCGACATCGGTCGGATATCCGAGCACCTGCTGAAGCGGAGCCGGCCCGAGCAACCGCTCCATGCCGGTCGGGCGCACCGCATGCACGAAGACCGCCGCATCAAGCTTCTCCGCCTCCGCAAAAAAGGAATGAAAACGAGGATCGCCGATCGGCACGCCATTGATATTGCTGCCGATCTCGACGCCACGAAAACCGAGTTCGCCGACAATGCGGTGCAGTTCAAGGTTGGCAAGATCAACATCCTGAAGCGGAAGCCCGCCAAGCCCGACGAAGCGCCCCTCGTCTTCGGCAACGATCGCGGCAATCGCGTCGTTGACATATCGGATAAGATCGCAAGCTGCGTTCGTTTCGATCCAGTAACCGAAAAGTTCCGGCATAGGCGACAGAGCTTGCACCCGGATGCCGGTCCTATCCATCTCTTCCAGCCGACGTTCGGCGACCCAGCAGGCATCGCCGACCGTACGATAGGGTTTGTCATCGATGACGACGGTCGAATGACAGGCATCAGCGGCCACCATCGATGGCCAGCCGCGAACCGCTATACCGTTAGCCTGAGCCGGAAAGCGGGCAGGCACTACATGACAATGGACATCGATACCACGGCAGGTGCAGCCACTCATAAAGGTGCCGCGCACCCCTTTTTCCGCTCCGCTCATTGAATCCTCCCTCGTCAACGTCCGTCATAATGTACAAACTTTTCCTCGTAAAGATAAAATTTATAAATTTCTCTCTGCCGATCCATCGTGTATATAAAAAGCGATTTGCACGCCAGAGAACGCCATGAACGTCAACCTGCTGAAAAAAGGGGCGGAAAGCCCCGCCACATTGGCAACCAGCATCTATGAGCGCCTGAAGGCCGACATCCTCTCAACGCGCCTGGAGCCCGGCCGGAAGCTGCAGCTGCGCTTCCTGATTGAGCACTATGATGCGGGCCAGACGCCATTGCGCGAGGCGCTGAACCGATTGACGACAGAAGATCTCGTCATCGGAAAGGAACAGCGCGGCTTCTTCGTCAAACCGATCAGCCTGGACGAATTGCACGAGCTGACGAAAACACGTTGCTGGGTGGAGACGCTGGCGCTGCGTGAATCCATGGCGAATGCGACGCCCGACTGGGAAGAGGCACTTTTAGTCGCCCATCACCGATTGGAGCGTACCCCACGCTCGCTCAATGCGGAGCGGTTCGAGGATAATCCGGAATGGGAAATGCTTCATCGCGCTTTCCATGCCCTGCTGATCGGAGGCTGTGGGTCAAAACCCTTGATAGGCTTTTGCGAGCAGCTTGCCGATAGGCTCTACCGCTATCGAGCGCTTTCCATCCGTAAAGCCTTTCGCGTGCGCAAGGTCGGTGACGAACATGCAGCGATTCTGAAAGCCGTGCTCGATCGGGATACCGCAGAAGCCGAACGCCTGCTGCAGCTTCATTATGAAAAAACGGCCGACATCATCCGAGCTGATCTCGGCGCGACAAATAACGACGCTGCCGCTACACGTTAGATGGCTGACGCGGAAATGGAAGTATTGGATATTTAACGGTCTCACACTGGGAAGTCGCCGCCGCTCGGCTGTTCAACGCTCTTGAAGGGAACCGATATGAACCTGGGAGCCCAGATCCAGCCGCCCCGAACGGGTTCGGGTCGCGAGGCGATTCGCTCTGCTGTAAAGCGTACAGCCATTTACGCAACAATGGCGCAAAACTGAAAGTTTTTTGCGACAACCCTAAGTCACGGTGAGTGCAAATGCTCGCCACAGGATTAAAATGTCCCTTCGCAGGCTCGCGGATTTTGGCTAAAAGACTGACAAGATCATGCTCGCATCGCTTGCAATCACAGCCAGCTTAGTCAAGCGGAGCTGGTTGGCTGCAGCATCCTTTGTTGTCACCATCAGTGCCACAAAGCATGCGGCACGGCTCCGAAAGGAATTGGGATGGAGAGCATAGAACCTTTCGAACGACTTGGTCTGGCGCTCGCTATTGGGGCGATCGTCGGTGTCGAACGCCACTGGCGAGAACGTGACGAAGGCGCAGGAAAGCGAACCGCCGGGATCCGCACCTTCATGATCGCGGGCATGCTCGGCGGCCTTTCAGGAGTCATCGAACAGGCGCTTTCCGAGCCGCCGGCACGAGACGGCCTGGTCGTCGTTGCCATGTTCGCGATCTTTAGTGTGATCTTCGCCCTTTATCAGGTTCGAGAGTCGATCGCTGAGGGAAATTTCAGTGTTACGACTGTCGTCACTGCCATGACAACGTTTGCCCTGGGAGCCCTGGCCGTATTGGGTGACACGCGATTGGCAGCAGCCGGCGGCGTGGCGCTGGTGGCAATTCTGGCCAGCCGAGAGATATTGCATCGGTTTGTTCGCGCCCTGAGCTGGAATGAATTGCGATCGGCGGTGGTTTTTCTTGCCATGACTGTTATTGTTCTACCTATCCTGCCGACTGCCCCGCTCGGCCCGTTCGGCGGAATTTCCCCTTCTGGGACTTGGCAGTTGGTAGTCCTTCTCGCGGGGATCTCCTTCCTGGGTTACGTAGCCGTCAAAACGCTTGGGCAAGTTCGCGGCGAACTCGTCTCGGGCGCAGTCAACGGCTTGGTGTCGTCAACCGCGATTGCCGTCACGAATGCCCGCCTCAGCGCGCAGGGCCATTCGGCCGCACTGTTGGCTGCCGGCGCAACAGCCGCAAATACCGCCTCCTATCTCAAGGTACTTCTTTACATAGCCATCCTTGCACCCTCCGTCGCCGGGCGCCTTGGCGCATCCCTGGTTGCCGGCGCCTTGGTGATGGCAGTCTTTTCATTGCTGTTTGCCAGGAACGATACTGCTGAGCACGCTGAACCCGGCACACGAAATCCGTTTGAACTGCTTTCCGTTTTGAAAACTGCCCTCCTGCTTATAGCCGTGGGATTTCTGGCGCGGGCCGCAGCAGCCTGGTTCGGAAAGTCCGGTTTGCTCGTCGTCTCTACACTCTCAGGTCTCGCAGATATTGACGCAATTACCGTGACGATCGCCGGCCTCCTTGACACAATAGGCACCGAGTTTGCTGCAATTGCTCTCGGTGCAGCCGTCATTGCCAACACAACGGCAAAGGCGGCATATGCGCTAACGTTGGGTAACCGCGCCTATAGTGGACGCTTCACCTTGGCCAGCGTCTGTGCGCTCCTAGCAGGCATCGTCGTGTTCGAAATGACACCGATGATCGGGGGCTACTGATGGAACACTTGCCGAAATAGCAGTCCGCTGGCCGGTTGTCCGCGCTGAATAAATCAAAGCCAAGTTCCAGCGCCTTCCACTCGCACCACGTACAATGATATCAAGCTGATTGCTCCTGAGTTCCTTTGCATCGAGCCCAATACCCATATCCCTTTCCTTCTCGAAGATCATGAAATTCGGCGAACAGACGGTGAGTGTGTCCTTCGGTGCGAAATACTGGCTCGAGGGACCGAAAGATGGACCGCAATGGGGCCTGAAGGCAGGGCTTGTCTTCCTTTTTCCGCAAAAGACAAGCGGGAGCTAGACGGAACCCGCTCCAAAAGTCTTCTGCAAGCGTTCTAGCCCCTCCTAACGCTCAAAAACGAGATAGTTCTCCCAAGCCCTGATCCTCAATAGGATCCTGCGGATAATTGCAAACTCGATCCAGCGGTCGCTATAGACCGCAACCTCTGCGGTGGCCCCGCCGGGCAGATTGAAGCGTGAGACATCCTCGACAATATCGACAATCAGCATCACCCGACCCTCGCCGAAGGGAGGGCTTGGCGAAAGCAGCGTTCCGGAGGGCTCAAGCTGTCCTTCAGCCATATATTGCAAGACAGTTTCTACCTTCCCCTTGAAGACGCGGCCGGGGATGCCGGCAAATGAAATTTCCGCTTCATCGCCAACATTCACCCGCTGCAGCGCAACCTGATCAAAGGACGCGGCAAATATCCTGCGGTCCGTATGGATGAACGTCATAACCGGCTTTAAGGGCAATGAGACAGCCATCATCCCAGGATGAAGGAAGACTTGCGTGGCGTTACCGTCCGTCGGTGCCTTGTAGACGCTCTGCTCCAGCTCGAATTCTGCTCTGGCAAGTTCGGCCTCGAGCTGAGCGACATTGGTGTCGACACCATCCACCTTGTTGTTGGCGACCAGTTCGGCCTGTTCGGCCTGGGCCTGTGCGGTGGCAAGCGACGCCTCCGCGGCAATGTCGGCGTTGCGCAAATCCTCGACCTGCTCGGTGGAAAATGGAGATCGTGTGGGATTTCGATTGGCCGCCGCGTGTCGTTCATAATCGTTCTTGGCCCTATCGCGGCTGGCAGACGCCGCGTCGACTGCGGCCTTTGCCGCCTTTAGAGCCGCCTGCTGCTCGGCGACGGCCTGTTCTGCCGCCACCAAAGCCGCTTTCTTGCGCTTGACGGCATATTCGAACGGGCGGGGATCGAGGCGAAAGAGCACGTCCCCTTTCTTAACCGGCGTATTGGCAGTAACCGGCACATCGATGACCTGTCCGTTGACAGTAGGGCTGATCGGCGTTGCGTAGAAGTAGATACGCCCGTCGGTCGAGAAGGGATGATTGTAGCTCATGAGCGCCACGATCCCACCGACGAGGAAAAAACCGGCAACAACCACCGTCGTGACAGTCCACTTTGTCAAGGGAACGCGCAGAAACCGAAACAGCACGACGCAGATAGCAATATAGATGAGGCAGAGCAGCGTGGTCATTCGACGGGCGGCCTCCGTGCCATGAGCTGCTTCTCCAGCTCGGCGACGCGTGCCTGCAATTGCGTATGATCAGTGCCCCAGCCAAGATCAGGCCGATAGGCCATCGCCCAGATCCACAGGAAAGGCCAGATTGCATGCAGCGTGAAGAGGCTGACCCATCCAGCTGCCATGATCGCATCCTGATGAGGGTGATTTCTCGCCTTTGCGATCTCATAGGGAATATCGTGGATCGCGATCAAACCATAGACGAACACCAAGATGACGAAGATGAGGATTGCAAGTGCGATATAATCCAGGATCATCTTTGCTGCTCCACTTTGGCTCCCGTTCTTGCATGGCAGTGCCGCTCTCAATCGGCATACGGGATTGTAGATCTGCAAGGCCGCATTGAGCGATGACCTTGCCGATTTACAGCCTTGGCGCGACTTCGCGCCGGAAAGCCAGAGCGTCCCTGGCTTTCCGGCCGATTCATCCCTTCGGATGACCGATCGTATGACACGCAACGCCTTCGCGCGCTGACACATCCACGAGCGGACACGGCGCCCCTATTTCACCTCGACGAAGTCAGCTGGCTTCCAGGTACCGTCGAAGGCGGGCTTGTCCGGGCCGTAGATACGAATGTAGGCAAACCAGCCTCGTCCGGGAACGGTTTTGATCCATCGGCCCTCCTGGCCCTGAGGGGCTGTCGGTCCGAAGTAAAGATCGACCGGATCGCTGCCCTTGACATCCTTGAGTTCGAACAGCGAGCGGAGCGCTGCCTTGCCCTGGTCCGTCTGAACCTCCGATCGGGTTTGCGCGTCATAGGCCGTGACAGACCAGAAGAGCTTGCCGGGAACGGGCTGCGGGATCGACAATTTGTAGGTCTTGCCACCATCAAGCCAGGCGCCCGATGCGTCGCGCGCTCCCAACCAATAAAGCGAGCCTGCGCCTGCGGTCCGTCGGAACATCGCCGGTGAGGTGACGATCGCCTGCGCAAACCAGCGATCGCGCGCTTCAAGATCGACGCCCGCCGGCGTCTCGAATTGGGCGCTGCCCGGCACCAGACCGACCCATTCCCATTTGCGGTCGGACCAGGCGATCTTGTCGGCGCGGCGACTATTGAAGGCCGAAACCAGAAGCTGGTCGCGTCCGTTCTTCGCAGCCTTCTCTAGGATCGCTTTCATTCGATCGTCGGGCTTGAAGTCTTTATCCTTTTCGATGCCAAGTGCCTGCAGCAATCCGTACATCGGCAGGAATTTTTCGACGACCGGCTCCTGCTGAATGATGTCATTCAGCTTCTGCCAGAACTGGATATTGTCTTCCCATTTGAGAGATGTGCTATCCAGATCCATCTTGGTGGTGTCGACGAACTTCAATCTCTGCTTTGGATCCGCCAAGGGATAGACCTTGATCGCTTCGAGCGCTTTCAATGCCTTATCTTGATCACCTCCGACAGGAAGAGCACGCACTGCAAGCAGGTTTTTGTAGGTCGGTGTTCGCCCAACCAGATATCCTTTCGGGATCTTGCCCCGATAGTCGGGACCGACGATCAGGTGTTTTCCGCCCTTACCGGCGTCCGGCCCCGGCAATCCCATATCGAGAACCCAGCCCTGATTGTGGTCGTTGACCAGACCGATATAGGCGCCTGGCGGCAACTCTACGACAATGGGCCCCTTGGAGACATCAAGGGTTGCCGAACCGTAAGGCGTATCGGAATTCAACGTAAAACCAATCTGCCGCGGCCCTGCGGCGGCGGCGCCCATGGCCTCATTGTCATTGATGCCGACGGCGCGATTTCCATTGAAGATGCCTTCGACCGACACCGTCGGATACCAGAAGCGATAGGCGACGAGCGCGCGCTCAAGGTCGGCATTGTCTTGCGCCCTCGCACTAGTCTCAGCAGTCGGATAGCCCTGGTCGAATTTATAGGTCGCAGCCGTCTCCTGGCCGAAAGCGGCCGAGGCAAGCAGCGATGAAAGCAGGAAGGCGGTAGCGAGGTTTCGCTTCATGATCAGTCTCCGTTCGAACTTTGCGAAAGGGCTTGTTTGCGTCATTTGACTTCGATGAAGTCTTCCAGCTTCCAGGACTTGTCGAACCATGGTTTCAGCGGCCCGTAGAGCCTGAAGATCGTGAACCAGGATTTGCCGGGAATCGTCTGAATCCAGTTGGGATTGTCGTTCGGCCTTTCCGGCGAGAGAACGATATCCGTCGAGCCATCGGCGTTCTTCTTCAGGTTCTTCTCACTGGAAAGGCTCGGGAATTGCTGATCCGTCTGCAGCATCGAACGTGTCTGGGTGTCGTAGACGACGAGCGACCAGAAATCCTTGACCGGAACATTCGCAGGCACATGCAGACGATAGGTCTTGGCGCCGTCGAACGCCTTTCCATCCGCATCGAGGTTCGCGGAGGCATATTGCGAGCCGATGCCGGGCATTGCCACTGCCATGGCGGGGGTGTTGACGGTCGCCGCGTAATAGAACATCGTCCTGGCATCGAAATTCCGTGCGCCACCCTTCGTCAGCCATTGATAGCTGCCGCCGATGAAAGGCGTGTTCCAGTGACGATCCGGGTAGATGTTCGCTTGCGCGGTTGCGGAAATCGATTGAACGGGCGATCGTATTGCCGACGGCCACGGCATCGGTGAGTATCTTCTTCATCCGCTCGTCTGGCGCGAAGGGCTTGCCCTTGACCAGGCCGATGGCGTTGAACAGGCCCATCATGTCGGGGCCGTAAGAATCCTCCGGTTCTTCCTGCACGATCTCGTTCAGCTCTTCATAAAAGCTGAAATCGTTGGAATGAACCGTATTCATTTCTCGGCCAGAGAGGTCGATGAACTTTGCTTCATGCTTTTGCCCGGCCTCTGACAATGGATAGACGCGCATCTTCTCCTTGATGGTGTCAGCCGCAGTCTTCGGAGAGCCATTGGTCATGAAGCCACGACCGAGAATGAGATTACCGTAGGTCGGCGATTTGTACGTGTAATATCCCTTGGGGATCTTGCCCTTGTAATCCGGCGGAAGGATCAGATATTTGCCGCCCTTCCCTTTGTCCGGTCCGGCATTGCCGAGATCGGTCACATAGCGGAACCAGAAATCATTGACGACACCGAGAACATTCGGCGGGCTCTCGATGACGATGGGTCCGTCCTTCAGATCGATCCAGCTAGCGTAATAGATGCTTTCCGTGTTGGCGGTGAGAAATAGCGATCTGGAGTCCATGAGATCCTGAAAGATCCCGATCGTGCCATTGACGCTGCCGACTGCACGGTTGCCGGCGCGCAGGGCGACCATCGAAGCGCCCGGGATGCCGTTCAGAAACGCCTCGACGCCTCGACTGAAGTCGAGCTGATCGTAGGCTTTTGCCGCAGTGTCCGCCGTCGGAACGCCATCGAAGAACTCAAGCTTGCCGATCCGGGTATCAATGCTGCCCGGCGTCGTGATCTGCACCGGAATTTGCGTGGTCATCTTATAATCCGCAGCCTGTGCGGCACCGGCGAAAACGCAGATGAGGCTGGTTGCTGCAAATGCGATCGTCTTCATGCATTCCCCTCGATTTACCCTCGAAACGTCGCCGAGCTCCCAGCTCTTGTCGAAGAATGCTTGGGTTGAGCTGTATGAGGGAGAGAGGAGACCAACCTACCCGTCGAGGTAAGTACGCAACGGTAAATGGCGGGCGATGCCGCGTAAATGGACGCTCGTTTACAGTTGCGTACTTACGCGCACGCCCGCGAACGCCGATGGTGGCGAGGATCAACGGCGGAGCGTATATGCATCGACATCTTGCCATTGCAGCCTTGCTCTTGCTTTCGGGCTGCGGCCATCCCGCTGGCGTGATGACGCCCGTTGCGCTTGGTCCTGCCACCTTGAAGACGTCGCAGGTCGACATGCTGGTGGCAACGACCCGACAACCCTCGGGCAACCCGGCAACACTATTCAATGGCGAACGCAGCCCAAAGCCCTATTTGACGGAGATCGCCGTCTCCATTCCAGCGAAGCGGGATCCCGGCACGGTCCAATGGCCAAAGCGCCTGCCACCCGATCCAAGCACGGACTTCGCCGTCACGCGTGTCAAACAGATCGACACGGTCTTGGAAGGCAGGGCATGGTTCAAGCAGCATGTCGAGGATGGTCACGCCCTGGTCTTTATCCATGGCTTCAACAACAAATACGAGGACTCGGTCTTCCGGTTGGCGCAGATCGTTCACGATTCTCGCATGAAGGCGACACCGATCCTGTTCACCTGGCCTTCGCGCGCGAGCCTGTTTGCCTACGAATATGACAAGGAGAGCACCAACTATTCCCGCACGGCACTTGAGCAGGCGCTACGGATCCTGGCGCAAGATCCGAGCGTCAAGGACATCACCATCCTTGCTCATTCGATGGGGACGTGGCTTGCCATGGAGTCCCTGCGTCAGATGGGTATTCGCGATGGTCACGTCGACCGCAAAATTCGCGATGTGATCTTGGCTTCCCCCGATATCGACATTCAGGTCTTTGCCAAACAATTCG
The DNA here is from genome assembly GCA_900472485.1 of Hyphomicrobiales bacterium. GTDB lineage: Bacteria > Pseudomonadota > Alphaproteobacteria > Rhizobiales > Rhizobiaceae > Rhizobium. The sequence goes on from UCII01000031.1 coordinate 38,650, forward strand.
TCGAAATGGGAAAGCCCCGGCCCAAATTTACGATCTTCGTCTCTCAGGACGACCGCGCCCTTGCCGCTTCCAGCTTGATTACCGGACGTGTCCAGCGACTGGGTGCCATTAACCCGGCGGAAGAACCTTATCGCTCACGACTGGAAAAGGCCGGGATCACGGCGATCGACCTGACGAAGGTGAAGAGCGGTGACAGCATGAATCATGGCAAATTCGCCGAAAGCCCGCAGATCGTTCAACTTATCGGCCAAAGACTGATGACGGGCCAGACACTGACGGATTCCAACGTTCCCCTCGGAGAGGGCGTTGCTGCCGTTATTGGCGGCACGGCAAGAACGGTCGGAACGGTTGCCGCTACGACGATTTCGGCGCCACTCACCGTTGTTGAGCAGCCGAGAAAGAGCCGTTCGCAAACCGACGTTGGCGCAACCTTGACCGAAGACCCGGACTCCAAGCCGCTGACGCAATAAGCTCGTCGTATTTTACGGCGACATTTACAACCGGCAACGCGCCGATTTACCGTTGCGTACTTCCGTGCACGTACATAAAGACGAAGTCTCTCCTTGCGTCGACTGACGACGATCCAGATGTGGCGGCATCCGTCCGCCCGACGACAGGGAGACCGTAATGTTCAACGACCGGATTGCCAGGGGGTCACAATGACCTCCGTTTCCAGAAAGCTCTTTTCCGCGACGGTCGCCGTCGCGATGACCTTGACGTCGACGACGTTCCTGACGTCGGCGCATGCGCAGACGGCGCCCGCTGGCACCACCGCGCCGGCAAATTCGGCGAGCTCCGCCAGACCGAACATTCTTGTGATCTTCGGCGACGACGTTGGCCAGACGAATATCAGTGCCTATTCCATGGGACTGATGGGCTATCGCACACCGAATATCGATCGCATTGCTCGCGAGGGCATGCTTTTCACCGACTACTATGCCGAGAACTCGTGCACGGCCGGTCGCTCGACCTTTATCACAGGGCAAGCCTGCCTACGAACGGGCCTGTGTAAGGTCGGCGCACCGGGTGCACCAGTCGGCCTCCAGGCTTCCGACATCACCATCGCCCAGGCACTGAAGCCGCTTGGCTACGCCACCGGCCAATTCGGCAAGAATCACCTTGGAGACAAGGATGAATATCTGCCGACCAATCATGGCTTCGATGAATTCTATGGCAACCTCTATCATCTCAATGCCGAGGAAGAACCGGAACAGCCGACATGGCCGAAGGATGACAAGGAGTTCCTGAAAGCCTATTCACCCCGCGGTGTCGTGAAGGCTTCGGCCGATGGCAAGATCGAAGATACCGGTCCTCTCACGAAGAAACGAATGGAAACGATCGACGACGAGACGACGGGCGCCGCGATCGATTTCATAAAGAAACAGGTTGAGCAGGGCAAACCCTTCTTCACCTGGATGAACACCACTCGCATGCACGCTTTCACCCATGTCCGCGCGTCAATGCGCGGTCAAAGCGGCATGACTTACAATGAATATGCCGACGGCATGGTTGAACATGACGGCGACGTCGGAAAGCTTCTAAAGACACTTGATGATCTGAAGATCACCGACAACACCATCGTTGTTTATACGACTGACAACGGTCCTAACCAATGGTCCTGGCCGGATGCGGCAACGACACCTTTCCGAAGCGAAAAGGACACCAACTGGGAAGGTGCCTTCCGGGTGCCTGCCATGGTTCGCTGGCCGGGTCATATCAAACCAGACCAGGTTTCGAACCAGATGTTTTCCGGCCTGGATTGGTTCCCAACCCTTCTTGCCGCGGCAGGCGATGCCGACGTCAAGGACCGGCTGTTGAATGGCTGGAAGCCCGATGGCAGCAGTACGACCTTCAAGAACCATCTTGATGGCTACAATCAGCTCGATTATCTCACAGGCAAATCCGACAAGAGTGCCCGCAGCGAGTTCTTCTACTTCGATGACGACGGCAATCTTGTCGCGACGCGCTTCGACGAGTGGAAGGTTGTCTTCCATGAACAGCCCGCTCCCGGAGGGTTTGCAGTTTGGCAGACGCCTCTCACGACCTGGCGAGTTCCGAAGCTATTCAACCTCAGGATGGATCCCTACGAACGCGCCGACGTCGTCTCCGACCAGTACAATGATTGGCTCGTGCGCAGTGACTTCCTTCTCGTGAAAGCTCAGCTGAAGGCTGCCGCTTTCCTGGAAACCTTCATCAAGTATCCGCCAAGCCAGCGGGGAGCCAGCTTTAACCTCGAAGGCGTCCGCGCTCAGATCGACAAGGCTATCGATCAATCCTTCAAGGATCGCGGCATCGAAAAGTGAAACCGATTGTGCGGGGCGCGCCAATGTGCGCCCCGCTTTTTTCCTTCCAACGCGAAAAGTCAGTTTTATGGCGGCACGTGACGATATCCTCGCGCTGGGCAAGCGCATCGGCCAGTCCATCATCGGGCAGGAAACCATGGTGGAACGCCTATTGCTCGGCCTGCTTGCCAATGGTCATCTTCTCGTCGAGGGCCTGCCGGGTCTTGCTAAGACCCGTGCAATCAAAAGCCTGGCAAAGAACCTCAATTCCGAGCTTTCGCGCGTGCAGTTCACCCCGGACCTGCTGCCCGCCGATATCACCGGTTCGGAGATTTATTTTTCCGAGGGCGGCAAAGGCGAATTCAAGTTTCAGCAGGGGCCTATCTTTGCCAATCTGATCCTCGCCGACGAGATCAACCGCGCGCCTGCGAAGGTTCAGTCTGCGCTTCTGGAGGCCATGGAAGAACGTCAGGTCACGGTTGGCGGCAAGAGCTATAAGCTGCCCGATCTCTTCATGGTCATGGCCACGCAAAATCCGATCGAACAGGAGGGCACGTACCCGCTCCCGGAGGCGCAGCTAGACCGCTTCCTGATGCATGTCGAGGTCGGCTACCCCGACGAGGCTTCGGAAGCCGCGATCATGCGCCTGAACCGCGATGAGGAAAATGCCGCTCACAGCAACAACGCGGCCGTCACGACGGAACGCCTCGATCCCAATGCAATCTACGATGCCCGCAAGGAGATCGGTATGGTCACCGTCTCCGATCCGGTCGAGAAATACATGGTCGCACTGGTCTTCGCGACACGCTATCCGGACCGCTACGATAAGGACCTTGCAAAGCTGCTGCAGGTCGGCGTAAGCCCCCGTGGCATTATCGGCCTTGACAAGGTCGCGCGGTCGCGTGCCTGGCTCCAGGGCCGCAATTATGTGACCCCGGACGATGTCAAGGCCATCGTCAACAACGTGTTTCGCCATCGCCTGATCCTCTCCTATGAGGCCCACGCCTCGAGCACGGGGGCCGATCAGGTGATCGACCGCATCACAGATCTGGTGGCAGTCTCATGAGGCCCGTTAAAAGAGCCCTTGAAGACGACAGGATCCACGTCACGACCGCCAGTCTCGTCGCCCTCGAGAGCCAGGCCCGTGATTTGAGGTTCGTGCAGCGTGCCAAGAGCCATCAACAACTCTCAGGGCGAATGCAATCCAGTCTTCGTGGGCGCGGCCTGATCTTCGAGGAGCTGCGTGAATATCTGCCCGGCGATGATATTCGCTCGATCGACTGGCGGGTGACGGCACGCACCGGAAGTCCCGTCGTCAGGGTCTATGGCGAGGAAAAGGAACGACCGGCGACCATAGTGGTCGATCAGCGCATCAACATGTTCTTCGGAAGCCGTCGATCGATGAAATCAGTCACGGCTGCGGAAGCAGCCATTCTCTGTGCCTGGCGTGTTCTTGGCTCGGGTGACCGTGTCGGAGGCCTCGTCTTCAACAATAGCGCAGTCAGCGAGGTCAAGCCGCATCGCAGCCGCAATGCGGTCATTGCGCTTGCAGACGCGATCGCCGAGCAGAATATCAGGCTTTGCGCCTCCTCGCCGGATGAGCCCTCGCGATCAAGTCTCGACGACGTCCTCATTCGGCTTTCGACCGTCGCCCATCATGACCATCTGCTTATCATCATCAGCGACTTTGACGGCCACGGCGACCGCACACGCGATCTGCTTCTCAGGCTCTCCAGCCGCAACGATATCATCTGTCTGCTGGTCTACGATCCGTTTCTGTTGGAGTTGCCGAAACGCGGCGAGATCGTCGTCAGTGGCGGCGAACTGCAGGCCCAGCTTGCGCTTGGCCAGAGTTCCGTGCGCAGTGCGATCGATGCGTTTGCCCGCCGGCGCGGCAGGGAGCTGCGCGCCTGGCAACGGGAACTCGGTCTGCCGATGCTACCCGTTTCGGCAGCAGAAGAAACGGCGCCGCAGCTGCGCCGTCTGCTCGAACAGGCCAATTGGCGGCAACGGAGACGATGATGGCGGAGGCAACTGCCAATCCAGACCAGATGGCAAGCGTCGCCTTGCGGTCGCTGCATGACATTTCCATGCCGCAGCCGGTTTCCTGGGTGCCGCAAACCTGGGGCTGGGCCGTCGTTCTCGTCTGCATCCTTCTCCTTCTCGTTGCCTATGGTTTTCGCGCCTTTAGACGCTACCAGCGCAATGCCTATCGGCGCGAAGCGCTGGAACGGCTAAGAGTGATTGCAGAAACTATGCAGTCCCCGGCAACGCGCCGGCGAGGCATTGACGATCTGGCCGAGCTCGTCAAGCGTACGGCGCTTGCCGGCTGGAGGCGCGAACAGGTTGCGTCCCTGACAGGCGCCGATTGGAATGCCTTCCTGGCATCAAGCGCGGATAATGGCGAAAGCGCTGCCCTCAAGCGGCTGTTCGACGACCTCGAATATCATGATCAGGCGCCCTTTCAGCGTTTGCCCTCTTCGGAACTCACGCTGCTGGTACAGGACGCTAGACACTGGATCGAGCGGCATCATGTATCAGCTTGATCTGCCCTGGCTGCTCCTCCTTCTGCCTCTGCCGCTCGTCGTGCACTGGCTTTTTCCCCCGCATCACGCCGCCTCGCCATCCGTCAGGCTGCCATTCTTTGAGGAAGTGGCGAAAGCTGCCGGCGTCACTCCCGCCCGTGGATCGGTCGCACCGAGACGATCACGATCTCAGGTCATCGTCGAAACGATTGCGTGGGGTCTGCTCATCCTTGCGCTTGCAAGACCGCAATTCGTCGAACCGCCCCTCGAGAAGCTGGAACCTCAGCGTGACATCCTTCTTGCTCTTGATCTGTCACAATCGATGGATACGCGGGATTTTCCGGGCGCCGACGGCAAGCCCGAAGCACGTGTCGATGCTGTCAGACGGACCGTATCCGATTTCATAGAAAAGCGGGGCAGTGACCGGATCGGGTTGATCGCCTTCGGTGACGCCCCCTACCCGCTGGCACCCTTTACAATGGACCATTTCCTCGTGCGGACGCTGGTCGCGAGCCTGCTTCCCGGGATCGCAGGCCCACGGACCTCACTTGGTGATTCACTCGGGCTTGCCATTCGCATGTTCGAAAAGACGCGCGTGCCTGAGAAAGTCCTGATCCTGTTGACGGATGGCAATGACACGGCAAGCAAAATGCCACCGTTGAAGGCGGCGGAGATCGCCAAGGCAAAGGGCATTGTCGTCCACACGATCGGCATCGGCGATCCGAAGGCCACCGGCGAGGAGAAGCTCGACATTGCGACCTTGCAACAGATCGCGGCAAAGACCGGGGGGCGCTACTTTTTCGGCAGCGATCAGCCGTCGCTTACCACAATCTACAACGTGCTCGATGCTATCACACCGCAAAACCAGAAGCGGCTGTCCTGGCGGCCACGTGTCGAACTGTTTCAGTGGCCGCTCGCCATGGCATTTTCCCTCCTGTCAGGATGGTACCTGCTCACAGGGCTTGTTGGTTTCGTTAGGCGGAGGGTGGCGACATGATCTCCGACCTGCATTTTCTAAGGCCGTGGTGGCTGATGGCGCTGATCCTGCCCCCCGCGGTCATTTGGCTATCGTCGCAAACATTGGATATCAGGCGGCGCTGGAGCGGCCTGATTGCGCCCCATCTTCTCGACAGCTTGCTGGTCGAACCCGATCAACGCGGCAATCTGAGACCCGCCTGGTTGCTTGCGATTGTACTTGGTCTGTCAATCCTCGGTGTGGCCGGTCCGACCTGGCAGCATGAGGCGCCGCCCTTCCTGGCCGATACTGCGGCTCTGGTCATTGCCGTCGACCTTTCGCCGACCATGGACGCCATCGATATAAGCCCAAGCCGGATCGAGCGGGCGAAACTGAAAATCCACGATATTCTCGCGACACGGCAGGGCGCCCGCACCGGCGTGGTCGCCTACGCGGGGACAGCGCATCTTGTCGTTCCACTGACCGACGACAATGAATTGATCGAGACCTATACGGATGCGCTTGCGACCCGCATTATGCCCAAGCCCGGCAAAGATACGTCCGCTGCCCTCCATCTAGCCGACAGTTTGATGAAGGCGGAGGGCACGCCGGGCACCATCCTGCTATTGACGGACGGGATCGAGGAGGCCGCGGAAGCAGCCGCCAATCAGATCGATAGCAATCTGCTGGTACTGGGATTTGGGACCGCAGCCGGCGGCGCCGTGAAGGCGGCAGACAGCGATGCCTCTTCACGCGATACCGCAGAAGCGCTGCATTCCAGCCTCGACCTCGGCGCTCTGCGGGACATCACCGGCAGGATGGGCGCAAAGGTCGCGACCATGACCGATGATGACGCGGATGTGCGTTGGATCGCTCTGAACATACAAGCGAACTTCATACGCCAGAATACTGTGAACGGTGACCGCTGGCGCGATTTCGGCTGGTGGCTTGTGGTGCCGGCGGTGCTTGCATTTGCGCTCTCGTTTCGCCGCGGCTGGGTCGTGAAATTGGCGGCTCTGGTATTAGCTATGCGTCTGATCGCACCGATCGACGCACAGGCTGCCGGTCTTGCGGACATGTGGCTAACTTCTGATCAACAGGGGCGCCTGGCCTTTGAGCGCGGACAGTTCGAGCGGGCGGCAAGCCTGTTCAGGGATCCGAACTGGAGAGGCGTCGCCCTCTATCGGGCCGGCCGCTATCAACAGGCATCGAAAGCCTTTGCGATGTCAGACACAGCGGAGGCCCAGTACAATCGGGGTAATTGCCTGGTTCATACGGGCGAATTCGATGAGGCAATTGCGGCCTATAACAAGGCTCTGGAGAAGCGAAAGCCATGGCCGGAGGCTGAGGCAAATCTGGCTGTTGCCGAGCTCTTGAAAAAGAAGCAGCAAGAGGACGACGAGGAGGCACAGGAACCAAACGAAAAACCCGACAGCATTCAGTTCGACGACAAGGGCAAGCGCGGCAAGGCAGGTGTGATCAACATGGCCGAGCAGACTTCGGAGATGTGGATCAGGAACATCGCCGTAAGCCCGGCCGACCTGATGGCGCGAAAGTTTGCCCTCGAGGATCGGGGAGCGCCATGATGAGATGGTGGCTTTGCCTATTGCTGTTGGTGCCGACCGCTGCTATGGCCGCCGAACCATTTGCTCGCGCGCGCATCGAAGATTCGAAGGCTATTGTGGCGGGCCAGCAGGTGCATCTGACGGTCGAGGTCCTTGCACCGAATTATTTCACCTCGCCGCCCCAATTTCCCCTGTTCGACCTGCCGGATGCCATGGTCACCCTTCCGAAGGGGCGAGCACGCACCGCAGTGCAATCGATCGACGGCACGCAATATTCCATGATCGCCCACACCTATGTGATCGTTCCGGAGTCTTCGGGGACCTTCGATGTCCCGCCAATACGAATAGAACTCGGTTATTTTGGAGATGGCGCACCGGTCGAAGCGGTGGCAGCAACGCAGCCAGTTTCCTTTGATGTTGCAGCCGGCACGAATGGTAGGGACGGAAGTACAGCCGCCGAGTTTGCGGCCCGTGACCTTGAGATCACTGAGACGTTCGACCGCGATCCCGCTCGGTTGCAGACCGGGGATACGCTTATTCGGACAATCTCGATTACTGCCGCCGATACCCAGTCGTTGCTAATGCCGCCTGTCGACTTCGGTTTGGTCGACGGGCTTCGCCAATATGTAAGGCAACCAGCGCTTACCGATAATGTCGCTCAGGGCAGGGGTACGGTGAGCCGCCGAACAGAAACCATCGCCTATACCTTAACAGCGGCCGGGAGCTTCGCGCTTCCAAAGATCGATTATCCCTGGTTTGACCTCGACGCCCACGAGCCAGCCGTCGCCGCGCTACCGGCGCGGACAATCATTGTCTCGAAGGCGCCTGCTGTTGCTGGAATCACGCCGGCTTTTCCCGATCGTGAAACGCATGAGAGCTTTGAAGAACGGCGCGCCGTCGCCATTCGGATTCTTGGCACCCTGTTATTGATTGGTCTCGTTTGGCGCGCACGTGAGCTTCCGAAAAAAATAGCCAGGACCGCCAGAAATGCCCTCACGCGCCTATCGCAGTCGCGCCGCTACCGGCTCCGACAATTGAAGAGGACTATTGACTCGGCCGAACTCTGCAATGTCTATGCCGCACTTCAGCAATGGAGCAGGTCGGAGGGCTATCATACGCTGCATGCATGGGCTAGCGCCCGTCAGCCGGAACTGCTCGGCCATATACAGGCGCTTGAGGCCAAGCTCTTTGGCGGGGGCCTGAACGATGTCGATCGGAAACGCATTGCAGCGCTTGTCGCAAGAGGACAGGCACGAGGTTTTGCGCGAACATCGGGCCGGCACCTTCCGGCACTCAATCCGATCTCAAAGCCCCGCTAGCGCCACAATGGAGCGCCTCTACGGCGGGCTTACGTAAACGTTGCCGCGATTTACTGTTGCGTACTTACGCGCAGACATTGGGCTGAGCAAACATGGCCTCTCATCAACCGGAGGCGACGATGTCACTGGCGTTCGACTGCGCGGAACAGGAAGGGACGGCCCCTGCCGGCATGATATGGATACCGGGACAAACCTACAGGATGGGATCAAACGATCATTATCCCGAGGAAGCACCGGCGCATCTGGTCAAGGTGGACGGCTTCTGGATCGACGAGACACCGGTCACAAATCGGCGCTTCATGCAATTCGTCCAGGAAACCGGCTATGTGACGATGGCGGAAAAAGCCCCTGACCCAAGGGACTATCCAGGCGCGCTTCCGTCCATGCTAAGGGCGGGTTCGCTCGTCTTCTCATCCCCGAAGACCGTGGTGGGCCCAGATCTCAAGCAATGGTGGACATTCAAGTTCGGAGCCAACTGGCGCCGCCCGCTTGGCGGTATGAGCGATCTTCGGGGCAAACTCGATCACCCTGTTGTCCATGTCGCCTGGACGGATGCGAAAGCCTATGCCGATTGGGCAGGACTGGAGCTGCCGACGGAAGCCGAATGGGAGCTGGCCGCCCGCGGCGGATTGTCCGACATGGAATTTGCCTGGGGCGAGGAGTTGCGGCCGGAAGGCAAATCCATGGCCAATATCTGGCAGGGAACCTTTCCAACCCATTCGACCAAGCCCAAGGGTCAGGAACGCACCACGCCAGTACGGTCCTTCCCGGCCAACGGCTACGGTCTCTATGACATGATCGGCAATGTCTGGGAATGGACGGCAGACTATTGGAGCACCCGCCATCCGGAACCTGCGGCGCATTCCTGCTGCATTCCGAGCAATCCAAGGGGCGGAGCCGTCGAGGCCAGCTACGACCCTCGACAACCGAACATCAAAATTGCGCGCCGCGTATTGAAGGGCGGCTCGCATTTGTGCGCCCCGAACTATTGCCGCCGCTACCGCCCCGCCGCCCGGCATGCCGAGCCGGAGGACACCTCCACGAGCCATGTGGGCTTTCGATGCGTGAGACGAATTAAAGCGTAAGGAGAACTGCGATGAACAGAGCTCATGATAAGGTCGAGGCGGCTCTCGCCTCCTTGATCGCAGGGCTGGCCTTGCTCCTGATTGGCGTGCTCCCCGCTCTGGCGCAGGAGCCATTGGCATCATGGAACGACACGGCGGCCAAGTCGCGCATCATCGATTTCGTCAAGGCGACCGTCACGCAAGGCGGTGAAGGCTATGTTGCGCCAGAGTATCGGATCGCTGTCTTCGACAATGATGGAACACTCTGGACCGAGCAGCCATATTATGTGCAGTTCGGCTTCATGCTCGATCGCGTGAAGACGCTCGCGCCACAACATCCGGAATGGAAGACGAAGGAACCGTTCAAAAGCATTCTGAATGGCGACCTGAAAGGTTTGGCCAAAGGCGGGGAGATGGGGATCGTCGAACTGGCCACGGCAACCCATGCCGGCATGACGACCGATCAATTCAGCAAGATAGTCACGGACTGGTTTGTCAAAGCGACCCATCCGAAGACCGGCAAGCCTTATACGGACATGAGCTATCTGCCGATGCGCGAACTTCTGGACTATTTACGCGCCAATGGTTTCAAGACCTATATCGTGTCTGGCGGCGGCGTCGAATTCATGCGGCCGGTAACGGAACGCCTGTACGGCATTCCGCCCGAGCAGGTCGTCGGCAGCACCATTGCCACCGAATATGCGATCGTCGGCGATGTGCCGGTGCTCAAACGCCTGCCCAAGATCGATTTCGTGGATGATGGCCGAGGCAAGCCCTCCGGGATCAACAAGTTCATCGGCCGCAAGCCGATCTTCGTGGCCGGCAATTCCGACGGCGACTATGAGATGATGCGCTGGGTGACCGCGGCGAAGGGGCCGGGTTTTGCCATGCTCATCCACCATACCGATGCTGACCGGGAATATGCCTATGACCGGCAATCAGCCTTCGGCAAGCTCGACAGGGCTCTCGATGAAGCGGAACGCCGCAATTGGCTTGTGGTCGACATGAAGAAGGACTGGAAGAAGGTCTTTACCTTCGAGCAATGACTTTAAGATCGCCGATTTCACCGACCTGCGGCACGCATGGCTTCCTTGACGCAACGACATTTATCGCTGTGCCAGGAAGCCATTTCGCGACCTTACCAGGGCCGCCTGCCTTTGAGTTGGGAATTCAAGCCATGCTGATCAGGCGCCAATTTCGTCACTATCCTGCGCTTCAGCTGATCAAGGATCAGCGTCCACGGATTTGAGATCGCCTATTGTGCGGCCACCGGCTTGGTAATGGATAACGGTACGGAGAAGGTGACATAGACAGCGTCACCCCCGGCGCGGTTTTTCGTATCAAACTCATGGAAGTATTTTAGGCGGGTGGACACCGGCAGTTCGCCCACCTTGAAATTCCAGCCGACCGTCGCGCCAATTGCCAGCGAACGCCCCTTGAAGCTACCGAGAGTGGCGCCTTCTCCGCTATCGCCGGTCACTTGCTGATAGTAGTAACCAACCAAGCCGGCGTCGAATTGCTCGTTGAAATGCTGGACCGCGGCCCATTCAAAATGAAACTCGTTTCCGGTCCGATAATTCGTCGCGGGATTTTCAGCATTAAAGGTCATCCCGACCGTTCCAGATAGGTCGAGGCCGATCGAAGGATCGAGCCAGGTCAAGGAACCTGACACGTCCGCGCCCCAATGGTGAAACGCAACGTTGGAGATTTCGCCATTTTGATAGTCGCCGATCGGCACGTTGACCATAACACCAGTCTGCCAATGGAAGTTGCCGGCTTCCCAACCCAGCAGGCCGCTGACCACGGGATCGCCGACCGTGAAAACCGTGTCGGTCACGTTGCCGTCGAGGGTGCGCCCACGAGGACCAGTCAAGGTCACGTCCGCCGATGTCTTCATCCAGCCGACCGGCAGCGTAGCCGACAAACCAAATCGCCCTCCCGCGACATCTTCCGGAAGTATCCATAAAATGGTCGGCAGCTCGAAGACCGCGTTACCCTTGACACCGACGGCAACCTTGCCGCCCACCGGCAAGGATTTGCCCCCGCCCAGATCGCCTGAGTAGATGTAGATGTCATTCTGAAAATAGACGCCCGGCGGCGGCGTGATCCCCGCGGCGGGGCCTTTGGATCCGAGCAGATAGAAGCCAGTCCCATTTTCCGCTGCGTGGGTTGCGGCACCCGATAGCAATAAGGAAATGCTCGCAGCCAGCAGACGGGCCATATGATGCGACTTCATGCGTTTCCCCTCGAACACATCTACCAATCCCTACGATTGACGGCAGGATGGGGCGCACCAGCATTCCGTACAAGTACGCAACCGTAAATGCAGGCGTAAGTTACGGCCGGCTGCTGCTGGCGAACGCGGCAAAATTGGCGCCAGCCTTAGAAAGTCCGTTTTCAAGATCCGCTACGATCTGGGGCTGCATTCGAGCGGTCGCCATTCGCTGATGAAAAAGGCGTTCGAAATCGCGATCGCGCCCCATGGCATCATCGAGACGAGCATTGGCATCCGGTGCGCCGAGCTGGCCCAAAGCCGCCGCTCTGACGGCACGAACCATAAAATCGGTGCAGTTGACCTGCTCCGCAAGCAACGATGCTTCCGACCAATTACCGTTTCGATAGGCATCGAGCGCAAGCACCAGCATCGCGTCGCGGGGCGGCGCATCACTCTCGTCGCTGGCCGTCCGCGCCAGATCCACGCCAGCCTTCCAATAGCCTGATGAGAATAGTACGAGCCCCATAGATGCCGCGACCTCGGGACTATGAGGATTGAGCGAGATCGCCCTATTGCCCGCTTCGATGGCGGCGTCAGTCCTGCCGTCGAGGAAATGTACCGTCAATAAGGCCGTCTGTGCCCGATCGGACAATGGCGCAAGCGAGGCTGCCCGTTTCGCAAGCGCGAGTGCGCGAGCACGCGTAACGGCATCGATCGGGTGCCCGCGTGGCGATAACAGGACGCGGGCTAGAAGAGCATTCGCATCGGGATCATCAGGCACCCGCACTAGTGTGCGTTCCAAGCAGTCGGCGGCCGCCGTCGTATCGAGACTTCCCCCCTCGTCCAAAGCAAACTCCGCTCGAAGCACGCACGCGTTACCGAGCGCACCCTTTGAACTGTGCTGCATTTCGATGGTGTTGACGATGCCTCGGGTCGCTGCAATTCGTCTTGCCAATATGCCAGCCATCTCCTCCTGGATCGCGGCAACACTTCGACCATTGGCCTCCACCCGCTCGACGCCTGACTTCAGAAGGTCGCCGGAACTACGGTCGACAACTTGCCACCAGACGCTGCGATCATCGCTATCGCCATAGTATTTGATCTCGACATCGTAGCTGCGTTCGGTGCCACCCTTCCGCACGGCAGCGAAGGTTGGTTTTGCCACCACAACTGTCTGAAACTGCGTGAGCGCAGTGAGCAGCATGTCCCGCGCGAGGCCAGCTTCGCCAACCATGTCGGGCGAGGCGGCCAACATTGTTACAGTCAGTGTCGGTTTGGTCGTTATCGCCGGCGCCAGGCGCAGGAGGCCAGCAGCCGCAAGCAGGCCAAGTATCGCCAGTGCTGCTCCCGCGACCGCGATCCAATAGCGCCGGCGCTCTACTGGCGCGATCGCAAACCCCAGCCCCGACGCCTTAGTCGGACGGGCAAACTCGTTTGTGATAGCAAGGGTCCGATACTCTCGAACGAGCGGCGTCTTGAGAAACAGCGTTAGATAGCTGCCCTTCGGAATATGTATCGATACGCCCAGCTCCGCGCCAAATACGCTATAATAGCTTTCCAGACTGGTCCGCAGACGGCTAATTTCGATTCGAACGATGGGGTCGTTTGCAGCATCGAACCCGCTTGGTCGCCCCAAGACGTCAAGGGCAATGGAATAGGCCTTCACACCCTCTTCACATCCCGCGAGCCGGCGTTCGGCTAGATAACGGAGAATATCACGCTGTCGATCAGACACGCGAAACCTGTCGTCGCCGAGCAACCGCTCAAGCTCACGTCTCGCGCTGTCGAGGGAGGCTTCACGCTCTCCAATCTCGTGCGATTTGGTCCCCATATCCCCAGCCCTCACATACGTATATACTAATGTAGGACTATTGTATCTATAACTGCATAATGGATGGTTGCAATACAAATTGCGAACAAAACCAATGCGGGCTAAACCCACCCAGAGGCAACGTTTCAATCTGAAGCGTCTGATCCGCTTTGGAGAATGTGCTGGATAATGTCTGCTTCGATGTCGCGGCAGACAGCCTCGTATTCTACAACCAGACGATTGCCCTTTCCCTCCCGCTGAAATCGCTCTAGCGCAAGGCTTGCTTCCTCGTACGCTTCAAAAAGATCGTCCAATCTTCGGCTCTGTGCCGCGAGTATCTGAAGCCGTCCCCTTAACGCCGGCAGCTTGAGCATGAGCCGCCATAGACCGCGCTGTGCCGTTTTGCTCGCATGACCGGCTTCGCTGCCGCGCTTATCCATCGTAACGACGACCTTCCCCAAGGAGGTTTTCGATCGACTATGAGATCTCGTGCCGGAAAACGTAAGTACGTTACCGTAAATACCTTGCAATGGGTGCCGCACCGGCATCGTTTACACGGGGATTTACCGTTGCGTACTCGCGCGCCCGCGGCGAACATGACTTCATGGCAGCAGCTGATGTGGAGGCTGCTCGGATGAAGGCTTGGATTGCAATTATATGTGTTCTTTCGGCGGGGGCTGCGGCTGCTCAGGAGCATACCGATGTCAACGAGGCCAACAATCCTCTGACACCGAAAATTACGATCAACTTGCAGGACTACTACATACCGAGCTTTGCCGATACGCCTGGCGATCCGAAAGCAAACCAGTTTCTCCTGCGCGGCCTTGTGCCGTCGGATCTTGGCGGGCTTCCGCAATTGTTCAGGTTCACGCTGCCCGTTGCGACGTCTCCCGATACACCGAGCGGTTATGTCACTGGCCTTGGCGATCTCACCTTGATGGATATCTTCGTCCTACCGAAAAAGGGCGAGATAACCTTTGGCGGCGGCCCGCTCGTCGTATTGCCGACGGCAACCGATACGCAACTCGGCAACGGCAAATGGCAGGCAGGCGCGGCCGGCATCGTGGTCGCCCCACAGGACTGGGGACTGCTGGCGGGACTGGTGACCTATCAAGCCTCATTTGCAGGCAAGGAGGATCGTGAAGACGTCAATCTCATGACCTTCCAGCCGATCGTGAACTTCAATCTGAAAGACGGCTGGTATCTGCGTTCCTCCGCGACCTGGAATTTCAATCTGGAGAACGGCAGCAGCTATATCCCTGTCGGCCTCGGCGCCGGCAAGGTCATCCCACTTCAAAACGGCGCGACGGTGAACGCTTTCATCGAGCCGCAATATACCGTTTGGAACGATGGCCCGGGGGCGCCGCGCTGGCAGATTTTCGCGGGCCTGAATTTCCAGTTCCCGATTAGAAAGCCATCGCAATGAGCTGGCTGCCGGTCCGCGCATTCCTCGATGTCGGTGCCAATATGGAAGCCGCTGCAGGCCCGGCCCAGCAACAGAAGATCGATGATCTCGTCAAGCTCCTTCAAGACCCGGACATTCGCCGCTGGCTGACGACACAGCCGGCACCGGCCTCCTCTCCTCAATCTACCGCGGTGCCGCCCGCCGGAGGCTTGGCGGGTTGGGAGGCTTCCACCAGAGCCCATATCAATGAGATCATCTCCGCTATTCCCTCGGTACCGTCGGAACTTCTCTCTGCCTCCCTACGGGTACGCCAGGATGCGGTCGCACATGGCTTCGCACCCGTTTTTTTGATCTTTGCCGGACTTGTTGCACTCGGCCTCGCCGCGGAATGGCTGTACAGGAAAGCCCGTCCGTCAGACGAAGGGCTCCTGGCGCGTCTTGCCCCTATCTGCGTGTTCGCGCTGGGCATTGCCATCGTCTTTTTCGCCGTTGAGTGGCCACCCCTCGCTCGCCTCGTCCTTCTTGCCTATCTGACGGGCTTCGTGGTCTTTCGCTTCTGCTCGGCTCTGATCGGCATTGCGGTCTCTCAATCCTCGCTTCGTCTGCGAGGCCGCATTCTTGTCGCGGTGCTGTCGTTCGCCGTCGCCAGTGCTGCTTTGGCACGTCCGCTTGGCGTTGCTGAGCCCGTTGCCGATGCGACCTCGATCTGCTTCTCGATCATCGCATTGGCGGTAGCGACCGAGGCCATCTGGACGTCATGGCAGCGCTCGATAAATTCAAAGGCGGCCTTGACGCTCCTGCTTGCTGTGGTGTGGTGCCTGTGGGCATTCGGCCTCAAAACCCTGTTCTGGCTTGGCCTCTATATCGTAGCGCTGCCTGTGCTTTTGTCGGGCATTGGCCGTGCCGTCGAAAGCATGGTCCGCAGCGACGCCTCGGAAGTGAGGCGCGTACTTATCGTTCGCGGCGCCCGGGGGCTCGTCATCGCGGCAGCTGCGGGCTGGCTTGCCATTGTCTGGCAATTGAACCCGGAAGGGCTGGGCCACGGCAATCCCGCCGTCGCCGCGATCTTTTACGGGCTCCTGAAAAGCGTCCTGATCCTCCTCCTTGCCGATCTGGTTTGGCAGCTCGCGAAGAACTGGATCGATCGCAAGCTGGCCGCGTCGTCGAATACATCGGCCCTTGCCCCGGCCGATGCGGCCCGCCAGGCGCGTTTCCGCACCCTGCTGCCAATCCTGCGCAACGCGCTTGCCGTGGCGGTCATTGTGATGGCGGGTCTGATCATTCTCTCCGAATTCGGCGTGCAGATCGGCCCCCTGATCGCCGGTGCCGGAATATTCGGCGTCGCCCTCGGTTTCGGCTCGCAAACGCTGGTCAAGGATATCATCAGCGGCGTCTTCTATATGTTCGATGATGCCTTCCGGGTCGGCGAATATATCCAGGCAAAAAACTACAAGGGCACGGTCGAAGGGTTCAGCCTGCGCTCCGTACGGTTGCGCCATCATCGAGGTCCGGTCTTCACCGTCCCGTTTGGCGAGCTCGGCGCCGTCGAAAACATGAGCCGCGACTGGGTGATCGACAAATTCCGTGTGTCCGTCGGTTTCGATACGGATGTCGAGAAAGCCCGCAAGCTTACCAAGCAGATCGGCGCGGATCTAAAGCAGGATCCGGAGTTGGGACCCCTGTTCATCGAGCCACTGAAGCTAAAGGGCGTCGAGGAGTTCAGCGACTACGGCCTGGTGCTGAGCTTCGGGATGATGACCGTGCCCGGAATGCAGACCTATATCCGCCGCAAGGCCTACTTGAAAATCCGGGAAGCCTTCAAAGAGAACGGGATCGAATTTGCGCAGCCGACGGTGAACGTTGGCGGGGGTGACAGCGGCAGCAATGCTGCCGGCCACGCGTCGTTGCTCGCGCAGAAGGCCAAGGCATCGGCAGCGGAGGCGGAGGGCAACACTTGAGCCATGACGACGATGACAGCCGGATCCGTATCATGCATGGTGGCCCCTACTACCGGCTGGTCTCGCGGATGGGGATACGCAAGCGCGGCTGGAGAGCCTTTGTGCTTGCGACATTGACGGCGGTCGTACCGCTCCTGATGTTGCTTTCGACCGGTGGCGCCTATCTTGCGGGCCTATTCCTTCAGGATTGGGGAGCCTGGGCGAAATTCCTGATCGCGCCCGTGCTGCTGACATTGGCGGAAAAGCCGATCGCGTCCACGATCGACGAATGCACTAACCTGCTGTTTCGGGTGCCGTTGATCGCAACCATGTCGAATACGGACGCGATGAGAGCCGTCGAAGACGCGAGATCACGTTCGACATCCGGTATCGCAGAGGCGGCGAGCCTGTTGGTCGCCCTGGCGGCCTCGAGCGCAAATGCTTGCAATTTCCTCAGCGGTGGCGCGCCACCATGGGCAACGTCGCAGAGTTCGCTTACCGTCGCCGGCATATGGTGTCTGCTGGTCAGCAACACGATCTACTGGTTTCTTCTCAGCAGGCTCATCTGGAAACATCTCGTCTGGGCGAGCTTTCTTGCCGATGTCGCGGAGTGCCATCTACGGCTGGTGGTCACACATCCCGACAGTCACGCAGGTCTGGGCTTTCTGGGCCTCTATCCAACCGGCTATAGCCTCTTCACCCTGGCTGTCAGCTGTGTGGCCGCTGCATCAATCGGTCACGTCGTGCAACACGAAAGCATGACCGCAACCTTCTTCACCATGATCTGCGCAGGCTGGCTCACGGTGGTGACGCTTTACTATGCGCTTCCGCTCGTCGGGCTTGCCATCCGAATCACACAGCTGAAGAAGAAAGCAATCCTTGCAGCGATGATCAGGGCGACGAACTATGAACGCTGGAACGAGCGAGCAATTCTGGGCGCCAACATGTGCAACGACGAGAAAGACGAGCAATTCATCGAAGTTCATGACGCCAGGCCGATTTGGGTGGCGTCGACGCAAATGTCGAGCTTTCTCATCAATCGTGGCAACCTTTGGCCGCTTCTCTTGCCTGCTCTTTTGCCACTTCTTGCAACAGGCGCTTCTTTCCTGCCGTATTCGCAGCTTGGTTCGATGGTGAAGCGGCTATTGCTTCTTTGAGAGAAGGACTTATCCGATGTGGTTTCCCATCGTCGTTCGCGTGCCCTTCGCAATTGCCGGTGTCATCTCCGGGTGGTTCTTCGCGAAAAGTACCCTGCGATATGACATGGTCCAGCTGGCGATCTCGCTCCTGATGCTGGCTGCATCCATCGCCTGCGTGATCTATGCGCCGAGAATCCTCAAAGGCCTGCGTTCCCGAAAAGACAGAAGCTGATAAAGGCGTCATCCGACTTCATGTCGCTGCAACTTTCCGTGGCTGTCTCTCGTACGGTCTTGGAGAGTGGTACCGAAAGGAAGCGGGACATGTATGACGCAAAATGGCAATCCCCCGTTGCGATCGATCTGCCGCGCCCATACGGGCGCCAGACCATCACTACAGTTCGAGAAGCTGCCGATTGCCTGATGGACATCTGGCCCGAGCCGGACCTCAGTCCTGAGCGTGACGAAGCTCTTCGCATCTGCCTTGAAGTCTTCGAAGGCAATGCCGATCTCGGCGATGCGAGAGACGCTTTCCTGACCGCAGCAAGATCAGCGGGACTTTCAACATCATAATGTGATGGCAACCGCGCAACCACGCATGCGTTTACGTCTGTGTTTACCGTTGCGTACTTCCTTGACGTAACACCGAACGCCTAGCCTTACCTTGTCCCGATCCATACGGGAGAAAGGAAGGCAATGCGATGCTTCATTTGAAACGGTCGCGCCTCGTGCTCGCGACGATAGCACTGCTCATTGCTGCAAACGGCATGAGCGCGCAGGAGCAGCATGCAAAGGAGCCGCGAATCGAGCCGGAATCCATCGAGGCCCTCAAGAAGATGGGTGAGTATCTGCAAGCGCTGCAGACTTTCAGCCTGAAGGCGACAACGACGGCGGACGTGATCCTCGACACCGACCAGAAGCTCGA
This sequence comes from Hyphomicrobiales bacterium, assembly GCA_900472485.1. Taxonomy (GTDB): domain Bacteria; phylum Pseudomonadota; class Alphaproteobacteria; order Rhizobiales; family Rhizobiaceae; genus Rhizobium. The sequence goes on from UCII01000031.1 coordinate 57,788, forward strand.
AATTGGTGGCATAGCGACCTATGAGGTCAAAAGACCCGACCACCTGCGCATCGATCTCGCAACCGACGTCGTTCACGGCGAACTCGTCTACGACGGCAAGACGCTTATCTACGCGTCGCCTGACAAGAACGTCTACGCTCAGGTACCAGCGCCGGCCACCATCAAGGACACGCTGGAACACGCCGCCCAGAAATATCATCTCACATTCCCGCTGGCGGATCTTTTCTCCTGGGGAACGCCCGACGCGCCGATCAACCTGATCCGCGAAGGCTTCTTCGTCGGGCACGCCAATATCAATGGCAAGGAAACCAATCACTGGGCGTATCGGGGGCCGGATCAGGACGCGGAAATCTGGATCGCCACGGAAGGCGCCCCCCTTCCCCTGAAAGTTTCCCTTGTCGACCGCGAAGATCTTACCCGGCCGAGGATCACCTCGATTCTCGAATGGACGGAAAACGCGACGATCCCGGACGATACGTTCGCCTACAAGCCGGCCGAAGGCGCTCAAAAAATCAAGTTCCTCGGCGAGGAGGACAAGAAATGAAAAAGCCCGGTATCTTTCTATCCGCACTTCTGGTCACGGCTCTTGTTGCGCCTTATATCGCCGAAGCGAGGGGCGGCTTTGGCGGCCGGATGCCCCGCATGAATTTTGGCGGCGGCGGTTTTCATGGCGGCTTTCATCCCGGCGGCGGGGGCTTTCGCGGCTTCAACGCGCCTGCGCATTTCCAGCCGCGCTTCCACCCAGCGGTGGCGCCCCATCCCGCTCATGGGCCAAGGCCACACCCGGCACCTCATCCGACCCCACATCCCGCTCCACACCCGAATCCGTCCGGGCTGCACCCTCACCCGCCGACGCCAACACCCCATCCGAACCCGCATCCGGGGCCTCATCCCTATCCCGGCCCAGGCCCGATTCCTCCTGGGCCGCACCCCGGACCATATGGGCCGGTTCCTCCGCCGGCTGGACCCTATTGGCCCGGATATTGGGGGCCAGCACCCGCTGCCGCATGGGGAGCAGCAACGGCTATCGCCGTTGGTACTGTGATTGCTACGCTCCCCCCCGCCTGCACAGCGGTCGTGATCAAGGGCGTCTCCTATCAGGACTGCGGCGGAAATTGGTTCGAACCACAGTACAACGGTCACGCCGTCGTCTACGTCGCGGTCAAAGACCCGAGATAGAGGACAAACGAAGCCGCCCGGAGCGGCCAACCGACACAAAGGATACTTACTTCCTTTACGTCAATGCCGACGGCAAGGGGTCACGATGTCGAAAGCCCCCGTTTCGTGACGGGGGCCTTCGGCAATCTTTTGACAATGAGGCTTTTGACAATCAGGGGGTGCGCTCCGCCGCGCGCGGACGCCACTTGATCAGACGAGCCTCGACGAAATCCAGGACGAGATCGATCAGCAGGACGAACACTGCCAAGATGAAGATCCCCGCGAAAACGCCGACGGCATCAAAGTTACCTTCAGCCTGCGCGATGAGGTATCCCAGACCAGCCGAGGCGCCCAGATATTCACCGATGATGGCGCCTACGACCGCAAAACCCACGGATGTTCGAAGCGATGAAAGAATCCAGCTCGCCGCAGCCGGGAAATAGACGTGACGCAGCAGTTCGGACTTCTTCGCGCCGAGAATGCGGGCATTCGACAGCACCACGGGGTTGACTTCACGCACGCCCTGCATCGCATTGAAAAAGGTTACGAAGAACACGAGCGTGACCGCGAGAGCCACCTTGGACCACAGGCCCAGGCCGAGCCACAGGACAAAGATAGGGGCAAGGACCACACGCGGAATGGCGTTCAGGCCTTTGATGAACGGATCGAGGATTCGGGCAGCCGAGCGTGACAGTCCGAGCCATACGCCTGCAGCGACGCCGAGAGCCGTGCCGATAACGTAGCCGAGCACCGTTTCTGTCAGGGTGATGGTCACATGCTTGAAGAAGCCTGGATCGGTGACCCATGTGAATACCTGTTTCAGAATATCGACAGGCGAGGGAAAGAAGAAGACATCGACCACGCCCAGGTTCACGCCGAGCTCCCAACCGCCGACAATGACCAGCAGCAATGCCAGTTGGGTAAGTCTCTCAGTCATGGCGTTCATAGCTTTTCTCCACTTCACCGCGCAGGGAAGCCCAGATATTGCGATAGAGGTCAGTAAAACGAGGATCGAGCTTGATCTCCGCGACATCGCGAGGCCGTTCCAGGTCGACCGGGAAGCTGTCGATGACGCGCGACCTGGGACCCGAGGCCAGAACCACAACACGATCCCCCAGAGCAATCGCTTCCTCAAGATCATGTGTAATCAGAACCACAGCCCGCTGCTCCTCCTGCCATAGGCGAAGCAGCTCATTCTGCATCAAATGCCGGGTGTGGATGTCGAGCGCGGAGAAAGGTTCATCCATGAGGATCACCTTCGGCCCCGTTATCAGCGCCTGCGCCATTTGCACACGCTTACGCTGGCCGCCCGAAAGCTGGTGCGGATAGCGATCCTCGAAACCCTTAAGCCCTACCTTCGCCAGACATTTAAGAGCTCGCTCCCGGCGCTCGCCAGCGCCGACGCCTTGGAACATCGGCCCCAGTTCCACATTTTCGATCGCGGTCTTCCATGGAAGCAGAGCATCCTGCTGGAACAGATAGCCGATATTATTCTGGATGCCGGAAACCACGCTGCCATCAATCGAGACTGAGCCCTTTGCCGGCTTCAAAAGACCTGCGATCGCATTCAGGATCGTACTTTTGCCACAGCCTGTCGGCCCCACGATAGCGACGAATTCGCCATCGGCCACCGTCAGATTTACATCCTGAACAGCGACGAAGGAGCCAAAGGCCATGGTGACATTTTCGATTGCCACCATCGCTTTGGGTGACGCCGCCGCATGCGGTGTCTGTGCTGCCGGCTTCAAGGCTGTCACGGACATCTTAACCTCCCTCAGTTCGATGCCGTCGCCGGCACCTTAGCTACGAATTCGTTGGTATAGGTCTTGGAAAGGTCGATCTTGGCAGCCTTGACCTTGTCGTTGAACGACGTCAGGACATCGAGAGGCGTGTTGATATCTTTTTCGTCCAGGAGCCCATCCGTGGAAAAGATCTGCCGCGCGTTTTCAACTGCCTTGATATACGTCTCCTTGTCGCCCGAAATGAATTCCGGCGGAAGCTTTTCGACGATCTCGGCGGCGCTGTGCGTCTTCATCCATTGAAGCGCCTTTACCGTTGCATTGGTGACCTTCTGAATGGTCTCCGGATTTTTGGAGATGTAGTCCTGCGTGGCGTAAAGCACCGATGTGGGATAGATGCCGCCATAGATTTCCTTGGTGCCATCGTCGTTGCGGGCATCGATCAGGATCTTTCCGACGCCCTTCTCGACCACGAACGTCGCCGCGGGATCATAATTTACGAGCAGATCGATCTTGCCCTGCTGAAGAGCTGCAACGGCGGCAGCGCCCGATCCGACGCCGATGATCGAAACGTCGTTCGCCGAGAGCTTATGCCGCTGAAGATAGTAGCGAATAAAGAAGTCCGAGGACGAGCCCGGAGCGGTGATTCCGATCTTGGCGCCCTTAATGGTCTCCGGATTTTTCGGATCGAATTTCGCGTCTTTGCCGCCGGCCAGGACGAGCCCGGAATTGCGCCCAAGCTCCACGAAGGCGACAACATGCTTGTTCTGCGACTGCATCTGAATCGTATGGTCGTAAAAGCCGACAGCGACATCCGTCGAGCCGGCAACCAGCGCCTGCAGGGTTTTCGATCCGCCCGACGCGAAGTTTTCGACGGTGACCTCCAGACCCTCTTTCGCATAAAGACCCAGACCCTGCGCGACCGGGAAAGGCAGGTTGTTGAGGTTGTAGGAACCAACACTAATGCGGACAGGTTCCGCGAAAGCCGTTCCGGACAGCGCGACCGCCGCAGCGAGTGCGAGAATAAGTTTTTTCATTCGATCTCCTCCATTTTGGCACCCTCCCGGCACCATAGGTTGATTGATTATGCTGCACAAACCAGCGTTTTGGCGGGCTTTGCGAAGACATGGCCCTCGAACAGCCTGCGTGCCGTGCGAAGAATCCCGGCGACGAGCTTCCCATCCCGCAACTGCAACTTCACGTCCAGATGGCCGCTGGGATGTTCAATGGAAAGCACGACAGGCGGTGTTTGAACGCCGATAAGGCGGGATGCCACAGTGTTTTCGCTCACGCACGCCGTTGCAATCCCGACAGCGCCTGTCGTCGCCAGTGACGGATGGCATTCATTCGGCATGAAATACCGTACGTTCAATGCGCCGCCATATCTGGCGGGGGAGATGAGGACCGGTTTCGGAGTGACTTGACTGCGAACGTCGCCCATTCCCATTTTTTCGCCGGCAAGGATGCGAAGATCTTCCAGCCGTTCGATCAAGGAATGATTGCCGTTCAGTTCGGCAGCGCTCTCGTATCCGGTCACGCCAAGCGAGGCTGCCTCGATCAGGAGCATCGGCATCGCGCAATCGATACAGGTCACATCGATGCCGTCGATCGTCTCTATCGATTTGCCGCTCGGAAAAAGCTGGCCCGTTCGCGCGCCTGCCGCATCCTTGAACGTGAGCGCGATCGGAGCGGCCTGGCCGGGTACGCCGTCAATTCTTGCGTCGCCGAGATAGGCAACCGCACCATTCGGTGTCGGAACCTCGGCTTCGATCATCTTGCGGGTATTGACGTTGAAGATCTTGACGAGGGTGGTGTCTCCCGCGACCGGAACGAGCCCCGCCTCAATCGCGAACGGGCCAACAGCCGCCAGCATGTTCCCGCAATTGGGTGAGGTATCGACGATCTGCCTGTCGACGCGAACCTGAGCGAACAGATAATCCACATCGGCGCCAGGCACCGTTCCCGGGCCGCAGATGGCAACTTTGCTGGTGACCGGATTTCCCCCTCCGATGCCATCGATCTGAAGCGGATGCCCCGAACCCATCACGGACAAAAGCACCTGATCGCGCTCGGCCGGGTTCTGCGGCAGGTCCGACGCCAGAAAGAACGGGCCTTTCGAGGTGCCGCCCCGCATCAGCACGCACGGTATGGAGAGCAAATCATTCATGCGTTTTTCTCGCCGTATAATGTGATTGGCGTATCAATCCGCCTTGTTATTGCTATTATGGAATTAATGATTGATATGTAAAATGCTAAAATCGAGGGCATTGATACAGAATGAACATCAATTGCGAAATCCTTGACCTGAGAGCCTTTCTTGCCGTGGTCGAATTGCAGGGCTTTCATCGCGCGGCCGATCAGCTGAATATGTCGCAACCGGCGCTCAGCCGGCGCATCCAAAAGCTGGAGCAGGCGATCGGTGCGCCGCTGCTGGAAAGGACGACGCGCCATGTCGCGCCTACGGCTCTTGGAACCGAGCTCGTGCCCCTGGTGCAGCGTATGCTCGAAGAATTCGACGGTTCGCTGTTTTCGATGCGGGAACTAGGCGCTAAGCGCGGGGGCCTGGTGACGATCGCATGCCTGCCGACGGCCGCCTTTTATTTCCTGCCGTCCGTCATTCGCCAGTTCAACCAGGAATATCCGAATATCCGGCTTCGGATTCTCGATCTGACTGCGACTGACGCATTGCAGGCAGTGGCACGCGGCGAAGTCGAATTCGGAATCAACATCATGGGAAGTTCCGACAGCGATCTGATCTTCGAAAGGCTGGCCGAGGATCCGTTTGTCCTGGCAGCCAAGCGCGACCATCCGCTAGCAGAAAAGAAAGAGGTCCGATGGCAGGATCTTGAACCCTATCCGCTGATCACGGTTCATCGCTCCAGCGCGAACAGGACCTTGCTCGACGCTGCTCTGGCCAGATCGAACATCAAGCTCAACTGGTTTTACGAAGTGACCCATCTTTCCACATCGCTCGGTCTTGTGGAGGCGGGGCTCGGGATTTCCGTGCTGCCGAAAATGGCGACCCCGCAGGGGGAACACCCTTTCCTGATCACGCGCCCGATCCGAAACCCCGAAATTTCGCGTACGATCGGCGTCGTCCGCCGTCGGGGTGGAACGCTGTCGCCTGCTGCCGAACATTTCATGCGCATGCTGATCGGCGCGTGGACGCAGAATTAATCGCTGCCGGATTGTTCAAAACCAGGGACCACCACGGGCCGGTCCCGCAGAAAACGGCCACCCTACCCACGGGATCGGGCAGCCGTTTACGCCTTAAGAACTGGCGTCGATATCAGGCCGCCTGAGCCGATGCGAGCTGCAGCGCTATCCGTGCAACGCGCTCGCCGTAGGTGCGGGCGGTTTCGAGATCGCCGACCGACATTTCGCTCGGGGCTGCATCGGCGTCGGACTGCGCCATGGGCGCGATGTACGATCCCATCCTGTTGGCATCGTCGCGTTTCGACGCCTTCACGTTCGCCGGCTTCATACCCAGGCTGACCCAAAGGCCGCCATGCTGTCCCGCCAGAAGAACGAAATATTCGAGGGTATTGAGCTTGTCACCGTTCAAACTGGCGCTGTTGGTAAAGCCTCCGAAGACCTTGTCCTGCCATTTGTTGGCAAACCAGGCCTTCGAGGACGTGTCGGCAAACCTCTTAAACTGCCAGCTCGGACCGCCCATATAGGTCGGCGATCCGAAGATGATGGCGTCGGCAGCATCCAATGCAGCCCACGCCTCGTCCGAAAGGTTGCCGTCGGCGTCAATGGCGTAAAGTGTGCCGCCTGCCCCCTCCGCGACGGCTTCCGCCATCCGCTGAGTGTGACCATAGCCGGAATGATAGACGACGGCTGTATTGGCTTTGCGATGTGACATGATGATCTGGCCTCCTTGGGGCCGTGGCTGTGCGCAGTCCGGAGACGATTTCGCTCCGTACGGTGCCTTCTTTCAGAAGAGGTTGATGGGGGGCGGATCATGCCCGAGGCCTGGCGATGGATAGTTTTAGTCCGCCAGTTATGCGGAGATTCTCAGGGTGATGAACTCATGTGATGCGAGATGCTCAAACATGGCCGCTGACACCGGCGAGCATCAGCAACAGCAGGAACAGCATGGGCGGCGTTAGCTCGCGATAGTTCCGGATCCGGACAACGGCAGCGATCGCTGCGAGCATGATGCAGGTGCCCAAAGCGACGCCGAGATATCTGCTGCCGGCTATAACCAACAGCACGGCGGTTAGGAGTTCGAGCGCACCCGTGACCCAGCACCACCAGAATGGAAATCCAAGCTGCACGAAGCCCGCGCGGATTTTTGAATGGCCGCTCATATTGATCGTGGCCCCGACGAGAAACGCGGCTGCGGACAGCCAAACCAGGACGGTATTGAGCACCGTTGTGCCCATGAAAATTTGAACTGGAAGATCCATCACTATTCTCTTCTCCAACGAGCCAAGCCGCGGCGAGCTCTTATAGCGTCATCATATATTCTAGCATTGCTAGTTTGTCAATCGATGTTCTTTTTGATAGCTTCAGCATCAGAGAAATCGTGCGAATGAAGACGGGAGCCAAGGTGGGTATCAGCGAACGCAAAGCGCGAGAAAGGGAGGAGCGAGGCCGCAGGATCGTTGTCGCTGCGAGGACGATCGCCGAACGGGATGGCTGGGCTTCGGTCACGATCCGGCGTCTCGCCGACGAAATAGAATACAGCCAGCCGGTTCTCTATTCGCATTTCCAAAACCGCGATGAAATCGTCGGAGCAGTCGCGCTCGAAGGATTCGGCGAGCTGGCCGTGATACTCCGTGCCGCGATCCGGCCGTCGTCCACGCCCGGGGAGGCAGTGGAAAGTGTCGCGACCGCCTATCTCGATTTCGCCTTTGCCCGACCGGCGATGTACGAGGCGATGTTTATCCTTCCCACCGGTCTGCGCTTCGCCAGATCCGATACGCCACCGCAGCTCCGTGCGGGCTTCGGAGCGATGGCAACGGTGATCGCGCCCTTCGCTCAGGATGTGGATACCGCCACGGAAACGTTTTGGGCGGCGCTCCACGGATTGGCGGAGCTTGAGCGTCACGGAAGAATAAGGCCCGCGTTCCGGTCCCACCGGATCACACTCATCATGCAGATGGTGTCGGGCCAGCTCCAACGATAAATGTTGCGAATGATGGGAGGCCGCAGCAGGGGAGCAGGAGTTGTACGAAGGGCCTCAATCTTCGGAATTTGTTCACTGCCGATAGGGGCACGATTTACTGAAATTCCACGGCTTTGCCTGGGGCGTATCTATATCTAAATCGAAGATGGATAGCTGGTCATTCCTGCTATCGCCGCGGTCGGATCAGCGCTGTTACGGCAATAACCGTGGCAATGACGCCGCCCGCCGCGCAGAGCCAAAAGGCGAGACGAACACCGCTCGCCAGATCGCCGGCAGATACCTTGCCTCCTGCGAAACCGGCATAGGCATTGGCAAAACCAACGAGGACAGCGAGGCCAACGGCGTTGCCGATGTTCATCGTGGTCGACGCCATTCCTGATGCAACGCCCTGTTCGCGATCGGGAACTCCGGAACTGGCGATGATCCACATTGCCGTCCACACCACACCCTGACCGATCCCCGAGACGAGCAGGCCCGGAACGATGGCTGCATAGCTGCTTTCGGGCCATGCCCCGGCCACCATGATAACAGTGCCCGCCGCCCCTACCAGCATTCCCGCAATCAATGCCGATCGCGCCGAAAAGCGCGACGCATAACGCTCGCCGATTTGCGTGCCGGCAGCAATGGCAAGCGAGGGAACGAGGAAGGCAAGACCCGTCTCAGAGGCTGTGAAGTGATGGATATCCTGAAACAGCACGGTCAGAAAATACGGCAGGGCTCCAAACGTGCCCATGTAGAGAAAAGTGATGGCCATGCTCGTCACAAGCATGCGGTTGCCAAACAATCTCAGAGGCATCAATGGATCGCGACTTTGCGATTCGATGATCATGAACGCCAGCAGCAGAAGCGCCGATAGACCGAAGGCCCAGAGAATTGGTGCGGCATTCCAGCCGAACACCGGCCCCTGGACGAGCGCGAACACCAGCAGCGTGGCGCCTCCGGTAACCGTCAGCGCTCCCGACACGTCGAAGGAGCGGCCATGAGACACACGAGGATCTCGCGGGATGACGAAAAGAGCTGCAACGATTGCAATCAAGGCGAGGAAGACGTTGACGAAAAACACCGACGGCCACCCAAAAGCGCTTGTTAGAAAACCGCCGGCGAGCGATCCGATCGTAAGACCGCTGGCACCCGCCCCGCCCCAGACCGCCAGAGCCCGGTTGCGCGCTGCCCCCTCCGCAAACAGCCGGTTGACGAGCGAAAGCGTGGCGGGAAAGAGAAAAGCGCCGCCTATGCCTTGGACGGCTCGGGCTGCGATGATGACTGCGGGCTCCCAGGCCAATCCCCCCACCAGTGAGGATATCGCATAGAGCCCGAGCGCCGTGATGAACAACCGGCGTTGGCCGATAAGGTCTGCCGCGCGTCCGCCGAAGAGCAGAAAGCCGCCGCAGAAGACTGTATAGGCGCTGACGACCCATTGCAGTGTCTGACCGGAAAAGTTGAGACCCTCGCCGATTTTAGGCAAGGCGACGAAGACGATGTTGATATCGAGCGAGATGATCAACTGTGCAAACGCGAGGAGCGCCAGCGCAGCCGCCCGGTTGAAATTCGCCGCGCCGGCTTCGACCGATGATCTTTCTGCAATGTGGTCCATTATCCTCTCCGTCAATTCTTTGTCGATCGACAAATAATGTGAAGCTTGCATAGCGGAGTCAAGGCTATTATTTGTTGAATGACAAAGATTGAGGTTAAGCATGGCAGGAAGGCCGCGAGAATTTGATCGTGACGAGGCGCTGGCCAAAGCCCGCGACCTCTTCTGGGAGCGAGGCTACGAAGGCGTCTCGATGGCCGACCTCGTCGATGCCATGGGCATAGCGTCGGCGCGCATCTACGCCGCTTTCGAATCGAAAGAGGCGCTGTTCCAGGAAGCGGTCATGCTGTACGCCTCCGGCGAGGGCGGTTTTGCCACCCGTGCTTTGGCTGAGGAACCGAATATTCTCGATGCCTTCGAGCGGCTTCTGCGAGATGCGGTTCTGCTTTATACGCGTCCCAATCACCCATACGGCTGCATGATCGTGATGGCGGCTACGAACTATACGGTCAATAACCAGGCCGTCCGCACGCGGCTCGGCAGATACCGGCGGGACCGCGCTGCGTCCCTACACGCGCGTCTCCAGGAGGCGTCGGAAACCGGCGAATTGAAACCTGATGCCGACCCTCGCGCACTGGCGGAATTCTACGCTGCTTTTCTTCACGGCTTATCGGTGCAGGCGGCCGACGGCGTGCCAAGAGACATCCTGCTGCCTACATTGTCTCAGGCGCTATTGCCGTTGAAGAGCGCGTTATCGAAAGGCTGACGATCTCAGAACTGATTTCAGCCGCATTGCACTTCTCGTTGGCGAGAGCTTCAATCCACAGCGAGTGAATTCGTCTCAGCTCCGCTGCCCTTGCGGAACTGGCTCGGTGGAGCACCGATAATACGCTTGAAGGCACGGCTGAACGATGCTTCGGCGTCGTAGCCCAATCTCTGTGCGACCACGGACACACGCATCCCGCCACGCAGCCATTGAAGAGCCTGATGCATGCGCACCCTCGCCACGTAGCGCGCCGGCGTTTCACCCACGACTTTCAGGAATCGCTCCGCAAAGCCTGAACGTGAGATGCCCATGAGGTTCGCCAGTGCCGCCAAGCTCCAGTCACGGTCTGGCTCGAGGTGAATTGCAGCCAGCACCCGGCCGATCTCGGGGTTGCGCACCGCGGCGATCCAGCCGGTGGTATCGCCGCAGCCATGTTCGACCCAGGTCCTGATCAATGTTGCAGTGAGCACATCCGCAAGCCTTGCCAGTATGCCTCCCGCGCCGACCCGATCCATCTGCACTTCACGCGTCATGGCATCGAGCAAATGCGGAATGGCCGGCTCGTTCTTGGCCAGATCGCTGGTGAGCATGGTGTCCGGCATCAACCGCAGCAGCGGATGGAGATTGTCGATATTGAAGCGCATCGCCGCGGTCAAAGCCACCGTTCCCCCACACGCATCCTGGCATTGGAGATCAAAGACATCCCGGCAGACTTCCTTGCGGTCAAATTGCTCGAAAGGCACCGGTGGAATGCCTGGCTCGCTTGCAATCATATGCGCGTTGCCACGCGGCAGAAGCGCAGCATCGCCGGGACCCAACGGAAGCCAATCGCCTGACGGCGCCTGAAGCCAGGCGGAGCCGGACGAAATGAAATGCAATCTCGCCGACGACTGCGGCGCAAAATAGGTCGCCCACGGCTCCGAGAGTCGACAGCGCCCATATTCAACACCATCAAGCCGCAGGCCCCTCAGCATCTCGCTCAGAGCATCATGAGTCTCGCCAGCATTATCTTTGGACGAATAGTCAAGCATCTCGGATTTCCTAGCATGGAAAGTACAGACTGTCGCCACTACCTTTTGCTCGATGGCATCAACAGCACGCCAAGACATCTTAATATAGGACCGCCCGCCATGGCAGACAGCGATTTCAAGCCCATTTCATCTCCTCACAATCAGCCGGCGGCGGAGGCATCCAGCAAACCCAGATGGGATGCCGTAGTCGCCCTGGCTCTCGGTGTCTTCGGTCTCGTTACGGCGGAATTTCTGCCGGCCAGCCTGCTCACCCCAATATCTTCCGATCTTGGTCTCTCTGCTGGAGAGACAGGCCAAACGGTGACTGTAACAGCTGTTGTCGCTGCATTTGCAGGCCCGGGTATCGTCATAGCCACTCGAAGCTTCGACCGACGCCGTGTGCTCTTTAGCCTGACCGCTCTTCTGATTCTTTCCTGCGTTCTGGCGGCAACCGCCAACAATTTGATTTCGCTCCTCGCATCACGAGTTCTGCTTGGTGTCGGGCTCGGCGGTTTCTGGGCGATGGCGGGCGCGCTTGCAATGCGGCTGGTCCCGATTGAACATCTTCCCCGGGCGATGGCGATGATCTTTACCGGCGTCTCCCTCGCCACCGTCACGGCAGCCCCGCTCGGCTCCTATGTAGGGTCGACCCTTGGATGGAGGGCTTCCTTTATCCTCGCGGGAGCTGTCGGCGTGCTTGCATTTATTGCCCAGGCTGTCACCGTGCCGTCGTTGCCACCGGCAGGTCACGCGGGTTTGTCAACGCTCGGCGCCGTTCTGACGCGGCCTAAGATCCGGGTGGGTCTGATCACGACACTTCTGATCGTCGCAGGCCATTTTGCCGGCTTTACTTATATTCGCCCGTATCTGGAAGGTATCGCCCATCTTAAGGTGGAGATGGTATCGCTGGTGCTCCTCGCTTACGGCGTCAGTGGTTTCTTCGGTAATATTGTCGGTGGCATGATCGCGGAGCGCAGCGCTGCTGTTGGCACCGTCTTCTCATCGAGCCTGATCGCCGTTGCCGCCGCTATCTTCGTAACCGTAGGCGCCTCCGAGCTCGCAGCGATTGTCGGAGTTGCTATTTGGGGTTTCGCCTTCGGCGCCTTCCCCGTTTCCATCCAGAGCTACATCACGCGTGCCGCTCCGGACGAAGCTGAAAGCGCAGGGGCATTGCTTCTGACCGCTTTCCAGGTCGCCATTTCGAGTGGAGCGGTCCTGGGCGGCGTGTTGATCGACCTGCAGGGACCGCTGGGCGTCATGTTGTTCCTCGGCGCCGCATGCCTTGCTGGAACGATCGTGATGGCAACACGCGGCGGCAAGCAGACCGCGCTCGCTCAAAGCTGACGGGCAAGGTCACTGCGTCTGCTCCGATAATCGAGGGTCGCTTTCGAGCTGCAGATACGGCAACGATCGGAAGCGGCCCCGCTTGCCATGGCGCGGAGCAATCGAAGCGCTCGTTCGCGCTGCAGCGATCGAGATAGCTCCAGTCTGGGTCAACGTCCTTTCGCCTGGCGGTATCGGCGCTCAGCCAGACAGACACCGGGCCATGCTCCCCCTTTATGGTTCGGCAATACGCCGTCATTCCATATAGGCCGCAAGCTCCTCAGGCGCTCCCCGAGGAAAAGCTTCCTTAAGATAGTCCAGAAATGCTGACACGCGGGCGCTGAGAAGCCGCCGCGTCGGGTATAGTGCCCAAAGGGCGGTCTGAAATCCTTCCACCTCACCCCAACTCACCAGCCTGCGAGTGGCCAGATCCGGAATAGCGAGCGAAAGGGGTAGACACGCCGCGCCCACCCCGGCGCGGACGGCATCGCGAACCATGATGAAGGAGGAGACGCTCAGAACCGGCCTTGCCACAATGCGGAATTTTTCCCCTGAAGTCGTGACCTCCCACGATTCGGCCTGGTTCATCGTTCCACGGGTGACGGCGGGAACAGCATTGCGGCCTGCTGGACGCGGCAGGTCGGGACTTGCCACGACAACAAGACGATCATGCAGGAAGACGCGGCCGACAAGACTTTCATCCGGCTCCGGATTCACGCGTATGACCACATCATAGGCTTCCTCGATCATGTCGACGGCCCGGTCTTCCGTCGTGATCTCAAGCTGAACTTCGGGATATTTCCGGACAAATCCTGCTGCAAGCTTCCCCAACGCCGTCTGCGAGAACAGCAAGGGTGCACTGATCCTCAACCGGCCGCGGGGGCTATGTCCGCCTGAAGCGATCGCCTTCGCCGTTTCGTCAAGTTCTGTCAGTAGCGCGCCCGTTCGCTCGAAGAGTGCGCGCCCCTCCTCCGTCAGCTTCAGCGTCCGTGCGCCGCGCTCGAACAGGCGCAGGTCGAGACTTGCCTCGAGCTCGGCCACGCGCCGCGACAAGGTTGCCTTCGGACGGCCAGTTGCACGAGCGGCCTTGCCGAACCCGCCATGGCGGGCGACCAGATTGAAATCGGCAAGAGCGAGCAGATCCATGTGTTTCACCAACGAGACAGTGGGTCCAAATATGGCGTCTATCGGGATCAATGTGGATCATTAAATTGATGACTGTCAACTGAACACCCCAACTGGAGTAACCACAATGACCATTCTCGTTACAGGCGCCACCGGCCGTGTCGGCCACCAGGTCGTCGATCAACTCGTCAAGCGCGGCGCAAAGGTCCGCGTGCTGACTCGCGATCCCTCGAAGGCCAATGTCCCCGCCGGCGTCGAAGTCGCCCGGGGCGACCTGCTCGACATCGATGCCCTGCGCAGCGCCTTCCATGGCGTCAGCACGCTGTTCCTGCTGAATGCCGTTACCGGCGATGAATTCACTCAGGCGATCATCACGCTCAATATCGCCCGCGAGGCAGGCGTCGAACGGGTCGTCTATCTCTCCGTGTTCGAAGCCGACCGTGCGGTGAACGTGCCGCACTTCGCCGTCAAGTTCGGCGCCGAGCGCATGCTCGTACAGATGGGTTTCAGCGCCACTATCCTGCGCCCGACCTACTTCATCGACAATGAGCTGATGATCAAGGATGTGATCCTCAATCACGGCGTCTACCCGATGCCGATCGGCAGCAAGGGTGTTGCCATGGTGGACGCCCGCGACATCGCCGAGGTTGCCGCCATCGAACTGATCCGCCGCGACCAGGCTCACGGCAAGCTGCCGATCGAAACGATCAACCTCGTCGGCCCCGACACGCTGACGGGCGCGGACGTTGCGAAGATCTGGTCGGACCTGCTTGGTCGGCCAGTTGTCTACGGCGGCGACGATCCGAGCGGGTTCGAGCAGAGCATGGCGAGCTTCATGCCGAAGTGGACCGCCTATGAGATGCGCCTGATGGCGGAACGCTACGTCAGCGACGGCATGATCCCCGAGACCGGCGACATCGAACGGCTGACCGCGATTTTGGGTCGTCCACTGCACAGCTATCGCGACTTCGCGGTTGCGCTAACGACCGCCGCCTGAGATGCCGTTGTTGGAAGAAATCCGCAAGCCGTTCGCAGGTTAGGATCATTCTTCCCCAGAAGCAGGCAGGTCCGGGCAGGTCGGCTCGGACTTGGATCTAGGGCTCGGCTTCGTGGTGCCGGCCATTCGGGTCTTTGTCCATTAAGCGCTGCTGACGCCTATCTCATTTCGTCGGCAGAGTCCGGACGGTTAGTTTATTTCCATCCGGATCGCGAAGATATGCGACGAACGACCCGTTCGGACGCTCTGCAGGCGGGCTCTCGATTGCCATGCCACCATGCGCGATACCGGCGGCATGCCACGCCAGAACATGGCCAGAGCTCGCGGCGACGATACCGATCGTCCCACCGTTGGCCGCAGTCGCCGGCTTGCCGTCGATCGGTTTCGTGATCATCAGCCGCCCTCCCTCGTGGGCGTAGATCAGCCTGCCTCTCGCATCCATCTCGCCGGGCTTGCCTCCTAATGCAGCGAAGGTGGCGTCATAGAAACTTCTGGCGCGCTCCAAGTCGTTGCTGCCGATCATTATGTGCGTGAACATGCGTCATCTCCTGTTGGGGCTTTTGTAACTAAATTCCCTGGCGTTTATCGGTCAAAGTTCCTTAAATATTTTGCTGGCGATGCGCCAAGCGCTTTCTTGAACATTGTGATGAATGCAGACACGGACTCATATCCGAGATCGCCCGAAACCTGCTGAACCGTTGCCCCTGCTGCAAGGCTGCGGATTGCGATGATCAACTGCAATTGCTGTCGCCAACGCCCGAAGGTAAGCCCCGTCTCCTGTTGAACAAGACGAGCAAGCGAGTTTTCGCTCATCGCCACTCGCGCCGCCCATTGTTCGATCGTGCTCCGATCCGATGGATCATCGACCAATGCCGATGCGATGCGTCCCAGTCGCGGTTCGGCCGTCAGTGGCAGATGAAGATGCTCTACCGGCATCCGCGACAAAGCCGATAGAAGCAATGTTGTGATGAGTTCAGCATCCGCCGTCGCTACGTCGGAATGATCAGCCATCTCGATGATAAGCTCCCTGACGAGAGGAGACAGCGAAAGCGTGCAGCACCGCTCCGGCAGATCGGCGGCACCCGGCTCAATGAACAGAAAGAACAAACGTGCATTGGCGGTCGCTACATTGCTATGGGGAATGCCCCCCGGAACCCACACACCACAGTGGGGTGGAACCATCCACATCCCGTTCGGAACACGACATGTCACGCCCCCGTGCAAGGGCATGACGAGCTGCCCTTTGCGATGACGATGTTCGGGGGCTTCGCGCTCGTTTTGCGAGACATCGATCCTCACGGCGTTCAATCGCGCCGTTGACTTGTCGAGATCATCATCGTCCCGTGCCCCGGCAAGAGACATTGGGGTCTGGTGGAATTTCGCTATCATTTGAGAGAATGTCTAAATTCATCGAGTAACTTTGTCGATAGATTTCGATCAGACACGAAGTTGGGAGATGATGATGGCAGTCCAGCTGCATGATCCTACCGCGGCCATACCTTCGCGGGCTGAAAGCTCATCGCCGCCGCCGAAGACGCGGTTGGTTGGAAGATTTATTCGTACCACGCTGAAGCAGGCCGGCTCGTTCGCCTCAAGGTTCTGCGCCTTGCTGACGCCTCCGGCGACGGACTTGCCAACGATTTCATGTGGCGATCCTGCCGAAGCTTATCTTCATGCCTGCATTGCATCGCCATTCTTCTGCTACGTTTCGCCTACGATCTACGGTCTTACCATCTCCGGTGATGGACGAAACATCACGCAAAGAAGCACCGACCCAGGAGATGATCTGTGAACGGTCGATCGGTTGTTACCACCGGGAACGTGATCTTTTCATTGAAGACATTCCTGGCGGCCATGCTGGCCTACTTTATCGCAATAAGGTTCGACCTGCCGCGACCGTTCTGGGCAGTGGCGACCGTCTACATCGTCGCTCATCCACTTTCCGGAGCGATATCGTCGAAGTCGCTCTATCGACTGGGAGGAACCCTCCTAGGCGGTGCTGCGACGCTTGTCATGGTTCCGAACCTTGTTAACGAGCCTATCCTGCTTTCAGCAGCGATCATTGCATGGGTGTCGGCTTGTACTTTCATGAGTCTTCTCGATCGCACGCCTCGTAGCTATGTTCCCCTGCTGGCAGGATACACAGTGCTCCTCGCAGGATTGCCATTGGTCACGGCCCCGATAAACACGTTCGACACTGTGGTGTCCCGAATTGAGGAAATCGCTCTTGCGATTACCTGTGCCTCGATCATCAGCCACGCTGTTTTTCCGGCTCACGTTGGTGTGGTGCTCATCAACCGGATCGATGGTTGGATGGCAAGGGCGCAGAAGCTCCTCGCAGCGACGGCAACCGACGGGACAGATGAAAACCACAGGAGGATCGAACGGCAGGGACTGGCGGCGGATGCGGCGGACTTGCGGTCTTTCACGGTCCACCTTCAATATGACGGATCCAGATATCGGCGTGCAGTTTCGCTGGTAAGATCGCTGCAGCGTCGAATGGTGTCGCTCCTTCCATTGCTGGGCGAATTGGAGGATTTGCGACGACCACTGATCAAGCTTCACACTCCGAAATCAAAGCAGGCGCTGTCTTTGATTGCAAGGATTGGCTCTCGTTCCGCCGATACCATGGAGAGCTCTAGGGCTAAGATCGACGCGCTTACCTCTTCCGGCGCGCCTTCTTCATGGGAACAGCTTGTTCTTATCAACGTTTCCCGCAGTCTGCGCGATATTCTTCGAATTTCTGACGAGTGCCGTTCTCTTCGGGAATCCATAAAAGAAGAGAATGCGCCAAGAGCAGCCCGCCGCCGCTTCGCTGCTCCCGATAAGATGCAGGGTGAGCATCGCGACGTGGGCATGGCCTTGCTTTCGGCGCTGGCAGTCGCGATCTGCCTCGCAACGTCGACCTT
Organism: Hyphomicrobiales bacterium; assembly: GCA_900472485.1. Classification (GTDB taxonomy): domain Bacteria; phylum Pseudomonadota; class Alphaproteobacteria; order Rhizobiales; family Rhizobiaceae; genus Rhizobium. The sequence continues at coordinate 75,483 of UCII01000031.1, forward strand.
CTTCTGGATTGCGAGCGGCTGGTTCGACGGAATGACATTTGCCCAGATTTCGGGTGTGCTTTGTTGTCTCCTTGCAGCAATGGACGATCCGGTCCCAGCCATGCGCAAGTTCGTCGAGGTGACGATCGGGTCGGTCATCGCAGCGTTCGTCTACGGCTTCGCGATCCTGCCGATGATCGACGGTTTTGTGCCGCTCGTCGCTGCGCTCGGGCTGTTCCTGATCCCTGCAGGGATATGCCTCGCCGTGCCTTCGCTCGCGATCATCGGCATGGGGCTGTGCATAAACTTTCCTCTTCTTCTCACCCTCCAGGCACACCAGACCAGCGACTTCGTGACGTTTGCAAACACGGCGATCGCAACCATTCTTGCGATGGTCTGGACGATCGTGGTCTGCGGCATCTTCCGATCCGTAAGCGCGGAGACAAATGCCGGAAGGCTTTCTTCCGTAACCCGGAAGCATGTCGCAGGAATCGCGGCCGGCAGACATTCCGACGCTCATGTCACGCATGATCGCGTCATCGATATTGCAGGCCTCTTTGCCTCCAGAGCGGCAAGACTTCCGCCGACATCCGAGACGTCAAATGCCGACCTCATACGATATCTGAGGGTCGGACTTCATATGACGGCGATGCGAGAGCTCGCTGATGAAGCATCGATACCTATCCGCTTCAAGACGGAAGCAGTCTTGTCGGCGCTTGCGGTGGTATATGACCTGGTGCCTGCCGACCGTGACGAGGCCTTGAAAAATGCCCTATCGAGGCTGGACGATCTCATCCTTTCCGCTCCGCGCGTGATCGCGGTGGATGCGGAAAGGGAACTTGTTGTGCGTGCAGCCGCTCTTCGCATCTGCGTCGCCCGGGACGCTGATCCTCCGGTTTTGCCAACACCTTCTACTAGGACGGCCGTCGCGTGACCGGACAATACGATCTCTACGGCGTCTTTCTTCCATCGTTCTCGGCGCTCGCTTTGCTTGCATACGGCATGTTTCGCATTCTCACAGCGGTTCTCGCCAAGATCGGTTTTTACCGCGTGGTGTGGCATCCCTCTCTATTCAATCTCGCATTCTACATCACTCTCCTCGGCGGACTTTCCGCCGCTATCAATTGGTTTCAAGGATGAAGAACCTCGTTTTCACGTCGGGCCGAGCCCTATTGACCCTTTCCATGGTCGGCTGCGCAGCAGTTTTAAGCTGGCACCTATGGTCCTTCTATATGGAAGCGCCGTGGACACGGGACGCCCACGTCCGTGCGGATATCGTTCGACTGGCACCAGACGTCTCGGGTCCCGTCACGCAGGTTCTGGTGTCCGACAACGCCCAGGTGGAGAAAGGAACGCCGCTGTTTCACATCGAAGCAGACCGTTTCGAACTTGCGCTGCGCGAGGCAGAGGCCCAAGTGCAGAGCGCCAAGGCTGCGGCGGAGCTGGCACGGATCGAATTCGAACGATATCAACTGCTCGCATCGAAAGAAGCAGCCAGCCTGAAGGAGCGGCAGCATGCAGAAAGCCAGATGCATCAGGCCGAAGCAGCATACCAGTCGGCGCTTGCAGCTCGAGATCTGGCGGAACTGAACCTCAAGCGGACAACCGTGAAGGCCCCAGCATCCGGGACAGTCACGAACTTTTCCCTCCGCAGCGGGAACTATGTCTCTGCGGCAAACGCGGTTGGTGTGCTGGTGGAAAGAGAATCCATCTACGTCGCGGGATATTTTGAAGAGACAAAGCTTCCCCGTATCCACGTCGGAGATCGAGTTAAGATCGATATCATGGGCGAGCCGGAAACAATAACCGGTCATGTCGCGAGCATCGCCGCCGGCATAGAGGATCGGGAGCGAAGTGATTCTGCCGGCTCTTTTGCGAGCGTGGCACCGACTTTCGCCTGGGTCCGCCTGGCTCAGAGAGTTCCGGTGCGGATCGAGATAGATGATACCCCGGACGCAGTCCGGCTTATTGCCGGCCGGACTGCGACGGTTTCTGTTGAACCGAAGGGCAACTAAGATATGAGCAAATTCCATGCTCTGAAACGCATGGATCAGTGCGCTCGCGTTCTTGCGTCTTCGTCGCTCAAGTTCCTGTTAAGCCGCTGCAATCGGTGGCAGCGAGATCTATTCAGCCGCCACCACATGCCTGCTCTTCAGCACTGCGATCGAAAGGAGGAGCACGATGGCCGAGCAGATAGCGATGACGACCACCATCGGTCTCGCCGTACCGTCCATAAACATGCTGCTGATGCCAACCACCAGCGCCGATGTCATGAACTGGACCGTCCCCATCATCGCCGAGGCTGTGCCAGCGATGCGGCCATGGTGTTCAAGCGCCAGCACCGCCGCATTCGGCACGATCATTCCAAGGAAAGCGTAGCCTGCAAACAGGAAGGCCGCCATGATGTCGAGGCGATCGGCTCCACCGGCCATCAGGACAGCCAGCGCCAACATCGCCAGCGCATAACCGGAAACTGCACCGCGAATCACCTTGCGCAAACCAATCCGGCGGGCAAGCCAGCCGTTCATCTGCGACATGCCGATGAAGCCGACGGCATTCACCGAAAACACCACGCTGTAAAAGCTTGGAGAGAGCCCGTAATGGCCGATGAGTACGAAGGAAGAGTTGGCGACATAGATCATGTAGCTTGACATGCCGAAGGAGGCCATCAGCACCAGGCCGAGATAGTACGGGTCCCTGAGGAGTGTTCCATAGGCCTTCAATGCTCCGCCGAGGCTACTTTCACTGCGTGCCGCAACCGGACGGGTCTCCTCGAGGAAAAAACGGCCCGCGACGAAGCCGACAACGCCGGCAAAGACCATGACCCAAAAGATCAGTCGCCAGTTCCCGAACATTGTCACGATGCTGCCCGCAAGCGGCGCCAGGATGGGTGAGATACTGAAAACCAGCATAAGCCGCGACATCAGTTGCGCGGCGGCGGCTCCTGTATGCAGGTCGCGCACGATGGCGCGGGCAATCACGACACCTGCACAGGCGCCAGTGCCCTGAATGAAACGGAAGGCGACCAGCCAGCCAATATCGGTGGAAAGCGCGCAACCGATCGCGCCGAGGATATAGAGCACCAGACCGACATACAGAGGCCGCTTGCGGCCAAACATATCCGACAACGGACCATAGATGATCTGCGACACGGCCATGGCGGCGAAGAAGGAGATCAGGCTTGCTTGAACTGCATGGCTGTCAGCGTGGAGATCCAGACTGATCGTCGGCAACGCGGGTAAATACATGTCGAGGGCAAAGAGACCCACGGCTGAAAGAATGCCAAGGACGATGGCATGGTGGGAGCCGCCGGCTCCGAGGGATGAAACGGAATCCTTGCTCTGCACGGAAGAAACCTTTCCCGCACACCATTCCCCGGACGAAACAAAGTCTCATACAAAAAGCATGTGACGGGGATTGAGTGGGCGATTATAGATGGGACAGCGGAAAGACGGAGATGGTTCCAACGCATGGTCCGTCATTCCTGTAAAATATTTTGGACAGTATTGTCCAATTGGTCAAGTCCTATATGGTGGTGTCATGAAAACTTCGCCCGCAGCGGTTTCTTCCGAGACAGAGAGTCCGCCCGCCACCAGCAAACGTCAGGCAATCCTCAACGCGGCCGCAGACGTTTTTGCCGAGGAGGGGTTTGCGGCGGCGAGCATCGACGCCATCGCGGCAAGAGCCGGCGTGTCCCGTCAGACGGTGTATAATCAACTCGGCGACAAGGATAATCTGTTCAAGGTTGTGGTTGCGGAGATCACCGAGAAGTCGAGCGCCGGCTTCTTTCGGGTGTTGGACACATTTCCCGTTGCGCCTATCGATCTCGAAAAGGAACTGACCGAATTTTCAGCGCTGCTCCTGCGCAAGGCGGTCTGCGATCCGAATGGTCTCTGGCTACGCAAGCTCATCGAGACCGAGGGCGGCAGATTTCCCGAATTGTTTGAGACCTGGAAGGAATACGGACCGGGCAAGAAATACCCCGCCATCGCAGCTCGCCTGGCGCAGCTCGCGCTGGCCGGCCATCTCGACATAGAGGATCCGGCACTTGCCGCGCGTCAGTATATGGCGCTGCTTGCAACAGATCTACGGATCAACCAACAGATCGGCCGCCCGACGCCAGAGGAAGAAGTCGACCGTATGGCAAGAGAGGCGACGAAGACCTTTCTCCGTGCATTCGGCAAGCGCTAATGGCATCGGACTACAATTGTAATACGAGACACGACGCACCGACAGGCAAACTTCTCATCACTGCCGCGCGCTAGATATAATCCTGGTTACGGGAGTAGTTTCCAGCTCTTGAATAGATTCGAACCTGCGCCTCCGTTGTTACAAGAGCTATCGGTCTGAAATTCTTGCCGTCGAATATCCGCTCTGCATGGAATGACCGGTTAGGAGCCACAAGCCGGAGTTCTTCCGCTCGGGATCCGCAGGCGTGGGATCCGTATTGCGCACAAAAGGGCCGCGTGCAGCAGTTGGCCGAGAGGATCGGATTGGGCCGGCGCAATCGATGCCCTGCAGAGCGCGGTGCAACTACGATCCTCGAACTGGGGATTGGCCGAGCGATTGCGGAAATGGCAGCTGTCATCCTACCTGCTGTCAAGTTTTACGAGGTAGATGATTTCCACAGCCTCTCCGGCGTCACGGCATGCCGGTTGGCGTCTGAAATTCGAGCCTCGTCACCGACGAGAACGGGTTTCATTGGATTGAGCTTCCTTCGAGCGCCCTGCCTTGAACCAGCAAAGATAGCGGACAGCGGAACACGTCAACACGTCAACGCGTCGACGCGTCGACGCGTCGATCTCGACCGCGCTTATACATTGTATTTTTCTGTCAAGTCTGCTTCCCGTTAGCCGTTCGTGAGAATTGCGCCGCAGAGAGGATCAGCCGGAAGCATCATTCCTTTAGATGCCGTCACCAATCATGGAATAAGACCTGTCGCCCGATATGCCCGGATCGTGCGGTCATAGATGCCGATGTCCCGGCAGCCGCGCGCGACCAACTGGGCCCCCTCGATCGCAGAAAAGATCGCCATCGCATGTTCCTGCAGGTCCTGCTCGCTAACCGAAGACCTAGCCCGAGAGAGCACCTGGGCGAGCCAGCCGACGTTCATCGCGGCGAATTTGTCCACCTCGGCCCGGACCTCCACAGGAAGATCGTCAAGTTCCGCACTCATGATCCCGCACAGACACATGCGATTGTCATTGGCTAAGGCAGAGCGAAAGATCTCTGTGTACTTGTCCATGCACCAGGTCGCATCTTCCGACGTCGCCAGCAGCTCCGCCAGATAGGCTGCCCCTTCTTCCGTGTAGCGACGCGCCAACGCGGCACCGAGGTCGCCCTTGGTCGGGAAGTGGTAATGCACGCTGGCGCTTTTGATGCCGACCTCTTTCGCAAGCTCGCGAAAGCTGAGCGCATTGTAGCCATGCGACTGTACTGTCGTTCTTGCGGCGGTCATGACCGCCTCGCGCATATCCGTTTTCGTTCTAGCCATCGTCGATCCATTACCTATCATTCGATAGATAGTTGTTGACGGCCGAAAAGGGAAGAGATAAACGATGCCTGCAATCTATCTATCGATAGACAGACAAGGAGTCTCTCATGAAAATCTTCGATCGCCCCGGCTTTCCCAATCCGGCCCGCATCCGCATCGTGCTGGCCGAGAAGGGGTTGGAGCCCAAAGTCGAGTTCGTCTCCGTCGACCTCATCGCCGCGGAACACAAACAGCCGGCCTTCCTCGAAAAGAATCCCTCCGGCGTGCTGCCGGTCCTGCAACTCGATGACGGCACCTACATCAGTGAGGCCACCGCCATCACTGAATATCTCGACAATCTCGACGGCGATCCGCGGCTCACCGGCAAGACGCCAAAGGAAAAGGCCGTCATCCACATGATGCAGAAGCGGGCGGAAACCGAACTGCTCGACGCCGTTGGAAACTATTTCCACCACGCAACGCCTGGCCTCGGCGACGCGTTGCAAATGTTCAAGAGCCCTGAATGGGCTGGCCGTCAGGACTGGGGCAACCGCCAGCGCGACAAGGCGCTCGCCGGCATGAGGTATTTCGACACGGTGCTGCAGGACCATCCTTTCGTGGCCGGCGATGCATTTTCGATGGCCGATATCACTGTGTTTGCCGGGCTGATGTTTGCAGATGCCGCCGGCATTGCCATCCCTGAAGATCATTCCGCCCTGAAGTCGTGGCGCGCGAAGGTATCCGAGCTGCCGAGCGTCAAGAATCGCAGCGGCCAGATGTTCGTCTCTGAGGATCTGCGCAGGCTCGGCTTCTAATCCCCCGTGCAGAAGCGGCTTGAACGTCGCACCGACAATCCCGTCCACATTTGCCAATTACGCCGCCCAGGGCGGCAATTCTCACGGAGTTTCCTCATGTCCACGAATCTCAACACCCGATAGCGCTTCGCGGCGCAACCTGCTGAAAGGGGTCGCCATCGCTGACGTCGGACTTGCAGCCGGGGCCGGCGCCAATCCGGCGGATGCAAAGACCCCCTCATCAAACCGGGCCGACAAGGCAACTGGCGATCGCCTCGTCACGAAAGACGGCACCAGCCTCTACTACAAGGACTGGGGCACCGGTTCCGCCGTGGTGTTCAGCCATGGCTAGCCGCTCTCGTCCGACGCCTGGGAGGACCAGATGTTCTTCCTGCTGCAGAACGGCTATCGCGTCATTGCCCATGACCGTCGGGGTTTTGGCCGGTCGAGCCAGCCATCCGGCGGCTACGACTACGATACCTTTGCCGACGACTTGGCCCAACTGGTCGAGGCGCTCGATCTGCACGAGGCGACCTTCGTCGGTCATTCGATGGGCGGTGGCGAGGTCGCACGTTATGTCGCGCACCATGGCCAGGGCCGTGTCGCCAAGGTCGCCTTCGTCTCGTCGGTGACACCGCTTCTGCTCAAGACCGAAACCAACCCGACGGGTGCGCCGAAGGAGTTGTTCGACACCTTCCGCGCAGCCGTTCGGGCAAATAGGCCGCGGTGGAATCTCGACGTCACTATGCCGTATTACAGCTTTAATCGGCCGGGGGCGCATGTATCGGAAGGCCTGCGGGAGAGCTACTGGCGGCAGGGGCAGGCAACCGGCTTTCTTGCCGCCTACCATGCGCTAGGCGCCTTCTCGGAGACCGACTTCGGCGATGACCTGAAGAAGATTACCGTCCCTGCACTGGTCGTCCACGGCAGCGATGATCAAATCGTCCCGCTGGAGATCTCCGCGAAACTGACCGCTGGGTTCGTTCCGCATGCCAAGCTCATTATCTACGAAGGCGGCTCGCATGAATTGCTGCATGTCGACAAGGACCGCTTGAACGCCGACCTGCTGGCATTCCTTCGCAGCTGATGTGCATGGTCCGAAAGGCCGGAAGCTGACCGAACCTCGCCCCCGGCTCTCTATTCTCTTGAGCAGATTCGAACTCTCGGCACCATATTTACCCTTCGCCGCTTCTGGTCAGATCAACTGCTTGGAAAACGAAAGGGGCCTTATTCGTCAAACGGAAGTTCAATTTCTTCACGGTTTTTTTTCGCGCCCTCGATCAGAACTGTCTTGAACCGATCGGCATCCTGTGCCGGCAGCATTCCGGCCCCGGCTCGAATACCTTGTTGCCACGCAGACCCACGCTCCCATGCTTCATTGTAGACGAGCGCCAAGTCAGCAGATCGCCTTGTCTGCTGCAGGGCTTCAAAGAGCAGCGCAGCTTGACGAAGGTCCTTCTCTCGCTTTGCTGCCCCCTGCCCGCCAGTGTGTCTGCGGCTGGCGACTATGAGCTTGTGGACCGCATACCGAGACGGGTCAGGAACGACAACTGGGACTCCGCTTCGGTGGAGCAGCATTGTCCTGACGGGCTCCCTTATAAGGAAGTCGAGAAAGCGTAGCGGATCCGCGCTGGCGCCGCCAAGGGCGGGCATCGTTGCCGGCTGATCGATATAGTCATCAGAACCACGGTTCGACGTCAGGAACTCAACCCTGTAGCCGTCGGCATTCTGAAAGGCCGACGAGGCCGAGGATCCCGATCGATGTGGAACTGGACGAAAGCTGGCGTCTACGCCTCGCAGCAGCCCAAGGATCGGAGGCAGACTATCTTCAACCTCCCGACTGATGGCATAATCCTGAGCAATGTCCGCATCGCCGGTCAGAATTGCAGCCATGGGAAGGCGGACGCCCAGCAGTCCCGAATAGCATTGGAAGGCCACCGTGCCGATGAGAACACCCCGGAGCCGAAAAAGACCGCCATCGGCAAGAACCTCGACGATGTCTCCCGACATAGCGTCAGGGGCGATCATACCGCCCTCGCGTGTCAGGGTATTTACCAACCGCCTGCGAGCGCGTAGATCATCCTTGTCCCGCTTATGATCAGCTACGCGCCGCGCGATGTCCGGATCGTCAGCAGGACCGACGTAACGACGTTTCGTACCACCTTGCCCATCTGGGATGTCGAAGTACCAATACTTGCGCCCCTTGATGTTCGCCGGGGTGAACCGACCCTCCGGAGGGAAATCGGCTGTCCAAGCGGCGTCGAGCGAGCGCTGACCGAGCTCGGCAAGCATCGTCTGATACATAAGATCGATCGACTTCATAAGCTCGACTCCGGCGTTATACTGTTTTTCAAAAACAGTATAACAATTGAGGGATAAGTCGCAAGTTAACGCCTCGATGGCGGCAAGCATGAGCTACGATCTGAGATAGACGAGCTTATCAGCGTGCCCGTGCAGCTCACCCTACGCTGCGCCAAGCTCGTCCCCTTCACTCAAATCGGAGGCTGCCTCGGTCCAGACATCCCTAAGAAATCAAAAGTGTGAGCGCCATAGTGGACTATAGTCACCCTTGTTGACAGCGTTGGCCCAAAGCCGGAATTGGTGATTGGTGAGCGAACGCGCAAAGGGGAACTGGGCCTCCTAGAAAGCCCAGCCTGTCGTCACGAACTCTGCCTTTGCTCGCTCATGATGCCATCGCGTAAAGACGAGTCTCCGAAACTCTGGTGCTGCGCGTCTTGAACCGATGCACCAGGTCCGCGAGATTTTCGGTTTCCTTCGTCAGGCTTTGCGCAGCTGCTGTCGTCTGCTCCACCATGGCTGCATTCTGTTGAGTGACCTTATCCATCTGGTCACCCGCAGCGGAAACCTCTCTCAGGCTTGCCGCCTGTTCGCGCGCCGCAACGGCAATCTCTGCAATCGTCGAACTCATGGCACCGACCTGCTCGACGATCTGGGAAAGCGACGTACCGGATTCGCCGACGAGCTGCACGCCCGTCCTCACCTGATCAGTCGACATGGAGATCAGGGACTTGATCTCCCTGGCCGCACTTGCTGATCTTTGAGCCAATTCGCGCACTTCCTGAGCAACGACGGCAAAGCCTTTGCCTGCGTCCCCAGCACGGGCTGCTTCCACACCAGCGTTTAGCGCCAGCAGGTTGGTCTGAAATGCGATCTCGTCGATAACGCCGATAATGTTGCCGATCTTGGACGACGAGCTTTGGATTTCCGTCATTGCGGCGATCGCGCGGGCGACAATCGCACCACCGCTTTCTGCGTTGGCGCGCGCCGTGACCATCGCGTTTTGAGCATGACCCGCTCCCTCCGCGGTTCCATTGACACCGCGCGTTACATCGCCCAAGGCTGCAACAGTCTCTTCGAGAGAGGCGGCTTGCTGCTCCGTGCGGCGCGCAAGATCGTGGGACGCCGTCGAGATCTCGGCCAGGCCGGATTTAATGGTGGCAACAGCGCCGATAACCGAATCGACGGCCTCCTCCAAGCTGGATACCGAGTTGTTGAAGTGATCCCGGATGCGGACATAGCGCACATCAACATCGCCGACCCTGGCGGTCAGGTCACCCTTCGACAGAGCATCCAGGCCCAGCGAAATCTGCTGGAACGCGTGCTCCATCACCTGTGCATCGGCAAGCCGCTCGGCCTCTTGGCGAAGCCGCTCTTCCTCAGCTGCGATGCGCGCCCGTTCGGCCGTGGCTTCGGCAATGAGCTTGGCTCGCCCAGTCTCTTGGAAGACCTTCAGCGAGCGTGCCATCGCCCCGAGCTCGTGACGTTGTTCGGTACCGCTTATGGTCATCGTGTCATCGCCGTGAGCTAAGCGTTCCATCAGGCGTGCCATGCTGCGCACGTTGGAAGAAATCAGCTGCCCGATAAAATAGGCAAGAACGAGACCGATGACGATCAGAACTCCGCTAATCGCAAGCGTAGAACTACTCGCGGCGGCGACGGTCGCATCAACCGATCCATCGAGCGTCTTTTGCGTGTCCATGACGGACGCTTGCAAATCCTCGAAGCCCTTGGCGATCTTCGGCGCGAGAACATTGAGTTCGTTGTCGCGGATCTTGTTGGTCGCCAGCAGGACATCCCGAACATCGCCAAGGCGGCTTGTATAGTTCTGCATGAGCTGCCCCGCACCCATGACACGCTTGTGCTGCAGCTCATTCTTTGCCGCCTTCGCGGCGACGTCGTTTAACGCCATCGCTTCATTCAAGGCCGACTGCGCCGTGTCGTAGGCGGCAAGGTCGCCCGAATGGATGAATCGCTCGGAGAAATAGAGGCTGCGGTCTAGGGCTTCGAGCGTCGCAGCCGTCGCATGCAGCAACGCCACATCGTTCTGGCGCCAGGCGCTGCGCATCACGTCATTGAGCGCGACACTCGTCCAAGGTCCAAATTCCGTGACTTTGGAAATCAGGGAATCTCGCTTCGCCTGAAGCGTCACGATCCGCTCAAAAGCTCCGCTGTAAGCGCCGACATCCTGACGAATTGCCGTCATTCCCGCCTGAAGCGTGGCATTGCCGGCAAAGCGCGGATCGTCCTCTGCGAACGACTTAACGCCCGCATGAAAGCGATCGATCACGTCCTGAGTCGGGCTCGAGCGAAAGGCCTCTACCGCCTTTTGGATCTCACTAAGTTCATCGCTGTAGCGGGAAATGGCAAGGCTTTGTCCCGCAGTCCCGCGATAGGACGTGAATATCGAGGAAAGTCCATCCATACCGGAAAGGGCGTTGATCGAAAGAAAGCTCATAAGCAAGATTAGCGGCAGGAACCCCGCGGTAATCTGGCCTCGGATGCCAAGTTTATTCCAAAAACGTAACATCGTATTTCCCTCGGTCACTGAGTCTTCGGCAGATAGTTGGCGATATTTCGTGGTGTCACCAGTTCGAAAGGCACGTTGTTTTCCCGTGGCACCTTCTGTCCGCTGGCAAGTTTGATGGCAGCATCGACCGCCGCTGCGCCCTGACCCGAGGCACTTTGAAGAACAGTGACTGCCAGGTCGCCGGCCTGCATTGCCGCCAAAGCGTCGTCGGTTGCGTCGATGCCGGCAACAACGACATTTTTCATCGGCATGCCATTGCGCTTCATCGCGCGGATTGCGCCTAGCGCCATTTCGTCGTTGTTGGCGATCACAGCATCAAACTTCACACCCGCTGTCAGCCATTCCTGCATTTGTTGATCGGCATAGTCGCGCGACCAATAGGCAGCCTGCCGTTCTACGATCTGCAGATCCTTGCAGGCGGATGTAGCGATGACGCTATCGATATCCTGTGTGCGGGCGCGCGCAGCCGCATGGAAGGGTTCACCCATCAGAATGACCAGGCGTCCCTTTCCCTTCAGGAGAGAGCAGACTTCTTTCGTCTGTAGAGTTCCCGATTCCTTTTCGTCGGACGCGACAACGGCTTGGGTTTCAGGCAGGTCCGACAGATTGGAGGGCACATTGTTGATGTAGACGAGGGGAATATGGGCGTCGGCGGCCAGTTTTGTCATTTGCGGGCCGAGGTCACCATCCGAAACGGCAACAATAATCGCATCGACCTTGTCGGCGATGAACTGCTGAACTTGCTTTTTTTGCAGCTCATTGTCGCCCTTGGCGGTTTGGGTGACCAGCTTCAATCCTGAAATCGTCTTTCCATGGGAGACAATACCGTCGAGCAATGCCGTTCGGAATTTATCGAGATCGGACATGGAGACGCCGATCGTCTGGGCATTTGCAGTCGAGGCTGCGATCGACATGATTATTGCAGCAAGTATGGCCCTATTCATCATCCCCTCTCAAAAGATGCTCGACGAGAGTGAGATCTATGCATGAATATGGTTAAAGAATTTTCTATTTTGGTTTTCCATCCTTTATATTAAATATATATAAAATAATTTCCTCAACCAATACTAGAAAACAATACAACTGTACGATATATATATATATATTGTTTGATGGATATATATCATTCTGCGCATTTCGCGATCATCTAATGCCACAAGATACATCTAACATCGTGATGATGAATTTCAGCTTCAAACTGAACAACCCTCACGCCTAGCTCGGCATTTTTTCGTGATGTCAGACGATTTTTTTCGATGACCCCTCTACAACCGATTGGCGATCTTTCCCGCAAAGGATAATATCCATCACGGATAGCGAGGACGCGCCTGATGCCAAAATACAAGAGGTTATCCGATGATGATCTATTGCTGGCGATCGATCGGACACGAGTCGAAATCGAGGGGCAGAAGCAGATTGTCGCCGGGCTCGCCGCCGCCGCTGTGGGATTCCAGGATGAGATCGGCCATCGGCGGCTGGTCGACACGCATATCCTGATGCGCGCCATTCTTGAATCGGATCTCACGAAAATGGAGGCTGAATGGCAGCGCCGGAAATGGCCTGGCGAATAAAATGAACATCGTGCCGCCTTTGCTGTTTGAAACGCCACGGCTCAGATTGGTTGCGGTACGCCCCGAGCACGCGGTCTCGCCAATGCCGTAAAGATCCCGCTCCCGACCGAACTTGATGCCGATCATCAGGTAATCCATGACCGCCTGGATAAGCTGAACGGCGAAGCTTTTGGTAGGGCCTATATCGCGGCCCAGATCGTCGATCATCAGAAGACTGCACAACTGCTGGCATGGGAGATTTCCTTCGGCGAGGATGCAGAGATGCAACGTCTTGCTGGATCGATGCTCCCGATCGGGCTTGATCATCTCCGGCAAGCACAGGAAATCAACGCCGCCTTGAGCCGGGCCGGCATCCGGTTTCTGCGGGACGCTGTGGCAGCGAGCCTGGCGAAAAAAGCACACGCCGTTCTCGTGGCTGCCCGCTATAATCCGGCCGCACCTTCGAAATGGACGATTGATATTTCGTCTGGCCGCTTCGCACCTGAGAGCGGCACAAAGGCCGACCAGCAATCGACCTAGCAGAGCCTCACCCAGGGCACATCAAGCCACGTCGATTACTTGAATGACGAAATAAAAATATGATTTTCGATCGCTATTCGAGCAAGCGTCGTTTCATTTAAATGAGCAGGAGACTGGGTAATCGGACTTAAATAAGCGGGTTTTGAATGCCCGACCTGAGAAATAGGTAACGAATTCTACTGGCGTCATGGATAACACTTTCCGTTTTGTGCGGGAGGCGTTGATGCCATATAGCTGCGCCCTCTCATAAGAATATAGCACCAACTTCAGCAGGATAGCTGAGACGTCCATCACTCGATAGTGTAACGATCTCGCTCAATGCTTATAAGATTTTGATCATATACATATCAAAGTTCACTATACTCGAAAGAGATAATCGAATTTTAAGCGGATGCCGGCATGATTATTACGCCCAGGTGGAAAGCACTATGATCTCTCGTCAGAAAACCGCTCAAATTCGGAAACACGGCCGGTGGTCGGACGCGGCGCAACACACCTTGCTGAGTGACCGGAAGATATCACCACATTCCATGAAGCAGGCGTTGTCGACCCCAGCAATCTGGCCAGCGTTTCAGCCATTGGTGGACATGCAAAGCGGAGCGCTCGTCGGGTTTGAAGTGCTGGCGCGCTGGACCGATTCCGAAGCAGGCATCATTCCGCCATCAACATTTATTCCTATTGCCGAAGCAAACGACCTCATCGACGCTTTGACAAAAAAGATCGTCTCGGAAGCCTGTGAGCTGGCAAATCTCTGGCCGGGAAATTTCGTGCTCGCGATCAATATTTCTGCCGTGCAATTCCGTGATCCGAACTTGTTCGAATTCATCCGCAGCATTGTTCAGGCGACCGGCTTTCCGTTAAATCGAATCCATATTGAGATAACGGAAAGCGTTCTGCTTGAAGATGATGAGACCGTCCGGTCAACGATCGCTCTGCTGAAATCTGCTGGCATAGGTCTTGCGCTTGACGATTTCGGAACGGGATTTGCCAGTCTCACCCGATTGCACGCCTTTCCTTTCGACAAGCTCAAGATTGACATGAGCTTCGTGCGCTCAATGCAACACGACAACGATAGCCGCAAGATCGTCGCCTCTGTGGTCGGATTAGGCCAAAGCCTTGGGATGGTCGTCGTTGCAGAGGGCGTCGAGACCGAGGAACAGGCGACCATTCTCCGCCGGTTGGGATGCGACCTCGGACAGGGCTGGCTATTCGGCAAACCATTGAATGGAGCTGAGACGGCGCAGTGGCTGACATATCATAAACAACAATCGCTGTCTCAACGTGCCGGGAGTGTTTCACTGTTCCAGCGCGTTCACCAACTGGACGCACTGTACAGAGCGGCGCCGATTGGCTTGTGTTTTCTCGACATGGAACTGCGCTATGTCAGCGTCAACGATCGCTTTGCCGAAATGTTTGGCCTCTGTCCGGATGACCTGATCGGGCGGACGGTGCACAGCTTCGCGCCTGACCATGACGCGCCTCGCGTCGCCGGCGATCTGCGGCGTGTCCTCGCCGGCGAGACCGTCGTCATCAACGAATACCAGCCTGCCGGCAGCGAAAAGGCTTTCCTTGTCATCAATCAGCCTGTCGACGACGATGGGGGTGAGCAGATCGGCATTTCAGTTACCGCAATCGACGTTACCGATCGCAAAACGGTTGAGACCGTGCTGAGGGAAACCGAAGACCATGCTCGGCGATCGGTCGAACTCAACGCAAGTATTCCTTGGTCGAGTGACGCCAAAGGTGTTGTCAATTTCATGGGACCGACACTCGATGGAATGGCTGATAGCACCGTTGATCGTATTGCGGACTGGTATCGCCGGATGCATCCAGACGATCGACTCCGGGTTCGGCAGGAATGGCTTGCATGGTTGCCATCCGGCAAGCCTTTTGAAACAATGTTTCGAATGAGACTTCACGACGATGCTTGGAGATGGATGCTCAGTCGTGCAAAGCCGCATCGTGACTCCGAAGGGAAGATCGTCAAGTGGTACGGTGTCATAACCGCGGTCGCGGATCGAGACGGATTCGAGCCGAAAATTGAACTGTTCGGAACTTCGACGAAGGTGTGGCAGACGAAATCGCCGACCGGCATGGCGGTTGCACCCTGGCGTCCCACAGCGGTGAAGCATGAACTGAATTTTCCGGGTTCTGGGATAGGTCGCGCAGCGTCCGTCACAGACCCGAAAGACGTCTTGCCGACGGAATTGTTGGTATCGATGCTGATGCGAATGTTCGAGTCCGCGCCTATAGCGATGTCTATTACCACGAGTGACACGAAAACATCCAGTTATGTTAAAGTCAACGAAGCCTATCTCCGGCTGACCGGCCTGAAGTGGGACGACATTAAGGGCAAGAAGCTGACTTCCGAGGGTGCGGCGATTGACAATCCGGCCCGGGACCGCCGTCACCGGCTTCTCGAAGAAGAGGGCGCCTATGAGCTGGAAGAGGTGGATATCACCTATGCCGACGGCACGATTATTCCGACGCTGATCTCAGCCCAGCGCACCGTGATCGACGGAGTTTCTTTCGATGTCGAGATCATCCTCGATGTTTCCGCTCGCGTCAGGCAGCAACGTGAGATCGAGAACGCACTTAAAACCTCGGCGCGCACCGACGCACTTTCAGGTCTTCCCAATAGGGCCTGTTTCGATGAAGTTGTCGCCGACGCAGTCGCTCGCAACCTGCTGAACGATCGAAAGCTTGCCCTCGCATATATCGACCTGAATGATTTTAAGATCGTGAATGATACGATCGGGCATTCGGCGGGCGACGAGGTGCTAAGAACGATAGCCAACAGATTGCGTGAGAATTTTCGCGCCACCGACTTCATTGCACGTATCGGCGGGGATGAATTTGTCGTGCTGCTCGACATAGACCGGAAGCTCGCCGGCGATTTGCAGTCGCATCTCCAAGAGACGATGGAACGCATCTTCAAACCGATACCTATCGACGGGCAAGTGACGTTCACCGGCGCTGCAGTTGGCGTTACCTTCCTGCGGGCGGATGACACTGTGCAATCCTATGTCAAACGGGCGGATGAATATATGTATATCGCTAAAACCAGCGGCGAGCGGGTAGCGGTAGTCTGTTTTGGCCAGATTCTCGATCCGTCTGCCCTCTCGAAGCACACAGCGAGACAAACGCGGCTATCATAATATCTCGCAGCCGCATCGACGATCTCCTTGAGCCGACGTCACCGTAAAGGTTGCGCTCGCCTAACTGCTCCCGGATGGCAGCCAGCGTCCAGCCGGCCGCAGCAGCGTCATCAGCGTTCTTATGGACGTTGAAGTGCTTCAGGCATGCCTCGATACAGGGGCGTGCCGAACTGCGGCCGCGGCCCATTGTTGCTACTAACGAACGCGCATTCTGGTACGCCTTCGCTATGCGCCGCTTACCTTGCACTCTGCTCTCGACAATTTTTTCCTAAAGCCGTTCATGGAGCGTCTGCCGCCCACAGAGCCCGGCCGGCTCGAGCCAAGGCCTAGTGTGCGCTCATCCCAGGAAATTGTATTCGACTTCCGCTATCGCCAGGCGAGTCGGCCGACCTGCATTTTCATCTCGCGCTGGTCAGCTCCCTCGCGAAGATGACATTGACGAACTAGCGATATCGTATCTGAGCAGGAACAAGACGAAAAGCGAAAGTGGATGAGATCGCGCCGAAGATGGACACGCTGCTATCCTCATGAAGCTTTCCGTAGGGCACGGTCAGTAGCGGTAATAGCGGTGATGATGATGGTGGTGCTTGTACCAACCACGATGATGGCCGCGCCAATAATGGCTCCGGTAACTGCGATGCGATCTCCAGTGGTGGGGCCGATGATGTCGCGGGCCGTGCCAATGGCGACGATGATGATAGCGGACGATTTCAACGGATGACTGAATCTCAGGCTTCGTCATGTTCATCATGGGCGCAGCTGAAACAGTACCCGCACCGATCAACAGACCGACGCTCAGGAGCGGCGCAAGCAGACTTTTAAAGATTTTCATAGCGAACCTCCGTCATCGTCGACATCCTGAAACCGGACGGCTGAACCGGGCATGAACGGCGCTGATGATGAACCGTTGCCTCATAGAATAGCAGATCGAGGAGCGCCTCAGGCAAATTGAAGAGGGCAACAAATGTCAAAGCCGGGCACACACCTCTTATGTGCTCTTGAAAGGAACGACCCCCGACCTGCCGCTTTTGGAGCATCAGCTACAGGTTTTCATTGAAAACTGAGAAGAATATCCACCTAGCGCAGATCCGTCGCAATACCCCTGAGATCACAGCTGTAGCTTGGATGACGGATGGTCGAGTGAGTGGAGAAGCACTCCAGGTCACGCGCACCATTTGCGCCGCTTTTGCTTTCGCGAAGGCAGCCACCCGACCATCGCGCGCTGCTCATCGTCGATCCTCCTCGTACTGCTCCGCGCCTTCGATCGACGAAAGCCAGGGTTCCCGCCGTTTGGTCCACACCTCATAGCTGGGCCTGAGACGCGTGGGTGCCTCGCTCAGGACTCCCAGTTTGATCTCGACCTCGCTCTTGCCAACAGCAAAGACGCGCGAACCGCAACGCGGGCAAAACTCACGTCCAGCAAACTCGCTCGTCGCGCCCTCATAGTGAAATTCACTTGCGGGCCATAGGCCGAAATAAGTGAAGGCGGATCCGCTTTCCTGTCGGCAATCCGTGCAATGGCAAATGCCGATACGAAGCGGCTTTCCGCGCACCATCAGACGCACTTGCCCACAACGGCACGACCCGGTTAACTCCGTCATGGTACTGTCCTCGTCGTCGCTTACATTCGTGATTGGGCCTTCCCCGCGGCCGACATGTTCCGTCTGCCAGCGTCCGTCCGACAGCTGATAGCTGATTTCGGCGTCTTCACCGCCCCGTTGCTGCCGGGCTGCAGCAGATTTGGCAGCGGCAAGCGCACTCTCGTGATCGGGAAACGTGTCCGACCAGACATCACCGACGCGGTAGGCAAAACCCTCGTCATGGATCCCAACATGATATGTTAACGGCATTGGTTCCTCCGGCTCGGCGAATTCGGAAACGGTGCACCAAGGGTCGATTCCCTGCAGGAGAGCGCCCGCATCATCTCACCGTCCCCCACCAAAGTTCCGAGACCAGGAAAAGTTTCCAAACAACAACAGATATTGACGTCTGCTGACAGCCAGGCAGAGCCGTTCGATCTGGATTTCAAACTAAAATCTCAGTGAGTGGCATGTGTTATATGACCCGAGGACAAATTGGATGGGCAACCTGCATTCCCACGCTTGTTTCAGGCTGGCCGCAAAAGCGAGAGGCTGCGGGCTTCAAGATTTAAAATTTTCTTCTCAACTGCACCTCGATCCTGCTCATCAGGGTAGGATGTCGACAGCTCAAGAGCCCAGCGCTTATCATCCGGCAAGCTAAAGTCGACATTGCTGTCATGGGGGTTGAACAGGATCAGAACATCATCCCAGCCCTCCTCGAATGGCTGCTGACGCGACAGCCGCAAGCCGATCGCCGTATTCGCTTCATCGTCCCACTGCTCATCCGCCTGCTCACCGCCACCCGGATTGAGCCAGGTGACGATCAGGCCGTCGCGCCAATTTTCCCGTCTGAGGATGGAATGCGCCTGACGCAAGGCGATCAGGCGTTTGACGAAAATATAAAGCGCTTCGGCGCTGCCATATCGATCGTCCCAATGCAGCCAGCTGAGTTCGTTGTCTTGACAGTAGCCATTGTTGTTGCCCATCTGGCTGCGGCCGGATTCATCACCCCCCAGCAGCATCGGCGTGCCATGGGAGAGAAAGAGGGTCGCGAGAAAATTGCGCTTCTGGCGCTCCCGAACGGTATTGATGGCTTCATCGTCCGTCGGACCTTCAGCGCCATAATTGTAGCTGCGATTGTCGTTGTGGCCATCATTGTTCTCTTCGCCATTCGCCTCATTATGCTTCTCGTTATAGGAGACGAGATCATTGAGCGTGAAGCCATCGTGGGCGGCGACGAAATTGACGCTCGCCCATGGGCGGCGGCCGCGAAGATCATAAACATCGCCTGACCCTAGAATACGGGCGGCAAAATCCCTTGTCATGCCGGGAGTGCCCTTCCAGTAATCCCGTACCGTATCGCGATATTTGTCATTCCATTCCGCCCAACCCGGCGGAAATCCCCCCACCTGATAACCGCCGGGACCAATGTCCCACGGCTCGCCGACAAGCTTGACTTTCGCAAGCACAGGATCCTGGCCGACCGCATCGAAGAAGCCGCTGCGCTGATCGAAACCCTGGGGTTCGCGGCCGAGAATGGTGCCGAGATCGAAACGAAAGCCATCGACATGCATTTCTTCGACCCAATAGCGCAGCGAGTCCGTCACCATTTGCAGCACGCGCGGATGCGAGGTGTTGATCGTATTGCCTGTCCCAGTGTCGTTGATGTAGTAGCGGGGCTGGTCCGGCAGGGTGCGGTAATAGGAGAAATTGTCGATGCCCTTGAATGAAAGGGTGGGACCGAGTTCGTTGCCCTCCGCGGTGTGATTGTAGACGACATCGAGGATGACCTCGATACCGGCATCGTGAAAGGCACGCACCATGTCGCGAACGCCTTCGAGGCCTTTTGGCCCATAATAACGAGTTGCCGGTGCGAAGAAGGCAAGGCTGTTGTAGCCCCAATAGTTGCTTAAGCCCTTGTCGAGCAAATGACTGTCATCGGGAAAGAAGTGAATGGGAAGAAGCTCGATCGAGGTGATGCCGAGGCTCTTGATGTAATCGACGACCGCGCCGTGCCCCAGACCATCAAAGGTGCCACGCAGCGACTCCGGAATTGCCGGATTCAGCATCGTCATTCCCTTGACGTGCGCCTCATAGAAAATGGTTTCAGGCCATGCGACCGACGGCCTTTTATCGGGCGCTTCGTTCTTGAGATCGACGACGCGGCACTTCGGCATCTGGCCGGCGCTGTCTGTCTCGTCGAAGGAAAGATCCTTCTGCTCGTCGTTCAGAACATAGGCGAACTGGGCTTGCGACCATTCGATGTTGCCTACAAGCTCGCGGGCATAGGGGTCGACGAGCAATTTGTTGGCGTTGAAGCGATGGCCTTTCAACGGATCGAATGGACCATGCACGCGGTAGCCATATAGAGCACCCGGCTTCAATCCAGGAACATAGCCATGCCAGATCTCATGGGTATATTCCGGCAGAGCGATCCGCTCGATTTCCTGCTTTCCGCTTTCGTCGAAAAGGCAAAGCTCCACCTTTTCCGCATAGGCGCTGAAAAGTGCAAAATTGACACCCTCTCCATCATAATTTGCTCCCAGACGCGTGTAATCGCCCGGCTCGATCGCATGCCTCTTGCCGCCTTCCGTCATGGATACCTCGTGATTGTTGCCGCGCAGCAGAAACACCCTATGAAGCGCTTTGTTCCGGCCTTCGGGTTGGAGTACACATGAATGGATGCCGGGATCGTCACCTGTCTCCCACGACGAGGGATAGGGGATGATCGGCAAACAGCTGTGCTGCCAGAAGATTGCCGGCTGAGACCGGCTGATCCGTGAGGAGATCATACAGCGGCCCCTTGAGCTCTCGCGGCATCGCGACAGCGGTGTCCTTCCAGAAATCCGATGATGGCATGCCGATCAGGCGCGGCACGATCGTAATCGCTATTTCCCGCTCGTGAACGCGCGCGAAGGCCACGAGATTGGACGCTCGTGCCCCGCTGGTTTCCAAGGGCACATATTCGCCCTCCAGGAAAAGAAGGGGGTGCTGATTGCGATATCGCAGCACCTTGCGGATGACGTGCCGTTTCAAGGAAGCGGCATTCGGCGCAAGGGGACCTGTTGCTCCCGTGTCAGTCCACAGATGGTCGACCGGTCGTCGGTTGTCAGGATCGACCAGGCTGAAATCCAGACCCTCGGTACCCTGATAGATGTCGGGAATGCCGGGAGCCGTGAGCTTGATCAGCAACTGCGACAGGCTGTTGCGGAAACCAGACTCCATGAAAGGGCGCAGCGTCCGGTCAAAATCACCGATGAACTCCCGATTATCCTCCGAAAGCAAGGCGGCAGCATAGGCTTGGACTGCATGCTCATACGCCGGATTTTCATCCATCCAATCCGTCCTGAGCTTGGCCTCTCGGATCGCTTTCAAGGCATAGGCGCAAAAGCGCTCCTTCAGTGCGTTCCGATCGGCTCCTTCAATGTCCTGCGGCCAGATACCGGCAAGCGCCTGGTAAAGCATCCATTCGATATTGGGCTCAGGCGCAAGCCCATCGGCAAGGCTGGAGCGAAAAGCAGAATTCATGTTGCGCCACCGCTCGACACCGGTAATCCAGGCATCAGGATCCTGCGTCAGACCGTAGAGGCGGGCACGGGCGTCTTCTCCCCGCTTGGTATCATGCGTCGATGTCGCGGAAAGGCCGCGGCGTTGTCGTTGAAATCGATCGATCATGAATTGGTGAAAGGCCGCTATAGAGCCGGGCGACGCATGCGGCTCGCCTCCGACCTCGTTTAATGCGATCAGGCGGTTATATCGATAAAATAGCGTGTCCTCGACTGCCTTTGCCATGATCGGACCACTGAGCTGCTGAAATCGGGCTCGAAACTCCAGAGCGTCGGCTGCAGAAACATCCCCTTTCAGAAGACGGCCGAGCGCATCGAGGGCGTCATTGGCCGGCAATCGGCTTTGTGCCGTCTCGCAGGCACTCTCGATGATCGCCACGTCATCGGACGATGCAGCTCCCCGATAGCCGTAGGTACGGTAAACCGGAAAGGCGACCAGCAGTTCGCGAAGCGCCGACGATATTTGCTCCGCGTCGAAATCAGGAAAAATCGAACATGCCAGGCTCGCCAAACGCCTCATCTCGCCGGCAAAATTGCGCCCGACCATCAACAGCTTCGCCTTGCGCAAACCTGCGGCGAAGTCGGCGTCCTCCTCGCTTAGGGAGTTGTAGGCTTCATCCAGCCTGCGTAACCCATCCTCGTTCACGAAGAGATCAGCCATGGCGGCGATGAATTCGTAGCCGGTCGTTCCCGACACCGGCCAATCCGCCGGCAACGTCTCGCCGCGGGCGAGGATTTTTTCGACTACGATGAAAATGTCCGGGCCGACGGCCTGCCGCAAATGCTCGAGATAGCTCTTCGGATCGGCCAGTCCGTCGATATGGTCGACGCGTAATCCTTGAACCTGTCCGGCGCGAACCAATTCAATGATCAGCCGGTGCGTGTCGTTGAAGACCGGCGCGTTCTCCACCCGCATCCCGACCAGGCCTGCCACCTCGAAGAAGCGCCGATAGCTGAGGTTTTCGGCGGCATCTTTCCAATAGAGCAATTGCCAGTGCTGTTCGGCGAGTAGTTTTCGCATCGCGACCGCATCTTTCGAAAACGCACGCAACCGCTCCGCATCCGTTCCAATGTCCGCTGTCAGCCACTCGGCGCTTTCAGCCGAGAGCGGAAGCAGATCGTCGAAATAGACCAGATAAATGCCTCCATCCTTAGGCTCGTAGCGAAGATGAAACTCCCCCGCGGCCAGGCTTTCCTCGAACGGCCGCCCGAGCAGCGGCAAGGTGAGCTTGCGGCGCCAGTCGATATCGAAATGGCCGGCATAGGCGCTGCTCGATCCGCGCTGCAACACGTCACGCCACCACGCGTTTTCCACGGAGGCGGCCATATGGTTGGGCACAATGTCGAGGATCAGGCCCAGCTTCGCCTGCCGCAAGGCCGTGCAGAAAGCATCGAACCCGGCGCGGCCGCCAAGCACCGGGTCGATCTCGTTCGCATCCGTGACATCATAGCCATGGGTCGATCCCTTCTTGGCAGCAAAGATCGGCGAGGCATAGACATGGCTGATGCCGAGATCCTTCAGATAGGGAACCAGCCCCGTTGCCTTGTCAAAGGTGACATCTCCGCGAAACTGCAGGCGGTAGGTAGAGGTCAAGACAGTCATGGCTTCCTCGCTGCGTCAGGCTGCCTTAACGAACGGGACTGAAAGAGATCTGTTCCGACCTCAGGAACCGTTCCCGTCAAGATGCGTTGGATTGCAGGAAAATTTCAGCATCATCGACGGACGGGATGTCATGCAGCACAGCTTCGCATTTGGACCGCAAATCAACAAGAATGCGGTCCTGTTCCGCCTGTGGGCGCCCTTGGCGGAGCGCGTGCTCGTCCGTATCGAGCAGCGTGGGGAATGGCCGATGCGGCGAAGACAGGACGGGTGGCATGTCGTCGAAGTCAACGATGCGCAGATCGGCGATCGCTATAAATTCGTGCTGGACGACGGGTTTGCCGTGCCGGATCCGGCCTCGCGCTTTCAACCCGAAGACGTCCACGACCCGAGCGAGCTGATCGATCCAATGTTCGAATGGCAAACGCAAGGATGGAAGGGACGCCGCTGGGAAGAAATCGTCATCTACGAACTGCATGTCGGCGCCTTCACGGAAGCTGGCACGTTCCTAGCAGCTATCGAAAAGCTCGATCATTTGCAGCGCCTCGGCATAACGGCCATTCAACTCATGCCGCTTTCGGATTTTCGTGGTCGGTATGGATGGGGTTACGACGGTGTTTTACCCTATGCGCCGGATAGCAGCTACGGCCGCCCCGAACATCTCAAAATGCTCGTCGATGCAGCCCACGAGCGCGGCATCTGCGTCTTTCTCGATGTGGTCTATAATCATTTCGGGCCGGACGGGAACTATCTGCCCCGCTACGCGCCGATTTTTGGAGACCGGCACGAAAGCGTCTGGGGCAAGGGGCTGAATTACGATGGCGATGGCAGCCGTTTCGTCCGCGATTTCGTCATCGAAAATGCAATCTATTGGCTGAGCGAATTTCGGATTGATGGTTTGCGGCTCGATGCCGTGCACGCGATGAAGGACGATAGCGATCCGCATATTCTTCTCGAACTTGCCGATCGCGTCAGGAGCGCATTTCCCGAACGGAAAATTCATCTGATCGTCGAAAACGAGGATAATGAATCGGCTCTCCTCGCTTGCGACGATGACGGCAAGCAACGCCATTTTACGGCACAGTGGAATGATGACATCCACCACGCTCTTCACGTAGCGGCCACGGGCGAGATTTTCGGCTACTACGCGGATTATGCCGATTGGGCACCGCGTCTGAGCCGCGCGCTTGCCGAAGGCTTCGCGTTTCAAGGGGAACATATGGAGTATCGAGGCCGGCCCAGAGGATCGCCGAGCGTTGGCTTGCCGCCATCGGCCTTTATCTCCTTCATCCAGAACCATGACCAGATCGGCAATCGGGCACGCGGCGATCGCATGATTTCCTCCCATCCCATCGAGGCGATAAAGGCCATTGCAGCCATCTATCTTCTCTCGCCGCAGATCCCCATGCTGTTCATGGGTGAGGAATGGGGCGCTGCCGATCCCTTTCCCTTCTTTTGCGACTTCGACGAGGAACTCAACGCCAAGGTAAGACTTGGCCGCAAGGAGGAACTGAAGCGCCTGCCCGGCTTCGACGCGGAGGATGCGTGCGACCCGACAGCCGAAGCCACCTTCCGCAGCGCCAAATTGCGGTGGGACAAAATGAATGAGAATCCGGCAATTGGCGACTACTACAAGCAGTTGCTAAAGCTCAGACATCAAGTAGTCGTGCCGCTCCTTGCTGAAGCGCATAGTTGCCCAGCCACCTATGATCCAGATGCCTCTCCCATCCGAGTGCGCTGGCAAATCGGGTCCACAAACCTTCATTTGGTAGCCAACTTGTCGAACACGCCAGTCGTTTTGAAAAGGCCGACCGAAGGGCAAGTGTTTTTCTCGTCAGGCAGCATAGCAGACAACTGGATGGGACCGCGGGCGGTTGTTTGGAGCCTGTCCTCAGCCACATTACAGAGCTGAACGACAAGCTTGCACCGCTCTCCGAGACCCTTAGAGGCCCGTTAGCTTAGGCTTTTAGCTGCGCCTTTTCCAAGGCGTCGAGGATCACTTTGTCGGTAAATGGCTTGCCGACTATTCCGACTGCCCCTTCGAGACCGTATCCGACCCGTTCGGGGCTGCCGGTCACAAAGATCACCTTTATCCTGAACCGATCCGTCAATCGCCGAGCAAGCCCCCCTCCGCTATGGCCATCGGCCAAGCCGAGATCCACGAAAGCCACCTGTGCCTTTGATGCATAGGCCAGGGCCTGCTCCGCAGTCATGAAGGAGCCCACGACTTCATGACCGGCTTCGGTAGCGATACGCTCCAATTCGAGTGCCACCAGGGGCTCATCCTCGACAATCATAATCTTCATCACAACCTCCTCATGCAATAAGAGATAGATCAAATTGGAAGAAAGACGATGTCCGCTACCGGACCGTTCCGTTGAACGCGCAGCTACGACAGTATCGACTACTTCCCACGACGCAGACCTTCAGGGTCACTCACCTCCCGTCATCGTTTCTCCATCCTCAAAGAGAAACATCGCTGTTGAAAGAGGGGCAAGATCAAGGAGAAGGGACTGGCGGCGTCCATACACGGGAAAGTCGTCGGTAAGACGATCGCGGGAGCCGATGCCTGCTCCGCCATAAACAGAGTCATCCGTATCGAGTATCCGCCGCCAGAGACCGGAAAAAGGGACGCCAACTCTGTATCCACCGCGGAAAATCGGAGTGAAATTCGAGACGATCAGAATGGCCGACCGCCGTCCGGGATCGAAGCGCAGCATTCCGAAAACCGACTGTTCGGCATCATCCGCAACCGCCCACTCAAAGCCGTCGGGCACAGTATCGCCGTGCTGCAGGCAGGGAAAATGCCTGTAGATTCGGTTGAGATCGCGCACCAGCCGTTGCAGGCCGGCGTGGGACGGTTCATCCAGGAGATCCCATTCCACGGAACTGTCGTGGCTCCATTCCGACCATTGGCCGATCTCACCGCCCATAAAGAGAAGCTTCTTACCCGGGTACCCCCACATGAAGCCGAAAAGAGCGCGAAGATTGGCCATCTTCTGCGAGGGATCGCCGGGCATCTTGGCCAGCATGGAACCCTTTCCGTGCACGACTTCGTCATGCGAAAACGGCAGGATGAAGCGCTCGCTATAGGCATAGATCATGCCGAATGTCATCGAGCCATGATGATATTTTCGATAGACCGGATCGTCGGACATGTAATGAAGCGTGTCATGCATCCATCCCATATTCCACTTCATGTCGAAGCCGAGTCCGCCTTCCGCAGCGGGTCTGGTGATGTTCGGAAAAGCGGTCGATTCCTCGGCGATCATCAGCGCATGCGGAAAGCGTTCGTGAACGATGCTGTTCAGATGCTTGAAGAATTCGATGGCTTCCAGGTTTTCGCGCCCTCCGTAGCGGTTCGGGATCCACTCGCCTTCCGGGCGGCTATAGTCGCGATAGAGCATGGAAGCGACGGCATCGACGCGCAGTCCGTCCACATGAAAGCGGTCAAGCCATTCGAGCGCGCTCGCGATCAGGAAGCCTTTGACCTCGTTGCGTCCAAGATTATAGATCAGCGTGTTCCAATCGCGATGGAAACCCTCCCGCGGATCCTCATGCTCATAAAGCGCGGTTCCGTCAAAACGCGCCAATCCCCACACATCCGTCGGGAAATGCGCCGGCACCCAATCCAGAATGACACCGAGCCCTTCCTGATGGCAGCGATCGACGAAATATGCGAAATCTTCAGGCGTGCCGTGGCGCCCGGTCGGAGCGAACAGCCCGAGTGGCTGATACCCCCACGATCCGCCAAAAGGATGCTCCATGATCGGCAGGAGCTCGATATGGGTGAAGCCCATTTCGCTGACATAGGGAATGAGCCGCTGCGAGAGTTCGATCCAATCCAGCGCGCGGCCGCCATCTTCCATGTCGCGCAGCCAGGAACCGGCATGAACCTCGTAAATCGAAAGCGCCTTGGCGAAATGATCGGCGTTTCGGCAATTGTCCATCCAGCCCTGATCGTTCCAGCGGAAAGGCTCGGACGATGCCACCACTGACGCCGTCGATGGCGCGGACTCCGCCGCCCGCGCGACCGGATCGGCCTTCTGCGGAAGCAGGTTGCCAGAGCGATCGACAATCTCGAACTTGTAGCGTTCGCCGACCGTGATATGCGGAATGAATATCTCCCAGACACCGGCCTGCGGCCGGAGCCTCATCGGATGGCGGCGCCCGTCCCAGGCGTTGAAGTCGCCGACCACGGATACCCGGCTTGCATTCGGCGCCCAGACTGCGAAACGCACGCCCGCGACATCGTCGACCGTCATGGGATTGGCGCCAAGAGCCTCGCTCAGATTGTAATGCGTGCCTTTCGAAATCAGATGGAGATCCAGATCACCGAGCAACGGCGCAAAGCTGTAGGGATCGGCCGTCACCTGGATTGCATCGGGCCAGTGAATTTTCAGATAATAGGCGTTGCGTTCGGCAAGTGTGGCGCCAAACAGGCCGGCGGGATGGATAAGATCGGCCGACGCCAGAACGCGATCACTGTCCCGATCGAGAATTTCAACGCGCAAAGCCCCAGGCAGATAGGCTCTGACGCTGTAGCGGCCATCCACACCTTGGTGCATGCCGAGGATCGAAAAGGGATCGCCATGCCGCCCCTCCACCAGGGCATGCATGGAACCCGCATCCACTCCGCTGAGAATGTCGGCAACATCGCTCATGAGCGGCTCCCCGACAGTCGCGCTATGATGGCGGCAAGTCCGTTCAGCGGGATCGGGAGCCACTTCGGGCGGTTTCGTGCCTCGTAGGCGATCTCATAGGCAGCCTTTTCCAGAAGAAAGATATCGATGATCCGCCGAGCTTCGGCAGGCTCTTTCGGCAAATCGGGCGAAGCCGCCAATGCCGCGATGTAGGATGTCAGAAAGATGCGTTCCGCATTTTCCGCGAAGCGCCGGATCACCTCTCGGCGGCGGGCATCATGATGATCTGAAATGGCGTCGTTTTCGAGCATGGCGGTTGCTGAGAGATAATCGAGCGACCGCAGCAGGCCGGCAGCGTCGCGCAACGGGCTCGTCTTGGCGCGGCGCTCGGCAAGATTGCGCGCTGGCTCGCCTTCGAAATCGATGATGACAGCATCGCCTTCCGTCACCAGGATCTGGCCAAGATGGAAATCGCCATGCGCACGCGTCAACAACGTGCCTTTCGCCTCCTCCGCCAGCGCACTGGCAAGCTCGAAGATCCTGTCGCGTTCGGCAAGCAGCGAGGACATTTGCTCCGCGATCTCCGGCTCGACACTGTCTTCGAGGTCGGTCAGCTTGGAAAAGGCATAGGTGATCTCGCCCGTTACGGTTTTGCGAATGCCGGCGATATCGCGTGCATCCGCCCGACGCGGCGCGAAGGCTTCGTTGTCGGTCGGCTGCGCCAGCAAGACATGCAATTCTCCAAGGCGTTCGCCGACCATGGAAATAAAATGCAGAAGTGGCTGCAGCTGCTCATCGGCCGACTCGACTGCAGCCTCGGTGATAACGATCTCGTCAGCGGTGCGGCGCAGGTTGGACAGCATCCAATTCCAGGCGTCACCCTGGTTGCGGATCGCGCCTTGCACGATGATCAGCGTCGATCGGCGACCTTCGCCGTCGGTCCGAGCCACCTCGCCCAGAAGAGGGGCAGTATGCTCATAACCATGTTCCGTCAAATAGCGCGTCATCTCGACTTCCGGATGGACGCCGACGAAGACATGGCGGATCAGCTTGATCATTGCCAGGTCGCCCACGAGCAAGGAGCTGTTGGATTGTTCGGCCGAAAGCCAGCGGATCGGCATATCCTCGGTCAAAGCCAGACAATCGAGCCGATCAGTACCGATGAACTCGATCATGCCGGTGCGTCCGCTGACCGTCGAGCGATCGCATAGGCCTTGAAAAATGCCGCGTGCCATCATCTCGACGGCAAATCCGTCGGTCAAGAATCCAACCCGCCTACCCTGCCGGATGCGCGCAAGGGAAAGCTGCTGGGCGAGCACGTTGGGCGCCGTATCATCCCATTCGGCTGCGAGCGGCAATTGATAGCTCTCCACATGATCCGGCAGCACAACCTCGATCTCTCCGAGCACGATCCCGTCGGCAAAGGGTATCGGTGTCGCGGAAACAAGCCTCGCCTCCTGCAGAGCCTGGTCCTTGGCGCCGAACCAGCGGCGCTTCGCAAGATAGGCCGGCAAGATATCCCTGCTCAGCATCGCCGTGTGATGCGGCAGCTCAGCAAGCTCCGTCAGGCTGCGTCTGATAACGATCGTCACCAGATCGACAAGTTGCTCAGGCGGAGCCGTGCGCCAGGCCGGCCCGTCGGCTTCGGCAGCGAGCTGGAACCAGAAGAAACCATAGGGAGGCAGTGTGAGTAGATAGGTGAGCTGCCCGATCGGCGGGAACGGCGACATACCCGTCAACTCCACCGGAACCCGCCCTTCGAACTGCTGCAGATCGAGCTCTACCGCCTGGGGAACGCGTGACAGGTTTGCGACGCAAAGAATGACCTCATCATCATATTCGCGTAAATAGGCGAGAATCCGCCGGTTCGCCGGCGTCAGAAACCGCATTGAACCCCGCCCGAAGGCGCTGTGGCGACCGCGCAGCGCCAGCATTCGCCGTGTCCAATTCAACAGCGAATGCGCGTCCGACACCTGCGCCTCGACATTCAATGCCTCGTAACCGTAAAGGGGATCGGCAACCGGCGGCAATACGAGGCGTGCCGGATCTGCGCGCGAAAAGCCGCCGTTGCGATCGGGGGACCATTGCATAGGGGTGCGCACCCCGTCCCGGTCGCCGAGATAAATATTGTCTCCCATGCCGATCTCGTCGCCATAATAGACGATGGGTGTTCCCGGCATGGACAGCAGCAACGCATTCATGAGCTCGATACGGCGGCGGTCGCGTTCCATCAATGGCGCCAGCCTGCGTCGGATGCCGAGGTTGATGCGGGCGCGCTTATCGGAGGCATAGGTCTCCCACAGATAATCGCGTTCAGCGTCGGTGACCATTTCGAGCGTCAATTCGTCATGATTTCTGAGGAAGATCGCCCATTGGCAGATGTCTGGGATCTCAGGCGTTTGACGTATGATGTCGGTGATCGGGAAACGGTCCTCCTTGGCAATCGCCATGTACATGCGCGGCATCAGGGGAAAATGGAACGCCATATGGCATTCGTCGCCGTCGCCGAAATATTCGCGCGTGTCCTCTGGCCACTGGTTTGCCTCGGCAAGGAGCAGCACGCCGGAATGTGTCGCATCAAGCGCCGCACGGATCTCTTTGAGGATCAGATGGGTTTCCGGCAGATTTTCATTGTTGGTGCCTTCGCGCTCGACAAGATAGGGGATTGCATCGAGCCGGAAGCCATCGATGCCGGTCTCAAGCCAGAAACGCATGACATCGATAATCTCCTTCATGACCAGCGGATTATCGAAGTTGAGATCTGGCTGGTGCGAATAGAAGCGATGCCAGTAATAGGCGCCCGCCACGGGATCGAATGTCCAGTTCGATTTTTCCGTATCGAGAAAAATGATGCGGGTCTCGGGAAATTTCAGGTCGGTATCCGACCAGACGTAGAAGTCTCGTTCGGGGCTTCCGGCAGGCGATTGCCGCGCGCGTTGGAACCAGGGATGTTGGTCCGACGTGTGATTGATGACGAGCTCGATAATGACGCGGATATTGTGTTCATGCGCAGCCGTCACGAACTTCCGGAAATCCTCCAGCGTCCCGTAATCAGGGCTGACGTTGCGATAATCGGCAATATCATAACCGTCATCGCGCCGGGGCGAGGGAAAGAACGGCAGGAGCCAAATGGCATTGACGCCGAGTGCAGCGATATAGTCGAGCTTCTGGTACAGGCCTTCGAAGTCGCCGATGCCATCGCCATTGGCATCGTAAAAGGACTTGATGTGCAGCTGATAGATGATCGCATCCTTATACCATAGCGGATCATCGGCAGCACTATCGACCTCGGGCATGTGAACAGTGTCCATCTCAGACCTCCCCTGCCCTGACGCGCCAGATGGCAAAGGGCAAATGGGCCGGATCGAGCCGGATCATCTGCCACTTCCCCGTGCGACTGAATCTTTGGCCGCTAACGAGATCCTCGAAAACGAGGGTCCCTTCGTCTGCCAGGCCAAACCGCCAGAGCGGAAATTCGATATTGCTTTCCTCTATCGCGTGCGGATTGAGCGTCACGGCGACAAACAGAACGTTGTGGCGTCCGCCGCTTGCCTTTTCGAAAAACATGACGTTGGGGTTCGACGAGGGCAGAAATGTCAGGCCGAGATGCGAATGCAGGGCTGAATTATTCTTGCGAATGCGGTTGAGCATCGAGATTTCCGCCTTGATGTTGCCCGGTCGGTCGTAATCCCAGGCACGGATCTCGTATTTTTCACTGTCGGCATATTCCTTGCGCTTGGCATCGGGCCGTCCTTCGCACAGCTCGAAGCCGTTATAGACGCCCCAAAGGCCGGACAGTGTGGCAGCCAGCGCCGCCCGGATGAGAAAGGCAGAGCGCGGCGCATTCTGCAGGAAGTCCGGATTGATATCATGGGTGTTGACGAAGAAATGTGGACGAAAGAATTCAGTGACCTCACCATGAGTAAGCTCGGTCAGATATTCCTCCAACTCCACTCTTGTGTTGCGCCATGTGAAGTATGTGTAGGATTGAGAGAAGCCGACTTTCGCCAGCCGGTACATCACTTTCGGCCTTGTGAAGGCTTCCGAAAGGAACACGACCTTTGGATGACGTGCGCGGATATCGCCGATCAGCCACTCCCAGAAGGGAAAAGGCTTGGTATGGGGATTGTCGACGCGGAAGATGTTTACGCCTTCCTCGATCCACATTTCGACGATGTCGCGCAGTTCGGCCCAAAGCGCCGGCACGGCCTCCGGTGCGTAGAAATCGACATTGACGATGTCTTCGTATTTCTTCGGCGGATTTTCCGCATAGCGGATCGTGCCGTCGGGCCGCCAGTCGAACCAGCCCGGATGTTCCTTTAGCCATGGGTGGTCCGGAGAGGCTTGAATCGCTAAGTCGAGCGCGATCTCCAATCCGAACCGCTTTGCTTCCGAAATCAGATGCTCGAAGTCATCGAATTGTCCAAGGAGGGGGTGGATTGCTTCATGCCCGCCGGCTTCCGAACCAATTGCGTAAGGACTGCCCGGATCAGTGGGAGCGGCAATAAGAGAATTGTTGCGGCCCTTGCGGTTGGTATGGCCGATCGGGTGGATCGGCGGGAAATAGAGCACGTCGAAGCCCATATCCCGGATGGCCGGCAGGCGTGCGATGACGTCTTCGAACGTGCCGTGGCGATTGGGGTCACCGCTCTGCGAACGGGGAAAGATCTGATACCAGCTCGCAAAGGCCGCCTCGCGGCGTTCGGCTTCCACACCATAGATCCGCGAGTGCGAGGTGAAAGGACGGCGGTCGGCAAGCGCCATCAGTTCGTTTGTACGTGTGGCAAGGAGCAATTCAAGCTTGCCCGGCCCGTCACGCCTCTCGAGCTCGGCAAGCAGCATCGCGAGTTCCGTCCTATCCTCATCCCTCATCCGTACGCCGCCATCGACTGCAGCATCCCGGATCAACTCTTCGCCTTCGATCAGTTCCAACCGGAGATCGAGCCGCGCTTCGCTCTTCTTGAGAAGCTCGTAGCGGAAAATGGCAAAGGGATTTTTCCAGGCCTCGACCATGAAATCGAAGCGCCCGATGCGATCGACCGGGAATGCGCCCTGCCAGCGATCGTTTTCGGAAAGGGCCATCTTGGTTTGACGCCAATCAAGCTCATCGTGGGGGCGGTAAAGCAGGGCCGCCGACAGCAGATCATGGCCATCGGCAAAGATGTCCGCCTCGACGATCACGGTATCACCGACGATGCGCTTGATTGGAAAG
This sequence comes from Hyphomicrobiales bacterium, assembly GCA_900472485.1. Taxonomy (GTDB): domain Bacteria; phylum Pseudomonadota; class Alphaproteobacteria; order Rhizobiales; family Rhizobiaceae; genus Rhizobium. Next base: position 108,406 of record UCII01000031.1, read on the forward strand.
CGTCCATCGTCGACCTGCGGCGTAACATGTTCGATGGCGATGCGTGGAGAGGCCGTCGCTCCGGCGAGAGACAGCTGCCCTTCGTCAGCCGTGATGAGAGGGCGGGCCTCAGTTGTGATAACACGCACCTCGCCCGGAGCGATCCTGCAGCTGCTAGGCACCGCCTCGATGGGCAGGAAAGGTGAAGCCAAGCGATGCATGATATCGTCAGGCAGTTCCGCGGGACGACGCGGATCTCTGTTAACAGCGAGAAGCCGCGCATGCGTTGCATCCCGCAATGCAGGCCGATCAGCCTGGGCAATCACCGTCACCTGGCTGGTTGTTTCGCAACGAAGGGTCATCGGTCGAGTGGAGCCGCGTGGCGCGGAATTCAGATCGCGTAGATCCCCCGAGATATCGTAGGCTCCCTCGGCTTTAAGGACACGCAAGCCCTGTCCATGACCATATGTCGGATCGAGCGGCAGGGTGGCGCCGAATTCGAAACCCATCGGCACAAGCAATCCATCGCCGAGTTCGGCGGCAAGATGGAGAGCGCGGCGTGATTTTCGCTCGCGGATTTCCCTGCTTTCGGTGCCATGCGCCAGGCGCCGTCCAAACGGCACTTCCGGAAAGGCGATCTGCCGTCCGAAAGGAAGCTGCAGGCGATATTCCTCAAGGAACCAGCTTTCTCGCAGATCCCACCAGGCAAGCGAGGAAAAGGCACCATCGAAGCCGCAGTCCCGTAATGCCGAGCGTAGGGCGAAATCCGTCCCCGGCGTGTACGCAAAAAACCTCGTTCCCGGTCGTGCCTTTTTCGCGCTGCTCATCAAGCGCCGCCAGCCATCGACAGGAAGGCCGGCAATGCCAAGGACCCGATATCCAGCGATTCCACACGACGCAAACTCCGCCAGCCGCGCTTCCCACTCGTCGATTACCGCGGCTGGGGATAGTGCTACAGGCCTAGTTGAAGAGAGGGGCGACCGCCGTGGGTCGAGCGGGGTAAAGGCGGTTGCGGTCCCCGCGTCATAAGCGCTAACCATAAGGTCGAGCATGAGTTCGATCCCCGATGCTCGCGCCTCTTGCACCAGCATGGAGAGAGCCTCTTTCGCATCTCCTTCCAGCTCGAGCGCCGGATCCAGATGTTCGTAATTGTCCGTGGAAAAAAGACCGCCGCCAGCCTTTTTGCAAAAAGGCGGGGCCGAGAGCACAATGTCGAAGCCGAGCGTACTCGCGTGATCAAATACTTCGCTCCATCGATCTCGCCCTGCCAGCAGCAATGGATTCACATAGTAGATCCGCGGATGGCTGAATGCGACGTCTGACTGAGCTGCAAGCGGCATCAAGTAATTCTCCACGCGTCACGCGGACATGAACTATTGTTTAGGCGGTTACCGAGCCTAACCTGCAGGCAGCTTAGTTGTTCCAATCCGAGCAACTTCCGCTTGAGCGAACATCTCGCCTCTCACACCGCAAAAGGATCTGTGTTCCGGCGATAATCGATGCCTAGCGCAATGAATGAAACTCATTCAAAGACGTTGGGAAGCACAGCTTTTTTCAAAAATTGGAAAGATCAAAGAAAGCGGAAAATTCTAGCGCCGCGAATGGAACTCCGCATCGAGGCGATCCGGGACGCCCTTTCCAGCAGAGCCAACTTTTAGTGACTGCAATGATCAACCCGCTCCTCGGGCACCGCGCCATCAGCGTGCAGGCCTTGCTCACGCGACAATTCGATTTCATCGAACGCGTGCCGACGCAATAGCTTGAAAATCGCTTCGTTTATGTCGCGGCCGTCGAGGAGGCTGGGATTGTCGCACAAGACATCAATCGTCCGCTGAGCCACACGTTTTGCCACCATCTCGGATCTGGCAAACTTGCGAGCCCAAAGCACTAGGTGACGGACTCATAAG
>UCII01000032.1 GCA_900472485.1 Hyphomicrobiales bacterium
GCGGTCCTTCTTTTCCTTCACTTCGACTTCCGTCGAGCCGCCAACGCGGATCACGGCAACGCCGCCAGCGAGCTTGGCAAGACGTTCCTGCAGCTTCTCGCGGTCGTAGTCGGAGGTGGTTTCTTCGATCTGAGCCTTGATCTGGGCAACGCGGCCTTCGATGTCGGACTTGGCGCCGGCGCCGTCAACGATCGTGGTGTTTTCCTTGGAGATCGAAACCTTCTTGGAACGGCCGAGCATGTCGAGGGTGACGGACTCGAGCTTGATGCCGAGGTCTTCGGAGATGACAGTGCCGCCCGTCAGGATGGCGATGTCTTCCAGCATGGCCTTGCGGCGGTCGCCGAAGCCCGGAGCCTTGACGGCAGCGATCTTGAGGCCGCCGCGCAGCTTGTTGACGACGAGGGTCGCAAGAGCTTCGCCTTCGACGTCTTCAGCGATGATGAGGAGCGGCTTGCCGGTCTGAACGACGGCTTCGAGAACCGGGAGCATGGCCTGCAGGTTCGAGAGCTTCTTCTCGTGCAGCAGGATGAACGCGTCTTCGAGGTCGGCGATCATCTTTTCCGGGTTGGTTACGAAGTAGGGGCTGAGGTAGCCGCGGTCGAACTGCATGCCTTCGACGACTTCGAGTTCGGTTTCGGCGGTCTTGGCTTCTTCAACCGTAATGACGCCTTCATTGCCGACCTTCTGCATGGCTTCAGCAATATCGAGACCGATCTGCTTTTCGCCGTTTGCGGAGATCGTGCCGACCTGGGCAACTTCTTCCGAGGTGTTGATCTTCTTGGCCTTAGCCTGGAGATCCTTGACGACTTCTGCAACAGCGAGGTCGATACCGCGCTTCAGGTCCATCGGGTTCATGCCGGCTGCAACAGCCTTGGCGCCTTCGCGAACGATCGCCTGGGCGAGAACGGTTGCAGTGGTGGTGCCGTCACCGGCGACGTCGTTGGTCTTCGAAGCAACTTCGCGGACCATCTGGGCGCCCATGTTTTCGAACTTGTCTTCGAGTTCGATTTCCTTGGCGACGGAAACGCCGTCCTTGGTGATGCGCGGAGCGCCGAAGGACTTGTCGATAACGACGTTACGACCCTTCGGGCCGAGCGTGACCTTCACTGCGTCAGCGAGGATGTCGACGCCACGAAGCATCTTTTCGCGGGCGCCGCGGCCGAATTTTACTTCTTTAGCTGCCATGTTTGAAACTCCTGAATTCGCGTTTTCGGGGCTTTAAGGCCCGTCAGCTGTATCGGAAAAGGGAACCGGCTGAATTAGCCGATGATGCCCATGACGTCGGCTTCCTTCATGATCAGAAGGTCTTCGCCGTTGAGCTTGACTTCGGTGCCCGACCACTTGCCGAACAGAACGCGATCGCCAACCTTGACGTCGAGTGCTACGACCTTGCCGGATTCATCGCGAGCGCCGGAACCGACGGCGACGATTTCGCCTTCCTGCGGCTTTTCCTTGGCGGTATCGGGAATGATGATGCCACCCTTGGTCTTTTCTTCCGACTCGACGCGACGAACGACGACGCGGTCATGAAGGGGGCGGAAATTGGTGCTTGCCATTGTCTAATCCCTCGATCAAATGACATTCACGGATCAGCGGGGATCCGTATGGATTTTGTTAGCACTCATCCTCTGAGAGTGCTAGCGACGGTGATTTAGGGGTGGCTTCCAGACGAGTCAAGGACAGCCCTGTGAATTTTTTGTGGCGCCCTCGGCTTGTTTTGAGGATGATTAACGCCCATGGCGGTGCCGCGTAGCATGTGGTTGCAAAGGTGCTCTCATTTTGCCCTCGTGAAGACAGGGTCGGATCCCGCCTTTTCCAGAGCGTCATCCCGTTGCTTCCGCTGCGCAATCTTGCCGCTCGCCGACCTTGCCCACGCTCGCTGCTCAGGCCTTGTGCGACGCAAAAACCTTGCATGCCGCTCTTGTAATTTGCCGGCCGGTTTGCGATGTCAGCCCGTGATTTATTTGATGCGAGGACGGCATGGGCAAACGGATCGAGAGCTTTCGCGACATCGGCGGACTTTATGATGTTGCGCTCTGCGATGTCTGGGGCGTGCTCCATAACGGCGTCACGGCCTACAAGGAGGCCTCCATCGCGCTCGAAGCGGCCCGCGGCGAAGGCCTCTCGGTCGTCCTCATCACCAATTCTCCGCGCGTCGCTCCGAAGGTCGTCGAGCAACTGCGGGCGATCGGCGTTCCCGACAGCGTCTATGATCGCATCATCACCTCGGGCGACGTGACACGCAAGCTGATTGCCGAGGGGCCGAAGAAGGTGTTTCTGCTCGGTCCGGAGCGCGATATCGGCATCCTGGAAGGCTTGGACGTTCAGCGCGTCGAGGCTAGCGAGGCCGAAAGCATCGTCTGCACCGGCTTTTTCGATGACGAGACCGAAACGCCTGACGATTACACCGAGATGCTGACGGCCTGGTCGGCCCGCAAGGTGCCGCTGATCTGCGCCAATCCGGATCTCGTCGTCGAGCGCGGCCATCGCATGATCCCCTGCGCCGGCGCCATGGCCGCCTATTACGAGCGGCTCGGCGGCCAGACGCGCATCGCCGGCAAGCCGCATCAGCCGATCTACGATGCCGCGATCGCGGCGGCCCGCGAGGTGAAAAGCGAGTTTCCGCTGTCACGCGTGGTGGCGATCGGCGACGGCATGCCGACCGACGTACGCGGCGCACTCGATTACGGCCTCGATCTTCTTTATATCAGCCATGGCATCCACGCCCGCGAATATGTCGTCGAGGGGCATACGGATGAGGCCGCTCTCGGCGCCTTCTTAGCGCGTGAGCAGGCCTCGCCGAAGTGGTGGATGCCGCGCCTTATCTGAGGAGAGTGGCAGTCGATGACCGTTTTCCATCGCAATGAAACCCGCGAGCCGCTTCCCGATGCCTTGAAGGGCGGCGTGGTGGCCATCGGCAATTTTGACGGCGTGCACCGAGGCCATCAATCGGTGCTGACGCGTGCGCTTGAGATTGCCAGAGAGCGCGGCATTCCCGCATTGGTGCTGACTTTTGAGCCGCATCCGCGCACCGTTTTCAAGCCGGATCATCCCGTCTTCCGCTTGACGCCTGCGCCTTTGCGAGCGCGGCTGCTGGAAGCGCTAGGTTTCAACGCCGTCATCGAATATCCTTTCGATCGCACCTTCTCGCAGCGTTCTGCGGATGAATTCGTCCATTCGATCCTGATCGACTGGCTGCACGCATCGGAAGTCGTCACCGGCTTCGACTTCCATTTCGGCCATGATCGCCAGGGGGGCCCCGCCTTCCTCATGAATGCCGGTAGCCATAACGGCTTCGGCGTGACCCTGATCGATGCCTTCCGCGACGAAAACACGGAGGTCATCTCGTCGAGCCGCATTCGTGCGCTGCTCGCGGAAGGCGACGTCGCCCAAGCCGCCGGCCTGCTCGGCTATCGCTATACCGTTCAGGCGCCCGTCATCGGCGGCGAGAAGCTCGGCCGCACGCTCGGCTTCCCGACGGCAAACATGCAGCTGCCACCCGAGACATCGCTGAGGGCTGGCATCTATGCAGTTCGCTTCCGGACGGCCGATGGCACCATCCGCGATGGCGTCGCCAGCTACGGCCGGCGTCCGACGGTGACGGACAATGGCGCGCCGCTGCTGGAAACCTTCGTCTTCGGTTTCAGCGGCGATCTCTACGGACAGGTCTGTTCGGTCTCCTTCTTCGGCTATCTCCGCCCCGAGCTGAAGTTCGACGGCTTGGACCCGCTGGTCGCGCAAATCCGTAAAGACGAAGATGAGGCGAGGGCGCTGCTCGCCGGTGTCCAGCCGCTCAGCGAGCTCGACCGGATCATCGCCTTCAGCTGATTTTACCTGCCAAATTGCGCGCGGGGATTGCGGCGCTGCAATATCTTTTTGCCTTGAGCGGGTGGGAAGGATGCTGCAATGCTCATATAGCCGGGTGCGAGTCGCCGCGCCCATTTTCCGAAAGGCGCACGAGATGGATAAACGTTTTGGGACAGCAGCCTGCTGGCTGCTCGTTATTCCCTATATTGGTTTGCTTTGGGTTCCCTTCTACAACAGCCATGACCCCGTTCTGCTGGGATTCCCCTTCTTCTACTGGTATCAGCTGGCTTGGGTGCCGATCACAGCTATCCTGACCTGGATCGCCTATCGGAGCATGCGCCATGATGACTGATATCGATCCGACCGCGCTTGCCGTCTTCATCTTCTTCCTGGCCCTTGTAACTGTCATGGGCTTTGTAGCCGCCCGCTGGCGTAGGCCGAAGACCTTGGCCCATATCGACGAATGGGGCCTTGGCGGCCGCACCTTCGGCACCTGGATCACCTGGTTCCTCGTTGGCGGCGACTTTTACACCGCCTATACGGTCATCGCAGTTCCAGCCCTGGTCTACACGGTCGGTGCCTATGGCTTCTTCGCGCTGCCGTATACGATCGTCGTCTATCCCTTTGTCTTCATGGTTATGCCGCTTCTCTGGAAGCGCGCGAAGGATCACGGCTATGTCACGGCGGGCGATGTTGTCCACGGGCAATATGGCTCGCGGGCGCTGGAACTGGCGGTCGCTCTGACGGGCGTTATCGCCACCATGCCCTATATCGCTCTGCAGCTCGTCGGCATGACGGCGGTGTTCAAGGCGCTCGGACTTCATGGCGAACTGCCGCTCGCAATCGCCTTCATCATCCTGGCGCTCTATACCTATTCGGCCGGCCTTCGCGCTCCGGCGCTGATCGCCTTCGTCAAGGACATCATGATCTATATCGTTGTGATCGCGGCCATTGCCCTTATCCCCGCCAAGCTTGGCGGCTATGCCAATGTCTTTGCGGCTGCCGACGCGGATTTCAAAGCCAAGGGGGCGGGTAGTCTGCTGCTCGGCGGCAACCAGTACGTCGCTTATGCAACACTGGCACTCGGTTCAGCACTCGCAGCCTTCATGTATCCTCATACGCTGACCGGCATCTTCGCCTCCAACAGCGGCAACACCATCCGCAAGAATGCGGTGCTGCTGCCGGCCTATACGTTGCTGCTCGGCCTGCTGGCACTGCTGGGCTATATGGGCCATGCCGCGCAGCTCAAGTTGGACAGCCCGAACGATGTCGTTCCGGCGCTATTCCAGACCCTGTTCTCCAGCTGGTTTGCAGGCTTCGCCTTCGCAGCCATCGCTATCGGGGCGTTGGTGCCTGCGGCCGTGATGAGCATTGGCGCTGCCAATCTCTTCACCCGCAACTTCTGGAAGGCCTATGTCGATCCGCAGGTTTCCGATGCCGACGAGGCAAAGGTCGCCAAGATGACCTCGCTTGTCGTCAAGGTCGGCGCGCTGTTGGTCATCATTTTCCTGCCGACGCAGTTCGCGCTCGATCTGCAGCTGCTCGGCGGCATCTGGATCCTGCAGACGCTGCCGGCCTTGGTTTTCGGTCTCTATACCAAATGGTTCCGTGCGCCCGGTCTGCTTGCCGGCTGGTTCGTCGGCTTCTTTGGCGGCACCTATCTGGTCTGGGATGCCGGCTGGAAGCCGCTGCACATGGTTCCGCTCGGCGAAACCGGCTTCACCGTCTATACGGGGTTGTTGGCGCTTCTCGCCAATATCGTCGTGGCCGTTATCGTCAATGCGGTCGTGCCAACACGGGCAGCAGTACGAGCCTGATTAGATAGACCTTCAAATTGGCCGCGGACGGAAACGTCCGCGGCCTTTCTGTGCGTTGCCGCGACTGTTTCCTCTTCCTTTCCCTGGAAAAAACGCCTATGAACCGGCGACCATGACCCAATTTCGGCTGAGCCACGCGATACGAATTATTGGCCCGGCCTTCCGCGCGCTGTAAGCTGCCGGAAGGTCCGGGTTTTTGGCGTCTCGTTCAAGAGGCGCTTTCCGCCGCCGAAAAATCCCCGTATGGCTGCGCCAGTTCAGGCGCAAGACGCCCGAGACACCGAGGCAATTGTCACGACTATGACCGATACCGCTGAAAAGATGGATTATTCCAAGACCCTTTACCTGCCGGAAACCGATTTTCCGATGCGCGCCGGACTGCCGCAGAAGGAGCCGGAGCTGGTGAAGCGCTGGGAGGAGATGAACCTCTATAAGAAGCTGCGCTCTTCCGCCGCTGGCCGCGAAAAGTTCGTGCTGCATGACGGCCCTCCCTACGCTAATGGCCATATTCACATCGGCCATGCGCTGAACAAGATCCTCAAGGACGTCATCACCCGCTCGTTCCAGATGCGCGGCTATGACAGCAATTACGTTCCGGGCTGGGATTGCCACGGCCTGCCGATCGAATGGAAGATCGAGGAAAAGTACCGCGAGAAGGGCAAGAACAAGGACGAGGTTCCGGTGAACGAGTTTCGCCAGGAATGCCGCGACTTTGCCGCCGGCTGGATCAAGATCCAGTCCGAGGAGTTCAAGCGCTTGGGCATCACGGGCGATTTCGACAATCCCTATCTGACCATGAACTTCCATGCGGAATCCCGCATCGCCGGCGAGCTTTTGAAGATCGCCCGTACCGGTCAGCTTTATCGTGGCTCCAAGCCGGTCATGTGGTCGGTGGTCGAGCGGACGGCGCTTGCCGAAGCCGAAGTCGAATATGCCGATGTCGAGAGCGACATGATCTGGGTAAAGTTCCCGGTGGCCGAAGGCCCGGCTAATCTCGCCGGCGCCTTCGTCGTCATCTGGACGACCACCCCCTGGACGATCCCCGGTAACCGGGCGATCGCATACTCCTCGCGCGTATCCTACGGACTCTATGAGGTCACGGAAGCGGCCAATGATTTCGGCCCGCGCCCCGGCGAGAAGTTGATCTTCGCCGACAAGCTCGCCGAGGAATCCTTCGCCAAGGCCAAGCTGCAGTACAAGCGTCTCGGCGATGTGACCGCTGTCGATCTGGCCGCGCTCACCTGCGCGCATCCGCTCGCCTCTCTCGGCTACGGCTTCAAGGTGCCGCTGCTCGATGGTGATCACGTTACCGACGATGCTGGTACGGGCTTCGTCCACACCGCGCCCAGCCACGGCCGCGAAGACTTTGACGCCTGGACGTCGCATGCCCGCGATCTCGAAAAGCGCGGCATCTCATCCGCCATCCCGTTCCCGGTCGACGACGCGGGCTTCTACACCGCCGATGCCCCCGGCTTCGAGGGTGGCCGTGTCATGGACGACAACGGCAAGAAGGGCAATGCCAACGATCTGGTCATCAAGGCCCTGATCGAGACGAACACGCTCTTCGCACGCGGCAGGCTGAAGCATTCTTATCCGCATTCCTGGCGGTCGAAGAAGCCGGTCATCTTCCGCAACACGCCGCAATGGTTCGTCTATATGGACAAGGACTTTGCGGATGGTTCGACGCTGCGCTCGCGCGCCCTGAAGGCGATCGACGACACCCGCTTCGTGCCGGCTGCCGGCCAGAACCGCCTGCGCGCCATGATCGAGCAGCGCCCTGATTGGGTCCTGTCGCGCCAGCGTGCCTGGGGTGTGCCGATCGCGATCTTCGTCGACGAGCAGGGCAACATCCTGCAGGACGACCGGGTGAACGCCCGCATCCTCGAGGCCTTCGAAGAGGAGGGCGCGGATGCCTGGTTCGCCGAAGGCGCGCGTGAGCGCTTCCTCGGCGAGAAGGCCAATGAGCCCTGGACGCAGGTCATGGACATCCTCGATGTCTGGTTCGACTCTGGTTCGACACACACCTTCACGCTCGAAGATCGCCCGGATCTGAAGTGGCCGGCCGACCTCTATCTCGAAGGCTCCGACCAGCATCGCGGCTGGTTCCATTCGTCGCTGCTCGAAAGTGCCGCGACGCGTGGCCGTGCGCCATACGATGCCGTCCTCACCCATGGCTTCACCATGGACGAGAAGGGCGAGAAGATGTCGAAGTCCAAGGGCAACGTCACGTCGCCGCAAGAGGTAATGAAGGATGCGGGCGCCGACATCCTCCGCCTCTGGGTTATGACCTCGGACTATTCTGAGGACTTGCGCGTCGGCAAAGCCATCATCCAGACCAATGTCGATGCCTATCGCAAGCTGCGCAACACCATCCGCTGGATGCTGGGTACGCTGGCGCACGACAAGGGCGAGGTAATCGCTTATGCCGATATGCCGGAGCTGGAGCAGCTGATGCTGCACCGTCTCGCCGAGCTCGATGAGCTGGTGCGTGAAAGCTACGACGCCTTCGATTTCAAGCGCATCGCCCGCGCCCTGATCGATTTCGCCAATGTCGAGCTTTCGGCCTTCTACTTCGACGTCCGCAAGGATGCGCTTTACTGCGATGCTCCGTCGAGCCTGCGCCGCCGCGCCTCGCTGGCCGTCATCCGCACGATCTTCGACTGCATGGTGACGTGGCTGGCGCCGATGCTGCCCTTCACCACGGAAGAGGCGTGGCTCTCGCGCAATCCCGCGGCAGTCTCGGTTCATCTCGAGCAGTTCGTCACCATTCCGGCCGAGTGGAAGAACGAGGCGCTGGCCGAGAAGTGGAAGAAGATCCGCGCTGTGCGCAGCGTCGTTACCGGCGCTCTGGAAATCGAACGCAAGGACAAGCGCATCGGCTCTTCGTTGGAAGCCGCCCCGGTCGTCTATGTCGCCGATCCCGAGCTGCTGAAGGTGCTTGAAGGCCAGGACTTCTCGGAAATCTGCATCACCTCCGGTATCACCATCCTGGGTGAGCAGGGCCCCGCGGATGCCTTCCGCCTCGACGACGATGCCAAGGTCAGTGTTGTGCCCAAACTTGCCGAAGGCCAAAAGTGCGCTCGTTCTTGGCGCATCACGACGGATGTCGGCTCCGATCCGGAATACCCGGATGTCTCGGCCCGTGACGCCGCAGCGCTGCGTGAGCTCGCGGCTATCAACTGAAGAAAATTGCCGGATGAATTGCCTTTGGGGCGTTCATCCGGTAAAAGCTGCCTGAAAATGGCCCGAATTTTACGGCAGTTGCCGTTGAATGGGGTCCTATTGCGTTTATTCCGGCATGGCTGGGAAGGGTTTTCATGAGAGCGATGCATAAGGTTCGTGTCGGCGTCAGCTTGGCGGCACTTGTGGTTGGCTGCGGCGCCATGTCCGGTTGCCTTAGCAGCCCGACTTACGGCACCGACAAGACGGCCGGCGTCCAGCTCCTGGATGACCTTGGCGACATCGCCTCCGTTTCGGCGGCGACGCCGAAGGACAAGGGCGTAAAATATCCCAACCGCCCCGGTCTGGTCGTTGCCGGAAGCAAAGACACTCTGACCGCTCCACAGCAGTCCCTGGCAAGCAAGGACAACCCGGCCTGGCTCGAATCGCCGGAAGACGCCCGCAAGCGTCTTGCCGCAGAAGCCGATCAGAAGAAGAACGACGTCAACTATCGTTCGCCGCTGGCTCAGGCCGACAGCGCCAAGAATCACATGAGCGAAGCGCAGCAGACGGCCGCTTATCGTGCCGCGCGCCAGGATCAGGCCGGCAGCTATATCGATCAGCGCCGCTATCTGATCGACCCGCCGCAGCAATATCGCCAGGTATCCGATCAGTCCGCCTTGAACGATCTCGGCACGCCCGAGTCGAAGAAGGAAAAGAAGCGCAAGAAGGACGCCGAGGCCGCGCAGCAGACCAGCAACAGCAGCTGGTGGAAGCCCTTCCAATAGTCTTTCTCAAAGCGGCGGTCCCAAACTGCCGCTTTTCAGTCTTCGGAGCGTTTTGCTTGAAAGAAACCTCTGAGGATGTCGGCGGATGCGGTCTCGCCGAGGCCGGAATAGACCTCCGGCGCATGGTGGCAGGTTGGCTGACGATAGAAGCGCACGCCATTGTCGACACCGCCGCCCTTCGGATCTTCGGCACCATAATAGAGCCGGCGGATGCGCGCGAAGGAAATGGCAGCGGCGCACATGGTGCAGGGTTCCAGCGTCACATAGAGATCGGCGCCCGCAAGACGTTCCTGGCCCAGCTCCTCGCAGGCCAGGCGGATGGCGACGATTTCGGCATGTGCGGTGACGTCGTTGAGCTCACGGGTGCGGTTGCTGGCAGTGGCGATGACCTTGTTGTCGAGCATGACTACGGCGCCGATCGGCACTTCGCCACGCTCTCCGGCACGGCGCGCTTCGGCCAAAGCAAGCTCCATGAATTGATTTGTAGCCGCCATTCAAGTTTTTCCACTTAACCGCAAGGGCGTGACCTGATAGGAACACGCGTTAAAAATTCAGGCAAACAACAAATGACGATGAATGACAAGCCCAAGCGGCCTGGGTCTAAACCCTTTGCTGGCGACAAGAAGACGGTAAAACGAGATGGCGCGAAGCCTGCGAAGGTCGCAGCCGTCAAAGCTGCGGACGAGAGCGCGGTCGAGGATGGAAAGGCCGAGCGCATTTCCAAGGTGATGGCGCGCGCCGGCGTGGCCTCGCGCCGCGATATCGAACGCATGATCCTGGATGGCCGCGTCAAGCTGAATGGCGTGCTCCTCGATACGCCGGTGGTCAACGTGACCCTTACCGACAAGATCGAGGTCGACGGCGTGCCGATCCGCGGCATCGAGCGCACGCGCCTGTGGCTCTATCACAAGCCGGCCGGCCTGGTGACCACCAATGCCGATCCGGAAGGACGCCCGACCGTTTTCGACAATCTGCCAGAAGAGCTGCCGCGCGTCATGTCGATCGGCCGCCTGGACATTAACACCGAAGGTCTGTTGCTGCTGACCAATGACGGCGGCCTTGCCCGCGTTTTGGAACTGCCGACGACCGGCTGGCTGCGCCGTTATCGCGTGCGCGCTCATGGTGAGATCGATCAGGAAGCGCTGGATAAGCTGAAGGAAGGCATTGCCGTCGAGGGAGTGCTCTATGGCTCGATCGATGCGACGCTCGACCGCACGCAAGGATCCAACGTCTGGATCACTATGGGCCTGCGCGAAGGCAAGAACCGCGAAATCAAGAACGTGCTCGGCGCGCTCGGCCTCGAGGTCAACCGCCTGATCCGCATCTCCTATGGCCCGTTCCAGCTCGGCGAACTGCCAGAAGGCCATGTGCTCGAGGTGCGCGGCCGCACGCTGCGCGACCAGCTCGGCCCGCGCCTGGTCGAGGATGCCAAGGCGAACTTCGATGCGCCGCTCTATAACGCCCCGGCCGTTGCCGAGCCCGAAGAGGCGGATGCCAAGCCGGCTCGGACGGCCCCAGTTCGCGCGGGCAAGGAAGAGCGCCCGCGTCGGGAGCGTCCTGAGGACAAGCGCGAACGTGCGCTGAGCCGCCTCGACACCAAACGCGATTCCAAGCGTGACGATCGCCACGAAGGCGGCCGCGATGGTGGCCACAAGGATGATGATCGCGCGAAGCGCCAGCCGCTTGGCCCGCGCCGCAGCGCCAATGTCTGGATGGCACCCGGCGCTCGCCCGCTCGGTGAAAAGGCGGCAGCGAAGGCCGCCAAGAATGCAAAGACCGCTACTCGCCGGGGCGAAATAGAACGCCCGCAGCGCAGCGGCTTCGACCGTCCGGACGAAGGCCCGCGCGTCCGCATCAATCGTGTCGACGAGGGCGATGGCGAATGGATCCGTTCGAGCGAGGAAGCTCCGCGCAAGTCGCGCGGCGATGATGAGGGGGTTGATCGCAAGCGTTCGCGCGGCGACCGCCCGCAAGGTGATCGTCCCGCTCGTGGGGATCGACCATTTGGCGACCGTCCCCGCGGCGATCGTCCCCGCGCGAAATCCTTTCAAGGTGAAGCCCGCTCCGAACGCTCCTTCGGAGATCGGCCCGCGCGTGGCGACCGGCCTTTCGGTGATAAGCCCCGTGGTGACCGGCGTCCGCGCGCCGAGGGAGATGAGCGTCCGCGCAGCAAGTCGTTCGGCAGCGAGCAGCGCTCAGAACGTCCCCGCGGCGCTCGCCCGCAGGGGGATCGTCCGTTTGGTGATCGTCCGCCGCGTGGTGACCGACCCTTCGGGGATCGCCCGCAAGGCGAGCGTTCTTTCGGCGATCGGCCGGCAGGCAAGCCTTTTGGCAAGAAGCCAGGCGGCGGCAAATCCTTTGGCGGCAAGTCGGGTGGAAACCCCGGTGGTTCGCGCGGCTTTGGCGGCAAGCCCGGCGGCGCAGGTCGCCCCTCTGGCGGTCCGCGCGGCGGTTCTGGGCGGGGTGGCCCCGGCAGGGGCGGTCCCAAGGGCGGCAGGGGCTGACGCGCGGTGAGGATCGTCGGCGGTGAGTTTCGCGGTCGCTCGCTTGCAACGCCGAAGTCGAACGACATTCGTCCGACGGCGGATCGCTCGCGCGAAAGCCTGTTCAATATTCTGAACCACGCCTATCCGGAAGCCATCGACGGCACGCGGATGATGGATGTGTTTGCCGGCACTGGCGCCGTCGGGCTGGAAGCAGCTTCACGGGGCTGCCGCCACGTGCTCTTCGTGGAAAGCAGCGTCGAGGGCAGGGGCCTTCTCTGGGAAAACATCGATGCGCTCGGCCTGCACGGCCGCACGCGCATGCTGCGCCGTGATGCGACGGATCTCGGCAGTGTCGGCAATCTCGAGCCCTTCGATTTTCTCTTCGCCGACCCGCCATACGGCAAGGGGCTGGGCGAGAAGGCTTTCGCGGCCGCTGCCGCCGGTGGCTGGCTGGTGCCGGGCGCGCTGGCGATCCTCGAGGAGCGCGCCGATGTCACAGTTGCAGCGCCGTCGGATTTCCTGTTTCTGGAGGAGCGAACCTTCGGCGACAGCAAGATGCATTTCTTCCGTTACCAGCCGCTGGCGGCCTGACGGAGGAAGGAGAACAATATGGGCGATTATGCTGATTTCGTCGGCAGCGACTATCCGCTCGCCGCTTCCGGCACGCCGAGCGTCGCAGTCGCCTTCGGCTGCGGCGGCGCGCGCGGTCTCGCCCATATTCATATCATAGAGGCGCTGGACGAGCTTGGCATTCGCCCCGTCGCCATAGCAGGCTCCTCTATCGGCTCGATCATGGGCGCGGCCATGGCCGTCGGCATGAGTGGCGCTGAGATCCGCGACTATACGCTGGCAACCGTCGGTAATCGCCCGGCCGTTCTCAACAAAATCTGGAGCCTGCGGCCGGTCAGCATGCGCAGCATCCGCTTCGGTCAGTTCAATCTCGAACGCATTCTGCGCACCTTCCTGCCGTCGGCCATCCCGGAAAGCTTTTCCGAGCTGCACATTCCGCTGAAGGTGGTCACGACCGATTATTACGACCAGGCGGAGGTCGTCATCGAGAAGGGTGAGCTCTTCCCCGTGCTCGCCGCCTCTGCCGCCATTCCCGCCGTGTTCATGCCCGTCAAGCTCGGAGACCGTGTGATGATCGACGGCGGCATCATGAATCCGGTTCCTTATGAACATCTGGCCGGTCTTGCCGATATCATCATCGGCATCGACGTCGTCGGCGGGCCGGAAGGCAGCGGCCGACAGGTTCCGAACCGCATCGAGAGCCTGTTCGGTGCCGGCCAGCTGACCATGCAGTCCAATATTGCCCTGAAGCTGCGCCTGCAGGCGCCGCAAATCTTCCTGCGCCCTGCCATCGGCCGCACCGGCGTCCTCGATTTCCTGAAAGCGCGCGATATCCTCGCCATGTCGGCCGGCGTCAAGGACGAACTGAAATTCGCCCTCGACCGGGTGATAACCGCGAAGAATTAGTATCCGCCAATAAGCTGCTGGCTGTGCTTACGCTAGGACCGTGCAAACAGAGCGACTAAACCCGCTCCGGCTCCTCCTGCGGCAAGGCAACGAGATCGTCCGCATCGCTGTAGGTATCGGCCGCACGCTTCGGCTTGACCAGCGGTTCGGGCTTGACCGGGCGCGAATAGAGCATGTCGGTTCCGGCCTGCAGGCCTTCGCTGACCTGCAGCACGAGCCGCTGCTCATCGCGTTTGCGGATATCCTCGCCGATCTCATAGGCTTCCGCCTCGCTGACGCCGAGCGCCTCCAGCGTACGGCGGCCGAAGAGCAGGCCGGATTCCAGCGTCTCGCGCAGCTCATAATCCACGCCCTTGTGGCGCAGCTCGATCGAATGAACGCGGTCGTAGGAGCGCACGAAGAGACGCGCATGCGGATAATCCGTCTGCACGAGTTCGACGATCTTGTCGGTCACCTCGCGTAGATGCGTGCTGACGACGACGATCTTGGCGCGGTCGATGCCGGCGGAGCGCAGCACGTCCTTGCGGGTGCCGTCGCCGAAATAGATGCGAAAACCGAAGCTCGATGCCTGGCGGATGCGATCGGCGGAGAAATCGATCACGGTCACGTCGCGGCCGCTTGCAAGCAGGATCTGTGCGGCAATCTGGCCGAAACGCGAAAAGCCGATCATCAGCACATCGGAGCCGGCACCTTCGAAATCCTCATCCAGCTCTTCCTGCGTGTCGCCCTTCACCAGCCGCTTCGCCAGCGCGGAGCTCAGCGGCGTCAGCGCCATCGACAGCGTCACGATGGCGATGAGCGTCGATGCCGTATTGGCAGAAAAAAGGCCGCCGCTGGCACTGGCGGCGCTGAAGAGCACGAAGCCGAATTCGCCGCCCTGCGGCAAAAGCCCGGCAATGCGGATAGCATCATTGTGCGGCGAGCCCGCCAAGCGGCAGAGCGCATAGATCACGATCGCCTTGATGAGCATCATCACCGGAACCGCGAGCACGATCAGCACCCAGTTGTCTAGGATGACATCGAGTTTCAGCGAAAGGCCGACGGCGATGAAGAAAATGGCGAGCAGCACGCCGCGGAAGGGTTCGATATCCGCTTCCAGTTCATGCCGATAGGAGGATTCCGCCAGCATCACGCCGGAAAGAAACGCACCCATCGCCATGGAGAGGCCGGCAAGCTGCATCAGTGTCGCCGATCCCATGACGACGAAGAGGGCGGCGGCAATCATCGCCTCGCGGGCGCCGGTGCGAGCGATCACCTGGAATAACGGCGTCAGCAGATAGCGGCCCGCAATGACCATCGCCGCGACCGCGCCGATGGCAATGGCGAGACTTGGCAGGGGATTGGCGGTTTCCTGCGCGCCATCGAGAACGGTGATCAGCGCCAGCAACGGCACGATGGCGAGGTCCTGCAGCAGCAGCATCGAGAAGGAGCGCTGACCGTATTTCGTGTTGACGTCGCCTTGCTGTTCTAGAATCTGCATCGCGAAGGCGGTCGAGGAAAGCGCCAGGCCGAAGCCGATGATGATGCTGCCCTTCCAGCCGGCAATGCCGCCGAAATAGGCGGCCACCATCAGTGCAAGTCCGCTGAGAACAACCTGTGCCGTGCCGAGGCCGAAAATATCCCGGCGCATCTGCCAAAGGCGGGATGGCTTCAGTTCCAGCCCGATGATGAAGAGCAGGAAGACGACGCCGAGTTCGGCGACGGCCAGCACGGCCTCGCTGTCGCTGATGCTGTGCAGAATCGGCCCGATTACCACGCCGGCGGCGAGATAGCCGAGCACCGTGCCAAGCCCCAGTTTCTTGAAGATCGGCGCCGTGACGACGGCACCGCCGAGCAGCAGCAGGGTTTCGGTGAAAAGCGTATTGGGGGCGGACATCGTCTGTTTCTTTCCGTGGGGCAGGCGGTGTTGCGACGCTTGGTCATGATAAACAACCATGCGTGAAGGGATTAGAACAAGAATCGGCTTTGCCGCCCTTGATGCTTTATGTAGTGCACAATAAATGGAACGCGAAGGAAAGGCCAAGTCATGACCTCAGAAATCGATTCCGCCACTCTGCTTTCCCGCGCCAGCCAGTTGATCGACCTCGCCCGGAAAGCCGGTGCGGATGCGGCGGATGCCGTTGTGGTGCGCTCGAGGGCCCATTCCGTCAGCGTCCGCCTCGGCAAAGTCGAGGGCACGGAATCCTCCGAGAGCGACGATTTTTCGCTGAGGGTCTTCGTCGGCAACCGTGTCGCCAGCGTTTCGGCCAATCCAGGCTTCGATCTGAATGCTCTTGCCGAGCGTGCCGTGGCCATGGCCAAGGTTTCTCCGGAAGATCCCTTCGCCTGCCTTGCCGATGATGCCGATCTCGCCAAGAGCTATCCTGATCTCGAGCTGTTCGACCCTACCGAGGTTTCCACGGAGCAGCTCCGCGAAGCAGCCTTTGCGACCGAGGCGGCAGCCCTTGCCGTTCCGAATGTCACCAATTCCTCTGGCGCCGGCGCTTCGGCTGGCATGGGCGGGCTTGTGCTCGTCACCTCGCATGGTTTTGCCGGCCACTATATGGGCTCGCGCTTCGGGCGCTCCGTCAGCGTCATTGCTGGTGAAGGCACCGGCATGGAGCGCGACTATGATTTCGATAGCCGCCTCTATTTCGCCGATCTCGATGCGGCCGAGGAGATCGGCCGCCGCGCCGGCGAACGTGTGGTCAAGCGCCTCAATCCGCGCCAGGTTCCGACGGACAAGAACGTCACCGTCGTTTTCGACCCGCGCGTAGCGCGCGGCTTCGTCGGCCATATCGCCGGTGCTATCAACGGCGCTTCCGTCGCCCGCAAGACCAGCTTCCTGCGCGACAAGATGGGCCAGCAGGTGCTGAAATCCGGGCTTTCGATCACGGACGATCCGCTGATCGTGCGCGGTCCGTCCTCGCGCCCCTTCGACGGCGAAGGTGTGTCCGGCAAGCGGCTTGTTATGATCGAGGACGGCGTGCTGAAGTCCTGGTTCCTGTCCACGGCGACGGCGCGGGAAATCGGCGGCGGGCTGAAGACCAACGGCCGCGGTGTGCGCGGCGGCACGTCCGTATCGCCTGCTTCCACCAACCTAGCGCTGGAACCCGGCGATATTTCGCCCGAGGAACTGATCCGCAACGTCGGTACGGGCTTCTATGTTACCGAGCTGATCGGCCAGGGTGTCAACATGATAACAGGCGAATACAGCCGTGGCGCCACCGGTTTCTGGATCGAGAACGGCGAATTGACCTTCGCGGTTTCGGAGGTGACGATCGCTTCCAACCTGAAGGACATGTTCATGCGCGTGACGCCGGCAAACGACATCGACCGCGATTTCGGCATCGCTGCTCCGACGCTTGCCATTGAAGGCATGACGCTGGCGGGCCGCTGATAAACGAGCGGAGATTGGAATTGGTCAATGATCGATAGCAAGGCCGGCCAACTGAGCGATGTAGACCTCATCGTGGGTGCAGCGCTCGAGGCGGGCAAGATCGCTCTCGGTTTCTTCCGGCAATCGCCGGAAGTCTGGTGGAAGAACAATGGCCAGTCCCCGGTCAGTGCCGCGGATTTTGCCGCGAACGAAAGCCTTGCCGCCACGCTTCGTACCGCAAGGCCCGATTATGGCTGGCTTTCCGAGGAAACCGATGATGACGCCGAGCGTCTGAAGCACGCGACCGTCTTCGTCGTCGATCCGATCGACGGTACAAGGGGCTTTCTCTCCGGCCTCGATCTTTGGTGCGTCAGCGTCGCTGTCGTCACCGATGGGCGGCCCGTGGCGGGCGTTCTCTATGCGCCGGCGCTGGACGAGCTCTTCGTGGCGACGGCCGGCAGTGAGGCCATTAAGAACGGCAAACCGATCCGCGTTTCGCAAAGGGTGGGCGATGATGTTCATCGGCTGGCGACCGGCGAGGATATGCTGAAGGGCGTCGATCCGGATTTCCGCAAGATGGTCGAGCGAGTGAAGCACGTGCCGTCGCTCGCTTATCGTCTCGCCATGGTGGCGGACGGCAGGCTTGAGGGAACGATCGTCAAGCGCAACTCGCATGACTGGGATCTCGCCGCCGCCGATCTCATTCTGGAGCGGGCCGGCGGCGCGCTTGTGGACCTTTCGGGCAATACCCTCAGCTACAACCGCGCCGAAGTATCGCATGAAGAGCTCTGCGGTGCATCGGCATCGCAATTACCTGAGTTTCTCCGCCAGCTTTCACATCGACGAGACGGTTGACCTTTCGGTCAAAATCCCGCAGATGAAGGGCGGAGGGGGACGACAGCAGAAAGAGACGAAAATGACTGATACCAGCGGCAAAAAGCAGCTCCTGCACCTTGTCTTCGGCGGTGAATTGGAAAGCCTCGAAGAGGTCCAGTTCCGCAACCTCAATGAGCTCGATATCGTCGGCATGTATCCCGATTATGCAAGCGCGTTGACGGCGTGGAAATCCAAGGCGCAGCAGACCGTTGACAACGCCCATATGCGTTATTTCATCGTCCACCTGCATCGCTTGCTCGATCCGCAGGAAAAAGCGGCATCCTGAGCTCGCCTCGCACCAAATTTTGCATTTGATATCTCTATCCGGTACAGCCCCGTCGCTTTAAATCCGGTCATGAAGCAGTATCTTTGACACAATAAGAACGAAAATTCGGCTGTTTATTCGGCCGGTTGACAATCGGGATTTGGCATTGATGGTGATCAGCTGGGATAGGAGGCGAACGAAATGAGTAGCCTCAGGGCGCGTCTTGCCTTGAGCGCCTATCGCTTTGGTGGAATCGCCGTCTATCCGTTCATCGGGCCTTATCTCGTGGTCCGCGCAGCCAAGGGCAAGGAAGATAGCTCCCGCAGGCTGGAGCGCTCGGGTTATGCGAGCGCCAACCGTCCGCAGGGGCCGCTGATCTGGTTTCATGCCGCAAGCGTGGGGGAAACCTCGGCCGTCATTCCGTTGATCCGCGAGATCCGTCGCCGCGACATTCACGTCATCCTGACGACGGGCACGATGACCTCGGCCAAGGTTGCGCACCAGCGCCTTGGCGAAGAAGTCATCCATCAATACGTGCCGCTCGATCTCAAGCCCGCTGTGAAGCGCTTCCTCGAATACTGGCAGCCCGATTGCGCTATTTTTGCCGAATCCGAGATCTGGCCGACGACGATCATGGAGCTTGGCCGCAAGCGAATCCCGCAGATCCTCGTCAATGCCCGCATGTCGGATCGATCCTTTGAACGCTGGAGCCGGCATCTCTCGCTTGCCGAGGCGTTGTTTGAAAATCTGGCGCTGGTCGTGGCCCAGTCCGACCTCGATGCCGAACGCTTCCGCGATCTCGGCGCTTTGCAGGTTCTGAAATCGGGCAATCTCAAGGTGGATACGGACGCGCCGTCCTACGATGCGCCGACGCTTGCCAGCTACACGAAGCAGATCGGCAACCGCAAGACCTGGGCCGCTGTCTCCACTTTCGAGGGCGAGGAGGGCGCTGCAGCCTCCGTCCATTCGATGCTCAAGGAGCATAATGGCCAACTCACCATCATTGTGCCGCGCCATCCCGAGCGCAGCGACGCGATCGAGGCGATGCTCGTGGAGCAAGGCCTGAAAGTGGCGCGCCGCACCCGCAACGACATCCTTTCGCCCGATGTCGATGTCTTTCTCGGCGATACGATCGGCGAGATGGGACTCTATCTGCGGATGACCGAAGTTGCCTTCATGGGCAAGTCGCTGTTCAACGAAGGCGGCCAGAACCCGCTCGAGCCGGCCATGCTCGGCTGCGCGATCCTGACGGGCGGCCATGTCCAGAATTTCCGCGATTCCTACCAGCTGCTCGCCCGGCGTGGCAGCGCCCGCATGGTGCGTGATACCGAGATGCTGGCGCGCGGCGTCCATTATTTGCTCACCAACGACACGGCACGGCGCGGTATGATCGACGCCGGCTTTGCTGCCGTGCATGAAATGCGAGGCGCGCTGGCTGCAACGGTGAAAGGGCTGGAGCCCTATATCAATCCGCTTTCGGTCAAGGCGCGGCTGATGCCGAAGACGATGGCGAATGGATAAGAAGGCAAGGGCATGACGGCGGCCAAGTTGGGAACGATTGCGGGCATTCTTTTCGACAAGGACGGCACGTTGCTCGACTATGACGAGAGCTGGCTGCCGGTCAATCGCGAGCTCGCACGTATCGCTGCTCAGGACGATCCTATTCTTGCCGATCATCTTCTCTCCGCCTGCGGCATGGATCCGATCACAGGCCATATCGTGCCAGACAGCCTGCTCGCGGCCGGCAATACCAGGCAGATTTCCGAGGGGCTTGTAGCCGCCGGCTCGAAAGTGGATGTCGCGGAGCTGGTGGAGAAACTCGACGCGCTCTTTGCGCATGCGGCGGATTTCTCCTCGCCGGTCACCGATCTCGCCGCCTTCTTCCGGCGCCTGCATGAGCGCGGCTACAAGCTCGGCGTTGCCTCCAGCGATAATGAGCGCTCCATCCGCCAAACAGCGCGCCGCTTCGGCTTCATCGACTATATCGATTACATCGCCGGCTACGATAGCGGCTTCGGCACGAAGCCGGAGCCGGGCATGGTACTCGGCTTTTACGCGGCGACTGGTCTTTCGCCCGCACAGGTTGCCGTCGTCGGCGACAACAATCACGATCTCCACATGGGCCGCAACGCCGGCGTCGGCCTGACCGTCGGCGTGCTGACGGGCACCGGCTCGCGCGAGACGCTGACGGCGGCCTCCGATTATTGCCTCAACGACATTACCGAGCTGGAAGGCCTGCTCATGCCTGTGGCGCAATCGGCCTGATCCTGGCAATGGCTTGCTTTTTCACGCAATCTGGCCTTTCTTGCCGCTTTGTTGCAGGCACAAGTATAGGGCTGGACTAGACGCATGGTATCGGAAGCCCCACCCTTCTGGTGGCGAAAGCCGGATTGGCGTGCCTGGGGGCTCTCACCCTTTTCGTTCCTATACGGCCGTATCGCCGGACATCGCATGGTGAATGGCAAACGGGCTTCCGTGCCGGTGCCGGTCATCTGCGTCGGTAATTTCACGGTCGGCGGCGCCGGCAAGACGCCGACGGCGCTTGCGCTCGCTCACGCTGCCAAGGCAAAGGGGCTGAACCCGGGCTTTCTGAGCCGCGGCTATGGCGGTTCGCTCGATGTCACCACGATCGTCGATCCCTCGCATCATCATGCCACGGCCGTCGGCGACGAGCCGCTGCTGCTTGCCCGTGAGGCGCTGACGGTCATTGCCCGTCGCCGGGCCGATGGTGCGGAAAGGCTCGTGCGCGAGGGCGCCGACCTCATCATCATGGATGACGGCTTCCAGAGTGCGCAGCTTGCGATCGACTACGCGCTGGTGGTGATCGATGCCGGCAGAGGCATCGGCAATGGCCATCTCGTTCCCGGCGGTCCTGTGCGTGCGCCACTGCGCACGCAGCTCCTCTATGCGTCCGGCCTGCTGAAAGTCGGCGAGGGCACTGCCGCCGATCGTGTCGTTCGACTTGCGGCAAGGGCGGGGAAGCCCTTCTTTTCTGCAAGCGTCAGAGTGCGCGGGCAGGAGGATTTGCGCGGCCGCAAGGTGCTTGCCTTCGCCGGCATCGCCGATCCGACCAAGTTCTTCCGCACGGTCGAGACGCTGGGGGCCGATATCGCCGTCGCACGCAGCTTCGGCGATCACGAACATCCCGGCGAGGACGACGTCTCCGACATGCTCGAGATCGCCTCGCGTGAAAGGCTGGAGATCGTCACCACATCGAAGGACTACGTGCGCCTGATCGGCCATCATGGCCGGGCCGATGAACTCTTGCGGCGCTGCAGGGTGATCGAGATCGATATGGTCTTTGCCGATCCGCAGGCTCCAGCCCTGATTATCGACAGGGCCATTGCAGCCGCGCGAGAGCGGCGTTTGCGGGAAAAGCACGGCAAAACGGCTTAAAACTAGATCAGCTACTCAGCGAGAAATCAGCGCTTCTGATTGGGCAAGGCGCCGGCGCGCTTTTCGGCTTCGAGCGAGGTGATAACGTCGGCATAAGGCTCCTGCCGGGCAACGCTCCAATAGCGCAGTTCATCGAGCGCAATATGTTTGCCGGTCATGGCGCAGACCACGTAGGAGCCAGGCATCAGGATCTGGAAATCGCCGTCGAGATAGCGAACTTTCGCCTCGCGGTTTCCATGTCCTTCGAAAAGATTCATCTGATGCCGTCCTTGATCTCTGTCATCCATTTGCCATACCGCACTACAGCGCCGCGCGTCAAATATGATGCGCAAAGGTCGCTGCGGCACTTTAAAATTACGCAGCAGGCACAACTTTTCCAGACTATTTCCCGGAAAGTTCCTTTTGGAAACGGCTGAGGCTAGCTGCGCCCGAACAGCCGTTCGATGTCTGTTAGCTTCAACTCTATATAGGTCGGCCTGCCGTGATTGCATTGTCCGGAGCCGGGCGTGGCTTCCATCTGGCGCAAAAGCGCATTCATCTCTTCCGGGCGGAGGCGTCGGCCTGAGCGCACGGAGCCGTGGCAGGCCATGGTTGCCGCGACATATTCCAGCTTGGCGGCAAGCCCCGAGGCTGTATCCCATTCGGCGATCTCGTCCGCCAGCTGCCGAATCAGACCCTGCGCGTCGACCTCGCCGAGCATGGCCGGCGTTTCCCTAACGGCAACTGCGCCTGGCCCGAAGCGTTCGATCGCGAGCCCGAGCTCGCTCAGCTCTTCGGCAAACACCATCAGCCGGTTGCAATCCTCTTCAGGCAGGTCGACGATCTCGGGAATGAGCAGCACCTGCGAGGACAGCCGCTTCGAATGCAGGGCCTTGCGCATGGCTTCGAACACCAGCCGCTCATGCGCCGCATGCTGATCGACGATGACAAGCCCGTTCTCCGTCTGGGCGACGATATAGTTCTCATGCAATTGCGCCCGCGCGGCACCCAGCGGAAAGCGTGCCGGCTCTTCAACTCGCATAGGCTCCGGCGGGGGCGCCACGTCTGCGCGGGCGGTAGGCGTCGAAAGTCCCTCGAAGGCCGCCTGTGGTCTTTCCGAGAAACCATGGCCCGTCGGCGTCGCCGGTCTTTCATAGGGGCGGAAGGGCGAGGCTTCGGCGGTCCACGGCGGCGCTGCGGGCGAGGGTCGCCAGCCCGATTGGAAGCCGGAGCGTCCGGCGGTAAAGGCGCGCAGCATGCCATCCGCACCAGTCGTGGCCGCCCGGTCGCCCTCGCGCGCTAGCGCTTCGCGAACGGCGCCAACGATCAGCCCGCGCACCAGCCCCGGATCGCGGAAGCGCACGTCGGATTTCGCCGGATGCACGTTGACATCGACCAGCGCCGGATCGAGCCTTAGGGAAAGGACGGCGACGGGATAACGGCCGGAGGGAATGGTCTCGGCATAGGCGCCGCGGATTGCCGAGAGGATCAGCTTGTCCTGCACCGGCCGGCCATTGACGAAGGCATATTGATGAGCAGAGTTGCCGCGGTTGAAGGTCGGCACGCCGGCAAAACCGCTGAGGCTCACATCCTCGCGCACGGCATCGAGCGCGATGGCATTGTCCTTGAAATCGGCGCCCAGTATCTGCGCCATGCGGGCGAGATGATCATCACCGGTCGCTGGAAATTCCAGCGTCGAGCGGTCGCTGCCTGACAGGACGAAGCGCACGCGCGGAAAAGCGATCGCCATGCGCTTGACGACTTCGGTGATCGCCGCCGCTTCCGCCTTCTCCGTCTTCAGGAATTTGAGGCGTGCCGGCGTCGCGAAGAACAGGTCGCGTACCTCGACGATCGTGCCCGGATTGGCGGCGGCCGGGCGTAAATGCAGGACTTTGCCGCCGGCAACGGCGATTTCGGCGCCGCCAGCCGCACCCACCCTGCGGCTTGCGATCGAAAGCTTCGCCACCGAGCCGATGGAGGGCAGGGCCTCGCCACGAAAACCGAGGGTGCGAATATCCTCCAACGTGTCGGAAATCTTCGAAGTGCAGTGGCGCCGCACCGCAAGCTCCAGATCCGCCTCTTCCATGCCCGAGCCGTTGTCAGTCACTCTCAGCAGTGCCTTGCCGCCGCCTGCGGTCGCGATCTCGATGCGGGTCGCACCGGCATCGAGCGCGTTTTCGATCAGTTCCTTGGCGGCGCTCGCCGGGCGCTCGATGACTTCGCCGGCGGCGATTTGATTGATCAGGGTCTCGGAAAGTTGCTTGATGGCCATGCCTGCATTCTCGTGGATTCGCGGCGGCGAGGGAAGAGGAAAGGCGATTTTGCGGCCTTGATCCACCCGTTTACCTGGGAGCTTTGTTAAGAAATTTAATCAATGTTTAAGGGAATGATGACAGGTTGCGGAGACAGAACTTGAAATGACCGCAGGTGGCACGTTTCGTGCATGCTGACGGCTCTCGATGGCAGGTTGGTGGCCATCAGTCAAAATGGAGCCAGGTGCCATCTGCTTCAAGTGTCCAGGCCAGCATGCAACTTCCACGAATTTGCCTTGCAGAGCGAATGCCGCTTTGTCGATTTGCCGTGTTGTGAAACTGGTTGAGTGTAGGAATCCGACGAATGACTGCCGAGATTGAAAAGGCAGCTTTGGCAATGATGGCGGCTGATACGCCTTTGGGCGGCAGTCTGCAGACGATGTTCTTCGATGCCCTTTGCGATGGTCTTTCCAGCGCCTTTTTCGCCTATGACAAGAACGACCTCTTGCTGTTTGCCAGCCGTCAGGTTCTGAACTTCTTTCCGATTGAGCAGGAATTCCTGAAACCCTCCACGCGGCTGCGCGATTTTCTGAGCGCCGTCTTCGATACCGGTGTCCGCTATCAGCGCAACCAGACCAGAACGGCCGCCAATCGCGACGATTGGATATCGCAGCGCATAGCCACTCATTGGCGCGAACGCTACGAGACGACCGAGCATTTCATCGACGACCGCTGGGTGCGCATCCTCAACCGACGACTATCCTCGGGTGTCGGTTTCTGTATCATTTCCGATGTTTCCGAAGTCAGGAAACGCGAAGAGCAATGGCGCGTCGATATGGAGCGCGTGCAGCTAACCGAGGATATCCTCGACAACTTACCCTTTCCGGTTTTCGTCAAGGACCAGAACCTCGTCTACGTCGCAGTCAACCGGGCGTTCTGCGAGAAGTACCAGACGGCAGCGGACGAGGTGCGCGGCCGTAAGAGCATCGATATCTTTTCCACCGACCTTGCCAACCGCTTCCATGAGAGCGACCGGCATGTGATCGAGACCGGTGAGATGTCGATCTCGCGGCAGCGTCAGATCGCGCGCGACGGCGTCGAGCGCGACATCGTCACCCGCAAGCAGCGCATCGGTAAACCGGGCCGCCATTTTCTGGTCTGCACCATGCAGGACCTGCCCAAAGATGGCAGCGACTTCGACGAGTTTGCGATGGCGTCGAGCATTCGGGAAAACAGTGATCGCTCCTATCGCCGCGCCTACATTCCGATGGTCGCGCTGCAGACCATTTCGCGCCGTCCGGCGGCGATGGAGACCTTCGTTCTGGAGAATTTCAGCGGCCGCAAGGTGCTGGTGGTCACGCCGGATTTCGCTGCCGAAACGGCGGCTCTGAAGACGCTCGAGAAATACGGCTTCGAAGCCTGCGTCGTTCACAACGAGAATGAAGAGGCCGCTTTTCTGGATGTGGCGAGCGCGCATGGCGTCAAGATCGACCTGGTCATCGTCGACAACCAGCTCGGCAAGCGCGGGATTGAGCTGGCCGAGCGGCAGAACCTCGCCGCGCTGTCGCTGAATGGATCGCAGCTCGCAACCGAGCTTGCCTTCCTGATCGCGCGTCATTTCAATCGCAACATCCGTGGCGAACTGGGCGAGAGCACGGAGCCGGGGCTCGCGCCCGAATGGCGGCGTGCGACCGGCGAGGAGCGCCGGGCGCAGATCCTGGTCGCTGAAGACAATGACATCAACCAGATCGTCTTCTCGCAGATCCTTGAGGGCTTGGGATACAGCTATGTGATCGCCGCAAGCGGTGACGAGGCGGTGCGCCTGTGGCAGGAGCATCGTCCGGAACTGATCCTGATGGACATTTCGCTGCCGGGGCTCAACGGTTTTGAGTCTACCCGGCTGATCCGCGGCGCGGAAAAGGGCAGCGGCACCCATACTCCAATCATCGGCGTCCTGACCCAGGCTTTCGAGCGGGACCGTAAGGAATGCGCCGAGGTCGGCATGGACGACGTCATTCTGAAGCCGGTAAGCCCCGACATCATCGAGACCGTCTTTCAGAAATATATGCGTGGTGCCCTGAAGGCGCAAAATAGATAAATGTTACAATGATCTCACCATTGACGGCAACTTATCGCCGGCGCCGAATGACCGTCTTCTTGGCATCCTTTATTAAGACTTCCTCGGCATGCTTTTCCCCCGGGTGGAGAAAAGGTCGGAACCAAATATGAAATCGACTGAGATGCTGCCGGGGCCAGCCAGTCAAGAGCCGCAAGCAATCGCTTATACCGATCCGCTCACCGGGTTGGGCAATCGTCATCGCATGCACGAGCGTGCGCGCGCGCTTTCACTCGAGCGCGCGGGCGATCCCGCACCCTTTACGATCGGCATCGTCAATCTCGATGCCTTCAAGCCGATCAACGACCTGTTCGGCGTCGAGGCGGGCGATGAGATCCTCTGCCAGGTTGCCCATCGTCTCAAGGCCTGCATACCCGATGGTGCGCTCGTGACGCGTCATGACGGCGATGAATTCGCTTTTGTGCTGCCGCTTGTCTTCGAACGCGTCGGTGCCGAGAAATTCGGGCAAATGATCCGCGAAGTGCTGTCGGCGCCCTATGATCTCGGCGACCGCAATGTCCGCCTTTCCGCATCTTTCGGCTTTGCCATCCACCCTTTCGCCGGAGAAGAGTTCGACGATCTCCTGAAAAATGCGGATACGGCGCTCTATCGCTCCAAGCGTCGCGGCCGCGGCCAGATCACCGTCTATTCCAGAGAGATCGCGCAGGAGATGAAGCGTGCGACGCAGCTGGAGCAGGCGCTGCGCAACGCCATCATCTCCGACTCCATCGACGTACACTTCCAGCCGATCGTATCGCTTGCCAACAACATGGTTCTCGGTTTCGAGGCTCTGGCGCGCTGGAACGATCCGGATCTCGGCTTCGTCTCTCCCGCAGTCTTCGTGCCGCTTGCCGAGGAGCGAGGCTTTATCGACGCGCTGTCCGAGACCTTGTTGCGAAAGGCGGCGGAGGCAGCGCTCTCGTGGCCCCGCGAATTGTTCCTGTCCTTCAATCTCTCCTCGGCGCAGCTGATGGATCCCGGCACCAGCAGCAGCATTCTCGCCATCCTGACGCGCGCCGGTCTGGACCCGCACCGCCTCGAACTTGAAATCACGGAAACGGCCGTCGTGAGCTCGGCCGATACGGCTCATCGCATCATTGCCGATCTTCGCGCCGTCGGCGTACGCATCTCTCTCGATGATTTCGGCACCGGTCAGTCCAGCCTTGGGCGCTTGCGCGAGTTCATCTTCGACAAGGTCAAGATCGACCGGGCTTTCGTCTCGCGCATGAATTCGGACAGGGCCTCCGAACATATCATCAAGGCTGTTCTTGCCATGTGCGAGGGGCTTGATCTGCGTGTTGTCGCGGAGGGTATCGAGGACCATGCCGAAGCGGCGAAGCTGAAGGCGCTGGGCTGCGCCATGGGGCAGGGTTACTACTTCGGAAAGCCGGTCGACGGTGCCGGGACGTTACGCTACCTGCAGACCCATTATTTCGATCTCAGCCACGAACGCGAAATCGCCTGATTCTGAAAAGCGGGTCCGAAAAATGTCAAAGAGGCGGCGATCCGTAAGGGTCGCCGCCTCTGCATTTCGTCGATTTTGCCAATATTTACTTATTGGTGGTCGACGAAGTCGTGGTGTTGTCGGTTGCCGGCATCGTCGACGTACCGGACGATTGAGCCGCCTTTTCGGAAGCCTGCATCGAGAGGGTCTTGAACTCCGGTGCGGCCTTCAGGGAATCGGCCGTTTCCGTCGTCGTCAGCTTCACCGTCCCGTCCTGCGGGTTCTGGGTGGCGCTGATCTTATCGAAAGGAACAGCGACGTTTTTCTGGCCCAAGCCAAGGAAACCGCCGACGCCGACGACCGCGGCAACGACGCCACCCTGCTTCTGCAGGATCAGGTCGTTGATGCTGCCGATGCTTTCGTTCTGACCATTATAGACCGACTGGCCCATATAAGTCTTGGCGCTGATCTGATCGGCGGACTGCGTGGTCAGATAGCCAGCCTGGCCACCCGTGGCGGGGGCAGGAGCCTGAGCACTTTTCTGTGCTGCCGAGCTATCAGGTTTGGTGGCATCCGGCGTTGCCGGCGCGCTTTGCGTCACCGGCGCATTATTGCCAGCGCCGTTTGATGGCTGTTGCGCCTGGGCAAAAGCCATGGGTGAAAGCACGGACGCCGTGGCAAAGATGGCGCCTGCGGCAACGGAAGTGAAGAGTTTCCCAGTCATCGTGAACCTACCTTTCATTCTGATGGGCATGCTTCGTCATACGCGCATGCTTACCAGCGCGAGTGGAACTTTTGTGCTGCCGGCCCTTATCGTACCGGTCCTAGAAGCAATGGCTCAGGGAGGTTTTGGTTCCGTCAAAAGTTGCAGAAAATTGCTTCATTCAGCTCGAAAGCAAAAGGAATATGTTGGGAAATCAATAGCTACGGCTTCAAAAAACAACCAGAAAGATTATTAGGATCGCAGAAAAACGATTCAACTCGAATTTCAATTTTTCCGATGCCCAACGTGCCTTGCACCTTGCGTGGCCCGGCAAAATAATACCGCCTTCAGCCGGATCGGCTGAAGGCGGCCTTCAATCAAAGCTTGTATAGAGGGTCGAAAACGCCCTTCACCGTCAGGCCAAGTTCCAGAAGAGCACCCGCCTGCGGCTGCGTCGAGCGCGCCTCCTCATCCAAGCCTTCCCAGGCAGTGGTCACGGCCAGCCGGTCCGCATTCTTGCCGATGAAGGCCGGGCAGGACGGCTGCATTGCGGGCACGCGATAGCGCTCGATGCGCAGGCCGTCCGGGCTGTATTTGTCGACGAAGCCGGAACCCCAGCGCGCATTCCAGATATAGCCGTCCGCGTCGCAGACCGAACCGTCAAGGCCGCCAGGATCTTCCATGCTGTCGACCATGACGATCGGCTCGCCGGTCGGAAGCCCCGTCTCCGGGTCGACGAGCACGCGCATCAGCTGGCTGACGCGGGTATCGGTGAAATAGCCGATCGTGCCGTCCGGCGAGAAGCAGATGGAATTCGGAATGCTGATCTGGTCAAAGATTTTGGTGACCTTGCCGCCGGCAACATGATAGATGGCGCCCGCCTGCATCTCGGCGCGCTTTCCCATGGTGCCGATCCAGAGCGATCCGGAAACATGCGTGCGTCCGTCATTGGAGCGGTTTTCCGGCTTGTCGGCTTCGATGGCCGTATAGAAGCTCAATTCGCCCGTTCCGATGTTGCGAAGGAAGAGACCTTGTTCGGTTGCGATCATCTGCCGTTCCGCATCGACACGAGCCAGGACGCTCGCCATCATCGGCAGTTCGTGAACCTGTTTCTTGCCGGTCGGCAGGTGCAATTCATGCAGTTCCTTGCCGAGGATGTTGAACCACCAGACGGTGTCGCTATCGGGGTCGTAGGTCGGGCCTTCTCCCAGAACGGAGGAGGTGTTGCAGAGAATATTGCCCTGGAAATCATGAATATCGGTCATAGATCAGGCTCCTACGGCTGCATCATAGGCATAAATGGTGACCTTGGCGCGTTCGGCAACCTCCGCCGCCGTCATTCCCGGCTTGTAAAGGCTGGTGCCGAGGCCGAAGGCGAGCACGCCAGCCTTGGTGTAATCGGCGAAATTCTTGTCCGACACGCCGCCGACCGCCGCAATGACGAGCTCGGGCGGCAAGACCGCGCGAATGGCTGTGATGCCGGAGGCGCCGAGCACGCCGGCGGGGAAGAATTTGAGACCAGTGGCACCGGCGCGGGCCGCCGAAAGCGCTTCCGTGGCGGTGAACACGCCAGGCATCGTCACCATGCCCTTGTCGCGGGCGCGGCTGATAACCGCAGGCTCGACATTCGGCGTTACCAAGAGCTTGCCGCCGGCGCCATCCAACCTGTCGACGTCTTCCACCGTCAGCACAGTGCCGGCGCCGATCAGGCAATCGGCAGGCGCCATCTTGGCGGCGATCTCGATAGAGCGGAACGGTTCGGGCGAATTCAGCGGGATTTCGATTGCCGTGAAGCCTGTCTCGATCAGCGTGCCGACAATGTCAGTCGTTTCCTCCGGCTTGATGCCGCGAAGAATGGCAATGAGCGGGCGCTTCATGGGCGGGAAGGGGATGCGGGTCGTCATCAGCTTTTGCTTTCTTTCTTGAACCAGATCGCTTCGGCCGCGGCGGACAATCCGCGACGGACGGCGGCATCGGCATCGATGGTCTTGTAATTGAGGGAGAGGGTGCGGAAGGCGTCTTCGTAGAGAGCCTGGAGACGGCCGGAGGCGACGAGCGTGATGGCTGCATTCTGCCCTGCCGACGCGCGCGCACCGGCGATTTCCGCACCGATCAGGGTGCCCGAGATCAGCGCCTGTGCGCCTGTGGCCGTAAGCCCGTTCAGGAGCTGGCCGGAGCGGGCCGTAAACAGCAGGTTGGTGACAAGGGCCGGCTTATCCAGGGCCGTCTTGAGGGCGGTCTCGAATGTCTTCGTGTCGGCCGGCATGTCTGCCGCGCCAGCAACGGCATGCGACAGGATGCTGTGCCTGGTAATGACGTCGAAAAGCTCACCCGTCATGAAGGTGGAAAAACCCGTCACCTGGCCATCCAGCACGCGCACCCATTTCGAATGCGTCCCCGGCATGCACACCAGCTGTTCGCCCTTGGCATCGGCCGCAATCGCGCCGAGCAGCTGCGTTTCCTCACCGCGCATGACATCAGGCACCTGCTGGCTTCGTTGCGCGAGTCCCGGCAGGATGCGCACATCGTGGGATTGTCCGGGCACGGAAACGGCCCCGGTCAGGATGGCGGCAAGTGAGGTCGGCGTGTCGATATATCCGGCTTCCACCCAGCCCTGACGCGCTCCGGCCATGCCGCAGACGATGACAGGAAGGGTGTCCGGCGCCGATACGGCATCGAGATGCGTTTGCAGGACCTTGGCAAAGCCGGTCTGAGCCGCCGTGGTCATACCTTCGCCGCTGCGGCGCTCAGCCAGTATGCTGCCGTCTTCATCGATCAGCCACAGCCGGAAACTGCTGGTGCCCCAGTCCACCGCGACATATGCGGGTTTCGTCATGAGAAATGCTCCAAGTCTTACGTCAGAAATCTTGAGATTAAAAAATACCGCCGTCGACGGTGATGGCTTGCCCGGTCATGGCGCCGGAGCAGTCCGAAGCCAGGAAGAGCACCGGCCCGACCAGATCGTCGGCACTCAGCACGCGCTTCAGGCATTGCCGGCCTATCGTCTTTTCCATGCCCTCCTCGGTCAGCCAGAGGTCGAGCTGCCGCTGGGTGACTATCATTCCGGGTAGAACGGCGTTGACGCGAATGTTCTCGGGGCCGAAGCGCCCGGCAAAGCTCTTGGTCAACCCGATGATGCCCGACTTTGCGGTCGCGTAGGAGGCGAGCTGCGGCGGGTTCATCTTGAAGACGATCGAGGAGAAGTTGATGATCGCGCCGCCGCCAGCGGCGCGCATGCCGGGTACAGCCGCCTGCGAGACGAAGAAGACCTGCTTCAGGTTGATTGCCTGATTGTTGTCCCAATATTCTTCGGTCGTGGTGTCGATATCGTGACGGTCGTCCCAGGCTGCATTGTTGACGAGGACGCGGACCGCTCCGAGATCGGACTCGACCGCCGCAACCGTGCTTTTGACCGCGCCGACATCACGCAGGTCGGCGTGATAGAAGGAAACGGGATGGGCCGATTGGCCTGAAAGCTTAGCCGCCAAAGCCTTGCTCGACTCTTCGATGATGTCGATGAAGGCCACCTTTGCACCCTGTTTGGCGAAGGCTTCCACGAGGCTTGCGCCGATGCCGGAACCGCCGCCGGTGACGAGAACGGTGCGATCTTTCAGATCGGGAAATTGCGCCTGAGTATCCACCAAGATGTCTCCTCCCGGAACAATCGAAAGTTCCATTATTCGGAACATAATTTGACTATATGGAATTATCGATCTACCTTTGCACGGTGTCAAGGATAGCGCGGCTCTGCCAGAGATAAATGAATGAGCATGGATCTAGGTTCAGAGGGTGGAAAAAATAAAGGGCATCGCGACCGGGAAACCGGGACGCTGGGAAAGCTCGTCTCCTTGCTCGATCTCGTCGCACTCGCCGATGGCCCGATGCGCTTCACCGACATCCTTTCCCTCTCTGATCAGCCGCGCGGCACATTGCATCGCCAATTGTCGCACCTTGTCGAGGAAGGGCTTCTGGAGGTCGACCGCGATGGTCGTTATCTGATCGGATTGCGGCTCTTGACGCTTGCCTCGCGCAGTTGGGCGCGCAACGAGTTTCGCGCGGTCGCCGAGCCACACCTGCACCGCTTGCAGGAGGTGACCGGCGAAACCGTCCATCTCGGCGTCCTGCGCGGCACGGAGGTCATTTATCTCGACAAAGTCGAGGGGCGCCAATCCGTTCGCATGTATTCGCAGGTCGGGAATGCATCTCCGGCCTATTGTACCGGTGTCGGCAAGGCGGCGCTCTCCGCGCTCGACGATGCCGAGCTTGACGCGAGAATCTCACGCCTCGAATATCACCCTTATACCGAGCATACGCTTCGCGATATCTCGGAGCTGCTTTCCGATGTTTCGGAGATTAGGGCGCGGGGCTATGCCTTCGATCTCGAGGAACATGAAAGCGGCATTTGCTGCGTTGCCGCGCCGATCCGTTCCGACGATGGACATATGCTGGCCGGTATCTCGGTGACCGGCCCGGCCTATCGCGTCACACTGGAAAAGTTACGGGCATGGGCGCCTTTGGTGGTTGCCGCTGCTGATTCGATCATGACGGATATGCGCAACCGCATGGGGCCTAAGCGCTGACTCCATAAATTTCGCGCAACGGCTGTCGGAAACTCGCGGATTTAATGCTGTAGGCGCCGGATCTTAGCAAAATTGCTCGTATATCTTGAATTTTATTGTTGAGATATGCGGAAGAACTGCCATTATCCGCAAGTGATTATTGAAGCCACACAGGATTTTGCGAGGTGTTGAGCGGACATAATAGTAACGGGCGTTGATGCAGTCGCAATTTTGGAAAACTTATATTTTGCCGAGCGGCTGAGACCGGCTGCCGTACGATAATCGTGAGGGACAAGAAACGGAAGTTTCGTATTTTTTTCCTCTTTTACATAAAGAAGACTGATGATGGCGGCATTGATACAGGCGGGCATGTCCCCTCGTGGTGAGGACTTTATCGAGGAAATCAGTAGGCTTAAGACGCAGTTCGATGTGTTCCGTTTCATGAAGGGGTTGACGGAGGCCTATCGTTGCCGAGCCTTCATGGTGCTCAATCTCCCGCCTATTACGTCCTCGGACCTGCAGAGCAATTCAGTCATCAACAATTGGCCGGCAGAGCTGCTGTCGATCTACGATCAGGAAAACCTATTGTCGACCAGCCCCGCCCTGCAGCGTCTGCGCGGCTCCACGCTGCCCTTCTTTTATGAGGTAGCGAAAAGCTCCAACCGCGAGGAGAGCAAGTCGCAACTCGTCGTGGCTCTGTTCGAACGTTTCCGCATGACGCGTTTCGTCTATTTCCCGACGCACGATGCCTCCGGTCTTCGCGGCGCGGTTTGTTTGGCTGGTGATCGCGAGCTCTTTTCGATGGAAGAGGTCAAGGACCTTTTCTATATAGCAGTTCATGTCTACGACCGGCTTGCGGAAATCCGCAATCTCGATGTTCGCGTCGTCGATGCTCTGACCGACCGGGAGATCGATTGCCTGAACTGGACGGCCGCCGGAAAGACCAGCGCCGAAATCGCCGAAATCCTGTCTCTGTCCGAACATACGGTCAATCACTACCTCAATCGCGCCACCAAGAAGCTCGACACCGTCAATCGCACTCAGGCCGTCGCCAAAGCTTTGCGCGTCGGATTGATCAAATAATGGCGTCGCCATCTCGATGCGATGATCGAGATTCGAGCAGGGTGTGAATGAATTTTGTGCGCTGCGAATAAAATATAATGAACCCTGCGGCGGGGGGCTCATGTCGATTCAGGCGGAATAGCGAATAAGTAATTGAAATACCGTCGTTTCCCGGATTTTCTGAAAACTGGCACGCTTCCTGCTTCTAAAAAGACAGAGGTCCAGAGGGGACTTTGATAACAGCGCCGACGAAACGTGCGCGGATCAAACGACCGTCGCCGATGCCCGTCGCCACAGCTTCTCCCGGCGAAGGGATCGGCGGCGGTTGTTGCTCATTTAACACGCTTAGCAAGTTCGGGCGCGCTCGTGGGACGATTTTCGCGCCTTTGCCCTATTCCTTTCAGACGAGTGTTCTATGTCGGCGCGCGATCATGTCTTCCTGAATTGGGAGCGCGTTGCGGCTGGTAAGGGTCCTTTATGGACCCGGCGGACCTGCCGGCCGCAACGAAGACGCATTTTATCGGCGACGTGCCGGATTTCGTTTGGCGAAGGCCCGCCTCTCTACTATCTAAGCCAGAATGATTTCGGAAAGCGTCCGCCCCATGCGGCGCTGCCAAAAAAGATTCTGCAGTGAGGATGAAATGGCAGACGTCACCAAGGAACAGGTGCTGGAAACGTTGAGGACGGTTCGCGGCCCGGACCTGGAGCACAACATCGTTGAACTCGGCATGGTGTCGGATGTCTTCATCTCCGATGGCAAGGTCTATTTCTCCATCACCGTTCCCGCCGAGCGCGCCAAGGATCTGGAGCCGATGCGTCTCGCCGCCGAGCGGGTCGTCAAGGATATGCCCGGTGTCAAAGGTGCCCTGGTCGCGCTGACGGCTGACAAGAAGGCTGGCGCTCCGGGGCCCCGGCCCGCGGCTGCGCAAGCTGCCCCGCAAGGCCATTCGCATCCTCACCAGCACGCGCCGCAACAGCCGCCCCGCGCCGCCAAGATCGGCGTTCCGGGCGTCAAGGCCATCATCGCGGTCGCCTCGGGCAAGGGCGGCGTCGGCAAATCGACGACGGCGGTCAATCTGGCGCTGGGGCTGCTTGCCAACGGCCTGAAGGTCGGCATTCTGGATGCCGATATCTACGGCCCTTCGATGCCGCGCCTCCTGAAGATTTCCGGCCGTCCGACGCAGATCGATGGGCGCATCATCAATCCCATGGAGAATTACGGCCTCAAGGTGATGTCGATGGGCTTCCTCGTCGAGGAGGAGACCGCGATGATCTGGCGCGGGCCGATGGTACAATCGGCGCTATTGCAGATGCTGCGCGAGGTCTCCTGGGGCGAGCTCGACGTGCTCGTGGTCGACATGCCCCCCGGCACCGGCGACGTGCAGCTCACCATGGCGCAGCAGGTGCCGCTTGCCGGCGCCGTTATCGTTTCGACGCCGCAGGATCTGGCGTTGATCGATGCGCGCAAGGGCCTAAACATGTTCCGCAAGGTCGAGGTTCCCGTCCTCGGCATCGTCGAGAACATGAGCTACTTCATCGCGCCGGATACCGGTGCGCGCTACGATATTTTCGGCCATGGCGGCGCCCGCAGGGAAGCGGAACGCATCGGTGTGCCTTTCCTTGGTGAAGTGCCGCTGACCATGGGCATCCGCGAAACTTCGGATGCCGGCACGCCGGTCGTGGCGGCAGAGCCCAATGGAGTGGTTGCGAATATTTACCGCGAGATAGCAGCGAATGTCTGGAAGCAAGTGGCAGAAGCACCGCAGCGCGCGGCGCCATCGATCGTATTTGAATAATTCACAAAGACATCTGAGCTTTCCGGATAGTGACGGATTGTCTTGTCGGCATCCTGTGCTATGACTTCGCAAGTTTAGCCAAACTGCGGTGAAATCGCGCAATGAAGAGGTTGTGACTTGATTCTTTGCGAGCTTTGCTGCATATGCGCCGCCGGCGTGGAACTGGTCGAGCATTTCCGATGACCGCCCTCCGCCGCATGGTGGTTTTATTTCGTCCGAGCAGGCGGCTTCGCCAGGACGGGCGAAGGATTGGTACAGCAGCGCAATGGAACATGGACACGGATTCCTGGCCGGACCGGCGGGATACGACCGGGGTTTTATGAGCTTTTTTCATTGGCCATTGGTGGGATCGCAGCGAGTGCGCGCAATGTGCCTCGGCCTTAGCGTCGTCTCCGCTGCTGCGGGAGCGAGCAGTTGATAACTGCCTATTGCTCAGACCAGAAGCGGCTCGAGCTTCCCGATCTTTCAGCTGCCTCCCGGCTGCCGGACAATGCGGTCTGGATCGACATGGTCGACCCGTCCCGTGAGGAGGAAGCCAGCATCGAGCGTCTGCTGGGCCTTGAGGTGCCGACCCGGGAGGACATGAAGGACATCGAGCCATCGAGCCGCCTCTATGTCGAAAACGGCTCCGTCTTTCTCACGGCGTCGCTGTTGTGGAAGGCCGACACTAATCTGCCGATGCTCACCGATGTCGCCTTCATCCTGACGGGACATCGGCTTGTCACCATCCGCTATGCGCAGCCGAAGTCCTTCGCGCTCTTCATCGCGGCGCTGCAGCGCATTCCGCAGGAGCGGCGCACGGGTGTCGCGCTTCTTGCCAAGCTTCTCGAAACCATCGTCGACCGTACCGCCGAGGTCCTTGAACAGACCGTTGCGGGTATCGATATATTGTCGGTGCACGTGTTCGGCGATCGCGTAAAGAAGATCCGCCGCCCTGGCAACTATCTGGAAGAAAAGCTCAAGGACATCGCGGGCTATCACCGTACGCTCAGCAAGATACGTGACAGTCTGAGTTCGTTATCCCGGCTGCTGACCTTTCTTCATACCATCCCCGCCATGCAGCAGGACCATGAGGCCAGGGAACTGTGTCGCAACGTCTCGCGGGATGTCCAGTCACTGTCGGAGCATGCGTCTTTCGTCGCGGGAAACATCACCTTCCTGCTGGATGCATCGCTCGGGCTGATCAATATCGAGCAGAACGCCATCATCAAGATCTTTTCGATCGCTTCCGTGGTGTTTCTGCCGCCGACGCTGGTGGCGTCCGTCTATGGCATGAATTTCGAGCATATGCCCGAACTGCATTTTGCCTACGGTTACCCGACATCGTTGTTGTTGATGGTGGTTTCCGCCATCGTTCCGTTTTTCTTTTTTCGCTGGAAAGGCTGGCTCTGAGAGTCTAGTGATCCTGAATGTCTAACGAAACCCATCATTCTCCCGACGGGAAAATGAACGCTCGTAAGCTCGCATACCTCGCGCTCGGTTCGATTGGCGTGGTTTATGGCGATATCGGTACGAGCCCGCTCTATGCCTTTCGCGAAGCATTGAAGCCGGTGGCCGCCGACGGTCTGACGCGCGGCGAAGTCATCAGCGTCGTCTCGCTGATGTTCTGGACGCTGACCATCATCGTCACGATCAAATATGTCCTTTTTCTGCTACGTGCAGACAACGACGGCGAAGGCGGCACCTTGTCGCTTCTCGCGCTGTTGATGAAGACGGCGAATGGCCATACGGCCGTCCTGATGCTGCTGGGCCTCCTGGGTGCCGCGCTCTTCCTCGGCGACGCGATGATCACCCCGGCGCTTTCGGTCCTTTCCGCGGTCGAAGGTCTGAAGCTCGTCACGCCGCAACTGTCGGATTATATCGTGCCCATATCGGTCGCGATCCTGGCGCTGCTGTTTGCGATCCAGTCGCATGGCACCGGTGCGGTCGCCCGCTTCTTCGGCCCGATCACGGCGCTTTGGTTCATCGTCATGGGCCTTGCCGGCATCATGCACATTTCCGATGACTACAGCATTCTGGCAGCGCTCAATCCCTGGT
The DNA here is from genome assembly GCA_900472485.1 of Hyphomicrobiales bacterium. Lineage (GTDB taxonomy): Bacteria > Pseudomonadota > Alphaproteobacteria > Rhizobiales > Rhizobiaceae > Rhizobium. The sequence continues at coordinate 37,377 of UCII01000032.1, forward strand.
ATGCGGTGAGCTTCCTCATGCGCGAAGGCTTTCTTGGCGTTGTGGTTCTCGGCGCGGTATTCCTGACCGTGACGGGCGCGGAAGCGCTCTATGCCGACCTTGGCCATTTCGGCCGCCGTCCGATCCAGTGGGCCTGGTTCGTGCTGGTGTTTCCGTCCCTCACGCTCAACTATTTTGGCCAGGGAGCGCTGGTTCTGCGCGATCCCATGGCCATGTCCGACCCGTTCTTCCTGATGTATCCGCATTGGGCGATCCTGCCGGTGGTCATTCTTGCCACGATGGCGACGATCATTGCCAGCCAGGCCGTCATCACCGGTGCTTTCTCGCTCACGCGTCAGGCGATTCACCTCGGCTTCCTGCCGCGCATGGAAATCCTCTTTACCTCCGAGACCAATACCGGGCAGATCTTCCTGCCGTCGGTCAATACGGTCCTGTTCTTCGGCGTCATCTTCCTCGTATTGGCCTTCAAGACCTCGGACGCGCTGGCAACGGCCTATGGTATTTCGGTGACCGGCGCGATGGTCGTCACCTCGATTATGGCGTTTGAATTCGTCCGGGTCCGCTGGAACTGGACGCTGCCGATGGCGGTTGCCGTGCTCACGCCGCTCTTGCTGCTGGAATTCGTCTTCCTCGGCGCCAACCTTCTGAAGATCCACGACGGCGGCTATGTTCCGGTCATGATCGCGACGGCCTTCACCGTGATCATGTGGACCTGGCGTCGCGGCACCTCGATCCTGATGGAAAAGACGCGGCACACCGATATCCCGCTGTCCTCCTTCGTCAGCTCCATCGAGCGTAAAAGCGATCATTCGCCCGCGCATGTGCCCGGTACGGCAATCTTCCTGACCAGCGATCCGGAATCCGCGCCCGCCGCGCTGCTGCACAATCTGAAGCATAATCACGTCCTGCACGACAAGAACGTCATCCTGACGATCCGCACCATCAACAAGCCGCGCGTCGCCCAGGAGGATCGTTATACGGTCGAGAAGGTCTCGGATCGTTTCTCGCGTGTCGAACTGCGCTTCGGCTTCATGGAATCGCAGAATGTCTCGCAGGCACTCGCGACCCTGCGCAAGACGGGCCTGAAGTTCGACATCATGTCGACCTCCTTCTATCTCGGCCGGCGCAAGCTGGTGCCGGATGCGAAATCCGGCATGCCGCACTGGCAGGACCGGCTCTATATCGCGCTCGCCAACGCCGCGACCGACCCATCGGATTACTTCCGCCTGCCGGCCAATCGCGTGGTGGAGCTCGGATCGCACGTCATCATTTGACACGGATATTCTTGCTGGTTGTTCAAGGCCCGGTGGATATCCGCCGGGCCTCTTCATTTTTCTATTGCGCAAGCGGGGTGCTGGCCTATTCAATTTAAAGGCGAAAGCGATGCAATGCTCTCGGGGGGGGAGCGAACGCAGATGCTCAGACAGACTTTATCCATCGCCCGGAATAATCCGGCATTTTACGTGATATTCGTGTTGTGTTCGGTTGGCGCTTCGATTTTCGATGAGTATTCCGGGAAATCCGCGACGGCAGGCGTGACTTTCTTCTTGTCGAGCATGTTGGCGATGAATGTACAGAGCTCTGTTCTACGCAATCTGAATTTCACCGCGGCGGCTAAGGCCGGAAAGCTTCCAATCGGTGGATATATGTTGAGGAGCCTCGCGCTGACGCTGCTTGCATTCCTGGTAATGTTGCCTGCTCTTGTTTTTCTTTTGAGCTCGGATGGTGCCGGCAAGACTTACTTCGGATTATGGGCAATGCTGGCATTTTTGGCAGTGTTCACCATTATCTTTTCACTTGCTGGCACGTGGTTGCCAGCGAAGCTCCATGGCACCAACACGAGTATAGGAGGGGCTTTGCGGAGAGGCCTGGCGCGTTTTCCGTCGACGGCATCTCTGGTATTCCTGGGGCTGGCCGTCCCGCTCGTCGCTGCGGTGATCGTCTTGGTTCTTGCGACTGACGTTGGGAGCGCGGATCTTATCGCGAATGGTCGCTTGAATATCCCTGCTGTCGCGATCTCTTTGGGGTCCAACTTGCTGCAGGCCATTGGTTGGACTTATGTCTCAGTCGTTCTCGTGCGCCGATACATGGAGGCCGAACATATCGAGCCTCCGCCTGGAACAGAGTTGCTCACGGCTCTTACGTAATGGGCTGTTCAGGCATAGAGAATAGCGGCTTTGAGCGACAATCCTGACGCCTTATGTATCGGGTACGATGACATCTGTTTGCGTGCCGTCACATTCGTAACCATAGAATTGCCTGAATTAACCATCCATCAAGGTTAATGGGAGATTATTCCGGCTCCTAGTTTCGAGTGCCGTTTGGAGTCCGGTATTGTCTCGCTCGCGTTATGTCAGCCGCAAGTCGCGGTTCCTGCCACAAAATTGGACCTCTCCAGCCGTCTTCGGGCTTTGCGCCTGGCTTATTTTTCCGTCGACAGCCGCCTATGGCGATCTTGCCGGCCTGCTTGCCGGGATCGATAGGGAAGGAGCCAACTGGCGCATGGTGATGACTGACTCGCCAGCCGGTTCCACCCATCAGGCCGAACTGGCCTTCGGTGACGTCAAGGCCTCTGCCGCCATTGGAGACGGCGGTCTGGTGTTGCCGGACGGACGCCGTGTCGCGTTCCAGTCCGAAGCCAAGGGCAGCGATCCCCGGCCCGACGAGGATCGCATCAACCGGCAGGACAAGAAGGGCAGAGTGGTAGCCATCACGCCGATGCAGCCGCCGAAGGATTTTTCCGCAGGCTCTGTGCTGCAGCGCCAGAGCATGCTGCTTCGGCCGGAATCCGCGACCGGTGAGCGTACCGCCTTCCTGAAGCCGCAGCTCGGCGGCAAGGAAATCCAGATCGCCACCGCCTTCTATAAGAAAGAGCCGCCGAAGCTGGACGAGAGCGTACCGGCCTATATCGCCAATCTGGTCACCAATCAGAATGCCGATGTTCTTGCGGCGGCCTATGCCTCGCCGGCGCCGGACTATGCCCGTGTCTCGCCCTTCGATTCCATTCTCGCCAAGGATCAGGACGGCGAGGGCCGCTTCGTGCCGCAGATCGGCCCGAAGGATCATGCCTGGGCAGCCAATGTCCTGCCGCCCTCGGTCTTCTCGCCGGATGAGCAGCAATGCCTTGCGACCGGCATCTATTTCGAGGCGAGGGGCGAGTCCGTGAAAGGACAGGCGGCCGTTGCCCAGGTCATCCTCAACCGTGTCCGCAACCCCGCTTATCCGAAGACCATTTGCGGCGTCGTCTATCAGAACGAGGATTGGACCAACGCTTGCCAGTTTTCCTTCGCCTGTGACAACGTCAAGGAGCGTGTCAATTCTCCCGAACACTGGCGCATTGCCCGCCAGGTCGCCATGGCGGTGACCGCCGGCAAGATCTGGCTGCCGGAAGTCGGTTCCGCCACTCATTATCATGCTGTCTATGTCCGCCCGAAATGGGCCGCTGAAATGGTGAAGGTCGGCCGCATAGGCATGCACATCTTCTACAGGACTTATGGCGGCGGCTGGAGCTGAGGCGGCCGGTTCCGGCAGATTGACACGGCGGCGAGGGCCGCTTCCCCTGGCAAAAAAGCCACAGGGAAGCGCGGGCTGAAGAGGATTCTTCCGCTCTGTTTTCGGTCAATATGGCTCTTTCGCTCTAAGCTCATGATTTAATTGGGCTAATTTATGGCTGGACAGATGACGCCTACGCCTTGACTATGCTTTTTCCTAAAACTATGTTGCGCGCGACTTCAAAACGGGCCGAAAGGTGGCGAAACCTGCTGTTCGTTTACGCGTTTGACCGGGGTACAGGGATTGCGCGCAACGAAAATGGGGAGGATGCCACTATGACGGATGACCGCGACGAGGGTCTGGAACAGCGGCGGGCGCAGCTGGAAGCCGAATTGGCGACCAAGCGTGCTGCGGTGAGAGAGGATGAACGCGGGGAGGTTCGCGCCGAGGAAAGCCGTAAGGGCTATGCTCAGGCGATGAAGCTTTCCAGCGAGTTCATAGCCGCAATCATCGTTGGCGCCGTTCTGGGCTATATCTTCGACCGTTTTGTCGGTACGACGCCGTGGGGCATGATTATCTTGCTGCTTCTCGGATTTTGTGCCGGCGTTTTGAATGTGCTGCGCTCTGCGGGCAAGGTGGCCACACCGGTGCCGGGCGAGGGTGGACCTAATAAGAAATGAGCGGAAGCAACGCTGCGGCGCTGTTTCCAGATGAGAAGCATCCGCTCGGTGGAGCGGAAAAATGAAAGAGAACAAGCGGTGGCAAACGATCCTACCCATCAGTTCCTGATCTTCAAGATTATCCCGATCGATATCGGCGGAATTGATTTTTCGTTCACCAACGCATCGCTGTTCATGGTTGCTTCCGCAGTGCTTTCCGCAGGCTTCCTTTATTTCGCCAGCGCGCCGCGCGGTGTCATCCCGACGCGCTCGCAGTCGGTGGCGGAAATGGCCTATGAGTTCATCGCCTCGATGTTGAAAGAAGGGGCGGGGACGAAGGGAATGAAGTTCTTCCCGTTGGTTTTCTCTCTCTTCATGTTCGTGCTGACGGCGAACCTGCTCGGTCTTGTTCCTTATTTCTACACCGTCACCAGCCAGATCATCGTGACGCTGGCGCTTGCGCTACTCGTCATCTTTACCGTTATTTTCTACGGCTTGATCAAGCATGGTTTCGGCTTCTTCAAGATCTTCGTTCCTGAGGGTGTTCCGGGTGTTCTTCTGCCGCTGGTGGTGGCGATCGAGATCATCTCCTTCCTATCCCGTCCGGTTTCGCTCTCCGTTCGTCTTTTCGCCAACATGCTGGCCGGTCATATCACGCTTAAGGTGTTCGCAGGCTTCGTCGCCTCGCTCGGAGCACTTGGCGCGCTTGGTATCGGCGGAGCTGTTCTTCCTCTTATCATGACCGTCGCCCTCACCGGTCTCGAGTTCCTTGTCGCCTTCCTTCAGGCTTACGTCTTTGCGGTGCTGACTTGCATGTACCTCAACGACGCAATCCATCCGGGTGGCCACTAAGGATAAAGACATTGGCGTCTAACGGGCGTCAGTCATTCACCGCACAACCATTTCAAAGGAGTTCAACATGGACGCGGAAGCAGCAAAGTTCATCGGCGCAGGTTTGGCTTGCTTTGGTATGGCCGGCACGGCTCTCGGCCTCGGCAATATCTTCGGCAGCTACCTGTCCGGCGCACTGCGCAACCCGTCGGCTGCTGACAGCCAGTTCGGCCGTCTGGTATTCGGCTTCGCCGTTACGGAAGCTCTGGGCATCTTCTCGCTGCTCGTCGCTCTCCTCCTGCTTTTCGCCGTCTGATATCAGCGGCGTCATAGATCACGGTTCGCGGGCAGCGAGCCGTGATTCTTTGTATTTGCAGACCACCTGGAGGTGAGCATGTTTGTGACCCCGGCATATGCTGAAGAAGCACCGCCGGCCGCCGGAGCGGTGCACACGGAAACGGGTGCGCCGAATGAAGGCCATCACGGCGGCGTATTCCCGCCGTTTGACCATACGACGTATCCGTCACAGCTGTTTTGGCTGGTGATCACCTTCGTCATCTTCTACGTGGCCATGCAGAAGATCGTTATTCCGCGCGTCGGCACCATTCTGGAAAGCCGGCATGACCGGATCGCCCAGGATATCGAAGAGGCCTCGCGTCTGAAGGCCGAGGCCGACGCCGCCGTCGCGACCTATGAAAGCGAATTGGCCGCTGCGCGCGCCAAGGCGAATTCCATCGGCGCCACTGCCCGCGATGCCGCCAAGGCCAAAGCCGAAGAGGATCGCAAGGCGATCGAGGCAAGCCTGGCTGAGAAGCTCAAGGCCGCAGAAGGCCGCATTGCTGAAATCAAGGCGAAAGCCTTCGGTGATGTCGGTGCAATTGCCGAAGAGACGGCCGGCGCTGTCGTCGAGCAGCTGGTTGGCAATGTCGCCGGCAAGGCCGATGTCGCCTCTGCGGTTGCGGCTGCTGCCGCCAAGCAGGAGGGGTGATCCATGGAATTCGCTTTCGACAACACCTTCTTCGCGTTTGTCAGCCTTCTCATCTTCCTCGGCCTGATCGTTTACCTCAAGGTTCCGGGCATGATGGCAAAGTCGCTGGACGACCGCGCCGATCAGATCCGCAACGAGCTGGCCGAAGCCAAGCGTCTGCGCGAAGAGGCCCAGCATCTGCTGGCCGAATATCAGCGCAAGCGCAAGGAAGCCGAGGCTGAAGCGGCACATATCGTTGCCGCAGCCGAGCGCGAAGCGGAAATGCTGACGACCGAGGCTCGCAAGAAGACCGAGGAGTTCGTTGCCAACCGCACCGCTTTGTCCGAGCAGAAGATCAAGCAGGCCGAAGCCGATGCGATGAAGGCGGTCCGCTCCGCCGCCGTTGACCTTGCGATCGCTGCTGCTGAATCGGTTCTGGCAAAGAAGGCCGATGGCAACGTCCAGTCAGGCCTCTTCAGCGACGCCGTCAAGGAAGTGAAGACGCGGCTGAACTAAGGCTCAGGACTATCGAAACTCGAAAGAGCCCTGCTTCGGTAGGGCTTTTTTTGTTTCAGGCCCAGCCATGATTGATCATTACCGCAACGGGAGGCAAGATCAGTGCATGAGGGGAGAGTGGATGCAGGCAACGACCGGTAGCGAACCGTTTCGTCAAGGCGATCTCATCGTGAAGCCGGTTGCGGCATGGACACCGGGCGTGCACGCCTTGCTGGTTGCGTTACATCGGCATGGTTTCGATGCAGCTCCGATTTCGGCTGGATACGACGAGGCCTGGGAGCGTGTAACCTATCTGCCCGGAGATACCGGCGATCTCGATGGCCACGCCGCTATGCGCGGCGAAAAGGCGCTGCGGTCGGCTGCATCGCTGCTGCGTCGCTATCATGATTGTTCTAGCTTGTTCGCAAAGGACCTTGAAGCCGATTATACGTGGCAATTGCCGGCCCGCTCGCCTTGCGAGGTCATCTGCCATGGAGATTTCGCCCCCTACAATGTCGTGCTGAATGATGGCGAAGTGACCGGCATCATCGATTTCGAGGCTGCGCATCCCGGTCAGCGAATATGGGATCTGGCCTATGCCGTCTATCGCTGGGCGCCGCTGTCCTCTAGCATCGCTCTCGAGGAAATGGAAACACTTGCCGCCCAAGTCGATCGTGCCCGTATCTTTGCCGACGCCTATGGCTTGTCCATTGCCGAGCGTCCCTCATTGCCTGGAATCATCGTCGAGCGGCTTGAGGCGCTATTGGCTTTCATGGAACGGGAAGCTGCCCGCGGCATCGAGAGATATCGCCGGAATCTCCAGGAAGGACATGATCGCATCTACAGGGAAGACATCGCCTATATCAGAAAATACTCGATTGAAATCGTCGCCGGACTGACAGGCTGAGTTTCAAACGGCCTCTTTGCGCAACGGGCGGAAGCTCATGCGGTGCAGCGGGCAGGGACCATGTTCCTCGATGCCAGCACGATGCTGAGGAGTGCCATAGCCGGCATGGGCTGCAAAGCCATAGGCCGGAAAGACAATACCTGCGCGGGCCATCATTCGGTCGCGGGTAACCTTGGCGACGATCGAGGCGGCAGCGATGGAGAAGGAGCGCGCGTCTCCCTTGACGACGGCTTTTCCGGGGCAGGCGAGTCCAACTGGCACATCGAGCCCATCGGTCAGTACATAGCTTGCCGGCACGGCAAGTCCGCGAATGGCGCGCCGCATCGCATCGAGGCTTGCCTTGCGGATATCGGTCGTGTCGATACGGCCCGCACTTGATGAGGCGATAGAGACCGTGGCTGTTGCGAGAATCTCCACGAACAGCTCTTCGCGTCTGGCCGCGGTCAGCTGTTTGGAATCGTTAAGCCCATCCGGGATACGTTCTGGATCGAGAATGACGGCGGCGGCCACGACCGGCCCGGCAAGCGGGCCTCGGCCAGCCTCATCGGCCCCGGCGACAGGCCAATGGCCGGCCCGCCGTGCAATCAGCTCCAGCTCGAAAGTGGGAACGAGCGGGACGTCCTCGAAGAGCATTGGAGAATCGGGTGATGTGCTGCGTGTCATGCGGCGAAGCTCGCACACCACCCGATCTCCTGCAAGCCCCCGGTGGATCATGGCGGCGAACCGGGGGGCTTTTCCAGCGGGGTCAGGGAAAACCCGCAAGGAATATCAAAGCAACGACAATTGGACGCCGCTGCCATCGGGCGGCACGAACAAGTCGTCACGCAAAGCGATATTGCGGCGCGTGAGCTCGAGCCTGCGCGTCGCCATTTCAAAACGGCGGCTGATCTGCCAGGCATAAGGCCCCGCACCCTTCATGCGCTTGCCGAACTCCGCATCGTAATCCTTGCCGCCGCGCATCGAGCGGATCAGTGACATGACGTGGCGATAGCGATCCGGATAGTGCTGCAGCAGCCAATCGCGAAACAACGGGCTCACTTCCAGCGGCAGCCGCAGGATGACATAGCTCGCCTCCTGCGCGCCGGCCGCTTTGCCTGCATCGAGGATACGCTCGATTTCATGATCGTTGAGCGCGGGGATAATCGGCGCCACCATGATCGCGGTGCGGATGCCTGCCTCGTTCAAAGCCTGGATCGCTTCCAGCCGCCGTGGCGGTGTCGCTGCCCGCGGTTCCATGGTGCGTGCGAGCTTCCGGTCGAGCGTCGTCACCGATACTCCCACCCGCACCAGATTCTTGGCTGCCATCTCCTTCAGAATATCGATATCGCGCATGACCAACGCCGATTTGGTGACGATGGCAACCGGGTGGTTTGCCCGGTTCAGCACCTCAAGGATCTGGCGCATGATCCGCCATTCCTTCTCGATCGGCTGATAGGGGTCGGTATTCGTGCCTATGGCGATAACACGCGGCTTGTAACCGGGCTTTGCCAATTCGCGCTCCAGAAGCTTGGCTGCATCCGGCTTGGCAAACAGCTTCGATTCGAAATCCAGCCCCGCCGAAAGCCCCATATAGGCATGTGTCGGCCGCGCGAAGCAGTAGATGCAGCCATGCTCGCAACCGCGATAGGGATTGATGGAACGATCGAAAGAAATATCGGGGGATTCGTTGCGGGTAATGGCCGTGCGCGGCTTTTCAACCTGCACCTCGGTCTTGAAGGGCGGCAACTCTTCCCAGCTTTGCCAGCCGTCGTCGAAGGCTTCGCGCTGCTGCGGCTCGAACCGACCGCTGGGGTTCAATCCGGCGCCGCGTCCGCGCCGACGCTCGACGTCGACCCTAAGACCGGAATCGGCGATCAAAGCGTTGGCAACATCTGCCGTATTGGCAGGCGCGAAAGCGGCCTGCCCTGCAAGGGACTGCTCGTTCATCGGTAGCTCCAGGGCGGCTCATGCCATCGCATGCCGCGTCTAAGATGATTAAATTCCTATCCGACAAATGAGAACATTGCAAGAACAAAAATCCGCGACCGTCATTTTCCATCTCATTCACGGAGGCATTCGGCGGGGCCGGCTGTGAATTTGCGGCAGCTTATGATGCTTTTCTTAAACGCTCGAGCCTGAGGGTTAGGTGCTGGCAATAAATTATGCGGCGCTCTATAAATGGGCAATGTTGACGGTCATCATCGAATGCCAGGATCACGAACCCGAGCTGGCGCAGACATTGGCGGCATTGGTGGCAGGCGCGGTCGAGGGGCTGGTCAGCGACGTGGTCGTGCTCGATCACGGTTCCAGGGACGGCACATCGAAAGTGGCCGATGCTGCCGGCTGCCGCTTTTATTCGCAATGGGATATCAAGGATATATTGCGGTCGGCCCGTGGCGAATGGTTGCTGCTGGTCGAGCCGGGCGCGCGACCGCAAGCGGGCTGGATCGACGAGGTCGCCGAATATGTCTCGCTGAACAAGATGCCGGCGCGCTTTACAGCATCGCGCGGTTATCGTCGCCCGTTTCTGAAGCGAATCGGCCGTCGTATGGCGCCGCTGGAACTGGGTTTGCTGCTTTCCAAGCACGAGGCGATCGCCGTCGCCAGGTCGGGCATGGGGCTGGCGGAGTTCGCCAAGGGACAGAAGGGCCGACGGCTTTCAAGCGAGCTCATTCCGTCCTGGGTAGCACGCGCGGCGCGATAGGCCCCAGCGTTCAGCAGATTCCATTTGTAAACGCGCGAATAGCTGCGATAATTTGCGTGTGGCGGCACCTTACGCGTGTCGCGTCAGGCGGCCGACCATGAAGATGCCGATATCAGGCGGAACTGGTCAGCGGAACTCTCCTTTTTCGCCGGGATTTCGGCGAAAGGAGGTGCGTTATGAAACGCACAATGCTCACCCGCCTCATGGCAACGGCCCTCGTGGCAACATCGATCCTCTATCCTCGCGTCGCCGCCTCCCAGGTAACGCTCGCCTGCGCTCAGCACGTCGATATCGTCGCGTTTCTTGGCGACCATCTTTCGGAAAAGCTTTCGGCCGTCGGCAAGCTCGATCAGAGCACGATTGTCGAGATCTACGCCGCCGAGAGCGGCAACTGGACACTGCTGGTGAGTGATGTATCCGGTCGGAGCTGCATTATACTCAGCGGCGATTCCTGGGAATCAATTCCTGTCCTTCCGAAGGCATGACCAACGCCCAATATCGCGGCGAGCAGAAGACCTATCTCGAGCCGGCGCCGCGCTTCAGATGCTCGTCGAGACGCGGCATGATCTCCACGAAATTGCAGGGCATGTGGCGATAGTCGAGCTGCGCCTTCAAGATGCCGTCCCAGGCATCCTTGCAGGCGCCGGGAGAGCCCGGCAGCACGAAGATGAAGGTGGCATTGGCAACGCCGCCGGTCGCTCGCGACTGGATCGTCGCCGTGCCGATCTTGTCGTAGGAAATGCGATGAAAGACTTCCGAAAACCCATCCATTCGCTTCTCGAACAATGGCTCCAGCGCCTCCGGCGTGACGTCGCGGCCGGTAAAGCCCGTGCCGCCGGTGGTGATCACGACGTCGACCGCATCGTCCTTCGTCCAGGCTTCCACCTGCGCGCGGATGCGCTCCTTGTCGTCTGGCACGATGGCGCGGGCAGCAAGCCTGTGGCCCGACTCTGCAATGCGGGCAACCAGCGTATCGCCGGATTTATCGTCGGCGAGCGTGCGCGTATCGGAAACGGTCAATACGGCGATGCCGACGGGAATGAAGGATCTTTCGTTGCTTGACGCTGCCATCATGCCTCTCCCGCGATCGTTTCGGTTACCTGGAAATACCAGCCTGGCCGCTGCCTGTGAAGCGAAGCGGCGGCGGCAGTCGCCTGTTCGATATCGTTGAAAATGCCGAAGCACGTCGCACCGGAGCCGGACATGCGTGTCAGGATTGGGGATTCGCTTTCGATCAAGCCGGAAAGCACACCAATCTCGCAGCAGATCGAGCGCGCCTGCGGTTCGAGATCATTGCGCAGGATCTTGATCGTGTCGATCCATTCGCCGTGTCCCTGTGGCATCTGCGATGGAAATAAGAGCGGCGGGTTGTCCTTGCGGGTGAACTGCCGGAACACATCCGATGTCGAGACGCCGACAAGCGGATTGCCGAGAACCATGGCAAAGGCGGGAAATCCTGGCAACAGGTCGATTGCCTCGCCGATGCCGCGCGCGACCAGCGGCTGGCTGGCAAGGCACATCGGCACATCGGCGCCAAGCTTCAAGGCGATGGTCTTGACTGTCGCCTCCGGCAGGGTAACGCGCCATAGCCGCATCAGCCCGCGCAAGGTCGCCGCCGCATCCGCCGAGCCGCCGCCGATGCCGGATGCGATCGGTAGATTCTTTTCCAGATGAATATGGGCAGGGGGCGCATCGAAGCCGGCCGATTTGGCTGCCTGCCGCAAGAGATCGCGCGCCTTGAGAACGAGATTGTCGCCGGCCTCGGCATCGGCGGAAAGCAACGGGCCGAACCGTCCGGAAAGGCTGAAATCGTCATCCTCGCTTGCGCGAAAGAAAAGACGATCGCCGTGGCGGGCAAAGCTGACGAGCATGTCGAGCAAATGATAGCCATCGGCTCGGCGGCCCGTGACATGCAGTGCAAGATTGATCTTTGCGGGCGCCTCTTCCGTGAGGTCGAAAGCGCCCGCAGCCAAGATCGTGCTCATGGAAATCTTAGGACTTCTTGTCGACCGGCGCCGGAGCGTTCGTGTCGGGCGAGGGCGCTGGTGCTGGATCGGGCAGCTTGCTCTTGTCGACGGTCTTCGGATCGTTGTCGAGCGGCGGCAAGCCCTTCTCGACCTTTTCCTTGATCTTCGGAATATCGGCCTCTTCCGGCTTCGAAGCGAGCGCGCGATTCCATTGGTAGACGGCTTCGAGCTTGCGATTGACGCGCCAATAGGCGTCGCCGAGGTGGTCATTGATCGTCGGATCGCCGGCCTTGAGCTGCGCTGCCCGCTCCAGTTCGCTCACGGCATCGTCGAAGCGATTGAGGCGGAAATAGGCCCAGCCAAGGGAATCGACGATATAGCCGTCGTCCGGCCTGAGATCGACGGCCTTCTTGATCATGTCCAGACCCTGGTCGAGGTTCATGTTCATGTCGACCCAGGAATAGCCGAGATAGTTCAGAACCTGCGGCTGATCCGGATTGAGCTCGAGGGCCTTCTTGAAGTTCGGCTCTGCATCCGCCCACTTCTTCAGCCGCTCATAGGCAATGCCGCGCTGAAAGAACACGGCCCAATCGCTGCGCTTCGGCACGGGGCCGATGATCTGCACGGCCTTGTCGTAATTGTCGGCCATGGCCTGGAAGTCCTTGGCATCCGAAAGGACGCTGCCATAGGCGAGATAGCTGCGGACATCGTTGGGATCGGAATCGATCAATGCCTTCAAATGTTTGCGCGCGTCGTCGACCTTACCTGCCTGGGCGAGCGCGAGACCGAGCTGCAGCTCGGAGATGCGGGCCATCGGCGAGTCATCGGGCACCTTCTTGTAGAAGGCGATCGCGCGATCGGTCTGCTCCTGCTTTTCGGCCAGCCCGCCGAGCAGCACCAGCGTATCGGCGGCCTTCGGATCGAGGGAGTTGGCGATCTGCAGGTAAAGCGAGACGACATCCTCGGCACCATCACGGTTCAGCGCGGCACCGATGGTGAAGAGAACGGCAGCCGCACCCTCGCTGGCATTGGTGACCTGCTGGTCCGGTGTGTCGCCCTTGCTGATGCTGTCGCGCAGCGCATTCAGCGGCGCATAATTGCTGACAAGATTGTCGCCGACCGAAATCGCATCCAAGGCTTTCTGCTTGTCGCCGGCCTTGGCTTCGAGGCGCGCGAGCGCCATGACGGCGCGCATGAAGGTGTCAGGTGCGGTCGCGCCGCCGGTCTTGTCGAGGATGGCATCGTTGAGATGCGAGCGTGCCGACTTCAGGTCGCCCATCGTCAGCGCGATGGCGCCGGCATGATAGTTCTTGAAGATGTTGAACCAATCCGGGCCCTTCATCTTGTCGATCATCGAGATCGCTTCCTTGCCGCGGCCGGATCCGGCGCGCGCCCAGGCGGCGAGCAGGTTGGTCATCATTCGGTCGAGATCGTTCGGCCCGTTATATTTGAGGATTTCCTGCGCGGTGCGGTATTCGTGACGGCGGATGGCGTCCATGCCGCGCACGATGGTGGTCACGCGTTCGACGGAAGGATCGCTCTTCAGCTCATTGGCGTATTTGACGCCTTCTTCCAGATTGCCGTTCAGCAGCAGCGAGATCATCAGCCGCTGGCGAATTTCCGGATTGCTCGGATCGATCATCAGCGCCTTTTTGTAGAGCGCAATGGCAGTATCGTAGTCATGATCGACATCTGCGGTACGGGCGGCGAGGAACGCGCCTGCGAAGGTATCGACGCTATCCGGATCGAAAGAAGTGACCGGAGCACTGGCCTCCGGCGCTGCCGGCTTATCCTCTGCGCGCGCGCCAGTCAGGGCGGACACCGAAAGGATTGCCGCCAAGGCTACGCCCGAAAGGAAACGGATGGCAAGTCTCTGCCGCATTAGAAAGCCTTTCATCAAGGGAATGGCCGGCGAAGACCGCCGGCGGCACAACGCATTCGTGTCAACTGATTCACAACAGGATGGCTTTTTTGAAGCGGCCCTGCAACAAATTCAGGCCGCCGCCATCAATTAACGCGTTCGATGCAGAAATCGATCACTTCCAGAAGTGCCGATTTCCAGGGCGTTTCCGGCAGGGGTGCCAGAGCGTCGCGCGCGATGGTGCCGTAATGGACGGCACGGGCAATTGTGTCGGCCAGCGCGCCATATTTCGTGATCAGCCCGAGAGCTTTCTCGAGATTTTCGTCGCTGTTGTTGCCAGTCTCGATGGCCTCACGCCAGAAGGCGCGCTCCTTCTCGGTGCCGCGGCGATAGGCCAGGATGACAGGCAGCGTGATCTTGCCCTCGCGGAAATCGTCGCCGACATTCTTGCCGAGATCGGCAGCCTTGCCGCCGTAGTCCAGCGCGTCGTCGACGAGCTGGAAGGCGAGGCCGAGATTGGTGCCGTAGGACTTCAGCGCATTGCGCTCGGCCTTGCCGGCATTGGCAACGATCGGGCCGACTTCGGCTGCGGCGGCAAACAATGCCGCAGTCTTGGCGCGGATGACCGAGAGATAATCGTCCTCCGTCGTCTCCATGTTCTTGGAAACGGAAAGCTGCAGCACCTCGCCTTCGGCGATGACGCAGGCGGCTGACGACAAGACGTCAAGCGCTTCGAGCGAACCGACCTCCACCATCATGCGGAAGGCCTGGCCGAGCAGGAAGTCACCGACCAGCACGCTTGCCTGATTGCCCCAGATCATCCGGGCTGTGGACTTGCCGCGGCGCAGATCGCTTTCGTCGACCACGTCGTCATGCAGCAGGGTGGCCGTATGCAGGAATTCGACCGATGTCGCGAGCTTGATGTGATTGTCGCCCTGATAGCCGTAAAGAGCGGCAGACGCGATGGTCAGCATCGGCCGCAAACGCTTGCCGCCGGAGGAGATCAGATGCTCCGCAACCTCGGGGATCATCTGCACATCGGAGCCGGCCTTGGACAGGATAAGCTGATTGACGCGTTCCATGTCCGCCTTGGTCAGGTCCAACAATGGCTTGATGGATGCCAGTTTATTCTTGCTTTCTTCCAGCGGTATCACGACGCCCAACGATCCGGACTCCTGTTCATTTCCTGCAAAGCACAATAAGAAGGGGCGAAAGAGGCGGCAAGAGGCGAATTGTCTCGTCGCGTAAATTTGACAGGAATTCTAAGGCTTATGCACGAGCTGATCCGCACCAACGACCCGGTCCTCCTCTCATTTGCGGAGAGTCTGATGAAGGATGCAGGAATCCATTGCCTGGTGGCGGATCAGGCGATGAGCGTTCTGGAAGGTTCGCTCGGCATGCTGCCTCGACGCTTTCTGGTGGAGGAAGAGCGTGCCGATCTGGCCCGCCGCATCCTCATCGATGCCGGTCTCGGTGACGAGTTGCGCCCGGTGCGGACCTGAGGTCAGCCATGACCGGCAAGCCCTCCGAAACCATCGATGCCTTCCATCGCGGCGCCTTCCATGTCGTGCAGCCGAAGGGCAGGGGGCACCGCTCCGGCATGGATGCCATGCTGCTGGCGGCGCTCGTCGCAGATGAGCGTACGATCCGGGTGGCGGATCTCGGTGCAGGCGCGGGAGCAGCCGGCATGGCCGTGGCGTCGAGACTCGACCGGGCGGAGATCGTGCTGTTCGAGCGCTCGTCCGATATGGCCGAGTTCGCGCGCAAGAGCCTCCTGCTGCCGGAAAATGCGCGCTTTGCCGGCCGCGTCTCGGTCATCGAAACCGATGTCACGCTGACCGGCAAAGACCGCAATGAAGCAGGCCTTGTCGACGACAGCTTCCACCACGTCATCATGAACCCGCCCTTCAACGATGCCAGCGACCGGTTGACGCCTGACGCCTTGAAAGCGGAGGCGCATGCCATGACCGACGGGTTGTTCGAACGGTGGATCCGCACGGCAGGCGCGATCATGATCCCGGGAGGCCAGCTCTCGCTGATCGCGCGGCCGGAATCGATTGGCGAGATCATCGCCGCCTGCGGCCGCCGCTTTGGCGGCATTGAAATCACGCCGATCCATCCCCGCGAGGGCGAGAGTGCGGTGCGCATTCTGGTGACGGCGATCAAGGGTTCGAGGGCGAGACTGGCACTGCGCGCGCCTCTGATCATGCACGGCGAAGGGACGCATAAATTCACCGATTTCGTCGATGATATGAACAACGGCCGCACTTCGTATCCGCGCCGCTAGCCATTCGGCGCGCTCAGCATCGGCATCAAATACGATCCGCAATATTGCGTTTGTCGTTTCCGTGCATACATCACGGGGCAGCAAACATCATGAAACAGGGATGACGAATGGTTGGGTTCTTGAGACGCATGCTTCCGAAGCGCTTCCGCAAGGAGGAGGTGATCGTCCCTGTCGTCCGCCTGAGCGGCGTCATCTCTTCCGGTGGAGGGCCGCTGCGGCAATCGCTGAACCTGGCAGGCTCATCCCAGGCTCTTGAAAAAGCCTTCGGCATGAAGACGGCGCCCGCCGTCGCAATCGTCGTCAACTCGCCAGGTGGCTCTCCGGTCCAGTCGCGGATGATTTACAATCGCATCCGCGATCTGGCCGCCGAGAAAGATAAGAAGGTGCTGGTCTTCGTCGAGGATGTCGCAGCCTCTGGTGGTTACATGATCGCGCTGGCGGGGGACGAGATCATTGCCGATGCCACCTCGATCGTCGGTTCGATCGGCGTCGTCTCCGGTGGGTTCGGTTTTCCGGAGTTGTTGAAGAAGATCGGCGTCGAACGTCGCGTCTATACTGCCGGCGACAACAAGGTGATCCTCGATCCCTTCAAGCCGGAGAAGGAAAAGGACATCGAATATCTGAAGAGCCTGCAGCTGGAGATCCACAAGGTCTTCATCGACATGGTGCTCGAGCGTCGTACAGGAAAACTCTCGGCCGACGAAACGGTGTTCTCCGGCCTGTTCTGGACCGGCAGCCGCGGGCTGGAGCTCGGCCTGATCGATGGCCTCGGCGATATGCGCCAGGAATTGCGGAAGCGCTTCGGTGACAAGGTCAAGCCGACGCTGATCACCACGCCGCGCAGCCTCTTCGGCCGCAAGGCTCCGGGCATTTCATTGGGAGGCATCGATAACCTCGGCGCGGGGCTCGCATCCGGACTTGCAGAAGCAGCAGAGGAAAGGGCATTGTGGAGCCGGTACGGATTGTAAGCGGGAGCGCTGGGTAATGCCCCAGATCATCTTCTTTGTCGTCGCCGTCGGCGGCCTTTGGCTGCTCTATCGGCGTTTCGTGCGCGATGCCCAGCGGCTCGCCGAAAAATCCCGCCGCGCCGAAACGGAACGCCGCACCGGCGCGATGGGAACGCTGGTCAAGGACCCGAAGACCGGCGAATATCATGTGAAGCGCGAGGATGAGTAAAACTCATACGCTTCGGGGCTGCATCGCCGTTTGTACTGCAAAGCCTTGACCCATTCGCCCTGTCGTGGCACCTGTTCGCCAAACAATTCGCTAGTGGAAGAAATCAATTCCCATGACTGCCAACGTGCCCGACCATATGAATCCGAAGCGCTCCTTTCAGGCGCTGATCCTGACGCTGCACAATTATTGGGCCGACAAGGGTTGCGCGGTTCTGCAGCCCTACGATATGGAAGTCGGCGCGGGCACGTTTCATCCGGCAACGACGCTGCGTTCGCTGGGTCCGAAGCCGTGGCGGGCCGCCTATGTACAGCCGTCCCGCCGCCCCTCCGATGGTCGCTACGGTGAGAACCCCAACCGTCTGCAGCATTATTATCAGTACCAGGTCATCCTGAAGCCCAATCCGCCGAACCTGCAAGAGCTCTATCTCGGTTCGCTGAGGGCGATCGGTCTTGATCCGCTGCTGCACGATATCCGTTTCGTCGAGGACGATTGGGAAAGCCCGACGCTCGGTGCTTGGGGTCTCGGCTGGGAATGCTGGTGCGACGGCATGGAAGTCTCACAGTTCACTTATTTCCAGCAGGTCTGCGGCATCGAATGCGCGCCGGTCGCCGGCGAGCTGACCTACGGTCTGGAGCGGCTTGCCACCTATGTTCAGGGTGTCGACAGCGTCTATGACCTGAATTTCAACGGCCTAGAAGGCGAAGACAAGATCACCTACGGCGATGTCTTCCTGCAGGCCGAGCAGGAATATTCCCGGCATAATTTCGAATATGCCAATACCGAGATGCTGCACCGCCATTTCATCGATGCCGAGAAGGAATGCCAGGCATTGCTGGCTGCCGGCGCGCCCGGCGACAGCGATAATCAACGCCTGCACAAATGCGTTTTCCCGGCCTATGACCAGTGCATCAAGGCGAGCCACGTCTTCAATCTGCTCGACGCCCGCGGCGTCATCTCCGTGACGGAACGCCAGAGCTACATCCTGCGCGTGCGCACGCTTGCCAAGGCTTGCGGCGAGGCTTTTCTGCTGACCGATGCAGGCGGCGTCAACTGGAACCAGCAGGCCGCCTGAGGCAAGCTTCCCAGGGTTGGGCATCGCCAGTTTATCTTGGTACTGGTCGCCGTTAAAGCCGGGTGACATTGGCGTAAAATCTGCCTAGTGTCCCTTGGGTTGCAGTCGCCACGGGGGGATTTCAGATGCTTGTTCTTCTAGCGATCATAGTGCTGGCCGCGCTCTATGTCGTCTTCGCCTATAATGGCCTCGTCCGCGCACGTCAGGTGGCTGAAGAGGCCTGGTCAGGCATCGACGTGCAGTTGAAGCGCCGCGCCGATCTCATTCCCAATCTGGTCGAAACGGTCAAAGGCTATGCCGGCCATGAACGCCAGACCTTGGAAGAGGTTGTCGAACTGCGCAACAAGGCGCAGGCCGTGCCGTCTGGAGATGTCGCCGCCCGAGGCCAGGCAGAGGGCTTGTTGTCGCAGGCACTCGGCCGCGTGATCGCTCTCGCCGAAGCCTATCCCGATCTCAAGGCCAATACCAATTTCCTCGAATTGCAGCGCTCGCTGGAAGGCGTCGAGGGTGAAATCCAGATGTCCCGCCGCTATTATAATGGTGCTGCACGCGATCTGAACGTCAAGGTCGAGACCTTCCCGAACAACCTCATCGCCGGCCCCTTCGGCTTTACCAAGAAGGCCTATTTCGAGATATCAAACGAAGCGGACCGTGCCGTTCCAACGGTAAAGTTCTGAGATTTCCGCTATCGGTTTTTCATGTGAGGCGGTAAAGGATGCCGACCGCCGGCCATCGGCCGCTTTCCTGACTGACCAAAGAGAATGATGATGGGTAGAGCCAAACTCACGATTATCCCGCCGGGCAAGCCATTGACCGGACGCGCCATGCCGCCGGGATCGAAGTCGATCACCAACCGCGCGCTGCTGCTGGCAGGCCTTGCCAAGGGCACGAGCCGGCTGACCGGCGCGCTGAAGAGCGACGATACCCGCTATATGGCCGAAGCGCTGCGCGCCATGGGCGTGATCATCGACGAGCCCGACGACACGACCTTCATCGTGACTGGCAGCGGCAAGCTGAAGGCGCCGGCTGCACCGCTTTTCCTCGGCAATGCCGGCACGGCGACGCGCTTCCTGACGGCAGCTGCAGCGCTGGTCGACGGCAAGGTCATCGTCGATGGCGATGCCCATATGCGCAAGCGGCCGATCGGCCCGCTCGTCGACGCGCTGCGCTCGCTCGGCATCGATGCCTCGGCTGAGACCGGCTGCCCGCCCGTCATCATCAACGGCACAGGCCGCTTCGAGGCTAGCCGCGTGCAGATCGATGGCGGCCTGTCCAGCCAGTATGTCTCGGCACTGTTGATGATGGCAGCCGGCGGTGACCGTGCCGTCGATGTCGAGCTGCTCGGCGAGCATATTGGTGCTCTCGGCTATATCGATCTGACGGTTGCGGCCATGCGCGCTTTCGGCGCCAAGGTGGAGCGTGTGAGCCCCGTCGCCTGGCGCGTCGAGCCCACCGGTTATCATGCCGCCGACTTCGTAATCGAGCCGGATGCTTCTGCCGCGACCTATCTCTGGGCAGCTGAAGTTTTGAGTGGCGGCAAGATCGATCTCGGCACGCCGGCAGAACAGTTCTCGCAGCCGGATGCGAAGGCCTATGACCTGATCTCGAAGTTTCCGCATCTTCCTGCCGTCATCGACGGCTCGCAGATGCAGGATGCCATTCCGACGCTTGCCGTTCTCGCCGCCTTCAACGAAACGCCGGTGCGCTTCGTCGGCATCGAGAACCTGCGCGTCAAGGAATGCGACCGCATCCGTGCCTTGTCGAGTGGCCTGTCCCGCATCGTGCCGAACCTCGGGACTGAAGAGGGCGATGATCTCATCGTCGCATCCGATCCGAGCCTCGCCGGCAAGGTGCTGCCAGCAGAAATCGACAGCTTTGCCGATCACCGCATCGCCATGAGCTTTGCGCTCGCCGGTCTGAAGATCGGCGGCATCAGCATTCTCGACCCCGATTGCGTCGCCAAGACCTTCCCGTCCTACTGGAACGTGCTGGCGTCTCTTGGTGTCGCTTACGAAGACTGACGCTCCGCCATCTCAAGGGCTGAGCGCAGGCATGTTCCTGACGTGAGCGGCGCCGGCAACGGCGTCGCGGCCATCCTTTGGGGGAGCGATGACACGGCTTTGCGGGTTCTTCCTGGCTTTGTGCCTGCTGCTTTGTGCAACGGCGGTGACGGCAGCCGAACTCATCACCAACTTCGATCAGGCGATCGCGCTGCATCGTGACGGCTCCATGCGAGTCGTCGAGACGATCTCGGTCAATGCCGAGGGCCAAAACATCCGCCGCGGGATATTCCGGGATTTCCCGCTGACGATGACCGACGCCAACGGTCGCGAGATCGAAGTGGATTTCAAGGTCGTCTCCGTCGAGCGTGACGGCCAGCCGGAAGATTGGCGCACCGAACGCATCAGCGGCGGCGAGCGCATCTATATCGGCAAGGCCGATCGTATCCTGAACCCAGGCCCGCATACATTTCGCCTGACCTATGACACTAACAGGCAGATGCGCTATTTCGGCGATCATGACGAGCTTTATTGGAACGTGACGGGCAATGGCTGGCTGTTCCCGATCCTCAATGCAAAGGCAACCGTCACCCTGCCAGATGGCGTGCAGCCGCAGCAGCTTGCCTTCTTTACGGGGCCGCTCGGCGCTACCGGCAAGAATGCAAGTGCGAGCCAACAGGACAATATCGTTACCTTCGCAACGACCAGGCCGCTCGCAGCGGCTGAAGGCCTGACGATCGCCATCAAGCTGGCCAAAGGAGCGATCACACCGCCGAGCGACAGCCAGCAATGGGGCTGGTTCCTTCGGGATCACCTCGACACGATCATTGCCATCGGCGGGCTGATCCTGCTGTTTGCCTATTACATGCGAAGCTGGATCGCCGTCGGCCGCGATCCCCCGCCGGGTGTCATGGTTCCGCGCTGGGACCCGCCAGACGGTATTTCGCCGGCGCTCGTGAATTATATCGATAATAGGGGCTTCGCCAGTTCCGGCTGGACGGCATTCTCCGCAACCGCGATCGACCTTGCCGTGCGTGGCTACGTCATTCTGGACGATTTGAAGGAAAAGGTCGTTATCCGCCCGACAGGCAAGTCCGGCAACGATCTCAGCGGCGGCGACAAGGTGCTCATTCAGGCCGTCGGACCATTCGCGCCGCTCGTCATCGACAAGGAGAATGGCGAAGCAGTACAGCGTCTGGGTGGGAAGTTTCGCAGCGCGATCGAGCGCGATCATCGCGGCGAATATTATAAGGTCAATTCGCTCTATGTCGTGATCGGTATTGCTCTCTCGGTTTTGATCCTGGCATCCATCATCATCTTTGGGCGGTTGCATGAAAATGCGGTGCCGCTGATCGTGATGCCCGGTGTCCTGTCGATCTTTGTTACGATCTTTACCAACATCATCGGCCGCAGATTCCGGCGCCCTGGCGCCGGGCTGGGCCAGCGAATTCTTTCCGTTCTGATCTGCGCCTTCTTCGGCTTCGTCTTGGTATCCGTCGTCGTCAACGGCTTTGCCGCCGCGGTCGTGCCGCTGTGGGAAGCGGGCCTGCTGCCGCTGGTCGCCGGCATCGTCGGCATTTTCGCGCTCAACGTCGTCTTCTTTTTCATCATGGGCGCCCCGACGCCGCTCGGACGGAAGATGATGGATGGCATCGCCGGTCTCAGGCAATATCTGACGCTCGCCGAACGCGACCGGATGAACATGCAGGGCGCGCCGCAAATGTCGCCACAGCACTTCGAAAAGCTGCTGCCCTATGCGGTCGCTCTCGGGGTGGAGAAGCCCTGGTCGAGCGCCTTCGAGACCTGGCTCGCCACCGCTGCAGGTGCTGCCGCGGCAGCTTACGCGCCGATCTGGTATTCCGGTGATTTCCGCCCTGGCAATATCGGCGGCACCATCGGCGATTTCTCCTCTTCCATGGCGTCGACCATCGCCTCGACGATTCCGGCACCAGCATCGAGCTCTTCCTCCGCCTTCGGCGGCGGCGGGGGAG
Organism: Hyphomicrobiales bacterium; assembly: GCA_900472485.1. Lineage (GTDB taxonomy): Bacteria > Pseudomonadota > Alphaproteobacteria > Rhizobiales > Rhizobiaceae > Rhizobium. Next base: position 59,765 of record UCII01000032.1, read on the forward strand.
GAGGT
>UCII01000042.1 GCA_900472485.1 Hyphomicrobiales bacterium
ACAGGGCTCAGCCCTTTGAGTTTAAGCTTGATGCGATCGTTGTTGTAATATCGAATATAGTCCTCGATTCCGTCTCGCAGATTGTCGATGCTGTCGAATTGATTGGGATGGAAGAACTCGGACTTGAGCGTGGCAAAGAAGCTCTCCATGGCGGCATTGTCGAGGCAGTTGCCCTTGCGTGACATGCTTTGGGCGACATTGCCTTGTTGGAGCATACGGCTCCATTCTGGCATCTGATATTGCCATCCCTGATCGGAATGCAGGATCGGCCTGTCATCGTCATGGAGCTTGGTCAATGCCTTGTTGAGCATGTCCCTGACCAGCTTGAAGATCGGCCGCCTCGCCATCTCATACGCGATGATCTCGCCATTGTGGAGGTCCATGACCGGCGACAGGAAGAGCTTCTCGCCGGCGACTTTGAACTCGGTGACATCGGTTGCCCACTTCTGGTTCATGCGCCGGGCAGCGAACTGTCGTTGGATGAGATCTGGCGCGACGTGCCCAGCCTGGCCCTTGTAAGAGCGGTACTTCTTCGGCCGAACCAGGGACTTCAGCCTCATCTCGACCATCAGCCGCTGGACAGTCTTGTGGTTGACAGCCTCTCCGCGGCCACGGATCGCCGCCGTCACCCGACGATAGCCGTAGCGTCCCTTGTGTTCATCGAAGATCGATCGGATCGTCACCTTCAGCGCCGCATGTCGGTCGCCGGAGGAGAGCACCTTCTGCTGATAATAGAACGTGCTACGCGCCAGGCCCGAAAGCGCCAGCAGCCCGTCGAGCGGATGCTGCGGCCTTAACGCCTGGACGGCTTGCGTCCGTTCGGCGCGTGACGCGCCTGCGTTAAGGCCTCCAGTTTTTTTAGGTAGGCGTTCTCCATGCGCAGATAGGCCAGTTCCGCCAGCAATTCCTCGCGGCTCTTGGCAGCGTCATCCTGCGCTCCATCCGTGCTGGTGTCCGTGGTAGGGGGCTCGGGCATCGATCGTGGTCTGCCTCTCCGGCGCGGGGCAAGGGCCTCAAGCCCACCGCGCTCATATTGCCTCTCCCAGACTGAGAGGCAACCGGCGTTGCGAATGTCGAAAAGCGCGGCCGCCTGTCGACGGGACAGACCATCTTTCCACATACGTTCGAGGACCGATAGTCTGAACTGCGCATCATAGTGACTATGTTTACGTGCCAAGCCCGCCAAGCCATGCTCCGCGTGGCTGGAGACCCACCGCCGCACCATCGAATAATCAAGCCCGAAGCGCAGACCTACCTCCCGGTAGCTACGCTCTCCATTGCCGTAATACTCAATGACTTCTCGCTTGAATGCGCTGCTGTATTTGGACATGCAAAACCCCCGAAGTTGGGTGTCCAACTTTCGGGGGTCAATTCA
>UCII01000039.1 GCA_900472485.1 Hyphomicrobiales bacterium
CATTGGCGACAATAGCGCCGGCCACCGTCTCACATTGATATTGATAGGCGCGGCCGAGATAAGTGCGTGTTCCCAGAACCGCCGGCAACCCATCACCTTCCCCCCGAACCGAAAGACCATCCGCACGGCAGCCAAGAACAAAATTGTCCGCAAGCGGTCCGAAATCTTCCTGCGATACCGTAATGCGCCCGCCGCCTGTGACCTCGGCTGTGACGGAGGCGCCTTGCCGCTCAACAACACGCAGCGGCAGCAGGTTTTCGAAGCCGACGAAGCGGGCGACGAAGCTGTTGGCGGGCTTGCGGTAGAGGGTCTCGGGCGTGTCGAGCTGCATGATGCGGCCGGCATTCATGATGGCGACGCGATCGGAGATCGAGAAGGCTTCTTCCTGATCGTGCGTGACGTAGAGCGAGGTCGTGCCGTTGGCGCGCTGAAGCTGGCGGATTTCGACGCGCATGTCGACCCGGAGCTTGGCATCGAGATTGGAGAGCGGCTCGTCGAACATGAGGAGCGGCGGCTCGATGACGAGGGCGCGGGCGAGCGCGACACGTTGCTTTTGGCCACCGGAGAGGGCGCCGGGCAGGCGGTCACCGAGGCCGGAAAGACCGACACGCTCCAGCATGGCCGCTGCCTTCCGCCGGCGTTCCTGTGTCGGCATGCGGCGCTGCTTGAGGCCGAAGGCGACGTTCTCGAGCACCGTCAGATGCGGAAACAGCGCATAGTTCTGAAACACCAGGCCGATATCTCTGGCATGCGCCGGCAGCGTCGTCAGATCGCGGTCGCCAAGCTTGATCGTGCCGCTCGTCGGCTGCAGGAAGCCGGCGACGAGCCGCAACGTCGTCGTCTTGCCGCAGCCGCTCGAGCCGAGCAGAGAGACGAGCTCGCCAGCCGCGATGGAAAGTGAAAGATCCTGCAGGACGGCGGTCTTGCCGTAATGGGCGCTGATGGAGTTGATGGAGAGCGATACGGTCACGAGCGGCTACTTTGTCAGGAAGGTGAGGCCCAGGGTGGCTTCGACGATCGCCATCACGGCGACGGTCACGAGCATCAACAACACGGAAACCGAGGCGATGGTCGGGTCGAAGAACTGCTCCATATGGGCAAGGATCTGGATCGGAAGGGTGGAGATGCCGGGGCCTGTCAGGAAGACCGAGACGGAGACATCGTTGATCGAGGTGATAAAGGCAAGGATGAAGGCGGCAATGACACCGGCGCGGATGTTCGGCAGCACCACGGTCAGAAACGTCTTCAGCGGCGGGCAGCCGAGGCTGATGGCAGCTTCCTCGATCGAGAAATCGAAACTTGCGAGACTGGCGCTGACGACGCGCACCGAATAGGGCAGCACCAGCAGTGCATGGCCGATCAGGAGGCTTGGAAAGATCGGCAGACCGAGCCCGATGGTGATCGATTTCATCAGCGAAAAGCCGAAGACGATTTCCGGAACGAGGATCGGCAGCACGAAGAGCGTGGAAAGCCAGCGCGGCAGTTCGACCCTGTAGCGGCTGATGGCATAGGCGGCAGGGATGCCGATCAGCAGCGAAAGTGCCGTTCCGAGGAAAGCGAGCTCCAGGCTGGTGATCGCCGTCGTGCGGAAGGCTTCGATCTGAAAGATGTTCGAGAACCAATGCAGCGTCAGGCCCTGCGGCGGGAAGGTGAGATAGGTCGTGTCGCTGAAGGCGGCGCCGACGATGATGACGAGCGGCGCAAGCAGGAACAGGAAGACAAGGGCGGTGAAAGCGATGAGCGTGGGATGGACGGACTTTGTCATGGTCACACCGCCATCGGGTTCAGCCGTTGTGCGAGACGGCTCATGATTGCGACAATACCGATCGTGACCACCACCATGATGGCGGCGATCGTCGAGGCGCCGACCCAGTCGAAGGTGACCATGGCGCGCTGATAGAGGAAGGTGCCCATCATCATCTGCTTTTCGCCGCCGAGCAGCTGCGGCGTGGCATAGGAGGTGAAACTGCCGGTGAAAACCAGCACTGCGCCGACGATGAGACCGGGTGTTGCCAGCGGCAGGATGACCTGGCGAAAGGTCGCGGCCGGCGTGGCACCCAGCGAGGTCGCCGCCTGAATGAGATCCTGCGGTATGCCCTCGAGTACGCCCACAAGCGTCAGGATCATCAACGGCACGAAGAGATAGACCATCGCGACGATAACCGAGCCCTCGGTGTAAAGCATCGACAACGGTTCGCCGATGACGCCGATCGACATCAGGATGGTGTTGAGAATGCCATTCTTGCCAAGAATGATCAGCCAGGCAAAGGAGCGCACGACGACGCCGGTCAACAGCGGAAAGACGGCTGCGATGATCATCACGCTCTTGGCGCGGCCCGGCATCTGCGCGATCACATAGGCGGCGATGAAGCCGATGAACAGCGAGATCGCCGTCGTAATGAGAGCAACCTCGATTGTCCTGAAGAGTACGGTTCGGCGAAAACCGCTGGAGAAGAAAGCGACATAGGGGGAAAACACCCCCTTGGGTTCGCCGAAAGTCGCCGCGATCGTAATGACAACGGGAACGAGCAGGAAGAGCGTTACGGCGAGGATCGCCGGCGTCGCCAAACCCCATTTCATCAAATGTTTCATCAACCAAATTCCGTGAGAACGCCGCGGGATTGTGCGGCATGCCCTGTTACATGCCGAAGATCTCGTTCCAGCGATCGACCCAGTCCGATTGCGCTTCGATCAGCTTCTGATAGTCGATCCGGCTGAGCTTAGCGATCATCTCGGCGCCGTAGGTCCAGAGCTTGGCCTTTTCCGGCGGCAGCGCCACCTTGGTCGAGACCGGGGCATCGACGCCCTGTTCGGCTTCCGCCTGCTGAACATCCTTCGACAGGACGAAGTTGATAAACTGGTGCGCAAGCTCGACATTCTCCGAGCCCTTCGGAATATTGACCGTGTTGAGGACGGCGATATCGCCCTCTTTCAGGTTAGCCCAGGCCATCGTCGGGACAGCCGCGCGCAGGGATGACAGAACGAAGTCCTGCGTTATCGCCACCTTGGCCTCACCCGTCGAGATCAGGTTCACCAGCTCGGAGCCGGTATTGTAATTCTTGACGACATTCGGCTTCAGCGCCTCGATGGCCTCAAACGCCTTGCCGGCATCGGCATAGGGATCGGCGCCTGCATGCTTGCCGGCTTGGAGCACCGTCAGCGGCCCACCCGTCGTGGTGATGCCGGGAAGCGAAACTGCACCCTTCAGGTCGTCGCGCCACAGATCGTTCCAGGAGGTGATCGGCGGGTTCACCTTCGTCGTATCATAGACGATGCCAATGCGGCCGATCGTGTAGGCGGGGCCGTAATTGCCCTGCGGCGCCTTGGCGATATCGTAGAGATCGCCAAGGTTGGAGATTTTGCTGCGGTCGATCTCCTGGAAGAGGCCCTGCTGGATGCCAAGCTGCGAATAGCTGTCCGTGAGATAGATGACGTCGACGCCCTTGCCGCTGCGCAGCTTCAGCTTGTTCAAGCGATCGGCATTGTTGCCGGTTTCGAAAACGACGTCGCAGCCGCAGATCTTCTTGAAGGGCTCGATGATGTTGGCCTGCATCTTCTCGCCATTATAGCCCCACCAGGAAACGGTTAGCGTCTTTGCCTGAGCGAAAGCCGGCATGGCTGTTGCTGCGGCAAGGAAAGCAAATCCCGCGACGCGGGCAAGGGAGAGGCCTTTCATTTAAGAAATCCTTTTGGTGAGTGAAATCGGGCATATGTTTCAAGCTTCTAGGATACTATTTTTCGAGCACCGGCTTTACAAGCCCAACAAATGGGCAGGGTGGTGGTTTTTGCCTTTCATAAGATGAATATCCTGTGTCGTCGTGCACAATGCTGGCTTATTGAAGTGCCTGAGATCATTAGGCTTCCTTGATCCGATTCGGTCGGCTTTACAGGCTCGTGCGTCGTCTTTACCCTCGGCTGATCGATTTCACTGGCAGGCATGCGTCTCATGACATCCCCGAAAACAAAGCTTCCCGACGATCTGCTGATCAATGCGGCGGACGAAGTCCTGATCCGTCAGGATCTGACATTGACCGCGCTCGGCCGCCAGCCGGCAGATCGCCTGCTGCGTGTCGGCAAGCTGCTGGATGTGCATAGCCGCAGCTGGCTGGAGGATCAGGAAATCGTCATCAAGGGCCGGCGGATCGCCTATGTCGGTCCGGCCGGCAGTTATCAGGGCGAGGTGGGCGAGCGCGTGCACGAGCCGCATCTCGCAGCGGTTCCGGGTTTCGGCGAGGCGCACAAGCATATCGAAAGTTCGCATCTGACGCCGGAATGGGAAGCGGCTCTGGTCATGCCGCATGGTGTCACCTGGACTTGCGAGGCGAGCCACGAGTTTTCCAATGTGAATGGTGCCCGTAATCTGGAATTCTGGCTGGAAGCGCGTCGCCGCGGTTCGCCGATGAAGATATTTCCCCTGCCGGGATCGGCCGTGCCGCCGACGGCTTATGAATGGGGCGGCGGTCATTTCGGCTATGACGAGCAGAAGTCGTTTCTGAATGAAAGCCTGATGGTGGCCGGCCTTGACGAGGTCATGGACTGGCCTTCGGTCAGCAATCCCGAAAATCCGGCTTACGATCGCCTATGGGGCATGATTCGCGCGACGTTCGAGCAGCGCGGGGTGGTCGAAGGCCATGGCGCCGGCCTGCGTGATCTGCCGTCGATCAATGCCTTTGCCGGCGCCGGCCTTGCCTCAGATCACGAGGGCTGGTTCCTCGACGAGATCTGGGAGAAGCTGACGCATGGCCTGTTCATCGAGCTTCGGCCTCATTCCCTGCCCGAGGTCATCAAGGGGCTGATCGAGAAAGGCCTATCCGACTGGTCGCAGATCGCCTTCGTTACCGATGATCGCAGCGCCAGCGATACGCTGAAGATCGGCGCGACGGATCATAATGTTCGCCTTGCGATCGAGAATGGATTGGCACCCGAAATCGCTATTCAATGTGTGACGATCAATCCCGCCCGCCACATGCGGCTGACACCATGGGTCGGCTCGATTGCGCCTGGCCGCTTTGCTGATATCGTGCTGCTGGATGACGTCAAAACGCTGTCGATCGCCAAGGTCTGGGCCGATGGCAAGCCGGCAGCAGAAGGCAAGGTCTTCATCGGCGTTCGCCCAGAGATTGACTGGCCGGCATGGGCAACACGGACGGTCCGCATCGATCGGATCGTCATGGCGGAGGATTTTCGCATTGCCGCCCCGTCGGACACGGCCACGGCCAAGGCTGCGCTGCTGCGGCCGTTCCACTGGGCCGATGATTTCATCACCATGGATCTGCCGGTCCGCAATGGTGCCGTTGAGCGCGACCATGATCGCAACGTCACGAAATTCGCGATCGTCGACCGTTTTTCCGGCGAGGCCAAGGTCGCGCGCATGTTCTGGCTGGGAACTGGGCCACGCACGCCGGATACGGCACTTGGCGCTACACTCGGTCACGATAAGCACAATATCTGGGTTGTCGGCTCCTCCGACGAAGCCATGGCCATGGTTGCCAATGCGCTGAAGGAGCAGCAGGGCGGCTGGGTGCTGGTTTCGGGCGGCAAGGTCCTCGCCCGCGTCCGCTATGAAGTCGGCGGCTTGATGACGGCGCGTTCGGCCGAAGAGCTGGATGCGGAGATGCAGGCGCTCTATAAGGCTGGCGCCGAGATCGACTGGATGTATGAGCCGACCTTCTCGCCGCGCTGGTGGCCGGGCTTTCCCGAACGGCTTTCCTTCGCGACGCTCACTTGCGCGCCCTGGCGCTGGGTTCTGGTTGCGCCCTCCGAACGGGCGCCGGAAGGCTTCGTCAATGTCGCGACCGGGGAAACCCATCCGATCGTCTGGTGAGGATATCCATTTTTCATATTCTGAATATCCGCCGCCACGCCATTGATCGGTGATAAGCTTCCCTACCGGGTGGATTGTGATCGGAGCTTGACGGCCGAAGTCGGCTCCTTAATTATCTATTTGGTTACTTATGTCGAGCCTCAGACCGCGGAAGGGTGGAGCATACCCATTCCTACGTCGAGTGAGCGGCAACCGGGCGGAGGAGGCTCTGGTGATTGCAGTTGATAGTGACAGCTCGCAGACGAGGTCGGCATTTTCCACGCTGGGATGTGCGGAATTCGAATTGAGTGAAGCGCTTGGATTGGCGACCAAGCATGGCATCGACGCCATCGAAATCCGCGCCCTTGGCGGCACTGTCGATCTGGTTGCCTATTTCACCGAAAGGTTCGGTTCTCCGGCCGGTCTGGCCAAAGTGCTGCAGGCCTCTCCCGTAAGCGTCTGTGCCTTCAATACTTCGCTGCGTCTTGTCGGCGCGACAGCCCAGGCAAAGGAAGAGTTCCTGCGTTATCTTCCATGGGCTGAGGCCGCCGGCGTTCTTTCGCTCCGGGTTTTCGACGGCGGCGAAACCGCCGACAGGGGCGAACTGGCCGAGGCGCTGGCGACGCTGCAATGGTGGCGTGAGACTGCGGAGCGTGAAGGCTTTCGTGCGGCTATGGTCGTCGAGACACATGATTTCCTTGCGTTGCCGGACGCTATTCCGCGCTTCCTTGAAATAGCGCCCGATTGCGCTCTTATTTGGGACACACATCATACCTGGCGCAAGGGCGGGCAAGATCCCGTCGAAACCTGGAAGCAGGTTCGGCGCAACACTCGACATCTCCACATCAAGGACAGTGTTTCTAGGCCGGGGCCGAGACTGCCCTATAGTTACGTGCTGCCCGGTACCGGCGAGTTCCCGATGCCGGCGTTGCGGTCAGCGCTCGATACCGATGGTTACGCCGGCATCATGAGTCTGGAGTGGGAAAGATTGTGGCACCAGGATCTGCCGCTTCTGGATCTGGCCCTGCAGGCGGCGCGGCAAAGCGGCTGGTGGTCCCAGGCGACAAGTGGTGAATAATTGTTGAAGAGTATTGATATTTTAATTTAGTTGTATGGGAGAAGGCTACGCGGAGATTGACTTTTGCAGCGCTAATTAATTAGTGTATTAGCAATTATTAAATAACTATCTCGTAGGCATGTCCGTGCCGGGTTGACTACGGTCTTCGGCGCAATATTTCCAGCTCGATGAAGGGGGCCTCAATGATTGAGGTTTGAGGGTGTCTGGAAGATGGAAGAGGCGGATTATAGACACCGGAATCCGATGTTTCGGCGGGAGGCGCGCCGTTCATCACCCGCTGCTTCCTGCTCCTGGATGTTCCCCCATCGCCGCGTCGCCCCGAAAGGGAAGTCCGATGAACGGTAGTGCAAGCCGCGAGGAGGAGGGGCATGGAGCCCTGATCTTGAAGGCGATCGCCGAAGGTGGCCTGGGTTTTGCGGCACAATGGATTCATGATGCCGCAAATGTCGGCAAGGTGTTCTACGCGGAAAGCCTGGCGCGCGTAACGGACTCGGACGGAACCGTGCACACGGCCGGCACCTTCGTCTCGCTGCTCGAGCGGCAGGATCGCTGGTTCGACCTGGATCTGCGTATTCTTGATATGGTGCTGTCCGATCTGGCTGCGGATGAGGCACTGGTTCTCGGTTTCAATCTCTCCGCCACCAGCCTGTCGCACTCCGATCGGTTCGCTGAAATATTCGGCCGAATCAGCCGCCGTCCGGAGCTTGCTTCGCGCCTCATCATCGAGGTCACCGAAAGTTATCCCGTGGTTGGCGTATCCATCGAGCGCATGAAGATGATCCGTGATCTCGGGTGTCGTATTGCCATTGATGATTTCGGCTCCGGCTTCGCCACGCCAGCATCGCTGTTGCAGGTACCAGCCGATATCATCAAGATCGATGCAGCCTTCGTGTGGGATAACAGGCGAGGCCGCGACGGAAGCGATAGCCTCTCCCATCTCGTCGGTTTTGCCGCATGCTTTGCTCCCTTCGTCGTCGTAGAGGGTATCGAAACCAGCTCTCAGCTCGATGTGGCGAGGGAAGCGGGCGCAACGCATGTACAGGGCTTCCTGCTGTCGAAGCCGGTTTCCTTGGCCCAGCTCCGGCGCTACAAGCGGAAAGCCGTCTTGCGGGGGGTGGAATGATTGTTCCTGCCGTTTTCCCGCCGGATATGGCCGCGATCTCCAAACCTTATGCATGGCGTATGTCTGCCGGTCTTTCACCGAAGCCTGCCATCAGGGCTTTGCAGGTGACGTCATGATGAAGCACCCGGCTTTCACATCGGCCTATCAGATCTCGGCGGCCCGAGCGACGAGCGAGCTCAAGGCGAAGACATTGCTGCGCGCTTTTGTGAGCCGGCTTCGCATCGCCTTTTCCGGGAGCGGCGAGTTGGCCGCCACATTCGTCGGCGGAGCCGAGCCGCATGTCCTAATCTGCGATCAGGCGGCCGAAGCGATTGGCCGCGTAAGCATAGATGCCGAGACCGGACTCTATGTCCTATGCGAGCTCCGCGGTCATGCTGATGACGTCGTCATCGTGACCGCGAGCGAAAATCGATTGATCGAGGAGATTACCCTCCATCTTGGCGATGGCCGTTTGCTCCAGGGAGCGGTCGATACCGCCGTCAGCAGCCTTGTGGGCCAAACGATGGAGGATGTCGAGCGCAAGCTCATCCTTCAGACGCTGCAGCATTGCGGCGGTGATCCCACTCATACGGCGTTCATGCTCGGCATGCCGCTAGTCACTCTTTGCAACAAGCTGGCGGTCTACTTCTCGGACCCCGCCGACGAACTGCCGCAGACTGCTGCGGATACGGGATACGGAGCGAAAAGCTACCGGCTGTGATTGCGCACGCATTTCATGCGGACGCATTGTACCCCGGTTGTCAACCGGGATCGCGCCCCTGGAACAGGGCGCAAATCGAAACGGCGCGCTGCCCGGCTGCGGGTATCGCGCATGATGCAATTCGAGCGGGGCGGCGCACGAGGAACCAAATGAGATCCGGGAAAAGATCATGGATTCTTTCAGCGAGAGAAAAGACCCCGTACCCCAGAAGACGCCTGCTTTGTTCGATGGCTGCGTGAAGATCGTTTCGGCCTATGTCAGCCACAATGCCATCCCTGTTCACAGCCTCCCCAAGCTTATCAAGGATATTCACGAGGCGCTGCAGGCATTGAATGGGTCGGCTTCGATCGTCGATCGAAGCAATCTGGTGCCGGCGGTGGATTTGAAGAAATCGGTGACAAACGACTACATCGTCTGCCTCGAGGACGGCAAACGCTTCAAGACGTTGAAGCGCCATTTGCGCGTGCATTATGGCATGACGCCCGAGGAATACAGACAGAAATGGGGACTTGCTCCCAACTATCCGATGGTTGCGCAGAATTACGCCCACCGTCGTTCGGAACTTGCCAAGATTTCCGGCCTCGGTGCGAATGGCAGCAAGAGGGAAGGCGTCGGCTGAAGCAATTCGCAACAGGCGCCTCATGTGCTCCTGACGGCGTGGCTTCGACGCTCCATGCGAGTGCAGGCGGAATGCTGCAAATAAAATGGCGCCCCTTCAGGAGCGCCATTGTCTTATCGAGACTGTCCGACGTCTTTACCGACGAGGATTAGAAGACCTGGCGCAGCACGATGAACAGCACGAAGGCAAGCGCGATCGAGGCCGGTAGCGTCAGGATCCAAGCCATCAGCATGTTGCGCACGGTCGACCATTGAAGGCCGGAACCGTTGGCGGCCATGGTGCCGGCGACGCCCGAGGACAGGACGTGCGTGGTCGAGACCGGCAGGCCGAGATGGTCGGCGGCGCCGATGGTGAGCATGGCGACGACTTCGGCGGCAGCACCCTGGCCATAGGTCAGATGCGTCTTGCCGATCTTTTCGCCGACGGTGACGACGATACGCTTCCAGCCGACCATGGTGCCGAGGCCGAGTGCCAAGGCGACGGCAACCTTCACCCAGAGCGGGATGAACTTGGTCGCGTGATCGACCGCGGCATGATAGTTCGTGACGGCTTTCAAGTCGTCGGCGCTCATCGGCAGCAGTTTCTGCTTGTCGATCAGCTTCAGCGATTCACCGATCAGGTAGATGTCGTTGCGAACGTTGCCGACGAGCCCGTTCGGCAGCTTCTCGACGCTTGGATAGGCTGATATCTCGGCGCTGGTGGCGTGAATATAGGCCTGGAGCGCCGGCGTCGTCGCGTCCGTCCAGGTTTTGCTCTTGACGGCGGCGGCGACCGCGGCCTTCGCATCGGCCGGCGCCGCAACGCCGGGCTTCACATATTTGCCGAGCACCGTCTCGACTTGCGTGGAGGCGGTTTTGTAAGCTTCGAGATAGTTGACGTCAGGCGTCTTGTTCAGCGCGAAGGCTGTGGGCACGAGACCGATGAGGATGAGCATGATCAGGCCCATGCCCTTCTGGCCGTCGTTCGAGCCATGGGCGAAGCTGACACCGGTGCAGGTGAAGATCAGCAGGCCGCGGATCCAGACCGGCGGCGGCGCATTGCCCTTCGGCGCTTCATAGAGTTCCTTGTTGCGGATCAGCACCTTGGCGACCAGCAGCAATATTGCAGCCATGGCAAAGCCGATGATCGGCGACAGAAGCAGCGACATGCCGACGCTGCTCGCCTGCGACCAGTCGACACCGCTGGTGGCGGAGCCGGCGGGCGCCAGGAACTGGTTGGCGAGACCGACGCCGATGATGGAGCCGACGAGCGTATGCGAGCTCGAAGCCGGCAGGCCGAGATACCAGGTGCCGAGGTTCCAGATGATGGCGGCCGTCAACAGCGCGAAGACCATCGCCAGACCGGAGCCGGAGCCGACCTGCAGGATGAGCTCGACGGGCAGCAGCGCCAGGATGCCGAAGGCGACGGCGCCTGAAGAGGTGAGAACGCCCAGGAAGTTGAAAAAGCCCGACCAGATAACGGCGAATTCGGCCGGCAGCGAGCGCGTATAGATGACGGTTGCCACAGCATTGGCCGTATCGTGGAAACCGTTGACGAATTCGAAGCCGAGCGCGATCAGCAGTGCCAGACCGAGCAGGATCCACGGAACAGCGGCGGCTTCGGCAAGGTCGCTTCCCAGGGCATAGCCAACATAGGCGAGACCGGCCAGCACAACGACACCGAAGATCGGCAGAAACCATTTTGCCGAACCACCGGCGCCGTGAATTGGATGGTTGGCATTGCCACCCTCCGACGTGTTTGAAGCGAGGTCGACCATCCCAAACTCCTTTATGGCAATTGATATCGTTGGTGTAAGCCTGCTTCATGAAACTCTCGTGACGCGCGAGCAGGTTGCGGCTGGCTGCAAAGACCGGCCAAAGTATGCTTTTTTGGCTGTGGGCAGGCGTTTGGTCTGATCTTGATTTCGCCGTCAAATGGCCTTTTTCGGTTCAGCCGGCGTTCATACCTTAAGGGGTTAAATCCCGCATGTAAGGGACTTGGATAGAGGGCCATCAAAATGAGATCGTCCGTGATTGCCATCGCTGCCTTGTTCGGCAGCTTGGTTGTATCTTCGGCAGAGGCAATGCCTATCCCAGCCGTTGGGACAACGGCCTCAGTGCCGATCGTGAAAGTTGACTATGCCTGCGGTCGTGGCTGGCACCTGACGCGCTGGGGCGAATGCCGCCCCAATCGTTGGGGTCCGCCGCCCCGGCGCTGGGGGTACTACAGGCCGCCACCGCCGCCGCCATGGGGCTGGCACGGCCATCGCCATCATCGCGATGGTTGGGGCGACGACCGCTGGCGTGATCGCCGGCGCGACTGGTAAGATCAGAAACACCGCCGCACTTTGCGGCGGTGTTTTGCTGTGCGCAGTTCCGAAAAAAATGCGTTGCGGTTTTCCGTCCGGAATTGCATGAACACAGAGCGGTTCTTAAGGCTGAGCTTGCGGCCGTAACGCGCGCGCTCCGAGCCAGAGTCCCGCAAGAACAAGCAGGCTGGCCGATAAGATCGCAGCAAGGCTTTTCGCATGGAGTGCGATGTCGGCAAGTTTGGGCCGGATGAGATCGGCCGTGTTGAAGTTCTCGCCGCTGAATTTGCACAAGACGAGCGAGAGGTTGTTGCGCACGAGCGCCGCGTCGATATCGGAGACGAGATCGTCGACCGATGCCTTCTCCACTTTCATTGCTCGCATCTGCAGCAGCACCGCCTTCGCTGCGGCGAGATAGGCGTGGGAGCATTCGTTGAACGGGCTTTCCTCGTCGCTGACGCTGTCCGGCATCAGGCCCCAGAGGCAATAGGCGCGCTGGATCTGCGCAAAGTTCAAGAGACGGCGGAAAGTTTCGTCGGTATCCGACATGCTCTCGGCAAGCGAGACGATCCGCCCGTAATAGGGGGCGATCACAGCCATCTCGCCATGGGTGAGGCTAGGGATCGGGATGCCGGCCTGGCTGCCGGATGAGCCGCCGCCATGCGCGGCAACCGAAGCCGGCCAACCCGCAGCGATGAGACAGAAGATTGCAAACAGGACGCTGAGTGGATACAGGCGTCTCCCGCGCATGTTGCCATGCGCGGGATGCGATCTATTTACCACACTAGGCCCGGCGCAGAGCCGCATTGCCGTAGCGTGTCTGCGGCAGCTGGTGTTCCGCCCAGGCACCGAAGACAAGGCCGAGCGTCGTCCAGAGAATGGCGTGCATGCCGAGCGATGTGATGCGGAAGCGCCAGAGCACGACGGCGGAGAATTGCTCGGGCACTTCGTTGATCGAGGGAAGCAGATATTGGATCAGCGCGATGAAGACGAGGTAGCCGATTCCGGCGATGATCGTACCGTTCCAGGAGCCATATCGCGCCGCCAGCCTGCGACCGAAGCCCACGGCGACCATCATGCCGACGACGGAGGCAACGATCATGATGAAGAACAGTTCCGTTCTCGCACCGATCGTCTCGGAATTGCCGATGGCCGGCGGATTCGCCGGATACTTTATATCGGGCACGAGAGAAATCGTCACGAAGGCGGCGAGCGCGAGCAGAGCTGCCGTGCCGCGCGCGCCGAGAGGGCTGACGCGGCCGTAGACAAAGGAAAAGACCAGCGCGAACAATCCGCCTATTGCGGTCGAGAAGATCACGCTGCCGGTAAAGAGGCCGATGCCCGCCTGTGTGGCGCGGCTGACGATTTCCGGTTCCGGCGCTTCGCCGGCCGTCTGTGCGGCCTTTTCCTCAAAGCCGATGGCCCAGTCGACCAGCGGTTCGCCGAAGATATGGGCGAAGGCAAAAACGAGAATACCGGCAAGGGCCCCGACGATCATGCCGCGGAGCAAAAGACGTCCAACCATGTGCTTGACCCCTTAGTGGCAGGGGAAGCCGAGAAGGTGACGGGCGTCATGCACGAATTCGTGCACATACATGCCCGAGATGAGCGAGGTCGCGCCTTCCTCTGCACCGATGAAATAGATCGCGAGCAGCATCAGCAGGCCGGCAAAAATGGCCCAGGGCAGAATTTGGCCGAGCGGAATCGGCTGCGGAATTGCGGTTGGGGCGAAAGTCGTGTCGGACATTGTATTTCCCTCTTGAAGAAAAGCGCGTTCCATTTGCGGAAGGGTTTTTGCGGGAAGGGTCTGGCTCTCGAAGGCGAAGCGTCCGTCATCGATTACAGTGGCGCGACCGCGCCGGAATTCCACCGGCTTCCGCACCCGCAAGTGCAAGTTTATATCTATTTGTAAAGATGGTTGTCAATCAAGCGCCACAGCGATGCGAAATCGCGACAAGAGCGCGGCAGGGGATGGAGTTGAGACAGTCTCATGAAAACGCGTTTGAGCTGGATTTGCCATGGGGCGACGCAAGCCAATCGGAATGGCTGCTTTCCGGATGACGAGCCCTTGGAGGCGAAGGCGGCTCAGCAGGCTCAATCTTTATCCTTCGGGCTGGGGGCGATCGATCGGGTCTGGGCCAGCCCGGCTCTGCGTGCGCGCCAGACCGCCGCGGTTCTCGGTCTCGATGCCATCCCGGATGTCGCCTTGCGCGAATGCGATTATGGCGATTGGCGCGGGCAATCGCTCGCCGAACTGCATGAAAGGGACGCGGATTCCCTGGCGCTCTGGATGACGGATACGTCGGTCGCGCCGCATGGCGGGGAAGCCCTCTCGTCGGTCATGAAGCGTGTCGGCGAATGGATGGGAAACCATATCGAGGATGCCGGCCATATCGTCGTCATTACCCATGCGAGCGTTATTCGCGCTGCCGTTCTGCAAGCCCTGCAGTCGCCGCCTGCGGCATTCTGGGCTGTTGATGTCGAGCCGTTCGGGATTGTCGAAATGACGAGCGACGGTCGGCGCTGGCAGCTTCGCTTCCCGAAAATGACAATATAGAGCGATGCCGGATGGATATGGAGATGCTCGCGCCCGGCGCAGCGCGAAAACGAAGGGCAGAGCGTTTCCGTCACTCCGCTGCAGCGGAAATGCTCCGGTGCTCAGCGAACCGCTTTTGCCCGCTGCCGCTCGAAATAGACGAGATAGACGGCCAGCCCCAATGTCATGGCAGCCAGTCCATACCAGGTGATGGCATAGACGAGATGGCTGTTGTGGAAGGTAATCTGCGTCAGCCCGCCCACGGGCAATCCACCGGGATTTTTCGCATCGTCGGCATCGATGAAATAGGGCGCCACGTTCTGCAACCCGCGGGCCTCGGCAATCGCTGCGACGTCGCGTGAATACCAGCGCTCGTCCGCCGGCACGTTCGAACGCAGCAGCGTGCCTTTAGGCTCGCTGATCCTGAGCAGGCCAGTCACGGTCGTCTCGCCAGCAATTTCGCCTTCGGTGCGCGTCGCTGGATTGCGCTTCTCTGTGGGAACGAAGCCGCGGTTGACGATGACGATCGTGCCGTCTGCAAGCTTCAGCGGCGTCAGCACCCAATAGCCTGCGCCGAGCGCAGTCGAGGCGTAGACCTGCGCTTGCCTGTCATTGAGGAAAATGCCGCTTGCCCGGACACGCTTGTATTCCGAGTTTTCTACCGTGATATCGGCCCATTGCGCCGGACCGGGAGCCGGAACCGCCGGCGCATGCACGCGCGCATCGACCCTGGCGATCAGATCCAGCTTCCAGTGCAGCCGCTTCACCTGCCATGTGCCGAGCCCGATGAGAAGCGCCGTCAGAAGCAGAAGCAGCGATACCCAGATGATAAGGGTCAGCGTCGAGCGCGGCTTGCCCTGAGATGTGCTCGAGGAAATGTCGGTCATGGCGCTGGCCTCCGGGGGTAGGGCAATCGCATATGAAGCAGGTCGCTGCCGCACACCCCTTCTCCCCAACGGGGAGAAGGAGGTTCCGGTGCCGATCCGCACCATATGCAAAGCCTTGGCGTCCTGGGGGCGCACCGCGCAGCATCCGGCGGAATTTTCGCGCCGGGAAGAGGGCGGGCCTTCGCCTGAAGGCCCGCCGCTCGAATTTACGGCATGTTGCGCATCATCTCAGGCGACATGGGCATCATGTTCGCATTGAGGTGATGCATGACCCAGAGCGAGCCGGACAGCGCGATGATGACGATCACGATCGTAAAGATCAGCGCCATCATGTTCCAGCCGCCTTCCGAGCGGGTGTTCATATGCAGGAAGTAGATCATGTGCACGACGATCTGGATCGCACCGAGGATCATGACGATCGCTCCGGTGACGGCCGGATCGGAGATGACCTTGCCCATGACCAGCCAGAAGGGAATGGCGGTCAGGATGACGGAAAGGATGAATCCCGTCATGTAGCTCTTGAAGGTGCCGTGCGACGCCTCGTGGCCGCCATGGTGATCGTGGCCGTGGGCGTCGCCGGAATGATGCGAATGGTTTGTGTTCGAGCTCATCCGAGAACTCCCATGAGGTAGACGAGGGAAAACACGCCGATCCAGACGACGTCAAGGAAGTGCCAGAACATCGAAAGGCACATCAGGCGGCGCTTGTTTTCCGGGATCAGTCCGTAGCGGCCAACCTGCACCATCAGCGTGATCAGCCAGACGATACCGGTGGTGACGTGCAGACCGTGCGTGCCGACCAGCGTGAAGAAGGCCGACAGGAAGGCACTGCGCTGCGGGCCGGCGCCATCGAGGATCAGGTGATAGAACTCATAGAGTTCGAAGAAGATGAAGAGAGCACCGAAGATGCCGGTGATCGTCAGCCATATCAGCGTGCCCGACTTGTTGTCCTTCTCCATCGCCAGCATGGCGAAGCCATAGGTGATGGAGGAGAAGAGCAGCATCGCCGTGTTGAGGGCGACGAGCGGCAGCTCGAAAAGGTCGGCCGGCGACGGGCCGGCCGCATAGCTGTGGCCGAGTACGGCGAAGGTGGCGAAGAGGACTGCGAAGATCAGGCAGTCGCTCATGATGTAGATCCAGAAGCCCAGCATGGTGCTGCCTTCCGGATGATGCTCTTCCGTCAGGTAGAAGGCGGGTGTTTCGCCATCCTTGGGAGCGTGTGCGGTTGGGGTGGTCATAAGTCTTACACCTGTCCTGCGAGCTGTTTCGTACGCTCGTTCTCGGTCTTGACGACCTCGTCGGCGGGGATGTGGTAGTCGCGCTTGTAGTTGAAGGTATGGCCGATCGTGATGACGATCATCGCGACGAAGGTAATGACGGCAAGCCACCACATGTACCAGATCATGCCGAATGCGAAGCCGATGGAGAGAACGCCGAGGATGATGCCGGTGCCGGTGTTCTTCGGCATGTGGATCGGAATGAAGCCTTCGGTCGGCCTGACATAGCCACGGTTCTTCATATCCCACCACGCGTCGTGATCGTAGACGATCGGCGTGAAGGCGAAGTTGTAGGCCGGCGGCGGCGACGAGGTGGACCATTCCAGCGTGCGGCCGCCCCAGGGATCGCCCGTATGATCGCGAAGCTCTTCGCGCTTCATGAAGCTGACGGCGAGCTGGATCAGGAAGCAGGCGATGCCGATGGCGATGAGGCCGGCGCCGAAGGCGGCGATGATGAACCAGATCTGCAGCGACGGATCGTCGAACTGGCTGACGCGGCGCGTCACGCCCATCAGGCCGAGAATGTAGAGCGGCATGAAGGCGAACCAGAAGCCGATCTGCCAGAACCAGAAGCTCATCTTGCCCCAGAAAGGATCGAGCTTGAAGCCGAAGGCCTTCGGGAACCAGTAGTTGACGCCTGCGAACATGCCGAAGAGCACGCCGCCGATGATCACGTTATGGAAGTGGGCAATCAGGAACAGCGAGTTGTGCAGCACGAAGTCGGCCGGCGGAACCGCGAGCATGACGCCGGTCATGCCCCCGATGGTGAAGGTCACCATGAAGCCGACGGTCCACAGCATCGGCGGCTCGTAGCGGATGCGGCCATGATACATCGTGAACAGCCAGTTGAACAGCTTCGCACCCGTCGGGATCGAGATGATCATCGTCGTGATGCCGAAGAAGGAGTTGACGCTGGCGCCCGAGCCCATCGTGAAGAAGTGGTGCAGCCAGACGAGGTAGGAGAGGATCATGATCACGCAGGTAGCGTAAACCATCGAGGCGTAGCCGAAGAGGCGCTTGCCGCAGAAGGTGGCGACGACTTCAGAGAAGACGCCGAAGGCCGGCAGGATCAGGATGTAGACTTCCGGGTGGCCCCAGATCCAGATGAGGTTGACATACATCATCGGATTGCCGCCGAGGTCGTTCGTGAAGAAGTTCGTACCGGCGTAGCGGTCGAGGGTCAGCAGAGCGAGCGTGGCGGTCAGGATCGGGAAGGACGCAACGATCAGGATGTTGGTGCAGAGCGAGGTCCAGGTGAAAACAGGCATTTTCATGAAGGTCATGCCCGGCGCGCGCATCTTGACGATTGTGGCGATCAGGTTGATGCCTGAGAGCGTCGTTCCGATACCCGCGACCTGCAGGCCCCAGATGTAATAGTCGACGCCGACGTCTGGACTATAGGCGATGCCGGAAAGCGGCGGGTAGGCCAGCCAGCCGGTCTTGGCGAATTCGCCGATGAAGAGCGAGATCATGATCACGATCGCGCCGGCCGTCGTCATCCAGAACGAGAAGTTGTTCAGGAACGGGAAGGAAACGTCGCGGGCGCCGATCTGCAGCGGCACGACGAGGTTCATCAGGCCGGTGACGAAGGGCATCGCCACGAAGAAGATCATGATGACGCCATGCGCCGTGAAGATCTGGTCGTAGTGATGCGGCGGCAGGTAGCCTTCGGATCCGTTGAAGGCGATCGCCTGCTGCAGGCGCATCAGCAGCGCGTCGGAAAAACCGCGCAGCAGCATGATCAGCGCCAGCACGACATACATGATGCCGATCTTCTTGTGGTCGATGCTGGTGAACCATTCCTTCCAGAGATAGCCCCAGAGGCGGAAATAGGTCAGCAGCCCGAGAACGGCGATGCCGCCGATGGCGACGCCGAGGAAAGTCACGACCAGAATAGGTTCGTGATACGGGATCGAGTCGAGCGTCAGCCGACCGAAGATGAATTTGTAGAGGTCCGGGTTGGAAAACATGGATTGCCTCTGTCCCTTATGAATGTCTTGTTATTGAGCGCACCGGATCAATGACCCTGATGCTGCGCCGAACCGGTCGACGAATCGGAAGAAGAGCCGTTGCCCATATCCATGCCCGGCATGGAGTTGTCGCCATGCTGCATGGTGTGACCGGCGCCGCCGTCGGCCTTGACCGGCGTGACCTCGGCCGAGGCGCCATCGCGATTGTCGTAGATCAGGCGCTCGCGGTTTTCGTGGCTTTCCTTACCGCCGCCGCCCTTGGCGTCGATATGCATCATTTCGCTCATGCACATCTTGCTTGGATCGGCGCACATGTTGAGGATGGCGTTGTAGAGCCCGTCGTCGACGGCGTTGAAGTAGCGTACCGGCTCGCGTTCGCTGGGCTTGGCAAGCGCCAGATATTCCTGGCGGCCGAGCGCCGTGCCCTGGCTCTTTGCCTTCTGGACCCATTGATCGAAACCGGCCTGATCCAAACCGTGGAACTTGAAGCGCATGTTCGAGAAGCCGGCGCCGCTGTAGTTGGCCGACAGACCCTGGAATTCGCCGGGATGGTTGATGACGGCGTGGAGCTTCGTCTCCATGCCCGGCATGGCGTAGATCTGGCCTGCCAGCGCCGGGATGAAGAAGGAATTCATGACGGCCGAGGCCGTGATCTTGAAATTGATCGGACGGTCGACCGGAGCTGCCATCTCATTGACGGTGGCGATGCCGTATTCCGGATAGAAGAAGAGCCATTTCCAGTCGAGCGCCACCACTTCGACCGTCAGCGGCTTCACGTCGGCACTGAGCGGCTTGTCGGCGGCAATGCGGTCGAGAGGCCGATAGGGGTCGAGCTGATGGGTGCTGATCCAGGTCACCGCGCCGAGCGCGATAATGATGGCCAGCGGAGCGGACCAGATGACCAGCTCCAGACGTGTCGAATGATGCCAATCCGGCTCGTAGGTCGCTTCCTTGTTCGACTGGCGGTATCTCCAGGCGAAGAACAGCGTCAGGAAGATCACCGGGATGATGATGATCAGCATCAGCACGACCGAAATGATGATGAGGTCTCGCTGCTGCATGGCGATATCGCCGGAGGGAGCCATCACCACCAGATTGCAGCCTGATAGCAGCAAAAACAACGGGATGACGGACAAACGGCTGAAAATCTTCGATAGTCTTGGCACGTCTTAAAGCTCTTTTTGTTTCGACCCTACCGCGACTAAAGGACGGCGGTCATGAACGATATGAGGTGTTTCGTCGCACCGCAGCAAGCTTGAGTGCATTGCGGTATGGAATGCTGTCCCACGTATCGGGAAAACCCTCGGAAATCCAGAAGGTTTTCTATCAAGCAGTTCGCTTTTGCCGGCGCTAATATACCTGGATCGGAACAAATGGCTATCATCGGCGGTTCTTCTTCGTCCTGAACGCGGCGCCAAAGGCAGATAATGGCTCGACCGATTGCTAATTTGCGAATTATTTCATGCTGGATACTTGATATGTTCGCACGTTTGATCGACATTTTCATTACGCGCGAGTTCGTGGAGGAATTCGTGCTCGGAGAGGGAGGCTCCCGCGCATGGTCAGCGTAACGCATGAATCACTAAATCCCACATCTTCAACTCTGGAGAGCGATGCCCGCAGCATGCATGCGAACGGCTCGGTCGCCCCCGGCAACATCGCCATCGGCGTGATCATTGGTCGCACGTCGGAATTCTTCGATTTCTTCGTCTATGCCATTGCATCGGTTCTGGTCTTCCCGAAGCTCATCTTCCCCTTCGCCGACCCGCTGCATGGCACGATGCTTTCCTTCCTGGTCTTCGCGCTGGCCTTCATCGCCCGTCCGATCGGCTCGTTCATCTTCATGGCGATCGACCGCACCTATGGCCGTGGCGTCAAGCTGACGATCGCCCTGTTTCTGCTCGGCGGCTCCACGGCATCCATGAGCTTCCTGCCCGGCTATAGCGAAGTCGGTGTCTATGCGATCATCCTGCTTGCGATCTTCCGCATCGGTCAGGGCCTTGCGCTTGGCGGTGCATGGGACGGCTTGGCTTCGCTCCTGGCACTTAACGCACCGACGAACCATCGTGGCTGGTATGCGATGATCCCGCAGCTCGGCGCCCCGATCGGCTTTATGCTGGCAAGCGCTCTGTTTGCCTATTTCGTCACGAGCCTCACGACGGCGGACTTCCTCGATTGGGGCTGGCGTTATCCCTTCTTCTGCGCCTTCGCCGTCAACGTCGTTGCGCTCTTTGCCCGTTTGCGCCTGGTGGCGACCGAGGAATTCGGCACGCTGTTGGAGCGCCATGAGCTCGAGCCGGTAAAGATGACGGAGCTGCTGCGTGTGCATGGCCGCGACGTCCTGATCGGCGCCTTCGTGCCGCTGGCAAGCTTTGCGACCTTCCATCTGGTGACGGTTTTCCCGCTCGGCTGGGTTACGCTCTATAGCGAGCAGAGCTCGGGTTCGTTCCTGCTGGTGGAATTCCTTGGCGCGATCTGCGGCATTCTTGCCATCATCTGTTCTGGTCTGCTCGCCGACCGGATCGGCCGTCGCAATCAGCTCGCCATCGGCGCGGTGCTGATCGCCTGCTTCGCTTTCGTCGCCCCTTGGCTGCTCGATGGCGGCGCGACCGGCCGCCACATCTACGTTGTCCTCGGTTTCACGCTGCTCGGCCTCTCCTTCGGTCAGGCCGCCGGCGCCAGCGCTTCTCGCTTCAACCAGAACTATCGCTACAGCGGCTCGGCTCTTGTGTCGGATCTGTCCTGGCTGATCGGCGCCGGTTTTGCGCCCTTCGTGGCGCTTGCCCTCTCCAGCCAGTTCGGCCTCGTCTATACCAGCCTCTATCTGCTGTCGGGCGTCGTCTGCACGCTGGTCGCGATCTTCTTCAGCAAGACGCTGGAGACCCGAGACAACTGAGACGGAATGTTCCGAAATCGAAAAGGACCGCGGCATGCAGGTGCCGCGGTCTTTTTTCGTTCAGGCCCGCGTCATGCGACCGGCGGTGCAGTGCCTATTGCCCCACAAAGGCTGCGCGGCTCCGAAACCGTCGCAAGCTATCCGTCAAAACTTGACTCTCTTCTCAAACTTTTGTGATAACGAGACCCAAGTGTAAACTTGAAAAAAATGGTCAGGAAAAATATAGGCTACCGCATCGCTGCCCGATGACGGTGGCTTCCAAGCGAGAGGACTTAATGACTTTTTCCTTTTCTCATCTCACCAGCGCGCTGGTGCTTGCTGCAGGCCTTACTGTCGCTCCGATGATGGCGAATGCCGCCGATTCCGAAGGCATCGTCGTCTACAATGCCCAGCATGAGGCGCTGACACAGGCATGGGCGGATGGCTTCACCAAGGAAACCGGCATCAAAGTCACGATCCGCAACGGCAGCGACATGCAGTTTGCCAACCAGATCGTTCAGGAAGGCGCCGCCTCTCCGGCAGACGTTTATCTGACGGAAAACTCGCCGGGCATGGCTCTGGTCGATGCCAACAAGCTCTTCGCTCCGGTCGATGCCGCGACACTCGCCCAGGTGCCGGAAACCTTCAAGGCAGCCGATGGCAACTGGGTCGGCGTCGCCGCCCGTTCCACCGTTTTTGCCTATGACAAGACCAAGCTGAAGGAAGCCGATCTGCCGAAATCGCTCCTTGATCTCGCCGATCCCAAGTGGAAGGGCCGTTGGGGCGCTTCGCCCGCCGGCGCCGATTTCCAGGCGATCGTCAGTGCACTTCTGGAGCTGAAGGGCGAAGACGCGACCCGCGCCTGGCTGAAGGCGATGAAGGAAAATGCGAGCTTCTACAAGGGCAACAGCGTCGCGATGAAGGCCGTCAATGCCGGCGAGACCGAAGGCGCTGTCATCTATCACTATTACTGGTTCGGCGATCAGGCCAAGACCGGCGAAAACAGCAAGAATGTCTCGCTGCACTATTTCAAGAACCAGGATCCGGGCGCCTTCGTCAGCATTTCCGGCGGCGGCGTTCTGGCATCCAGCCAGCATCAGAAGGAAGCGCAGGCTTTCCTGAAGTGGATCACCGGTAAGGGCGGTCAGGCAGTTCTGCGCGATGGCGATTCCTATGAATATGCTGTCGGCAATGGTGAGGCTTCCAATCCGAAGCTCGTTCCGCTCTCCGACCTCCAGGCTCCGAAAGTCGAGCCTTCGAAGCTGAACAGCAAGAAGGTCACCGACCTGATGACGGAAGCGGGTCTCATCTAGCGTAAAGGCCCGCGCGGAAGCACGTTTAGCAGGCTTTCGCGCGGGCTTGGCTCTTGCATCCCATCCGCCTGCCCTGCTAGGGGCATGAGGATGGCTTTAAGGCCGATCGATCGGGCAACCGCCGTCAGCGGCGGTTGCCTTCCTATTTCAGGGCGTGAAAGGCAGCTCGGAATTGCTGCAGAAGAACACATATGCCGGCGAGGCCGCCGCCATGCGAATGCCTCAGTTGACGGCTGCTCCTCGTAGCCGCGTTCGGCACGCATCCGTCGTCGCTCTTGCTTCCGCCGTCGCGCTTTTAAGCTTGGTGCCGCTCGGTTTCATCGTCTGGATCACGATCGACACCGGCTGGGCTGAAGTCATAGCGCTCATCTTCCGGAACCGCGTCGGCGAGCTGCTCGTCAATACCGTCCTGCTGGAAGTCTGCACCATTCCGCTGTCCATCCTGCTGGCTGTCACGCTCGCCTGGCTGACGGAGCGCACCGATATTCCGGGCGCACGCCTCTGGTCCTGGCTGGCGGCCGCACCGCTTGCCGTCCCCGCCTTCGTGCACAGCTACGCCTGGGTCAGTCTCGTGCCGAGCATGCGCGGGCTCTGGAGTGGTGTGCTGGTCTCGGTGCTCGCCTATTTTCCCTTCCTCTACCTGCCGGTCGCGGCCGCCCTGCGCCGGCTCGATCCGGCGATCGAGGATGCCGCCGCCTCGCTCGGCCTCGGTCCCTGGCGCGTCTTCTTCCGCGCGATCTTGCCGCAGCTTCGCCTCGCCATCTGCGGCGGCTCGCTGCTGATCGGCCTGCATCTCCTCGCGGAATATGGTCTCTACGTGATGATCCGCTTCGACACGTTTTCGACGGCGATCGTCGACCAGTTCCAGTCCGCCTATAATAGCCCGGCGGCCAATATGCTCGGCGGCGTCCTCGTCTTCTGCTGCCTGCTGCTGCTCGGCATCGAGATATTGGTGCGCGGCAACGAGCGTTATGCCCGCATAGGCTCGGGTGCCGCCCGCCCCGCGGATCGCCGCCGTCTCGGCTGGTTCGTCGTTCCCGCTGTCGCGCTGCCCATCGTCACCGCCGCCTTGACGCTCGGTGTTCCCTTCGTCACCCTGGCGCGCTGGCTTTATCTCGGCGGCGCAGACGTCTGGCGGATCGACACGGTCGGCTCGGCCTTGCTGCAGACCATTCTTCTTGCGATCGCCGGCGGTCTCCTCGCCACCGTTGCGGCAACCCCCATGGCATGGCTGTCGGTGCGTGCGCCCGGTCGGCTGCAGCGCATTCTAGAAGCCTGCCATTATTATGTCGGCTCGCTGCCGGGGGTGGTCGTCGCCCTGGCCCTGGTGTCAATCACCGTCCGGCTGATCCTGCCGCTCTACCAAACCTTTGCCACGCTGCTGCTCGCCTATGTCCTGCTGTTCCTGCCGCGCGCCATGGTTGGCCTGCGCGCCAGCATCGCCCAGGCACCCGTCGAGCTTGAGCGCGCCGCCATGGCGCTCGGCCGAACACCAGCGCAAGCCGTGCGGCAGATCACCATGCGGCTTGCCGCTCCCGGCTTTGCCGCCAGCGTCGCGCTCGTCGCCCTTGGCATCACCAACGAGCTGACGGCGACGTTGATGCTCTCTCCCAACGGCACAGAAACGCTGGCGACGAAATTCTGGTCGCTGACCAGCGAGATCGATTATGTTTCCGCAGCACCCTACGCCTTCATGATGGTCGTGCTGTCGCTGCCGCTCACCCTTCTCCTTTACGCGCAATCCAAGCGGACGGCCGGACAATGACCTTTCTGGCGATCAAGAATATCAGCAAGCGCTATGGTCCCGTGCAGGCGCTCGACAATATCGACCTCACTGTGGCTGCCGGCAGTCGCACGGCCATCGTCGGCCCCTCCGGCTCTGGCAAGACGACGCTGCTGCGCATCATCGCCGGCTTCGAGACCCCCGATGCCGGCCAAGTGGTGCTTCAAGGCGAAACACTGGCCGATGGAGAGGCCATCGTGCCGGCGCACCGCCGCGGCATCGGCATCGTCTCGCAGGATGGCGCCCTCTTTCCGCATCTGAGCGTATCGGAGAATATCGGTTTCGGCATGGAGCGCGGCGCCCGCGACCGCGATCAGCGCATCAATGCCCTCATCGATATGGTCGAACTCGACCGCGGCATGCTCGATCGCCGCCCGCATCAGCTCTCCGGCGGCCAGCAGCAGCGCGTGGCGCTTGCCCGCGCGCTCGGCCGCAAGCCGCGATTGATGCTGCTCGACGAGCCTTTTTCCGCCCTCGATACGGGCTTGCGCGAAAACATGCGCAAGGCCGTCGCCCGTGTACTGCAGATCGCCGGTATAACCGCGGTTTTGGTGACGCATGATCAGGCGGAGGCGTTGTCCTTTGCCGATCAGGTTGCCGTCCTGCGCGAGGGCAGGCTCATACAGGCAGGCACGCCACAGGCGCTCTATCTCAGCCCCAGGGATCGCGAGACGGCGCTCTTTCTCGGCGATGCCATCGTACTTTCGGCTGATCTTGATAACGGGTCTGCCAAATGCGTCCTGGGGCAGATTGCAGTCGATGCCGATAACCGTCAGGGACGTACCGACATCATGTTGCGGCCCGAGCAATTGCGCCTTGAGGCCATTGACGAGTCCGGTGCGGGAGCTGCCTGCATCGGCAAGGTGACGGAAATCGAATTCGGCGGTGCCGTTTGCGCCGTTACGGTCGTACTCTCCAACGCCAACGGCTCCGAAACCTTGAATATCAAGAGCTCCGGCGTCGGCCTGCCCGAGGTCGGCAGCATGGTTTCAGTGAGCGTCATCGGAAAGGCACATGTCTTCAACAAGCTCGAGGCCTGAGCGTCATTTGAGTTGAAGCAGGCGATGCTTTGGGGAAGATAAGGCATGTCGCGCAAAAGTGTGCAGCGGTTTTGCGACAACGACATGCGTCAATTCAAGGTCCTAAAGCGCAAGAAGCGAATCTGAAAGATCGCGGTGCGCTTTAGGCACGCCGTCATCGTGCCCAATGCCGAAGGAATCTTCCCATGTCTTTTTCCGATGAGATCGAGCCGGATCTTCCTTTCCTCACCTCGCTTCGCCGCAATCTTCATGCCCATCCGGAGCTCGGCTTCGAGGAGGAACGCACCAGCGGCATCGTCGCCACCTTGCTGGAAGAAGCGGGACTGACGGTGCATCGCGGCCTCGGCAAGACCGGCGTCGTCGGCACGCTGCAGGTCGGCAATGGCACACGCCGTATCGGCCTTCGCGCCGACATGGATGCGCTTGCCATGCCGGAAAAGGGCAATCGCCCCTATAAATCCACCATTCCCGGCAGGATGCACGCCTGCGGACACGACGGTCACACGACCATGCTGCTCGGTGCCGCCCGTCACCTTGCCGCCAAGCGTGGCTTTTCCGGCACGGTTCATTTCATCTTCCAGCCGGCTGAGGAGGGTCGTGGCGGCGCCAAGCGCATGGTGGACGAAGGCCTTTTCGATCTCTTCCCCTGCGACGCCGTGTACGGGTTGCACAATATGCCCGGTCTTGCCGTCGACGAGATGGCGGTTGTCGAAGGGCCGCAGCTTGCCTCGTCGGACAGCTGGCGCATCACCTTCCGAGGCACCGGCACCCACGGCGCCAAGCCGCATCTCGGCAAGGACCCGATCACGGCAGCGGCAACCTTCATTTCCGCGCTGCAAACCATTGTCGGTCGCGTCGTCGATCCGCTGCAGCCGGCCGTCGTCAGTGCCTGCTCCCTGCAGGCGGGCGATCACAAGACATTGAACGTCATTCCCGATACGGTCGAGATCGGCGGCACTGCGCGCGCCTATACGCCGGAGGTCCGCGATCAGCTGGAAGAGGAGATCGGACGCCTGGCGCATGGGACTGCAGCCATGTTCAACATTGCCGCCGATTATCAGTTCGAGCGCCGCATACCGCCCGTCGTCAACGATGCCGATGCCACGGCGCGGGCGCTGAAAGCTGCTACGACGGTCTTTGGCGAGAACGTGCTGACCCGTTTTCCGCCATCGACCGCCGGCGACGACTTCGCCTTCTTCGGTCAGAATGCTCCCGGCTGTTACGTCTGGCTCGGCAACGGTCCCGCCGTCGACGGCGCCCTGCATCACAATACTGCCTATGATTTCAACGACGAGGCGATCGCCTCGGGCGTGGCCTTCTGGACGACACTGGTCGAGCAGGAACTGACGGCCTGATCCCGATAGCAATCAAGAGGTCGGCGCCCGCTCGCCGGCAAACCTACCGAGAGGCATCATGGGCGATAAATTCAATGGAGTGAAACTGCCGGAGCGGACGGTGCCGTTTCCGGCTTCGATAAGCGAGGCCGCACAGGAGGCGCTGCGTCGGGCCGTCGGCGCAGACGGCATCCCCTTGAATGCGCTGCATGTCATGCCCGATGTAAGCGATTTCGATGGCTGGATGAAGCTGAAGGCCTTTGCCGATGTCTACTATCAAGCCGCAGCGGAAAGAATGGCGGCACAGGCGCGCGCCAGCGTGCAGACGGTGCAGATCGAGAAGGCCTGCGTCCATATCGCGACGCCGGATGGCGCTTTCCCGGAAGAGTACGCGTACATCGATCTTCACGGCGGCGCGCTGGTCGTCGGCGGCGGAGCCGCTTGCCGCGCGGGAGCGCAGAGCCAGGCCGACCAGCATGGCATCCGCTGCTACGCCATAGACTACCGGATGCCGCCGGAGCATCCCTATCCTGCGGCACTCGATGATTGCATGGCGGTCTATCGTCATCTGTTGAGGCAATATAGGCCGGAAAACATCATTATCGGTGGACGTTCGGCTGGCGGCAACCTTGCGGCCGCCGTGACATTGCGTGCCCGCGATGAACGCTTGCCTCTGCCCGCCGCGCTGGTTCTTCTCTCGCCCGAACTGGATCTCACGGAGTCGGGAGATAGCTTTCAGGTCAATCGGCTCGTCGATGTCGTGCTGCCGGGATCGCTCATGCCGAACAATTTGCTCTATGCCAAAGGTGCGGATCTCACCCATCCCTATCTTTCGCCGCTCTTCGGCGATTTTTCCAAGGGCTTTCCGCCGACATTTCTGCAGAGCGGCACGCGGGACCTGTTTTTGTCCAATGCCGTGCGCATGCACCGCCTCCTGCGTCGCGCAGAAATTCCCGTCGAGCTCCACGTCTTCGAAGCCATGCCGCATGGCTGCTTCATGGGGGCGCCGGAGGATCGCGAACTGATCGAGGAAATCACGCGTTTCGTGAAGCGGAGCTTTGATCGAGTCTAACGGGCATAGGAGGCAGGCAGCGATGATCTTCGTTCCGGAGCAAAATGCCTAGAGCCTTTCCGCTTTTTTTGAACCGCGAAAAAGCTCTACCCCTTTGTTTTTACGCAATTCCGGACGGAAAGCAGCTATGCATTTCTCCTGGAATTGCTCTAGCGGCCGGCTTCCCGCATCAGCGCATCGAAGATGATCTGGCGTGCCCTTTCCGCGTCGATCTCGGCGGCGAAATGCGCATTGAATTGCCCATGCGAGGCCCGCGTTTCGACCACGGTGCGTCCGCGCGTATGCTGCCCCTGCAACTCCGCATCGATCCGGGCATGCCGTAGGGCGGCGATGTCAGGTTCGACGAAAATGGCTGCCGCTGTTGGATCGTAGATCGCCATGGCCGGTCTGCCGCGGCTGACGGCGATGTTGATGTAGCCTTCCAGCAGGTCTGCGAGCAGCTGTGCCTTTTCTCCGGCCATCTTCCGGATATGGGCGACATCTTCCGGCCAGGCCAGCACCTTGCGGCAGATATCGAGATCGACCATGCGCAATGGCAGGCCGTGGGCAAGGACGATCGCAACCGCCTCCGGATCGGCAAACGCATTGAATTCCGCCGAGGCCGTGTGATTGCCCGCCATGATGCCGCCACCCATCCAGGTCAGCTCGTCGATGCGGGCGGCGAGATCCGGCCGTGCCAGCGCCAGCGCTGCGATGTTCGTGAGCGGCCCCAGCGCCAGGATGCGCTTCGGGCTGTTGTCGTCGGAAAGCCAGTCGCAGAGTGCGGTAAAAGCATCGCTCGCCGCAAGCGGGTTGGCTGGCGGCAGGCTTCTGCCCGCAGTGGGAATACCGGTCTGGCCGAGAATGCTCTGTGCCGTTTCCAGCTTGCAAAGCACGGGCAGCTCACGTCCGGTATGGATCGGAAACGTCCAGCTGAAGACCGCAGCCGCGCTTGCGGCATTGGCCTGGACATGAGACAGCGGCGCATTGCCGCTGACAAGTGAAACGCCGTCGATGACAAGATCCGAATGCGCGACCACCAGGATGGCGGCGATGTCATCGAATCCCATATCGGTATCGATCCAGATTCCCATGTCTTATCTCATCGGCGGGTATGAATTGACGCGACGGCCGTCTCGGCCCGTCGCTTCGGATGACGGCATCCCCTTGCCATCCGGTGGGGATGGTCGCGGGCGCGCACAAGGACGCGCACACCCGCGGATGGCTTAGCCGGCGAGCGCGTCGAGCACGCGGACCCAGGAGCGGATGCCCTTGTGATAGGAGCGCAGCTCGTATTTCTCGTTCGGCGAGTGGATGCGGTCGTCGGAGAGGCCGAAGCCGATCAGCAGCGATTCCATACCGAGCATCTTCTGGAAATCGCCGACGATCGGGATCGATCCGCCCATGCCGATGACGATGGCGGGCTTCGGCCATTCGTTGGAGAGCGCCGTCTTCGCCTTGGTCAGGGCCGGTGAATCATAGGAAAGCTGAATGGCCGGCGAGCCGCCATGCTCGTGGAATTCCACCGAGCAATCCCCAGGGATCTTGGAGCGCACATAGGCGCGGAAGCTCTCGCGGATCGCTGCCGGGTTCTGCTGGCCGACGAGGCGGAAGGAAACCTTCGCCGATGCCTTGGCCGCGATCACGGTCTTGAAGCCGGCGCCTGTATAGCCGCCTGTAATTCCGTTCACCTCGGCCGTCGGCCGCGCCCAGGTGAGTTCCATCACAGAACGGCCCTTTTCGCCCGACGGGATCGAGAGACCGATTTCGCCGAGGAATTTTTCGGCCGTCAATCCGAGCGTTTCCCAGGAAGCCTTGATGTTGGCGGGTGTTTCCTCCACACCATCGTAGAAGCCGGCAAGCGTTATGCGCCCCGTCTCGTCATGCAGGCCGGCGAGGATATCGGTGAGGATATGGATTGGGTTGGCGGCAGCACCGCCATAGATGCCGGAGTGCAGGTCGCGGTCGGCTGCGGTGATGACGATTTCCTCACCGACAAGTCCGCGCAAGCCGGCAGAGATTGCTGGCGTATCGCCATCCCACATGCCGGTATCGCAGACGAGGGCGAAATCCGCCTTCAGCTCGGCGGCATTGGCTTCGAGGAAGGGCTTGAGAGAGGGCGAGCCGGATTCCTCTTCGCCTTCGAAGAGAATGGTGATGCGCACGGGCAGGGCGCCCCTCGTTTCCTTATAGGCACGCACAGCCTCGACGAAAGTCATGAGCTGGCCCTTGTCGTCGGACGTGCCTCGGCCGACGAGAATCTTTCGGCCATTGCCCAGGTCTTTAATCGCCGGGGCGAAGGGATCGCTTTCCCAAAGTTCGATCGGATCGACCGGCTGCACGTCGTAGTGGCCGTAGAACAGCACATGCGGAGCACCTGCGCTGCCGGCATCGTGATGGGCGACCACCATCGGATGGCCGGGCGTGTCGCGCACGGAAGCCTTGAAACCGAGCGAATTCAGGTACACGACCAGCCATTCCGCCGCCTTGCGGCATTCCGCCTTGTAGTCCGGGTCGGTCGAGATGGACTTGATGCGCAGCAGCTCGAACAGGTTGTCGAGGCTGGAAGGGAGGTTCTGATCGGCGCGGTCGAGAACGGGCGATAGATCGGTCATATCCGACTCCTTACATGAGATTTGGATGGACGATAGACCAAAGCCCGGCAGGTTTCGAGGCGTTAAAACCGAAAATTTACCGTAGCTTGCGCCTTTCGATCGGGGCTCGCTCTTATGTGATTAGTTGCGTATGTAGTTTACAAGTTTTTTAGATTATTAGAAATAACGTCAATCCAGAAGCGTATTCTGGAGACGCGTAATGTTTTCAGTGATTGCATGTATTCGTGACGATCATGACTTCAGGCTTATTGTTGTAGCGGCGGTCATCTGCCTTATCGGCAGCCTTGCCACCATGCTCCTTTTTTCGCGTGCGCAGGAATGCCAGTCGCATCAGCGTCGCTACTGGATTGTTGCCGCAGCCTTTGCCAGCGGTGTCGGCATCTGGGCAACGCATTTCATCGCCATGCTCGCCTATCGGAGCAATCTTCCGATCTCCTATGGTGTTTCCCTGACCGTGCTTTCGGTGGTTCTTGCCATCGTCGGCTCATGGCTTGCCATTGCCGTTGCCTTTGAATGGGATAATCGCGTTTCGTTTGCGGTCGGCGGCATGCTGATGGCGTTTGGAATAGCCGCCATGCACTTCACGGGCATGCAGGCCATCGAAGCCTCGGCAGAGCTCTCCTTCGATATACCGCGCGTCGTCGCTTCAGTCGCCATCGGTGGCGTCTTCTCCTCGCTGGCTTTCCTACTGTTTCGCAGCCTTCATGGCTTCAGGCGCATCATGGCAGGCGCTCTTCTTCTGCTGCTTGCGATTTGCTCCCTGCATTTCACCGCGATGAGCGGCGTCACGCTGACGCCCGAAGTGGGCATGCCGGGTGCTGCCCTCGCCATGGATCGAAGCATTCTTGCTGGCATCGTCATGGCTGCCGCGATGGGTCTGATTCTCATCGCTCTTGGCGCCATCTTCGTCGATCGTCATTTGACCGACCTCCGGGGCTTCGCCAATGCTTCGCTGGAAGGGTTGCTCATCGTCCGTGACGGCCGGGTGATCGACGCGAACGAGCGGTTCTTCGCCATTTCCGGCTGGTCGGCGCAGCAGGTGATCGGTGTCGCACCGGATGTCTTTCTGAGCATCGATATGGATATCCATGCCGAAGCAGCCATTCCGCTGGAAACGACGCTGTCGGGGTGCGATGGCAAGGCGATCCCCGTCGAGACCGTGCGGCGCTCCATCACCTATCGCGGCCACGAATGCAGCGTGCTTGTCGTGCGCGACCTGACCGAGCGCCGCCAGGCGCAGCAGATGATCGAGCATCTGGCGCATCATGATATATTGACGGATCTGCCGAATCGCTCGCTGTTCGACCAGCGCATGCGCCAGGCACTGCAGATGGTGAACCGCAGGGGCGGCGAAGTCGCGATCTTCTGCCTGGACCTCGACCGCTTCAAGGCGATCAATGACGTCTTCGGCCACGCCGAAGGAGACCGTATCCTCTGCAAGGTCGCCGGCATTCTGCAGCGCGCGATCGAGGATGGCGATACGGTGGCAAGGCTTGGCGGCGACGAGTTCGCCATCATCCAGCCGAAGCGCCGGCAGCCCGAGGGGGCCACGCGTCTTGCCGAACGCATTCTGGCCGAATTCGGCATGGAAATGGACACGGCACGCGATCCGACGGCCGTCGGCGTCAGCATCGGCATAGCCATCTACCCGCGCGACGGCACGAGCGCCGAGCAGCTTTACGCCAATGCGGATATGGCGCTCTATCGCGCCAAGCATGCGGGCCGAGGCCATGCCTGTTTCTTCGATGCGGAAATGGACAAGGCCGTGCGCACGCGCCGCCAGCTCGAGAACGACCTGCGCCAGGCCATTCTCCGCCGGCAGCTCTTTCTGGAATATCAGCCGATCTATGATGTCGGCAGCGACAGCGTCAGCGGCTATGAGGCATTGTTGCGCTGGGCACATCCGGATCGCGGCGTGATCGATCCGGAGACGTTTATTCCCATTGCCGAGGAAAGCGGATCGATTGTCGCGATCGGCGAATGGGTGCTGCAGCAGGCATGCCAGGAGGCGACGCGCTGGAGCGAGCCCGCGAATGTCGCGGTCAACCTCTCGCCGCTGCAATTCATGATCCCGACCCTTTACGACCAGATCGAACGGATCCTGCGCAAAACCGGCCTCGATCCGCAGCGCCTTGAACTGGAGATCACAGAGGCGGCTCTGATGCGCGAGCGCACGACTGTCATCGCGACCCTGCAGCGGCTGCATCGCCTCGGTGTGCGCGTGGTCATGGATGATTTCGGCACCGGCTTTTCCTCGCTCAGCAATCTGCGCGCCTTCCCCTTCGACAAGATCAAGGTCGACCGCAGCTTCACCGGCGCCCTCGAACACGATCCGGCAGCCCGCTCGATCGTCCGCGCCATCATCGGTCTCGGCCACAGCCTGAACATGCCTGTCGTTACGGAAGGTGTGGAAACGGAAACCCAACGCCGCATCGTCATCGAGGAAGGCTGCGCCCAGCTTCAGGGAATATTTTTCGGTAGGCCGGATGTCGGACCCAGCCAATACCAAGCGGCGCTGGATAAGGTGGTCGGGCGGGGCTAGGCGTTTGCCGCTTTGAAGGGTGCAGCCCTTTCATGCAATCCCAGGCAGAAAACCGCTGTGCTATTCCCTGGAGTTGCGCTAGAGCTGCCTGGCATTCTCCAGCACGCGCCGGATATATTCCAGCAGCAGTTCGCGCTCGAACTGACGAAAGTCTTTGAGGAGATACGTGTCCGCAGCCATGGCGGCCTCGATCGCTTCCGCCTGCATCGCTGCGGCCTTGTTCGTCAGGAAGACCAGTTGCGCCCGCTTGTCCGAAGGATGCGGGCGGCGCTCCACCAATCCGTCCCGCTCCATGCGCGACAGCGTATTGGCCATCGTCGCCTGTTCGATATCGACCCTCTCGAGCAGCTGTTTCTGCGTGAGCCCATCTTCGGACCACAGTTCCAGCAGGATCGGAAACTGGCCGGGGGAAAAGCCGAGCTTCGCCGCGCGTTGCTGTAGCGAGCGAGCGAATCCCTTCGCCATCTGACTGGCAAGGTAGGCGGCGGAGTCCATCCGATTAAATCCCATGATTGCAAATATGCCCATAATTCAAGAGTAAGACAATCAGCAATTCTTCGGGTAGATCCCCTCTGAAATAAGCAACTCCGGCGAATTTTTTCACATCCAAAGATTGTATTTTTTTACATGAAAAAGCCGCCATGGCCTGGAGGGGGCGCCATGGCGGCTCGTGAAAGAGGGACAAAGGCCCGGAGAGGGGATAGGCCTTTGTCCTAGTCTGACATGGCGGGGGACAGGCCGGTTGTCAGACCCGCGGCGTATCAATCGCCGGTGAGTATGATTTGAGGTTTCGAATGTGGTTTTTCAAGGGAATGCGCAGATTAGATTGATTAAAACTTAGTAACGTTTCGGTGAGAGATTTCGCTCTTTCCACAGGCTGCAAAAGCAGAAGTTTATATGGACGTTGGAGATGCGCCACGCTATCCATGCTTCCATGAAAAAAGGTGATCATCTTTTCCTCGTCGACGGCTCCGGTTTCATTTTCCGGGCCTTTCACGCCCTGCCGCCGCTGACGCGAAAGTCCGACGGGTTGCCTGTCGGTGCGGTCTCCGGCTTCTGCAACATGCTGTGGAAGCTGCTGACCTCGGCGCGCGATACCTCCGTGGGCGTGACGCCGACGCATTTCGCCGTGATCTTCGACTATTCCTCGAAGACCTTCCGCAAGGACATCTTCCCGGAATACAAGGCCAACCGTTCGGCGCCGCCGGAAGAGCTGATTCCGCAGTTCGGCCTCATCCGTGAAGCGACGCGCGCTTTCAACCTGCCTTGCATCGAGACCGACGGCTTCGAGGCAGACGACATCATCGCTACCTATGCCCGTCAGGCCGAGGCGGCCGGCGCCGATGTGACGATCATCTCGTCCGACAAGGATTTGATGCAGCTCGTCACGCCGATGGTCCATATGTATGACAGCATGAAGGACAAGCAGATCGGCATTCCCGACGTCGTCGAGAAGTGGGGCGTGCCGCCGGACAAGATGATCGACCTACAAGCGATGACCGGTGACTCGATCGACAACGTCCCGGGCATTCCCGGCATCGGTCCGAAGACAGCCGCGCAGCTTCTGGAAGAGTTCGGCGATCTCGACACGCTGCTTGCCCGCGCCGGCGAGATCAAGCAGCAGAAACGCCGCGAAAACATCATCGCCAATGCCGAGCTTGCCCGCATTTCCCGCCAGTTGGTGACGCTGAGGACCGATGTGCCGCTGGAGCTTGAGCTCGATGCGCTGGTGCTCGATCCGCAGGATGGCCCGAAGCTGATCGGCTTCCTGAAGACCATGGAATTCACGACCCTGACGCGGCGCGTGGCGGAAGCCTGCGACTGCGACGCGGCGGCGATCGAGCCTTCCGTCGTCAAGATCGAATGGGGCGAGAGCGCCCATGGACCCGATCTCGATGTCGGCGAGAATGTCGATCTCGTCGCCGGCAGCACGGTCGAGGCCGAAGGGGCATCGGTTCCGGCGCCGTCGGCCAAGGCGCGTCTGGCTTTGGATGGCACCACAGAGCCCGAGGATCTCGCCAAGGCGCGCGCCGCAAGTTTTGCGAGCGCGCCGGTCGATCATTCGAAATATGTGACCATCCGCGATATAGCAACGCTCGACCAATGGATCGCGGATGCGCGCGAAACCGGTATCGTCGCCTTCGACACGGAAACGACGTCGCTCGATGCCATGCAGGCCGAAATCGTCGGCTTCTCGATGGCGATCGCCGACAATCGTGATGATCCGACTGGCGCGTCCATCCGCGCCGCCTATGTTCCACTCGGTCACAAGACCGGTGTCGGCGATCTGCTGGGCGGCGGCCTGGCCGACAATCAGATTCCGCTTCGCGATGCACTGCCGCGCCTGAAGGATCTGCTGGAGGATGCCTCCATTCTGAAAATCGCGCAGAACCTGAAATACGACTATCTGCTGATGAAGCGCTACGGCATCGAAACGCGGTCCTTCGACGACACGATGCTGCTGTCCTACGTGCTCGATGGCGGCGCCAACGCCACGCACGGCATGGACAGCCTCTCCGAGCGCTGGCTCGGCCACAAGCCGATCGCCTATAAGGACGTCGCCGGCAGCGGCAAATCCAACGTCACCTTCGATCTCGTCGATATCGACCGCGCAACCGCTTATGCCGCCGAGGATGCAGATGTGACGCTGCGTCTCTGGTTGGTGCTGAAACCACGACTTGCAGCGGAAAAACTTTCAGTCGTCTACGAAAGGTTGGAAAGGCCGCTCGTGCCGGTGCTTGCCCATATGGAGGAGCGCGGCATTACCATCGACCGGCAGATCCTTTCTCGCCTTTCCGGCGAGCTGGCGCAGGGCGCCGCCGCTCTCGAAGACGAGATCTACAATCTGGCCGGCGAGCGCTTCAATATCGGCTCGCCGAAGCAGCTCGGCGATATCCTTTTCGGCAAGATGGGATTGGCCGGCGGCAGCAAGACCAAGACGGGGCAATGGTCGACCTCGGCGCAGGTGCTGGAGGATCTGGCGGCGGCCGGCTTCGAGCTGCCGCGCAAGATCGTCGACTGGCGCCAGCTGACCAAGCTGAAATCCACCTATACGGATGCGCTGCCGAGCTATGTCCATCCCGAGACGAAGCGCGTCCATACCTCCTATTCGCTGGCCTCGACCACGACGGGGCGTCTCTCCTCCTCCGAGCCCAACTTGCAGAATATTCCGGTGCGCACGGCGGAAGGCCGCAAGATCCGCACGGCCTTCATTTCGACGCCGGGCCACAAGCTCGTCTCCGCCGATTACAGCCAAATCGAACTGCGCGTGCTGGCGCATGTCGCCAACATCCCGCAGCTCAAGCAGGCATTCGAGGACGGCATCGACATTCACGCCATGACGGCATCGGAAATGTTCGGCGTGCCGGTGGATGGCATGCCGAGCGAAGTGCGTCGCCGCGCCAAGGCGATCAACTTCGGCATCATCTACGGCATCTCCGCCTTCGGCCTCGCCAACCAGCTCTCGATCGAGCGCTCGGAAGCCGGCGACTACATCAAGAAGTATTTCGAGCGCTTTCCGGGTATTCGCGATTACATGGAAGGCGCCAAGCAGGCCGCGCGCGACAAGGGCTATGTCGAGACGATCTTCGGCCGTCGCATCCACTTCCCGGAAATCCGCTCGTCCAATCCCTCTGTCCGGGCCTTCAACGAACGCGCTTCGATCAATGCGCCGATCCAGGGTTCGGCCGCTGACGTCATCCGCCGCGCCATGATCAAGATGGAGCCGGCGCTGGCTTCGGCTGGCCTGGGCGATCGCGTCCGCATGCTCCTGCAGGTGCATGATGAACTGATCTTCGAAGTCGAGGATGCCGATGTCGAGCGCACGACGCCGATCATCGTCTCGGTCATGGAAAACGCAGCCATGCCGGCCGTCGATATGGCCGTGCCGCTGAAGGTCGATGCGCGCGCCGCTCATAACTGGGATGAGGCGCACTGAGCAAAGGGCGTGTTGGAGGGAGTTCTATCTCGCCCGCCAGGGGTGAAATAGACCTTCGCTTGTGCCGCGCCTTCTTCAGCGTCAGCCGCTTACTTCCCAATCAGCGCCTCCAGCACCGAAATGATGGCGCGTTCGGCCTCTTCGAGCGTGCCGCTATTGTCGATATCGGCGACGTCGTAGCTGCCCTCAACGGTCAACGAGCTTCTTTCCAGGCGCTTCAGCACGTCTTCGCGGCTCTCGCGTCCACGCGCCATCAGCCGCTCGGCAAGCACTTCGCGCGTCGCCGTGACATTGATGATCTTCAGCTTTGGAAAGGCGGCCTGGAAATGGTGCAGCGCCGAGCGCGAGCCATTGGCGATCACCAGATTGCCGCGTGCAAGCTCATCGAAGACGCCCGCTGGAATGCCGTATTTCAGGCCATGCGCTTCCCAGGAGACGGCGAAGGCGCCGGCCCGCTCCATTGCATCGAAGTCGGCCTCGGAAACGCTTCTGTGGTCCTCATTGCCGGCATCGCCATCGCGCGTGATGACGCGGCGGACGAAGTGGACATCGGGCCGGCCGGCAAAATGCCGCGCGGCGAGATTCATCAGTGTATCCTTGCCGGCGCCGCTCGGCCCGACGACGACGGCGAGCGTGCCCGCCGCCGCATCCGCCAGGCCGACATTAGTCGGCTTGATATTGGCGTCCGGGCTCATGCGACCCGCCGTCCTTCCCGCCAGACAGAGCGCGTGACCGGCACGCCGTGATCGCGGCGGACGCGCACAAGATCGGCACGCAAGCCCTCAGCAACGCGGCCGCGATCATTCAGGCTGACGGTCCTTGCCGGCGTCGCCGTCACCATGGCGATCGCCTGCGGCAACGAAATACCCTCGACTTCATCCGCCAGGATGAAGGGCGCGTGCAGCAGGCTGAGCGGCACATAGTCGGAGGACAGCACGTCGAGGACGCCAAGCTCAGCGAGATCGCGTGCGGCGATATTGCCCGAATGCGACTTACCACGCACGATGTTCGGCGCGCCCATCAACACGCTCATGCCGGCGCCGTGGGAAGCCTTCGCGGCATCGACGCTGGTCGGGAATTCCGCCAGGCGAACGCCGTAGTTGATGGCTTCGTCGACATGGGCAAGCGTCGCATCGTCATGACTGGCAACGGTGATGCCGCGCTCGGCGCAGACCTTAGAAATCGCGTCGCGATGCGGCGTGGCATATTTGGCAGATTCTTCCTGACGCTTGGCAACGAACTTGGCAAAGGCCTCGTCGCTGAGCCCGCGCTTCTTCTGGTAGTAGAAGATGTACTGATCCATGGTCTGGAACTGGCGCTGGCCCGGCGCGTGGTCCATCAGCGAAACCAGGCGGACGTAAGGGTCCTTCTCGAAATCCTGGAAGTGGTCGAGCACGTTGTCGGAGGAGACTTCGCAGCGCAGGTGGATCAGGTGATCGGCGCGTAGGCGATCTTCGCTTTGGGCCGCCTGGATGGCATCGGCCATATCACGCATCTCGCCTTTTTCGAAACCGCCATCCTCGTCCGAGCCCATGCGCAGGCAGTCGAATACGGTGGTAATGCCCGAGGTGACAATCTGGGCATCATGCGCCTGGATGGCAGCCGTCTTGTTCCAGCGAACGCCCGGACGCGGGGAATAATGCGCTTCCAAATGGTCGGTATGCAGTTCGACCAGGCCGGGTATCAGAAAATCGCCCTCGAAATCCTCGCCGATGTCGGACTTGCCTTCGGAGATGGCGGCAATACGACCGTCACGGATCAGCACGGAGCCTTCGATGATCTTGTCTTCGAGGACGATGCGGGCGTGGGAAAGGACGGTTTCTTTGGTCATATCGGCTCTTTCATATTAGGCGCCGGCAAGCGGCAGCCAGGAACGGACGGTAAAGGGAGCACCGCGCTCGTCTTCGGCGAAGATGGCGAGGCCGGAAATATCGAGCGGCTTGCCGGTGTGCTCGGCGAAGCGCTCACGCAGAATGTCGTGCATCTCGGGCTGACGTTCGGTCGGCACGCGCCCGGTCAGCGTCATGTGGAAACGGAACTCGTCGTTGACGTAAGGGTAGCCCCAACGCAGCAGATTGGCGCGCTGCGGTTCCGTCAAGCCTTCCGGCTTGCGCCTTGCGATATCATGATCCGAAAGCGGTGCGCGGAACGGCTCGAAGGTTTTCACCACACGCGAGGCGAAGTCCTGCAGCGGCTGATGGAGCGAGCCGGGAACGAGCGCGAAGAAATGGCCGAGCTGGCCAAGTACCAGCTCCGGAATGGTGAAAGCTTTGGTTTGCGAGGCGAATTCGGTGGCGACATCGAGAAGATCGCGCTCGGTCACCGAGGAGGCAAGCTCGAACGGCGCCTTCAGCGTGGCATGAAAGCCATAGCGGCGCGGATCGGCCGTCAGCTCGGCATGGCCTTCCGGCAGCGGCGCCATGGCCTTGTCGGAAAAGATCTCATTCGAAAATGCATCGCGGCCCAGCCAGCGGGCGGCGAGCGATGTCAACGGATCGTCTTTGGGCGGCGTGAAATAGAGAGCATAGCGCAAGGCTGCATTCCTTGGAAAAATCGGCTGCGCGGGACACTGTTGGGTGATTTGCTTCAAACCGCAAGAGCAGCAAGGCAGCAACGGTTCGAATCCGGCTAAAGCCGGATTGACCGCTACGGTCTTGCCGGCCTGCGCTACCGGATTCCCGTGACAGAATGATGATGCGGAACGATTTTTTCTCGTTCTTTTTTATTTCACCCGTGTGCCCATCAGGCGCGAGCGCAAGGCGTTGGATGCGGCATCGAACAGGAAGACGACGATGAGGATCAACAGCACCATGTAGGCGACGTTTTCCCAGTTGGAATTGGTGCGCATCGCTTCCCAAAGCTTGAGGCCGATACCACCAGCACCGACGGCGCCGATGATCGTCGCGCCACGCACGTTCGATTCCCACTGATAGAGCGTCTGGCTGACGATGACGGGCACGATCTGCGGCATGATCCCGTAGCGATGCACGAGAATGGTCGGCGAGCCGGTGGACTTCACGCCCTCGCGTGGCTTGTTGTCGATATTCTCCAAGCCTTCGGAGTAGAGCTTGCCGAGCGTGCCGGTCT
The DNA here is from genome assembly GCA_900472485.1 of Hyphomicrobiales bacterium. Lineage (GTDB taxonomy): Bacteria > Pseudomonadota > Alphaproteobacteria > Rhizobiales > Rhizobiaceae > Rhizobium. The sequence goes on from UCII01000039.1 coordinate 39,857, forward strand.
CTGTGAGGAAGATCGCGCCGCTGCCGGCGAGCGGGCCCGGGCCGAAGGCGCGGGTCAGGAACAGCGCCCAGATCAGCATGTCCACCGAACGCAGAAAGTCGAACAGGCGTTTGAGGATCTGATTGAGCAGCCGGTTCGGCGTGATGTTGCGGGCCGCCAGGAAAGCGAGTGGAAAGGCCGCGAGCGAACCGAGCAGCGTGCCGAGGAAGGCCATGACGATGGTCTGGAACAGCTTGGTCCAGACGTCGCCGTGCTGCCATGCGCTATTGTTCCAGATATTGTCGAAGGCCAGCGAGAGATTGGACTGGGCAGGGTCCAGCCGCGGACCCGAAAAGATCAGGCTGATGACTTCGCTCGCCGGCTTGTCGAAGAAGGGCGAATGCGTATCGAAGACGAAATTCGCCCAGCCGATGAAGCGTTTGCGGATCTTCACGCGGTCGGTGGAAATGCTGGCATCGCCCGCAAAGCCGAGATTGACGAGAATATTGTCGTCATAGACCGTCATCCAGCTGGGAACGGGCTGGGAGCCGACGATCTTCGGCACATCGCCGGCAATATCGATCGGAATCGTGATGCCGTGCGCGTTCACGATGGCCTGCGTCTTGGTGACGGTTACCGTGCGACTCATGCCGCTGACGGAAACGGTCATGCTGCCATCGGGGTTGGTCTTCACCCAGTCCGGGTTCGGATTATCGCCCAGGGGTGAAAAGCGCGGATATTTGATGCTGATCTTGTCGCCGGAGATGCGGAATTCCGGCTGCACGTCATAGCTCACCCATTCGCTGAGATAGATGCCGACGCGTTCCCAATGCGCTTCCGAAATGACCTTCGGCAGGTCGAAGAACCACACGGCATAGATGCCATACAGGATGACGCCGATGAAGATCATCAGCGCACCGAAGCGCTGGCGGAAGGACCGGTGAAGCACTTCCGGGTAACGCGCTTCGATTTCCTGCATGCGGCCGGCGTCGATGACGGACATGGTCAACCTCAATGCTGCAAAAGAAAGGCATGTTCGCCGACGAGGCGGCGGCGGAGCCATGCGGAAAACTGATCGACCGCGATGATCGTCAGGAAGAGAAGCAGCACCAGCGCCAATGTCTTGGCGCCAAAGCCGCGCGAGATCGCAAGTTTCAGCTCTTCGCCGATACCGCCGCCGCCGACGGCGCCGATGATGGTCGAGGCGCGAACGTTGATCTCCAGACGCAGCAGCGCGTAGGACATGAGGTTCGGCAGCACCTGCGGCAGGGCGGCGAAGCGGACGCGTTCCGTCCAGCTGGCACCGACGGCACGCATGCCCTCGTCGGGTTTCATGTCGATATTCTCGACGACTTCGTAGAAGAGCTTGCCGAGTGCGCCGATCGTATGCAGGCCGACGGCGATGATGGCGGCGATCGGGCCGATCGACAGGATTGCCGAAAACAGTCCGGCGATGACGATTTCCGGAAAGGCCCGCAGGAATTCCATGATGCGCTTGGTCACCAGTCGGATCGGATTGGACGGTGACATGTTGCGCGCAGCGAAGAAGCTCAAAGGCACGGCAAAGACGAAGCCGATGATGGTCGACACCAGCGCCACGTTGATCGTGATGATCATCAGCTCGAAATATTCGGGGATGTAGAAATCGCCCCAGACATAGACGCGGCCGAGGGGGAAATTGAATTCCTCGCCGCCGGCGCCATTGGCCCCATTCGGGCTCGGCAGGTCGAAGAGCGCACGGTAGACGTCGGCCCAGTCCTTGGGAATAAGCCAGCTCAGGAAATCGAAGAGATGCGGCAGGCGGTCGAAGAAATGCCCGGCGTTGTTCTCGTCGGCAAAGCGCACCGAGCTGACGAAGGCGACGAGCAGGATCGCGAGACCGATGCCGGTGTACCGGCGGCGTTTGGCCACCATCTTGCTCCAGGCGTCGCCGATCTCCCTGGCGCTTTGCGGCGCGCTCGGCATGTTCGGATGCGTATCGGCGATCGTCATGAAATTCAGCCCTGTGAATGGCAAAGGGGTGTGAATAGCAAAAGGGCGGCCGTTGCCGGCCGCCCCATTTTGGGGATACGGATCAGCCGCCGATGGCAGCCTTACGAACGTCAATAACGGCGTTGTAGAAATCCGGGGTTACCTTGACGTAGCCCTTGAAGTCGCCGCCTTCGACGGCGTTGAAGCACTTGGCGTCGGTGGTCGGCAGCTTCAGGAAGAAGTCGGCCAGCTTGGTCTGCCATTCGGTGCCGAGAGCGTTGCGAACGACGAGCGGACCGTTCGGGATCAGCGGCGAACGCCAGACTTCGACGAGCTTGTTCGGGTCTACGGCACCCTTGTCGACTTCCTTGCGGAAGGTACCGGAAGTGAAGCCGTCCTTGAAATCGCCAACGCCCGAGGAATCGTCGACAGCAACGTCGACCTTGCCGTCATAGGCAGCGAGCAGGTTGTTCTCATGGCCGCCGTTGAACTGGGTCGAGCCGAAGAACTTGTCGTTCGGCACGCCGGTGGTCTTCGGAATCTGCGTCAGCGGAACGAGGTAGCCCGAGGTGGAGTCCGGATCGGCGTAGCCGAGCTTCTTGCCCTTGGCGTCCATGATCGTCTTGATGCCGGAGGACTTGAGGGCGAGGCCGATCGAGTAATAGCCGGTGGAACCGTCGGTCTGCTGCGTGGTCAGGATCGGCGTAACGGCCTTCGGGTCCTTGATGGCGACGGCTGCGTAGCCGGAAGCGCCAAGTTCTGCGAAATCGAGCGTGCCGCCGAGCAGGCCCTGGATAACGCCGTTATAGTCGGCGGCCGGGAACAGCGAAACCTTCTCGAAACCGAATTCCTTCTTCAGGTGGTCGGAAAGGCAGGCATAGTTGCGCAGGCGGTCGGCTTCGTTTTCGCCGCCGAGAATGCCGACGCGGAATTCCTTGAGATCTGCGGCGTTAGCCGCAGCGCCGGCTGCGAGCGCAACGAGCGCCGTAGCGGCAAAGAGTGCTTTCTTCAACATGGGTTCGTCTCCTGATTAACCGGTGTCCCCGGATGTCTTCGGTCTGATAGAAGAAATGCGCCCTTGACGCGGGCCTTCGATCCCGGCCGTCCCTCTCAGAGACCGGCCAGTGCCAGCGGTTGCGGGCCGGCAGATTCAGTCGCCGCGGCTTGTGCGGCCGGTTCGGCGATGTTGATGGAGGTCGACGTCATGGTCTCGTCGATGCCGGCGCCGTCCTTGTCGGTGCCATAGATTTCCTTGACGGCGGCTGCCGTCAGATCGGTCGGCTTGCCGTCGAAGACGACCTTGCCGGCGGCCATGCCGACGATGCGTTCGCAATAGTTGCGCGCAGTATCCAGCGTATGCAGGTTGGTGATGACGGTGATGCCTTCGCGCTCGTTGATATCCCGCAGCGCATCCATGACGATCTTGGCGTTCAGCGGATCGAGCGAGGCGATCGGCTCGTCGGCCAGCATCATCTTCGGCTGCTGCATCAGGGCGCGGCAGATGGCGACGCGCTGCTGCTGGCCACCGGAAAGCGTGCCGGCCATCTGCAGGGCCGTCTGCTCAATGCCGAGGCGCTCGAGTGCCGCGATGGCTTCAATGCGTTCCTCGCGGGAAAAGACGGACAGCAGGCTCAGAACCGTCGAACGATGGTTGAGGCGGCCGAGCATGACGTTGGTGAGCACGTCGAGGCGCGGCACAAGGTTGAACTGCTGGAAGATCATGGCGCAATCGCGCTGCCAGCTGCGCAGTGCACGACCGGTCAGCTTGGAGACTTCGGTCCCAGAGAAATGAATGGAGCCGGAACTCGGATCGGCCAGACGGTTGATCATGCGCAGCAGCGTAGACTTCCCAGCGCCGGAACGGCCGATGACGCCGACCATCTGTCCTTGCGGTATGTCCAAAGTCACGGAATCGACAGCGAGCTTGTTTCCAAACCGGCGCGAGACATTCCTGAGTTCGAACATAGTGCTTCCCTTTCGCGGCTGCCGGGCTGCAGAAATTTCAGCGGTACCGGTGCTAAGAATGGGCGCATGCCCCTGCCTCGAAGGGAGTTTCGACGGGGCTGGCGCCAACCACAAGGCAACCGATTAGTCCCGCTTCATGAAGCTCCGATGTCAGTTTTATGTAACTGCTGTTACAATTCCCGTCGTTTTCGCAAGATTAGCCGGCTGAGGGCTTTCCGTTAAATTTAGCCGTCAAACATGCCGGTCGGCAGGCCGTCCATGCTGAAGCTATTCTTCTCGCGCCGGTATTCCTCAATGCCATCAGGACCCTTGGCTTTCGCCCATTGGTCTAGGCTCGGCCGCTCGCCTTCATAGGAAAAGAGCGGTACGCCGAAGCCGCAGGATGTCTGAACGAGATCGAAGTCCAGCCATACGATCTGTCGTGCGCCGAGCGGCTCCTCGCCCGCATAGTGTTCGTGCAGCAATTCACGATATTCGGGCGACGATCGATGGATGATCCGGCCGCGGCCGTAGAGGCGCAGGATCATCGGCGGTCCTTCGACCGCGCAGAACATGATCGTCAACCGGCCATCGGCCTTCATGTGAGCCGATGTTTCGTTGCCGCTGCCTGTGCGGTCGAGATAAATGGCGGTATTCGGTGAGATGATGCGCAGGCACAGCGTTTCGCGGGGCGAAACATTGACACGGGAATTTGCCGTCGCCGATGCCGTGAAGAAGATGTGCTGCCGCGCGATGAAATCGCGCAGCCGGTCGTCGATACTGGAAAACTGCTTTGCCATGGAAACTCCTTCCCAATCCTGTCCTTGCAAGGATCATCTGAAAGCTGGATCGCTCGTCAACGCCTTGCAAGCTTGGTTTTGGCGGAAACGGTTCTCAGGCGGCGTAGCGATCCAAAAAATCTTCCGCGGACAGGGCGCGGAAATCGGCAAGTGCCGTGCGAAGGCGGTCGTGGTCCCAATTCCACCATGAGAGCTTGTCCATGCGTGCGCCGACCTCGGGCGTGAAACGCTCGCGGATCAGCTTGGCCGGCACGCCGCCGACGATTGAATAGGGTGCGACATCCTTTGAAACAACCGCACCCGCGCCAATTACGGCGCCATTGCCGACCGTGACACCCGGCAGGATGGTGGCGCCGTGGCCGATCCAGACGTCGTGACCGATCACGACTCGGTTGTCGCGCCGCCAGGTGAAGAAATCCGTCTCCATATCGGCGTCAGGCCAGTAGTCGGCGGCGCGATAGGTAAAATGGTGCAGCGTCGCGCGCCATGTCGGATGGTTGGTGGCGTTGATGCGCACGGCGGCGGCAATGTTCACGAACTTGCCGATCGTCGCGCACCAGACCGCGCCATCCTGCATGATGTAGGAGTAGTCGCCGATCTCTGCTTCGTCGATGCGGCAGCGGTCGGAGACCTCGGTATAGCGGCCGAGGGTCGAATTGTTGACGCTCGCCGAGGGGCTGATGAAGGGCGTTTCGCCCAATTTGCGGCTCATGCGGCGGCCTTCCGCGGCGAGAACTGCGAGACGTCGAGAATGCGGCTGCCGACGGCCTCGCGCACTTCCTCATCGTGGAAGATACCCAGCAGTGCGACGCCGGCTTCCTTCTTCTGCTCGATCATGTCGACGACGACGGCCCGGTTACGGGCGTCGAGCGATGCCGTCGGCTCGTCGAGCAGCAGGATGGCGTGGTCGGTAATGAAGCCGCGGGCGATATTGACCCGCTGCTGCTCGCCGCCTGAGAAGGTGGCGGGCGGCAATTGCCAGAGTTCCTTCGGCAGGTTCAGCTGCGCAAGGAGTTCGGCGGCCCTGTCTCGGGCTTCGCTCACGGTCACGCCGCGGGCGAGCAGCGGCTCGGCAACGACATCGATGGCGGCAACGCGCGGCACGGTGCGCAGGAACTGGCTGACATAGCCCATGGTCTGGCGACGAACCTCAAGCACGGTGCGCGGATCGGCAGTGGCAAGATCGACGATCCTATCCCGGTGAGTAACAAGGATTTGGCCGCTGTCGACGGCATAATTGCCATAGATCATCTTCAGCAGCGAACTCTTGCCGATGCCGGACGGACCGCCAAGCACGACGCATTCGCCTGCGGCGACGGAGAAGGAGACATCGGCGACGACAGGCAGGCGAATGCCGTCGCGCAGATGCATGGTGAAGCTCTTGAAGACTTCGGAAACGACGAGGGGGGTTGCCATGTTTCTTCCTCAGACCTGCAGGATCGAAGAGACCAGCAGTTGCGTATAGGGTTCGCGCGGATCGTCGAGCACCCGGTCGGTCAAACCGTGTTCGATTACCTGTCCGTCCTTCATCACCATCATGCGATGCGACAGGAGACGGGCGACCGCGAGATCGTGCGTGACGATAATCGCTGAAAGACCGAGATCGTTGACGAGGCCGCGTACGAGGTCGAGCAGGCGGGCCTGTACGGACACGTCGAGGCCGCCGGTCGGTTCGTCCATGAAGACCAGCCGAGGACCAGTCACCAGGTTGCGGGCGATCTGCAGGCGCTGGCGCATGCCGCCGGAGAAGGCGCGCGGCTGGTCGTCGATGCGGTCGGCATCGATCTCGACCCGCTCCAGCCAGTCGATAGCCGTGTTGCGGATGTTGCCGTAGTGACGGTTGCCGATCGCCATCAGCCGCTCGCCGACATTGGCGCCCGCCGAAACCGTCATGCGCAGGCCGTCGGCTGGGTTCTGATGCACGAAGCCCCAGTCGGTGCGCATCAGGAAGCGGCGCTCGGCCTCGTTCATGCGGAACAGATCGCGATAGGTCTCGTCGCGCATGTGGTATTCGACGCTGCCCGTCGTCGGCAGCAGCCGCGTCGAGATGCAGTTGAGCAGCGTCGTCTTGCCGGAGCCGGATTCGCCGACGATGGCTAGAACTTCGCCGGGCCAAAGCTCGAAGGACACATCGCGGCAACCGATGCGGCTGCCATAAAATTTCGAGATGTCCTTGACCTTCAGAAGGGGTGCGTCACTCATTCGGCGGCCTCCTTGCTACCGGCCAGTCCATCTGGCGCCAGCCCATTTGACGCCAGCATTGGGCCGGCATGGCCGTGGGCGCGGCGATCCTCGCAGAAATCGGTATCGGAACAGACGAACATGCGCCCGCCCTTGTCGTCGAGAATCACCTCGTCGAGATAGACCTGTTCGGCGCCGCAAAGAGCGCAAGGCTTGTCGAAGCGTTGCACCTCGAATGGATGGTCCTCGAAATCGAGGCTGACGACCTCCGTGTAGGGCGGCACGGCATAGATGCGCTTCTCACGGCCGGCGCCGAACAGCTGCAGCGCATCGGACAGATGCATTTTCGGATTGTCGAACTTCGGCGTCGGTGAGGGGTCCATCACGTAGCGGCCCGCGACCTTGACCGGATAGGCATAGGTCGTGGCGATGCGGCCGTTGCGGGCGATGTCCTCATAGAGTTTCACATGCATGAGGCCGTATTCTTCGAGCGCGTGCATCTTGCGCGTCTCGGTCTCGCGCGGCTCCAGGAAGCGCAACGGTTCCGGGATCGGCACCTGGTAGACGAGCACCTGGTTCGGCCCGAGCTTGGCTTCCGGAATGCGGTGGCGTGTCTGGATGATGGTCGCCTCTTCCGTGCGGGTGGTGACAGCGACATTGGCGACCTTCTGGAAGAAGGCGCGGATGGAGACGGCGTTCGTCGTGTCGTCGGCCCCCTGGTCGATGACCTTCAGCACGTCCTGCGGGCCGATGATCGCGGCCGTCAGCTGCACGCCGCCGGTGCCCCAGCCATAAGGCATCGGCATTTCGCGTGAGGCGAAGGGAACCTGATAGCCGGGAATGGCGATCGCCTTCAGGATGGCGCGGCGGATCATCCGCTTGGTCTGCTCGTCGAGATAGGCGAAGTTGTAGGTGGCCAGTTCGGTCATTCGGCTGCCTCCGTCATGGGTTCCATGCCGCGATCGCGAGCGGCCTCGAAGTCGCGGCGCATGTGTCGCACCAGGTCGAGCTCGGCCTGGAAGTCGACATAATGCGGCAGCTTCAGATGTTCGACGAAGCCCGTCGCCTGCACGTTGTCGGAGTGGGAGATGACGAATTCCTCGTCTTGAGCCGGTGCAACGATGTCTTCGCCGAGTTCCTCGGCCCGTAGTGCACGGTCGACCAGCGACATGGCCATGGCCTTGCGTTCGCTTTGGCCGAAGACCAGACCGTAGCCTCGGGTAAACTGCGGCGGCGCCTTGGCCGAACCCTTGAACTGGTTGACCATCTGGCATTCGGTCACCTGGATGCGGCCGAGCGAGACGGCGAAACCGAGTTCCGGCACCTCGAATTCCACTTCCACTTCGCCGATGCGGATTTCGCCGGTGAAGGGGTGGGTGCGGCCGTAGCCGCGCTGCGTCGAATAGCCGAGCGCCAGCAGGAAGCCCTCGTCGCCGCGGGCAAGCGCCTGCAGGCGAAGGTCGCGGGTCATCGGGAATTCCAGGGGCTCGCGCGTCAGGTCGCCGATCTCGTGATCGACCGGCATGGTGCCGTCGCCTTCGATCAAGCCTTCCTGGCCGAGGATTTCCGAGACGCGCATGATGCGGCCCTCCTCAGCCGGTCGCTGCATCGGCTCGTCGACAGGCTCGTCGGCCAGAAGGCTCGGGTCGAGCAGGCGGTGCGTATAGTCGAAGGTCGGGCCGAGAAGCTGGCCGCCGGGCAGATCCTTGTAGGTCGCCGAGATGCGACGCTCGATCTTCATCGCTGAAGTGTCGAGCGGCTGGGAATAGCCGAAGCGCGGCAGCGTCGTGCGGTAGGCTCTGAGCAGGAAGATCGCCTCGATCATGTCGCCGCGCGCCTGACGAACAGCAAGTGCGGCGAGCGTCCGGTCATAAAGCGAGGCCTCGGCCATGACGCGATCGACGGCGAGCGCCAGCTGCGCCACGATCTGGTCGATGCCGACAGCCGGCAGCGAGCGGTCGCCGCGGCGACGGTCGGCCAGCAGCCGGTGAGCATTGGCGATGGCGGTTTCGCCACCCTTAACGGCAACATACATATGTCACAACTCCGTCGCGGTGATCTTGGTGGTGCGCGGCAGGCAGAGGAATTGCCGGCCCGCCGTCAGGATGAGATCGACGCCGCGCGGGAAAAGCGCGCGATTGTCGTTCCAGATGCGCAGCAGCGCATCCGGCAGTCCGATTGGGGCGATCATGGTCACATCCTTGATGCCGGGGCCTGAAAGCGCCAGTTGCTTGCCGCCCTCCAGGCTTACGATTTCCAGGATGATCGTCGTGGAACGATCGGGATATTCCTGGGTGCCAATGCCGAACTGGCTGAAGGAGGAAAGCGCCATACCGGCTTCGATGAAGGCGAACTGCGCCTCCAGCCGTTCCGAAATGACGGGTGCTCCGGTGTGGAAGGCCAGCCATTCCGGCAGGCTCGATCTTGCCAGGCTGTTGGAGAGCCAGACCGGTGTGTCGTGATCGCAAAGGGTCAGGCCGATAGCGCCAGCGGCAACACCGAGCGGAGCCGGCGGCGCAATGTCGGCCGCAACGGTCTGCAGGGTGCCCGGGCGCGCCATGGCATCCATCGTCATCTTGAAGACGCTTTGCGCGTCAAAGACCGGATCGGTGAAACCGCCGGTCAAGGCTTCGTTGCCGAAGGTCGGAGTGCTGGAAAGGCTCATCAATCTTCTCCGCGAACCATGGTAAAGAAATCGACGCGGGTTGCTGCCGTCTCTTCGGCGCGCTTGCGGTCATATCCGGCGATACGCTCCGTAACCGGCTGCAGAAGAGCCTTTTCGACGAAATCCTTCGTGGCCGATTGCTGCCAGAGTGCATCGAAGATGGCCGCAAGCCGGGCCTTTTCACGATCCGTGCCAAGTGCATGCGCATGGCCGATCGTGTTCGATGCCAGCCGGACGGTAGCGCGTGTCACCGTGACTTCGCCGAGATTGAAGGGGGAGCCGCCGCCGCCGATGCGACCGCGCACCATGACGAGCCCGGTCTCTGGGCCGCGCACCGGCTGTACCGTCGGCTTGCTCGGCAATGCTTCCCAGGCCGCCTCTAGCTCGTCGCGTTCTGCCTGCGCCAAAAGATCGGCGACGCGCTTGCGTTCCCGACGCTCTTGTGCCGCCGCTTCCTGCCTTTGTGCTGAATTCATCGCGCCTTCCTCTAAATGTCGATTGATATAGACAACCATACAAGATAGTTTTATATTTATTAGTGAGTCGTGACAAGCGTGTGACAGGGCAAGTGGGCGAAATGGCAGGGCAGAAGATACAGAGGCAGACGGGCGTGGCGCTCTGGCGGCAGATTGCCGATCGCATTCGCACCTCGATCAATCACGGCGACTTCGACGAGACGGGCATGGTGCCGCCGGAAACGGTGCTGGCGCTGCAGTTCGGCGTCAACCGGCATACGATCCGGAGCGCGCTCGCGGCGTTGGCGCAGGAGGGGATCGTCCGGGCCGTGCAGGGGCGGGGAACGCTCATCGAGCGCAAGGAGCGGCTGAGTTTTCCGATTTCAAGGCGCACGCGATTTTCGCAAGGGATCGGCGATCAGGTGCGTGAGACCCGCAGCGTACTGCTTGCATCAGGTGAAGAGGCCGCCAGCGCCGAATTGGCCAGGCAGCTGAAGATCAGGTCCGGAACGCCGCTGATAAGGCTCGAAACGCTGGGTCAGGCGGATCATCGGCCTGTCTCGCGCGCCACCAGCTGGTTTCCGGCGGATCGTTTCGGCGATATTGCGGAGGTCTATCGGACAACCGGTTCGATCACCAAGGCATTCAAGGAGCTTGGCGTTCCGGATTACGTCCGTGTCGTCACCGAGATTACCGCCACGCATGCCGACGAAGGCGATCTTGCCGATCTACAGCTATCCCCGGGCGCCATTGTTCTCGTCGCCCAGGCGCTGAACGCGGATCTCGACAATGTCCCGGTGCAATACTCGATTTCCCGCTTCGCCGCCGACAGGGTGCGCTTCACTGTCGAGAATTAAGGCCGAGCTACGAAGTCGGCTGAAAATCGTTTGGCGGCCATTGCTGTGCGGCATGCAGGATGCGAATTATGCGCACCGTCTCGCCGGCGACGTCATAAACCAGCAAATAGTTTCTATGCACGATAAGTTCTCGCGTCCCGGACACGCGGCCGGGTCGGCCCGTCATTGGATGGGTGATGAGCTGTTTCGACCGTTTGGCGAAGAGCTCGTCCAGCGCGATTGCCGCAGAGGCATTCTCGGCCTCGATGTAAATATAGATGGCGCGTCGATCAGCTCTTGCTTCGGGAGTCCAGGCAAGTTTCACGAAGAACGCCCGCTGAGTTTGCGGCGTGTTTCTTCTCGTAGCGCAGCGAATTCAGCGTCTATGTTGTCGTCAGGAATGAGATTGCCGGCGTTGGCTGAAGCAAGACCGGCCTGCACCTGCTGGCGAAACCACATGTCATAGTCAGCGGCATCCTGCTGGCGCCGTACATAATCGCGCATGAAAGCCCGGAGCAACTGCGCACCGGTTTGATCATGCGCTTTCGCAGCCTCGCTGAAAGCTGCTTTCAGCTCTTCTTCAACTCGAAAGGTAAATGTCGCGTCCGTCATATCCAGCCTTGTGTTACGCACGTAGTACAATGTAACACATTCCGGTAAGGCTGCCACCGCTTATATCGCATATCGCCTGCTGGGCATGCGGAGTGAAGACGCGCTCTCTATCAATCAAGATTATGTAGTTTCATACGAGGTAGTCCCCTCTCCCCGCAGGCGGGGAGAGGGCTAGGGTGACGGGCTTTCCAGCCCAAATAGATTGCGCTCAGTGCGCGCCGGACATGTCGCCAAGGACTTCCTTCGAGGCGACGGTGGAATCGGCCTTGAGCTTGTAGACCATCGGTACGCCGGTCGCGAGGTTGAGTTCAAGGATCTGCGCCTTGCTCAGGCGATCGAGAACCATGACGAGCGAGCGCAGCGAATTGCCATGGGCGGCGACCAGCACGTTCTGGCCGGCGAGCACGCGCGGCAGGATTTCCGTCAGGTAATAGGGCCAGACGCGGGCGCCGGTGTCGCGCAGGCTTTCGCCACCGGGCGGCGGAACGTCGTAGGAGCGGCGCCAGATATGAACCTGCTCCTCGCCCCACTTGGCGCGGGCGTCATCCTTGTTGAGGCCGGAGAGATCGCCATAGTCGCGCTCGTTCAGCGCCTGATCCCTAATCGTTTCGAGGCCGGGCTGGCCGATTTCATCCAGGATGATCTTCAACGTGTGCTGGGCGCGCGTCAGGGCAGAGGTGAAGGCGATATCGTACTTGATGCCGTAGTCGGCCAGAGCCTTGCCGCCGGTCTTGGCTTCTTCGATGCCGAGCGCGGTCAGATCGGGATCCTTCCAGCCGGTAAAGAGATTCTTCAAATTCCAGTCGCTCTGGCCATGACGAACGAGGACGAGAGTACCGCTCATAAAATTTCTCCTTGATAGGCAATTCCAGGAAAAGTGCGTAAGCGGTTTTCCGTCAGGAATTGCGAGACAATAAAAGGCTGGAGCGGATCGGCAGGTCGCTGCCGACCCGCTCCGGGAGGGATCAACGTGTGGAGAGCCCGAGAACATCGAGCATGGAATAGAAGCCGGGTTTCTTGTCGCGCGCCCAGAGCGCCGCCTGCAGCGCGCCGCGCGCAAACAGCGAACGGTCGCCGGCATTGTGCGACAGCGTCAGCCGCTCGCTTTCGCTGGCGAAGATCACCGAGTGATCGCCGACCACGCCGCCGCCGCGCAGGGTCGCAAAGCCGATCGTGCCCGCCGGGCGCGCCCCCGTATGGCCGTCGCGCACGCGCACGGAATTGTCGTTGAGGTCGATGCCACGGCCTTTCGCAGCCGCCTGGCCGAGCAGGAGTGCCGTGCCCGAGGGCGCATCGACCTTATGCCGGTGATGCATCTCCAGCACTTCGATGTCCCAATCGTTCGAAGGCAATGCGCGCGCCGCCTGTTCGACAAGCACGCTCAAAAGGTTGATGCCGAGGCCCATATTGCCCGATTTGACAATGCGGGCGTGGCGCGCGGCGGCCTTGAACTTCGCCTCGTCCTCCTCCGAGCAGCCGGTCGTGCCGATGATGTGTACGATGCGTGCCTGAGCGGCCAAGCCGGCAAAACTGACGCTGGTTGCCGGCGTCGTGAAATCGATGACACCTTCGGCATGAAGGAAAGCGGCCAGCGGATCGTCGGTGACGGGAATGCCGATCGGCCCCAGTCCGGCGATCTCGCCAGCATCCTTGCCGATGAAGGCAGAGCCTGGACGGGCAACGGCGGCATGCAGGGTAACGCCGTCGGTTGCATGAATGATGCGGATGAGAGCCTGTCCCATGCGGCCCGCCGCGCCAACCACCACCAGCTTCATCGCATTGTCGCTCATGTCGTCTCTATCGTCTATTTGCGGGAATTACTTGAAATCGCCGGTAGCTGCAGGTTGTTCAGCCGAGCGTAGAGGCCATTGTCGGCTGTCGCAAGCGTTTCATGGTTGCCCTCTTCGACAACGCGGCCGTTCTGCATGACGACGATCTTTTCGGCGCGGACAACCGTCGATAGACGGTGCGCGATGACGACGACCGTGCGGCCGCTCATCGCCTCTTCCAGTGCCTTCTGCACGGCTGCTTCGGATTCCGTGTCGAGCGCCGAAGTCGCTTCGTCCAGAAGCAGGATCGGTGCGTTGCGCACCAGCGCGCGGGCGATCGACAGGCGCTGGCGCTGGCCGCCTGAAAGCGTCACGCCGTTTTCGCCGACCGGCGTCTCGTAGCCCATTGGTTGCGCCTCGATGAAATCATGGGCGTAGGCGAGGCGGGCTGCTTCCTCAATCTCGGCATCGGTCGCGTTCGGGCGGCCGTAGCGGATATTGTCGCGGATCGTGCCCTCGAAAAGATAGGGCTGCTGCGAAACATAGGCGAGCTGCTGCCGCAGCGACTGTTTCGTTACACGCGCGATGTCCTGCCCGTCGATGAAGATGCTGCCGGATTTCGGATCATAGAAGCGCGGGATGAGATTGATGACGGTGGACTTACCGGCGCCGGAAGGGCCGACGAGCGCCGTCGTCTGTCCGCCCTCGGCTGTGAAATTGACGCCAGACAGGACGGATTCGTCACCATAGGCGAAATGAACGTCGCGGAACTCGATGCGAGCATCGGTCACTTGAAGCGGCTTGGCATCCGGCAGGTCGCGCTGGCGCGGCTCCATGTCGAGCAGTTCGTAGATCATCCGTGCATTGACGACCGCCCGCTCCAGCTGCACCTGCAGCTTTGCAAGGCGCCGTGCCGGATCATAGGCGAGCAGCAGCGAGGTGGCGAACGAGAAGAATACGCCTGGCGACACATTGTCGTAGATCGAGCGGTAGGCGGCATAGGCAAAGAGGCTGGCGATCGCAAAACCGGCGACGGTTTCGATCAGTGGACCGTTACGTTCGGAAAGGCGGGCGATTCGGTTCTGCCGGTGCTCGGCTGCCGTGATCAGCTTATTGATCTTGCGCTCGAGCTCCTCTTCCATCGTGAAGGCCTTGACGATGGAAACGCCTTGAATGGTCTCCTGCATCGCGCCGAGCACATGGCTGTTCAAGACCACCGCATCGCGTGTGGCGGCGCGCAGGCGCTTGGAAATATAGCGCAGCGCGAAGAAGAGCGGCGGCGCGATGACGACGAATGCAATGCTGAGTACCGGGTCCTGGAAGACCATGACGCAGAGCAGGGCGATGAAGGTCAGAAGGTCGCGTGCCGTCGACGTGATTGTCAGGTTCATCACGTCGCGGATGCCCGAGACATTCTGGCTGATGCGGGCGGCGAGCTGCGCGGAGCGCGCTTCGCTGAAGAAGCCGACCGACAGCGTCATCAGATGCGAATAGAGCCGGCGCTGGTAGCGGGCGATGATGTTGTTGCCGATCTTCGACAGGATCACCGACTGGAAATATCCCGCAAAACCGCGCACGACGAAAACGAGGAAGATGCTGAAGCAGATTTTCCAGGCATCGACGATATCGCGCGCGATGAAGGCGCTGTCGATGACCGATTTGACGATATAGCCGATGTAAGCAGTCGAAAGCGCAACGAGGATCAGGCAGGTAATCGCGATGGCATAGCCGCGAATGTGATCGCGGCCGTTCTCGGCGATAATGCGCTTCAGCATGCCGGTGATGGCTTCGCTGTCGACGTTTTTGCTTTTCGGGTCAGGCAATTTCAATAATCGGCTTCCTGTCTTGAACCAAGCGAGCCGCATCTGGCACGTGCTTTCGCGGCTCTATTAAAGAGTTAGCACGGCTTTGGCTAGACATGCCTTGCCGCGCTGGTTAAGGCCGATCAAGGAGCCGAGCCCATTATAGAGGAAGGCGGCCCCTGCAAAAAGGCATGACGCATCGGATGTTCCGGCGCGCCATGAGCTGTTTGGCAAGCGGTTAACGCCGCCAGCGACGGCCTTCTGTCGCAAGGCCGAAGTTTGTCGGCTTGCGGGCATAGGTCGCCAGGCCGGAAAGCGCCGCCAGCGGATTGACGACCACATGGGTCGGGATCGTCTTCATCAGTTCCGTATGCGGTGCCTTGTCCTCGAAGGCGGCGCGGAATTCCGGCTTCTGCAGCGCCGGCAGGATCTTCTGCGGAATGCCACCCGAGAGATAGACGCCGCCGCGCGCCATGAAGATCATGGCGATATCGCCGGCGACGCGGCCGAGATAGGTGACGAACAGCGTCAGCGTCTCCTCGGCCTGCTTGTTGGTGCCGGCAAGCGCATGGTTGGTGATGTCGGCTGGCTCCTTCAGGCTCGGCTCGATGCCGTCGGCGGCGCAGATCGCATGATAAATATTCTGGAGGCCGCGGCCGCAGATCACCTGTTCGGCCGAGATGCGGCCTTCGATCGGCTCCAGGTGCGGCCAAATCTGCAGGTCGCGTTCCGTTCGCGGCCCAAGATCGATATGCCCACCTTCGCCCGGCACAGGCACCCATTGATGCTGGGTATGAACCAGACCGCCGACGCCGAGACCGGTGCCCGGCCCGAGCACGGCGCGCGATGCAATCATAGTCCCGGATGCTTTGCCGATGGTTTGGCGATGCTCGTCGGAAATCTCGGCGATCGCGAGCGCCTGCGCCTCGAAATCGTTGATGACGAGCACGTCCTCGATGCCGAGATTGGCGATCATCGTCTTCGGGCGGATCACCCAGTCGCAATTGGTCAACGGAATCTCGTCGCCCTGCACGGGGCCTGCCATGGCAAGAATTGCCGAGCGGGGCCGGACCTTGCTGTTTTCGAGGGCGAGTTTGATCGCATCGTCGATCGTCGCGAAATTCGCCGTCTGCACGACCGGAAAATGTTCCTGTTCGGAGTCCGCATCGACGAGAATGGAGAAACGCGCATTGGTGCCGCCGATATCGCCGATCAGGATTGGGAAAAGCAAGGGGGCATCGCTGTGATTGAGCTCGGGCATGGCCAGGTCCGTGGTCTGCCGCCGGCAAGGCGGATTAATGGTTCAGTGTTTTGATCAGCCGCTCGGCGGTGGATTCGTTGAGCGCCATCGGAATGTCGTAGAGAACGGCAAGCCGCGTCAATGCCTTCACGTCGACGTCGTGAGGGTGCGGAGTGAGAGGATCGATGAAGAAGACGAGCATGTCGATCTTGCCGGTGGCGATGAGCGCACCGATCTGCTGGTCGCCGCCGAGCGGCCCGCTTTTCAATCGGGTGACCTTGAGGTCTGGACAGGCATCCAGCACGCGGCCGCCCGTCGTGCCCGTTGCGACGATGTTCCAATCGGCAAGGGCGGCCTCATTGCGCCGGGCAAATTCTGCCATCGCATCTTTTTTCTGATCATGCGCGATCAATGCGATGCATTTGCTGCCGGCCATGAAATCCTTGCTCCGCACGATGTTTTCAATCGATTTACCCGCCTTCTATACCAAGGGGGCACGTTTTGAAAGACGCCTCCGGCAAGGACGGCGCAGGATCTATTGCTGCGGAATCTGACCCGGCGGCGTATCGCCCGAAACCGGCATCGCATCCGTCTCCGCCGAAACGCCGGCAGTTTTGGCGCCGGCGGCAGCCGGGCGTGTGGAAGCCACCGAAGGCGCCGCCAATACGGCCTGGCAGGCCTTGGGCAGGTCGGCGACCATGACTTCGCGCGGCTTGACCGGCGGCTTTGTGCTGGGCTTCGGCTTGGCCCAGGGCTCGGGTCCGAACCACCAGGCAAGCGACTTGTCGCAGCCATCGCCGGCGGCGACCGGCGCTTGCCCTGTGCAGCCGATGGAGCCGGCGGGACAGCGGAGGCGGATATGGAAATGCGAGTCGTGCCCGTATTCCGGCCGCAGCTTGCCGAGATTGCTGCGGTCGCCCGTCCAGGTCTCGCACATCTTCTTCTTGATCGCCGGATTGACGAAGATGCGCTCGACTTCGGGATAGCTCGCCGCTCGCATCAGCAGGCGGGCATGCGCCGGTGTCCAGACCTTGTCGTTGATCGTCAGGAACTTGTCCTTGGCGAGCATGGTGGTGAACGGCAAAGCTTCGCGCTCTTCCGCCGTCATCTTGCGCCGCGGCATAGGCGTCAGCCAGACGTCGGCGTCGAGGCCGATCTGGTGCGAGGCATGGCCGTTGATCATCGGGCCGCCGCGCGGCTGCGAGATATCGCCGACGAGCAGGCCCGGCCAGCCGTCATTCTTGGCCGCATCGCGCGACAGGCGCTCCAGCAGGCCGATCGTTTCCGGTCGGCCCCAGCGCCGATTGCGTGACAGGCGCATGGCCTGCCATGTCGGGCCGTCCGCAGGCAGGGCGACTGCGCCCGCAAGGCAACCCTTTGCATAGAAGCCGATCGATTGCGGCGCTCCCTGCGTCGGTAGCGTCACAGCGCCGAAAACAGCCTTGGCGCTGCCGGGCGAAGGTGCGGCCTGCTGCGCCAGCGCATCGCCGGCGACAAGGCCCATCCCGATCGAGGTGGCGAGGGAAAGTTTGCCGATCGTTCGAAAGGCGCGAGCCAGAAGTGAAGCCATGCATATCCTTGAAAGGCGGTCGGCTGATGCCGAAGTGATTTGCCGCGAGATTATCCTGAAAAAGGACGGAAGTGAATCCGCGGCAATTGCCGATGGCTACCGGCCGACCGCCTTTACCGGCATGGGCCGTCGTTACTACAGATCAGTTCGCTAGGATTTCCGCCGTCTTGCGGATGCGCGACAGCCTCGGCAGCACTTTCGTGCAGGCGAAATCCTGCATCTCCTGTGAAAGCGTCGTCACGGCATCCTCGGCGACAATGACAGCGTAGTTGGCTGCATGAGCATCGCGCACGGTGCCTTCCACACCGAAATTGGTGGCGACGCCCGTCACGATCAGCGTTTTGATGCCGCGGCGGCGCAGCTGCAGATCGAGTTCCGTGCCGTAGAAGGCGCTCCACTGGCGCTTGACGATGGCGACATCGGGCGTCAGCGCTGCCATCTCCGAGGGAGCTTCGAGCGCGGCCGGCGGCAAACCTCCTGGGGGAAGCGCAAAGCTTTCGTCGGTCGGCTGATTGACAGTGTCGGCATAGTCTGCGGAAAATCCGACAGTCACGAAAACGGTCGTTCCGCCATCGGCCTTCAGTTTGTTTGCGATGGCGACCGTATTGGTGACGATCTGCTGGGCGGAGTAGGGCGCAAGCGGAAGGTTGAGAACGAGGCCTTGCAGGTCGATGGAAACGAGAGCGGTGGTTTTGGGGTCGTAAAGTGACATCGGGCGGTAGCTCCATAAAACATGAGGGTATCCTCACAATGGAAATATGAGGATGGCCTCACAAAAATCAAGTGAAGAATTGAAGACGCGCACGCCGAAGCGGCAGCGCGGTCATGATCGCGTCGTCATACTGCTGGAGGCGGCCGCAAAGGTTTTCGCGCGCAAGGGCTATGACGCGGCAACGATGACGGAGATTGCTGCCGAGGCAAATTCCTCCATCGGCTCGCTCTATCAATTCTTCCCGACCAAGCCCCTGCTTGCCGAAGCGTTGCATATCGAACGCCTGGAGCGATTGAAGGCCGGGCTTCGGGACATGGCAGAACGGAGCACCGGCCTCTCCGCAGCCGACAGCGGCGAGGCGATCTTCCATGCGCTCGGTGCCTTTATGGAGGAATATCCGGAGTTTTCGGTGCTGGCCGGCCGCCGCGATATTCCCAAGGAGCGCAAGGCGCGCTCACGGGCAGAGCTGAAGGAGCTGATCGCCGGCGTCCTGCGGCAGGCGCAGCCGCCTATATCGGACGATATCGCGCTGATGTCGGGCATCGTGCTCGAGCTGCTGCGTATCGTCGTCGCCGTCGCCGCCGAGCCTGATGCTGCCGAGGATCGCCGCGTCGCCGGCGAATTGCGGCTGATGCTGCGCAAACGTCTTGAAGAAGCTGCTGCAAAGCGTTGATTCACGGAGACGGTCTTCGGCCTCTTTACGAAAGAGGTGAATTATAGCGTCCTGTTTTTTGCCCTCATTTGCCGTATGCTGATTCCTTAGACATCATCAGGAGATCATGAATGGCATTGTCGCGGTTGAAAGCAGGCTTGGTCGTTTCTCTTTTTTGCCTGCTGGCAATGCCTTTATCCGCGAAAGCCGAAGAACCGCAATTCCGCATCGGCACCGCCATTCTCGGCGACCTCAAATACCAGCCCGGCTTCAAGCATTTCGATTATGTCAATCCGGATGCGCCGAAGGGCGGCGAGGTGAAGCTGTCGGCCAGCGGTACGTTCGACACCTTTAATCCGGTGTTGTCAAAGGGCAATGTCGCCGATGGCACCGAACTGATCTACGATACGCTGTTGAAGAAGGCGGATGACGAGGCCAATTCTTCCTACGGCCTGCTTGCCGAGGGCGTTTCCTATCCTGATGACGTGTCGAGCGCCACCTTCCGCCTGCGTGCTGAGGCGAAATGGGCAGATGGAACGCCGGTGATGCCCGAAGATGTCATCTTCAGTTTCGAGAAAACCAAAGAACTCAATCTTTTGGTGACAGGGTATTACGCCCATGTCGTGAGCGCCGAAAAGACAGGCGAGCGCGACGTTACCTTCCATTTCGATGAGAAAGGTAACCGCGAGCTGCCCTCGATTTTGGGCCAGCTTACGATCCTGCCGAAACATTGGTGGGAAGCAAATGGCCCCGATGGCAAGCCCCGCGATATCTCGCGCACCACGCTTGAGCCAGTCATGGGATCAGGTCCTTACAAGATCGCATCGATCCAGCCGGGCTCTTCGATCCGCTATGAACTGCGTGACGATTATTGGGGCAAGAACCTGCCGGTCAATATCGGCGAGAACAATTTCGGCGCGATAAGTTATGTCTATTTTTCTGACTACGACGTCGCGTTCGAGGCGTTTCGCAGCGGCGTCATCGATTACTGGCAGGACAATTCGACAAGCCATTGGGTGACCGGATACGATTTTCCGGCCGCTAAGGACGGGCGCATCAAGCGTGAGGAATTGCCCAACACGCTGCGCTCGGTCGGCGTCATGCAGGCGCTCGTTCCCAACATGCGCCGCGAACAGTTCAAAGACGAACGCGTACGTGAGGCGCTGAACTACGCTTACGATTTCGAGGAACTGAACCGAACTCTTTCGTTTGGTAAGTTGACGCGCGTCGACAGTTTCTTTTTCGGCACGAAATTCGCCTCCTCAGGCGTTCCACAAGGGGACGAACTCGGTGTCCTGAATAGCGTCAAGGACAAGGTGCCCGCCGAGGTCTTCACTACGCCTTATGCCAATCCGGTCGGTGGCGATCCACAAAAGGCGCGCGATAATTTTCGTAAGGCCATCGCCCTGTTCAAGGAGGCGGGTTGGATCCTCAAGGGCAACAAGATGGTGAATGCGCAGACCGGTCAGCCGTTTTCGCTGGAGCTCCTCTTGAACAATCCTTCACTGGAAAGGTCCGTGCTGCCGTATATTCAGAACCTGAAGCGCATCGGCATCGATGCCAGCGTCAGGACTGTCGATCCCTCGCAGTACGTCAACCGCGTTCGCAGCTTCGACTACGATATGATTTGGGTCGTCTGGGCGGAGACGTTGAATCCCGGCAACGAGCAGCTTGATTTCTGGGGCTCGGCCGCCGCTGGCCGCCAGGGATCCCGCAACTATGCGGGTATTTCCGATCCCGGTGTGGACGCGCTTATTCAGAAGGTGATCTTCGCAAAGGACGTGGCGGAAAAGGAAGCGACGGTCAAAGCGCTCGACCGTGTGCTGCTTGCTCATCATTATGTCCTGCCGACCTTCTACGGGACGACGACACGAATTGCTTATTGGGACAAGTTCGAGCATCTGCCCGAACTGCCCTATTACTCCATCGGCTTCCCCGATGTCTGGTGGTCGAAAAGCGCTGGAAAGTGAGCCTCTCTTGCAATGAGGGGCCTGCTGGCTCCAAATGCTCAGGGCTGATTCGGGTAGTTTCAAGCTGATATGATTGCGCTGGTTTGCATCCAGCGGAAGGGAATGTGATTTGATCGACGGATGGATTGAGGCGAGGCGGAGCATATCCCTCTTCGAGGGAGCGGCGGACTGATGGGCGCCTATATCCTGCGACGTCTCCTGCTGATGATCCCGACCATTGTCGGTATCATGGCGATTTCCTTCACCATCGTGCAGTTCGCGCCCGGCGGCCCGGTCGAGCAGGTCATCGCGCAGCTGACCGGGCAGGGCGACAATGCCAACGGACGCCTGTCCGGCGGCACCGACATGCTGGCCCAACAATCCCTGGACGACAGCAGCTCGAAATATCGCGGCGCGCAGGGGCTCGATCCCGAGCTGATCGCCAAGCTCGACAAGCAATTCGGCTTCGACAAGCCGCCGCTCGAGCGTTTCGGCCAGATGATGTGGAACTATATCCGCTTCGATTTCGGCGAGAGCTTCTTCCGCAATACCACCGTCATCGACCTCATCGCCCAGAAACTGCCGGTGTCGATTTCGCTCGGCATCTGGATCCTGATCTTCTCCTACGCCATTTCCATTCCGCTCGGCATCCGCAAGGCGGTGCAGGACGGATCGACCTTCGATGTCTGGACCTCGGGCGTCATCATCATCGGCTATGCCGTCCCGAGCTTCCTGTTCGGCATCATGCTGATCGTGCTGTTTGCCGGCGGCTCCTTCTTCGACTGGTTCCCGCTGCGCGGTCTCGTCTCGGATAATTTCGCCGACCTCAGCTGGTGGCAGAAGATCCTCGACTATCTCTGGCATTTGGTGTTGCCGCTGATTTCGCTGTCGCTCGCCGCCTTCGCCACCACGACGCTGCTCACCAAGAATTCCTTCATCGAGGAGATCAAGAAGCAATATGTCATCACGGCCCGCGCCAAGGGTCTTTCCGAACGGCGCGTGCTTTATGGCCATGTCTTTCGCAATGCCATGCTCATCGTCATTGCCGGCTTTCCCGGCGCCTTCATCTCCGCCTTCTTCACCGGCTCGCTGCTGATCGAGAATATCTTCTCGCTCGATGGCCTTGGCCGTCTCAGCTATCTCTCCGTCGTCCAGCGCGACTATCCGGTGGTGTTTGCGACGCTGTTCATCTTCTCGCTGCTCGGCCTCTTCGTCAGCCTCGTCTCCGACCTCATCTACACCTGGATCGATCCGCGCATCGACTTCGAGCGGAGGGACGTGTGATGGACGCAGCCAATCAGCAGACGCTTCCGGCAGCGGTGAAGCCGCCGCGCAAGGGGCTGTTTTCGCCGACCAATGTGCGCCGCTGGGAGAACTTCAAGGCAAACCGCCGCGGCTACTGGTCTCTCTGGATCTTCCTGGTGCTGTTCGTCCTCAGCCTCGGCGCCGAATTCATCGTCAACGACAGGCCGATCCTCATCTCCTACAAGGGCGAGATCCTGACACCGGTCTTCGTCGATTATCCGGAAGAGAAGTTCGGCGGCTTCCTGGCGCAGACGGATTATCGCGCGCAGGATATTCAGGACGAGATCAATGCCAATGGCTGGATGATCTGGCCGCCGATCCACTATTCCTATCAGACCGCCAACTCCAATCTGCCCAAGGGCATGTCGGCGCCGACGCCGCCTTTCTGGGCGATGAGCAAGGAGACGCGCTGCTCGGGCTATCCCGGCGGGATTGCCGATCCGAATTGCAACTGGAGCAATTTCAACTGGCTCGGCACCGATGACCAGGCCCGCGATGTGCTCGCCCGTTTGGTCTACGGCTTCCGCATCTCGGTGCTGTTCGGCCTGGCGCTCACCATCTGCTCGGCCGTCGTCGGTGTCTGCGCCGGCGCGATACAGGGCTATTTCGGCGGCTGGACCGATCTTCTAATGCAACGTTTCATCGAGATCTGGTCGTCCATGCCGGTGCTCTACATTCTGCTCATCATCGCCTCGGTATTGCCGCCCGGTTTCTTCATCCTGCTCGGCATATTGCTCTTGTTTTCCTGGGTCGGTCTCGTCGGGGTCGTACGTGCCGAATTCCTGCGGGCGCGCAATTTCGAATATGTGCGCGCCGCCCGCGCCCTTGGCGTCAACAACCGCACCATCATGTATCGCCACCTGCTGCCGAATGCGATGGTCGCGACGCTGACCTTCGTTCCCTTCATCCTGTCGGGCTCGATCACCACCCTGACCTCGCTGGATTTCTTGGGCTTCGGCATGCCGCCCGGCTCGCCGTCGCTGGGTGAAATGATCGCCCAGGGCAAATCCAATCTGCAGGCTCCCTGGCTGGGGCTTTCGGCCTTCTTCACCATGTCGATCATGCTGTCGCTGTTGATCTTCATCGGCGAGGCCGTGCGCGACGCCTTCGATCCGAGGAAGACGTTCCGATGAGCGAAAATTCCACTCCGCTGCTGTCAGTCCGCAATCTCTCCGTCGCCTTTCATCAGGGCGGGCAGACCTCGATTGCCGTCGATGGTGTTTCCTTCGATATCCACAAGGGCGAGGTCGTGGCTCTGGTCGGCGAATCCGGCTCCGGCAAATCGGTTTCGGCCAATTCGATCCTGAAACTTTTGCCCTATCCGTCCGCAAGCCACCCTTCCGGTGAAATCCAGTTCAAGGGCAAGGACCTCTTGAAGGCATCGGACAACGAGCTGCGCGCGGTGCGCGGCAACGACATCACGATGATCTTCCAGGAGCCGATGACCTCGCTTAATCCGCTTCATTCGATCGAAAAGCAGATCAGCGAAATCCTGGCCCTGCACCAGGGCATGGTGGGCGAGGCCGCGCGCAGCCGCACGCTGGAGCTCTTGAACCAGGTCGGCATCCGCGAGCCGGAAAAGCGCCTCAAGGCCTATCCGCATGAACTGTCCGGCGGCCAGCGCCAGCGCGTGATGATCGCCATGGCGCTCGCCAACCGCCCCGAACTCCTGATCGCCGACGAGCCGACGACTGCGCTCGACGTCACCGTGCAGGCGCAGATTTTGGAATTGCTGCGCGACCTCAAGGGCACGCATGGCATGTCGATGCTGTTCATCACCCACGATCTCGGCATCGTCCGCAAGTTTGCCGATCGCGTCTGCGTCATGACCAAGGGCAAGATCGTCGAGACCGGCACGGTGGAAGACGTCTTCACGAGACCGCAGCATGACTATACCCGTCATCTGCTGGCGGCCGAGCCGCGCGGTGAGCCGCCGGCGAGCGATGCGAACAAGCCCGTGGTCATGGAAGGCAGCGATATTCGCGTCTGGTTCCCGATCAAGGCCGGCTTCATGCGCAAGGTCGTCGATCACGTGAAGGCGGTCGACGGCATCGATCTGAAGCTCCGCGCCGGCCAGACGCTTGGCGTCGTCGGCGAATCCGGCTCAGGCAAGACCACGCTTGGTCTTGCGCTCGCCCGGCTTATTTCCTCCAAGGGCCGTATCGCCTTCGTCGGCAAGGATATAGCCGGTTATTCGTTCCGCGAGATGCGGCCGCTGCGCAACCAGTTGCAGGTGGTCTTCCAGGACCCCTACGGTTCGCTCAGCCCACGTATGTCGGTCGGCGAGATCATCGCCGAAGGGCTCAAGGTGCATGAGCGCTCGCTTTCGGCCGATGAGCGCGACAAGCGCGTCTGCTGGGCGCTGGAGGAAGTGGGCCTCGATCCGTCTACTCGCTGGCGCTTCCCGCATGAGTTTTCGGGCGGCCAGCGCCAGCGCATCGCCATTGCTCGCGCCATGGTCTTGAAGCCGCGTTTCGTCATGCTGGACGAGCCCACTTCGGCGCTCGACATGAGCGTGCAGGCGCAGGTCGTCGATTTGCTGCGCGACCTGCAGCAGAAGCACGATCTTGCCTATCTCTTCATCAGCCACGATCTGAAAGTGGTGAAGGCGCTCGCCAACGAACTGATCGTCATGCGCTTCGGCAAGGTCGTCGAGCAGGGCGCATCCGCCGATATTTTCCGGGCGCCGAAAGAGGACTATACCAAGGCGCTGCTTGCCGCCGCCTTCAATATCGAGGCGGTGCCGACCGCCGTCATCCAGCAATAGAGACACCACCATCATGCCGGCCCAAAGCCCCGTTCTCGTCGATCTCAAATTCAATCCTGTGTCCATTGCCAAGGCGCTTAAGACGGCCTTTGCCGATCGCGGCAGCATCAATCTAGCCGATCCCGCGAATAAAAGCGCGGATCTCTCCCATGTCGACTACGCGCTGTTGTGGAAGCCGGATGCCGATCTTTTCGAGCGCGCGCCCAATCTCAAGGTCATTTTCTCGGGCGGCGCCGGCGTCGATTCGATGATGTCGATTGTCGGCCTGCCTGACATTCCCGTCGTCCGCTTCGTCGATCGCAGCCTGACGGTGCGCATGAGCGAATGGGTCGTGATGCAGTGCCTTATGCATCTGCGCGATGTGCAGGGGCATTTCAGGAATCAGCGCCAGCACGTCTGGGCGCAGCAGAGTGGCCCCGAAGCTGCCGAAGTTACCGTAGGCGTCATGGGCCTCGGTGTTCTCGGCTGCGATGCCGCCACCAAGTTGAAGGTCATGGGCTTCAATGTCATCGGCTGGTCCCGCAGCAAGAAAGAGATCGACGGCATGGAAACCTTCGATGCCGCCGGGCTCGATGCATTCCTGGCGCGTACCGACATTCTCGTCGGCCTCCTGCCGCTGACGCCGGAGACGACGGGAATCTACAACGCCTCGCTTTTTTCCAAGCTGCACCGCAACGGTCCGCTCGGTAAGCCGGTCTTCATCAACGCGGGCCGCGGGAAGAGCCAGGTTGAGGCCGATATCGCTTCGGCGGTTCGCACCGGCGTCCTCGGCGGCGCCTCCCTCGATGTCTTCGCCGTCGAGCCGCTGGTAGCGGACGATCCGCTCTGGAGCTTGGAAAATGTCATCATCACGCCGCATGATTCTGCCGTGTCTGACGAAAAGGCACTGATGCGCCATGTCGAGGAGCAGATCGCCCGCTTCGAACGCGGTGAGCCGCTGCAGCATCTGGTAGATCGCAACCGGGGTTACTAAGTCTATTTTCGGATGATGATAGTCGAGGCTTCTGTCTCGACTATCGCTGGCAAAATGCGACCCATTTGCCCTGGTATCAATTTTCTTTCAGCGACTGGACTTTCGCGCAACATTTTTTGATAACAAGGCGCTACAACCGCATGCCGGCAGGATAGTCTGTGGCTCGCATGACGTCCGTAGGCAGGAGACGGGGCAGGAACGACATGACCAAGACGGATATCGCCACCCGCGTCTATAACCATACCTGGAAGCTCGATCCGATCATCCGCAGCCTGATCGATACGGATTTCTATAAGCTTTTGATGCTGCAGATGATCTGGAAACTTTATCCGGATGTCGATGCCACCTTCTCGCTCATCAATCGCACCAAAAGCGTTCGCCTCGCGGAAGTGATCGACGAGAAGGAATTGCGTGAGCAGCTCGACCATGCCCGCACGCTCCGCCTCTCCAAGAAGGAAATGATCTGGCTCGCGGGTAACAGTTTCTATGGCCGCGCCCAGATCTTCGAACCGGAATTCCTCGCCTGGCTGTCGAATTTCCAGCTGCCGGAATATGAGCTCTCGAAGCGCGATGGCCAGTATATTCTCGATTTCCACGGTTCGTGGAAGGAAACGACGATGTGGGAGATCCCCGCGCTCGCCATCATCAACGAGCTTCGTTCGCGAACGGCGCTGAAGGCGCTCGGTCCCTTCACGCTCGATGTGCTCTATGCCCGCGCCAAGGCCAAGATGTGGGAGAAGGTGGAGCGGCTGCGGGAACTGCCGGGCCTGCGCATTTCCGATTTCGGCACCCGCCGCCGCCACAGCTTCCTCTGGCAGCGCTGGTGCGTCGAAGCCTTGAAGGAAGGCGTGCCGCATGCCTTCACCGGCACGAGCAACGTGCTGCTTGCCATGGATTCCGATCTCGAAGCCGTCGGCACCAATGCCCATGAGCTGCCGATGGTCGCCGCGGCACTTGCGAAAAGCGATGAAGAGCTCGGCAAGGCACCCTACAAGGTGCTGCGCGACTGGAACCGTCTCTATGGCGGCAATCTGCTCGTCGTATTGCCTGATGCCTTCGGCACGGCTTCCTTCCTGCGCAACGCTCCGGAATGGGTGGCCGACTGGACGGGCTTCCGCCCCGACAGCGCCCCACCCATCGAGGGCGGCGAGAAGATCATTGAATGGTGGAAGAAGATGGGCCGCGATCCGCGCCAGAAGCTGCTGATCTTCTCAGACGGCCTCGATGTCGATGCCATCATCGACACCTACAAGCATTTCGACGGCCGCGTCCGCATGAGCTTCGGCTGGGGCACCAATCTGACCAACGACTTCGCCGGCTGCGCGCCGACCGAACTCAAGGGCCTCAATCCTATATCTATCGTCTGTAAGGTCATCGAGGCAAACGGCCGGCCGGCCGTGAAGCTCTCTGACAACCCTCAGAAGGCGACGGGTGAGCCTGCGGAAGTCGAGCGCTATCTGAAGTTCTTCGGCGCAGAGGATCGCGTCGATCAGGAAGTGCTGGTTTAAAGCGCTTCCCAGGAAAAGTGCGAAGTATCCGTCTTAGTCAAGC
>UCII01000019.1 GCA_900472485.1 Hyphomicrobiales bacterium
CTGCGCACTTTTCCTGGAAGTGCTCTAATCGTTTCCAAGCGGGTGAGATGGAACCGTACCGGACAGCACGCTCAAACGTTCGGCATTCACGTCATCAAGAGGGTCGATGCGCGCAATCGCGCCCCTGGCACGCATCTCCCATAGGTGGGCCGCTTGCATTTGTGCGGTGCGCGCGGCAAGCTGATAAAAATTCAGAGCCTCCGCCAAACGTCCCATGCGTTCATGGACGAAGCCGGTCAACCTTTGCCGTTCCGCTCGCCAGGCGCCCTCAGTCGTGCTGACCAAGCCTCTCATCGCTTCCGCAATATATTCCTGCGCCCGACGATCATCTCCATCCATTGCGCAGACTACCGCCAGCTTAGCGGACCAGTAGGGTATGCCAACACCGACGCCTATATGCTTTTGCACAGCGAGCGCTTGTTCCATCCGGACTCGGCAAGACGTGCTGCCGGTAGCCTCGAATTCGGTGATCGCCCTCCACATCCGGCCTGTCGCCGACCAAAAGGAGGCGCCCTGCCTGTCGGCGAGAAGGATGCCCCTCTGTATGCGGATCATTGCTGGCTCGAAATCGCCCATATAGCCGAGCGCGACACCGCCCCAGATGTCGATGAATGGCAGCATAAGCGGGATGTCGAGCATAGCCTGATGTGCATCGGCCTCGGCAACCAGTTCGCGGGCCAGCTGAAACTGGGCAGTTACTGCCGCGGAATGCGGGGAAAACGCCTGCGCGGTCGCCAGCAGATCCATTCCATATTTCGCCGCGAGAGGCGCATGGCGTTCGAACTCATAAAGCGCCTTTATTTTCTGCAGCGTCGAAAGCTGGGCATGAAACTTTCCGGAATAGAATTGAATCGCGTTGCGTGTTCCCAAGACAGCGAGTCGGTGTTCTGAAAGCCTTACCTCTTTCGGTATACGATGAAGCGCGTCTTGCATTCGCGATACCGTCGCAGCCGCTGCCTTGATGTGGCCGATGAGAACTTGGTAGGTGAAAATACCCCAGAATATGGCTAGGCTGTCGCCATCGATCCAATCGGTCTTTCTGAGATGCGAAAGGCTTTCCTCGTAAGTATCCAGTACCTCGGCGTCGGTGAAACCGCGCGTCTGCATGAGATTGGCGGCAAGATCCGCAAGAACATTTGCCTGCTGACGGCGAACGTCCTGGCCGGTTTGCTCTGATAGGCTTAGTAAACGCAGTGTCTCCCGCAATTGGCTTTCACCCTCCGCAAAGGCACCGAACGCCGTCGCATACCGCCCCATCCTGTGTCGGTGGTTCGCCGCGACAGAATAATCACCCGCAGCTTCACGATGATAGGCAATTTCCGCCATGACCTTGTCCCCGTCATGCGGATTGCCAAATTCATAAATGCCGGCAATTCGCCTGTGCAGGCTTGCACGGTGTTTACGAAGAAGTGTCCCATAGGCCGCCGCGCGAATAAGATCGTGCCGAAAGCCGACAACAGTAGTGTCAGTTCGCTGGAAGATCTCGGACCGGCAGAGCAGCGCAACATCGTCACGCACGACGTCCAGACCGACACCCAGGAGCTCGACAAGCATTCCCTCATCGAACCAACGTCCAATTACGGACGCGCCCTGAGCAACGCGCCGGGCTGAGCCGGAGCCATCAATCCATGCGGTTAATGCTCCAATCAGCGTTTCCGGAACGGTTCCGCGATCCGATATACGCCCCTCGTTGAGCTCGCGGAGGAGATGTTCGAGAAAAAGCGGGACGCCTTCAGACCGGGCAACAATTTCCTCCGCCAAGGCGATTGTGATCTCGTGCCCGCAGCATTGATGAACTGCGACACGGCAGTCAGCCACGCTCAGCTCGCCGACCGTCAGGATTGAGACTTTCAAATCTCCCAGGCCGTCCGTAAACTCAGGTCTGCTGCTCGCCAGCCATTGGATTGGGCAATCCGCCAGATCCTCCTGTAGCCGGCTGATCAATTGAAGCGTACTGTGATCTAGCCATTGCAAATCTTCTATGACGATCTGAATGGGGGCGTGTTTGGTAATTGCCTGAAAAGCCTCAGACAAGGCGTCAAAGGTTCGCTGAATAATAGCGCCCGGCGCTTCCCTAAGCTGCAGCGACGTCGCCGTTTCCGGGTGGCAAAGCGCTTTCAGATAATCGGTGTCCTGAGCATCAAGAGAGATACGATCATCCAGCTTCAGCCATTCTACGATTGGATATAGCACAGTGTTGCTTTGACGTTCCTCACCCTGCAGAACGATCCTCTTCTGCTCAGGAGGGCAGCGCAGATTGTGCTCGCGCAATATTCGACTTTTGCCGATTCCCGATCGTCCCACGAGAACACAAAGCGGACTCGCGCGACCGGAGCGCTGCACCGCTTGCCAAGTGGACGCAAGCTCTGCGAGCTCAGCGTCTCGGCCGAAAAACGCGAAGCTCTCGCCGGCCAACGGAACGATATTTTCAGTATCGAAGGCCCAAACTGGTTCCGGTTCGGAAAAACCTTTGAGCGAAAGATTGCCGACAAACCATGTTCCTGATTCACGCCGCAGCAAGCGATGCGTCAGGTCAGACATGTAGACTGAGCCGGCAGGGGCGCAGGCCTGCAGACGGGCGGCCAATACACCGCAAGAGCCGATAATCCTGGAGTTGGTGCCATCGAATTCTGCGACCACCTGTCCCGTCGCCAAACCTACGCGAATGGAAAGAATATCGCCCGCGACGACGATTTTCTTCGCCTTGGCAACAATTTCCCTTGCTGCCTCCGCCGCTCGATCTGCGGCGTCCGAAAAAGCGGTCGGAATGCCAAAATGCGCGACGATTCCGTCGGCGAGATATTCCGCCACGCGCCCATCCACAGCCTCGATCGCCGTCCTGGCAAGAAGATAGTACTGCTGGAGGATTTCCTGCAGATCTTCAGGATCGAGACGTAGCGCAATACCAGTATAGTTGACGATATCGGCGAAAAGCACGGTGACTTGTCGTCGTTCCTGCAATGTACTGGCTTCATTTGGATGGGGTATGCCTTCGGGCACCAACATGAATTCGGCCTCATTGCATCCAATTGAAGTCGAAAGGCCTCTGGGCAGCCGCGACGGTTTTAACCCGTGATGAATCGAACGGATTGCTCAGCGTCCAATTGGTCCAGCAGCGAAACGCTCCCGGCAGGCCATTTTCCTCCTCGCCTTCCTTGAAGGCGGGCGATATGAACCGCCCTGGTGGCAGCCCAATCCCATTTGTCGGATAAATATCGAGATGAGTTGCCCCCGGCGCGGCAAATGCCGATCCAACGGAAAAATCGAAGGCCATCGCCTGCCAGGTTCCAAAGGGGCGGGGTGTTAAGATGGGAGCATCGAGCAACGCTCTAACAAGGCTGATATTGCCGAGGTCGACCAGCCGCCCGATCGGTGCGTGATCGAAGTACCGCATCTGCCAAATTGGCTGACTGTCCTCGCTTGTCGTACGATACAGGGAGCCATCCCACGCATTCTTGGCGAGCCTCTTGGCAAGCCCGTAGAAGAGCCGGCCTGAATAGGTCGCCAGGACATTGTTCAGAAACAATGCCGGCAGAAAACTGAATATCGTACCGTCTCCGTCTTCAATCTCGACGCAATTGATCGCCACGATATTCTCAAGATAGCTCTTGAAACCCAGTACCCGCGGCAGGAAGCTCGCCCGGACATTCGTCTGCTGATTAAATAAGAACGTTACTGGATGCGTCTTTGCAGGGGTCAGCGATTGTTTCGACAGGACAAGGCCGGGGGGAAGCATTTGCCTCACCCGTTCCACGGGAAGCGAATGGAAGCTAAAAACCCCCTCCATCGACCCCCGCAGAAATGCCGGTGTAAGAGGCCAATTCGCCTGGGGGGCAGCTATCGAAGATAGCAAGGCAGGCGCCGGCAGCGCGCTCGGCACCAGATCGAGCTCTCCGTAGATCGGCTCGGTCGAACCGGTAAACACCCTTGCGGCAGCCAATCCCGAAATTGTAGCTGCTTCGACGCAGCCCGCATTTAAGCCGCAAAGTGTCCAGTCGCCGGCGATGGCGAGATTGACGAAACCCGATTCGTCGGGATTCAGGCGATAGTCGACCGAACCTGGAACCGAAAGCACATAACGCTCGGAGCCATAAAAGTTTTGACGAAAATATTGATTGGCGAAGCGCGCCGCTTCGGATTGCCCCTCGAGAGAAACGAGCAGATTTCTGTCAAATCGGCCTTCAGCGTTGCTGGCATCAGGCCAAATCCGGATCAAATGTTCATCCGCCCATTGTGCCGCCTGCGCCTGCATGGACGGCATCGGAACCTCGGCATTTCTTGACGGCGAGCAAAAATAGGCGATCGATTGAGGGGCGGGATCAGGCCAGGTTTCGCGCACCAGCAGATGGCTCATGTCCGCCCAGGTGTCGAGCGGCTCGGCGAAGGCAGTCATGACAGTCTGCATATTGGCCGGATTGAACTTGCTATACTGGTTATAGGTCCGCACTAACGCCGGCCATCCGGTCTCGGGTGTCGGCTTGTTCAGCCAGAATTGGACAGCACATGTGGCAACCGTCTCGACCTTTTCAAGCATTTGCCTCCAGCGCGGCGAAACCCGGGCAAGTTCCTTGGTCATAAAGGGGAGAGACGCCAGGGAGGCGCCAAGGATGACATCGTCAAAATCGATGCCGCGACGAAGGCTTTTCGCAACACCTGTTGGCTCCGGTGTTTTCTCAGACTCGAAGTCGATGCCGCTCTCACGCAGCTTTTCGCCATCGACCAGTTGCGCCCAATCCGGCTCGGAAGGCCAGCACGGCAGGCCCCTGACATCAAACAAGGGATCGTAAGAACCGGAGAGAACACGCGCTTGTTCCACGAGATCGATCCGCTCCACGGCATCGCACGACGTTGACAGTGCGAGATTGGTCACCGCATGGAAAAAGCTGAACTTTACCCCCTTCTGCTTGAGAACCTGATAGTAAGGCGCAAAGATCGTATCGCCCATCCCTGCCTGCATCTTGAAGAATAAGGCTTTCTTGTAAGTGAACGCCAGTCGCAGCAGGCCGCGCATCGCAGTGCCTGCACCGACGGCACGATCGTCACGTATGCCGGCCGGATATCCGAAGACGTAGTCATAACAACCACGAAACGCTGCGGAATTAACGGCTTGCTCGGAGGCACCATGCTTCCGCAGCCATGCCGTGCATTCCATGTTATCGATGGAATTGAAACCGCGGAGAAAAACCAGGTCGACCACCATCCCCGTCGCGAATGCTGTCCCGAGATCCAGCATGAAGTAAACCCTTCGCGCCACATCATCATTGATCCATTCGCCGGGCTTTATGCCGTCAAGCCAGATACGGATGCCTTTCAGGATCTCCAGGAGCTCGTCGATATCTTTTCCCGAATGCAAGCGGGCATCGTTTGGCATCGTCCGGGAATAAGCCAGGAGCCGATGCAATGGAACACGAACGTCACCTGCCCCACCTATCTGGCTCTCCGAGGGCAATTTGCCCTCAACAGAATCTGCCTGCCGGGCAAGAAACTCGACAACCAGTTTGAAATATTCAAAAGGTTGCGGCAACACGCCGCCGGTACCCGGCACTTTATCGTTTGACGGAAACTCAATGAACCAAGGCCTCCATTCCTGCGGAGAGGTATCCGGGACGTCCTCCGTAAGCATAAAGCTGTTCAAGGGTTTCAATGCTTTATCGAGAGTGCCAAGCGGAGCGTCGGGAGAGCGAAGCTTCAGCGCGACAAGCTCATCGTAACAAGAACGCATCAAGCGAAAGGCATTGTCGTAAAAACCAGCCCAGATGTGCAGGCCATGTTCCTCGATCCGATTTGCTTTCTCGCGATTGCGCCCACTCGCACACTTGCCGCCAAGTCTCCAACCGCGTTGATAAATGGTTATCTCATAACGTTGTTGCCAGTCGATCTGCTGCGTCAATGCATAAGCAGCAGTGATGGACGCGACCCCGCCTCCGATGATCGCGATCTTTTTCGTCACATGCGTCATGAATGCAGGCTCCCTGTCTCAAGACATTCATTGTGCAAACAATTCCCTGAGCCCGGCCCCAACAGACAACAAAGTCGCCAGCGGAGGCTGGACATAAGCCGAATTCAGATTCACTTAACCCCGTGGCTGGCCTCCCGCGGCAGAGGAGATTCCCAAACTAAAGCGATTTTCGTCATTCCGATACCTCGCTCAGAATGCCCGCTGCCGCCTTCCTCACATTTATTTTTGTATTGCTAATATATTCTATTTCTGACGTCATTCCTCAAGAGAGCGACCATAGTCAGCTCAAGGCAAGATACTCATTTGACCACAATCTTTACGAGCATTTGCCGCAAGCAACGTCCTTTTAAGTGAAATAGATGCACCAAAGTTGATAATTTTCCACCGATTTTCCAGAGAGCTAGAAATCAAGACAATTCGAGCCATGACACATGTCCAAAGCTATTCTCCCCAGGTGCCTCGTTGTGGGACACTTGCTCTTCCGTTTTCCCCGGCTTCGAAGTGAACCCCTCGCGCTAACCAACGGGGGGCCTCTTGATGCAGCCCCATTACCGACCACGCCAAAACGGCAGGCCGAAAGCAGCCCAGCCAATTGGCATGGGTGATGGACTGGGATTCTCGCTGTGAAATGATGTCCCTACCCTCATCCTGCACATGCTGACCGCAGGACTCAGCGGCCTCGAAGCGGAAGGGACTCAGAGCCGAGGTCGATTTCGGCACCTAATTTCGAATCTGGCCTGGAGCAATGGTTGGAGCACAAAGACGGCTAGAGCTAATTGGTTGAGTTGTCTCCAGTGCTCGACTATTTGCGCTGCTGGGCTTTACGAATGCCACTCAAATGTCAGGCCTCCCCCGCTGGGACCTCAGAAGGTTGCCGTCGTATCGAACAGCGGATGCCGCGCGGCACTATAGGCAATCTGCATTGTTGCTAATCTACAACATTTGATTGAATAATGATCCCAGAAAAATCAATCTTGAGGATTCTTCTCTATGAGAAATTGCCTTTCAGGTTGCTTTATATATTACTTCGATTGAGTAGAGGGGCGTCAGCTACAATGCAGACGGGCAAACACAAGAGCAATTCCAGCTTTTAGTGGCGGGGTTTGCTCGGTCATTGGGTTGGGCAAATGACAAGCGTCGAACAGCTGGCGACCGTAGCCATAGGAAGAGAACCCAGGCCCGAGGACAATAGTTTCGTATCACAAAGTGTTCTCGCTAAAATTCAGGCTCGCGGCTTAGTGCGGAACGCGAGGCAGCCCTCTAAGATACCGACGCGACTACTAGAATTCTGCGCGTGCAGTTATACGCTGCTGCTTAGGATACTGCTGCTCGCCGCCCTCTTCTGCGGCGGTCTATCGCTGGCAACTCCAGGCACGGCCTACGCGGCATGCACTACCCTTAACTTCCCCGATTCCCATACGACGCCATCGACAAGCCCAATGGCTTCCGGCGGGACGCTTAATGTCAACATCGGCACGCTGTGCGATCCAGTTGGTCTCAATCCCATTGGCGACCCAAACGTAGTTCTTCCACAGCATGGCACGATAACGAACTACAACTCAGCTGCCGGCTCGTTCATTTACACAAACAACGGCGACGGAGCGACCCAAGACACGTTTACCTTGGTCGATGCGAGCGCGCACCCCTTCACAGTAAATATTGCGATCGCGCCAGCGGGGTTGACACCGCCTGCCGCCGGTCCGGTCAGCGCAACAGTAAGCCACGGCAGCACTTCCAATACGATTGCGTTGAATTTGTCGGGAGGAGCGGCTTCCTCGGTGGCCGTCGGGACGCAGGCGTCTCACGGAACTGCCACGGCCAGCGGTACCTCAATCACCTATACCCCGACAGCGAGTTATTCCGGTCCGGATAGCTTCACCTACACCGCAACCAATGCGGCCGGCACATCATCGCCGGCAACGGTGACCATAACGGTCAATCCAGCGACGATTACCCTCGGGCCGGCGACGCTCACCTCGGGTACTGTCGGAACGGCTTATAGTCAGACCGTCAGCGCCAGCGGCGGCACCAGCTCTTATACCTATGCGGTCATAGGCGCCCTGCCCACCGGCCTGAGCCTGTCGGCGACGACTGGCGTGATTTCCGGCACGCCAACGGCAGCAGGCTTCTTCACTTTCACGGTTACCGCGACCGATAGTTCAACCGGGTCCGGGCCGTTCACCGGTTCGAGATCTTATACTTTAAGCATTTCAGCGCCGACGATTTCGGTCAATCCAGCCTCCTTGTCGGCAGGCACGGTCGGAACCGCCTATAGCCAAACTATCACGGCATCGGGCGGCACCAGTTCCTATAGTTTCAGTGTCACATCGGGTGCTCTCCCAGCCGGCTTGACGCTCTCTTCCTCAGGCACGCTTTCTGGCACGCCGACAGCAGGTGGCACGTTCAACTTCACGGTCACCGCGCGGGATAGTTCCTCCGGTACGGGCGCACCATTCACCGGTTCGAAGGCATATACACTGACCATTGCAGCGCCGACGATTACGATCGCGCCAGCGACGTTGACGGCGGCCGCCATCGGTGCCAGCTACAATCAAACCATCTCCGCAGCCGGCGGCACCAGTTCCTATAGCTTTGCCGTTACGGCCGGTTCGCTTCCGAACGGCCTGACACTGTCATCGGGAGGTGTAATCACCGGCACGCCGACGGCAGGAGGCAACTTCAATTTCACTGTCACGGCAACGGACAGTTCCACGGGTACAGGCCCCTTTAACACCTCAAGACCCTATACCCTGACGGTTTTAGCGCCAACGATTACGGTCGCGCCGACCACACTCCCGTCCGCAACCATTGCTGCCAGCTATAGTCAAACCATTACAGCGTCAGGAGGTACCAGTTCCTATAGTTTTGCCGTCACAGCGGGCGCTCTTCCAGCAGGCCTGACGCTCTCATCGGGAGGTGCACTCACTGGCACGCCAACGGCAGGCGGCACGTTCAATTTCACAATTACCGCGACCGATAGTTCAACCGGGTCCGGGCCATTCACCGGCTCAAGAGCCTATAGTTTGAGCGTTGCTGCGCCGACGATCACTATCAATCCTTCGTCGCTATCAGCCGTAACGGCGGGAACGGCCTATAGCCAGACACTGACAGCCTCGGGCGGTACTGGCTCCTACACCTATTCGCTGTCGACCGGCTCGCTGCCGATAGGAGTGGCGCTTTCCTCGACTGGCGTTCTTTCTGGTACGCCGATCAGCGCCGGGAACTTCAGCTTCACTATCGTCGCAAGGGACAGTTCCACCGGCACAGGTCCCTTTACAGGCGCACAGGCCTACACACTGGTGGTTGCCGCTCCAGCGATCACGATCACCCCGGCAGCTCTGCCCGGGGGCATGGCCGGGACTGCCTATAGCCAGACACTGACAGCCTCGGGCGGAACCGGTCCCTACACCTACAACCTCGCGAGCGGGAACCTTCCGGTGGGCGTGGCGCTTTCCTCGACCGGTACTCTCATCGGGACGCCGACGACCGCAGGGCCTTTCAATTTCACGATCACCGCAACGGACGCCAACCACTTTACCGGCTCGCAGGCCTATAGCATCACGATCGGCGCCCCGACGATCGCGATCACACCGGCAACTCTGCCGGGGGGCACGGCCGGAACCGCCTATAGCCAGACATTGACGGCCTCGGGCGGAACCGGCTCCTATACCTTTAGCCTCACAAGCGGAAGCCTGCCCCCAGGCGTAGCGCTTTCGTCGGTCGGTGCGCTCGTCGGTACGCCGACAACAGCCGGGCCTTTCAGCTTCACCATCACCGCAACAGACGGCAATCACTTTACCGGTTCGCAGGCCTATACTGTTACGATCGGCGCCCCGACGATCGCGATCACACCGGCAACTCTGCCGGGGGGCACGGCCGGAACCGCCTATAGCCAGACACTGACAGCCTCGGGCGGAACCGGCTCCTACACCTTTAGCCTCACAAGCGGAAGCCTGCCCCCGGGCGTAGCGCTTTCGTCGGCCGGTGCGCTCGTCGGTACGCCGACCACCGCAGGGCCTTTCAATTTCACTGTCACCGCAACAGACAGCAACCACTTTACCGGCTCTCAGGCCTATAGCGTCACGATCGGTGCTCCAACGATCACGGTTGCGCCGGCAACGCTGCCACCGGCGGGGATCGGGGCCGCCTATAGCCAGACCTTCACCGCCTCCGGCGGCATCGGCTCCTACAGCTACGCACTCACGGCAGGCGCTTTGCCAGCCGGTCTCGCCCTGTCGTCAGGCGGCATACTCTCCGGCACCCCGACAGCCGGCGGCACCTTCAATATCACGATCACGGCGACGGACAGCGCTACGTTTACGGGCTCCAGGGCCTACAGCTTGGTTGTCGGCGCCCCAACAATTGCGATCGCGCCGACCACGTTGCCGGCTGCAACCGTTGCTGCCGCCTACAACCAGACCATCACGGCTTCAGGCGGCACCAGTCCTTATAGCTATGCGATAACGGCTGGTACTCTGCCCACCGGCCTGACGCTGTCGTCCGGCGGTGTTCTCTCCGGCACTCCGACGGCATCGGGCACTTTCAACGTGACGATCACCGCAACGGACGGTTCGACCGGAGCCGGTCCCTTTACGGGCTCCAGAGCCTACAGTCTGGCGGTCAACGTCCAGCCACCGATCGTCGGCAACGTCGCGGCGACCGTTGCCGCCAATTCATCGGCCAATCCGATCACACTCGCCATCACAGGCGGCGCGGCGGCCTCGGTCACGGTAGCAACCGGGGCCAGCCATGGGACAGCAACTGCCTCGGGAACGTCCATCACCTTTACGCCGACACCAGGCTATAGCGGATCGGACAGCTTTACCTATACCGCAACCAACGCCTCCGGCACCTCGGCACCGGCAACCGTGAGCATGACGATCACGGCGCCAAATCTGACATTCTCGCCGCCGAGTGGCGCCTTGCCGGCCGGTATCGTCACGACTGCCTACAGCGAGACTATCACTGCTTCGGGTGGGGCAAGCCCTTATAGCTATAGCGCCACCGGCACGCTGCCGGCCGGGCTGGCACTCAACCATGCGACAGGAGCCATTACCGGCACGCCGACGACGCCCGGCAATTACAGCTTCTCCATCACCGCCACCGATGCCAACGGCGCCATGACCTCTGCAGCCTATACGATCGCTATCTCGCCGCCACCAACGACGTTCGTATTCAGTCCGGCAGGCGGTGCACTCTCCGATGCAATGGCGGGGGAAGCCTACAGTCAGCAGATCACGACAACCGGCGGCGCGGGCACGAAGATCTATAGCCTTGCCTCCGGCAGCCTGCCGAGCGGCCTGGTGCTCAACATCTCCACCGGCCAGCTCAACGGTCCGCTCGCGGGAGGCACGGAAGGCGATTACAATTTCACCATCCAGGTTCGCGATGGCAACGGCGCGACCGGGAGCGCCTCCTATAGCCTGAGAGTGAAGACTCGATCGGTTACCGTTCTGGACATGGTCGTCAACGTACCGGCAGGCTCCGCGCCTCCCGACGTCTACCTCAATCGCGGTGCAACCGGCGGCCCGTTCACGTCCGCGATCCTCGCTTTCGTGGAGCCTGCCAATGCCGGCACGGCGACGATCATCCAGGGGCAGTTGGCGCAGGCAGGCCCGGTCACCACTCCCGTTGGCTGGTACTTGCACTATGTGCTGAACCCGGCCTATTCCGGTCAGGTCCGCGTCGGCTACAAGCTCGTCAGCGCGCTTGGAACCTCCAACACAGCCACCGTCACCTACAATGTCAGTTACGACGCCGGCAAGGTTGCCGACGAGATCAGCAATCTCGTGCATGACTTCGTACGATCCCGGCAGAACATGATCGCCAACACGATCGAGGTGCCGGGGCTCCTGCAGCGCCGGCAGATGGAGAAGGCGACGGACCCGATCAGCGCGCGCATGACACCGTCGGAAGAGGGCATGACGCTCAGCTTCTCCACCAGCCTCACGCAGATGCGGGCGGCAGGCGGCGATCCGGATGCGGCGTCCGCCCCGTTCAACGTCTGGATCGGCGGCGCCTTCCTGACCCATAACGACAAGGGCAGCAAGGACACCAACAACTCGAAATGGGGCAGCTTCGCCATGGTCAACATGGGCGTGGACTATCTGATCTCAGAACATGCACTGATCGGGCTCTCCTTCCACTATGACCGCATGACGGATCCGACCGATGAGGACGCGGAACTGACGGGCAATGGCTGGCTTGCCGGACCCTATGCCTCGATCGAGCTCGGCAAGGGCGTATTCTGGAACGGCAGCCTGCGCTATGGCGGCTCGAACAACACCATCGACACCCAGTTCTGGGACGGCAATTTCAAGACCACGCGGTGGATGGCCGATACGTCGATCGAGGGTCAATGGTACCTCGATGAGGACACGACGCTGTCGCCGAAGCTCAGGGCGATCTACTTCTCGGAAAAGGTCGACGACTATACTGTCAAGAACGGTGCCGGCGATGCGATCACCATCGAAGGCTTCAACGAGGACCAGTTCCGCATCAGTCTTGGCGCCGAGATCGCAAGATCCTTCACGCTCGAAAGCGGCGCCAAGCTGACGCCGAAGCTCGGGCTGACCGCTGGCTTCTCCGGTCTCGACGGAGCCGGTGCCTTCGGTGCAGTCACCGCTGGCGTCTCCATACAGACCATGAACTTCTGGATGCTCGACACCAGCCTGCTCTTCAACATCGAAGGTGACGGGCAGAAATCCGTCGGCGCCAAGGTCGCCGCAAGCAAGAAATTTTGATGGCGCCTCGGGGCTTCGCAAGGGTCGGGCAATCGTGAGGCCGTTTTATGGGCGGCGACTCCATGTTCGGTTTCTAATCGCCCGGTTGGGCAGGTCATGCTCCCGCCCTTGATGAGGCCAACCGCGCGATTTGCTCGACCACGATCGGTGTAATTCGCGCTCTGTATTTTTAATTTATGCAACCGCATAACATAATGATAATTATCGACTTTCCTATTTTTTGACATTTTATCTACAACCTTCGATTTTTAAAAAATAGCATAGAAATTTCCTGAATTTTTATACCTATGAGGGTCAAGTTTATTCTTGCATCTATCGTATTGATTGAGCGATGATAGCAGTTAATATAATTAGAATATTCAGGGGTATGAGATGTCAGACGTGTTTCTTGGCCAGATTATGCTCACCGGATTTCCGTTTGCGCCCAGGGGTTTTGCGCTGTGCAATGGCCAGATTCTCCCCATCGCGCAGAACCAAGCCTTGTTCTCACTCTTGGCCACCTACTATGGTGGAGATGGCATTCGAACCTTTGGCCTGCCCAATATGCAGAGCCGCACGCCGGTCGGATTTGGACCTTCCATCGATCCCGCGTGGCAGCCCGATCCATACGAGCTCGGCGAAACCGGAGGCACGGAAAATGTGACCGTGCTGCAGCAGCAATTGCCCCAGCACATTCACATTGCGACCGGGACGACCAGCAATGGCACTGTGCGCAGCCCGAGTAATGCGCTTTATGGGACCAACAGCACCAATATCTACGGCCCCTCCAGTGGCGCCCAGGTCGTGCTGTCGAGCCAGACGATGACTCCCGCCGGCAACAACCAGCCTCACGATAATATGCAGCCCTATGACGTGATCAATTATTGTATTGCGCTGCAGGGAATTTTTCCGTCTCGTAGCTGATCATCTCTTGTCAACCTTTTGCTCGGAGGATCAACGATGAGCGCCCCCTTTGTCGGAGAAATCCGGCTTTTTGGTTTTTCCCGCGTGCCCTACGGATGGCTGCCGTGCAACAATTCCCTGCAGTCCATCTCCATATATCAGGAACTGTATACGTTGATCGGTACGATCTATGGCGGCGATGGCATCACAACGTTTGCGACGCCCAATCTATGCGGGCGCGTGCCTATGCATCAAGGTACGGGGCTGGGTCTGTCGACCTATGTGATCGGCCAATCCGCAGGCAGCGAGAACGTCACACTTCTGCCCTTGCAAATGCCGTCGCACACGCACCCATACCTCGCCACCACGGGCGCCGCGAACAGCAAATCTGTGGGACCATCGGTCGAGCTTGGCGCGGTGAGCGGCGATACGATGTATGCGACGGATACGAGCGGAGCCACTCCGATCACAACGTCACCAGCGGCTACACAGATGACGGGATCCACGACCCCACATGACAATACGATGCCGACGCTGACGGTGCAGTATTGCATTGCATGGGCCGGCATCTTTCCCTCACAGGGCTGAATCGCGCCTTTTCCATCGAGGACATTGCTATGACACAACCTTTCATCGGCGAGATCCAACTGTTTGGTTTCAACTTCGCTCCGCTCCATTGGGCATTCTGCAATGGCGCGATGATCCCGATCCAACAGAACACCGCGCTTTTTTCCCTGCTTGGCGTCCAGTATGGCGGCAACGGCACCACCTCGTTCCAACTACCCAACTTTGCCAATCGCGCAGGCTGCAATCAGGGTCAGGGACCAGGCCTGACGCCACGTATCGAGGGCGAGACCTTCGGCAGCAACGGCGTAACCCTAACGCAGGCGCAGATGCCGGCACACGCGCATTCCTTGACCCTCTTTAATCAAGGCGACACTTCCAAGCGAGCGGGCACGCCGAGCACCGGAAACGCCTTGAGCCTGCCGAATTCGAGCAGTCCGTTTCTGCCCAATACCCAGCCGAACGCGCAGTTCGCGCAGAATGTCATCGGCATTGCGGGCGCGAGCCAGCCGCACGAAAACCGTCAGCCCTATCTCGCGGTCAACTTCAGCATCGCGCTCAGCGGCACATTTCCATCCTTCGGTTGATGTCTGGCGCATTAGTCGGCCCGCTACCGGAGTTTCCAGCGTGCACTGGCCATCATCGGCTCCGTGTTCCCGCCTGCATGCTGCGCCCTGCACGGCTGGACGATATTCCGTTTCTACGCCAGCTTTACCGTTCATTTCGCGAGAATGAACTGGCGCTGATGCCCTGGTCGCCGGAGGACAAGCGGGCATTTTTAGATCAGCAATTCAATCTCCAACATCGCTATTATATTGCCACGTTCCCGCAGACAGACTTCCTGATCATAGAAAAGGACGGCATTTCTATCGGCCGCCTTTACATTAATGTCAGCACGGACATCTGGCACATCATCGATATCGGATTTCTGCCGGAATGGCGTGGTTTGGGCTTGGGCGCAGCGACGCTGAAAGCCATTCAAGATGCGACGGCAGCAGGTAAAAGCTCAGGGATCGCCTTGCATGTCGATCGAAACAACAGACGCGCCTACGAGCTTTATCAGGCTTTCGGATTTAAGGTTGTTGACGCCACCGATACCCACATAGGCATGGAGTGGCACAGACGCTAGCTCCCGTCAGATCCGCGGGTTCATCATCCGGCGTCAATTGAAGATCGCCTGATAGATAATCCCGTCTTTGTCCCTGGCGACCGGCACCAGGAAAATGTCGAGAATTCCGAGCGTAGCGTTGTTCAGCCTATAGATCTGTTGTGGGAACACAACCTGTGATCCACTGCGAAATAGCAGCGCGAACGGCGCCCGCGTCATTCCGGCAAAGCCCCGTTCTGGCAAAGGGCGCGCCTCGGTCAATGTAAAGACAGAGGCCCCTCCCCCCATATCGATTTCGAACCCCTCTCCGACACAACGGGCAAAATGATCCAGCGTTACAATCCCCATCCCAACCTCAACTGCTTTCCGGCGCCTTTTGATCGCAGAAACTTATGATTGGTATCCGTGATTGAAGTCTATCAAGAGATGGAGAAGAAACAAGCAACTCGTCTCCTTCCAGGAGACTATACTATGATCGTCCTCGACGGCGGAGCTCCATGACCATCTTCGCCGCAAGGCTGCAATCTGGGTTGGCCACGACTGGGCAGCATCGTAGCCGGTGCGTTGGCCGCGCATGTCAATCGGCCCTGCAAGATGTCGTCACCCGTGAAGCAATCGTCTGTGACTGCACAAAGTCCGGTATCACCGGAACAAAATGGCCCTCGAAACCGGCATTCGCAACATGCGGCTTCTGGAGAGCGACGGTCAGGAGATCCGTGCCCTCGATGCCGTCGAAACCGTCCGCCGCGAACCACCCCTGCTCGGCTCACGCCAATTGATCGCCGGCGGGATATTCTGCCCGACAGGCGAGACGGCAATTCGTCGAAATTCACGAAGGCTCTGGAGACGATCGTTCGCAGCCGCGGTGGGCGCATCCTAAAGCTCGAGCGCAGCGGCAACAGCACGACCCTTCCATCGAGATCACTAAGCCGCTGAAATCCACGAGGTTATCTTTCGCGGTTACAATTGCCGCGGCCAAAACGAAATTCCAATTGAGGACACATTGCCGCTGGGTTATCGCACCCGCGACACGGCGGCAAACAGACCTAACACATCATGCCCCGCCATCCTATCCGTGGAGCGACGGCTGAAGACCCGCCAGCGCCTGATCGACCGCCGCCATCACATCTGCCGGCAACGGTCCGTAAACCAGGGCACCGGCGTTCTCCTCGACTTGGGCAACCGTGCGGAAGCCGGGAATTGGCAGCGTGCGCGGCGAACGCGCCCACAACCAGGCAAGCGCACCCTGTGTGAGCGTGCGGCCGCCCTCAGTCAGCAGATTGCGGACCGCCTCCAGGCGCGCAGCAAATTCGGGAGCAATCCTGCCGTCCTTGAAATAGACCATCCAGTCGAGGCTTGCACCACGCACATCTTTTTCGCCGACAGCCTTGTCGGGCGTGAACTTGCCGCTGAGCAGCCCCATGGCGAGCGGGCCGCGATTGATGGAAATCAGTCCATTGCGCTCGATGACGTCGATCATCGCCGGGACCGGCTCGAAGACGTTCATCGTATGCTGAACCGAGACGAACCCTGCGCGATGCACGTGCCGTGCGGCGCGATCCGGATGGTCCGTGCTCCAGCCGAAAGCGTCGATCTTGCCTTCGGCCTTGAGCGTTGCGAGTGTCTCAAATACCTCGTCCGACGCTTCGGGCGGAAAATCGTTAAGATGGAACTGCAGCAGATCCAGACGATCGCGGCGCAGGCGGCGCAAGGACGTCTCGGCAGACCGCCGGATAAAGGCGGGATCAGAGAAAGCACCCGTGGCTTGCTTGGTCTTCTCGTCCGTCGCGAAGCCGAATTTAGTAGCGATGATGATATCGTCCCGATTGCCGATCGCCCTGCCGACCACCTCTTCGGAGTGCCCAGCCCCATAATTCGAGGCGGTG
The DNA here is from genome assembly GCA_900472485.1 of Hyphomicrobiales bacterium. GTDB lineage: Bacteria > Pseudomonadota > Alphaproteobacteria > Rhizobiales > Rhizobiaceae > Rhizobium. Next base: position 17,143 of record UCII01000019.1, read on the forward strand.
TCGAAGAAGCGAATGCCGAGATCCACCGCCCGGTCGATAGCGCGGACCGATTCATCATCATCGACCTCACCCCAACCGAGCGGCACATCGCCAGCGTAAAACGGTCCGCCGATTGCCCAACATCCCATGCCCAGGCGTGGAATTTCCCGGTCATTCCAAAGTGTCATTGTAGTCGTGCTAGCGGGTTTGGTCAGCATATCGTCCTCCACGATCATCTATCGCTTCAGGCAGACATAGGGAGAGATGCCTGAGTGAGAAACAACCAAATCTGCAGGGTATTTTTCATAGATGAAAAATGGCTGGCGGCTGCGCGACACGCAGGAAGCTCTGCATGGTCATAGCATGCACTCTGGCGCAAATAGGACTCCCGTCCTCGGAGCCCTTGTCTTCATTGCGCTTCGAGAACGCCGGCCTATGGCCAGCGCTAGCAGAAGACATGCGCGGCATCGGGATCGAACTCCAGATGCACATTATCGCCGCGGCTGAGACCCGAGATGGCTTCGTGGCCGAAGGGAAGGCGCACCGACAGGGTTTCGCCGGCGGCAATCCGCGTCGTCACATGCACGTTGTTGCCGAGGAAAGTGATATCGTTGACCGTCGCGCTGAGGCCGTGGCTTGAGCCTGCTTTGCGCCCGAGCCGAATGCGTTCCGGCCGCAACATCAATGCCGCTTTGCTCCCTGACGTCGGCCGGCCGTGAACCGGGATGCTGTCAAAAACGGTCTTGTCGCCGAGTGAGATCGTCGCCTGGCCATTATCCGAAGACAGCAGATGACAGGAGATGAAATCGCTGTCGCCTATGAATTCGGCGACAAAGCGGGTGCGTGGATTGGCGTAGAGTTCGGGTCCCGTACCGATCTGATCGATGATGCCTTTGGAGAAGACGGCGATACGATCGGACAACCGCAACGCCTCTTCCTGGTCGTGGGTCACATAGAGGATCGTTACTTCGGTCTGCTCGTGGATCCTTTTGATCTCGTGCTGGATCTCTTCGCGCAATTTCTTGTCGAGGGCCGACAGCGGCTCGTCCATCAAAAGCACCGGCGGATCATAAGCGAGTGCCCTTGCAAGAGCCACGCGTTGCTGCTGGCCGCCCGACATTTGCGCGGGCTTGCGGTCCTCGAAGCCTTCGAGGCGGACGAGACGCAGCATTTCCCTGACCCGGCTGTCGACCTCTGCCTTCGACTTGCGGCGAACCTTCAACGGAAATGCGATATTCTCTCCGACAGTCAAATGCGGAAATAGCGTATAGCGCTGGAACACCATGCCGATATTGCGCTTGTGCGACGGCGTCGACAGTAGCGTCTCGCCATTCAGCAGGATATCGCCCCTGGTCGGGTTCTCGAAACCGGCGAGGATATAAAGCGTCGTGCTCTTGCCCGAACCGGAGGGGCCGAGAAAAGTCAGAAACTCGCCGCGCCTGACCTCGAGATTGACGTCGTGGACTGCGACGACGGGGCCGTATTCCTTGCCGATGCCTTTGATCTTCAGGAAAGATTCGCTCATGATTTCAGAACCTTGCGTAGGACCGCGGCCAGCGTCATCAACATGACCGTCAAAAGGATGAGAAGAGTGGAAGCGGCGGCGACGACCGGAGTCAGATCCTGCCTGAGCGTCGCCCAGACCTTGACAGGCAGCGTCTGCAGCGTTGGGCTCGCCATGAAGATCGCAACGACCACCTCATCCCACGATGTCAGGAACGAGAAGACGGCCGCCGAGAACAATCCGTGGCTGATGGCAGGCAGCGTGACCCTGATTTTCGCCTCGAGCGGAGACGCGCCGCAAAGCACGGCCGCATCCTCGATCGACTTGTCGAAGCCTTCGAGCGCACCGGAGATGGACAGAATGGAGAAGGGCAGCGCCAGGACAAGATGAGAGAGGACGAAGCCTATCAAGGTGCCCCCCAGCCCCACCCGCAGGAAGAAGGCATAGAGAGCGACGGCGAAGACGACGACGGGGAGGATCATCGGCGTCAGGAACAGAGCTTTCAATGCATCGCGGAACATGAATTTCCCGCGCACGAGGCCGAAGGAAGTCACGAGGCCGAGCAACACCGAAAGCACCGTGACGATCGCCGCGATCTTGAAGCTCGTCCAGGCCGAAGCCAGCCATTGCGGATCGGACAGCAGCTCCGCGTACCAGCGCCAGGTCCAGCCCGGCGGCGGAAAGATCAGCCATTGCGACGAGCCAAACGACAAAGCGGCGATGAACAGGATCGGCAGCAGAAGAAAAGCCGCGGTCAGGACGGTGATGGCAAGCAGCACATATTTCCACCAGCCGAGACGATCGAAATTCAGCAGCATCTCAACGCCCTCCCGTGCTCTGAACGCCGAAGAGCCGCAGCTGGACGGCATAGAGCGTCAGCGTGACGACGAGCAGGACGAAGGCCGCAGCACCGCCCATGCCCCAATTGACGAGGGATTGCACGAATTGGGCGATGAGTTCGGCGAGCATCATGTTCGCAGTGCCGCCCAAAAGCGAGGGCGTCACGTAGTAGCCGAGCGACATGACGAACACCATCAAGGCCCCCGCCATCATGCCGGGAGCGGCAAGGGGTAGCAGAACGCGGGTGAGGCATTGCAATCGGCTCGCGCCGCATAGGGCGGCTGCCTGCAGCACGGCCGGATCGATCTTCCTCATGACGCCGTAGAGCGGCAGGATGATGAACGGCAGCATGATATAGGTCATGCCGATCGTGACGCCGGTGAGGTTGTTGACGAGCGCAAGCGGCTTGTCAATCAGTCCGGCGCCGATCAGCATCTTGTTGATCAATCCCGTGCGCTGCAAAAGCACCATCCAGGCATAGGTTCGCGCCAGCAGGTTGGTCCACATCGACAGAAGCAGGATCGCAAAGATCACCGAAGCCCATCGTGACGGCATGATCGCCAGCGTCCAGGCGACGGGAAAGCCGATCAAAAGCGATATGATGGTGACGAGGCCTGACACGATGAAGGTGTTGCCAAAAATCTTGATATAGGTCGCGGAGCCCAACAGCTCTGCATAGTTGCCGAAGCCGAATGCCGGCTCCATCACGCTGCGCAAAAGCAGCGCGATGACCGGAAATATGAAGAAGATCGCCACGAAGGCGAAAGCCGGCGCCACCTGGGCAAATCCGGTGGGTCTTGCCGCCTTGCGCGCCGGTGCGGCCTCGTCCGCAACGTCTATGTACGTCGACATGGCAATCCTTTCCCATTATGGGCGCCAATGAGCAGCGATCGCTACTCGCGGGCCTGGACCTCGCATTGCCCCACCGCGAAGATTTTTCCGCGGTGGTCTGATCATCTCCGCCGCTTACTGCGCCTGCCAGGCGTACCACTTCTTGCCGATGGCATCCCGATTTGCAGCCCAATAATTCATGTCGGCATTGACCTGGCTGGCGGTCTGCTGGTCCGGCAAGGTCTTGGCTATCTCAGGGTCCATCAGTTTCGCCGAGCCGAGGTTGGTCGGCGCATATCCGGTGGCCTTTGCCAGATCGGCCTGCGACTGTGCCGAGGTCGCGAGCGCGATGAACTTCATCGCCGTTTCGAGGTTCGGCGCACCCTTCGGGATGACAAGGGAATCCGCTGCCGTGATGTTCTGGCTCCAGGAGGTCTCCGTCTTGACGCCGCTATTGGCAAGCGCGGTCATGCGGCCATTCCAGAGACTGCCGAAAGGCGCTTCGGCCGACGCCAGCAGCTGCTGTGATTGCGCGCCGCTCGACCACCAGACGATATCCGACTTGATCGTATCAAGCTTCTTGAAGGCGCGGTCGAGATCGAGCGGATAGAGCTTGTCGGCGGGAACGCCGTCGGCGAGCAACGCCGCTTCGATCACGCCAGGGGCGGACCATTTGTAGAAGGTGCGCTTGCCGGGGAATTTCTTCGTGTCGAAGAGATCCGCCCAGGTCTTCGGGCAGGCGCTGACGGCATCGGCGTTGCAGCCGATAACGAAGGAATAATAGAAACTGCCGACCGAATAGTCGCTGACGAAACGCGGATCGAGCTTCGATTTATCGATGACCGAAAAATCCAGCTTTTCGAGCAGACCGGCCTTTCCAGCCTGCGCGGCATAATCGCCCTCGACGTCGACGACGTCCCAGCTCACCTGGCCGGCTTCGACCATCGCTTTCAGCTTGCCGTAATCCGTTGGGCCGTCCTGCATGACGCCGATACCGGTCTTTTCTGTAAACTGGTTGGCCCAGGCAACCTTCTGCGCATCCTGTGTGGTTCCTCCCCAGCTCGTGAAGACCATGGTGTCGGCCTTGGCGGGCATGGATGCGGCCATTATTGCGGCAAAGGCCGCGAGTGCAATTCTTGCTTTCATGTTCCCTTGTCCTTGTTTTTCAGTCTTTGAGGCATGCCTTATGCGGCCACCCGTTCACCCCAAGGGGGGAGAAACCGGCGGGCTTCATAATCTTGTTTTCCGCTTGTTCGATCAGGTCGCGTATCTTTGGCAGGAAAGCCTGCCACTCGGGGTCCGCCGCCAGCCGCCCGCGTCGCGCCTCACGATCATCGAGGCTTGAATAGGCCCAGATGTGCACGATCTCGTTGATGACACCTATTTCCGAATGGAAGTAGCCGACAAGATTGCCGAGATGCGCCTTCTGGATGGCAATCCCTTCCTCTTCGACGACCTTCAGATATTGCGGGATCGTGCCGTTCTTCAGCCGGTAGGTGCGGATCTCGTAAAACATCGGCGCTACCTCATGACGAAGGGATCGGGGATCGGATCATCCGATGTCCGCAGCCAGATCGTCTTGGTGCGCGTGTAATCGAGCGCGGCCGCAAGCCCGCCTTCCCTGCCATGGCCGGAAAGACCGAAGCCGCCGAAGGGCGCGATCGGCGACACCGCACGATAGGTGTTGACCCAGACGACGCCGGCGCGGATGCCCTTCATCAGGCGATGGGCGCGCGTAAGGTTCTGGGTGAAGACACCGGATGCCAGTCCGTAGCGGGTGTCGTTTGCCAATCTCAGCGCTTCGGCTTCCGTCTCGAAGGAGACAGCCGACAGAACCGGCCCGAAGAACTCCTCGGCCAGGGACGGCGAAGCGACACCGTCGCAATCGAGAATCGTCGGCTGGAAGTAATAGCCGGCGCCATCGGGCCTTTGCCCGCCGGTCATGAGTCGCGCACCGCTTTGAATGGACTTCTCGACGAGGGCCGCAACATGATCCTGCTGCCGCTTTGTGGCGAGCGGACCGACCTCGGTTGCCATATCGAGCGGCGAACCGATGCGGATCGCCTCGGCCTTGCGCGCGAGGATCGACAGGAAGGTGTCCTTGACGCTGGCCTCGACGATCAGCCGCGAGCCGGCCACGCAGCTCTGGCCGGTCGCTGCGAAAATGCCGGCAACCTGAGCATTGGCGGCACTTTCGAGATCGGCGTCGGCAAAGACGATGAACGGTGATTTGCCGCCCAGTTCCAGCGATGTCGAGGCAAGGTTCTCGGCCGAGTTGCGGACGACGTGACGCGCGGTCTCCGGCCCGCCGGTAAAGGCGATATGCGCGACCTTCGGATGCCGTCCGAGGGTCGCGCCGCAGGATGGGCCGAACCCGGTGATGATGTTGACGACGCCAGCTGGAAAACCGGCTTCATGAACCAGGCGCGCGAATTCCAGAAGCGGCGCCGGCCCGTCTTCCGAAGCCTTGACAACCATGGTGCAGCCGGCGGCCAATGCCGGGCCGATCTTGACGGCCGACAAGAAGAGCTGGCTGTTCCAGGGCACCACCATGGCGACGACGCCGACCGGCTCCCGGCGCAGCCAGACATCCATGTCCGGCTTGTCGATCGGCAGATAGGAGCCTTCGATCTTGTCGGCAATGCCGGCATAGTAGCGATAATAGTCGGCGACATAGGTAATCTGCGCAGAAGTCTCGCGAATGATCTTGCCGGTGTCGCGCGTTTCCAGTTCGGCGAGCTTTTGCGCATTGGCCGCAACCAGGTCGGCGAGCCTGTAGAGAAGCTTGCCGCGCTGCGTCGCCGTCGTCTTCGACCACGGGCCTTCGTAGAGAGCTTTTTCGGCGGCATTGACGGCGCGATCGACATCGGCCTCGCGCGCTTCCGGCATTTCCGCCCAGACGTCGCCGGTCGCGGGATCGATACTCTGGAAGCGGCCTTCCCCGTCCAGAAACTCACCGTCGATATAAGACTGGAAGCGCTGCATGGCGTTTACTCCGCAAATGCCGGCATGACTTCGGCGATGAAGCGTTCGAGCGAGGCCTTCTTGCGCTCGAAGGACATGCCTGTGTCGATCCAGAAGGAATATTCGTCGTAACCCATCGCTTCATAGGTCTTTAGCCGGGCAATCACTGTCGACGCATCGCCGACGACATTGTTGCTGCGCATGACAGCATCGGACAGCATGGCGTTGGCTAGAATCTCTTCTTCGGGAATGCGCTCGATCAAGCCCTGATGGACCGGCTTCTCGTTCTTGAACCAGGCGAAGAAGTAATTGTAGTAGACGCTGAGCTCGTGGGCGGCCTGCGCGATGTCATCCTCGGACGAGCCGACATAGGTATGGCGCAGGAGCATGATCTTCGGCCGCTCGATATGCGTGTTCTTGGCGCAGGCATCGTTGAAACGGCCCATCAGCGCCTCGACCTCGTCATCCCCCTGCCAAAGTGGCGTCACCTGGACATTGCAGCCATTGGCAACGGCAAATTCGTGCGAATTCGGGTCGCGCGCGGCAACCCAGATCGGCGGGTTCGGCTCTTGCAGCGGCTTCGGCGCCGAAGTGGTCGATGGGAATTTGAAGAACTCGCCATCATGGGCGTAGTTCCCTTGCCAGATGCCTTTGATGGCGGGGATGAGCTCGCGCATGCGCTGGCCGGCACCCCAAGCGTCGAGACCCGGTAGCAGCCGTTCATATTCGAAAGAGTAGGCGCCGCGGGCAATGCCGATATCGAGCCTGCCGTCGCAGATGATGTCGGCCATGGCCGCTTCACCGGCAAGCTTGATCGGATGCCAGAACGGCGCGATCACTGTTCCCGTGCCGAGCCTTGCCCGCGATGTCCGCCGCGCCAGATCGGCGATGGTCACGAAGGGATTGGGCGCGATGGTGAAGTCCATCCCATGATGCTCGCCCGTCCAGATCGCATGCATGCCGCCCCTGTCGGCGATTTCGCACAGCGCCACGAACTCCTCATAGAGGCTTTTATGCGTCTGGCTCGCGTCGAGGCGCTCCATGTGAACGAAGAGAGAGAATTTCATGCTTGCACCGCCTTCCCGGAAACCGGCCGCACCATGCCGGAGGTCTCGTCGCCAAAATAGACCCCGAAATTGCCGATCTGGCTTTCCAGAGCGAAGCGAGCGACGATATCGGCCGTGGAGCTGGTCTTGAAGTGCGCCGTCTTCAGCGCATCCGGCTTCAGGAACCTGCCCTCGCGCGGCTCGCCTTGCGAAGCGAAGGCGCGATAAACGATGTGATGCTTGCCGTCGCTCTTGCCTTCATAGACCGAGTAGAGAAAGCCGATCGTGACCGAAAGACCGGTCAGTGCCTGCAGGTAGTGACCAAGGATGTCGGCGGGGCTACCCTCCCTGCCCTCGCAATTTGGAAGAGCAAGAACATCATTGCCAAGCAGCAGGATTTCGCCATCACGCTCGACGACCGCGCCAAGCTCGATATTGCCTTCCGCAGCGGCAGAAACCGCCTTGCTTGCCAGGATCGGCGTGAAATAGCCGCCGCGCGCATAGCCGAGGCCATTGCGGCCGCTATTGTCGAACGAGACGATGCGTCCCATCAGGACGACATGGTCGCCGGCCTCGATCACCTGTTCCATGGCACATTCGAACCATGCGGCGACATCGGCAAGGATTGGGCAACCATCGGCACCCGAATTCCACTCGACGGCGGCGAACCGGTCTTCGACGGGCCGCGCAAAGGTGTTGGAGACGGCCTTCTGCGTTTCCGACAGCACATTGATGGCAAAGTGCTTCGCGCTCGTCATGGCCGCGAAATTACGCGAGGTCTTGGCGAGACAGACGAGAAGAAGCGGCGGATCGAGCGAAACTGAGGTGAAGGAATTTGCGGTAAAGCCGATGGGCAGACCCGCCTCATCGCGCGCGGTGACGACCGTGACACCGGTCGGAAATGCGCCGAAGGCATCACGCAACGCCCGTGGATCGAAATCTTGTGTCGTCATCTTGCGTCCTCCCCGCATGAAAGCCACTCGGCAAGCAGCTCATTGACGATTTCAGGCGCCGTCAGGTTCACCATATGGCGGTGGCCTTCGACGATGCGCGCCCAGCCATTAGGCGCTGCCGCGGCCATCTGCTCCGCCATCCGCGGCGTCGAATTCGGATCGTCCGAACCCGTCAGGAACAGAGCCGGCGCCATGACAGCCGGCCAGCGATCCGCATAAGTCTCATCGCCGCCGGCGAAAGCCGCATAGGCTGTGGCATAGCCTTTCGGATCCACAAGGCTCAGCCAGTTCCGCGTAAGCTCCCGCGCGATTTCACTTTGAGCATCATCCCCGAACCAGCGCAGCAGCGGGCCTTCCTTGTCGACACCTGAAAGCGGTATTGCCGCTGCGCGTGCAAGCACGGCCGCCTTGGCCTCGGGGTCGCGCCGAAAGACGCCATTGAGATAGGCGACCCGCTTGATCCGCTCATCAAAGGTAGCGGCAGCCCCTCCGGCAACGAGCGCACCCATCGAGTGTCCGGCAACATTGACTTTGCCGAGTTCCATCTCATCAAGAAAACCACCGAACCAGGCGACGAAGGCTTCAAGCGGACTTCCCGCCGGCAATGCAGCACTTTCGCCGTGCCCTGGCATATCGACGGCGATGACGCGATGGCTACGGGAAAAAACCTCGATCTGTGGCGTCCAAGCTTCAAGCCGCATGCCGACGCCGTGGATCAGAACCAGTGGCTCGCCTTTGCCAACCTCATGATAGGCCGTGCCGCCTGCCGTGTGTTTGCGGAGCAAACCTTCGGTCTTCAGATGATCGGGCTTGCTCTGGTCCATGGTTTCTATCGCCGGCATCCAGACATCCGATCCTTACACGCCGGCCGGATTGGAGGCGTCCTGCCCCAGATCCTTGAGGTCTTGGTAACGATCGCCGATGCGATGGTGCGGCCGCCCACCGACGGAGGCGCCGAGAGCCACGACGATCTCATCGGCGGCAGGCGCATCGGGGACCGACGTCTGGATCGTCAGATAATGCGAACGACGGCCTTCATCATTCTTGTCCATCAGCGGGATCATGATCGGTGCATTGGCCGGTCCGCGCGTGTTGCAGAAAGCGAGATAGGATTTGGCGCCGACGGCATGGCGATAGTGATTGCCGAACCGCAGGGTGTGGATCAGCGCGGATGCATGTTCGATTTCGCCATCGAGACCGACGACGGCCGATTTGCCATAGGCTTCGACCGCCTCGCCCGATCCGACCGCATCGATAATGATCCTGGTGAGCAATTCACCGAGAACAGGCGCAGCGGCATGAATCTCGGGCTTCAGATCCGCAACGAAGCCGCGGCCGGCCCAGGGATTTTTGACGATCGCGCAAGCCGAAAAGAGCTTCAACGGCGTTACTGCCGCCTTCCCCCCTTCGACAAGCGTCGTTTCGATCTGCAGGACGGTTTTTCGGATTTGAAGGCTCATGGCTCGCTCCCATCTAGGATTACGTATGATGGTATGCCATAATATAAGACTGTCAAGCATCTTTAAGCGACCGGACTGAAAAACCTGCCGCACATCAGAAATGACCAGTTATATCAGCGCCTTATCGATAGAAGCGATAAGCGTTCGCGAAAGCGATGCTTGTCGTCGCATATCTTCAGCCGTCAATATCCCGCTTTTGTATTCATTATTATGGTATACCGTCACCCTGAAGGCGTGGGAGAGTCAACCCGCTTCACCAGGCAAACGACAATGTGATGAGGTGTGACGCCCACCGGTATCGTCCGGCGTCGTGCAAGTCGGCCCCTCACACGGCGGGAATTTCGCCGGCGTTACCCTTGGCGGACGATAGCGCCGATTGCATTGACGACAATGCGCGCGGCGGTCAGGGCCGAAAGGCCATCGATATCGGCGGGAGGATAGAGCTCCACCAGATCAAATCCCGCGATGTCAGCCCGCCGGCCTAGGCCGGCGATCAGGTCGATGACCTGCGTATAGGTGAGACCGCCCGGCGTCCGCGCCGCCACGCCCGGCATGATGCCGGGATCGATGCTGTCGCAATCCAGGGTGACGACGACCCGAGCTCCCTCCGGAATATGCCGAAGAGCGGCTTCGACCCCTTGGGCGTGGATCTCGCGGGCCGTGACAAAGCAGCTGCCATAGCGCAGTGCCGTCTCGACATCCGAAGGACGGGCGCTGCCGACGCTTCGCAGGCTGACCTGCACCATTCCGGCGACATGCGGCATCTCGCTTGCCCGCCGCATCGGGCTTGAATAACCGTAGCGCTCGCCATGCAACTCGTCGCGCCAGTCGATATGGGCATCGATCTGCAAGATCCAGACCGGCCCCTCATCCGCAAAGCCGGCGATGAAGGGGATCGTGACGGAACAATCGCCGCCAAGCAGGATCGGCACGGCCGGCAATGCCAGCACCTCGCGCGTCTTCGCCTCGATCCGGTCCCGGTTGCCGGCATTGTCGTGCATGACAGTCTCGATGTTTCCGGCATCGACGCAGCAAGCTGGCTTGCCGTCGAACAGCGGACCGCCGAGATCGAAATCCCAGTGTTCGATCAGCCCGGCATCCTCCCCGCTGGCGTCCCGGATTGCCCCGGCCGACAGGGCATGGCCGCTGCTGTCCTTGCCGGGATAGGTGCTGCCGTGACCGGCGCCGAAGATCACCACACGCGGCAGACGACCATCGTCAAAGCGGTCCGGGAAGCCGAGAAAGGAAGAGGAAGCCGTCAGCTTCATGGCCTTGGCGAAAAATCAATCGATCGGCTGCCGCCCGGAAAGCACGGCCTGGGCGATGGCGCTTGCACTGGTGACATGATCCATCGCCGCCTGATAGGCACCATCGCCGTCACCACGCCTGATAGCGTCGACGATACGCGCCATCTGCGCAGGCCCTTGGACATCGCGATTTTGCGTCTTGATCGTCATGGAGCGCAGGTGGTTGATGCGCACGGTCAGAAGGTTGACGACGCCCCAGGCCACATGGCGATCGACCATACTGAACAGCGTCTGATAGAAGGACGATGTGTGAGCGAGCACGCCGGCCATGTCCTTCTCGCGGTAGCTATGTCTTATGTCCTCGAGCGACTTGTTCAAGGCATCGGCGATCGCGGGATTGTTCTGCTCGGCGCAAAGCCGTGCCGCCATCCCTTCGAGTGCGGCACGGATCTCGTAGATCTGCTTGGCTTCGTCATGATTGAGCTGGGCGACGATCGGTCCCTTGTTCGGAAGATTGGCGACGAGGCCTTCGGATTCGAGATGGCGCAGGACCTCGCGCACGATCGTGCGGCTGACGCCGAGCTGGGCACAAAGATCGCGTTCGACCAGTCGGTCGCCCGGGCGGAAATAGCCGTTGATGATCGCCTCTCGCACCTTGTCGAGAGCGAGCTCCCGCAGCGTCTTCGTCGGACGCTCCACGCGAATTGCGGCGCCCTGCGCATCATCATTCATTTCCGCACCCTCGATCTTCGGATACCATAATATGGCCTACCAAAATCATCTATTGTCGAAATGAAGTCAATGCAGCAGAGCGCCCGTCAGAGTAAGGCTTGTTCTTGAATGCCGAAATGCTCCTTCAACACCTTCCAGCCTTTCGGCGTGACGTCAACGGCACGTGACGAGGGCGATCGCCGTATACAGCCTTCCGCGAAGAGGAGGTTGGTCAAATGAACGCCAAGGGGTCCGGCAAGATGATGTTCTCTCTCCGTCCAATCGAGGCATTGCCGGGCAAGCCCGTAGCGCGTGGGTCTGATACTGGCCGTATTCATGCCCATGCGGTCGAACCACTCCGCACCAGCCGGGGTGAGTTCGAACCGCTTCTTTTCGGCCGCGACAAGGAACCCCTTCTCCAACAATCCATGGGTCACGGCGATCCCGACACGGCCGGCCAGATGATCATAACAGCAGCGCGCAAACCGAAGCTTCCGCGCATCCCGGGTCAGCGGCTTTCTTCGCACGGGCTCCGCCGGACCGATCGAGGCCAGGGTCTCGAGCGCCAGCGCGACATGGGAACCGGCGAGACGATAGTATCGGTGCCGCCCCTCGGTTTCCACGACCAATAGCCCGCCGGCCAACAATTTGCCCAGGTGGGAACTGGCCGTCTGTGCCGTCACGCCGGCCGCGTAGGCAAGCTCGCCGGCTGGCCGCGCCCGGCCATCAAGGAGCGCCGACAGCATGGCAACGCGCGCAGGATCGGCAATCAGAAAGGCAACGGCGGCTATGTTCGGCTGGGTCGTCATGTCTAGGTCACTTCATATCAAGCTGCATCATAACACCGAAATAGTTCGCATGCTTCGACACGTATCGAAGCATTGGGGCAGATGGCCGTCTTAGACTGAACGCTCAAGTAATGGCCACGGAACCGACCCATGACGAAGATCATCCTCGCCTTTTTCACCGACACTCATCTCGGCCAGAAGCTGGTCGGCAAGAACGAAATTGCCGGCGACAAAATGGGCTATGAAGAGACGCCGCAAGAGCACGAGCACCACCTGCGCCTGGTCCTCGACGACATCGCCCGCAAGGGCATTTCCAGGGTCGTCTTCGGCGGCGACATCGGCACCGCACATTCGGTCGGCGGCTTTTTCGAACTCCTGCGCGCTTATGCCTTCAATGTGTCGCTCATCCTCGGCAACCACGATACATACGGCAATGTCGCGCCGTACTACGACATGGGCGGCAGTACCGTGGCAGGGAAGCTGTGCTACTCGCAGCAAGATCCGTATCTGAAACGGATTTTCCTCGATACGTCCGACAACGCCGTCGGCGACGGCCAGAGCAAGTGGCTCGCCCGCGAACTCAAGGGTGTGAAGCGGGCCGCAATCTTTCTGCATCATCCGATCCTGCCGCTCGAGACGCCGATAGATCGAACCGGTGCAGCCCTGCGCGATCGGGATGAGGTCAGGTCGCTTCTGATCGGCATGGATTGCCGGATATCGCTATTCTGCGGTCACTATCACATGATCGACGAAGCCCGAGAGGCAAACATCAGGCAATATGTCTCGCCAGCGGTCTCCTATCAGATCGTCAAGCAATCCGAACGTCTCAAGGCCGATACCGGGACATTCGGCTATCGTATTCTGGAGATTGACGAAGAAGAGATCAAAACGCAGGTCGTCTTGTTTTCAAAGAGCTAGCCGGCGCGGATGTCTTGGCTCCCCACTTCGTGGCAACGGGGGAAAAGCACTTTCACTTCAGGGCGATGACAAATATCGTATCGGAGCACTGCGGAATCGCCAGCTGATTTGAAGGATATGACAATGGGCGTGCTTCTCTCTCCGGAACTCACGGTTTGTGGCATTGAGGAGTTGCCCGATCAACGCGCACGAAACGTCACCCACGTGCTTTCCCTTCTCGACCCGGAATATCCCGAGCTCGATGTCTTTCACTCCTATGACAGGCATCATCGCACGACGCTTCGTTTCCACGATATCATTGCGACGGCTCCAGGGCGGGTGATGCCCCAGCCGGAACATGTCGAAGCGATCCTGAAATTCGGCTCCGAGTTTCAGGCGCAACAAGATCTCGAGGCCTCGAGCCATCTGCTGGTGCATTGCCATATGGGCGTATCGCGCTCCACCGCCGCCATGCTGTCATTGATGGCTCAAGCCAACCCCGACGAGCCCGGCGAGAGCCTGTTTGCTCGTCTGGTAGCCATCCGCCCGCAGGCCTGGCCGAACTCCCAGATGATCGGCTTTGCAGACGAACAGCTCGGCCGGAAGGGCGATTTGAACGTGGCACTTGCCCGTCATTATGGCCGGCAGATCAAGGGGCGGCCTGACTTTGTCGACTGGATGACGCATCTCGGACGTCAGGCAGAACTCAATATGGCGATCCCTGCGTAAGAATCGCTACTTCTGCCGGAAGCCGGCCGCCAACACGGCAGCCTGATTATACATCTTCTTCCGCCGTGACAGTTCCCTGACAGGAATCGATGTCACCTTGGCTGCAATCTGTAGAGGACAGAGACGGTCGGCTCGTGAGCCGGCTAGCCATCGGGGAGGAGATATCATGAAAACCGCGCTCGGCCGCGACTAGCGCCTGCCATCCGGCAATCGGCGCCGGCAACCATCAGCCAATCACATCCTATTCGCCGGCTTTCCGCCAGGAGAGCCGCGCCGTCTATACGCGTCCCTCGGGGATGCAGGCGGCTACCAAAACCATACAGCAGTCAACGGGAGGGATTCAGATGTCACTGCTATTCAAGAAACTCAGCATCGCAGCCACTATCGCCATCGGCATCAACGGCGCAGCCTTCGCGGCAAGCGAAGATCTGATCGCAGCCGCTAAGAAGGAAGGTGTGATCGCCATCTATGCCGCGACCGATCTGTCGCAGGCCCAAGCCCTGCTCGACGCCTTCACCAAGAAGTATCCCGGCATTCGCGTCGACTACAACGATATCGGCACCAACGGTGTCTACAACCGCATCATTTCCGAAGCCGCAGCCAGCCAGGTTGGAGGCGATCTTGTCTGGACGTCGGCGATGGACCAGACCGTGAAGCTCGCAGCCGATGGCTATCTTGCTTCCTATGCCTCGACGGAAATCGGCGCGCTGCCCAGCTGGGCGGTCTACGACAAGACGGTCTATGCCACCACGCTCGAGCCGATCGGCATGATATACAACAAGCTTGCCCTGAAGGAGGACGAGGTTCCCCGCACCCGCGCGGCGCTGATCGAATTCCTCGGCAAGGCGGATGTCGCCGGCAAGGTCGCCACCTTCGACCCGGAAAAGTCCGGCGTCGGCTTCATGATCCAGACGAACGACTCAAAGCAGCGCAGCGACTATTGGGACCTGGTTTCGGCCTTCGGCACGGCCAAGGGCAAGACCTATTCCTCGACCGGCTCCATGCGCGAAACGGTGGTTTCTGGTGAGAACGTCATTGCCTTCAACCTGATCGGCTCCTATGCGCTCGATTGGGTCAAGAGCGCCTCCAATCTCGGCGTCGCCTTCGGCCAGGATTATACGCCAGCCTTCTCGCGCGTCGCCGCCGTCATCAAGAACGCACCGCATCCCAACGCCTCGCAGCTCTTCCTCGATTTCATGCTGTCCCAGGAAGGCCAGAACGCCATTGCCTCGAAGGGCATGCCGTCGCTGCGCACCGATGTCGACCAGGGTTACAACCTCAATACCATCAACGCGTTGGTCGGCGGCAACCTCAAGCCCATCGCGCTCGACGACTCGCGCCTGGAATTCATGGATCCCATGAAGCGCCTCGATTTCCTGAAGAAGTGGCGCGGATCGGTCAAGAGCTGACGCGGTGCCTAATCACCTGAGAGCATTCCCGCGGCCGAGCGGAAGCGGGAATGCTCGCAAACAGCAATCATCGAGAAGGAGGAGCGCCGATGTCGGCACCGTCGACGCCAGTATCGACCCTGTCTCACGCCGGGCGACCAGCGGCTCACGCGAGCCCAACATTCACCCCGATCCCGCAGCCGGCCAATGCCCCCGGCTTCAGGCGCATCGTCATCGGTCTGCTTGCCGTTGTCGTGTTGGCGCCGATCGCGCTCATCATCTACCAGAGCCTGCTCGACGGACCGTTCTTCGCACCGAAAAGCAAGCTCTCCATCGAGGCCTATCGCTATATCCTGACCGACGAAATGTTCTACGACGCGCTCTGGAATACGGTCATCATGGCGGTGGGCATGGTGGCGATCGCGGTGCCGCTCGGCGCCGCCCTCGCCTTCCTTCTCACCAGAACGGACGTCAAGTTCCGCAAGGCGCTCGAAGTCGTTGTCCTCGTGCCGATGTTCATCTCGGCTATCGTGCTTGCCTTCGGCTATACGGTCGCCGTCGGCCCGGCGGGCTTCCTCACCATGCTGTCGCGCGATCTCTTCGGGGCAGCACCTTGGAACCTCTATTCGCTGACCGGGATCGTCATCGTTACCGGGCTTGCCCATGTGCCGCATGTCTATCTCTATGTCTCAGCCGCCATGCGCAATCTGCCGTCCGATCTGGAAGAGGCGGCACGGTCGATGGGCTCGCCGATCTGGCGGGTCTGTCTGGACGTGACATTGCCTATGGTTCTGCCGGCGCTGGTCTTTGCGACCGCTCTCAACCTGCTGATCGGCTTCGAGATGTTCGGTGTCCCCTATGTGCTCGGCGACCCGAGCGGCATTATCGTGCTGACGACCTACGTCTACAAACTCACGACGCTGTTCGGCGTGCCGACCTATCAGCTGATGGCCGTCGTCGTCGTCCTGCTCGTGCTGTTGACGCTGCCGCTCGTCTGGTATCAGCGCCGCCTGCTGCGCCACACCCGTCGCTACGCCGCCCTCGGCGGCAAGGGGCCGCGAACGACCGTGATGCGTCTCGGACCGACGGGCCAGATCATCGCGCTCTCCTTCATCGGCTTCTGGCTCTTCGTGTCGGTGCTGCTGCCGATCGGCGGCATCGTGCTTCGCGCCTTCGTCGATGCCTGGGGCCAGGGTGTCAATCCGCTGGCACATCTGACCGTCGCGCATTTCGCCACACTCCTGGAAGTACCGACGCTGTTTCGCGGCATCATAAACACGGTCATCCTTTCCGTGGTGGGTGGCGCGGCGGCGGTCGCGATCTATCTCCTGATCGGGCTTGCCGGGCACCGCCACAGAGGTCTCTCGAACACCGTGCTCGACTATATGGTGCTATTGCCCCGCGCCATGCCGAGCCTCATCATCGGCCTTGCCTTCTTCTGGCTGTTCCTGTTCGTGCCCTTCCTCATTCCGCTCAGAACGACGCTGATCAGCCTGTTCGCCGCCTATGTGATCGTCGGCCTTTCCTATGGCCTGCGCCTGCTGCAGGGCACGCTGATCCAGGTCAGCCCCGAGCTGGAAGAGGCCGCGCGCACCACGGGCGCGACCATCGGCCGGAGCTGGCGCGACATCGTCATCCCGATCATCCGGCCAGGCCTTGTCGGCGCCTGGGCGCTGATCATGATCGTGTTCCTGCGCGATTACGCCACCGGTATCTATCTGATGAGCGCCGGCACCGAGGTCATCGGCTCCCTCATGATGGCGCAACTCCAGTCCGGCGCCATGGATACGATCGCAGCCCTCGCCTTTGTCAGCATCCTTCTTACCGGCAGCGGCCTTGCCCTTGCCCTTCGTCTCGGAGCCAAGATCCATGACTGATCTCATCGTTCAAAACGTCCATAAATATCTCGGCGGCCTGCATATTCTCCAAGGCGCCTCCTTTACTGCCAATCGCGGCTCGATCGTCTCGCTGCTCGGCGCTTCCGGCAGCGGCAAGACAACGCTGCTGCGCTGCATTGCCGGTCTCGAACAACCCGAGGTCGGACAGATCAAGATCGCCGGATCGGTTGTTTTCGATGGCGACAAACGGCTGACCGTGGCGCCGGAAAACCGCAATATCGGGCTGGTCTTCCAATCCTATGCGCTGTGGCCGCATCGCTCCGTCGCGGAAAATGTTGCCTATGGCCTGAAGCTCAGGGGCGTCAACAAGGCGGATGCCGAAAAGCGCGTTCTCGACACGCTCGGCAAGATAGGTCTCGGCCACCTCGCCGAGCGCTATCCGGATCAGTTATCCGGCGGTCAGCAGCAACGCGTCGCGATTTGCCGCGCCCTTGTCTATGAGCCGAAGATCCTGCTCATGGACGAGCCGCTGTCCAATCTGGATGCGAAACTGCGCGAAGAGGCCCGCTACTGGATCCGCAAGCTCGTTCTCGATCTCGGCATCTGCGGCGTTCTCGTCACCCATGACCAGGCCGAGGCGCTCGCGGCATCAGATAATATCCTGCTGCTGCGCAACGGAAAGGTGGCGCAGGAAGGTCCGCCGCAGGATATTTATTCGAAGCCCTCAAGCTTCTACGTTGCCGATTTTCTCGGCGCGAACAACGTTGCCTCCGGGCGCATCAAATGCGATGGCGCTATCGCCAGCATCCATGGTAGCAACTGGCAGCTCGATGGCGTGATGATGGGGGATGGGGCGGAAAGCGAAGGCAAGGCCGTCATCCGTGTCGAGCAGGTGGCCGTTTTCGACCAGCCGGCACCAGGCCGCATCGAGATGCAGCTGGAGGCATGCTTGTTTCTCGGCGACCGCTGGGAGTACCGCCTGTCCTACGGCGAATTCAAGGCCAAGGCCTTCGGTCCGAAGCTGATGGCGGCGGGCACGGTTTGGGCCGAGATACCGCGCGAGAGCGTTTGGCTGTACCCGGAAGCGGCCTAAAGCAATAGGAGAGCGGTTCGGAGGTTGCGTGAAGAGCCGGACCGCTCCGGAAAGGGAGGAACGTTGCATCTGCAATTCATGAGGATCGGGCCAGGCGGGCGCCATGCGCATTCTGCTCGTTGAGGATACGCAGGATGTCGGCGAAGCCATCTGCCGGCGCTTCCAGGCGACCGGCCACACCGTCGACTGGCAGACGGATGGCGGCGTCGCGGCCGAGATCGTTGCCTTCACCGACTACGATCTCGTCATCCTCGACGTGATGCTGCCCGGTCTTAACGGCTTCGAAATCCTCAAAGGGCTGCGGCGCGCCCGGGTGACGACGCCCGTCCTGATGCTGACGGCACGTTCCGAGGTCGATGATCGCGTCGGTGCCCTCGATCTCGGCGCCGACGACTATCTCGTCAAACCCTTCGACTTTCGCGAGCTTGAAGCCCGCGCTCGGGTGCTGTTACGTAGGCGCAGTGGGGACGCCACCAACTTCGTCACCTGTGGCGACATCGTGCTCGATCGCACCAGCCGCTCGGTCAAAGTGGGCAAGCGTGAGGTGCAGCTGAAGCGCAGGGAGATGACGCTACTGGAAATCTTTGCTTCCCGGCCCGGGCGCGTCTTCAGCAAGCAGGAGCTGCTCGACCAGCTTTACGGCTTCGACGAAGCGGTCAGCGCCAACGCGATCGAGCTCTATGTGGGGCGACTGCGCAAGAAGCTGGAAGGGGCGAAGGCGCGCATCGTCACGCTTCACGGCATCGGCTATCAGCTGGTCTCCGATGACGCTTGATCGCTCGCTTTTTGCCCGCCTGGCGGTCGTCATGTCGGTTCTTCTGACTGCCGGCGCTGGAATACTCATAACCGCGAGCTGGTATTCGGCACGCACCGCAGCTGATGATGCCTATGATCGGGTTCTGGTCGGCGCAGCATTGCAGATCGCCGATGGTCTTGCGGTTCAGGAAGGCGCGCTGATCGTCGATCTGAGGGCTTCCGCATTCGAGATGCTGGGGCTCGCCGACCGCGACCGCATCTTCTATCGCATCCTCGACCCCTCCGGAAAGACACTCACCGGTCATCGCGATCTGGAAACCGACGTCGATCTCGGCACGGTTCGCCGAGAGCCGGTCCTGAGTTCCGGCCTCTACAAGGGTGAAGCCGTGCGGATCGCGGTCGTCGGGCGAGCCCTCTCCGACCCGGCGGCCTCGGGCTGGGCGCATGTTATCCTCGCCCAGACCGTCGGAGCGCGCCGCGGACTGACGCATGAATTGACGCTCGGCGCCGCGATCACCATCGTCATCATGTGTTTCCTAGCGCTGGTGGTCATGATCCTCTCCATCCGCCAGGCGCTGCGACCGGTCAACCAGCTCGGCGGAGCTCTTCGCCGCCGCGATCCGCAGGATCTCACGCCTCTTTCCGTATCCGTGCCGCGTGAGCTTCGCCCCTTTGTCGGCTCCATCAATCATTTCATGGGTCGCCTCAACGAACGCGTCGTGCTGCTGCAGCGTTTCATCGCGGATGCGGCTCACCAGATACGGACACCGCTGACGGCACTGACAGCGCAGCTCGACCTCTTGAACAACGACAAGCTGGACGAGGCGGACAGGCAGCATCTCGGACGCGTCCAGCAGCGCGCCGACGAGCTGGCGAGATTGACCAACCAGCTCCTGAGCCATGCCATGGTCATCCACCGTGCCGAATCCGTGCAGCTCGAACCCGTCGATCTCAATGAAATCGCCAGGCGTGCCTTTCGCGTGGCAGTACCGATTACGGTCGACCCCGATATCGTCGTCTCCTTCGAAGAGGCCGATGTCGAGCTTGCCGTTCTCGGCGATCCGGTCAGCCTGCGCGAGGCGATCGTCAACGTCATCGACAATGCGCTTCGCCACGGAACCCTTTCCAGGCTGGAGGTACGCCTGCGCGATGCAGGTTCCCTTGCCCATGTCGAAGTCGAGGATGATGGCCCTGGCATTCCCTCCGAAGAGTGGCCGCGTGTCACCCAGCGCTTTCAGACATCGAAAGCCGGCGAAGGAAGTGCGGGGCTTGGCTTTGCCATCGCTTCCGAAGTCGCGGCCGCCCATGGTGGTGCACTGCAGTTTCGCGCCAAGGACGAGGATGCGCATGGCTTCACCGTCATTCTTGCTCTTCCGCGCATTCATAGGGAGGGAAAATGAAACCGCGGCTCCTCTTCGCCTCCTGGCTGAGCTTTGCGGCCTTCGTCTTTACGCCGACCCTGGCAACAGCTGTCGAGGGCACGACAAAGCTCTTCCCAGCTGTTAATGGCGAGACGGCCCGCCTGTCGATCCATGGCGCTGCCGATCTCCAGGCCATGGAGCCGTTGATCCGGGATTTTCAGGAGATATCGCCGGATATTACGATCGACTATTCCGACTATGTCACGAATGAGCTGCATCGGAAGGCAAGCGCTGCCTGCGAGCAGAACACGTCGCTTGGCGACCTTTGGCTTTCCTCATCGCTCGATCAGCTGGTCAGCCTGGCCAATAATGGCTGTGCGTCGGCCTATAGTTCATCGGAAACCGCCCAGGTGCCCAAATGGGCCAATTGGCGCGACGAGGTTTTCGGCTTCACCTTCGAACCGGCGGTCTTCGTCTACAACGCGCGCTACGTACCATCGAGCGACGTACCGCGCACCCGCGCCGAGCTTGCCGATCTGCTGCGGCGCAGGCTCGACTATTACGAGGGGCGAGTGGGTACCTTCGACATCAGGACGTCAGGCGTCGGCTATCTCCTCGCCTTCAGCGATGCCCGTCAGGCGACCGCGACCTATGGCCGTCTTCTCGAAAGCATGAGCCGTGCCGATGTGAAGGTCAGCTGTTGCACCGGGACCATCCTGCAGGAGATCGCCAGCGGAAGGATCTATCTCGCCTACAACATGATCGGGTCCTACTCCTATGCCGCTGCTCAGGCCAATCCCGATCTGAGGGTTGTCATTCCGCGCGACTACGCGCTGATCCTGAGCCGTGGCGTGCTGATACCGAAAACAGCGCGGCGGCCGGACCTTGCCCGGCGCTTTCTCGATTATCTCCTCTCCAAACGCGGCCAGGACCTGGCACGGCGCAAGGCCTTTTTCTTTGCCGAGAAAGGCAATATTCCCGAAGGGGTCGACGGGCCGTCGACCCTCGGCGAACTGAGCTTCGTTCAGCCGATCCGCATCGGCCCCGCATTGCTTGCCGCCCAGGACGAGGCGCAACGGCGTCGCTTCATAGATGATTGGAGCCACTCGATGCTGAGCAATCCCGGATCGCCACCACCCGGCACTGGAAAACCATAACAGGCAGATCGACTTGCGCGACCGGGACCGGGCGAACGTCGCCCGCTCCCCGTCGAGGCCATGCCGGGAGGCAACGGCCCTGGTGAGCCATGCTATTTCACCGGGCTCACTTTCGATGCGAGAGCCGCGCCGGACTTCTGGACGCTGTAATGGACAGCAACCCGCTCGCCGACCTTGAAAGATTCGACTTCGATATTTTCCGGCAAGTTTACCGTTGTTCCCGAGGACAGCGTGATCTGGTCCGCTTTCGCATCGATATTGGTGATGGTTCCTGTCTCATCACGAGCAAGCGCCATACCGGCAGCCAGGGTCGACGTCGCAAGAACGCCGATCGCCAAATATCTCTTCAGCATAATTCACTCCTTTGATTTGCAAGCGTGTTTGGGCCTGATTGGCCATTGGCCGACATCGCCGGCCGCTTGGAAATCTACGCAGTGATCTTTCCCTGCACTTTGCCGGATTCTTACAAATTAGACATCGGCAGAGATTTTGGTCTTCGTCTGGCAAAGTTTGCCCGAACAGCGCAAATTCAGGCAGGAAACCTCCGACGATCCGCTGGCAAATGGAGCCGGGGAACGTCAAAAGGTTTTCCTGCCTGAAGCCGTTTGCCGCAGCGAAGATACGAGCGGCCTCCTTCGACGGTGTGCCTCACGAACTCCGTTCTAGAAACGATCCTGTTCGGCGTCCGACGCGGTTTCGGGCTCGTAAGTGGCCGTCATATACATGACGGTCAGTATGATTGCCCCCAGAAACAAGGCGCTCGTATAGATCGTTCCGAATCCCAGGCCGCCATATTCCAGCGGCTGGGAAAGAAGGTCTCCGAAAGACGCACCGAGCGGCCGCGTGAAGATATAAGCCAGCCAGAAAGCCAGAATAGCGTTCATACCGAAGTTGAAATGGCCGATCGCTATGACGGCAATGATGCCGAGGAAGATCAACCCGGTCATGACATATCCCAGGCCAAAGACTTCCGCGATCAGATCGCCGACCGCCGTGCCCAATGCGAAGGTGAAGAGGATCGCGAGCCAGTAGAACCCCTCGCGTCTTGCCGTGAAGATCGAGTGAATGGACAGCGTGCCTTCTTTCTTCCACCAGATGAAGAAGGTGAGCGCGAGCGCAATGGTGAAGCCGATGGTCGACACCTGAAGAGGTACCCCCAGATTGTCGGTCAGGTTATCGGTCAAAAGCGTTCCGACAACGCTGATCATCACGACGGCGGTCCAATAGGCCCATGGCACGTAGCGCCGCTGCAGAAACTGCAGGGTAAGCGCACCGATGAGCACCGCCGTCATGATCGCGGATGTGGCGACCAGCCCGAGGCCCATGTTGACGGCAAGATAGTCGGCGGCCGTTTCTCCCATCGTGACGGCGAGCAGCTTGATCAACCAGAAGTCTCCGGTGACCCGCGGAACCCGATTGAAGGCGTTACCACCCACGGCATATGATAGTGAGCTCATGACGCACCTCCGCTTCACTTGCCCATCAGCTTCATTGCCTCTTGCAGAAAGGCATCGGCGCGCTTGTCATCGTCTGCATTGCAGCGCTCGACGGCTTTCACCTCCAGCGCATCAACCTTCGACTTGGCGTCGGGTGTCAATTTTGCGGATGCTTTCGCCGTGCGCATCTCCTTGAGCGCGTCCTCGCATGGGCGGGCGGCGGCGGCGTGGCTCGCAACGGGAAGTGCGACCAGACAGGAGAAAACGGCGGCGTTCAAGAGGCGGATCACGTTACGCTTGGTCATGGGAGGGCTCCGATAGGCGGCCGGACTGCCGCTTGGGTTGGTCGTCGGCCGCATCGAACATGCAACCAACGCCTCCATGTTCTATGCGGTCGCCTTTACGCGGCCTTTGCTCGAACAATACCGTTTCGTAAGAAATGCCGACGCTGCCAACCGCTCATCCTTACGCATTTGTAAGAAGCCGTTCAGGTTGCAGACACCTTCTTGAGGCATCTAGGCAGTCGTGGTGAATTGACGGAGCCTGGATTGGCATGAAGATCCTAGTGGTGGAAGATGATCTAAAGACCGCCGAATACATCTCGCGCGGGCTCAGCGAAGCCGGCCATATCTGTAACGTCCTTAGAGACGGGACCGATGCGCTCTTTCAAGTCACCAGGGAGCAATATGACGTGCTGGTTATCGACCGGATGGTTCCGGGGCTCGATGGCCTTTCCCTGGTGAAGGCTGCAAGAGCGGCAAAGATCAAGACGCCGGCAATGTTCCTGACTTCGGTCAGCGGCGTCGACGACAGGGTCGAAGGGCTTGAAGCCGGCGGAGACGACTATCTGACCAAGCCATTTGCCTTCTCCGAGCTTCTGGCGCGCGTCAATGCCCTGGCACGCCGGCCGCCGGTCCATGATCGGAAGACGGTACTCAAGATCGCCGATCTCGAGCTCGATGTGGTGAAGCGCCAGGTGCATAGGCGCGGAATTGCCATCGATCTGCAACCGCGGGAGTTCACCTTGCTGGAGGCGCTCATGCGGGGCGAAGGCCGCGTGCTGACGCGCACGATGCTTTTGGAAAGCGTATGGGATTTTCACTTCGATCCGAAGACGAGCGTGGTGGAGACCCATATCAGCCGGCTGCGAGCAAAGATCGACAAGCCGTTCGATGTTCCCCTCCTCCACACGGTTCGCAACACCGGCTATTGCCTACATGCACCGCGATAGGTTGTTGCGCAGCACGCCGTTCAGGCTGGCGATATCCTTCGGGCTCTTCTTCATCGTCGCCTTTCTCATCGCCGGCTTTGTCGCCTACGGCCTGATGACGCGCGAACTGGCGAGGTCGCTCGACGTATCCATCAAGGACACATATTCGGTCGTAGCCTCGACCTATTCCTCGAACGACCTGGAGGACCTCATCGCGGCGGTCGATACCTATTCGATCCTCAAGCGCCCGGAAGACCAGGTTTTCCTTTTGCTCGACGACAAGGGGGCAAGGCTCGCTGGAAATGTTCGTGCCGCGACTGTCAAACCCGGACTTTCGACCGTTCCCGCTGCGCTGTTCGGATTTGGTGACGATGATCCGGTACGTCTCGTCGCCGGCAATGTCGGCGGCAACAGCCTGATCGTCGGCCAGAGCTACCGTGAAACCGATCGGATCGAGCAGATTGCTTTGATGAGCTTCGCCTGGGCCTCGGTCATCATCGTCGGGGCAATTGTCCTGGGCGGAACCGTGCTTGCAACGCGTACGCAGCGCCGATTGGAAGCGATCGAACGAACTCTGATTGACGTCTCCGCGGGGAATCTGGCACGGCGAATTCCGATCCGCGGCAATGGCGACGATATCGACGTCGTTTCCGCGCATATGAACCAGGCCCTTGCCCGGCTTTCCGCGCTCGTCGAAGGCATGCGGCAGGTCAGCACGGATATAGCACACGATCTGAAGACACCCCTCAATCGGCTCGGATTGACCATCGAACGAGCGCTGCAGCGTCTGGAGCGGTCTGAAAATGTAGAAGACCTGCTTCTTGACGCCAGTGATGAGACGGCCAGGATCAACGCAACCTTCGAAGCCCTGCTTCGCATCTCGCAGATCGAGGCAGGCGCCCGAAAGTCACGTTTCAAATCGGTCGATCTCCAGGCCGTCATGACGGCGGTCGCTGAAATCTACGCTGATGTCGCCGAAGATAACGGGCAAAGCCTTTCATTGGAGCCATCGGCGGCGGGCTCCTACACGATAAATGGCGATCGGGAATTGCTCACGCAGCTCTTCGTCAATCTCATCGAAAACGCAATCACGCACTGCCCGGCCGGCACGATCATTACCCTATCGCTGATGCCTGAAGAACAACATTATCGCGCATGCGTAGCAGATAACGGCAGCGGCATTCCCGAGGAAGAACGTGAGCTGGTGTTCAGGCGCCTCTACCGCCTGGATAAAAGCCGCACAACGCCGGGGAATGGATTGGGACTCAGTCTCGTAAAGGCAATCGCCGATCTCCATGGTGCATCCGCCATGCTGGAAGACAACAAGCCGGGCTTGCGCGCCTGCTTGCACTTTCCGAGAGTAGCGCTCACGCAAGAGATACCAGGGTCGACACAAACTCCCAATGAACCCGATCGGGTTTGATTGTAACCCCGCAACCCGCCGGCCGGCACACTCAATGTGCAGGGGCCGGCTCTGCTTCTGTTTCGGGCGCATCCTTCTTGTGATGATCGGCTGCGAGCAGCATATAGACCGCCGGCACGACGAAGAGCGTGAACAGCGTTCCGATGGCAAGACCGGCGGCAATCACGAGGCCCATGTTGAAGCGGGCGACAGCCCCTGCTCCGGTCGCCAGAATCAGCGGCACGACGCCGAGAACCATGGCGCCCGTCGTCATCAGGATCGGCCGCAAGCGGATGGCGCAAGCGCCTTCGATCGCTTCGCGCTTGGTCTTTCCTTCGGCCTGCAGCGTGTTCGCTACCTCGACGATCAGAATGCCGTGCTTGCTGATCAGCCCCATCAGCGTCACCAATCCCACCTGCGTATAGATGTTCATCGACGCGCCGCCGATGCCGAGGCTGATGAAGGCGAGCGCGCCTGCGATCGACATCGGCACGGACACGAGGATGATGAATGGGTCTCGGAAGCTGTTGAACTGCGCCGAAAGCGCCAGGAACACGATGATCAGGGCGAGCGCGAAAGTGGTCGCCATGCCGCTCGATTCCTGCACATATTGACGCGACTGCCCGCCGTAGTCGACCGAGTAGCCCTGCGGCAATGTCCGGGCTGCAATCGACTTGAGCGTATTCAGCGCATCGCCGACCGCCACGCCCGGTGCCGGCACGCCGGAGATGGTGGCCGAATTCAATTGCTGGAAGTGCGCAACCGAGCGTGGCGTCGCCTGGAGTTTCGCCGTCGCGATCGCCGAAAGCGGGATCTTGTTGCCGTTCACGTTTGCGATCGGATAATTCATGATCTGGTCGATGGTCTGGCGCGACCGCTGCTCGACCTGTGGAATGACCTGATACGAGCGGTTGTCGATACTGAAGTAGTTGACATAGCCACCGCCCAGCATGGAGGCGAGCGCCGAACCGACATTGTTCATGGACAAGCCGAGAGCCGAAGCCTTGCTGCGGTCGATCTGGATCGAATATTGCGGATTATCGACGTAAAGATCCTTCGTCAGGAAGATGAACTCGCCTGACTTCTGTGCTTCCTGCAGGAAGGCGGTGGAAACCTCGTTGAGCTGTTCGAAGCCGCTGGTGCTGCCGATGGCGAATTGCACGGGCAGACCGCTGGCGCCGGGCAGCGGTGGTATCTGGAAGACCACGGACTGTCCGCCGGCGATCTTTGCCAGATCTGCCTGCACCAGTGGCTGCAGCTGGTCCGCCGTTCTCGTACGCTGGTCCCAGGGCTTCAGCACCATGCCCTCGAAGGACGTGCCCGGCACCTCGACCTGCAGGGTCTTGTCGGTTTCGGAGAAACTGCGGAAGATCTTGGTGACCTGGTTGGAATTGAGCAGCTTCTGTTGAAGCGTTGCATTGGGAGGGTTCGTCACCTGGGCTGCCAGGAAGCCCTGGTCTTCGTTGGGCGCCAGCTCGGTCTTGGCGCTGGTATAGAGGAAATAGATGCTGCCGAGCACGATCACGGCAAAGACCAACGCCACCGGCACGGTGTTCAGACTGCCGTGCAGCATGCGCACATAGGGCCGATGGATTTCCGAAAAGCGGCGGTCGATGAAGTCGGAGATACGCTCTTCCCAGCCGCTGCGATCGGTCAAATGCGGCTTCAGGATGCGCGAGCACATCATCGGCGTCAGCGTCAGCGCGATGATCATGGACACGGTAACGGCACCGACCAGCGTGAAGGCGAACTCCGTGAACAATGCGCCCGTCAAGCCGCCCTGGAAACCGATCGGCACGTAGACGGCGATCAGCACCACCGTCATGGCCAGGATCGGCCCCACCAGTTCATGCGCCGCATCGAGCGCCGCCCGCATGGGCGTTGATCCCTCTTCGATGTGACGGTTGACGTTCTCCACCACGATGATGGCATCGTCGACGACGAGGCCGATCGCCAGAACCAGGGCAAGCAGCGTCAGAAGATTGATCGAGAAGCCGAAGATCAGCATCATCGCGAAAGTGCCGACCAGCGACAGAGGTATGGCGACGACGGGAATGGCGACCGATCGTGGCGAACCGAGAAAGGCGAAGACCACGAAAATGACGATCACGAGAGCCTCGACTAGGCTCTTTACGACCTCATCGATGGAGGTGGTAACGAAGGTGCTGGAATCATAGACGATGTAGCCTTCGAGCCCCTGCGGCAATTGCTCCTGAATACTCGGAAACACTGCGCGCACGCCGGCGATCACGTCGAGCAGGTTGGCCGTCGGGGCGATCTGGATACCCATGAACACGCCGTCTTGCCCATCGAAACCGATCTGGACGTCGGGGTTCTGGGATCCGAGGGCAACGGTCGCGACATCCTTCAGCCGCACGATCGTGCTGCCGATCTGCTTGACCACCATTTCCTTGAATTCATCCGCTGAATGCAGGTCGGTCTGCGCCGTCAACACCGTCTGTGTCATCTGGCCACGTGTGGTGCCGATGCCGGAGATGTAGTTGTTGGCGCCAAGCGCGGTCCAGACATCGCCGGCCGACAGGCCATAGGCGGCAAGCTTGTCCGGCTGCAGCCAGGCTCTCAAGGCAAAGGTTCGCGCGCCGAGGATTTCGGCCGTCTGAACGCCGTTGACCGCCTGCAATTTCGGCTGGACCACGCGCGTCAGATAATCGGTGATCTGGTTGCTGGCCAGAACGTCGCTGCGGAAGCCGATATACATGGCATCGATCGACTGGCCGATGGAAACCGTCATGATCGGCTGCTGCGTGCCCGTGGGCAGCTGGTTGAGAACGGAGGATACCTTGGCGTTGATTTCGGTCATCGCCGCATCGGCACTGTAGTTGAGCCGGAGATTTACCGTGATCGTCGACGTGCCGCTGGTGCTCGTCGAGGTCATGTAATCGATGCCGTTGGCCTGCGCGATGGCGTTTTCAAGCGGCGTCGTGATGAAGCCGGCGATGACGTCGGGCGCCGCACCGGGATAGGTGGTCGTCACCGTGACGACGGCATTCTGGGTCTGCGGATACTGCCGCACGGTGAGCGAACGGAACGACTGGTAGCCGATCACGATAATCAGCGCGCTGACCACGAGAGCAAGAACGGGGCGCTTGATGAAGATATCGGTGATATTCATCGCCACACCTCAGTTGGGGTTTGCCGGGTTCGCGTTGGGATCGTTCGACGGCTGCACCTCGTTGTTGATGATGACGGGCGAGCCGTTGTTGAGTTTCAGCTGGCCTGACGTGACCACCACTTCGCCCGCATTCAAGCCCTTGGTCACAGAGATCTGATCACCCCGCGCCTGCCCGGTGCTGACGAACTTCTGATTGGCGACGAGCTGCGGCTTTCCGTCCGCGCCATTGCCCTTGTCGGTCACCACGTAGACGACATTGCCGTAAGGATTGATAGTGACGGCCGTCTGAGGCAGGGAGATATATTCCTTCGGCTCCCCGACCACCACCGTTATGTTGCCGAACATGCCCGGCAGCAGCTTACGATCGGGATTGGGGAAGGTTGCCCGGATGGTGATGTTGCGGCTCTGCGTATCGACGAGCGGGCTGATCGCGGTGATCTTGCCGTCGAACGTCTGGTTGCCGTAGGCATCGACCGTCGCCGTCACCGCTTGGCCGACCTTCAGCTGCGACAGAGCCTGTTGCGGCATCGAAAAATCGAACTGGATCGGATCGAGCGATTGCAAGGTCACGACGGCGGTTCCCGCCGATAGATATTGGCCGAGGCTGACCAGCCTGATGCCGAGATGGCCATCGAAGGGCGCGCGGATCGAATATTGATCGATCAACGCCTGCTGTGACGCGACCTGCGCCTGCGCCGCCTTCCACGTCGCCAGATCGCTATCGACCTGGCTTTGCGCGATGGTGTTCGCCTTGATCAACCTGGAATCGCGATCATAGGCGATCTGCGCATTGGCCATCGTCGCCTTGTATTGTTCCAGCGTCGCGATCTGCTGATCGGCAAGCAGCTGCACGATGAGATCGCCCTTCTTGACGTCCTGACCATCCTCGAAGCCGATCTTCTGGACGATACCCTGGACCTGCGCCGAAAGATTGGCGCCTTCGACGGCATTGAAGCTGCCGATCGACTGCAGCGTCGTCTGCCACGGGCTCATTGCCGCGGTGATTGTCGAGACGGTCTGCGGTGGCGACTTGAGATTAGCCAGATAGGCCGCAATCATGCGGTTCTTGAATGCCTGGAAGCCGAAGATCCCGCCAAGGATCAGGCCTATGACGATCAGCATGATGATCATGCGTTTTATCATGAGTGTCAGCTCTACTCTTCGGGAACAGGTCGGGAGAAATTCTATCGGTGTCGGCGCAACGGGATTTCACGGCAATTCTATCAGAAACCCGCCCGCACCGAGGCAGTCGCAAGCACATGGCAGCCTGCGGCCAATCTTTGCGTGGAAAGCGACTTTTGTGGGGACTGGCAGGTTCGATCAGCCAAATTCCTTGGCCAAGGCGTTCATAACGCGATCGTGCACGTCGCCCGCTGAGGACGGCGGTGACCTTGCAATGATTCCAGCTGGCGGCGTTCCGTGCGGCCATACTCTGCAAACCTCACCAGTCGACCGCCATTGGCCTGCCTCTGCATTCGATCAAGGATAAGTTGTTATTATCCGATCCACAACAGCCGATTTCATATGCGAGAATGCATATTTAATGGAGTCTTGAATAAAAGCAATCATGGCCCCGCGCACGACAGCCATCCCAAATCACCATGGCATCGGCGACCTTGGGATGGGAATGCGCGCCGGGCAAGCCGTTTCAGTCCTCAGCCACGCCGAGCCGCTTCGATCGCGGCCACATCGATCTTCTTCATGGTCATCATCGCGTCGAAAGCCCGCTTTGCCGGATCGCCGCCCTCGCGCAGCGCTTCCATCAGAACACGCGGCGTGATCTGCCAGGATACGCCCCATCTGTCCTTGCACCAGCCGCATTCGCTTTCCTGGCCGCCATTGCCGACAATGGCGTTCCAATAGCGATCCGTCTCTTCCTGGTCTTCGGTGTAGATCTGAAACGAAAAGGCTTCATTGTGCTTGAACACCGGACCGCCATTCAAGCCGACGCAAGAAACACCCGCGACCGTAAACTCGACGACCAGCACGTCGCCCTGCTTGCCTTCCGGGTAGTTTCCCGGCGCGCGGATGACGGCACCCATGGCGCTATCGGGAAAAGTCTCGACATAAAAGTTGGCCGCGGCTTCTGCATCCTTGTCGTACCACAAGCAAATCGTGTTCTTCGCCATTACTCTGATCCTCCTGCTCTCCGTTTCCCAATTGCTGAAATAGGCGCGAGATCGCATTTCGCCACCCTCATCAGCGCCATTTCAGACGTGCACAGCGAAATGCTCGTAGCATAAAAATAATATGACTTTTTTTCTCTTGTTTGTGACCGGGCGACAAGGCTATATCGCGCGGGCGCTTTCGTCCGATCGCGCTGACAATAGCCACCGGGATATATTCGTGACCATATTGAAATCAGTTTTGACCGTTTCAGCTCTTTGCGCGGCGCTCGGCTTTGCCGCAACGGCAGCTTCCGCCGCCTCCACCAGCTATCCGCTGACCATCGACAATTGCGGCACCAAGGTCACGTTCCAGAAGGCTCCGGAGCGCGCGATCGGGCTCGGACAGAACAGCGCCGAAATTCTTCTACTGCTTGGCCTCGAAAACAAAATGGTCGGCACCGCCTTCTGGCCCAACAAGGTTCTGCCGCAGCTTGCGGAAGCCAATTCCAAGGTCAAGCTGCTGACGGTCGAGTTCCCGACCTTTGAATCGATCCTCTCGGAAAATCCCGATTTTGTCACCGCCGCACTACCGACCCTGATGGGACCGAGCAGCAAGGTGGCAAAGCGCGAGGACTTCGAAAAGCTCAATATTCCCACCTATGTTTCCCCCAGTATCTGCCCGGCCCAAGGCGCCTCTCAAGACAAATATGGCAATGCCGCCCGTAGCCAGATCTGGAACATGAGCACGCTCTACCAGGAAATCGACGAACTCTCGCAGATTTTCGATGTCCGTGACAAGGGCCAGGCGCTGATCGCGGATTTCAAAAAGCGGGAAGAGGCACTGCGCGCAAATGCGCCGAAGGATGGCAAGAAGCTCTCCTATGTCTTCTGGTTCTCCAGCCCATCGCCATCCGCGGATGCCTATGTCGGCGGCAAAAACAGCCCCTCGGGTTATATCGCCGACCTGCTTGGCGGCCGCAATGCCATTACCACTGAAGCGGAATGGCCGACACTCGGCTGGGAGAGCATCATCGCCGCCAACCCCGATGTCATCGTCGTTGCCAGCCTCGATCGCAATCGCTGGGAACTCGACAAGCCGGAAGCCAAGATCAAGTTCCTCACCACAGATCCCGCCGTCAGCCAGCTAGCCGCGGTCAAGAACAAGGCGATCGTCGTCATGGACGGCCAGGCCATGAACCCGACCATCCGGACGATCTATGGCGCCGAGCAGGTCGCCCAGCAGCTCAAGGCGCTTGGTCTTCTGAAGTGACCGACACATATCGAACCCTGAAGCAGCTGGCCATCATCAGCCTGCTGCTTTTTGCCTCTCTCGCGGCGATCAGCCTGACGATCGGTGTCAGCGTCGGCATTGGCGACTTGCCGATCCCGCTTTCAACGACCTTCTACGCCATCACCAACAGGCTGGGATGGACGGGGATCGAACTTAACCGCATCCACGAAACGGTGATCTGGGACTATCGCCTCAGCCGAGCGCTCGTGGCCGCTTTCTGCGGAGCGGGCCTGGCGCTCTCAGGCGCGATCATGCAGTCGCTCCTTCGCAACCCTCTTGCCGAACCCTATGTGCTCGGCATCTCGGCGGGCGCTTCGACCGGCGCGGTCGCTATCGTCATACTCAACATCGGTGCCGGAGCGATTTCCCTTTCGGCTGGTGCCTTTGCCGGCGCATTCGCGGCCTTCTTTTTCGTCGCTCTGCTTTCAAACGGCACGCGAGGCGGCGCCGACCGCACGATCCTTGCCGGTGTTGCCGCCTCCCAGCTGTTCAACGCTGCGACATCTTATATCGTGACGACATCGGGAAACGCACAGCAGGCGCGGGATGTGATGTTCTGGCTGCTCGGCAGTTTCGGTGGCGTCCGCTGGCCGGAATTCATGCTGGTTGCGACCATTGTCGGTTTCGGACTCGCGGTCTGTCTGCTCTATGCGCGCGTGCTGGATGCGTTCGCCTTTGGTGATGAGGCCGCCTCGTCTCTCGGCGTCAATGTCGGGCAGGCGCGGATCTGGCTCTTCGCGCTGACTGCGATGATGACTGCGACGATCGTCAGCATGGTCGGATCGATCGGCTTCGTCGGTCTCGTCGTGCCGCATGCGGCCCGCTTCTTCGTCGGCCCGCTGCACATCCGGCTGCTGCCGGCCTGCGCCATTGTCGGAGCGATCTTCATGGTGCTGGCGGATATCGCCTCGCGCGCGCTCATCCCGCAGCAGGTTCTGCCGATCGGCGTGGTCACGGCGCTGGTGGGCGTTCCCTTCTTCTCCATTATTCTCTACCGGTTCCAGCGCGCATCATGAGCATCAAGGCCGACAACATCACCTGGAAAATCGGCACAAAGACCGTCCTCGATGGCGTCTCGTTCGAGGCGCCCGCAGGCAAGATGCTCGGCCTGCTTGGACCGAACGGCTCCGGCAAGACCTCGCTCCTACGTCTGCTTGCCGGCTTGAAACGGCCGAATTCCGGTCGCATCACGCTCGAACAGAAGGATCTGCAGCGGATGTCCCGCCGTTCGATCGCAAGGCGCGTCGCCTTCGTCGAGCAGCACAGCACCACCAACGCCAATCTCAAGGTCATCGATGTCGTGAAGCTCGGCCGGTTTCCGCACCGATCGATGTTTTCCGGCTGGACGTCGGCAGATGACGAGGCGGTCGAAGATGCTCTCGCACGCGCCGGCATGAGAGAGAAACGCAAAGACCGATGGCAGAGCTTGTCGGGTGGCGAAAAGCAGCGTGCCCACATCGCGCGAGCCCTCGCACAGGCGCCGAAGGAACTGATCCTCGACGAGCCGACCAACCACCTCGATATCCAGCATCAGATCAGCCTGATGCGGCTAGTCGCCGGCCTGCCGGTCACCAGCATCATCGCTCTTCACGATCTCAATCACGCCGCCATGTTCTGCGATCAATTGATTGTCATGCAGCAAGGCAGGATAGTCGCCTCCGGCACCCCGGAAGGCGTATTGACCGAAGATCTGCTGAGAAACGTCTTTGCTGTCGAGGCAAGAGTCGAAACCTCTCCTCACCACTCCCGGCCGCATATCCACTATCTACGATGAGATAATCCGGAATCGGCCCCCTGATTGCCCTTGCCTCACCATGGAACCGAGCGCATCTTTCGCGATAAGCTCGACGGGCTCGAGCGTTTCGAAGGGCGTCGCAAGAAGATCGCAAGGTGCCGGTCCTGGACATGCGGCGGATGGGGGGAACACATGACAGACAGGCTCAAGGGCAAGATCGCCATCATTTCGGGCGGCGCCACCGGCATGGGCGGTGCAGCCTCGCGCCTGTTTGCAGCCGAAGGTGCGAAGGTCGCGATCATCGACAGAAACGGCGATGCGGCGGCTGAGACCGTGCGCAAAATCCGCGATGCCGGCGGCATCGCCGACCATTGGGTTGCCGATGTTTCGGATGAAGCGGCTGTTAATGCCGCGGTCAAGGACATCGAGGGCCGCTTTGGCGCCGTGACCGTGCTCTTCAACCATGCCGGCACCATCGTCATCAAGCCGTTCCTCGAAACGACGCTCGAGGAATGGGAGTGGCTGCACGGCGTCAACGTCCGCTCGATGTTCCTCATGACCAAGGCGGTGCTGCCGGGCATGATCGCTGCCGGCGGCGGCTCCATCGTCTGCACCTCGTCGATCTCTGCCGTCGCGGCAACTCCGATGGAGGTGCTCTATGACACGACGAAGGGAGCGGTGCATATGTTTGCCCGCGCCATCGCAGTCGAGTTCCGCGATCGCAATATCCGCTGCAACGCCGTCTGCCCCGGCTTCATCCGCACGCCACACGGACTGCGCGAGGTCGCCGAGCTGCAGGCCCTCGGTGTCGATGTCTCGGATGCGGCGATCGCGGCCCAGCAAGGGCGGATCGGGGAGCCCGAGGATGTGGCCCGCGCCGCCCTTTATCTGGCCTCCGACGAGTCCAACTTCGTCAACGGCATCCACCTGTTCGTGGACAATGGCTTTACCGCCATCTGACAGAAAAGCATCCGCATGCGATCATCCGAGCAAATTGATATTTTTCAATAGGATATGGCTGTCAATTTCGTAACTCCGATGGTAAGGGAGCTTTACGAATGACTTCACTGCCCCCGGGTGTCCTTTGAGTACAGCTTGGCAACAGACCGGAATTGAGGCGCCGCCGCTGACGGAGAGTGCGCGGGCAGTGCTGCGAACCATCGCAAGCAGCGGCCCTGCGACGAGACCGCAATTGAGCGCGTCGCTGATGTTTTCGAAACCCACCATGTCGGCGGCCGTCAGCGAACTTGAACGGCACGACCTGCTCGCGCCGGCCGGCATCAATCGCGGCTCGGTCGGACGAACCTCCGTCACCTACGGCCTAGGGCCAAAGGCGGGCTTCGTCATCGGCGTCGATTGCGGCACGACCCATATCAACGCCATTGCCCGCGGCCTCGACGGCACGACACTCGGAACCGTCGAAATGCCGCTTGTCGACAAATCCGCCGATGAACGGTTTCTTCTGATAGAAGATGTTGTCGCAAGGTTGCTTTCCCAGTTCGAAACGCGATCGACGCCGTTGCGCGCAATCGCGATCGCTCTGCCGAACATCATTTCCGCATCGCTGGAGAGAATGTTCGGCCGCGAGACCTTGATACCCGTTCTGGAGCATTTGCAAGCCACCTACGGCGCGCCTGTATTGCTTGAAAACAACGTCAACTGCGCTGCCCTTGCCGAATATCACGAAGGATCGGCGAAGCAGTATTCCTTCGTAATCTACATGCAGATCGGCGTGAAGACCGGCATGGGCATCGTGCTGGACGGCAGGCTTTTCCGGGGCTTCAAGGGCGGCGCCGGCGAAATCGGCCACCTCCCCTTTCCATGGTCGGAACACGAACGGCCGAAACGGCAACAGGTGGAAACCTATATGGGATCTGCAGCCCTCCTGGAGCGTGCAACAGCAAAATGGCCCGCCGGTGAAGGCGCCCCACCGAAGAGTGCCAGCGAACTTTTTGCCCGCGTGGAGCAATCTCCGACGGCGCGCGCCATTGTCGAGGAGCATGCCCGCGATGTCGGAAACCTCGCTGCCGCCTGCGTCAGCGTGCTCGATCCGCAACTGATCGTGCTTGGCGGCGGTGTCGGGCAAAACCCGCAATTGCTGCCTGGCGTGAGGGATGTGGTGAAGGAATTGTGCTGGCCGGTGGAAGTGGTCAATGGCCAGCTATCGAACCAGGCGACCGTTCTTGGCGCCGTGCGTCTCGCCATCGACTTTGCCATGGCGAGACTTTTGGGAGAGGAAGGCAAGACTGCCTTCCTCTATCCGAGCGCGCTCGCCGTCAATCAAATCAGCATCTGAGCAAGGCTCAGATGTCGCGCTTGGTATCGGTCTGGCGGTAGCGGAATTCGCAGACCGGCAGGCCGGCATCCTCCGAGAGCGTCGCAATCAGCAACTGTGCGGGAATAGCCTGCAGAATGGCATCGCCGATGCCTTCGGAGAAGGTTGGCACATGGATGACGACGAGATTGTCGGCATCCGCGATATCGGTCCGCGCGGTGACGAGAACCGAGGGAATGCCGAAGCTGGCGAGATCCTGCGCCAGCTTCACCTCGCGACCATTACCGAACAATAGCACGCCGCTATCCCGATCGTTCGGCTCCATCGGCCCATGGAGAAAGTTCAGCGTATCCCAATCCTGGGCCGCGACACGTGCGGCTTCGCGAATCAGGAGCGCCGCGTAGCCGGCCGTGCCCAGAGCCGCGCCTGCGCCAACGCAGTCGATTGACGTCTTGCCGGCCAGCAACTTGGCTCCCTTGTCGGCCTGAGCGCGCGTTTCGGTCAATACAGCCTCGGCGCGACCTGAAAGCTCTTGCCAATTCGTGCCGGACGGGCGACCGGCCTTGTCGATGAGCAAGGCCGCACTCAGCAGCGATCCGAGATAACTTGTCGTATTCGGGCCGCTATCCGCGCCGCTCTCGGTTGCGATCATATGCTTCACGACCCGTGAAATCGGCGTGCCGTCCGCCTTGGCGATACCGTAGGAATGGGCGTTGGGACGGAGCTCCATCGCGCGCGCCGGCTCTTCGCTGCGGCCAGAGGCGGAAAAGGCGATGTAGGCTTCGCCAGCATCGACTGATGGGTCATAGAGATCGGTGCCCGGCAGCGCGAAGGCGCGAAGGCCCTGCGTGCGCATCTGCGCCGCGGCCGCGGCGGCCGCATAGAGGCTGGCACCGATCCCGACGAGGACCGTCGGTCCACGCCTTACCGGCTCCAGGTCGAGCGTTTCCAGCCGCCTGGAGACGGCACTGAAGCAGGTGTTGAGGGCAGCGGGCTGCAATGCGATCGCTTCGCGGTAAGGCACTCTGTCTGTCATGATCATTCCCGTATCTTTTAAAGGAAGGGCGGCCGAGCAAATAGCGGCCGCCTGAGGACTGGCGGATCTCAATCCAGCTTCATGTAGTCGGCAAATCGCGCGGCATCGTTGATGGTAACCTTGTCGAGCTTGTTTTCGCCAAGACCCCATTTCTCGAAAATCTTGGCATAGGAGCCATCGTCGATCATCGACTGCATGGTGGCCGCCAACGCATCGCGCAGCTTCGGATCGTCCTTGCCGACGAGCATTGCCTGGTAGCCGACGGCGTATTGCGCGCCCGTGACAAGTTCCAGCTTCTTGTTACCCGCCGGCTGATGCTGGAGGCTGTAGGCCGCTACCCCCGTCGTGTCCATGGAGAGATCGACGCGACCGCTCTGCAAGGCGATCTTGATCTGGTCGTTCGACGGGAACTGCATGACGTTGAGCGGCTTATCGGCCGGGCAGAGCGTCTTCTGCTTGTCGAGGAGCTGAAGCGGGATCGAGCCCTGGACCGCGCCGGCATTGAGCCCACAGGCGTCCTTCAGCTTATGCACGCTCTTCGGATTGCCCTCCAGCACGATGATGCTGGTGCCCTCGAGCATGTAGTTGACGACATCGACGATCTTCTCGCGCTCGGCAAAATCGCCGAAGGCGGACATGCCCATATCGAAACGGCCGGCTTGGATGCCGGGAATGATGCTGGCGAACTGCGCCGGCACGTCGGTAAATTTCACGCCGAGACGGGCACCCATTTCGTCGCGAAGCTCGCGTTCGAGGCCGATAATCGTCTTGTTGTCCTCGCCGTAGAAATCGTAAGGCGGTGTCTGCGGTTCCGTGCCCACCTTGATCTCTCCCGAAGCCTGGATCTTTTCGGGCAGCATGGCGTGCAGTTTCTGGTCGACGCCCGCGGCCCAGGCCATGGGAGTTGCGAGCATCGTCGCCAAGGCTAAGGCGATTGTCAGTTTGGTCTTCCCTGTCATTGTCATTCCCCTTTTTTCCTGGTGCACGTGAAGGACGTGCGGCCTCATTGCGGTGCCTGCCAGTCAGTGCATCCGTCTCAAAAACGCCTGCGTTCTTTCCTGTTGCGGATTGTCGAGCACGTCGCGCGCCGGCCCTTCCTCGACGACGACGCCCTGATCCATGAACACGATCCGATCGGCGACATCGCGGGCGAAGGAGAGTTCGTGCGTCACCACGATCATCGTCATTCCGTCCGCCGCGAGTTTGCGCATCACGTTCAGCACCTCGCCAACGAGTTCGGGATCGAGTGCGGATGTCGGCTCGTCGAAGAGCATCAGCTTCGGGTTCATCGCCAGCGCCCGGGCGATCGCTACGCGCTGTTGCTGCCCGCCGGAAAGCTGATAGGGATAGGCGCTGCCGCGGCCTTCGAGATCCACCATCTTCAGGAGCTCTCGTGCTCTGGATACCGCCTCCTCGCGCGACTTTCCGCGATTGAGGATCGGCGGCTGAGAAATGTTCGTCAGCACGTCCTGGTGGGCGAAAAGATTGAAACGCTGGAACACCATGCCGATGTCGCGCCGCTGCACGGCCAGTTCCTTGCCGCTCATCTCATGCAAGGCATCGCCCCGCTCGTGATAGCCGATCAACTGGCCATCGACGAGAATGCGGCCCGCTGTCATTCGTTCCAGGTGGTTGATGCATCTGAGAAAGGTCGATTTTCCGCTTCCCGAGGGACCGAGCAGGCAGACGACCTCGCCCTTGTCGACGGAGAGGTTGATGCCCTTCAGCACTTCCAGCGGACCGAAGGATTTGTGGACGTCGATCGCCTGGACGAGAGCTCTTGCCGAGGACGATGTTGCAGGAGCACTCATCCGTTTCTCCCTTCCGCGCCCATGAGGCGCAGGGCGCCTTGCAGCAGGCCGGGCGCCTGGTTCGTAGATTTTCCAAGCCGGCTTTCGATGACGAGCTGGATGGCTGAGGCGATCGTGGTCATTACGAGGTACCAGATGCTGGCAACGATCAGCAGTTCGATGATCAGGAAGTTCCGGGCGTAGATATTCTGCGCGCGCGTCAGCAGGTCCTGGGCTGCGACGACGGAAACGAGCGAGGTCGTCTTCAACATCGAGATCGTCTGATTGCCGATCGGCGGGATGATGACGCGTAGCGCCTGGGGAAAGATGATGCGTAGCATCGATTGGGCGGGCGTATAACCGAGCGCCTTGGCGGCTTCATTTTGGCCGCTATCGACAGCGAGCAGTCCGCCGCGAATGATCTCCGCCATATAGGCCGCCTCATTGAGGCTGAGGGCAAGAAGCGCTGCGACGAAAGCCGTGACGATCGAATTGGTGTCGATGTGGATGGAACCGATATCGATGCTCGGAATGAAAAGCTGGATATTGAACCAGAAGATGATCTGGACCAGCAGCGGCGTGCCGCGGAAGAACCAGATATAGAGGCTTGCGAAACCGGACAGCACCGGATTGGACGCGAGCCGCATCGTGGCAAGGATGGCACCGGCAACGATGCTGATGATCATCGACAAGACGGTGAACAGGATAGTCAGCTTGATCCCATCCAGGATCGTCTCGTCGAAGATATATTGAGGTATGGCCGACCAGGCGATGTGGCGGCTGGTGGCGACCATGAACACCAGCAATACGACGACAGCGATCAGCACGACCGCGATCACGCGCTGCCCCCAGTTTCGTGCGGGAATGATTTTTTGGGAGGTCATGCGGCTCTCCAATCATCGGCAGTTTTCAGTTCGCCGTCGATATGCGGCGGCGGCAAGGTGGCCGGCAGGTCACCACGGCTGAGCTTGCGGGCAAGCACCATCGCCCCTGCCACCGGCGCCTCGTTGAGAAGGGTCAGCGTCAGATCGGGCAGACGATCGCCGAGGGCGGTTTTGAAAGCCGCGAGAAGCCGCGGCTGACGGGCAATGACGCCGCCGCCGGTGACGACATCGCCACGCGGCGCGCCGCGTTCCAGCAATTGCGCTGTGAGCACGGCAAGTGAGGCACCCGCCTCCGTGATGACCTTGTCGGCATATCGCGAACCTGCATTCGCTGCGTCGAATACCAAGGGTGCGAGCCGGCCAATGCCGGCTGCCGATCCGATCTCGCCCAACGCCCGCCCAATCTCGATCGGCGACGATATGCCAAGCGCTTCGATGAGGTTGCGACCGAGAAGATCAAGCGGTTGTCCCTGGTCAAGCGCAAAGCGGATGGTCCGGGCCGCTTCCCGCACAAGACCGCTCGCACTTCCTTCGTCGCCCAGGTACCAACCCCAGCCGCCGGATGCGATCATCCTGCGCGCAGCGTCGCGCGAGACCGCAATCGAACCGGTACCGCTGATAACGGAAATGCCGCTCGACTTGCCCGCCGCCGGCAGCAACAGCTCGGAGTCGTTGAGAACGAGGACGGCGCCGGGCAAGTGCCGGGCAAGCCTTGTTTGCAGCGCAAGCCGATCCTCGTCGCTGTCGCAGCCATGCGCGCCGACGACCGTGATCTTCGGTGCCGCTGCGGTCGTTGCGACAAGCAGCGAAACGAGGGCTTGCGCATCCACATCATGGTCGACGCGAGCGCGCCATTCGGCTGTGTGGACGGTCCTTTCGCCAACCGTCTCGCCATTCATCTCGGCGATAAGCTGCGTTTTGGTTCCGCCAATATCAATTCCAGCAATCATGCGTCCCAATCCATTTGTTAGGTAACTTACCTAATTATAAGGGACGCGCAAGCATTATTTCGCGATCTCTCGGATCGGTGAATGATCCCGAGGTTGAATCCAAATTCGTGGCCTGAGCGATTACAGCGGGGACGCCGAATTCAGATGAGCACACGCGGTCGGTCCCGAAGCACATCGACGGGACGCAAGAGACATGATTGGTGATGGGGTCACATGGCGAGCGCGTATGACGCCCGCTCGGCCTGAAGATATGCGAGCGTCCGTGCAATCCCCTCCTCCAGACCGACCGAGGGGGTCAGTCCGTAGGAGCGTTGCAGGGCCGTGTCGCCGCAGCGGTAAAAGACACCTTCCGGGTGGTTCGATCGCCCGGTGACGGCCGGCTGCCAGCCAATCTGCCGACTGATCGCCTCCGCCAACGCGATGAAGGAAGTCGCGGTGCCGGTCGATAGATTGAGGCTTGCCCCGTCGGGAAGCAGCTCCCTCGTCTGCCAGATGAAGTCGATGCAGTCCGAGATGTGGATAAAGTCCCGACACTGATGGCCCGAGCCCCAGACGAAGACTTCCGGCGCACCCTTTTCCGCAAGCAAGCGACGGCAGATCGCCGGAAAAGGATAGGCAAGATCCTGATCCTCGCCATAGCCGCTGAACGGCCTGTAGGCGATGGCCCGCCGGCCGTACCGTTCGACATAGAGTTTCATCAGATATTCGCCGGTCAATTTTGCCCAGCCATAGCTGAGATCGGGGACACCGACGGCGGCGTCGAAATTGATCATGTCCTCCGACAGCAGCCGATGATTGGCGATAGTCTGCAACGACACCGGATAGGCCGCACTGGAACTGAAGAATATGACTGAACCGGGTTTGGCGCGTGATGCCCACTGCCACAGTTCCGCATCGACTGCCAGATCCTCGGCAACGTCGAGCGCGCGCGTCTCGAGCGTCAAGCGACCGCCAACGAGCGCGGCAAGATGGAAGACATAGTCGAAATGCTCGGGAGGGCGCGCGAAGAACGTCCGGCAATCCTCTTCGCAAAAAGTGAAGCGGGAACGCTGAAGCCGCTGCCACAGTTCCGGATGCAGCGCCCCCGTTCCCGCGACCAGTGAATCGACGCAGACGACATCCAAGCCCTCGGCGAGAAGCCGCCGGACAAGATGCCGGCCCACGAAACCGCAACCCCCAGTCACTAACGCGCGTCCCATTGTCTCCCCCACCACTATGCAGAAAAATCACCCCGTCCCAGATAGATATCCACCATGCGGCGCCCCCATTCCGCTCTGCTCGGCGCGATGCGGCGGCCAAGGGCCAACGCCCCTTCGCTCAGCCGCCGCATCAAGTGGTCGTCATCCGTCGCCACCAATTTCTCGGCCAGCGAATCCGCATCGCCGCTATCGAATACCAAACCGGCGCCATTCTCCTCGACCTCCGTCGCAATCAGCGCATTGCTGCTGACGATGACCGGGATGCCGGACATCAATGCTTCGGCGGCGACCAGGCCGTAAGGCTCGGGCATGCGCGACGGCATGACGAAAACGCGCGCGCTGCCGGCGATCTCGGTCACCTCTTCGTCGCTTAACCAGCCAGGCACATAGCAATGCGGCAACAGCCGCTGCATCTCGGCAAGCAATGGCCCGCGCCCGATCAGCGTTGCCGTCCTGCCGGTCTTGTTGAGCGCATCCGCCAGAGTATGAACCCCTTTTTCCCAGCACATGCGGCCGAGGAAAACAGTGCGGCGGTTGCGCCACGCCTCGACGGGCGACGGCGTCAATGGCTGCGTCGGCGTGCGCAGTGTCGTGAAATGCTGGAAGGGGCCGGTGCGCAGAAACGCTTCCATGCTCTCATGCGCCAGGACGATGCCCACCCGGCTCCAAAATCCCTCGCCGACTCCCTGCTGTGTCAGGGTGCGACGGAAGCGCCAAAGCTTATGGAGATAACTGCGCTTGTCGCAATTGGTCGTCAGGCAGGCGAGAGATAGCGGCTTGATGTCACAAACCTCGCCGCTGCGGAAATTGATAAGGCCGCCATTCGGGCAGGTCAGGAAGAAATCATGCGCCGTGACGATGACTTTGACCCGATGCCTGGCAAGCGCATAGAAAATCGAGGGCGAGAGGATCTGTGACCAGCCATGCACATGGACAACGGTTTCCTCATCCGATTCCCGAAGCAGGCCTTCCATCGCCTCATAGGCTCGCCGATTGTAGTTCTTCGCAAGGATATCGATGGTCGCCGGGCCTTCCCGAAGAGCGCGCTCGCCCAAGGCAACCGTCCGGATACCGGCAAAGCGCGGCTTGAGGCCTTCGCCATCATCGCCGACCAATACGGCGCATGTCAGCCCGGCATCTCTGCTTGCCTCAAGACATTGCAGCGCCACCTTGGTTGCGCCACCGCGAACGGTCGAAACATCATTGACAAGTATGAGACGCATGAGAACAGCAACTCGCCTATGGCATTAACCAGGCGCAGCGAAAGAAACCGTCTTCTTACGTTTCGCGCCCGATACATAAAGCGCCCTAACGCACCAATTTTTCAATTCATCCATTCGCACGAGAGCATCCCGCTTTCAGTTTGAATCCACAGGGTCTCATCGATGCAGGAGGGGGAAATGCCGGTAGCGCATGCTTACCAAAGCCATGTGCTCCAGCTTGCTGTTTGCGCAACCACCAGGACGCTCTATTCAAACCGGAGCATTAGCGCGCGATTTGGTCCGGCGATTGGACGGGAATGTCAAACGGCAGGAAGTGTTTGAGATTGGCTGTGATCACGATGAGCTTATGGATACTTGCCGTTCCCGCGATGACTGCATCTGCCGCGCCTGGATTATGCCCAGCGATGACCGCTTTCGCCTCCAGCCTCCCGGATTCAAGCGCAACATCCTTGTCGACGGGCAGGATGTGATCACCATACCCGGCAATTAGCCCTTGTAGCCAGGTATGAATCCCTGCTGCCTTTGCCTTCGCACCTTTTGCCTCCAACAACCGAATGCCCTTTTCGATCTCGTGGATAGTCAACGCGGAAAGATAGATTGCGTCTCGTCGATCCTGTTCATCCACCCATTCGGCAAAAGTGTTAGATGCACTTGCCTTGGACGGGGCGAACATGGAGATCGCATTGGTGTCGAGAAGAAAGCTCACAAATCGACCTCACGAGAGGGAGCAGGATTTCTTGAGAAAACATCGTCGGTAGGATCGAAATCGGCCGGAAAAGTCTTCAGGTACTGTACCAGGCTCGGCCGGCCGCTCCGAATCGCCTTTCTTGCCGCCTCGGCCACCCCCACACTGACAACGACGGCGGCAGCACGCCCGTGGCGCGTAATCGTCACGAACTCGCCGGCCGCGGCCTGATCGACGATATGAGAGAACGATGCCTTGGCATCCTTTAAGCTGATCGTTGTCATGGTAAGCTCCTAAAAGAGGTCACTTATGACTACTTTTAGGAGCGTATTTGTATAAAATCAAGGCGAGGAACATGGGTTGCCGTGACGTTCACATCGCTGCCACCGACGGAGCAAAGAAGCCCGCCATTCATTCCCTCGCCTTCTTGACCGCTATCTCCATTTCCTTGAACGGACGGCGAAAGGTGGGCACGCGCTCGGTAACAGAAGGAAACGCGCCGAACGGCTTGTGTGGCTCGGCCTGATACCAGAAGGCGACCGAGGAAATATCGTCGGAACGGCGGTTGGCGTGGCCATGCTCGATCGTCACGCGGATGCTCTTCTGGAAGATCGCCGGATCTTCGATATGCCAGCGATAGAGCGTGACGGGCTCGGTCCAGTTCGGACCACCGGCGGCGATAATGCCATGATAGGGCGCGCTATATTCCTGTGTCGGGCACCACGCCGTGTTGAAATAATCCTCCGTGCCGGTGCCGTGCAGCGTTGGCGGCCAGGCGTCATTGGCACCAGGCGCAGATTCCGGCCGAGGTTCGATCAGCGCTGCCTTCGGCCCGATGCGCGGATCGGGCTTGCGCACGGTATCAGGCACGGAAAGCCCCTGCTCGCCGTCGATGAAGATCATGTCGTCGCCTTCGCCGTACCAGTCCCACACGTCAGAGCGACGGCGCGAATAGACGCTATAGAGAACGCCGACATAATGACCGCGGCCTTCTGCCTCCAGGATCGTATAATTCTCTTTGCCGTCGACATTCTCGCCG
The DNA here is from genome assembly GCA_900472485.1 of Hyphomicrobiales bacterium. GTDB lineage: Bacteria > Pseudomonadota > Alphaproteobacteria > Rhizobiales > Rhizobiaceae > Rhizobium. The sequence goes on from UCII01000019.1 coordinate 62,081, forward strand.
CCGAAGAGATATTCCTCGTTGGTGAGACCCGTATCGCTCATGCCCTGGGGCTGCGACTGGCGATACTGCGCGTGGAAACGTCCCATGTCCTCTTCAAGCGTCTGATGAAGCTCGAGATCGACATAGTAGTAGAACAGCAGGTCGTGTTCGGCTTCGTTCGTCACCGTCAGCGTCATGTGCGAGCCGAAGGGCATGGGAAAGTAGCAGTTGAACGCCTTGCCGTCCTCCGGGCTCGCCTGCATTGGCAGGCTGGCGTAGTTTGCCGTGCGGCCATGGCCCATGCCGAAGAAATCGCCAATCGGCGCTTCGACGCTCGGCTCCATCTCGCCTTCCCAGTAGGCGCGCAACACAATCTTGCGCAGGAAATTCTCGCTCTCGCAGGCAAGCGTTGCCCAGATATGGGTGATAATGCCGGCGCCCGAGTGCTCGGCGATCACCTCCGTCTTTCCCGGCTCGATATGGAAGCGATCGTCGTTGCCACCGGTGCGATCATAGCTCGAAAAGCGGCGCGTTCTTGCTTCGCGCAGCTTCGCAAGCCCGCGCAGGGGTGAAAGGCCGAGATTGCTCATGAAAGTCTCCTGTCTTGAATGAAGGCGGCTATTTCAGGCCGCTGGTCTTCAGCGAATCCATGATCTGCCGCTGGAAAATCACGAAGAGGATGAGCGTCGGGATGGCGACGATGGTGGAGGCAGCCATCATGTAGTTCCAGGATGCCGAATACTGGCTTTTGAAGTTGGCGATGCCGACCTGCACCATCCAGAGGTTCGGATTGGAAGTGATGGTGAGCGGCCAGAGGAAGGAGTTCCAGTTGGCAAGGAAGAATAGAATGGCGAGCGCGGACATGATCGGCCGGCTCAAGGGCAAGATGACGCTCCAATAGATGCGCCAGTATCCTGCACCGTCGATCACCGCTGCCTCCTCGATCTCGCGCGGCAATGAAAGATAATATTGCCGCAACAGGAAGATGCCGAAGGCATTGAAGATCGCGGGAATGATGAGCCCCGCATAGGAATTGATCATGCCCATCGCCTTGACGATGATGAAGAGCGGCACGATCACGACCGGCAGCGAAACGAGAAAGGTCGAGAAGATCGCCAGAAAGATGATCTCACGCCCGGGAAAGCGCAGGCGCGCGAGCGCATAGCCCGCCATGGTGTGGAAGAAGAGCGCGACGATCGTCACCGTCGCTGACACGAAGAAGCTGTTCAGCATGTAGCGGATGAAGGGTACGCCGGTCAGAACGTATATGAAATTGTCGAGCGTCGGCGCTTCCGGTATCAGCGATGAGGAGAAGGATTCGGCCGCTGGTTTGAAGGCGATCGAGACCATCCAGAGCAGCGGAAACAGCGTCATCAGCGCCAGGATGGCAGCGATCAGCATCCACAGGCAGCGCACCAGCGTGACCTGCGATCGCGAGAAATAGGCGTTGGAAGCATCATTCCGCATGATCGAAGCGTCCTCCGCGCGTGACGGCAAAGAAAACCGCGGTGACGGCCATGAGCGCGACGACCAGGATCGACGACATTGCGGCCGCATAGCCGAAGGCACCGAAGGAAAAGGCCTGCTGGTAGATGTAGACGATCAGCACCGCCGTCGAATTGGCCGGACCGCCCTTGGTCATGACATAGATGATGTCGAAGGCCTGGGCGCCGGCAACGGCAGCAACCATCGAGACCATGACAACGAAGAAGCTGGTGGGTTTCAGCAGCGGCAGCGTGATGTAGCGGAAGCGCTTGACAGGGCCGGCACCATCGATCATCGCCGCCTCATAATACTCCTTCGGTATGTCCTGCAGGCCACCCAGGAAGATCAGCATATAGAAGCCCATCAGGAACCAGACACTGACAAGCACGACGGTGATCAAAGCGAAATTCGGATCGCCGAGAAATGAAATAGCGGGAAGACCGAGGTTCGCCATGGTCTGACCAACGACGCCGATCTTGTCGATCACCATGAATTGCCAGACAAGCGCGACGACGACGAGGCTCACCATATTCGGTGCAAAGAACATCGAACGGACGACCGCATTGAAGCGATTGGTCTGCTGCACGAGAAGCGCCAGCCCCAGGCCCGTGACATAGAGCGACGGCACGAGCATGACGGCATAAAGCGCCGTTACTCTCGCCCCCTTCCAGAACAGGGGATCATGCCACATGCGGATATAATTCTTGGCGCCGACGAAATTGTAGCCGCCGAAGCCGTTGACTTCATAGACGCTCAGCACGAGCGACAGAAGCATCGGTACACCGAGAAACAGAAAGAGGCCGAGCGCATCGGGCAATACGAAGAGATAGCCCGCGATCCATTCGCGATGCCGGGCGGAAAGGCCTTTGCGTCTGCCATTTGCATGGCTTGTCGTCGCATCTGCAATTGTCGTCATGATCTCGTCCCGGAAAGAGAGACGGCCGCTTGGGCTGATTGCCGCAGCGGCCGACATTTCTTTTTAAAGGATCGGCGCGCCGCTATAGGAACCAAGGAACGCGTCGAGCTGCTGCGAGGCCGAGGTTGCCGTCGCCTGGGGATCGGCGCCGCCAAGCTGCGTCTGCTGGATCGCATCGGAGATGATCTTGTAGACCTCCGGCGGCACGCGCGGTTCGGCCCGGGCGCCTGGATAGACATCGGAGGCGAATTTGCCGATCATGCCGGTCTTGAAGGCATCGCCACCCGCGGCAAGCGCGCTTTCGCGCGGTGGCATGTCCGACTTGCCCTTGGTGCACCAGTCGGCGACGCGCTGTACGGAACCTTTGTCCTTGGAAGCCAGCGCCCAGGCGCAGAATTGCGCCGCCGCATCTGGATTCTTGCTCTTGGCATTGGCGACGAAAGCCCAGCCGCCGCCGACGGTCACGTATTTGCCGTTTGGCGGTGTCGGCAGGCGGAAGACGCCATATTTGAAATCCTTCGCATTACTCTGCAATTGCGAGATGCCCCAGATGCCGACATTCTGGATGGCACAGTAACCCGATGCGAGGTTCGCGACCGTGTCGTTCGCGCCGCTGCCCATGACCTGGCGGGGTGCCGCTCCCGAATTGACGGCATCCTGCCAGAACTTCAGAGCCTGCACCGTAGCGGGAGAATCGAACGCGCTCTTGCCGTCCTTGCCCTGAAATTCGCCGCCGCCCTGCCAGAGGAAAGGATACCAGGTAAAGTTCTGGTAATAGCCTGGCTGGGTCTCGAACAACACGCCGAAGCGTTTCGGCGTCGTCAGCTTCTTGGCAAGCTCAAGCAGATCGTCCCAGGTCTTCGGAACGTCGTTCTCGTTCAGCTTCGCCTCTTCGAAAGCCTTGACCGAGTAGTACATTGCCATCGGCTCGACTTCCATCGGAATGCCGTAGATCTTGCCATCGACCATGCGGTTGGCGATCACACTCTCCGGAAAATCCTCCTTGGCATCGATATGGGGTGTCAGGTCCTGCAGGACGCCACCATTGTAATAGCGCAGGAAATCGCCCGGCGAGATCAGGAAGATGTCCGGCCCCTCGCCGGAGGCAAATGCGGTCGCAAGCTTCGGCCCGTTGATATATTCCGCGTTCGGTACATATTCGAGTTCGACCTTTTGCGGATGACTGTCGTTCCAGGCCGCGACCGCTTTTTCGAACCAGTCGACCTGGCTCTGGACCGGGCCGTCTGGCGCGTAGAACTGCCAAAACTTCAACGGCGCGCTTTGCGCACGGACGGCCATACGCGATATATAGGGAAAACCGCTCAACCCGGCAGCCGCGCCGGCGGCGAGGATCGCGCCGCCCTTGAGCACGCTGCGACGGGTTGCGGGGGTGATGAACTTATCCTTACCAGTCATGACTTCCTCCCATTTTGCGTTACCGTCACCACTCTCCTCCCGGGTGACGGAGCTTCAATTCATGCGGTATCGAAGGCGTGTAGATTGCAGGGGATCACGTCCGAACGCGCAGGTCCGGCATAAGCTCCCGAAAGCCTCTCCAGCAGCATCTCGGTTGCGCGATGGGCCAGCAGCGACGGCGTGTTGCCGACCCTTGTAATCCGCGGCCTGATATATTCGAGCTGCGGCTGATCGCCGAAGACGGCAATGCCGATATCCCTCGGAACATTGATGCCGCGGTCGAAGAAGGCAGCGAGCGCTCCGGCCGCCATCAGGTAGTTTCCAAAGAAGATCACCGAGGGCAGGTTGTCGCCATAGTTCGCCAGAAGCCAATCGACCGCCTCTTCCCCTGACGGACCAAGATAGCTTCCTTCCCGCCGCAGCTCGGCAATTGGCTCGACGCCGTTGTCACGCAGGCCCTGCTCGAATCCGGAAGCGCGCGCCATGGCTTCGGCGAAGAAGGAAGGGCCGGTCAGATGTGCGATCCGGCGATGGCCCTTCTGGGCCAGATAGGTTCCCATCTGATGGCCGCCGCCAAAATCGTCGATCTTGACGCTGTCGACCGCCTTGTTCGGCAGGTCGCCGATAAACACTGTGGGAAGATCGATTTCGAGCAGCGCGTCATGCATGCCGTGGAGCGCGAAATCGCCGACGATGAGGCCATCGATACGCCGGCTGCGGATCTGGCGGAGGTAGTGCTTGCCATGCTCCTGTGAATGACCGCCGGGAACATCGGTATTGAAGATCAGGAGATCGATCCCCATCGCCTCGAGATCGGACTGCGCCGCCTGCACCATTTCCGGATAGAAGGGGTTTCGGATATCCGGGATCAGCATGGCAACGAGATTGGTACGGCCGGTCCTGAGGCTTTGAGCGAGCGGGTTCGGCACATAACCAAGCTCCGCGATCGCTTCCTGAACGCGCTTGCGCAAGTCCGCCGAGACACGGTCGGCATGATTGAGCACGTGCGACACAGTGGTCGGCGACACTCCGGCACGCTTGGCAACTTTGGCGATTGTGGTCATTTGCGCAGGCTACGGCATTGTAAATCGATTTGCAAATGCTTTTGCAAATCGATTTACAACATATGTTTCCGACAGTGTCAGCACATAATTCCTGTGTTCAGGCACCACCCACCCTTGCCGTATCGGCCCTCTGAACCAAATAGAGATTGCCGCTCGTCCTTCGGATGTAGGCGGCGAAAGTCACCACCCGATCGCACCAGGCAATGAACCAGTCTGCCATCAGCAAAGCGAACAAGGCGCTCTATACACGGATCATCGCCGGTATCGGCGGGCTTCTGGCGGGCGCACTGTCTCTCGGGCTGTCGATCTACGAAACCCGCACGGGAACAGAGGTGGCGCAGGTGCCACCCGGCAAACCCGTCGACGCGGGTCAATGGATGGTTATTCTCAATTCCGGCAGCGTCGCGACCGAAACGCCGGATGGCCGACGCCTTCCCGATGGCAAGAAAGCGCTGACACTCGATCTGACCCTTGAGAACATGACAGCGGAAAGCTCGAACTTGTATCGGGATACGCTGAAGCTCGAAAATCTTGCGAATCCACCGGCTCCGCAATTCTATCTTGTCCGGGACAATGATTTGCTTTGGGACCTCCAGCCGATGATGCCGGAAAAGGTCAAGGTCGTCTGGCAATTGCCTGCGACACAAACGCTCCCGAAAGTCCTGAACGTCGCGATCGTCGGAACCACTTATAAGCCGAAGGACAATCTCTACGCGGCACCGGGCTGGTTCAACCCGAACGACGTGGCGCGCGTCGGCTTGCCGCTTTCGGTGGGACAAGGAGCAAATCCTTGATACGCCTTTTGCTTTCCGTGTTGCTCGTCGGCGTGACCGCCCTACTCTTGGCTTTCCTGCAATCAACGACACCGAGCTATGCCATCCTGACCGGCCCCATAGAAACATCGGGACTGCAGAAGGACACCGTGTCGAGCAAGACGTTCAGCGTCAAGGTCGCCAAGCTTCTGCGCGCGAAGACGATCGCGTTTACATCTTATGGCAAGCCAGTCGAGCGGCAGACCGAAGGGGTCTGGCTGATCGTCAGTGTCGAACTGCAGTCGAAATATGATACCATGACCATCCAGGCCGCAGCGATTGAAGGAGCTTCCGGCCGCTCCTACCGGCAGACTCATCGTGCCGATGGTGCCCCTCGCCTTTTGCCATCCAAGGATTTGCAGCCGGGCCTGCCGACGATGGGCATCTTCATCTTCGAGCTGCCGGAAGATGAAACAAGCAATATGGCGCTGGTGCTTTCCAGGCAGCCGTCCCCTCAGCTGGATTCGGAAATTCGCGTCAAGCTCGACGGCGAAACCGTCGAAAAGCGCGACCGCGTGGAGATCGGCAATAATGGCGTCTAGACGGGAGAGACGGCTGTGGTTGGCATCCCTGCTAAGCCTGCCCTTCTTGCTGGCGGGCAATTACACCATTAACGCCTGGCGCAATGCCGAGGATTACATCAAGCGAAACGAGCTGCGCATAAGCGGCAATGTCAGCGGACAGACCTATGCCAAGGCCTCCTGGACGCTCAATCAGGCAAGGGTGATCGGCGATGGGCGTGACGGGAAAATTACCTTCCCCGGCCAGATGCGCCTGGTGATCGTAAGGCTGGCTGCGAAAGCCGAAGACGATATCGGGCAGTCCTGGGCTCAATGCAGCCTGACCCTGACCGATCCGACGGGGCGCCGCTGGCAACCGCTCAATTTCATTCTTTCCAAGGATCTCAGCCGCGACCTCGATCCACAGGCGACCCCGATCGAGGGTTGCGATACCGTATCCCGCCAGCCGCCTGCCAAAAGTGCAAACACGCTCATGGAGGAAAAATTCGTCGTGCCGGCCGACGCAATCCCCTCTTTATCGGCGCGGCTGAGCTTCGCTTCGACGAGACCGGACGCTATATCCTTCCCGTTGCGACTGAATTAAGCAGGGGCCATGAAAAGCCGAACCGCTCCCGGCCTCAGCTTCCGCCGCGGCGCCATTCCCGCCCCTGCGCGAAGCCGATTTCCAGAGCCGCGGCCAGCAGGCAAATCTTGATCGGCATGATGAGAACGCCGTCGCCCGGCGCACTGGGACTACCGAAGACGAGCGAAATGGCCTGCGCAATCATCTGCCACAAGGGCAGATCGTGCGGACCGATGAGCCTTGAGATGCCATACCAGGCCCAGGCCGAGCCCCAATCCAGCAGCCGGTACAGCAGAATGACCGATAGCATCAGCCCGAGACCGGAACCAAGGGTCAGGCCAACGCCCTCGGCCAATGCGCGATAGCGTTTTGCCGTGCCCGCGATGAAATGCGAAATGAAATCACGGATCGCTTTTGGCAGCGACTGCCAGCGCGAAACCGCGCGCGCCAACCGGCCTTCCGTCAGCGGGCGCTCGCCATTGATGTCGTAGCCATAGACCAAGGCAGCGAGCGTCAGCCAGACGACGGGATAAAGAGCATAAAGGAATAGGCCGCGCATTTGCCTGGAAAAGGAAAACGACGCGTCCTCCGCCGTCGGCGGAAAGATGGTAGCTGCTGCGGCATCGCCAACCGGATTGAGAAAGCCGAAAAAATGCCCGATCGTTTCGGGAAGCCTAGCGATCCAGGAACGGATGTCGCCTTCCCAGGTCGAAATGACAAAGAGACCGATGAAGGCCCAGTTCGCCTCACAAACAACGATGATAACGGCCCAGACCGGTGCTTTCGAACGAGAATGCATGAATTTGGCGAAGCGCCTGACTGCCCAGGCGACGGCAACCGACACGAGGAGCCAGGCACTGCTGCCGAATTTCAGAGGATTGTAACTTTCCCCGAACAGCATCAGGTCGAGCGACAGCCTGGAATATTCCCTCACCGTGTCGCCGAGAAAGCCCCAGGCGGCGTAGTAGGCGAAGAATGGCACGAGCGTCAGCGCGAGTATCGACGTGAAGCCCGGCGTGGCAGAACCCTCGCCGGTATCGGTTTCCGGCCGGGCGGCCGCAATGCGCGAGGCGGCATCAAGCGACGGTAGTCCGGGCCGCACGGTCTCGAACAGCGCGACGATGATGACAAGCTTCAGGAGTACGACAAGGGCAAGCGTCGAAAGCCCAGCCAGTGCATTCAGCCGGCCGATCATGACGGCCAGTTCGTTGAGAAGCGAATTTCCAATCAGCCCGAGCAGCCACAGCGCCATCAGCTGCGGCCAGAAGCGCCACAGCAATTGCAAGGTGAGCGATGGCAGCCGGAGCGGCGGGCGGGTATCCTGGGAGAGAACCGTCATGACGCATATAGTAACAATCGAACCGCCAGTCGCCAAGACGCTGCTACAGGTTGCCAAGCGAGCGGATCGCCTGCGGCTTCAGGCGGAATCGATCAAACCCTCCGCACCTTGCGCCCGGCTCTGACGCCAGCCGGTGCGGCAACCGACGCACGTTTGACAAGCGAGCATTCGAGCTTGGTGATCTGGTAGCGGCGCTCTCGCGGCAAGACGGCCGTTTCCAGATGCTCGATCGCCCATTGGCCCATTGCCATGTGAGGAAGGACCGAGGTCGTCAAGGGCGGCACGAGATGACGGCAGATGTCTTCATCGTCGTAGCCCATGACAGACATGTCCTCCGGAATGTGGAGGCCAGCCTCCTTCAACGCTTCATAGCAACCGATGGCGGTGCGGTCGTTCTGGCAGAAGATCGCCGTCGGACGCTCGGGAAGCGAAAGCAGTTTCATGGTGCCGGAATAGCCGGCGCTCGCCGACCAGTCGCCCTCTATGACCAACTCTGGATCGAATGGAATGTCGGCCGTGGCCAAGGCCCGGCGATAGCCGGTCAATCGATCCTGCGCCGCCTGCATCCACGGTTCGCCCGTGATCGTCGCAATGCGATGGTGACCATGCGAGATCAGATGCCGCGTCGCGGTCTGCCCACCGGCGATCTCGCTCGGAACAACGGCCGGAAAGGCATAATCGGACGTATAGCAATTCAGAAGAATGATCGGGATATTGAGATCGTAGAGATAATCCGGCACCTCCACCTCGCGCGTGAAGATCGTCATGTAAATGAGCGCCGAGATGCCGCTGTTGCTGAGCGCCTTGATCGCTCTCGGCTCCATGACGGGATCGCTCATGGTCTGTGCGACGAGCAGAACGTTTCCGGCATTCCAGCAAGCCTCACGCGCGCCTTCGATCGCGACCACCGCCTCCGGACTGGTTGCAAGCTGGTCGACGGCAAAGCCGATGACGCCATCGAGCTTCGAGGGAGACAGAAGTGCCGGCGGCGTGGCGAGCACCGGCGCGACATAGCCAAGCTGGCGAGCTGCCTCGATGACTTTCTCGCGGGTCTGCTGCGACAGGCGCATGCCGGGCGTATTGTTCAGGACGAAGGATACTGCGCTCTGCGAACATCCGGCCGCCTTGGCAATATCGGTCATCGTGACCCTGCTGCCGGACCGACGGCCACTTCGCTTGGATATCCTGTTGTCGACGGCCGTGCGATCGCCGTTTGCGGCCGATATCTTCTTCATAACTGCGTCTCATCTCCCCTGAAGCGAAATCGGCCTACAATCCCCACGGCCGTTTTCATGCGCTAATATTTATTATCATTAACTGCACGATCTCGGCAACCGGTGCAGGCACGCATAGATTCACCACCCACATCTTCGAACCCAAGATCGCTGGCAATTGAAATAAATAGCCAGATTTTCGAGGCTCCCCCACTTCGCATACGCGCAACTGTATTACTAATACTATTTACTAATTGAAATTAGTCGTATACCGTCGCTCGCGTGGTTGTACGTGCCGTATCTCGCTTAGCGAGAAAACCCTAGGAGGGGGTTCAGGGCCGGCCTGCCGCGAGTTGCAACTAGATCTCGCAAGCGGATCTATGGGAGGATGATCATGAAGTACCTAACACGGGGCGCTGCCGCCTTTGCGGCAGGGTTGCTGCTGAGCTATGCGACGGCGACCTACGCCGCCGACAAGCCCACTCTCGCATTTGTGGTCAACGGCGCATCCGACTTCTGGAAGGCGGCCGAAGCCGGCGTCAAGAAGGCTCAGGCCGAACTGCCGGACTTCAATATGGAATTGAAATATCCTGAACAATCATCGGTCGCGATCCAACAGCGACTGATGGAAGATCTCGTGGCGGCCGGCGTCAAGGGCATCATGGTTTCCGCCGTCGATCCCAAGACCTCGACAGAGGGGCTGAACAAGATCGGTTCGGAAACTGCGCTGTTTACCACCGATAGCGACGCACCGGATACGAACCGCGTCGCCTATATCGGCTCATCGAACATCGATGCCGGCAAACAGGCCGCCGAAATCGCCAAGAAAGCCATGCCGAACGGGGGCAAATGCATCGGCTTCGTGGGACTTCTCGGTGCCGACAATGCCAAGGAGCGCATTCAGGGCATGAAGGACGGCCTGGCGGGCACGAAGATCGAATTGACCGACGTGCGCGGCGACGACATCGACCAGACGAGAGCGAAGAAAAATGTCGAAGACGCGCTCGTTGCAAGCCCTGACGTCACCTGCATGGTGGGCTTCTACTCCTACAACACGCCGCGCATCTATGAAGCACTGCGCGAAGCCGGCAAACTCGGCCAGATCACCGTCGTCGGTTTCGATGACGATCCGATCACGCTCGGCGGCGTCAAAGAAGGAACGATCGCTGCCACAGTCGTGCAGCAGCCCTATCTCTGGGCCTATCAGGGCATGAAGCTGATGGCTGCCTACCTGAAGGGCGACAAATCGGGCATTCCCGCTGGCAAGCTGATCATCATCCCGACGAAAATCATCGGCAAGGACGATGTCGATGCCTATGCGGCCAATCTGAAGGCTATGGCTGGCAATTGAGGCCAGCCAGCAGCGCCGGTTGCGAGGACCGGCGCTGCTCGAATGCAATTGCTCACGTCGCCGCGGCTCTCGAAGCCACATCGCACAGGCATGATATTCGTTATGAACCAGCGTTCGGATACATTGGCATCGACTGAAACCACGATGCCCTTTCTCAGCCTTTCGGGAATCGGCAAGACCTACCCGGGCGTGGTAGCGCTCGATAATTTCTCGATGGATGTCAGGCCCGGCGAGGTGATCGGTCTTGTCGGCGAGAACGGCGCCGGCAAATCGACGCTCATGAAAATCCTTGGCGGCGTCGTCAGGCCGGATCATGGCAGCATTCGGCTCGATGGAGCCGAGCACGGCGCCTTCACAGTCGAAAGCAGCATCGCGTCCGGGATTGCCTTTGTCCATCAAGAGCTCAACCTGTTTGAAAATCTTGACGTTGCGGCCAATATTTTCCTCGGCCGCGAACCGCTGCGCGGCGGCGCCCTGAAACTGGTCGACCGCGCCCGCTTGCGTGAGATGGTCGCTCCTCTTTTGAAGCGCGTCGGTGCCAATTTCTCGCCGAATACGCCGGTAGCATCACTATCGCTCGCTCAGCAGCAGATGGTCGAAATCGCCAAGGCATTGTCCATCAATGCCCGCCTCGTCATTCTCGACGAACCGACCTCAAGCCTGCCGCTTGCTGAAACGGAAAAATTGCTGGCCGTCATATCCTCGCTGAAAGCCGAAGGCATCAGCGTCATCTTCATTTCGCACCGCCTGCATGAGGTTGAGCGTGTCGCCGACCGCGTCATCGTTCTGCGCGACGGCACGCTCGTCGGCACATTGCCGAAAGACGCGATCGACCACGATCGCATGGTGAAGCTGATGATCGGGCGGGCATTGGCCGCGCGCTCCGTGGAAGCGGCACGTCCGCCGGGCGATACCGCGCTGAAGGTCGCAGCCGTTCGTACCGCGGCCTATCCAACGCAGCCCGTCAACCTGGATATCCGTTACGGTGAAATCCTGGGCCTTGCCGGCCTCGTCGGCTCAGGCCGGACGGAGCTTGCCCGCGTCCTGTTCGGGGTCGACCACAGCTATGGCGGCAACATCGCCCTCGGAGGACAGGACCTGAAATTGCGATCCGCCAGAGATGCCGTCGCCAATGGCATTTTTCTCGTGCCTGAGGATCGCAAGCTGAATGGCATCCTGCTCGATATGCCCATCTCGCAGAACATATCATTGCCCAACCTTCCGGCCTTTGCGCGCCGCTCCATGGTGTCGCCTGAGCGAGAAAATGCCACTGCCGAAACGCAGCGCAGGCAGCTCGCCATCAAGACGCCATCAGTGGCAACCCGCACCGGCACGCTTTCGGGCGGCAACCAGCAGAAAGTCGTGCTCGCCAAATGGCTGGCGATGCACCCGAAGGTGCTGATCTTCGACGAGCCTACCCGCGGCATCGATATTGGCGCGAAGAGCGAAATCTACAGCCTGATGCGCAAGCTTGCGGATGCCGGCGTGGCGATCCTGATGATCTCGAGCGACATGGAAGAGGTAATCGGCGTCTCCGATCGCATCGCGGTCATGCATGAAGGCCGGATCTCCGGCATCCTTGATAAGGATCGGTTCAGTCAGGAAAACGTGCTTTTGCTGGCTGTCGGCAAGACGCTACACTAGAGCAGTTCATGGAATCTTGAACCGCCCTATCTCATTGTTTTTACGCAATTTCCAACGAAAGACGCTTGGCGCTTTCCATAGAATTGCTCTAACGGCTGCGGTCAATGGGAATTGATATCGATGAGTAAGAAAGATCTGGGCCTGCTTCTATTGATCATCGTCGTCGGCATTGTCGTGACGATCATCAATCCGCGCTTCCTTCTGCCGATCAACCTCGCCAATACGTCGAACCTCATCGGCCTTTTCGGGATATTGTCGATCGGCCAGGCTTTCGTCATTATCACCGGCGGCATCGAACTGTCGGTAGGCTCGCTGGTTGCCCTGCTCGGCGTCCTGTTCATCGATTTTATCGCCGTCCAGAACATGCCCTGGGCGATTGCCCTGCCCTTGATCCTGATCCTTGGCGGCGTCTTGGGCGCGATCCATGGCTGGCTGATTACTCGGCTCAACCTCCAGCCCTTCGTCGTGACACTCTGCGGCCTCCTGATCTATCGTGGTGCTGCGCGCTTCTACACGGCAGACGGGACGGCCGGCTTCGCCTTCGGCCAGAACTTTCCGACCCTCGAATTCCTGACTGCCGGCCGCTTCTATGGGGTGCCGAATACCTTCATCGCGCTCGTGATCATTGCCGCCGTCATGTGGATCGTTCTGCATCGCTCCGTCTATGGCCGCTATCTCTACGCCATCGGCAAGAATGAGGAGGCGGCAAAATATTCCGGCATCCGCACCACGAAGATGGTAACGGTCGCCTACATCATCTGCGGCGTGCTGACGGCGCTTTCGGCGATCTATTTTGCCATGTACACCCGCTCCATCTCGCCGGCGAGCCACGGGCAGTTCTATGAGCTCTACGCGATCGCGGCGGCGGTTCTTGGCGGCTTTTCGCTGCGCGGTGGTGAAGGATCGCTGATCGGCGTGGTGCTGGGCACGATCCTGCTGCAGGAATTGCAGAACCTCGTCAACCTTTTGGGTATCCCTTCCTCGCTCAACTTCGCCGTCATGGGCGGCGTCATCCTGATAGGCGTCTTGATCGACCAGCAATGGAGCGCTATCCGGGCGCAACGGCGCCTCGTTTCTGCCGCACGCCAGGCGGAGACCCGCCAGCCCGCCGAACAACCGCAGTCATGACGGGATCGACCCGAGAGGTGTCATGTACGATCGGTAACACGATGCCATGCCCATGGATTTCAGGAGGGCATCGACCTGTTGCAGACGGGGCATCCGTCAGCATGCATGATGATCCCATGCGTTTCGCAGCGGCTGAGGGCGCTCTCGGAAAAGGTCGAATGGATTGCCCTGATATCGTGTGATCCAAATACCGACACGAGCATTCGCAAACGCATCAGGCACGGCATAAGCCAGTCTTCTTTCGGCTCATAGCCCAGCTTCTCCCAACCGATTTTCGATTCTGCGGCGGTAATCGACCGAATTAGAAAATTCCGATCCTCGGCAAATGTTGCAACATGCCAGGGCATTTCGGCGATGTCGAAGCCCACCGCTCCAACTCCCAAGACCGCCTGATCTCGCGATGCGATCCATGATGCAAACGCTTGCTCTGACCTCGTTTGCGCCAACGCCGACGCAGCAATGGCGAGAACTTCCATGAAGACGTCGGTCAATCCGTTCTGCATTTGAATCGCGGGCAGCTCCGGATGAGCCTCGCATGTTATTCGGTTCGCCATGGCTTTGAGATGGCTCCATTCACTGCTGCGTCACCGGCGGAAAATAGGCCTTTCCCTGCTCAGGTCATCCACTTGCGGTGTTCCACGAAGCGCTCTGCCAAAAGGTCGATGAACAATCGCACTTTCGTCGGCAGATGGCTACGGTTCGGATAGATCGCGCTGATCATGAATTCCACGGCGCGATAGTCGGGCATGACACGCACGAGACGGCCGGCGGCGACCTCTTCGAAGACGATGAAACTCGGCGCGAGAAAGATGCCCTGCCCGCTCGCCAGGAGAAAGCGCAGCGTCTCCGCGCTGTTGGAGACGACATTGCCGGAAATCTTGACCCCCACCTGCTTACCATCGGCATCCTCGAAACGCCACTCGTCGCCATAGGGGTAATAGGTATATTGCAGGCAATTATGCTCCACGAGATCGGCCGGAACCTTCGGCACCGGATGTGTGTCACGATATTCGGGCGAGCAGACAAGCATGTGTCGCCAGGGCGCAAGCTTGCGTGCGACAAGCGTCGAGTCGGACGCGGGCAGGGTTCGGATCATAAGATCGTAACCCTCCTCGACCATGTCGATCGACCGTTCTCCGACGTTGAAATCGAGCGAGATCGCAGGATATTGCGTCATGAATTCGTTGACGACCGGGAGCAGGAAACGGACGATGGCGCCGCTGGTGTAGAGCTTCAGCGTGCCGCGCGGCGTGGTACTAAGCGCACCGGCGGCCCGATCGGCCTCCTCGAGATCGGCCAGGATCTGCAAGGAGCGCTCGTAATAATATTTGCCGGTTTCCGTCAAACTGATCCGGCGCGTCGTCCGGTTCAGGAGCCGCGCGCCCAAGCGGTCTTCCAACGATTGCACGTGATTGCCCACCATGGTGACGGACATGTTGAGGCGGCGGGCGGCGGCGGAAAAGCCGCCACATTCCACCACCCGGCCAAAGACTGTGAGGCTGGTCAACCGATCCATATTGTCCTCGGATTATCCACTGTGACTTGATGATCCTTCCCGATTTGAGGAGATTATCAGAAGGACCGTTCGGACGCATCTTCATCGCATCAAAAATGGCCCCGGGCAAAGGGGTGGCGCACTGAAGGAAACGGACAATGGTGGAACTTCCCCGCAACGAAGCGTTCAAGAACGCAAGCCAAGCCGACGCTGCTCCGGCCAGCGAGGTGGCCCGGTCTCCCGCGACCGAGGCTCCTCAGGGCGTACCCGTCGAAACACCTGTCGCTTCGGCCGCGCCCAAAGCAGGCAGAAAGCTCATCAAGCGCGGCTTGCTGATTGCCGCATTGCTGGCCGGCGTCGCGATCGCGGCGGATTTCGGCTACCGCTACTGGACGGTAGGACGCTTCATCGAGTCCACCGACGATGCCTATGTGAAGGCCGATTACACCACGATCGCGCCGAAGGTCGCCGGCTACATCAAGGATGTGCTTGTCAACGACAATGACAAGGTTAAGGCCGGCCAGGTGCTCGCCCGCATAGACGACCGTGATTTCCAAGCCGCACTTTCCCAGGCGAAGGCGGACCTCAAGGCCGCTGACGCGGCGATTTCCAACATCGATGCGCAGATCCAGCTGCAGCAATCGCTGATCGGGCAGGCCAAGGCAACGGTCGACGCGTCGCAAGCCTCCCTAGATTATGCGATATCGGATGCCGCGCGTTCGGCTCGTCTGATCACCAACGGCGTCGGCACGCAATCCCGCGCTGAAGAGACCGAATCGGCCAGAAAGCAGGCCGCCGCCGCCGTCGAGCGCGATCAGGCCGCGCTCGTCGCCGCTCAGAACAAGGTGCCGGTGCTGCAGACCCAGCGAGACCAGGCAGCCGCCCAGCGCGATCGGGCCGCCGCCGCCGTTCAGCAGGCTGAACTCAACCTTTTCTATACCAACATCGTCGCAGCCGTTGACGGCACGGTCGGCGCCCGCTCGATCCGCGTCGGGCAGTATGTGACATCGGGCACGCAGCTGATGGCGGTGGTGCCGCTGCACTCGGTCTATGTCGTCGCGAACTTCAAGGAGACGCAACTCACCTATGTACGTCCCGGACAGTCGGTCGAAATCAAGGTCGACAGCTTCCCGGACGTCACCATCAAGGGCCATGTCGACAGCCTCTCGCCGGCAAGCGGGCTCGAATTCTCGCTGCTGCCACCGGACAATGCGACAGGCAATTTCACCAAGATCGTCCAGCGCATACCGGTGAAGATCGTCATCGATGACGATAATCTGGCCGGGTTGCTGCGCTCCGGCATGTCGGTGGAGCCGGAAATCGACACCAAGGCGGCTCAGACATCGACAACCGACACACAGGGATTATCCAGCCACGCTGGATGATCCTTCCCGATCTTCATCGATTATCACCTCAGCATCGTCATGAGATTATTCCGGCATGAGCCGGAAGGAGACGCGTCGTGGCCACTCTTCAGATCGCCGCAAACAACAATTCAGCCTTATCCCAGGGCACTCCAACCGCTCCGGTTGCCCGACCCGCCATGAGCCCGCTGCGCATGTGGACCGCCGTGGTTGGTTCGACACTTGGCGCCTTCATGGCCGTTCTCAACATCCAGATCGTCAATGCCTCGCTTGCCGACATCCAGGGCGCAATCGGCGCCGGAACGGACGATGGCGGCTGGATCTCGACCTCCTACCTGATCGCCGAGATTGTCGTCATTCCCCTTAGCGCCTGGCTTGCCCGCGTCTTTTCGGTGCGCATCTATCTGCTGACCAACGCGATCCTTTTCCTCCTTTTCTCGGTCGCCTGCGCCTTTGCTGCCAATCTGCAGCAGATGATCATTCTGCGCGCCATACAGGGCTTTTCCGGCGGCGTGCTGATCCCCATGGCCTTCACGATCATCATCACGCTGCTTCCGAAGCCCAAGCAACCGATGGGTCTTGCCCTCTTTGCTCTTTCCGCCACCTTCGCGCCGGCGATCGGCCCGACCATCGGCGGCTACCTCACGGAAAACTGGGGCTGGGAATACATATTCTATGTCAATCTCGTACCCGGCATACTGATGGTCGGCATGCTCTGGGCCTCGCTTGACCGCGCACCGATGAACCTTTCGCTGCTCGCCAAGGGCGACTGGCCCGGCATCATCACCATGGCGGTTGGCCTTGCGGCATTGCAGACCGTGCTTGAAGAAGGCAATAAGGACGACTGGTTCGGCTCGCCGTTCATCGTCCGCCTCTCCGTCATCGCCGCGGTCTCTTTGACGCTCTTTCTCGTTATCGAACTCCGCGCCGCTCATCCGCTCCTCAATCTGCGTCTGCTGGCACGCCGCAATTTCGGCTTCGGCATCGTCGCCAATTTCCTGATGGGCGTCGCCCTCTATGGTTCGGTCTTCATCCTGCCGATCTATCTGACGCGCATCCAGGGCTATAATTCCGAGCAGATCGGCATGGTGCTTGCCTGGACCGGCATTCCGCAGCTCATCCTGATCCCGCTGGTGCCGCGGCTGATGAAGCGTGTCGACGCCCGGCTGCTGATCATTGTCGGCTTCGCGCTCTTTGCCGCTTCGAACTTCATGAATATCTACATGACGAGCAACTATGCCAGCGACCAGCTCTTCTGGCCGAATATCGTGCGTGCCGTCGGCCAGGCACTCGCCTTCACGCCGCTGACCGCAATTGCGACCGCCGGCATCGAGCAGGAAAATGCCGGCTCCGCTTCGGCGCTCTTCAACATGATGCGCAATCTCGGTGGCGCGGTCGGCATTGCTGCGCTGCAGACCTTTCTCACCAAGCGCGAGCAGTTCCATTCCAACATCCTCACGAATTCGGTCTCCGTATTCGAAGAGGCGACCCGTGCCCGCGTTGCCAATCTGACGAATTACTTCATGAACCATGGTGTCAGCGACCAGGCGCTTGCCACGCACAAGGCGATCGTCGCCATCGCCGCCAGCCTTCGCAAGCAGGCCAACATCATGGCTTTCAGCGACACTTTCTTCCTGCTCGGCGTCGCGCTGGTCATCGCCCTCGTCGCGAGCCTGCTTCTGAAGAAACCCGGCCACCTTTCCGGCGGTGCGGCACACTGAGGGCCGCATCTCAAAGAGGAGGAGATAGCCATGACCCTGCTGCACGACATGCCCAAGACCGCGGTCATCAATTCCAGAGCGGGCAATAGTGGCGTCAACACCGCGGCTACCCTCAGCCTGATCGAATGGCTGACGGGCGATGAATGCCACGCTCTCGACGAGGCCGGCCTCGTCGCCGGGCTCGGCCGCCGCCTGCGGGCCCTCGACCTTCCCATCGATCGATTGACGCTGCACCTGACGACCCTGCATCCCGAATTCATCGGCCGCACCTTCGCCTGGGCGCCCGGCGAGCCGGTCGAGATCCATGATCGCGAACATGGTTCGCGTCTCGCGCTTGCCAATACGCCGCTCATGAAGGCACAGGAGATGCGCGAACCGCTCGTCGTCGGTCCAGGCGAGAGTCCGCACGGGCGCTGGCAACATATCGACATATTTTCCGGCCGGGGGCTGGTGCAACTGATCGTGGCGCCGCTTTGCAACGCCGACGGACCGATCAGCTGCGCCGTCTTCGCCACGCGGCGGCCAGGCGGCTTCACACCCGGCGAGCATGACCTGATCGAACGCATTCTGCCAGCATTGCGCAACACGTGTGAACTTCGCGTCCTCAGACAATGCGAACTTAGCCTTCTCGACACCTATATCGGCCCGATGACGGCGAGCCGCATCCTTGCCGGACACATCCGCCGCGGGGAAATCGAATCGATGGAGGCTGCACTTCTGCTGTGCGACCTGCGCGGTTTCACCGAGCTTTCCAATCGGCTGCCTGGCGGCACGGTGCTCGGGCTCTTGAACGCTTATTTTGACAAGGTGATACCGGCGATCACCCACGAAGGCGGAGAAGTGCTGAAATTCATGGGCGATGCGGTTCTGGCATTCTTTCCGGGCGCCGATGCGACCGGAGCCTGCGATGCCGCGCTGACCGCGGCAAAGACAATCCTCGATGAAATAAGCAGCTTCGAATATGAAGGCATCCGCGTCAAGGTCGGTATCGCGCTGCACTATGGCGAGGTGAGCTACGGCAATGTCGGCTCCGGCAACCGCCTGGACTTCACCTTGATTGGCCCTGACGTCAATATCGTCAGCCGTATCCAGAGCGTCTGCAGCGAGAGCGGCGAAGCGCTCCTGATATCAAGCCCCTTCCAGCAAAAGGCTGATATCACCGATGCCATCTCGATCGGGCGGCAGCCGCTGAAGGGCTTCGCCAATGCGATGGAGCTTTTTGCGATCGCATGCTGACGCTGCCGATGAAACAAGAGAGGTGGGCCATCCATGCATTCGGTCGATCCGTCGATTGCGCGGATGGGCTTTCCTGTCCGGATTTCCCGCCAAGCATGTGTTGCATTAAATCAACAACCAGTTTTTCCGTTTCCGAATGGTTCCGGTTCGGATTTACAAACAATCTGAATGTATATAGCCCTGTCGTCAGGACCTAATTAGCTTGCGATCTGGTGGGGTGTTGTTTCAGTCGCCAGCTAACGAGGCTCCATCGGGGTGGGGATAGTACCGGCAGTCTATTGCAGATGCAGTGTCTGGTTTAGCTTCCTTTTGCAAGGGAGCCCTTCCAGGATAGCCTATTATGCTCGCTCCTTGGATTACGTAGAATAATTACGACAAGGAGTTTACAATGAACATCAAGAGCCTTCTTCTCGGCTCCGCTGCTGCGCTGGCAGCAGTATCCGGTGCTCATGCAGCAGACGCGATCGTCGCTGCTGAGCCGGAGCCGCTGGAATACGTTCGCATCTGCGACGCATATGGTGCAGGCTACTTCTTCATTCCCGGTACCGAAACCTGCCTTAAAGTCGGCGGCATGGTCCGTACCGAAGGCAAGTGGTACGATGCGTACAATGCCAACAGCCACAACGGCACGCTCTGGCACACCCGCGCTCAGCTGAGCCTCGACACCGCGACCGACACCGAATACGGCCCGCTGAAGACCAACACGGTCATCCGTTGGGATTGGCAGGAAGGCAACTCCACTTCCTCCAAGCTGCTGTTCGCCAACATCAGCCTCGGCGGCTTCCTCGTCGGTAAGGCTGACTCGCAGTATAACTACTACATCGGTTATGCCGGCGACGTCATCAACGACGACGTGATCTATGACGGCCCGTATGAACTCAACCAGTTGACCTACAGCTACGATGCCGGCAACGGCTTCACGGCTGTCGTCTCGCTCGAAGACAGCAACTCCAGCGGCTCGGGCGCTGGTTATGGCGCGAGCTGGGCAAGCGACGACAAGGCGAACCACTACGCTCCTGACGTCGTTGCCGGTGCTGGCTTCAAGTCTGGCGCATGGGGCTTCAAGGTCGTCGGCGGTTACGACTCCATCAAGTCGGAAGGCGCCATCAAGGCTCGTGTCGATGCCGACTTCGGCGTCTTCTCGGCTTTCTTGATGGGCGGCTGGAACACCGATGGCGATAACCTGAACAAGTATGCCGGCACCAACCTGGCTCGTTCTTCTTGCCCGGCTAACGATGCATCGAAGTGCGGCTGGGGTGACTGGGCTGTCTGGGGCGGCGTTGGCGTTCCGATCAACGAAAAGCTGAAGTGGAACCTCCAGCTCGCCTACACCGACTCGAAGATCTTTGCCGCCACGACGAACGTCAAGTGGAACCCGGTCAAGAACCTGCTCATCGAGCCGGAAGTTTCCTACACCAACTTCGATTCTGTGAACCAGGATCAGTGGGCTGGTATCCTGCGCTTCCAGCGTAGCTTCTGATAGTGCTTACCTGGTCTCCTGGGGCCAGGTACGGGAAGCCTGATGTATCGATCCATCAGGCTTCTCAAAGCGATCGGTTGACCTCCGATCGAAACCGGAAGGATCCGATTTCCCTCCGGGTCCTTCTTATCCCCCTGCAAGATCAACGATGATTACGTCAATCCGGCGCGTAGAATCCCGCCTGGTGGGCAGCCCGATCCAGCTCCTCCCGGAAATCGGGATGGGCAAGCGCAATCATCGCCTTTGCCCGCTCCGCCACCGATTTGCCCTTGAGGTTCACCCAGCCATATTCCGTAACAACGATATGGATATCGTTACGCGACGTCGTTACTGGACCTGTCAGCGTCGGAACGATACGCGAAAGCGTTCCTTTGGCCGCCGTCGCATGACAGGCGATGATCGAGCGGCCGCCGCGTGAGCCATAGGCGCCACGGACGAAATCCACCTGCCCGCCCGAGCCGCTGAACTGCCGTCCATTGACGAATTCGGAATTGCACGCGCCATTGAGATCGATCTGCAGCGTCGCATTGACCGACACCATCCGGTCATTCTGCGCGATAACGAACGGATTGTTCACATAGTCAACGGGATGCGCTTCGACATCGGGATTATCGTTCAGGAAGTCGTAAAGCGGCTTGTCTCCCAGCGCAAAGGTGAAGATGGTGCGCCCGAGATGTATCTGTTTGCGGCTATTGTCGACCACGCCAGCCCTGACCAGAGCGGCAAGTCCCGATGTCATCATTTCTGTATGAATGCCCAGGTGGCGGTGCTGTGAGAGACCGGCGCAAACAGCGTCAGGCAGCGCACCGATGCCCATCTGCAGGCAATCGCCATCATCCACAAGCCCCGCGACGATGGCGCCGATCACATCATCGACTTCTGAGCGAGGCGCCGCCGCGAGCGCCGGTAGGCTTGCGTCATTCTCGACAACAGCCGTAACGCTCGAGACCGGGATCATGCAATTGCCCCGCACATAGGGCATGCTGGGATTGACTTCGAGGATGAGGCGAGCGCCGGGCTTGCGGGCAACCGCCAGGGCATAATCGGTACTGGCGCCAAGGCTGAAATTCCCGTCCGCATCCATGGGCGAGACGGTAGCGATCAATGTATCGACGCCGACATGCTCCACCAGCGAGCGCGGCACCTGACTGAAATGGCACGGCACGATCTCGGCGGCGGGCAGCATCTCCGCCATTCGCCGTTTATCCAAGGCACGATCCACCGCTCCATGAAAATAGCTCATGGGAACGATACGGTCGCGCAGATCGAAGTCGAGCACGCTGGAGCCGGCGACACCCGTGCAGAGCAGGTAATAAAGCCGAACGTTGTCCACCGCCCCGGCCCGCGCGCGTTCGGCCAATGCCGCAAGGATTGCAGGCGGCTGGCCTGCAGCGATCGGCATGGCGATCTTCGCGCCGGATGGTATCAAGGCAACGGCCTCATGGGCAGAGCGCACGCGTTCGCGGTATTGCGTCTGATGATTAGCGGCCATCGAGTCCTCCCCTTGAATGCCACCGTCAGCACAATTTGGCATCCACTGCGTGATCGCATACAGCCCTCCTCCGAGGCTGCTGCGAACGCCTTCGCTGCAGTAGGACGCACTTACATAAAAGCGCCTAACCTGCTGTTTGCGCAAGACCCGAACATCATGCTCACACCGGCAAAAGCGAAATCGGCCTCAACCCTCGAATCGGCATCGACGCCGCAACTCATAGAGCACAAGCTTCGAGACTCGAGGATAAAGGGAAGGACACTATCAATTCTCCTTCCACGGCTGCGATTGATGATGGAGCTCGTCAGGCCTTGACGTCGACCGTGCCCATCATGCCGAGATCTTCATGCTCGAGGATGTGGCAGTGATACATGCGCCGCCCCGGTAAATCCTGCCGCAGCAGGATGCGTACCGTCTCGCCGGCGGCAACGTTCACAGTGTCTTTCCAGGCCCGGTAGGATGGCTTGGTGACCGCGCCATCCTTTTCCCGTTCGACAAGCTGGAACTGCGTCCCATGCACGTGAAACGGATGGTCCATATCCGCCTGATTGACGATCTCCCATAACTCGACCTGCCCGACCTTCGAGATCTCGTCAATGCGTTTCATATCGAAACTCGCGCCGTTGATGAGGAACTTCATCTCCATGCCGTCCATGGATTCGGTCAGGACAAAGCGACGCGTGACTGACGGCTCTCCGAGGCTGTCAATGGTGCGCAGCTTCGCGGGAAGCGGAGGCGCAATAGGTGCAGCTTCCTCTGAAATACTTGCCGTCAGCAAGGTCATGCCGGCTTCATCGGGCTTGCCCGGCCCCATCCATCCGCGCTCATAAGCGAGTGTGACGAGCTTTGCCGCTCCCGGCCTGTCGAAGGAGATGATGAGTTCGACGCGCTCGGCAGGTGCAAGCAGCAACTCGTCGATGCCGACGGGAGCCTCGATAAGGCCGCCATCCGTTCCGACGAGCACCATGGCGGCATTCTCGAACGTCAACCGCAGGAATCGCGCATTGGTCGCGTTGAAGAGGCGCAGGCGACGCTTTTCCCCTTTCGCGACGGCCAGAACCGGGTTGTTCTGACCATTGACCAGAATATGATCGCCGACACGCCCGTTCATCAGATCGATCATGTTGCTCGCCGGCATGCTTCCATCTTCGGCGATCCGAAGATCGGTGAACATCAGGACCGTATCGCCATATTCGGCAGGGATCGGATCATCCTTGGGTTTCACGAGAAAGATGCCTGCGAGCCCGCGATAAACCTGTGCGGCAGTGAGACCATGCGGATGGGGATGGAACCAATAGGATGCGGCGCTGCCTTGCGGCAGATCGAAAGCATAGAGGCGCTCGCTGCCCGAAGCGACGGGTTCCATGGGGCTGCCATCCTGATCGGCCGGCACCGGCATCCCATGCCAATGGACCGTCGTCGGTTCGCCGGGAATGCCGTTCCTGAAGCTGATCTCGATCCTGTCACCCTCATGCGCCTCGATCACGGGATTTCCGCTGTTATAGAGGAGCACGGGCGTATCGAGCCCTTCGGCGAAGCGAGCTAGCCCCTGCTCTGCGGTAAGTCTTGCCTTGAACAAACCGGCCTCGCCGGCCTCGTTCATCAAACGCGGCAGCTCCCGCAGAGGCTGCCCTTCCGGCAGGACGGGCTTGTTGCCGGCGACAGGCATCATATTGTGAGCGCCGTTCATGTTGCCCATGTTGTGCATCATCTGGGCCGAGGCAGGCCCGGAAATCGCAAGGCCCGCCAGCCCCGCAAGAAAATTACGTCTGTACATCGATTGCTTCCTCTTGCTGCGCGATATCCTCATTAAGGCCGCTCACCACCGTGCGCGCATACGGACTGGTCTCGATCCCGGCGTCTGGATCGACGGATTGGATTGCTTTGGTGACGGATCTCAAGCAGCAGCCGCAGGTCATGTTTTCAAGTCTCACCTCCAGGAGAACTCTCATCTGTTTTGATCTCATGATGCTTAAGGTGGAGGTTCCAACCATGGTAAGGTCAAGTGTCCTACAGCCAAAAATATGCTATTGACCTTCCCATGGTTGGAAGGCCTATCTTCCATCGGCAACATCAGGCGGTGCCTGTCAGGAGAACATTCATGAATATCGGACAGGCAGCAAAGGCATCGGGAGTTTCGGCCAAGATGATCCGCTATTACGAAGAGACCGGCCTCATTCCGGCAGCCGGCAGAACGGCATCGGGTTATCGCGACTATTCGGATACCGACGTGCACATGCTGCGCTTCATCCGCCGAGCGCGCGATCTCGGCTTTGCCGTTGCGGAAATCAGCGAGCTTTTGGAACTCTGGCGCGACGAAAGCCGCCAGAGCGCCGAGGTCAAGCGCCTCGCTCAGGGTCACATCGCGGCACTGAAGAAAAAGATCGCCGACCTGCAGGACATGGAGCACACGCTCAGCATGCTCGTTAATTCCTGTCAGGGCGACCATCGTCCGCATTGCCCGATCCTGCAGCGGCTCGAGACCGATCAGGAAGACGAAAATCTGCCGATCCAGCCTCGACCCGGCGCGATATCGCGGCCCTTGCTGTGATCCTGCCCGCCGACCTCTTTGCGGCGCGGCGCCGACATAATAGCTTGCTCGGGATAAAATCCCCGCCAAGGCTGCTCAGGCTTCGCCATCCAGAAATTGCCGGAGGCGCGGCACGACGAAATCAAGGAAGACGCGCACGCGCTGCGGCATGCGAGCCCCTCCCAGGAAGACCGCGTGAATCTGCTCCTCATCCGGCTCGACGACATCGGCGAGCACCTCGATGAGACGACCCGCCGCGAGGTCGGCGCGGACGTGATAATCACCCATACGCGCAAGCCCCACACCTGCCAGCGCCATGCGCCGCACGGTTTCGCCATTATTGGCAAGCAGCGAACTCGTCATGGCGCGATCGACGATGCGGCCGCTCTCCCTCACCGGCCAGACGGGCGCAAGACGGCGGAAATTGAACCCCAGGCAATTGTGCCGCGAGAGATCATCAACGCTTCGCGGTATTCCATGGCGATCGAGATAGCTGGGCGCGGCGACGATCTTGCGGCGAGCAATGCCGAGGCGGCGTGCAATCATGCCTGAAGCCGGCAAAGCTCCAACCCGAAAAGCAATGTCGGTGCGGTCGAGATAAAGATCGACGATTTCATCGGACAGCGACAGATCGACGACAACATTGGGATAGGTCTGCCAAAATTCCGGCAAGAGAGGTTCGAGGCCGAGTACGCCCAGGGCAACGGAAATATTGACGCGGACCGTGCCGCCTGTCGTCGTCGCACCCTGTGCCAGTTCCTGTTCGACCTCGTCGAGATCATGCAGCAGGGCCTGGCTGCGCTCATAGTAGATCCGGCCCTCCAGGGTCAGCGATAGCCGTCGTGTCGAGCGTTCGACAAGCCGCACGCCGAGCCGGGATTCGATACGTGAGATCAGCTTGCTGACGGTGGAGGGCGTCATGCGCAACAGGCGCGCTGCTTCGGAAAAGCTGCCTGCTTCCACCACGCGAAGAAATACCTGCATCTCGCCGACGCGATTGTCCATGGAGCACCAATTTTTGATTTAGTTTCACAAATAATGTGAAAACTCACCCAATTATCAAGTGCGAATACTCTCTCTATTTCATAGGCCGAAGAGATTGCGCCTTCACATCCGGCGCTCGATCCAGTCAAGGCGGCCAAAGCTGCCGAGGTTTTTCAAAAGGAGTTTTCGATGCTTACCGTTACTGCCCATGGCGCTGCAATTCCGGCGCTCGGCTTCGGCGTCTTCCGCATGTCGGACGCGGAAGTGGAACGCATGATACCCGCCGCACTCGAAGCCGGCTTCCGTCATTTCGATACGGCGCAGATCTATCAAAGCGAAGGAGCACTCGGCAGGGCCTTGCAAAAGGCTGGCGCGCGACGGGACGAGCTGTTCTTGACCACCAAGGTCTGGGTCGACAATTACAGCAACGAGAAGTTCGCAGCTGCGGTCGACGAAAGCCTCGACAAGCTAAAGACTGACCGCGTCGATCTCCTGCTTCTGCACTGGCCGGGCGACAAGGTTTCGGTCGCGGAGCAGATCGAAATGCTGAACGCTGTCAAGGCCGCCGGCAAGACCCGCTTCGTCGGCGTCAGCAACCAGAATATCGCGCAGATGCGGGAATCGGCCAGACTTTCCAGCACG
Organism: Hyphomicrobiales bacterium; assembly: GCA_900472485.1. Taxonomy (GTDB): domain Bacteria; phylum Pseudomonadota; class Alphaproteobacteria; order Rhizobiales; family Rhizobiaceae; genus Rhizobium. The sequence continues at coordinate 88,456 of UCII01000019.1, forward strand.
CCGATCGTGACCAATCAGGTCGAGATCCATCCCTATCTGCCCCAACGTGCCCTTACCGCAGCGGCGAAAGCGAATGATGTTGCAATCACCGCCTATTACGGCATGGCCGACGGTGCGGTGCCGAAGGATTCGGTGCTGCAGCGGATCGGCGCCAGATACGGCAAGAGCGCCGCGCAGGTCGGTCTTCGCTGGTTGATCCAGCAAGGCCACATCGCTTTGTCCAAGACGGCCAATCCGGAGCGCGTCAAGGAGAACATCGCGATCTTCGACTTCAATCTCGACGAGGCGGATATGGCCGCCATCGCCACTCTCGCTCGCCCGGATGGCCGGATCGTCAGCCCGCCCGGCCTCGCGCCCGAATGGGACGCCTAAGGAGTTTTAACATGGACACCAGGATCTCGACGGCCGAAAAGGCCCAAACATCTTCTCACGCACGGTGGGCGCTTCTCGCCCTGGCGATCGGAGCCTTCGGTATCGGCACGACCGAGTTTTCGCCGATGGGACTTCTCCCGGTCATCGCCAAGGGGGTCGACGTCTCGATCCCGACCGCCGGCCTCCTGATTAGCGCTTATGCGATCGGCGTCATGGTCGGCGCGCCCTTCATGACGCTCGCCTTCAGCCGCTTCGGCAAGCGCACGGCGCTGATGCTGCTGATGAGCGTCTTCACCGTCGGCAATCTCATGTCGGCCATGGCCCCAGGCTACTTCACGTTGCTGCTCGCCCGGCTCGTTACCAGCCTTAACCATGGCGCCTTCTTCGGTCTGGGCGCCGTCGTGGCGGCAAGCGTGGTGCCAAAGGAAAAGCAGGCAAGCGCCGTTGCCGCCATGTTCATGGGACTGACGATCGCCAATATCGGCGGCGTGCCGGCCGCGACCTGGATTGGTCAGGCGATCGGCTGGCGCATGGCTTTCGCAGGAACGGCGCTGATCGGTATTGCCGCCATTGCAGCGCTATGGTTCGCCCTACCGAAAGGCGAGCGCGGCGCGATGCCTGATGTCAGGCGGGAACTCGCCGTGCTTACCCATCCGACGGTACTGCTCGCAATGGCAACGACCGTCATGGGCGCAGGCGCGATGTTTGCACTCTATACCTATGTCGCTCCGGCGCTCACCGAACTGACAGGCGCCTCCAACAGCTTCGTAACGTTGGGACTGGTGTTGATCGGCGTCGGCTTCACGATCGGCAACTGGCTGGGTGGCCGTCTGGCCGACTGGTCGCTTGATGGCGCAACCAAGATCTTCCTTGGCCTGCTTGCCGCGATCATGTTCGTGCTGCCGCTGGCAATGACCAGCCACATCGGGGCGGCCATCGGTCTTCTCGTCTGGGGCGGCGCAGCGTTTGCGATCGTTCCGCCGGTACAGATGCGCGTCATGGAAGCGGCAGCCGAAGCGCCTGGTCTTGCCTCCTCCATCAATGTCGGGGCGTTCAACCTCGGCAATGCCTTGGGTGCCGCAGCCGGTGCCGCCGTGATCAGCCTTGGCTTCGGCTATGCAGCGGTTGCGATCGCCGGAGGGCTGCTCGCCGCCGCCGGCCTGGTACTGGTGTTGATCGGCACGCGCAGATCATCGTCGCTGCCGGCAAATTGCAATGCCTGATCAATCCGCCGGCGGCCCCTAAAGGCGTCAGGGTTTCCGGATGCCCTATCAACAGAGATCGAGCCGTCTACCGTCCATCGCCGCAGACGGCTCGATCCAATTGAAACAGCCATGCTCAAGGCAGCTTGATTTCAAGCGTGATCATATAGTTGCTGTAATTGGGCGGGGCCGGCGGGAGGTTAGGGCTGGTGGCCGAGAAGATTGAATAATCAGTCATGCGCGGAGGCGCGGATGGCGGCTTCACGTCCGGTCTCCAGGACGCCTTGATCGTTATTTTGTCGGTGGCGCGATAGGAAAGATCAAGCTCGCGGCTCCTGCTTGCACCATCCCGGGAATGCTTTCCCGCCAAGGACCATTTTTCCCATGACGCCGCCACGGTTTCGGTTGTCTCGGTGCCCTTGCGCTCATAGCTGCCGCTCAGCGAGGAATTTTTATCCTTGGTCGACAATTTATAAAGCTGATCCTGAACCTTGCCGTTGAAATCGGTGGTTATCGTGGCGCTGCCTTCGATATTACCATCAGACGACCGTGCGTTGACGTCGAAAATGATCGTCTTGTTGCCGACATAGACGCCGACGTTCGGATTGAGCCCATTCGTCTTGAAGCCGATGTCGCTCTTCGCCTTTGAATCGAGAACGATCGGACGCTCGGGCGACTGGAAGTATTTTCCAAGCAAATCCTGCTGAGGCTTGGTCGGCGCAACGGGCTTGCCCATCGGGTCGAAGGCACCCATGACCGTGCAGCGCTGGCCACTCACCCAGCTATTGACGGCAAAGATCAGATGCCCGTCATCGCCAATTGCGGCTACGCCCTGATGCAGGCTGTTCCTCAGATTATAGCGACCGCAGCAGGACAGTGCGTTGTCGCTCACCGCTTCGAAGGACCGGCCGGAAAAAAGCACGCCGGACGGCAGTCCCGATGCCGCACTACTCCCGAGGATGGGGCAGCTGGAGAGCGGTATCAGCCTGTAGCTGTTCAAATCCGTTTGCGGCGTCTGGCCCGTCGGCCTTGTGAGCGGTGCTAATCCCATATCTGATCTACCGTTTCCTGATCCGTTGACGAAGGATGAAATTCTCAAATCGCCATGCCGCTGAGAGGCAGCGGGCGATACGATTTATGCGTGTCCAACCGCAGGAGTTAGGTCGGCGAACTTATTTGTCCAGACGATCGATTTTGTTTCTGATGGCGTGGGACCGGGCTGACGAAATCGGCTTTTGGCCCTAACCGCCTGATCATTTGATATGGGCTCGTATTGCCAGCACTAGTTGCTTTCGGATAGACCCTCTCCATCTCATCTGTGTTCAGATTCTCCGGAGCATAAAAATGCGTCTTGAACCGCAGCAGCGAATTTATGTCTGCTTCTTCCTCTTTGCGGTATCGATGGGCGCAATGCTGTCGCGCCTCCCCGACCTGCAGGACGCTTTGCAGATCGACAAATCCGAGCTCGGCCTGGCACTGATCGGCGCGGCTATCGGCGCTCTGATATCGCTCACCTTCGCCTCTCCGATCGTCGCACGTCTTGGCGCGCGCAAGACGGCATTCATCACCGTGCTCGGAACCTCCGCATCCCTGGCGCTCGTGCCCTGGATGGGCGTTGCTCCGCTTGTCTTTGCCGTCCTGCTTTGTGAAGGTCTGCTGGCCGGAGCGCTCGAAATCAATCTCAATGTCGAGATCGATCGCATCGAGGCCCAGCTTGGCCGGGGTGTGATGAACCGCGCCCATGGTTTCTGGAGCCTCGGCTTTTTCGTCACCGCCCTCGTATCGTCGGCCATCCGCCAGGCCGGTATTTCGATGCAGCTGCACCTTGCCTTGACATTCACTTTCGTCCTGATCGTGGGGTCGTTGACGATCGCCGGCATGCGCAATGCGCCGGCCCGCCCGATGCAGGATCACCCGGAAGCCGGGCATGTCGCGCTGCCGACAGTCGGCCTGCTGCCTCTCTGCGTCATCGGCATTGCGGCATTCCTGGTCGAGGGCGCAGGCATCGACTGGTCGGCGATCTACATGCGGGATGTCTTTCACGTCGAGCCCTTCATCGGCGGTCTCGGACTGACGCTCTTTACCTTCTTCATGGCGCTGGCAAGACTGTTTGCCGATCGGTTCGTCGATCGCTTCGGCTCACGCGCCGTGGCGCTCGCGCTGCTGCTCCTTTCGACCGCCGGCCTCTGCGCCGTCTGGCTGGCACCACACCCCAATGTGGCGCTGCTGGGCTTTGCCTTCATGGGCGCCGGCTGCAGCGCGGTCTATCCGCTGGCAGTTTCGGCGGCCGCCCAGCGCACCGACCGCCCGGCCCATGTCAATGTTGCAGCGCTTGGACAAATGTCTTTTGTCGTCTTCTTCCTGGCTCCGCCGCTGCTGGGATTCGTTGCCGAACATGCGGGGATTCGCACGGCCTACCTTGTCTGCATCCCGGTCATCCTCGCCGCCTTGATGGGCATCGGGTCGCTTTCGGCCCGTCGCAGCGCCTTCGCGTAAGGACTCTGCGATCCGGCAAAAGTCTCCTGCATTAAATTCGCCGGGATCCCTTATTCGTTGTGAGGGGGAATGCTGTACGCTTCCCCCTCTTCCGCAGTCGAGCGTGGGGCATCGCTCGCCTGCAGTGCTTTCACCGAGTCAGAAGCCTTGGCTCGCTTAACGCAGCGAGCGGAATGCCGCCCTGACTTCGTTGGTGAAAATCGCCGGCTGCTCCCAGGCCGCAAAATGCCCGCCGTTCTCGGTTTTGTTGAAGTAGATCAGATTGCCGAAGGCACGCTCCGTCCACGACTTGGGTGCCTGATAGATTTCTCCCGGAAAGACACTAACCGCGACCGGCACGGAAGGGATCCTTTCGAGAGCGTTGAAATTGTTGGTGTGGTCTTCCCAATAGATCTGGGCTGCCGAGGTACCGGTCTCCGTGAACCAATAGAGAGAAATGTCATCCAACATCTCGTCCCGAGTGAGAACGTTTTCCGGCTGCTTGTTGCTATACGTCCACTCGGCAAACTTGTCGTACATCCACGCGGCCATTCCGATCGGTGAATCGACGAGCGAGTAACCGATCGTCTGCGGACGCGTAACCATCATTTGCGCGTAGGCAGCGCTGTCTCGGTAGAAAATCGCGAGCTTGTCGAAGCAAGTCCGTTCGTCCGCAGTGAGACCTGCGGGCGCCGGGGCACCTGCAGCCAAAATCGGCACGATTTCTTTTGGAACGATCGCAGGCATGTTGAGATGAATGCCCAGCAATCCCGGCACCTTTTGATGCGCCATGCGCTCGGAGATGACCGAGCCGCAATCACCACCTTGCGAGACGAACTTCTCATATCCGAGCCGATTCATCAGCGTGCCCCAAGCACGGCCGATGTGATCGGAGCCCCATCCACGGACGCTGGGTTTGCCGGAGAAGCCGAAACCGGGGATCGATGGCACCACGAGATGAAAGGCGTCTTCGGCCTTGCCACCATGAGCGGTCGGATTCGTCAAGGGATCGATGACCTTGAGCATCTCCAGAATCGAGCCCGGCCAACCGTGGGTCATGATCAGCGGCATTGCGTTTTCGTGGGGGGAGCGCACGTGAATGAAGTGAATATCCAGCCCATCGATTTCGGTCATGAACATCGGCAGAGAATTGAGCTTCTGTTCCACCTTTCGCCAATCATAACCGTCGGCCCAATATCCAACGAGATCGCGCAGGCGTTCGAGTTGCACGCCCTGGGAGTCGTCAGCGACATTTTCCTTGAGCGGCCAGCGTGCCGTCGCAAGCCTGTGCTTCAACTCAGCAATCGCGCTGTCGGGAATATGGACCTTGAACGGCTTCACACCGTCGGGCAAGGCGTCCGATGCGGCAAAGGACATGGCAGGCTTCAGGAGCGAGGCTGCGCCAGCGACGGCAGCGGCCGCCACAAAGGCACGTCTATTCATTGAGAAGGATAAAGGCGACATCAGGATCTCCAAATGTTTGGGAGGTTTGTTGAATGCCGCGAAGTTTTGCTTTCGGCGTGTATCCCGGTTGTGTCCTCAACCGCAACAGATTGTATGCTTCTGTGTCGAGATCGACCGAGGCTACAATCGAATACAGAACTCTGCGCTTTGACTTTGCCAGCGGCAAAATGCGCCCACAAATATGGAACTCGGCCAGGTGGCCAGTGGAGAAGAATTTTTTGGGTGGGAGATGAGGCTATGCGAGGCTGCCAAACCCTGCGGCGGAGCCACAGAGATTGTGCGGGCTTGTGAGAGCCGTTTTCCATGATGACGGCAGCGGATCGATGGCTACCTGCTCGAAGCGGTGTTCCGACTTTCGGTCAATAGGGACGGCTATCCTGGCGGGAGGAGAAACCATGGATAGCCGGCCGGCCGCGATGCGATGAGATCAGGCAGGCAAATTTCACTTAATCGCGTTGCAGCGCCTTACGGTGCATAGCGCGTAAAGACGTAGTCGTGACCCCTGACGTTGCCGACATGGCAGCCGAGACAGGTTTCATGTTGCGCAACGTCGACCGGCTTGCCGTCGACGAACCGCCCGAAGCCCCAGCCGTGACTATCGGGATATTTCTTGGAATCCTTCACCATGACCTGCACCGTCGTCGGCGCCCCCGGCACGGTTGCCGGCGCGAACTCCGTCGATTGCTTGCGCTTGTAGGCCAGCTTGACGAGGACCGAGCCGTCCGGAAAAGGCAGGGTGCCTTTCTTGTAGGCCTCTATGGCAATATCGTTGCCGAGCACGGCGCGAAGCTCGTCAAGCGGCGGAGCCTCCTGCGCCGGCGCAATGAATTTCCAGTCCCGATAGCCTTCCGGTATTGTCACGCCGTAAATTGGCGAGGCATTTTCCGGCGGCGTTGCAGAACCCGCCGATTGGGAAGCGGCGATGCCGACAGCAAGGCTTGAGACGGCAAATGCACCGAGGAATGCAAATTTCATTTTGGCCCCCTGCCTGTTGGATGATCCGGCAGGAAGATTGCCCGGAATTGTATCCGCGAGATTTCAGGAAACGGGCTCGATTGTATCGCAATGTAGCCGGGCGAGACCTATTCGTGTGAGCTGCTCATCGGAAATCGGGTGGCTGCCGCTGCCGTTCGGACGCTAGGCTTCAGGTTATTGCGGCATCCAGGGACCTCGAAAGCCCGCCTAGACCGAGGACATGAACATGAACACATCGATCTCCACTTTTGCTCCAAGTTCCTTGGAAAGCCCCATTGCGGCCCGCGTCGACGCCTATGATTGGCCGTCGCTGGCGGGAGAACTTGACGGCTTCGGCTGCGCCATCCTTCCGAAGCTTCTCGCGCCCGATGAATGCGATGCAATCTCCAGCCTTTATCCCGAGGAACGTCATTTCCGCAGCCACATCATCATGGCGCGCCACGGTTTCGGAAGAGGCGAATACCGCTATTTCAACTATCCGCTGCCAGGGCTTCTCGGTGGATTGCGCACAGCGCTTTATCCCCACCTCGCCGATATCGCAAACCGCTGGAATGAACGCATGGGCGTCGCCGAACGCTATCCCGATGAACATGCCGCTTTCCTGAAGCAATGTCATGAGGCCGGTCAGAGGCGCCCGACACCGCTGCTGCTGCAATATGTGCCGGGAGACTACAATTGCCTGCATCAGGACCTCTATGGCGAGCTCGCCTTTCCAATCCAGGTGGCCATTCTGCTGTCCGAGCCGGGACGGGATTTCACCGGCGGCGAATTTGTCCTGACCGAGCAGCGGCCGCGCATGCAAAGCCGCGTGGAAGTCGTGCCGCTTCGCCAGGGCGACGCCGTCGCCTTTGCGGTCCACAATCGCCCCGTGCGGGGAACGAAAGGGAGCTACCGTGTCAATCTCCGGCACGGGGTAAGCCGGGTCCACTCCGGCATGCGCCACACTGTCGGCATCATCTTTCATGACGCCCGCTAAGGACGTCGCTAACCGACGAAGCCGGCGTAATTTTCTCGGGTAATTCTGTGCATGATGGCCGAGTATGCCTCATGATTCTGATCGCCCGCCAAGATGCGCCCGAGTGACGGCTGCGCGAAAGCCGATATAGGCAGGAGGGCGAGCGGCGTCGAGACAGGTGTGAGATGCGACCCCTGCCCGGCGCGCAATGTCGTCAGCAGACCGAACATCTCGCCGGTGATACTGGGCCTCGACAATATCGCCATGCGATACTGCCCGGACGAATTCGTCACCAGGTAGATATGCCCCGACAGGTGCGGCACCGACACCGAGCCCTGCTGTGAAAAAGAGGCATCGCTGCGCTCGCGTTCCCGGAAGCTCAGACAGGTCCGTTCTCCATCCCAGGCGATCTCGGTGCAATAGGCGAAAATCGCCTTCGCATCACCGAAGGACGGACGAAGCGTCAGGTAGGTGCCCTCCAGCCAGGAAACCGAGGCGCGGGAATAGGCACCAAGCTCCTCAGGGGCATGGCCGGGCTTGTCGTTGACAACGGTGGCTTGTGTTCCAGCCGGCTCCCGTAGGACGACGCCCATCGCCTGCTCCAGCCGAATGAGGGTCGCGAGCGTGAAGGGCCGGTGGCCCGAGAGAGCCTTTTCCAAGGTCGAGAGGCTGATGCGCGCATCATTGGCAAGACGCTGCCTGGAAATGCGCCGTCTGGCGATCTCCTCGCGAACTCGCGCCGCCACGGCGCTGTTCTGGCTTTCGGACAAATAGGGGTCGCCTTGGACCATTCCTTGGTTTCCTGTTTGCGCAATTTTCTTCACAATTCCACACATGGCCGTAACCGGCAAGACCGTTTGCGGCAAGATGCGGACGAAACAGGGCAAAGCTTACGCTGGCGAGAAAATAGCCTTTGTTCACAATGGCTTCAGTCATTCCACCAGCGAATAAGGAGCCTGTCATGTCAGCCTCGCCACACGTCTCGCGCTACCAGAAGCGGCAAAATTTCCTCATCAGATTCGGCCTGCTGCTCTGGTTCAGCAATGCCATTCTGCTGCCGGCGCTTGCCGTCATTTTCGCGCTGCTGCATCCCCTGGAATCGCACGCGCAACCGACAGCCTTCGTCACGCCGAACGAAATGGGCACCGGCAGCCTTCTTCTTCAGACCAAGGACGAAGGAAAATATATCGAGGCGCCCCGCCTTGCGACCGATGTCGATCTCGACGTCAATGGACCAACGGCACGGGCAGTCCTCACGCAAGCCTTCGAGAACACGACCGACAAATGGGTCGAAGCCCTCTACGTATTTCCTCTTCCGGAAGACAGTGCCGTCTATTCCCTGAAGATGATCGTCGGCAACCGGGTCGTTGTCGCTGATATCAAGGAGAAGCAGGCTGCGCGTGCCATCTACGAGAAGGCGCGCAAAGAAGGAAAGAAGGCGTCCCTCGTCGAACAGCAGCGCCCGAATGTCTTTACCAATGCGGTCGCAAACATTGGCCCGCATGAAAAGATCGTCGTTCAGATCGAATATCAGCAGTCGGTCCGCCTGGCGGACGGCCGCTTCTCCCTGCGGGTGCCGCTGGTCGTCGCGCCGCGCTACAGCCCGCAGGACGCATCGCCCATCACCCAGCAGGCCGATCTGAAAGCCGGCTGGGGTCAAACCAAACAGAGCCCATCGCGCAAGGGCGGCGACCAGCCCATCTCCGCGCCGCTCATGGCCCCCGGCGGCGACCGCGCCAACCCTGTCACCCTCAAGGTCAATCTCAACGCCGGCTTTCCTCTTGATGACGTCAAAAGCCTCTATCACGCGGTCAAGATCGACAAAGTAAGCGATAGCGCGCGCCGGATCGTCCTGGATGGCGATGCGACAGCCGACCGCGACTTCGTGCTCGAGTGGAATGCAGTCGCGAGCAATGTGCCGAGCGTCGGTCTCTTCCGCGAGCATGTCGGCAAGGATGACTATGTGCTCGCCTATGTGACGCCGCCGACCGTGGCGACGCCGCAAAAGGGTGGTCGCGAAGTGGTATTCGTCGTCGACAATTCCGGCTCGATGGGCGGCACGTCGATCGAACAGGCAAGGGCGAGCCTCGATTATGCCCTGTCCCGGCTCGAGCCGAACGATCGCTTCAACGTCATCCGCTTCGACAACACGATGACCAAATTCTTCCCGGATTCGGTCATGGCGACGGCTGAAAATATCGGCTCGGCCCGCCGCTTCGTCACCGGCCTGGAAGCTGCCGGCGGAACGGAAATGCTGCCGCCGCTTCAAGCAGCACTCGACGACAACCACCAGGCCAACGGATTGCGCCAAGTCGTGTTCCTGACCGACGGCGAAGTCAGCAACGAGCAGCAGCTTCTCGATGCGATCGCGAAGTCGCGTGGACGCTCCCGCATCTTCATGGTCGGCATCGGCTCGGCGCCGAACACGTACCTGATGAGCCGCGCCGCCGAACTTGGCCGTGGCAGCTTCACCCACATCGGTTCGGTCGCCGAGGTGAACGAGCGCATGCGCGCCCTCTTCGACAAGCTGGAGAACCCGGCCGTCATCGATCTCGCCGCTGCCTTTTCGGAGAAGAATGTCAGCCTGTCACCCAACCTCCTGCCCGACATCTACCATGGCGAACCGCTCGTTCTGGCGGCCCGGATGGGAAAAGCAGCCGGAACCCTGACCGTCAGCGGCAAGATCGGTGACCGTCCGTGGACGATCTCCCTGCCGCTCGATCAGGCAAGCAATGCCAAGGGTATCTCGAAGATCTGGGCACGGCGCCAGATCGATGATGCCGAGATCAATCTCACGCTCGGCAAGATCTCGCAGGCCGATGCCGACAAGCGCATCCTGCAATTGGCACTCGACCATCATCTGGTCACACGCCTCACAAGTCTCGTCGCAGTCGACACCAAGCGCCTACGGCCGACAAACGCGCCGCTGACACAGGCCGACATTCCATTGCAGCTTCCCGCGGGCTGGGATTACAACAAGCTCCTCGGCATCGGTGCAACGCGGGATGCGAAAGCCGACAGCAAACATCAGCAGACAGCTGATAAGTTGCAGGGTGCCGATGGCGATGCGGAGCTTGAACCCATCTCCGCACCGGCTCAGGCCAGCGTTCCGCTACCTCAGACGGCAACGCCGGGAATGCTTCTCATCCTCCAGGGACTGCTTGCTCTCCTGTGCGGAGCTTCGCTGCTGTTCCTAGCATCGCGAAGGAGCCGGGCATGATCGCCGCCACTCGCCTCCAAACCATGGGGAGCGCGCCAGCGCGCTCCCTTCTGATTTTTGCGGCCGGCATTTTCATCGCCGCCGGTCTCTTCCTCGCCGCACAAGGAGGATGGATCTACGCCAAAGCGGCTTTGGCGCAAGTCCTGCTGGAACGTGCCTTCGCCGAAAGCGTGACATCAGGCGCACCGGTCAAACCCTGGAGCTGGGCCGACACCTGGCCGGTGGCGCGTATCGAGGTTCCGCGACTTGGCGTTTCCGCTATCGCGCTAAAGGGTGCAAGCGGACAGGCGCTTGCCTTCGGCCCCGGCCATCTCGACAACACGCCGCAGGCCGGCGAAGAGGGTACAGCGGTCTATGCGGCACACCGCGATACCCATTTTACCTTCCTGAAAGATATCCATGTGAACGACCGTATACGCATCACACGTCGCGACGGCCGGACTTTCACTTTCCGCGTGAGCCGCATGGCCGTTGCCCGCTGGGACGAGGCTGAAATCGACCCCGATGCGCGCGGCATCCATCTCGTGCTGGCGACCTGCTTTCCCTTCGACGCAGTGACGTCAGGCCCGCTTCGCTATCTGGTCTATGCCGATCTCGAAGACACGATGGCGAAATAGACATGGCCAGCCATATGGAGCCTCCCCTACCCGCCGGTGCGGGTAGACGCTTCCGAGTAACGCGCGTCCATGGGCGCGAGGTCGTTGGCGTTGGGTTGTGTCAGGATACCATAGAGTTCGGGGCGGCGGCCTCTTATCCAGCGCTGGCCCGTACACTTGTCGAGCAAGGCCAGGTCGATTTCAGCGCTCACCCTCGCATCGGCGGCCGCCCAGGTTTCGGCCAGGATCCGACCATAGGGATCGAGGATCATGGCATTACCGGTGCGCACCTCGTCTTCATCCTGGCCGACACCATTGCTGAAGACGAGGAACATTCCATTGTCATGGGCGCGCGACGGCAGCCAGCGCATGAACCACTCCCGGCCGTTCGGACCTCGAAATTCGGCCTCGATCGCCTCTGGATCTTCGTGGCGATTGATCCATTTTTCGACCGGTATTCGCTTCAGCCCGTGCGGACTAACCGAATGCCCGCCGCCGGCCTGATGCGGCGCGATCAGCAATTCGGCGCCGAGCAATGCGGTGGCGCGCGCATTCTCGACAAGATTATTGTCCCAACAGATCAGGATGCCAGCACGAATTCCCCAAGGTGTATCGAAGACCGTGAAGGCATCACCGCTGGAAATGAGGCGATGCTCCCAGGCATGCAGTTTGCGATGGCAATGGACGCTCCCATCCGGCATGCAGACCGCGTAACTGTTATAGAGCTTTCCGTTTTCACCCAACTCTAGGAAACCGGCACCGATCGCAATGCCCTTCACCCGCGCCAGGGCGGCGACCCGGTTGATCGATGGACCGGAGAGCGGCTCCGCCAGTGCCTGCAGCGCGCGGCCATCGAGCTTGGGAACATGCCAATATCCGCAGATGCACATTTCGGGAAAGACGACGAGCTGATTATCAGCCTGAACGGCTTCTTCCGTGAAATGCTCTATACGCGAGAGATTGTAGGCCTTGTCATTGGCCCGATGCTGAAACTGCACGGATGAAATTTTGAGCGCCATGTCGATTGCTCCTTTCGCCATGAAGCAATTTGACCATGCGACTTCTCTTTCGTAAAATGACTTTATCGATTGAAATTATTCCTGGATAGAATGGAAATAAAGCTCCTCCGATCCTTCGTTCAATTGATCGACACCGGCCACTACGGCAAGGCTTCGGCAAAACTGTTCGTCACCCAATCGACCCTGACCAAGCAGATTCAAGCTTTGGAAGTCGCAATGGGCGGAGCCTTGTTCGAACGTGGTCGTCATGGTGCGAAGCTGACGCCGCTAGGAGAGCTCCTGCAGCGCGAAGCACGCCCGCTTCTTCAATTGAACGACGATGTCGACCGGAAGATGCATCGCGCCATGGGCGGCCTTACCGGATACCTCGATATCGGATTTGGAATATCGACCCTGGTCGTGGCGCCGCGGCTGATCGCCGGCTTTCGTGCGACGACGCCTGATTGCAGCATCACGCTCAACGACCTGCCTTCGCGGGAGCAGCATCGGCGCCTGCTCGACGGCCGGCTTGATATCGGTTTCTGTCGGGCTCCGGAGGAAGATAGCGACCTGGCTTTCACGCCCCTCATCGAAGAGCGTCTGGCCCTGGTGCTTCCAATTGAGGTGACCGTACCGGCCCAGGATCGGCTGGCGGAGTTGAATGAGCTTGGCTTCGTGGCACTTTCGCCATCGCGCGGACCGGGACTGTCTGACCAGATCAGACGCTGGTGTGCGCTTGCCGGTTTCGAGCCTCGCATCGCCCAATATGCCGACGACATCCTGACCGTGCATGCCATCGTTTCTGCCGGCCTCGGCGCGGCATTCCTGCCCTGGCGTGGTGTGCAGGCATTGGCGGGGTCCAGCCACAAGCAGTCTCTCTCAGGACCGGAAGCAAGATGGCCGGTTGGGATCTGCTGGAATCGCAAACATACGAGCCCCCTGTTGACCCGCTTTATCGATCATGTATCGAAGAATCTGGAATTCGACCGCTCGCAGGCCGAGTGGCAATCGAGATAAAGGCCTGACGCATCGGCGTTCTGCGATGCAAGCGATCGCTCTCATCGCCGGCAATGGGGTTATGCATTCCAACCCCATTGTCCGAAAGGCACTAAACATGAACCTACCCGACGTTGTCAGCGGACGGTTCAAGCCGCTTGATGGTCAAAACGAACCGTGCAGCCAAAGCATTGTTGGGGTGCCGAGAATTGCAACGGCAATCATCACCGAAACTGCCATCTTGATCGCTTTGATGCGTCGTGTCCTGACGCCGCTCCAATCATAACTCAAAATCACTAACCCTCACAAATCATTAATGATTCGCAAACTAGAGCCGACCCGCCTTTCGACAAGGGATAGTGATGATTCGTCCACAACGGATATTTCCGCGATACTTCGACTAAGGCGATGTCGAAACCATCTGATGGCCAGGAGAAAACCCTCGGGAGAAACCGTTGGTGCAGAAAGGCAGACTGTCGCGCCCGAGCGTCCCGGATGCCGAACGACGCGATTCTTCACCATGCGTTTCACCTGTATCGGCCGCGAAGGAAGGCTGAGATTTCGCGGGAGATCACCCGTTGTGGGTCGACTCACCCGGACCGATATAGTGATTCTCATCGACGACAATCGTCGCTAATCTTAGCCGGATAGGCGTCGGGCGATCGATGGTAATCGCACCTACTATCAAAAGGTGTGAGTCATCGCTGCGGCCATCTTCGGCGACTTACTGCAGAAAATATAGGAAAAGCAGCGTATTAAGTGGCGAAGGACAGAGTCTTGGCTGTCACACGTTAACCGATCATTAACCGTTAATCTCTGGACGGCCTGACAGAATCGTGTTCTATCTTCTGGCGGGCAAAGGTCGGCAAACCGGCGACAGGCCGCCAAGAGGGACAAATGGCGATAGCGAACCGCACGGAGACTTTAGCTCCTTCAAAGGAAAATGCAGCCAGCAAAATTGCGCGCCATGCAACGGTGCTGTCTGGGCAGCTCCAGCAGCTCAGAACGCGCATGTATCCGCCGAAATCCGAGAAGATGCTGCGCCAGTTCCTGACCAACGAAGTGTCCAAGCTGACTTCGATCCCGGATTCGACTCTGAAGCTGATGTCGAGCGAAGGCCGCGGCCCAGTTCCCAGCCGATTGGAAAACAATCATCGCGTCTACACGCTTGCCCAGATCAACGAATTGCGGGAGCTGTTTGCCAAGCAGAAGCCAGCGGAAGCCCTTCGCTTCCTGCCTCGGCGTCGGCCGGGCGAGCATCTGCAGGTAATGGCGATCGCCAACTTCAAGGGTGGCAGCGCCAAGACGACCACTTGCGTTCACCTCGCACATTATCTTGCGCTGCATGGCTATCGCGTGCTCGCTCTCGATCTCGATCCGCAGGCCTCGCTTTCGGCCATGTTCGGCGCCCAGCCGGAAATTGATGTCGGCGCCAACGAAACCATTTATGCCGCACTCAGATACGACGCGACCGAGAGGCGCTCGATCCGCGAAATCATCCGCAAAACCTATTTTGACGGCATTGATCTCGTTCCGGGTAACCTGGAGGTCATGGAGTATGAGCACGAGACGCCACGCGTTCTTGCCCAAAGGTCCGGCTCCGGCGCTATCTTTTTCGAGCGCCTCAAGCTGGCGCTTGCCGAAGTCGAAGAGGATTACGACATCGTCATCCTCGACACACCGCCGTCGCTCGGATTTCTGACCCTTAGCGCCATCTATGCCGCTACAAGCATGATCATCACAGTGCATCCGGCCATGCTCGATGTGGCATCGATGAGCCAGTTCCTGCTCATGATGGGCGACCTTATCAGCGTGCTCGACGAAAGCGGCGCACAGCTCGATCAGGATTTCATCCGCTATCTGATCACGCGCCACGACCCGAACGATGCGCCGCAATCGCAAGTCGTTGCGATGCTGCGCCATCTCTTCGGCACCGATGTCCTCTTGCCGACGGCAATTGAGAGCACCGCGGTCGAGGCTGCCGGGCTTGCCAAGCGCTCCCTCTACGAACTTGAAATGGGGCAGATCGGCCGAGACACACACAAGCGCGCCCGCGAGGCAGTAGACGCCGTCAACGAAGCCATCGTTCATCTCATCAATACAAGTTGGGGGCGTGGATGAGCAAAAGCCCGAGAAAATCCATCGTCGCCAGTTTCGGCCTGCTATCAGCCGAATTGGAAAGCAGTGAAAACAAACCAGACCCGGCGCCCCCCACTCCCGCCCCTGCGCAGTCAGGACGCGTCGGTGCTGGCGTGATCGGCGCCGCACATCGCGCAATCGGCGACATACGCGCCGAGCGCGATCGGCTGCGCGCCATTGTCGAATCCGGCGAAGGTTGGATTCAGGATCTCGATCCGCATGCGATCGATGCGTCGCCCTATCCGGATCGCCTGCCCGACGACGATCCCCATGATTTCGAGAGATTCAAGCGCTCCCTCGAGGAGGAAGGCCAGAAGGTTCCAATCCAGGTTCGACGGCACCCTTCTTCAAGCGATCGGTATCAGGTTGTCTATGGCCATCGCAGATGGCGGGCCGCTCTCGAGCTCGGCCGTACCGTCCGTGCCATAGAGGTTGAGATCTCCGATCTCGATCTGGTTCTGGCTCAGGGTATTGAAAATGCCAGCCGTCAAGATCTGACATGGATCGAGCGCGCCTTGTTTGCCTCGCGCATGGACGATGCGGGCATCAAGGCACGCCACATCTATGCGGCTCTTTCCATCGAAGATGCTGAGCTCGCGCGAATGCGGAGCGTCTACCGCACGATTCCGGCAGATATCATCGAAGCGATCGGCAGGGCTCCGAAGGTCGGCCGGCCTCGTTGGCTGGACCTGGCGAAGACAATATCCGCCGCGCCCAATGCCCTTAAAGTGGTGCGCGCCGCTCTCTCAGACGCGAATGAAGCCAATGAAACTTCTGACCAACGCTTTCAGGTGGCGTTGAAGGCAATCAAGCCTCCGCCTGAAGCGCGCAACACCCAGATCGCGATTTCCGATACATCAGGAACCAGGCTGGGTGTGTTTATGACGTCGCCTCGGGAGGTTCGGATCTCTGCCGAGGGCAAACTGGGTACGGAATTCGTAAGATTTATCGAGGAAGAGCTGCCCGATCTTGTCGAGCGCTTCACTCACTCCAGAAACAAACGCAACCCCTGACAGCTGTCAGGGTTTTCTGATTGGAAAGGAAACCTAGCAAAAGAAAAAAGGCCCCCAAACGTTGCCGTCGTGGAAGCCTTCTCTTCAATGTAGCAACTGAAGAATCGCATTTCCTCGAATCACAGTCAAGAGTCTTTGGCACCGTTTTTGGTGATCGTATTTCTTTTGCCTCTTGAAGGTGAGGAAAATGCAGAATGGAAGTGTAACGACGCCTTTTGGGCGGCGGCCGATGACGCTTGCCCTGCTTCGGCAACAGATCGCCGTGACCAGGATCGAGCCCAACAAGTCGGTCGATAAATGGAAGGTCTTTCGCGATGCATCCGAAGCACGGCAAAAGCTCGGATTGCAGGATCGTAGCCTTGCTGTGCTTGACGCTCTGTTGAGCTTCTATCCCGAAAATGAACTCCGGCCGGACGCGCAGCTCGTTGTCTTTCCGTCTAATGCGCAGCTGACTTTGCGTGCTCACGGCATTGCGGGCGCTACACTTCGCAGGCATCTTGCGCTTCTTGTCGAGGCTGGCCTGATCGTCAGAAAGGATAGCGCTAACGGCAAGCGCTACGCGAGAAAAGGCAGGACCGGCGAGATCGAGCATGCATTCGGCTTCGATGTCTCACCGCTGCTGCTGCGTGCCGAGGAGCTTGCGATCATGGCTCAGCAGGTCGTAGCAGAGCGGATCGCATTCCGCCGTGCCAAAGAAAGCCTGACAATCTGCCGGCGCGACGTCCGCAAATTGATTACGGCGGCAGTCACGGAAGGCATCGGGGGCAAGTGGGCGCTGATCGAAGACAGCTATGACGCCCTTGTGGCACGCATTCCTCGTTCCCCAACAATGTCCGACATCATCTCCGTTCTCGAAGAGATGAAACTTCTTCGTGGCGAGATCATCAACCTTCTGGAAACCCAGCAAAAAATTGAAAATTGTAGCACCAATGACGCCCATAATGAGCAGCACATACAGAGTTCGAATCCCGAATCCCTTAATGAACTTGAACCAAGCTTTCGAACAAAGCTGGAAATGAGATCCTCGCAAAGAGGCGGGTCGCAGAAAGAACCCATGCAGATCTTCCCGTTAGCTCTCGTGTTGAAGGCATGCCCGGAAATAAGTTCCTACGGACCGACGCGCATTATCAACAACTGGCGGGACCTGATGTCTGCGGCTGTCGTCGTACGATCAATGCTGGGCGTCAGTGCTTCGGCCTATCAGCATGCTTGCGAGATAATGGGGCCGGAAAACGCTGCCGCGACGATAGCTTGTATTCTCGAGCGATCAGGGCATATCAATTCGGCTGGCGCTTATCTGCGGGATCTTACATCCAAGGCGAAACGCGGCGAATTTTCGCTCGGCCCGGCGCTTATGGCATTGCTGCGAGCAAATAGTGGAGACAGCGATATCGTATTGAGGGTTTCGTGATGGGTTGCCTCGGTTTCAAGATATCGACGATCTGAATTACGCCGTCGAAATAAGCCTCAGGCGCTACCGAACGAACAGGCAGCGAGACATGCTGCTTCCATAAAATGATACGGCCAAAGCCAATCTTTCAGCTATGGCCGTCCATTGACCGTCGAACATTGCCGGCGGCGTGACCTGTGCGTTGGATTAATGGCAGACGCGTTCCTTGCGGATGACCCAGTGGCCATGAACCTTGTGCTTCACGGTCTTTACAAAGCAATCGTGATGGTGACGATGGAAGGGTGCTGCCTGAGAAGGAGCGCTGACGGCGACAACCGAAGCCAGAGCGATAACGGAAGAAAGAAGCAGGCTTTTCATGTTAAACCTCGTAAGCATTGGGGGTTGATGCTGCGTGTTTACGCATGACTTTGATGACCGATTGAGACTTAACCGAAAATGAATAGCACCCTTACAATTTTGTAATGCGTTTTGGTGATCGCCGCCATTTGAAGGGCCCATTCGCGGCAAATGGGAGAGCACTAACTTTGGTTTTGAGCTAGATAGACCAGGCTTGGCTCAGCCGATCGCATTTGTTGCGCTATCTCCCGTCATTGTCCATCGGTCATGGGGCCGCAGTTGCGAACGACCGCCAGCTTTGGAGAGCTTATTGGTTCGAGATATTTCGTGATGGGCAAATCTGGGCGGGAAACTCATCCGAAAAGCTGATCAAAACGCTCATCGGAGGCTGCTTTACCCCGTTCCTGAAGGCAAGATCGCCTCTTGCGGAACGCCGCCTTTCCATGCCTCGAAAACTCCAGCGACACTGTATGGCTGATGGAAGCTAATACCAATATAGCTTCACAATCAAAAATTTTCCCTGAAAAATTCGATATTTAGACAGTGCCGAAGTTGGACATGAAAAGCGAAGCATTTCGTCTGTCTCATGCAGTATAGCACGCTAAGCAGACCGATTAGTCAAGAGAATTGTCGGTCTACAACATGATTCAAAGAGCTTACAGACGGGAATGCATCGCCTTGCGCAAGAGCTGCACGGTCTCGGGAACACTCGGTCCTTCGATCGGAGGCGGCTGCCGGCGTTCGCAGAATTCCCGCCAGACGAACAGGGTCAGTTCCGCACCGTCCGTTTCTGTCTCCCACTCCCCTTCGGCAAATTGTTGGAGGATCCGATACCGGGCATCCCGCCAGAAAAGCTTCTCCACCCAATCGTAAATGGGGATGATATGGAAGTGAAAGGCAAGGCCGGAAATGTGGCCATGCCGACCGATATAGACGCGTGAAGCGCCCAGCTCCTGTTTCAAGATTGCTTGAGATAGTGCCAGCAGTGGACCGATCTCGCGCTGGGCGCCATCGGGTAAATCGAAGAGATCATTGGCGGATCTTTTGGACGAAATGATGAGATAGCCGGGGAGGGCCGAATTTGCTCGATGGCTCACAAGCCATTCGTCGCTCTCGGCGATGAGAAACTGTGAAGCAGTCGTCATTTTCTCTCCTTGATGTCAGCTATTGTTCGTCGGCTACCTACACATCCTGCCATGCGAAAATAATCAGGATGAACGCTATCGTTGCTGCGATGAAAGCCGCGTATAATTCGCCGGACATGTCGGAGGTTCTTAGGGTGCAAGGCAGCGGCAATGGCGATATCCACAAGTGACGATCTTTGCGGATAAGATGGGACGATCTTCCCAATCGGGAAGGGGAGCCAGCCTAGCCTGCTTTCGGTGTTCGCCGCGAAACCCTGACAGCTGTCAGGGTTTTCCAAGTAACGGATGTCGCTGAGGAGCTCTGCGAAGATTTGTGTCGTCCGATGACTGGCAGAGAGGCAATATACGTCGTGCTATCCCTCCCACAAACGCAGGCGAAAAGCCTGACAGTTGTCAGGGTTTTTAGTCTGCGAGGTTCTATCCGAACATCGCAAGCGCGGGATGGATTGCCGTAGGACGCGCGCTTCCTTCAGGGTCGGAACTTCCATTGTATCGAAAGCTCCGACCGGCAATGTCAGTCCGTCAATGTCCCATGGATGCCTTCTTGCCGAGCGTTACGTTACGCAGCGTCAAGGCAAGGGGGATAGCAGCGAGCGAGATCAGCGTCAGGACCCAGAAGGCATCGACATAAGAGAGAAACGAAGCCTGGCTCTGTATCTGCTGATCGATCCAGGCAAGCGCCTGTTGGTGGGAGGTCGGAAGTGAGCTTCCTTGCGCCATGAAATAGTTGCTCAATTGGCCGTAGGTATCCTGATAGGAACCGCTCGACGGGATGATATGTTCGACCAGGCGGCTTTGATGGAATTGTTCGCGATGGGTGATGACGTTCGATATGAGCGACACGCCAATTGATCCGCCGGTATTGCGAGCGGCGTTCAGCAGCGCGGAGGCCTGGTCGGTCTTGCTGGCGGGAATCCCGTCATAGGAGGCCGAGGTGATCGGCAGGAAGATGAATGGCAGGCCGATCCCCTGCAGCATGCGGGCTTCGGCGAGATACCAGAAACCTACGGCGCTATAGACGCTGGTTACTTGATACATCGACAGCGCGACGAAGCCGGCACCGATCGCGATCAGATATTTCGGCTGTACTTTCGATGATAGGAAGCCGACCACGAACATCATCACCATGGTGACCACGCCGCCGGGAGACAGCATCAGCCCCGCCCAGGTTGCGGTGTAGCCGAGATTCTGCTGAACCAGCTGCGGCAGATATTGCGTCGTGGCGAGCAGAAGCGCGCCCGTCGCCATCATTACCAGAAAGCAGGTGCCGAACTGTCGGCTGACCAGCATCCTGATGTCGACAGCTGGATTCTTGTGCTTCAGTTCCCAGGGGATCATCAGCAGGAAGGCAAGCGCGCAGATCACGGCTGCCGCAACGATGAAGCTGGAGCCGAACCAATCGTCTTCCAATCCTCGGTCGAGCATCAGCTCCAGCATTCCAAGAAAGGTGGCGACGAGTCCGAAGCCGATCCAATCGAAGCCGGGCTCGTGGCTGCGCTTCAGGGCGCGCTCTTGCGCTGCTCCTGCCGGTTCCTTGATCAGCATGGCAACGGCGGCAAGCGTCAGGATGCCGACGGGACCGTTGATCAGGAAGCACCAATGCCATGAGAAATTATCCGAAAGCCACCCGCCCAATGTCGGCCCGACCACAGGAGCAACGACAACGGCCACGCCGAACAAGGCAAAGCCCTGCCCTCGCTTTTCCGGCGGAAAGCTGTCGGCCAGAATGGATTGGGCAACCGGCACCATGCCGCCGCCACCGATGCCCTGCAGGATCCGGGCGAGCAGCAGGAATTGCAGATTGGGCGCAAAGCCGCACATCACGGAGCTGATGGTGAAGAGCGCAAGGCAGCCGAGAAAGAAAGTACGGCGCCCGAGAAGACGCACGAGATAGCTTGTGGCCGTCACGATCACGGCGTTGGAAACGAGGTAAGTGGTGACGACCCAGGACGCTTCGTCCTGGCTGACACCGAGGCCGCCGGAAATATAATTCAGGGCGACGTTGGCGATGGTTGTGTCAAGCACTTCCATGAAGCTGGCAAGCGCGACGACGATCGCAATGATCCAGGGGTTTGCCACCGATCTGGCGACGCCGTTCGTGCTCACAACACGTTCCTCAAGCTTTCCCATAAGGAGGGACTGGCATCGGTGCGCACCGTCGGGACGACGGACATACCCGGGCCCAATGCGACATCACTCGGCACGTCATCAAGCTCGATCTTCACGGGAACGCGCTGGACGATCTTTACATAGTTGCCGGTGGCGTTTTCTGCCGGAAGCAATGAGAATGCCGTTCCCGATCCCGGCTGCACGCTTGCGACATGGCCATAGATCGTGCGGCCGCCATAAGCGTCGATAGTCAGCGTTACCGGCTGGCCCGGGCGCATATGATCGAGCTGGGTTTCCTTGAAGTTGGCCGTGACCCACAGCTTGTCCGGCACGAACATCGCCAGATTCGTGCCCGCCTGCACATATTCGCCGTCGCCGGCCGACAGCTGCACTACTCGACCCGGCTGAGCTGCTGTCATCGTCGTGTAGGAAAAATTGAGCTTGGCCTGGTCGAGCTGGGCTTGATCCTGCTTGAGAGCGGCCTGAACGTTGGCGATCTGGAAGTCATAGGCGTCGAGCTGACGCTGCGCAGCGGTCAGCGAGGCTTGATCGGTGTTCAGGGCAGCCTGTTGCTGGTGCAATTGCGATGTATATTGCTGCGCTTCCTGAAGAGTGCCGGAGCCGCTCTTCACCAGCCCCTGATAGCGGTCGTTTTGCTGCTGGGCGAAGACGAGATTGGCTTGGGCCTGCGCGACCTGAGCCTTGGCCTCTTCCACATTCGCTTCCTGAACCCGCTTCTGCGCCTCTGTATTCTGGATGTTGGCGTTTGCGGCAGCGACCTGAGCCTGTGCCTGCTCCAGAGCTGTTTGATAGTCGCGATCATCGATGCGGGCGATCACTTCGCCGCCCGTGACGTGTTGGTTATCGGTGACGGGGACGGAAGAAATATAACCGGCTACCCGCGAGGTGATGGCATATTGCCGCGCAGCGATGAAGGCATCGTCGGTGCTTTCATAATGAGAGGCGTTGTCCCAATAGATAAAGGTTACCACGGCTGCCGCAGCGAGCGCGCTTCCGCCGATCAGGAGCATCCGACGGCGCCGGGAGGGGCTGCCGGTCGCGTCCTTCTGGCCGGGATCATCCGGCGTTTCGGTTTCGTCGGGTATTCGGGTTTTGTCGCCGGGTTGCGGCGCTTCTGCCCTTTCCTGTTCGGCCGAGAGGCCGCTTTGCTCATGATTTATCTTGCCGCCGGCCGTCTTCGGCTCCAGCACGATCAATTTTCCGAGAGTCTCATCCTGAGGCGTGCTCATCTTCTACCTCTTTTATCACAAGGGCATAAATTGAAATGAAACGTTCAATTTAAATATTGACGTAGAACTGATCGGGATGTTAGTCAAGAGCCGCGGAGGGTGCTAAACCGCGTCCAAGCCAATCAAAAAGCAGTGAGGTCCGTCATGCCGCGAGAAATGGCAAAACCCCAGATTACGCCGGCAAAGACAAATACAACGCGACGTGGTCGTCCGCCGCGGGAGAGGGCGGGAGAGGTCGAGGACAGAATTCTGCAGGCCGCCCTCCAGGTCTTCATCGCCCGAGGTTATGAGGGCGCGAGCATTGACGAGATTGCCGAGGTGGCGAGAGCCGGCAAGCCGAGCATCTATGCGCGCTTCATCAACAAGGAGACCTTGTTCAGAGAAGTCGTCATCCGCTGGGCGCAAAAATCCGGTGAAATGGTGGCCTCAGCCACGTCGGGCAGCATCCTTGAACGCTTCCAATCCGCAGGTGTCTTGATCGTCCAGCGCGCCATAAGGTCGGAGACCATCGGGCTCATACGCAGCGTGATCGGTGAAGCGACCCGCCATCCGGATCTAGCAACGACGATCCACTATGCCATGCGGGCACATGGAACGGCTACCGCAATGAAACTCGTGGCAGAATTGGCGGAGGCCGAAGAACTCAAGCCATTGCCTGCCTTCGCGCCGGCTAACCTTGAAGCCACCACTCGATACTTCATCGATCTGGTGTTGCTGCCGATGATGATATCCTCGCTGTTTCATGCCGATCTGACGCCCGTGAAGTCGCAGATGGAAGATCATGCACGCGAGGCTGCCACTTTTTTCTTGCGCGGCTGTGGCTATAGCGGCGTTTGACGGATTCTCCAAACCGCTCCAGCTCTTTGTTTTCAAGCAATTCGGGACGGAAAATCGCTGCGCTCTCTTCCTGGAACTGCTCCAATCTTCAATAGGCGGCGAGCAAGTTCGACCCGAAATCGGGCTCGACGCCGAGCAGCGGCGCGGCGTGGCTGATGATATCATGGACCATGGGTGCTGCTGTTTCTGCAGCGAGGTTCAGGTTGTGCACGCCCGTCAGCGGCTGATCGATGAAGGCCAGCACCACGTATTTCGGGTTATCCATAGGGAATGCGGCCAGGAACGAATTGAAGCTGAGCTTGTGCGAGTAAACGCCGTGAATGACCTTGTTTGCGGTGCCCGTCTTCCCGCCGACATGATAGCCGGGGACGTCGGCGGCTCGGCCTGTGCCCTGTTCGCCGTTCAGCCGGAAGAGATAGCGGATCGTGTCGCTGGTGCTCTTCTTGACGATCATCGTCTCGGTCTTTTCCGCCTCTTCCTGCGTGCGCGGAAGGAAGGAGGGTTCGATCAGCTTGCCGCCGTCAATGAGGGCGGCACCCGCGACGGCAGTCTGCATCGGTGTGGTGGCGACGCCATGGCCGAAGGCGATGGTTATGGAGTTGAGCTTCTTCCAAACCTTTGGCTGGCTGGGCGCCTTCACCTCGGGCAGTTCGGTCTGCATCTTCGTCAACAGCCCGAAGCGGGTCAGATAGCTCTTCTGGATGGTCATGCCCACCTTGTCCATCATCTTGGCAGTGCCGATGTTGGACGAGTAGCGGAAGATTTCAGGGATCGACAGGACGCGCCGCGGCACGTCGCGATCGTCATGGATGGTGAAGCCGCCATAATGCAAGGGAGAGCTGGCGTCGAAGGTGTCCGTCAGCTTGACCATACCCGTGTCGATGGCCATTGCGATCGAGAAGGTCTTGAACACCGAGCCCATCTCGTCTGTGCCGTTCGACATGCGGTTCAGCCAGCCTTTGACATCAGCCTGCGGATCGTTCGGATCGAAATCGGGGGCCGAGGCCATGGCCAGGACTTCACCGGTATGAATGTCGAGAATGACGGCGCCGGCCGCCTGACTTTGATAGCGGCCGATCGCATCCGACACCACGTCGTGGACGACATTTTGGACGCGCAGGTCGATCGAAAGCCGCACCGGTTCCAGCTGGTCGCGGCTCGTCAGACCCGTGGAAGCGAGATCCGACAGGCCCTGCATGTCGAGATATTTCTCCATCCCGGCGACGCCGTGATTGTCGATATCGACATAGCCGAGAATATGGGCGGCCGTGCGCCCGCCTGGATAGAAGCGCTTGACCTCAGGCCGAAAACCGATCGCCGGAATGCCGAGCGCCAGGATTTCGCTCTGTTCCTTCGGCGTCAGCTGCCGGCGCAACCAGGCAAAATGCGAGCGGCGATCGGCAAGCTTCTTATAAAGGGACTTGCGATCAATATCGGGAAAGATCGAGGCGATTTTTTCCACTGCCTCGTCCGGATCGATCACGCGGTTGGGCTCGGCAAACATCGAAACGGTGCGGATATCGGTTGCAAGCAGTTCGCCGTTTCTGTCGACGATATCCGGGCGCGCGGCGCTGACATGATCCGGCGGAATCGCCGACGTGTCGGTCCTCGGCTCCATGTCGAAATAGGTAAGCCTAGCGAAGATCGCCACATAACAGACGAGCAACCCACCCGCGAGCATCATGATGCGAGCTTTGGCGAGTTTGGCTTGGCCCGTTGCGCGTACCGGCGGGCGCTCGCGTCCGCCGGGACCAAAGGTGATTCTGATGAGGCGACCGCTATTTGCACCGAGGGCGTGGATGATCGACATGAACGATTTATTCGCAAAACAGGGGAAGGCGGACGTGCCTCTGGATCAACAATCTCTAAGCTCAAGATGGTTAACAGGGGCCTAATTATAAGTTTTTCTTACTAACGTTGTGTTTGAGGCGTACCTCGCGCGTTGCGCGCATGACGATTGCCAGCCAGACGGCTTGCCTGACTATATCCGCGCCAGAACTGTTTGGATGTGGTTCAGACCGCGAGCTGCTCGGCACCCTGAGATCGAACCAGAGCCTCGAGCTCCTCATAAAGAGATTCCGCAAAGCTGCGCAGCACAGTCAGCTCGAAATCGTTCATGTTGGTGCGCGTGAGCTGCACCGAGATATGACCGAAAAGCGTCACGGCACTGCACCCCTTCGGGAAGCTCGATGGATGCAGATCGACGGCCGTACCTTTGTTGAGCACCTGGGGGGCGTTCGGGCCGGAAATGAGGATGCGGATACGGCCGTGGCTCTGGTCGCAGATGAAGGCACGGCCGGCCAGGGCATCGGCAAGAGCCTGCCTTTCGGATTCGGCGAGCGGCTCATTGCCGGCAATGAACCATTGCCGGTATCCCGCCGGGCGTACGGAACTTTGCTCGAGGCCGGCCTCGGGAAGATGGGCCGCAAGCTCTTCGCTGGTGGTTGCGCCCATCACATGCAGGAGATGGCCCTCGGGCAGGGCTTCAAGCCGGATGGCCCCGCCTTGCAGAACGGCCTTTCCGGCAAGGACCGGCTTTGATATCGGCAAATCAGGCATGGAGTTTCTCATTCTGAGGGTCGATGAAGACCGGGCTGCAGATCACTGCATCCGTGTATTCGTTTCTAAGCCCATTCCAGACGACGACCTTTTCGCCGACGCGCTCCGGTCCGTTCTTGATGAGAGCGAGCCCGATCGTATGGCCGAGGCTCGGGGAAAAGGCGCTCGATGTCACATAGCCCTGATCGTTTTCGAGCGTCGCCGCCGCACCTTCCGCAAGGATATGGGCGCCGGTGCGGAAGCTTGTTGCCGGGTCTACCGGTTTGACACCGACGAGGCGAGGCCGATCAGCGGCCTGCAGGCCTTCGCGTTGAAGCATCGCCTTGCCGATCAAATCTGGCTTCGTTGCCGAAACCATGCGGGCAAAGCCAAGATCGCCTGGTGTTACCGTGCCGTTGATCTCGGCATGGGTGACATGGCCTTTCTCGATACGCATGACGCCAAGCGCCTCGGCGCCATAGGCACAGATTTCATGTTTTTGACCCGCCTCCATGATGGCGTCGGCGACGAACTCTCCATAGGCCGCCGGCACGCCGAGCTCGTAAGCGAGCTCGCCCGAAAAGGATATCCGGAAGAGGCGGCCTTCAAGCTTGCCGCCGAACAATGAGACCGCGCGCGCGCTCATGAACGGGAAGGCGGCGTCGGAAATATCTTCATCGACGATCTCGGAGAGGATCGTCCGCGATTTTGGGCCGGCGACCGCCATCTGCGCCCATTGGTCGGTCGACGATGCAAAATAGACCTCCAGCTCGGGCCAGAGCGTCTGGGCGCAGAATTCCAGATGGGTGAGCACGCCGGCGGCAAGCGCTGTCGTCGTGGTCATGAAGAAATGGTCTTCGCTCAAGCGGCTGGTGGTGCCGTCGTCATAGATCATGCCGTCTTCGCGCAGCATGATGCCGTAGCGCGCCTTGCCGACGGGCAGCTTGGCAAAGCCGTTGCAATAGATACGGTCGAGGAAGGTCGCGGCATCCTTGCCGAGGATCTCGATCTTGCCGAGGGTCGAGACATCGCAGATGCCGGCATTTTTCCGGATATTCAGCACTTCGCGATCGACACTTTCGCGCCAGATCTTCTCGCCTTCGCGCGGGAACCAGGACGAGCGGTACCAAAGCCCGGTTTCCACGAAGACCGCGCCATTCTTCTTTGCCCAATCATGCAAGGGAGATTTGCGTGCGGGCTGGAAATGCTTAGCCCGCGAAGTACCTGTCAGCGCACCGAAGGAAACAGGGGTATAGAACGGCCGAAATGTCGTGGTCCCGACCTCGGCCGGTGAGACGCCGCGGGCCTCGGCCAGGATGCCGATGGCATTGATATTGGAAAGCTTGCCCTGGTCCGTCGCCATGCCGTTCGTCGTATAGCGCTTGGCAAGCTCGACATCGCCATAACCTTCGCGCACGGCAAGGTCGAGGTCCTTGAGGTGGACGTCGTTCTGATAGTCGACGAAGGCCTTGCCCTTACCGCCCTTGACGAACCAGAGAGGCGATGCCGCTTGTGTGGTATCGTCGACCGACGCAAAAGCCGGTTCCACTTTGGCAAGACCAATTGCCTCGAGCGCCGCGACGGCCTTGCTGGCGCCATCGCCGAGGCATGCTTCGGTGGAGGCAAGACCGGCGGCGGCACCTGCGATCGTCAACCCTTCCTGTCTTTCCGGCGCGAGGAAGGCTGCATGCTTTTCCGACCAGACCGGCTTGGCGCCGCGATGGCAGGCAAGGTGAATGATCGGGCTCCAGCCGCCGGACATGGCCAAAGCATCCGCATCGATCTCCTGCATGCCCGAGCCGCTCGCAATCTTGACCCCGCGGACCTGCTTGGTGCCGACCGCATCGAGAACGCATGCACCGGTCAGCACCCGCGCCTTGCCGTTCCAGTGTTCACCTGTGGCGCGCGTATCGACGACGGCGGCGACGTCAATGCCTGCGGCCTCGAGGTCGGCGGCAGTGCGATAGCCGGAGCTGTTGGTCGTGAAGACGACCGTACGTTTGCCGGGCGCGACAGCCTGGCGATTAAGATAGCTGCGCATGGCGCCTGATATCATGACGCCTGGAATATCGTTGCCGCCGAAGACAAGCGGCCGCTCCTCGGCGCCGGTCGCAAGGATCGCCTGCTTGGCGATGATGCGCCAGAGGCGTTCGACAGGCTGGCGGGGGTCGGGTGTTGCCACATGCTTCTGGACGCGTTCGACCGCGCCGAAGACATTGTCGTCGTACCAGCCGATAACCGTCGTGCGCGACAGGCATTGCACGTTCGGCAGGCTGTCGAGTTCGTCCAACATGTCGTTGAGGGGCGAGCTGCTCTCCGAGAGCAAGCTGCCGCCGAGATCAAAGCCTTCGTCCGCGAGAATGACGCGCGCTCCGGCACGTCCCGCGGTCAGCGCCGCGGCAAGACCTGCAGGCCCGGCACCGATCACGAGCAAGTCGCAATGCGCCCAGCACTTTTCGTAGGAATCAGGATCGGCCTCATAGGATGCCTTGCCAAGGCCGGCTGCCTTGCGGATCAGCGGCTCGTAGACTTTTTCCCAGAAGGCGGCAGGCCACATGAAGGTCTTGTAGTAGAAGCCGGCGCTCAGGAAGGGTGAGAGCAGGCCGCTGACGGCGCCGACATCGAAATTGAGCGACGGCCAGCGGTTCTGGCTGCGGGCGATCAGCCCGTCATGAAGCTCGATCATCGTGGCACGGCTGTTGGCTTCCGTTCGCCCGCTTGTGCCTGTTGTGACGAGCGCGTTGGGTTCGGCGGCACCCGCTGTCAGGATGCCGCGCGGCCGGTGATATTTGAAGCTGCGGCCAACGAGCTGGATGCCGTTGGCAAGAAGCGCGGAGGCAAGCGTGTCGCCCGGATGGCCGGTCAAATCTCGACCATCGAAACTGAAGGCAACGGTTTTGGAGCGGTCGATCCGGCCGCCGGAGGAGAGGCGATAGCTGCTCATGCCTCACCTCCGAGCTTGGCAAGTGCCGCGTCGCTGACGCCGTGAACCTTGTGAGTAACCGTGTCGCGCTCGACGATCAGCCAGCGGCGGCAGCCGGAAGAATGGTGCCAAAATTCCTTGTGAAGCCCCTTCGGATTGTCGCGCAGATAGACGTAGTCGTACCAATCTTCAGCGTCGGCATTTGGGGCAGGGCGGCTGATACTTGCATCCCCCTTGATGGTGAATTCTTCCTTGGGACGTGTGCCGCAGTGAGGGCAGGAAATCAGGCTTGCCATGTCGTCATGTCCTCAATGCAGGTTCGGCTGGGCGCCGACGCCCTTTTCATCGATCTGAAAGCCACGCCGGAATCGGTCGAGGCGCAGCTGTGTCGCCGTTTCATGCGGCTCGTTGCGGGCGATCAGATGGGCGTAGCAGTAGCCCGAGGCCGGCGTGGCCTTGAAGCCGCCGTAACACCAGCCGGCGTTCAGATAGAGATTGTCGATGTGGGTCCGGTCGATGATCGGGGAGCCGTCCATGCTCATATCCATGACGCCACCCCATGTGCGCAGGTAGCGCACGCGGGTCAGTGCCGGGATCATCGCAACGCCGGCTTCGGCGACGTGTTCGACAGTCGCGAGATTGCCGCGCTGGGCATAGGAATTGTAGCCGTCGATATCGCCGCCGAAGACAAGGCCGCCCTTGTCGGATTGCGAGACATAGAAATGTCCGGCGCCGAAGGTGACGACGCAGTCGATGAACGGCTTCAGGCCTTCCGAGACGAAAGCCTGCAGCACATGACTTTCGATCGGCAAACGCAGCCCCGCCATGTCGGCGACGACGGTGGAATTGCCGGCCGCCGCCAGCGCAAGCTTGCCGCAACCGATAAACCCCTTCGTCGTCTCGACACCCGTCACGCGACCCTGGTCGGTGCGGATGCCTGTGACTTCACAGCCGGTGATGATGTCGACACCACGGCTATCGGCTCCGCGTGCATAGCCCCAGGCGACCGCGTCGTGGCGCACCGTGCCGCCGCGCTGCTGCAACAGGCCGCCCATGATCGGGAATCGTGCGTTTTCGAAGTCCAGGAAGGGCAGCTTTTTGCGAACGGTTTCGCGGTCGAGCAGCTCGGCATCGACTCCATGCAGGCGCATGGCATTGCCGCGTCGCGTATAGGCATCGCGCTGCGCATCCGAATGAAAGAGATTAAGCACGCCGCGCTGCGAGACCATGGCGTTGAAGTTGAAATCCTGCTCCAGCCCTTCCCAGAGCTTCATCGAAAGCTCGTAAAAGGGATTATTGCCGGGAAGCAAGTAGTTCGAGCGGATGATCGTGGTATTGCGGCCGATATTGCCCGAGCCGAGATAGCCCTTTTCCAGAACGGCGACATTGGTGACGCCGAAGGTCTTGGCGAGATAATAGGCGGTCGCCAGTCCATGGCCGCCACCACCAACGATGATGACATCATAATGTTGCTTCGGTTGCGGCTGGCGCCAGGCAGGCGCCCAGCCGGTATTGCCGCGAAGGCCGTTGAGAAAAACAGAGAAAGCCGAGTAGCGCATGGTCAGGTCCGCTTTGAACTGCGCTCATGATGACAGAGTGTAAAATGCCGACTTGCCAAATTAGGACCTATTTCGATAGAAAAGGGACATGACGGCGATCGATAGCAAAAATAGCCAGAATATTGGTTTCATCCTGATCCCGGGATTCGCGTTGATGTCCTTTGCCTCGGCAAGCGAGCCGTTGCGGGCGGCCAATCTCCTGGCCGGGCGGGAAATCTATCGATTGTCGATCTTCTCGCCGGACGGCACCCCGGCGGTCTCGTCGGGCGGTGTGCCGGTGCCGGCCGAACCTCTTCCTGGTCGAGGCTCAGGTCTCGGCACGGTTTTCGTCTGCGCCGGCGGCTCGCCGCGAGACTGGCACTACCCCTCGGTTCTCGCCTGCCTCCGCCAGCTCGCGCGTGAGGGCGTTCGCATCGGCGGCATTTCCGGCGGCCCCTATCTGCTTGCCGCCGCCGGGCTTCTGGCCGAGCGCGATTTCACCATTCATTGGGAGCACGCGCCGGCGCTGCTCGAAGCCTTTCCGGCGCTGTCGCCGCGCCAGGCGCGCTTCGTCATCGACGGCAATCGCATCACCTGCGGCGGCGGCATCGCGCCGATCGACATGATGCATGTGCTGATAGCAGAGCGCATGGGCGCCGATTTCGCTCGCCGCGTCAGCGACTGGTACCTGCATACGGAGGTGGGTGAGCCGGCTGCGCCGCAACGCGGTTCGCTCGCCGAGCGTTACGGCGTTCACCATCCGGGTTTGCTTGGTGTGCTCGAAAAAATGGAGGAAACGATCGAGATGCCGCTCGATCGTGCCGCCATGGCTCGCATTGCTGGGGTCACGCCGCGCCATCTCGACCGGCTGTTTGCCAGTCATCTCGGCTCGACGTTCCTAGAGCAGTACCGACGGATAAGGCTGCAGCATGCCCGACGTCTGCTGGAGCAGAGCCCGCTTTCGATTTCCGAAATCGCCGTCGCCACCGGCTTTTCCAGCGGCGCGCATTTCTCCAGGGCCTATCGCTCTCTTTATGGCACGGCGCCCAGCGAGGCTCGCCAAGGATGACTTTCGCCGCAGTTGAGAAAATTTCACTGGGAAGATAGAGTTCTTCCCGGCAAGCCCTGCCGGCAAAAAGGATACGGAATGAAAACCAAGGCAGACACTGTATCGGCGGACGATCAATCCCACGCTGGACGGTCGGCTTTTTCGCAAGACCCGCACGCGGTTCGCGAGCCGAAGGAAAACAACCTCGAAATGGCGATCGGCCACGAGGTCCGTGCCTATCGCAAGAAGCTCGGCATCACCGTGACGGATCTCGCGGCCGCGACTGGCATCTCGCTGGGCATGCTGTCGAAGATCGAAAACGGCAATATCTCGCCATCGCTGACGACATTGCAATCGCTGTCGCGCGCGCTCGGCGTGCCGCTGACTGCCTTCTTCCGTCGCTACGAGGAACCGCGCAACGCCGTTTTCGTCAAGGCCGGCCAGGGCGTCGAACTCGAGCGGCGTGGCACGCGCGCCGGCCATCAATATAATCTACTCGGTCATATCGACAACAATTCGAGCGGTGTCATCGTCGAGCCCTACCTCATCACGCTGACGGCGGATTCCGACGTCTTCCCGACCTTCCAGCATGAGGGCATGGAGTTCCTCTATATGCTCGAGGGCGAAGTCATGTACCGCCACAGCGATCAGCTTTACCCCATGCAGCCGGGCGACAGTCTCTTCTTCGATGCCGATGCGCCGCACGGCCCTGAAGTCTTGGTGAAACTGCCAGCCAAATACCTTTCGATCATCAGCTATCCGCAACGGGGCAAGAGTGAATAACTTGCTTCAAAAGAAAAATTTATTCTTTTGAGTTGAAAATGCTGAGCGGACCTGATAGCCATTTTTGCAGATGCGAAAACGGAGGGTTTGGGCATGTGCGGAATTGTCGGTCTCTTCTTAAAGGATAAGGCGCTGGAGCCGAAACTCGGCGCCCTTCTGTCTTCCATGCTGATCACGATGACCGATCGAGGACCTGATAGTGCAGGCATTGCGATCTACGGGAGCGATAATGGCAACACGGCAAAGATCACCGTTCAGTCGCCCGATCCGGCAAAAGATTTCGACGGGCTGGAATATGAGCTCCGGCGGGCGCTCGACGTGCCGGTATCCGTCGTGGTCAAGAGCACGCATGCGGTCATCACCCTTGCCAAGGACAAGCTCGACGAGGGCAGGGCGGCCCTGACGGCATCGCGCCCGAATATCCGCGTCATGAGCAGCGGCGATACCGTCGAGATCTACAAGGAAGTCGGCCTCCCCAAGGATGTGGTCTCGCGCTTCGGCGTCGCCGCCATGTCGGGCACGCACGGCATCGGCCATACTCGTATGGCGACCGAGTCGGCTGTCACAACGCTTGGCGCTCATCCCTTCTCGACAGGTTCGGATCAATGCCTGGTTCACAATGGTTCGCTCTCGAACCACAACAACCTGCGTCGCGAGCTTAAGCGCGAGGGCATGACCTTCGAGACGGAAAACGATACCGAGGTCGCGGCCGCCTATCTGACGGCCGAAATGGCCAAAGGCAAGGATCTCGGCGCGGCATTGGAAGGCGTGGTCGACGATCTCGACGGCTTCTTCACCTTCGTCGTCGGCACCAAGTCCGGCTTTGGCGTCGTTCGCGACCCCATCGCCTGCAAGCCGGCCGTCATGGCGGAGACCGACCAGTATGTCGCCTTTGGCTCCGAATATCGCGCGCTCGTCAATCTGCCTGGCATCGAGGATGCCCGCATCTGGGAGCCGGAGCCGGCAACCGTCTATTTCTGGGATCACGAAAAGGCTGCCTGATCAAACGCGCCGCAATCGAGAAAGATCTTACATGCCAGTTTTCGACCTATCCGTCACACCGCTACGCGAACTCAATAGCGCTCTTCACGGCCTTCCCCCGGGCGCCAACGATCTCGCCTTCGAAGTCGTCAACCCGCGCGGCCATCATGCTGTCGCCGCCGGTATCGATGCGCCCGTTACTGTCGATATCAGGGGTTCGGTTGGCTACTACTGTGCCGGCATGAACGACGGTGGTAACGTCACCGTGCATGGCTCCGCCGGTCCCGGCGTCGCCGAAAACATGATGTCCGGCAGCGTCGTCATCGAAGGCGATGCCAGCCAGTATGCCGGGGCGACCGGGCAGGGTGGCCTGCTCGTCATCAAGGGCAATGCCGCCTCGCGCTGCGGCATCTCGATGAAGGGCATCGACATCGTCGTCTACGGCAATATCGGCCATATGTCCGCCTTCATGGGGCAGTCCGGCCATTTGGTCGTGCTGGGCGATGCCGGCGATGCGCTGGGCGACAGCCTTTATGAAGCCAAGCTTTTTGTCCGCGGTTCAGTGCAAAGTCTCGGCTCGGACTGCATCGAAAAGGAAATGCGCCCGGAGCATCTGGAGAAGCTTGGCGAGCTTCTCGAGAAGGCCGGCGTGCGCGGGGTCAAGCCTGAGGAATTCAAGCGCTACGGATCGGCCCGCAAACTCTACAATTTCAACATCGACAATGCCGACGCGTATTGAGACGAAGGGGACCTCATGAGCTACCACAATCCATATACGCCACCCCGTAAGTCGGCGACCTTCGATGATCATACGCTCGCGGAAATCCGCCGTGCGGCGGCAACCGGTATCTACGATATCCGTGGCGCCGGCACGAAGCGCAAGGTGCCGCATTTTGATGATCTGCTCTTTCTCGGCGCGTCGATCTCGCGCTATCCGCTCGAAGGCTATCGCGAAAAATGCGATACGACCGTCGTCCTCGGCAGCCGTTTCGCAAAGAAGCCGATCACGCTGAAGACCCCGATCACCATTGCCGGCATGAGCTTCGGTGCGCTTTCCGGCAACGCCAAGGAAGCACTGGGCCGCGGTGCGACGATCGCAGGGACCTCGACCACGACAGGCGACGGCGGCATGACCGATGAAGAGCGCGGTCATTCGCAGACGCTGGTCTATCAATATCTTCCATCGCGCTACGGCATGAACCCTAGGGATCTGCGTCGCGCCGACGCAATCGAAGTCGTGGTTGGCCAAGGCGCCAAACCCGGCGGCGGCGGCATGCTGCTCGGCCAGAAAATCTCCGATCGCGTCGCTAATATGCGCAACCTGCCGAAGGGCATCGACCAGCGCTCGGCCTGCCGCCATCCGGATTGGACCGGCCCCGACGATCTCGAAATCAAGATCATGGAGCTGCGCGAGATCACCGATTGGGAAAAGCCGATCTATGTGAAGGTCGGCGGCGCACGCCCCTATTATGATACGGCTCTTGCCGTCAAGGCTGGTGCCGATGTCGTCGTGCTCGACGGCATGCAGGGCGGCACGGCGGCGACCCAGGACGTCTTCATCGAGAATGTCGGCATGCCGACGCTCGCCTGCATTCGCCCCGCCGTTCAGGCGCTGCAGGACCTTGGCATGCATCGCAAGGTGCAGCTCATCATCTCCGGCGGTATCCGCTCTGGTGCCGATGTGGCGAAGGCCTTAGCGCTGGGCGCAGATGCGGTTGCCATCGGCACGGCGGCGCTGGTTGCGCTCGGTGACAACGATCCCAAATGGGAAGAAGAGTACCAGAAGCTCGGCACGACGGCTGGCGCCTATGACGACTGGCATGAGGGCAAGGACCCGGCCGGCATCACGACCCAGGATCCGGAGCTCGCAAGCCGGCTCGATCCGATTGCTGCGGGCCGGCGCCTTGCCAACTATCTCAAGGTGATGACGCTGGAGGCGCAGACGATCGCGCGCGCTTGCGGCAAAAATCACCTGCACAATCTGGAACCTGAGGACCTCTGTGCGCTGACGATGGAAGCTGCCGCCATGGCGCAGATTCCGCTCGCCGGCACCAATTGGTACCCGGGCAAGGGAGGCTTTTAAGATACCGGCCGGGCCTGAGAGGCCCGGCCGCTGCATGCATCATCGAAGTGTCTCGAAGAAATCCAAAGGGGAACGAGAATGACACTGGATCTTGCTGCCTTTGCAAAGGACAAAGGCATCAAATATTTCATGATCAGTTATACGGATCTTTTTTCCGGTCAGCGTGCTAAGCTGGTGCCGGCCCAGGCCATTGCCGGGATGCAGGAAGAGGGCGCCGGCTTTGCCGGTTTCGCGACCTGGCTCGACATGACACCCGCCCATCCCGATCTTTTCGCCGTACCCGATGCTTCCTCCGTCATCCAGCTCCCATGGAAGAAGGACGTTGCCTGGGTCGCGGCCGATTGCATGATGGAGGGCGAACTCGTCGGCCAGGCGCCGCGAAACGTGCTGAAGAAGCTCGTGAAAGAAGCGGAAGCCGCAGGTAAGCGGGTCAAGACCGGCGTCGAAGCCGAATTCTTCCTGATCACCGCCGATGGCTCGAAGATCTCGGATGAATACGACACTGCCGAAAAACCCTGCTACGACCAGCAGGCCGTCATGCGCCGCTATGACGTCATCTCCGAGATCTGCGACTATATGCTGGAGCTCGGCTGGGGCGCCTATCAGAACGACCACGAGGATGCCAACGGCCAGTTCGAGATGAACTGGGAATTCGACGATGCCTTGAAGACGGCGGACAAGCACTCCTTCTTTAAGTTCATGGTCAAGTCGGTCGCCGAAAAGCACGGTCTCAGGGCGACATTCATGCCGAAGCCCTTCAAGGGCCTGACGGGCAACGGCTGCCATTGCCATATTTCCGTATGGAGCAATGACGGCAGGACTAATGTCTTTGCCGACAGGGAAGCCGAATTCGGCCTGTCGACCGAAGGCAAGCATTTCCTCGGCGGCATCATGAAACATGCCTCGTCGCTGGCGGCGATCACCAACCCGACGGTCAATTCCTACAAACGCATCAATGCGCCGCGCACGACCTCGGGCGCCACCTGGTCTCCCAATACCGTGACGTGGACCGGCAACAACCGCACCCATATGGTGCGCGTGCCGGGTCCAGGCCGCTTCGAGCTGCGCCTGCCCGATGGTGCCGTCAATCCATACCTGCTGCAGGCGGTGATTATCGCTGCCGGCCTGGATGGCCTGCGCAGCAACGCCGATCCTGGCCCCCATCACGATATCGACATGTATGCGGAGGGTCATCTCGTGAAGAATGCGCCGCGCCTGCCGCTCAATCTGCTCGATGCGCTGCGGGCCTATGACGAGGACGAGGGGCTGAAGCAGGCGATCGGCTCGGAATTCTCCGAAGCCTATCTGAAGCTCAAGCACCAGGAATGGAACGCCTATTGCTCGCACTTCACGCAGTGGGAGCGCGACAGCACGCTCGATATCTGAGTGCGCAAAAAGACACGAGAATTGACCCAAATGCCGCGCTTTATCGCATATGGCGGGATCATCCTCGGAAACTCCTTCTCCCCAGCGGGGNNGGGGGGGGGGGGGGGGGCTTTCCGATTTGAATTCATGGACTTTCGCGCTCGTGGCGGGTACCCCCTCACCCGCCTGACGGCACCCTCTCCCCGCTGGGGAGAAGGGGTGTGCGGCAGCGTACCTGCCCCATATGCGATTGCCTGGGACACATGAGGCGGAATTTTGGCCGCGGACGGCGGAGGAAAATCAGCATGACGAGCTATGTATTGACAGTTGCGTGCCAATCGACGCGTGGGATTGTTGCGGCGATCTCGAACTATCTGGCCGGAGAGGGCTGCAACATCGTCGACTCCAGCCAGTTCGACGATCTCGACACCGGCATGTTCTTCATGCGCGTCTCCTTCATCTCGGAAGAAGGTGTGGGCCAGGCAGCGCTCGTCGAAGGCTTCAAGCCGATCGCCGAGAAGTTCGCCATGGACGTCGAGATCCACGATGCCAAGAAGCGCATGAAGGTGCTCTTGATGGTCTCGCGCTTCGGCCATTGCCTCAACGACCTGCTCTATCGCTGGAAGATCGGCGCGCTGCCGATCGACATCGTCGGCGTCGTCTCCAACCATTTCGATTACCAGAAGGTGGTCGTCAATCACGACATTCCCTTCCATCACATCAAGGTAACGAAGGACAACAAGCCGCAGGCCGAAGCTCAGCTTTTGGAGCTGGTCGAACAGACCGGCACCGAGCTTGTCGTCTTGGCGCGCTACATGCAGGTTCTGTCGGATGCGCTGTGCCGAAAGATGTCGGGCCGCATCATCAACATTCACCATTCCTTCCTGCCCTCCTTCAAGGGGGCCAACCCCTACAAGCAGGCCTATGAGCGCGGGGTGAAGCTGATCGGGGCGACGGCGCATTATGTGACGGCCGATCTCGACGAGGGTCCGATCATCGAGCAGGACACGGCGCGCATCACGCATGCGCAGTCTGCCGAGGATTATGTCTCGATCGGCCGCGATGTCGAGAGCCAGGTGCTCGCCCGTGCCATCCATGCGCATATCCACTATCGCACCTTCCTCAACGGCAACCGCACCGTCGTCTTCCCGGCAAGCCCGGGATCCTACGCTTCCGAGCGCATGGGGTGAGTGATGGCGCTCGCAACAGTGATCGACGGGAAACAAGCGGCGGCTTCGGTGATCGAGGCCGTGAAGGCTGCAGCGGCGGGACTTGAGGCAGAGGCCGGTGTGAAGACTGGTCTTGCGGTCGTCATCGTCGG
>UCII01000054.1 GCA_900472485.1 Hyphomicrobiales bacterium
GGCATCCATCGTCGAGTAATCTTCGGATTATTCTTTTATAAGAAGGCCTCGCTGGAAACAGCGGGGCCTTTTCGCATTCGGAGGTTCGCATGAGCTTGATTATTCTGACCGGTGCCTCCGGTTCGGGGAAGACTGCTATCGCGGAGGCAATAGCCAGGGATCATGCTGGAAGGTTAGCCGTCTATCATTTCGACAGCATCGGCATACCGTCTCTTGACGCCATGGTCAGGGATCATGGTTCGCCCGAGGCCTGGCAGCGGGACAAGACCATCGAATGGGTGGCGCGGCTTGCGCCGCAAGCGCACAAGGGCAAGGCCATTCTTTTCGAAGGGCAGATGCGGCCGTCCTTCGTCATCGAAGCCGCCTTGACTGCCAGGATCGATGACTATCACCTCATATTGGTCGATTGCGATGACGCAACGAGGACGCATCGCTTGTCCGCTCAGCGAGGGCAGCCGGAATTTGCCGATGCGAACATGATGAACTGGGCCGCCTATCTGCGCCGCGAAGCTCAGGCATCGGGTCTTGAGATTCTCGATACGAGCCATCTTTCGCTGAAGCAGAGCGTGGATAATGTGCTGAGGCGCCTGATCGATTAATCCAACGACACTATCACCAGCCGGTGATATTTTCGATCGATGAGATCTCCATCTTCGCGCGGCGCACGATATCGGCAACGAAATCGCTCTTGCCGCCGGTGTAGTGATCCCAATCGCCACCGGCCTCTTCGGCCAGACGCCGTTTCAAGGTCGCATAATTCGCCGCACGTTCGGGATGGGCGCCCAGATAGTCGCGAAAGAGACGGCGCTCCCGGTGGGCCTCGTTATCAGGCAGGCAAAGATAAAGTCGGGTGCCGTAAGACGTCTCATCCTTGGTGAAGGTCCAGCGGCCGGCATCATGCGGATCGCCGTGAAAGCGATATCCGCCTTCCTTCAGGTGCTCCGTCGCGTCGTGTCTTGCACTCTCAGAAAAGAGGACCGCATCGATATCGAGCTTCGGTTTGGCGCATAGTCCGGCGATGGCAGTGCTGCCGATATGATGGAATTGGGCGGGGTGGCCGAGAATCAGGCCGATCGCCTTGCTTCTCCTTTCGAAGAGAAGGGGCCATTGCGGATCATATTCGACAAGCGTGATCGGCCGCATCCCACTCATCTCCTTTTGTCGTTTTCGCCACGGGGCATATGCTTTACCGAGTCGTCCCCATTATTTTGGCGGGAAAGTGTGAGGTCACCAAGCCGTGTCTTGCGAAACGGAGGCAAGGGCCTATGTATCGCTCGATTTTATCTGGAGGAGATTTCATGAAGAAACGTATTTTGTTCACGGGCGGCAGCGGCAAGGCTGGACGTCACACGGTTCCTTGGTTGGTGAATGCCGGCTACGAGGTCCATAATGTCGATCTCGTGCCACTGAACAGTCCTGGCGTCACCAATCTGCAGGCCGATGTCACCGATGCGGGACAGGTTTATAATGTCCTTAGCATGCATCGCGATTTTCCGGATCTCGATCAGGGCAAGGGTGTGCAGCCTTTCGATGCCGTCGTGCATTTCGCCGCTATTCCCCGAATCCTGATCAAGCCAGATAACGAGACCTTCCGTATCAATACGATGAGCACCTACAATGTCATCGAGGCGGCCGCGAAGCTCGGCGTGAGGAAGATCATTGTCGCCTCCAGCGAGACGACCTACGGTGTGTGCTTTGCCGAAGGCCATCGCGATTTCCATCAGTTCCCACTGGAAGAAGATTATGATGTCAATCCGATGGATTCCTATGGCCTGTCCAAGGTCATAAACGAGAAGACGGCTCGGGCTTTTGCGGAACGTTTCGGCATCGACATCTACGCGCTGCGTATTGGCAACGTCATCGAGCCGCACGAATATGAGCGTTTCCCTGAGTTTTTCGCCAATAGCGAAATCCGCCAGCGTATCGCCTGGAGCTATATCGACGCTCGCGACCTCGGCCAGATCGTCCATCTCTGCATCGAGAAGAGCGGCCTCGGCTTCCAGGTGTTTAATGCCGCCAATGACACGGTTTCGGCCAACACGCCGTCGCGGGAGCTGGCCGCCAAGCACTTTCCGAACGTCCCGTTCACGCGTGAGATCGGCGAATATGAGGGCCTGCTGTCCAATCGCAAGATCCGCGAGGTCCTGGGCTTCAAGGAAGAGCACAACTGGCGGAAGTATGTGAAGGTCTGAGGCGCAAAGCCTGAGAAATACCCCCGGCGCTGCTCGCTGGCGGCGTCCGGGAGAGAGACAAGCGGAAATCTCTCCATTTGTTACGCAGCATAACCAAAAATGCTTCCGCAAACACTCGACAAATATCCTCGTTTCTTTAAGTAGGTTCAGGTTCGCGGCATCTCGTGTAGATTGCGGCGCGCCGTGCGGCATATTCGGGCACATGTGTTGAACCCTCATCCCGCAGCCTATAGGCTTCATGCGATGAATTGAGCCTTGCTTGCGTCACGGCGAAAGATAATTTGCCGGCTGATTCAAAACAGACCAGCCGTTTCGGAGGTATCATGAAGGATAATGTTGCACGTATTTTCGTCGGATTCGATTCCAAGGAGGTCGTGGCCTACCACGTCCTGACCCAGAGCATCATCGAGCGCTCGTCGATCCCGGTGGTCTTCTCGCCGATCGTGCTCAACAATCTCGACGGCATCTTCACGCGTGAGCGCAACCCGCTGCAATCGACCGAGTTTTCCTTCTCGCGCTTCCTCGTGCCTTATCTCAGCGATTACCAAGGCTGGAGCATCTTCATGGATTGCGACATGCTCGCCCGCGCCGATATCGCCGAGCTTTGGGCGCTGCGTGACGACCGCTATGCCGCCATGTGCGTCAAGCACGACTATCAGCCGAAGATCGAAACCAAGTTCCTCGGCCAGACGCAGACGAAGTATGAAAAGAAGAACTGGTCGAGCATGATCCTGTTCAACAATGCCAAGTGCACGGCGTTGACCAAGGATTTCGTCAATACCGCGACTGGTCTTCAGCTTCATCAGTTCAAGTGGCTGGAGAATGACGACCAGATCGGCGAGGTGCCGGTCGTCTGGAACTATCTCGTCAACGAATACGATTATCGCGAAGATGCCAAGCTCGTGCATTTCACCGATGGCGGCCCGTATTTCGATGAATATCGCAACGACGACTACGCCGAAGAATGGTTTGCCATGCGCGACCGCATGCTGCACGTCCAGCAGAAGTGAGCGATTTGGATCATAAGACGACAGGAAACATCGATGTCGGCATACCGGCCGCGGGTTCTGCGGCCGGCTTGAACAGTGCCGACGAGTGGCGGACAATATTGGCAGGGTTTTCCCATATCGTTCTGGTCGCCAATAGCGACGCGGTCGATATCGCAAGCCTGCGGGCGCAGTTTCCCGGAACTGCGCTCTTCGTCTTCTTCAACAAGGTCTACAAGGTTCTGGATCGCCCGTTCCATGGGCATTCGCTGCTGATCTCCCGTGGTCAGCCGCGTGGTGCCAACATCGTCTATCGCGGCGAAGTGGGCGAGGTGGTCAAATTCTTTCCGAAGGAATATTTCCTTGGCATCATGAATATCCGGCTTGGTCCGGAAGAAAAGCTCAATCCCGCCGCTGATTTCCAGGGTGCGCCGACCGGCCACCTCGATCTCGTGGGCTTCTGCTCCGATTTTTATACGGAAGGCAAGACGCCGACGAGCGGCTTTGCTATGGCGCTTTGGCTCAGCGATCTGAAATTGCCCGGCGCGATCGTGCTTGCGGGTTTCTCGGCCAGGCGCAGTCAGAAGTGGAGGGTGGTTTCCGCCCATGACTGGAGCTTCGAGCAGACCTTCCTTCGTCTCTTCGCCCGCCTGGGCAAGATCACCATCCATGGTGGGGTCGCACTGAACCCCTATATCAGCCTTGCCCAGCGCTTCACGGAGGTGCCTCCAGCCGAAATTGCCTTGGCCGCAGCCGAGGTTTTGTCGGAGCGGCTGGGCAATACCGATGCCGAAATAGACAAGCTGATCTCCCTGACCAATGTGATTCGCTCCGCCGACAATTTTATGCGTCGCCTCAGGCCGAAATTTCTCAAGCGCAAGCCGAAAGGTTCTCCCGGAGAGTAACGAAGATAAGGGCATCCTTTCTGCAGCTTTTGCGGCGGCTTTGCCTGTCCGGCAGATCTGTCCGCTCGGACATGTCTCATGTGAAGTTGCGGGTTCGATTGGGAAAAAGCAAAAAACGCTCTTGCCAATCGTTTCGTCCCGCCTTAAAGGGAGCGCCATGTCTTCGAACTGCTCGGACGGTCCACCGCCTGAAGCGAATATTCGAAGGAAGAAGGGGTATAGCTCAGTTGGTAGAGCGGCGGTCTCCAAAACCGCAGGTCGTAGGTTCGAGCCCTGCTGCCCCTGCCATTTTCCTTGATTTGACTGGCGCGTTGTTTCGCAGCTTCTCGGGTTGAGGGTTATGCCGGATTGCCGGCAAATTTTAGAAAACACCGTATCGCCTCTTGTTAAATCGGGAATCGGTGTTTATGTAGGGTTTAACAGACACGCGGTGCGTGGGGCTGATAGTTTCAGCTTTACGCGCCGTAATTGCGTGGGCAGTCAATGGCATCCAAAACGAATCCACTAGCGTTTCTGCGGCAAGTGCGCTCCGAGACGTCGAAAATCACTTGGCCCTCACGCCGCGAGACGATGATCTCGACGGTGATGGTGCTCGTCATGGTCGTTTTCGCCTCGCTGTTTTTCTTTGCCGCTGACCAGCTCATCGGCTGGATTCTCGGCTACGTGCTGAATACCGGCAATTGATATCGGGTGGAGATGAACATGGCGGCACGTTGGTACATCGTCCACGCTTATTCTAATTTCGAAAAGAAGGTGGCTGAATCCATCGAGGAGAAGGCCAGGCAGAAGGGTCTCGAGCATCTGTTCGAGAAGATCCTTGTGCCGACCGAGAAGGTCGTCGAGGTTCGCCGCGGCCGTAAGGTCGATAGCGAGCGCAAGTTCTTCCCGGGTTACGTGCTGGTGCGCGCCAACCTGACGGATGAAGCTTACCACCTGATCAAGAATACGCCGAAGGTCACTGGCTTTCTCGGCTCCGACAATAAGCCCGTTCCGATTCCGGATTATGAAGCCGAGCGCATTCTCGGTCAGGTCCAGGAAGGCGTCGAGCGGCCGAAGGCTTCCGTATCCTTCGAGATCGGCGAGCAGGTCCGCGTTTCCGATGGTCCGTTCGCATCGTTCAACGGCACGGTTCAGGATGTGGACGAAGAGCGTTCGCGCCTGAAGGTGGAAGTGTCGATTTTCGGCCGCGCTACGCCGGTCGAGCTGGAATACAGCCAGGTCGAGAAGGTCTGATTGTGATTTCTACGAAAGGTTGGCCTGGCGGCTAGCCTTTCGTTCGAGTTTGGATATAAGCAAGTGCTTGCTTATATCTCGCGGCCAAGCCGCAATCCGCGTGGAAGGGTAGGGTCTTAGCCGGGCCTGGTGATCCGCACCACGCAACCGCAGCCGCCGGAGCGATCCGGCATAGTGGGCCGGGCAACCGGTCATATAGAAAGGCAGAGAGAAATGGCTAAGAAAGTTGCAGGCCAGCTCAAGCTGCAGGTCAAGGCCGGCTCGGCGAAT
This sequence comes from Hyphomicrobiales bacterium, assembly GCA_900472485.1. Classification (GTDB taxonomy): domain Bacteria; phylum Pseudomonadota; class Alphaproteobacteria; order Rhizobiales; family Rhizobiaceae; genus Rhizobium. The sequence continues at coordinate 5,587 of UCII01000054.1, forward strand.
CCGTCGCCGCCGATCGGTCCTGCGCTTGGTCAGCGTGGCATTAACATCATGGAATTCTGCAAGGCGTTCAATGCCGCCACGCAGGAAATGGAAAAGGGTATGCCGATCCCGGTCGTCATCACCTACTACCAGGACAAGTCCTTCACCTTCATCATGAAGCAGCCGCCGGTCAGCTACTTCCTGAAGAAGGAAGCGAAGATCCAGTCCGGCTCCAAGACGCCGGGCAAGGGCGCCAAGGCTGGCACCCTGAGCAAGGCTCAGGTCAAGGCGATCGCCGAAGCCAAGATGAAGGATCTGAACGCCGCCGATATCGAAGGCGCAATGGCCATGATCGAGGGCTCCGCCCGCGCCATGGGCCTGGAAGTGGTAGGTTAAGACCATGGTAGCTAAGCGTATTCAGAAAATTCGTGAAGGCGTCGATCCGACCAAGCTCTACGCTCTGGATCTGGCCATCGGCATGGTCAAGGAACGTGCCGTCGCCAAGTTCGATGAAACCGTCGAAATCTCGATGAACCTCGGCGTGGACCCGCGTCACGCCGACCAGATGGTTCGCGGCGTCGTCAACCTGCCGAACGGCACCGGCCGTACGGTTCGCGTTGCCGTCTTCGCTCGCGGCGCCAAGGCTGATGAAGCCAAGGCTGCCGGCGCAGACATCGTCGGCGCGGAAGACCTGGTCGAAATCGTTCAGGGCGGCAAGATCGATTTCGATCGCTGCATCGCGACCCCGGATATGATGCCGCTCGTCGGCCGTCTCGGTAAGGTTCTCGGCCCGCGTGGCATGATGCCGAACCCGAAAGTCGGTACCGTCACGATGGACGTCAAGGGTGCTGTCGAAGCATCCAAGGGCGGCGCTGTCGAGTTCCGTGTCGAGAAGGCTGGTATCGTCCATGCCGGTATCGGCAAGGCCTCCTTCGACGCCAAGGCTCTGGAAGAAAACATCCGTGCCTTCGCCGATGCCGTCATCAAGGCGAAGCCAGCTGGCGCCAAGGGCAACTACGTCAAGCGCGTAGCGATCTCCTCGACCATGGGTCCGGGCGTCAAGATCGAGCCGTCGACGGTTACGGCGCCAAGCGCCTGATTGGTTCTGCCGGGCTCTGAGCCCGGCATTTAAGAATTCCCGGCCTTTCGGGGCCGGGATTTCCGGAGAAATCCGGAATTCCTGTCCGAGATTGCAGGTGGTTATCCCTTAATCACTTAAGCCTGCATGAGACGGGTAAGACCCGAATTTTGAAGAAGCTTCGCTTCGATGAACTCGGTTCGAGCCTTGGATGCCTTGTGCCTTGGAGCCGTCAGGCTCGAGCGCGAGGGGACAGGATCCTCAAGCGTCGCTTGGGATCTCATTGATCCCAGGAGGCAAAAGGCAACCCGGCAGGCCCGTTAACCCGGTCCTGTCAACTGGAGAAAAGCAGTGGAAAGAGCGGAAAAACGCGAATTCGTCACGGAACTGAACGAAGTCTTCAAGGCTTCGGGCTCGGTTGTCGTGGCCCACTATGCTGGTGCTACAGTCGCTCAGATGAACGATTTTCGTTCCAAGATGCGCGCTGCTGGCGGCACCGTCAAAGTCGCGAAGAACCGCCTGGCCAAAATTGCTCTTCAGGGCACGGATGCGGAAGGGATTTCCAATCTCTTCACCGGTCAGACGCTGATCGCATACAGCACTGATCCGATTACCGCTCCGAAGGTCGTCGTGGATTTCGCCAAGGGCAACGACAAGATCGTTGTTCTGGGCGGCGCCATGGGAACAACAACGCTCAACGCCGAAGGTGTAAAGTCGCTCGCGACCCTGCCTTCGCTGGACGAGCTGCGCGCGAAGCTGCTGGGCATGATCCAGACTCCGGCTACCCGCATCGCAGGTGTTGTTGCAGCGCCGGCAAGTCAGCTTGCTCGCGTGTTCTCGGCCTACGCCAAGAAGGACGAAGCCGCGTAAGGCGGTTTTTCGCTGTTTATAACCAAACCAGTTCGAACCGAACAAAAGGAACTACAAAAATGGCTGATCTCGCAAAGATCGTAGACGACCTCTCCTCGCTGACCGTTCTCGAAGCCGCAGAACTGTCGAAGCTTCTCGAAGAAAAGTGGGGCGTTTCCGCCGCTGCTCCGGTAGCTGTTGCTGCCGTTGCCGGTGGTGCTGGCGGCGCTGCTGCAGCTGCTGAAGAAGAAAAGACCGAGTTCGACATCATCCTCACGGATGCCGGCGCGAACAAGATCAACGTCATCAAGGAAGTCCGCGCCATCACCGGCCTGGGCCTCAAGGAAGCCAAGGACCTCGTTGAAGCCGCTCCGAAGGCTGTCAAGGAAGCTGTTTCCAAGGCTGAAGCTGCTGACATCAAGAAGAAGCTCGAAGACGCCGGCGCTAAGGTCGACGTTAAGTAAGCTTGAAACTGCTTTGGGAGGTGGCATTTTGCTACCTCCCATTTGCCGTTTTTCTGAACGAATTACCCAAAAGCCGCGGGCAAAACGGCTTTTGGGTAATGGGTTCTTCAAGAGGATGGTCTCAAACCGAACCGCGACGCAATCCGGCTGAGCGGTTTTCGGTTAGATAGACGAGATTGAACTACTCATTGATTGATGGGGTCGCCTGGCCAGCGATTCCCATCCGTTGCAGGCCCGGGTGCAGGATTTTAAAGGAGCGACGATGGCTCAGACCCTTTCGTTCAACGGTCGCAGGCGCGTACGCAAGTTTTTTGGTAAGATTCCCGAAGTCGCAGAGATGCCGAACCTCATCGAGGTTCAAAAGGCGTCCTACGATCAGTTTCTCATGGTCGAAGAACCCAAGGGCGGCCGCCCTGACGAAGGTCTTCAGGCCGTCTTCAAGTCGGTTTTCCCGATCACCGACTTCTCCGGCGCTTCCATGCTGGAGTTCGTATCCTATGAATTCGAGCCGCCGAAGTTCGACGTCGACGAGTGCCGCCAGCGCGACCTGACCTATGCGGCGCCGCTGAAGGTGACCCTCCGTCTGATCGTGTTCGATATTGATGAGGATACGGGCGCGAAGTCCATCAAGGACATCAAGGAACAGAGCGTCTACATGGGCGACATGCCGCTCATGACGAACAACGGTACGTTCATCGTCAACGGCACCGAGCGCGTGATCGTGTCGCAGATGCACCGTTCGCCGGGTGTTTTCTTCGATCACGACAAGGGCAAGAGCCATTCTTCCGGCAAGCTGCTCTTTGCCGCTCGCGTCATCCCGTATCGCGGTTCCTGGCTCGATATCGAATTCGACGCCAAGGACATCGTCTATGCCCGTATCGACCGTCGCCGCAAGATCCCGGTGACGTCGCTGCTGATGGCACTCGGCATGGATGGCGAAGAAATTCTCTCGACCTTCTACACGAAGTCGCTCTACCAGCGCGACGGCGATGGCTGGCGCATTCCCTTCAAGGCGGAAACGCTGAAGGGCGCCAAGACTGTTGCCGACATGATCGATGCCGACACCGGTGAAGTCGTGGTCGAAGGCGGCAAGAAGCTCACGCCGCGCCTGCTGCGTCAGCTTCAGGACAAGGGCCTCAAGGCTCTGAAGGCGACCGACGAAGAGCTGTATGGCCTCTTCCTGGCAGAAGACATCGTCAATTTCCAGACCGGTGAGATCTATCTCGAAGCCGGCGACGAAATCGACGAGAAGACCCTGCCTGTCATCCTGAAGGCCGGCTTCGACGAGATCCCGATTCTCGGCATCGACCACATCAATGTTGGTGCCTACATCCGTAACACGCTGTCGGCTGACAAGAACGAGAACCGCCAGGACGCTCTGTTCGACATCTACCGCGTCATGCGTCCGGGTGAACCGCCGACCATGGAATCGGCCGAAGCCATGTTCAACTCGCTGTTCTTCGATGCGGAGCGTTACGATCTCTCCGCCGTCGGCCGCGTGAAGATGAACATGCGTCTCGACCTCGACGTCGAAGACACCGTCCGCATCCTGCGCAAGGACGACATCCTGGCCGTGGTCAAGATGCTCGTCGAGCTGCGCGACGGCAAGGGCGAGATCGACGACATCGACAACCTCGGCAACCGCCGCGTCCGTTCGGTCGGCGAGCTGATGGAAAATCAGTATCGTCTCGGCTTGCTGCGCATGGAACGTGCGATCAAGGAGCGTATGTCCTCGATCGAAATCGACACGGTCATGCCGCAGGATCTGATCAACGCAAAGCCGGCCGCTGCTGCCGTCCGCGAATTCTTCGGCTCCTCGCAGCTGTCGCAGTTCATGGACCAGGTGAACCCGCTTTCGGAAATCACTCACAAGCGTCGTCTTTCGGCTCTCGGCCCGGGCGGTCTGACCCGCGAGCGCGCCGGCTTCGAAGTCCGCGACGTTCATCCGACGCACTACGGTCGTATTTGCCCGATCGAAACGCCGGAAGGTCCGAACATTGGCCTCATCAACTCGCTGGCGACCTTTGCCCGCGTCAACAAGTACGGCTTCATCGAAAGCCCTTATCGCCGCATCATTGACGGTAAGGTGACCAATGACGTGCTCTACCTCTCCGCTATGGAAGAGGCGAAGTACTACGTTGCTCAGGCCAATGCCGAGCTCGACGCCGACGGCTCCTTCATCGAGGAATTCGTCGTTTGCCGTCATGCCGGCGAAGTCATGCTCGCTCCGCGCGACAACATCAACCTGATGGACGTCTCGCCGAAGCAGCTGGTTTCGGTTGCTGCCGCTCTGATCCCGTTCCTGGAAAACGACGACGCCAACCGCGCTCTCATGGGCTCGAACATGCAGCGTCAGGCCGTGCCGCTTCTGCGTGCCGAAGCTCCGTTCGTCGGTACCGGCATGGAGCCGGTCGTCGCGCGTGACTCCGGTGCTGCTATCGGCGCCCGTCGCGGCGGTGTGGTTGACCAGGTCGACGCAACGCGTATCGTTATCCGCGCCACCGAAGACCTCGATCCGTCGAAGTCCGGCGTCGATATCTACCGCCTGATGAAGTTCCAGCGTTCGAACCAGAACACCTGCGTCAACCAGCGTCCGCTGGTCACCGTCGGTGACGTGGTCAACAAGGGCGACATCCTGGCAGACGGTCCGTCGACCGACCTCGGCGATCTGGCTCTCGGCCGGAACGTGCTCGTCGCGTTCATGCCGTGGAACGGCTACAACTACGAAGACTCGATCCTGCTCTCCGAGCGTATCGTCGCCGACGACGTGTTCACCTCCATCCACATCGAAGAATTCGAAGTGATGGCGCGCGACACCAAGCTCGGTCCGGAAGAAATCACCCGCGACATTCCGAACGTTTCGGAAGAAGCGCTGAAGAACCTGGACGAAGCCGGCATCGTTTACATCGGCGCGGAAGTCCAGCCGGGCGATATCCTCGTCGGCAAGATCACGCCGAAGGGCGAAAGCCCGATGACGCCGGAAGAAAAGCTTCTGCGCGCCATCTTCGGTGAAAAGGCATCGGACGTTCGCGATACCTCCATGCGCATGCCGCCCGGTACCTACGGTACGGTCGTCGAAGTTCGCGTCTTCAACCGTCACGGCGTCGAAAAGGACGAACGTGCCATGGCGATCGAGCGCGAAGAGATCGAACGCCTTGCCAAGGACCGCGACGACGAGCAGGCAATCCTCGACCGTAACGTCTACGGCCGTCTGGTCGAGATGCTGCGTGGTCAGGTTGCTCTTGCTGGTCCGAAGGGCTTCAAGAAGGGCACGGAACTGTCGAACGCCGTCGTTTCCGAGTATCCGCGTTCGCAGTGGTGGATGTTCGCCGTCGAGGACGAAAAGGTCCAGAGCGAGCTCGAAGCCCTGCGTGGCCAGTATGACGAATCCAAGTCGCGCCTTGAACAGCGCTTCATGGACAAGGTCGAAAAGGTCCAGCGCGGCGACGAAATGCCTCCGGGCGTCATGAAGATGGTCAAGGTCTTCGTCGCTGTTAAGCGCAAGATCCAGCCGGGCGACAAGATGGCAGGTCGTCACGGGAACAAGGGCGTGGTCTCGCGCATTGTTCCGGTTGAAGACATGCCGTTCCTGGAAGACGGTACGCATGTCGATATCGTGCTGAACCCGCTGGGCGTGCCTTCGCGCATGAACGTCGGTCAGATTCTCGAAACGCATCTCGGTTGGGCTTGCGCCGGTATGGGTCGTCAGATCGGCGAACTGATCGAAGCCTACAAGGCAAGCGGCAACATCGAGCCTCTGCGCAAGACGATCGATCTGGTCGTCGGCGACGGCCCGAAGAGCGACGACGTTCACGAGTACGACGATGCATCGGTGCTGCGTCTGGCCGATCAGTGGAAGCGCGGCGTGTCCATCGCGACCCCGGTCTTCGACGGCGCTGGCGAAGCGGATGTCAATCACATGCTGGCGATGGCAGGTCTCAAGCAGACCGGTCAGTCGACACTGTACGACGGTCGTACCGGCGAGCAGTTCGATCGCCAGGTTACGGTTGGCTACATCTACATGCTGAAGCTGAACCACCTTGTCGACGACAAGATCCACGCCCGTTCGATCGGTCCGTACTCGCTCGTCACCCAGCAGCCGCTGGGCGGTAAGGCGCAGTTCGGCGGCCAGCGCTTCGGCGAAATGGAAGTCTGGGCGCTTGAAGCTTACGGTGCAGCCTACACGCTGCAGGAAATGCTCACGGTCAAGTCGGACGACGTGGCCGGCCGTACCAAGGTCTACGAAGCCATCGTGCGTGGCGACGATACCTTCGAGGCGGGCATTCCAGAAAGCTTCAACGTTCTCGTCAAGGAAATGCGCTCGCTGGGCCTCAGCGTCGAACTGGAAAATTCCAAGGTCGACGATCTGCAGACGGCAAGCCAGCTTCCGGACGCAGCCGAGTAATAGCCTGCGGGTGCGCGCTGTCGGTCAGCGCGCACTCCTTGGAATATTGCAGCGCCGTTGGCGTCCTCCTGGATGCATGGCGCCGCAAGGCGGTTTTAAAGCGTCAGTCCGGTTCCCGGGATTTGCCGGCACTGTTCGCAATTCGAGGGCGTTTCGCCCCTAAAGGAGATAGGCATGAACCAAGAGGTCATGAATCTTTTCAATCCGCAGGTGCCTGCGCAGAATTTCGATTCCATCCGGATTTCGATTGCGTCGCCGGAGAAGATTCTTTCCTGGTCTTATGGCGAGATCAAGAAGCCGGAAACGATCAACTATCGTACGTTCAAGCCGGAACGCGATGGTCTTTTCTGCGCACGAATCTTCGGACCGATCAAGGACTACGAATGCTTGTGCGGCAAGTACAAGCGCATGAAGTACAAGGGCATCATCTGCGAAAAGTGCGGCGTCGAAGTCACGCTGTCGCGCGTTCGCCGTGAGCGCATGGGCCATATCGAGCTTGCCGCTCCCGTTGCCCACATCTGGTTCCTGAAGTCGCTGCCTTCGCGCATTTCGACGCTGCTCGACATGACGCTGAAGGATGTGGAGCGCGTGCTCTACTTCGAAAACTACATCGTCACCGAGCCGGGCCTGACTGCTCTTAAGGAGCATCAGCTGCTCTCGGAAGAAGAGTACATGCTCGCTGTGGACGAGTATGGCGAAGACCAGTTCACCGCCATGATCGGCGCTGAAGCGATCTACGAGATGCTGGCCAGCATGAATCTCGAAAAGATCGCCGGCGACCTGCGTTCCGAGCTTGCCGACACCACCTCGGATCTCAAGCAGAAGAAGCTGATGAAGCGCCTGAAGATCGTCGAGAACTTCATGGAGTCGGGCAACCGTCCGGAATGGATGATCATGAAGGTCGTCCCGGTCATCCCGCCGGACCTGCGCCCGCTGGTTCCGCTCGATGGCGGCCGCTTCGCGACCTCGGATCTGAACGATCTGTACCGCCGCGTCATCAACCGTAACAACCGTCTGAAGCGCCTCATCGAACTGCGCGCTCCGGGCATCATCATCCGCAACGAAAAGCGCATGCTGCAGGAATCTGTCGATGCGCTGTTCGATAACGGCCGTCGTGGCCGCGTCATCACCGGCGCCAACAAGCGTCCGCTGAAGTCGCTGTCCGACATGCTCAAGGGCAAGCAGGGCCGCTTCCGTCAGAACCTGCTCGGCAAGCGCGTCGACTATTCCGGCCGTTCGGTCATCGTGACCGGTCCGGAACTGAAGCTGCACCAGTGCGGTCTGCCGAAGAAGATGGCGCTCGAGCTGTTCAAGCCGTTCATCTATGCCCGCCTCGACGCGAAGGGTTACTCCTCCACCGTCAAGCAGGCCAAGAAGTTGGTCGAGAAGGAAAAGCCGGAAGTCTGGGATATCCTCGATGAGGTCATCCGCGAGCATCCCGTTCTCCTGAACCGCGCACCGACGCTGCACCGCCTGGGCATCCAGGCCTTCGAACCCACGCTGGTCGAAGGCAAGGCCATCCAGCTGCATCCGCTCGTCTGCACGGCTTTCAACGCCGACTTCGACGGTGACCAGATGGCCGTTCACGTGCCGCTCTCGCTGGAAGCCCAGCTGGAAGCCCGCGTGCTGATGATGTCGACCAACAACATTCTGCACCCGGCAAACGGCGCGCCGATCATCGTTCCCTCGCAGGATATGGTTCTCGGCCTGTACTATCTGTCGATCCTGAACCAGAACGAACCGGGCGAAGGAATGGCCTTCTCGGATCTCGGTGAGCTGCATCACGCGCTTGAAAACAAGGTCGTGACGCTGCATTCGAAGATTCGTGGCCGCTTCAAGTCGATCGGCGAAGATGGCAAGCCCTATTCGAAGATCTATGAAACGACCCCCGGCCGTCTGCTGATCGGCGAACTCCTGCCGAAGCATGGCAAGGTGACCTTCGACATCTGCAACCAGGAAATGACCAAGAAGAACATCTCCAAGATGATCGACACGGTCTACCGCCATTGCGGCCAGAAGGACACGGTCATTTTCTGCGACCGCATCATGCAGCTCGGCTTCTCCCATGCCTGCCGCGCCGGCATTTCGTTCGGCAAGGACGACATGGTCATTCCGGACACCAAGGTTAAGATTGTCGGCGATACCGAAGCACTCGTGAAGGAATACGAGCAGCAGTACAATGACGGTCTCATCACCCAGGGCGAAAAGTACAACAAGGTTGTCGACGCCTGGGGTAAGGCCACGGAGAAGGTCGCCGAAGAGATGATGGCCCGCATTAAGGCCGTCGAATTCGACGAGAAGACCGGTCGCCAGAAGCCGATGAACTCGATCTACATGATGAGCCACTCCGGTGCTCGTGGTTCTCCGAACCAGATGCGCCAGCTGGGCGGCATGCGCGGCCTCATGGCCAAGCCGTCGGGCGAAATCATCGAGACGCCGATCATCTCGAACTTCAAGGAAGGTCTCACCGTTAACGAGTACTTCAACTCGACCCACGGTGCCCGTAAGGGTCTGGCCGACACCGCCTTGAAGACCGCGAACTCGGGCTACCTGACCCGCCGTCTTGTCGACGTCGCGCAGGATTGCATCGTCACGCACGTCGATTGCGGTACCGAAAACGGCCTCACCATGACCGCTATCGTCGATGCCGGTCAGGTCGTTGCCTCGCTCGGCGCCCGCATCCTCGGTCGTACGGCCCTGGACGATATCGATCATCCGGTCACGGGTGAGCGCATCGTCGACGCCGGCAAGATGATCCTGGAACCGGATGTCATCGAGATCGAGAAGGCCGGTATCCAGTCGATCCGCATCCGTTCGGCCCTGACCTGCGAAATCCAGACGGGCGTCTGCTCGGTCTGCTACGGTCGTGACCTTGCTCGCGGTACGCCTGTCAACATCGGTGAAGCTGTCGGTGTTATCGCCGCACAGTCGATCGGTGAGCCGGGCACCCAGCTGACCATGCGTACCTTCCACTTGGGCGGCACGGCGACCGTGGTCGACCAGTCGTTCCTGGAAGCTTCGTATGAAGGCACGGTTCAGATCAAGAACCGCAACATGCTGCGCAACTCCGACGGCAACCTGGTTGCCATGGGCCGCAACATGACGGTCCAGATCCTGGACGAACGTGGCGTCGAGCGCTCCTCGCAGCGCGTTGCATACGGTTCGAAGCTGTATGTCGACGACGGCGACAAGGTGAAGCGCGGTCAGCGTCTGGCGGAGTGGGACCCCTATACCCGTCCGATGATGACGGAAGTGGCCGGTACGGTTCACTTCGAAGACGTCGTCGACGGTCTCTCGGTTCTCGAAGCGACGGACGAGTCTACCGGCATCACCAAGCGTCAGGTTATCGACTGGCGCTCGACGCCGCGCGGTTCCGATCTGAAGCCGGCGATCGTCATCAAGGACGCCAGCGGCAATGTCGCCAAGCTCTCGCGCGGTGGCGAAGCCCGCTTCCTGCTCTCGGTCGACGCTATCCTGTCGGTCGAGCCGGGCACGAAGGTGTCGCAGGGTGACGTTCTCGCCCGTTCGCCGCTGGAAAGCGCCAAGACCAAGGACATCACCGGTGGTCTGCCGCGCGTTGCCGAACTGTTCGAAGCTCGTCGTCCGAAGGACCATGCCATCATCGCAGAGATCGATGGTACGATCCGCCTCGGCCGCGACTACAAGAACAAGCGTCGCGTCATCATCGAGCCGGCGGAAGACGGTGTCGAGCCGGTCGAATACCTGATCCCGAAGGGCAAGCCCTTCCACCTTCAGGAAGGCGACTATATCGAAAAGGGTGATTACATCCTCGACGGTAACCCGGCTCCGCACGACATCCTGGCGATCAAGGGCGTGGAGGCTCTGGCTTCCTACCTGGTCAACGAAATCCAGGAAGTCTATCGCTTGCAGGGCGTTGTCATCAACGACAAGCACATCGAAGTGATTGTCCGTCAGATGCTGCAGAAGGTTGAGATCACCGATGCAGGCGACAGCCAGTACATCGTCGGCGACAACGTCGACCGTATCGAGCTGGAAGACGCCAACGACCGCCTGATCGAAGAAGGCAAGAAGCCCGCTTATGGCGATCCGGTTCTGCTTGGTATCACCAAGGCATCGCTGCAGACGCCGTCCTTCATCTCGGCTGCATCCTTCCAGGAAACGACGAAGGTGCTGACCGAAGCTGCAATCGCCGGCAAGACCGACGGTCTGCAGGGCCTGAAGGAAAACGTCATCGTCGGCCGCCTGATCCCGGCCGGTACCGGCGGTACCATGACGCAGATCCGCCGTATCGCTACGGCTCGCGACGAGCTTATCCTCGAAGAGCGTCGCAAGGGCACGGGCGCCGGCGTAGCAACGCCGATGCTGCAGGATCTCGCCAGCGAGAACAGCCCGGCCGAATAAGCCGGCAGCGAATGTGAAAAAATCAAAACCGCCCGGAGCGATCCGGGCGGTTTCTTTTTGTGCATAACGAAATCGATGAGGTGAGGGGATGCCGCCTTCATCAGGCGGCGTCCGATCAGCGGAAGCGGATGATCGCAACTTCGCCTTCGAGTGCGCCTTGATAGGCGGAGGCATGCGGCTCTTCGTCCGGAATATCCGTCAAGAGCCCGATCTGGTCGAGGTCGGCCTCGATGAAGCCCTCTTCGGCAAGAGCGTTCAGCGCCTCGCGCACGGCGGTATCATCGTCTGGCGCTTTCAGCATGACGTGCAGGTCGATGCCTTCGCCGCCATCGGTCTCGTAACCCTTGCCGATGATGATGAAGACCATGGGGCCGTCGGAATTGTTGTCGTTGTCTGGCGCTGTAATCATGAGTCTTCCTTCGGGAGTGTCGAATCGACCCGGCGATTCCTTTTCGCCGCGCGGGTCCGTCGGATGGAAATGTTCTTCGGTGATTCCTTATAGGGATTTTGACGAAATACCAAAGTCCATCTTGCCGAAGGGGCGGCATTTCCGTATCCAATGCGCCAAATGGCTGGTTTGGCCGGGGTTTCAGGGCTTTGTGACAAAGATAATTTCTTAACCGGCCTTGACGAACCGGCGGGAAACCAGTAGTACCGCCGCCATCGGAACCCATGTGAGGCATGGCTATTCGGGGCGACGCGCCCTGGAGTTCACCTCAAACAAGGTTCTAAACGCACGTTGAAGACACGAATGCTGCACGCACGACGCCACTTTTGGTGTCCTCTGCTTTTTGTGGTCCATCTGCGAGAGCGGATCGGGCCACGTTTTGCGCATTGAGACGAACGTGTGTCGTTGCCGGTGACGGCGCAAGTGAAGCCCGTAAGGGTGTCGACATAGATTTACAAGGGATGGTTGAATGCCTACCGTAAACCAGCTGATCCGCAAGCCTCGCCAGGCGCAGGTAAAGCGTAATAAGGTTCCCGCTCTCCAGGAGAACCCGCAGAAGCGCGGCGTTTGCACCCGCGTCTACACGACGACGCCGAAGAAGCCGAACTCGGCTCTGCGTAAGGTCGCAAAGATCCGCCTGACCAACGGCTTCGAAGTCATTGGTTACATCCCCGGCGAAGGTCACAACCTTCAGGAACATTCTGTCGTCATGATCCGTGGCGGCCGCGTTAAGGACCTTCCGGGTGTTCGCTACCACATCATCCGCGGCGTCCTCGATACCCAGGGTGTCAAGAACCGCAAGCAGCGCCGTTCCAAGTACGGTGCAAAGCGTCCGAAGTAATTCGGATTTTTAGATAATCCGGTGCTGCGCGAGGTTCTCCGCGTGGTGAAGCGCCGCAAAAGTTGAGAGACGAGAAGTTATATGTCCAGACGTCACAGAGCAGAAAAGCGCGAGATCAACCCGGACCCGAAGTTCGGCGATCTGGTCGTTACCAAGTTCATGAATGCCATCATGCTCGACGGCAAGAAGTCCGTAGCTGAAAACATCGTATATGGCGCGTTTGACGCCGTGCAGGGCAAGGCAAAGCAGGAGCCGCTCGGCGTGTTCCATCAGGCTTTGGATAACATCGCTCCGCACGTTGAAGTCCGCTCGCGCCGCGTTGGTGGTGCTACGTATCAGGTTCCGGTCGACGTACGTCCTGAGCGCCGTCAGGCTCTGGCCATCCGCTGGCTGATCACCGCCGCTCGCAAGCGTAACGAGACGACGATGGTCGACCGTCTGTGCGGCGAACTTCTCGATGCCTCCAACAACCGCGGCGCTGCCGTCAAGAAGCGCGAAGACACGCACAAGATGGCTGATGCCAACCGTGCGTTCTCGCATTATCGCTGGTAATCCCGAACGGTTTCGGAAAGGCAGTCCATTATGGCTCGCGAATATAAAATCGAAGACTACCGCAATTTCGGTATCATGGCGCACATCGACGCCGGCAAGACCACGACCACCGAGCGTATTCTTTACTACACCGGCAAGTCGCACAAGATCGGCGAAGTGCACGACGGCGCAGCCACCATGGACTGGATGGAGCAGGAGCAGGAGCGTGGCATCACGATCACCTCCGCTGCCACGACCACCTTCTGGAAGGGCCGCGACGGCAAGACCCGCCGCTTCAACATCATCGACACTCCCGGCCACGTCGACTTCACCATCGAAGTCGAGCGTTCGCTGCGCGTTCTCGACGGTGCCATTGCTCTGCTCGACGCCAATGCCGGTGTTGAGCCGCAGACGGAAACCGTCTGGCGTCAGGCCGAGAAGTATCATGTTCCGCGCATGATCTTCTGCAACAAGATGGACAAGACCGGCGCTGACTTCTATCGCTCGGTCGAGATGATCAAGACCCGCCTCGGCGCGACCGCCGTCGTCATGCAGCTGCCGATCGGCGCTGAAAGCGATTTCAAGGGCGTCGTCGACCTGATCGAGATGAACGCCCTCATCTGGCGCGACGAGTCGCTCGGCGCTCAGTGGGACGTTGTCGAGATCCCGGAAGACATGAAGGCCAAGGCTGCCGAATACCGCGAAAAGCTGATCGAGACCGTTGTCGAGATCGACGAAGCCGCGACGGAAGCCTACCTCGAAGGCAACCTGCCTGACAACGATCAGATCCGCGCGCTCGTTCGTCGCGGCACGATCGACGTCAAGTTCCATCCGATGTTCTGCGGCACCGCCTTCAAGAACAAGGGCGTCCAGCCGCTGCTCGACGCCGTTGTCGATTACCTGCCGTCGCCGCTCGACATTCCGGCGATCAAGGGCATCGACTTCAAGACGGAAGCCGAAATCGAACGTCATGCTGACGACAGCGAGCCGTTGTCCATGCTGGCATTCAAGATCATGAACGACCCCTTCGTCGGTTCGCTCACCTTCGCCCGTATCTACTCCGGCAAGCTCGAAAAGGGCGCATCGGTCATCAACACGGTCAAGGACAAGCGCGAGCGCGTCGGTCGTATGCTGCAGATGCACTCGAACTCGCGTGAAGACATCGAAGAAGCCTTCGCTGGCGACATCGTTGCTCTGGCCGGTCTCAAGGAAACCACCACTGGCGATACGCTCTGCGATCCGCTGAAGCCGGTTATCCTCGAGCGCATGGAATTCCCCGAGCCGGTCATCCAGATCGCGATCGAGCCGAAGACCAAGGGCGACCAGGAAAAGATGGGCCTCGCGCTCAACCGCCTGGCCGCTGAAGATCCGTCCTTCCGCGTGAAGACGGACCAGGAATCGGGTCAGACGATCATCGCCGGCATGGGCGAGCTTCACCTCGACATCATCGTCGACCGCATGCGTCGTGAATTCAAGGTTGAAGCGACCGTCGGCGCGCCGCAGGTTGCTTACCGCGAAACCATCACGCGTCAGACGGAAAAGGACTACACCCACAAGAAGCAGTCGGGTGGTACCGGTCAGTTCGCTCGCGTCAAGATCGTGTTCGAACCGAACCCGGACGGCGACGACTTCAAGTTCGAGTCCAAGATCGTCGGCGGTTCCGTTCCGAAGGAATACATCCCGGGCGTTCAGAAGGGTATTGAAAGCGTCCTGTCTTCTGGTCCGCTGGCTGGCTTCCCGATGCTCGGCGTCAAGGCGACGCTCGTTGACGGCGCCTTCCACGATGTTGACTCGTCGGTTCTGGCCTTCGAAATCGCTTCCCGCGCTTGCTTCCGTGAAGCAGCCCGCGAAGCTGGTGCCCAGCTCCTCGAGCCGATGATGAAGGTCGAAGTCGTGACGCCGGAAGATTACGTCGGCGACGTCATCGGCGACCTGAACTCGCGTCGTGGCCAGATCCAGGGCCAGGAAAGCCGCGGTATCGCTGTTGTCATCAACGCGAACGTCCCGCTGGCGAACATGTTCAAGTACGTCGATAACCTGCGTTCGATGTCCCAGGGTCGTGCACAGTACACGATGACCTTCGATCATTACGCGCCGGTTCCGTCGAACGTCGCACAGGAAATCCAGGCAAAGTATTCCGGTCAGAAGTGACCGGAATACCAATTGACCGATAACAAGAATTGATCCCTCAGGGACAGGAAAACGGAGAGCCGAAAATGGCAAAGAGTAAGTTT
>UCII01000037.1 GCA_900472485.1 Hyphomicrobiales bacterium
GAGATGGGGGAATTGTGGAGGTTTTTTCGCGATTGACCACGATTTTGGGATTCATTTTACGCCGACTGCCGGAATCGTTCAGATAAGCGCTCCCAAAGAGCTACTTGCGCCTGTTGCAAGCATCGAATCCGGCTCGCATTGCCAGCCGGACACCCAGGACCTAATAGACATCGAGAGATTGAAGGGAGCGGATATGATGCTTCTCGATAAAAGGCGGGCACAGGCCGGGTCGAACCGGCAAACGCCAGCTTTCGCCCATAGACATATGCGGAGCGGGCAGGCGTGACATATAGAGTGCCCTCATTGCCGGAACTGCCGGTCTCGCATGTGCTTGCCGATATCGGTGCGGCGCTCGCTGAAGAGCGGCGTGCCGTACTCTCCGCACCGCCCGGCGCGGGCAAGACGACACTCGTGCCGCTTTATCTATTGGGCGAGGCGTGGCGCGGCGATGGCAGAATCATTCTTCTGGAACCGCGGCGGCTGGCGGCAAGGGCCGCCGCTGCCCGCATGGCCTCGCTGCTCGGCGAACAGGTTGGCGACACGGTCGGCTATCGCATGCGGCTCGACAACCGTATTTCTTCCAAGACCCGCATCGAGGTCGTGACGGAGGGCGTATTCGCGCGGATGATCCTCGACGACCCCGAACTATCAGGCATCTCCACCGTCATCTTCGACGAATTCCACGAGCGCTCGCTGGATGCGGATTTCGGCTTGGCCCTGGCGCTCGACGTTCATTCGGCGCTGCGGGAGGATCTGCGCATCCTTGTGATGTCGGCAACGCTGGACGTAGAGCGTGTCGCGACCCTGCTCGACCATCCACCCGTGATCGAAAGCATGGGCCGCAGCTTTCCAATCGATATCCGCCATCAGGATCGGCCGGCGGGAGAGCGGATCGAGGATACGGTATCGCGGGCCATCCTCAATGCGCATGCGAGCGAACAAGGTTCCATCCTCGCCTTCCTGCCGGGGCAGGCGGAAATCACGCGGACGGTGGAGCGGCTGGAAGGCCGCTTTGGGTCGGAGACGATGATTGCGCCACTCTACGGCAATCTCAGCCAGAAGGAGCAGGAGGCAGCGATAAGGCCGGCCGCGCAGGGCACGCGCAAGATCGTGCTTGCCACATCGATCGCCGAAACTTCTATCACCATCGACGGCGTTCGCATCGTCATCGACAGCGGTTTGCAGCGCCTGCCCGTCTTCGAGGCTTCGACCGGCATTACGCGGCTAGAGACGGTGCGCGTGTCGCGCGCCTCGGCCGATCAGCGCGCCGGCCGCGCCGGACGAACCGAGCCGGGTATCGCCATCCGGCTCTGGCATCCGGGGCAGACCGCGGCGCTTCCGGCCTTTACACCGCCGCAAATCCTTTCCAGCGACCTTTCGGGCCTAGCGCTCGATCTCGCTCATTGGGGCGTGCAGGATCCGTCAACGCTTGCTTTCGTCGACCAGCCACCGGCAACGACGCTTGCCGAGGCGCGGACCTTACTGCGGCAGCTGGGCGCGCTCGATGCGGAAAACGGGCTGACGGCACGCGGACGGCTGATGCGCGAGCTCGCCTTGCCTCCACGGCTGGCAGCCATGGTGATTTCGGCTGGCGAATTCAGCCAAGCGCGCGAGGCGGCGTTGCTTGCCGTGCTGCTGACGGAACAAGGGCTCGGGGGACAGAGCATCGATCTGGAAGACCGGCTGCGACGCTTCAAGGCGGAAAAGGGCGAGCGGGCCGAGGCGGCGCGCCGGCTGGCCGGACGCCTTGCTCAGGCTGCCGGCAGCAGCGGCAGCCCTATCGCTTCTATTGCTCCGCTTGCCGGTGCGCTCCTGCTGCATGCCTTTCCCGATCGTATCGCCCTGCAGCGCGGCGGGCGGGGGCGATTCGTCATGGCCAATGGGCGCGGCGCGGAGCTGCCGGAGACCGAACGGCTGGCGGGATCGCAGATGCTCGTCATTGCCGACCTGACGGGACGGGCGGCACAGGCGCGCATACTCGCGGCGGCGGAGATTTCCCGCGCCGATGTCGAAGAACATCTGCCGGGCGAGATCCGCACCGAAGATCAGAGCTTCTTCGACAAAGCGAGCCGTCAGGTGCGGGCGCGGCGGGCGACAAGGCTCGGCGCTATCATCTTCGAGGAGACGCCTCTGCCTCGCCCCTCCGGTGAACAGGCGGCCAAGGCGCTCGCCGAAGGTATTCGCGAACTCGGGATCGGTATCTTGCCTTTCTCCAAGGAAGCCACGCAGCTGCGGGACAGGATCGGCTTCTTATATAGGACGATCGGCGAGCCTTGGCCCGATATGAGCGACGAGGCGCTGCTTGCCCGGCTCGACGAATGGTTCACGCCGTTTGAAAGCGATGTGCGCGGTCTCTCCGATATCTCGGCCGGCGGGCTCTCGAAGGGACTGATGTCGCTGGTGCCGCACGAGCTGCAGCGCGATCTCGCCCGGATGGCGCCGACGCATTTCGAGGCGCCCACCGGCCAGCGGCATCCCATACAATATGACGGCGAGGAACCTCTGTTGACCATTCGTGTCCAGGAGCTCTTCGGACTGAAGCAGCATCCGGCGATCGGCGGCGGCAGATTGCCGCTGGTGCTGGAATTGACATCGCCGGCGCACCGGCCGATCCAGACGACGCGCGATCTGCCGGGCTTCTGGGCCGGATCCTGGAAGGATGTGCGCGCCGATATGCGCGGCCGCTACCCAAGACATCCATGGCCGGAAGACCCGGCCGAGGCCTTGCCGACGACACGCGCCAAGCCAAGAGGGACCTGACGATGGCACGCTTCTTCCGGGGACTGGAAAAGCTCTCCGAAGCCGAGATGAAAGCGCAGGAGGGCCACCATACCAGCCGGCGGCTGAGGCTGCAGACGCTGGTGCGCCTGCGCTGGCTTGCGGTCGGCGGCCAGACTGTGACTGTGATGATCGTCGCCTTCTGGCTGAAATTTCCCATGCCGCTGCTGCCCTGCTGCGTGCTGATCGCCTGCCTTGCCTGGATCAACTTCTTCCTGACACTGCGCTATCCGCCGACGCACCGGCTGGAGCCGCCGGCAGCCTTCGCGCTGCTGAGCCTCGATCTCCTGCAGCTCTGCGGGTTGTTGCTGATCACCGGCGGCCTTGCCAATCCCTTTTCGGCGCTCGTCTGCGTGCCCGTCATCATCTCCTTCGCATCGCAGCCGATCCGCTACAGCATGCCGCTCATCGTACTCGCGATGATCTGCATTACGGGTCTGGCATTCTCTCCCTTCCCCCTGCCCTGGTACGAAGGTGTCTCCGTCAACGTGCACAGCGTCATGCAGCTCGGCGTCTGGTGCTCGATCGCCTCCACCATGGCCTTCGCCGCCTTCTATGCCTATCGCGTCTCCATGGAAGCCTCGCAGCTTGCGGATGCTCTTTCGGCGACGGAGCTGGTGCTGCAGCGGGAAAAGCACCTGTCGCAGCTCGACGGGCTGGCGGCAGCGGCTGCACACGAACTCGGCACGCCGCTTGCGACGATCAGCGTCGTCGCCAAGGAGATGGAACGCGAACTCAGAGAAGACGACCGGTTCCGCGAGGATGTGGCGCTGCTGCGCAGCCAGAGCGAGCGTTGCCGCGACATCCTGCGGCGCCTGACGACGCTCTCCTCCGAGGACGAAGCGCATATGCGGCGGCTGACGTTGTCGTCGATGATGGAAGAGGTGATCGCGCCGCACCGCGAATTCGGAATCAACCTGGAATTCATCGAGAAGAGCCCGCGGGCGGGCGAGCCTGTTCTCTCGCGCAATGCCGGCATCATGTACGGCCTCGGCAACCTCATCGAAAATGCGGTCGACTATGCCCGCAAGACGGTGACGGTCACGGTGGAATACACCGCGGAAACTCTGACTATTATCGTCGAGGACGATGGCGGCGGGTACTCGCCGGAAATACTGGCGCGCATCGGTGAACCCTATGTCACCTCGCGCCAGCGGGACGACACGGCAGGCGGGCTCGGGCTCGGGCTCTTCATCGCCAAGACGCTGCTGGAACGCTCTGGCGCCACGCTTTCCTTCGGCAATCGCGATTCCGAGACGCCGGGAGCTCGCGTCCGCGTCGAATGGCCGCGCGTGTTAATCGACAGTAATTCGACAAAATGATTTTCGCGGCTTAAAACTGCCATCGTCAAAATCGGTTGAATATGCAGGCGGATGGTCGCCGGGATAGAAGATAAAATGACGGATAAGGAAAGCGTTGCTCCGCAAGCCGGGGCCAAGGATGCTGAGGCCCATATCGGCCCGGATGCTACATTGCTGATCGTCGATGACGATGGTCCCTTTCTGCGCCGGCTGGCGCGGGCAATGGAGGCACGCGGCTTTGCAGTCGAGACGGCGGAATCGGTGGCGGAAGGCGTTGCCAAATCCAAGGCGACCCCGCCGAAATATGCCGTGGTCGACCTTCGCCTCGGCGACGGCAACGGGCTCGACGTGATCGAAGCCATCCGCCAGCGTCGTGACGACACGCATATCGTGGTGCTGACGGGCTATGGCAACATCGCGACGGCGGTGACCGCCGTCAAGCTCGGCGCGCTCGACTATCTCGCCAAACCCGCCGATGCCGACGACGTTTATGCCGCGCTGACGCAGCGCCCTGGCGAGAAGGCCGAAGTGCCCGAAAACCCGATGTCGGCGGACCGCGTGCGCTGGGAGCATATCCAGCGCGTCTATGAAATGTGCGAGCGCAATGTTTCCGAGACGGCCCGGCGGCTCAACATGCATCGCCGGACGTTGCAGCGCATCCTTGCCAAGCGGGCGCCGAAATAAACCTACTCGGACGCGAAAGACTTGCCCGTTGCCCATTCGGCCAAAAGCAGACGCTGAGCAGCGGCGCGTGAGAAATTGAGCGTCACGGACTTGCGTGTCGCCGGCGGCAGGCGATGCTCCGGCGCCTCGCGCAGCATATGGGCGCCGTAACCATCAGACAGAAACAGCCCGCAATCCTCCGGAAAGATATCGAGCGGCACGTCCTTGTGCGTCGCGAAGAACATCCGGTCGCAATGCTGCCGGTATTCGGGCCATTTGCGGTCGACGCGAAAATCCTCGATCGAGGTCTTGATCTCGATGATCCAGATCTCGCCCTTTTCCGAGAGGCTGATGAGATCGGCGCGGCGCCCGCTGGCGAGCGGCAGCTCGGGTAGCACGGCGTGACGCATGTCGTGCAGTAATAGTTGCACGCCCTTGCGTACAAGCATGGCCCGTTCCGACTGCCGGCCATCTATTAACGGATTGTTATTGTAAACGTTCAAAATCGTCATGAATTGTCTCGTGGACAGGCCCGCCGTTGTTGCAAAAAAACCATGTCCTTCTAATTTGCGCGCCGGCCCTATTTTTGTAGGGCCAGAGCAGCTTGCAAAGCCAAGTTTAATGGAAAATAAACTTTAGACAAAGATGGTTGATAGCCATCCGTTTCCCGCCACGAAAATTCAAGAGACTTCCATGCGCATCCGTAATGCTATGACCGCACTCGGCCTTGTCGCAATGCTCGCATCGGCTGGCTATGCCACCACCGCCGCAGCAGCGCCGGCCGCTACCGCAAATTCGGCCACCGAGACCATCAAGACGTTCGATGGCGATTATGGTGTGACGACCGACAATGGCTTTCAGCTGCCGGCGATCCCGATCCAGAAGGTGAAGCCGCAGTTCCGCCGTCAGATCGTCGAATACAAGACGGATGAGGCCGAAGGCACGATCATCGTCAACACGCGCGAACGTCACCTCTACTACATCCTCGGCAATGGCGAAGCGATGCGCTACGGCATCGGCGTCGGCAAGCAGGGCTTCTCCTGGTCCGGCACCGCATACGTAGCCTGGAAGCAGGAATGGCCGAATTGGCACCCGCCGAAGGAAATGGCTGTTCGCCGTCCGGAAATCGCCAAGTATGTCGATGGCGGCATGAACCCCGGCCTGTCGAACCCGCTCGGCGCGCGCGCCATGTATCTCTATAATGAAAAGGGCCAGGACACACTGTTCCGCCTGCACGGCACGCCGGAATGGGCTTCGATCGGCACCGCCGCCTCCTCCGGCTGCATCCGCCTGATCAATCAGGACGTGATCGATCTCTACAGCCGCGTTCTTCCGGGTCGCAGCACCAAGGTTGTGGTGGTCCAGTAATCACTGGATATTCGGATTGAAAAGGCCGCCGGATCGGTATCCGGCGGCTTTTTTGTTTGAGGGACTTGGGATCGATCCCAACCGTCACACCCGCTCTCGTACTTCGAGGCTTCGCCTTTGGCTGCGCGCCTCAGGATGAGGGCTGACCTTTTTTCCTGGCCGCAAGACCCCTTCCACCTCATCCTGAGGAGCCTTGCCGTCAAAGCGTCAGCGCGGACGGCACGGCCTCGAAGGATCGAGGTGGCCCCTGACGGAGAGAAGGGGATCACCTCGCCTGCTTTGCCTTCAGTTCGATGCGGCGGCGGTGCAGGACCGGTTCGGTATAGCCGTTCGGCTGCTCGCGTCCCTTGAGGACGAGATCGAGCGCTGCCTGGAAGGCGACCGAACCGTCGAAATTGCCTGACATGGCGATGTAGTTGGGATCATCGGCATTCTGCTGATCGACCACGGCGGCCATGCGCTTCATCGTTTCCAGAATCTGCGCTTCGGTAATGACCTTATGGTGCAGCCAGTTGGCCATGTGCTGCGCCGAGATGCGCAGGGTGGCGCGATCTTCCATGAGGCCGACATTGTTGATGTCCGGAACCTTGGAGCAGCCGACGCCCTGATCGACCCAGCGAACGACATAGCCGAGGATGCCCTGGCTGTTGTTGTCGATCTCGCGCTGGATTTCCTCCGGCGTCCAGTTCGGCCGCGAGGCGACCGGCACGGAGAGGATGTCTGATAGCTTGGCGCGGGCGCGGCTCTTCAGGCTCTTTTGTACCTCGGGGACATTGACGCGGTGGTAATGGGTAGCGTGCAGCGTCGCCGCCGTCGGGGACGGCACCCAGGCGGTGTTGGCGCCCGCCTTCGGGTGAGCGATCTTCTGCTCAAGCATGGCCGCCATCAGATCCGGCATGGCCCACATGCCCTTGCCAATCTGGGCATGGCCGGAGAGGCCACATTCGAGGCCGATATCGACGTTCCAGTTTTCATAGGCCCCGATCCAGGCCGCCTGCTTCATATCGCCCTTGCGGATCATCGGGCCTGCTTCCATCGAGCTATGGATTTCATCACCGGTGCGATCGAGGAAGCCGGTATTGATGAAGACGACGCGCTCGCGGGCGGCGCGGATGGCTTCCTTGAGGTTGACCGTCGTGCGGCGCTCCTCGTCCATGATGCCCATCTTCATGGTGTTTTGGGGCATGCCGAGCAGGTCTTCGACGCGCGTGAAGATATCGACCGCGAAGGCGACCTCTTCGGGCCCGTGCATCTTGGGCTTGACGACATACATGGAGCCGGTGCGCGAATTCTTGCGGCGGCCATTCGGACCAATATCATAAAGCGCGATCAAGCCGGTGATGGCGGCATCCATGATCCCTTCCGGCACCTCATTGCCATCGCGGTCGAGAATGGCGGGATTGGTCATGAGGTGGCCGACATTGCGCACCAGCATGAGGGAACGGCAATGCAGATCGAACGTGCTGCCATCCGGCGCAGTGTAGGCGACATCGGGGTTCAGCCGGCGCGTGAAGGTCTTGCCGCCCTTCACGACTTCCTCTGTCAGATCGCCCTTCATCAGGCCGAGCCAGTTGCGGTAAACTTCGGCCTTGTCCTCGGCATCGACGGCTGCGATCGAATCCTCGCAGTCCATGATCGTCGTAATTGCCGATTCCAGGCGGACATCGGAAATGCCGGCCGGGTCGATCTCGCCGATGGCGGTGCTCGTGTCGATGACGATTTCGATATGGATGCCGTTCTGCTTCAGCAGGATATGAGTCGGAGTAGCGGCATCACCGAGATAGCCGGCGAAATGGCTGCCATCGGCGAGCTTTACAACGCCGCCATCAATCGTAACCGCCAAGGCGCCATCCTTTATGGCAAAGCCGGTGACGTCCTTCCAGCTTGCACCGGCGAGCGGCACTGTGGAATCGAGGAAATCACGAACCCAGGCGATGACCTTCTCTCCGCGCTTGGGATTATAACCCCTACCCTTTTCGGCGCCATCGGTCTCAGGAATGGCATCGGTGCCGTAGAGGGCGTCGTAAAGCGATCCCCAGCGGGCATTGGCCGCGTTCAGGGCATAGCGTGCATTCATGACGGGAACGACGAGCTGCGGGCCGGCGATCTCGGAGATTTCCGGGTCGACATTGGCGGTCGAGATCGTGAAGGCCGGGCCTTCGGGCACGATATAGCCGATCTCGCGCAGGAAGGCTTCGTAGGCGGAGAGATCGACGGGCGCGCCGTTCTTGCGGTACCAGTCATCAAGTGCTTCCTGCATGCGGTCGCGCTTGGCGAGAAGCTCACGGTTCCTTGGCGCGAGATCATGGACGATCTTGGAAAAACCGGCAAAGAAGCCTTCGGCATCCACACCCGAACCGGGCAGCACCTCCTTGACGAGGAAATCGTAGAGGACCTGTTCGATCTGAAGCCCGTGTTTTTCGATGCGGCTCATGCCATATACTCCTCAAGGCCGTTCCACGGCTCAATTTTTACATGTTGCCACTTTGCTCACGGTTTCACTTCTGTCAATTTGGCAATAGTTCGAAAGATTTATGCCGCTGGGGAAATAATCAATCCGCGGCGATACGGGGACGGCCCGTAGCGGTCGCCACGAACCGGGCCTCGATCAGCTTGCGACTGCCTTCCACCTCGGGCGCATCCACCTGCTCGTTCACCGCAACCACCAGATCCACGGCGCCATTCAGCCTTGCCTGCGCCATCGCCGCCTCGACGGCGCGCGAGCGGGCATCGGCGAAGCTCCGATCCTCATTGGTGAAGCGCAGGCTTTCGCCGGCGCCGTTCAGCACATAGATGCCATCCTCCGGCATGGTGACGAAGACGGTGACGCTGGTGCGGACCTGACCGACGACGGCACCGACGGCATTCGCCACATCCGAATCGCTGGGAATGGCGCTCTCGGTCGCCAGCATCCCGGCAATAGCTGGATAATAGACCGGAGCGGAAGCGCCTAGGCCGACAAGCGGCCGATCGAGCGAAATGGCAAAACGCGCGATCCCCGGCGCACGGCGAAGCGCACGATCGATGGAGATGGATTTGGCGGGGTCCAGATCGGCCACGCCATCTTCGGCCAAGCAGGCGGCAAGAATGACGTCGGCTGACTGACGGGTGAGGCGATCGACGATCTTCTGCGCCAATTCCTCGACAGATTCGGCGATGAGGCGTCCCGACCCATCCTTCAGCCGCATCGCCAGGGCCAGCCCGAGGCGGGCAGCCTCTGCATTCCACTGGTTTTGCCCTCCGAGCACGTGCATGGCGTCGGAAGGCGTCAGGCCACTCAGATGCACGAGACCGCGCGCGACAAGCCGATCCAGTGTCGCCTTCTGCGATGTCATTGTCAGAAGCTTGTCGAGCGCAACGGGAACGGCACCGATTCGATCGAACAACCCCTGCTCGGGTGCTGTAAGACCGCTTGCCAGATGATCCGGCACACCGGTGCGCAACGCAAAACGGCCGGCATTGCGGGCGAGATGCGTCGCCCGCAGCTGCTGCTCCAGGACATTCAAGACGGCATCGCCATGCATGTGAGCGGCGAGGCTCAGCGGCAACAAGCGGCGCGGGCCGAGTTCGAAGGCGGCGACGAGGCCGCGGTCGTTGATCTTCACTTCGGAATCGCCGCCAAGGCCATAAGTGCGCATGGCCACGGCCTCGACCATGGTGCGATAGCCTCCGACCACGGCGCCATCGGCATCCAGCCGCGGCCTGCCATCCTCCATGACGGCGACATCGGTGGTGGTGCCGCCAATATCGGAAACGACGGCATTATCGAGACCAGTGAGATAGCGCGCGCCGACGAGACTTGCGGCCGGACCCGAGAGGATCGTCTCGATCGGCCGCAGCTTGGCTTCATCGGCCGAAATCAAGGCGCCATCGCCGCGCACCACCATCATCGGTGCCGAAATGCCGCGCGTCGCCAAAAACCCTTCGCAGGCACCGACGAGACGATCGATCATCGAGACGAGGCGGGCGTTCAGCAGCGTCGTCAGGGCGCGGCGCGGGCCGCCAAGCTTCGATGAAAGCTCGTGGCTGCAGGTGACCGGCAGATGCGAAAGCTCGCGGATGCAATCGCGCACCCTGATTTCATGAGCCGGATTCCGCACGGCGAAATAGCCGGCGACGGCGAAAGACGACACCGACTTCGCCAGTTCCGGCAGGGCGTCGCGCAGCGGCGTCAGATCGAGCGGATTTTCATTGCCGTGAACATTGTGGCCGCCGGGGAGATAGAGCACAGGATCGGAGCCCAATGCTTCCGCAAGGCCGTCACGCTTGAGGTCCTCGGGGCCAAAGCCGATCATGATAAGGCCGGCACGGCCGCCCTGCCCTTCGACAAGCGCATTGGTCGCAAGCGTCGTCGACAGCGATACGAGGCCGATGGCTGAAACGGAAATGCCGGCCTTGGCGATGACGGCATCGACGGCGCCGGCAATGCCGACAGCCAGATCATGCCGCGTGGTCAGCGATTTCGCCTTGGCGATCACGCCATCGGTTTCATGAAAGAGAACGGCATCGGTATAGGTTCCACCCGTATCGATGCCGAGCAGGAAGTGAGATGTCACGAGATATGGAACCTCTGAGTTAGGCGATGAATATGAGCTTCCACTATGTCGATTATGACGGAAGCGAAGTGGCAAGCGCGGAGCCTATCTCGCCCTTGGCGGGCGAGAAAGCAATTTCATTGGTTTAGGAATTGCGGCACCGGAAGTTCCACACGTCCAAAACTTGGCGCAATTTCTAAATCATTGAAATTGCAAGAGCGGCGGTCCGTTTCTCGCTCAAATGATATCAAGATTCGGTGCATCCCTACCTACCCCCGCCCTTGCAATTTCTAAGAATTAGACGAGGGACAAGCCCTCGCCTAATCCCAAGAAATTGCTTTCCCGCCCGCCAGGGGCGGGATAAAGCCCGCACGCTACCGCCTCGTAACCCGCATCGGCAAACCGCCGCGTGGCTGGGTCGTCAGCTTCTGCACCGGCCACGGATTGGTTTCTTCGGTCAGGTCGAAGCGGAAGCGGCGCATCATCACGGCGAGGGCGATGACCGCTTCCTGAAGCGCGAAGGTCGCGCCGATGCAGACGCGGGGGCCCGCGCCAAAAGGCAGATACTGGAAACGATTGATCTTGGCGCGGTTTTCCGGAAGAAAGCGCTCCGGCATGAAGGCGCGCGGCTTTTCCCAATAAAGCTCATGGCGATGCAGCGTCCAGGGCATGATGAGGACGGTGATCCCCTTCTCCATCGTCACGCGCTCGCCCGTGGCGCTTACCCATTCGTCATCGGCGATGGCGGCGCGATTGATCGACGGTGCCGGCGGATAGAGGCGCATCGCTTCCTCGAAAGCGGCGCGGACATGCGGCATGAGATCGAGCCAGGCGACCGGCTCCGCATCGGTTGCGAGTACCCGGTCGATTTCCTCTTCCATGGCCTCGCGAATATGCGGGCTGTTGGCGACACAATAGAGCGTCCACGCCAGTGCTCGGGCTGTTGTCTCATGCCCGGCGCCGATGAAGGTGAGGATATTGTCCTCGATCTCTTCCATGGTCAGCCCGTGCGGACCGGCCTTTTCGAGAAGCAGCGTCAGGAAATCGTCGGGTGCGCTGGCTCTGTTCTTCCGCATCTTTTTCAGCCGCTGGTCCATGGTGGTGCGGACGATGCCGCGGAACTTGTCGAGCACGCGCTGGCCGCCGATGCGGGTGATGCGCGGCACCCAGGCAGGTGCGCGCAGGAGATCCATGGGGTCGACTCTGCCCATGCGATGCAGGAGCTCATTGACCTCATCGGCGAAATGCTCGCCTTCGGTGACGATCTCGCCGGAAAACAAGGTCTCCGCCAGAATGGCGAAGGTCAGTTCGGTCATGTCGGCGGCGATATCGAACACCGCGCCTTCGTTGCCGATCTCATCGTATTTATGCAGATATTCCAGGCTTTGGCTCAACATTTGGCCGGCGAAACCCTGGGCATGGCGCGGCGTGAACACCGGCGCGACCGCCTTGCGCGAGCGCTTCCAGACCGGCCCTTCCGCCGTCAGCAGGCCATCGCGCAGAATGGGCCGGAGCACGAGCTGACGAATATCGGCCATGCGGTAGTTGGCGGCATTGTCGACCAGAACATGCTTGATCAGGCCGGGATCATTGACGATGAGCGTCCGCTCGTTGAAGAACTTGGTCTTGATCCAGGGCAGCGTATAGGAGGGCTCGCCCCAGAGTTCGAGCGGATTGCGCAGGATCGTGCGGATGATCGTCAAGCGCGATGGCGGCACGGTGCGCGGGATCGGTGCCGGTGGGGAGAAGGCTTCCGGAATCATGTCCATCAGATCAATTCTCCTCGAAAAGCAGCCATTGCCGAACGAACGCAGTCAGAGCGGCGCACCTCGATATGGGGAGCGCCGCCTGCGAAATCCAGACGATAAAACGTCGCGCTGCGCGCTTATAACAGCGACTTCAGGTCGCTCAGCTTATCATTGATGAGCCAGCCATAGTAATTTTCTTCCGGCCAGACCGGCTGCGAAGAGCCGCGGTTCTTGGCCGCGAGGGCGGCGGCGCGCTTGCGGGAGTTGCCGAGATTGTAGAGCGTCGCGGTGATGCCCGGATTGCCCGAAATATCCATGCCGGCGATCGAGCGATAATCATCGATCGACTTGCGGATCGAGGCCGCGACGAAGGCAAGCGACAGATCCGGGTCCATGATCGCCTTGTAGACGCCGCCGGCATCCTTCTCGCTGAGCTTCGGGATGCCCGAAGTGCGGCTGACGAGATCCGACAGCTCAAGCGCCGTCAGCGGATTGACTTGGCCGAGGCCGAAGGTCTGGCCGGCATAGAAGGGCTGGAAGAAGACAGCACTGAAACGATTGTCAGGATAGGACTTGCCGCCAACCGTCTTGCCGCGGAAATCGTCGTCCCAGACATCCTCGCGGCAGGTCCAGAGGCTGTATGAATCGCTCTTGCCCTTGCAGGCATCGAATTGCGGCCGCGCAACGAAATCGTCGACATTCTCGCCATTATAGGCGAAGCGGAAGCTCTGGCCGGCATAGGACGCCGCCTTGACGTAGTAGGACTGCAGACCGTCATAGGCGTCGACATTGTAGGTATGCTCGCCGACGAGCGCGCCGATGATGTGGATGGGCTCGATACCATAGGCCCGCGCCGTCGACTTGATCTTTGCCATCAGCTTCGTATCGGTCGCCAGCAATTCGCGGACTTTCTGATACTTGCGCTCAAAGCTCGAATTCGTGCCGCGGGTCCGCCGGACGGAGGCGCCGGGAACCGGCGGCTGCTCAGCATTGCGGTTGCCCGAAGGCACCGTTGTCGCCGCATCCGCATAGGCAGGGATCCAGGAAAGGCTGACAACTGCCAGAAAAAGAGTGATCAGTATCCGTCGCAAGATGGCTGTCCTGTCGAAGTTTAAACCGATGTTTCCGTGCGGCTGCCTGAAGGATAATCTTGGCCGAATAAAGCCATACGACACAAAGAAACAGGCCCCTAACTAAAAAGTTAACGGCCCGCTGTCGAGTGCTTGCTGTCTTAAATCGCCTTCACTGGCCTGCTTACAGAATAAAGCGGGACAGATCGGTGTTGGTGGCGAGATCACCGACATGCTCGCGGACATAGGCGGCATCGATGGTCACCGACACGCCGGCACGATCCGAGGCGTTATAGGAGATCTCGTCGAGCACCCGCTCCATGACCGTCTGCAGGCGACGGGCGCCGATATTCTCGACGGTGGAATTCAGATGCACGGCGACATCGGCAAGCGCGTCAATCGCGTCGTCGGTGAAGTCGAGCTTCAGGTCTTCCGTTTCCATCAGCGCCTTGTACTGGCGGATCAGGCTTGCCTGTGGCTCGGTCAAGATGCGGCGGAAATCCTCCTTGGTCAGAGGCCGGAGCTCGACGCGGATCGGCAGGCGGCCCTGCAACTCCGGCAGGAGGTCCGACGGCTTCGACACGTGGAACGCACCGGACGCGATGAAGAGGATGTGGTCTGTCTTGACCGGACCGTACTTCGTCGACACCGTCGTACCTTCGACCAGCGGCAGCAGATCGCGCTGCACGCCTTCGCGGGAGACGCCGGCACCCATGCCGCCGTCGCGGGCGGCGATCTTGTCGATCTCGTCCAAAAAGACGATGCCGTCATTTTCGGCCGATTGCACAGCTTCGCGCTGGATCGCCTCATTGTCGATCAGCTTGTCGGACTCGTCGCGGATCAGCTCCTTGTAGGAATCCTTGACGGTCGTGCGCACCTTCTTCGTGCGGCCGCCCATGGCCTTGCCGAACATTTCGGACAGGTTGAGCACGCCGATATTGGCGCCGGGCATGCCGGGGATCTCGAAGCCGCCGGGCATGCCGGAGCCGGTATCGGCGACTTCGATGTCGATTTCCTTGTCGTCGAGCTGGCCGTCACGCAGCTTCTTGCGGAAGCTGTCGCGTGTCGCCGGCGAGGCGGTGGCGCCAACCAGCGCATCGAGCACGCGCTCTTCGGCGCTCATATGCGCCTTGGCCTGCACCTCGGCGCGCTTCTTTTCGCGCACCAGACCGATGCCGACTTCGACCAGATCGCGGATGATCTGCTCGACATCGCGGCCGACATAGCCGACTTCGGTAAACTTGGTGGCCTCGACCTTGATGAAGGGGGCGCCGGCGAGCTTGGCAAGGCGGCGGGAGATTTCCGTCTTACCGACACCGGTCGGGCCGATCATCAGGATGTTCTTAGGCATGACTTCGTCGCGCAGCTCAGGCTCGAGCTGCTGGCGGCGCCAGCGATTGCGCAATGCAATCGCCACGGCGCGCTTGGCCTCATGCTGGCCGACAATATAGCGATCGAGCTCGGAAACGATCTCGCGGGGGGAAAAAGTTGTCATTTCGTATGTTCCCTGTCAGGGCTGGAAACTATCAAGAGAGGAACGTCTTAGGCTTCGGCATCGAGCGTTTCGACGACCACGTTATGGTTCGTGTAGACGCAGATGTCGGCAGCGATATCGAGGGCGCGGCGGGCGACGTCTTCAGCCGATTTGTCGCTGTCCATCAGAGCGCGTGCGGCGGCGAGCGCGAAATTGCCGCCGGAGCCGATCGCCATGGCGCCATGTTCGGGCTCAAGCACATCGCCGTTGCCGGTGATGGCGAGCGTTACTTGTTTGTCGGCAACCAGCATCATGGCTTCGAGGTTGCGCAGATATTTGTCGGTACGCCAGTCCTTGGCGAGCTCGACGGCGGCGCGCATCAGCTGGCCGGGATATTGTTCGAGCTTCTTTTCGAGGCGTTCGAGCAGGGTGAAGGCATCGGCGGTCGCGCCGGCGAAACCGGCGATGACATCGCCCTTGCCGATGCGGCGAACCTTGCGCGCATTGCCCTTCATTACGGTCTGGCCAAGGCTCACCTGGCCATCACCAGCCATCACGACCTTGCCGTTCTTGCGAATAGTCACGATTGTCGTCATTCAACACCTGTTTGCCCCCGTTGCGGCGGGCTTTCTGTCGGGCCGCTTATCGGCCCCGTCAGCACCTATGTAAGAGGGGTTTTGACGATTGCAAATGGCAACCGCGCCCGAATAATGGCGGCAAGCCGGCTAAACGCGTAAGGCCCTTGCGTAACTTCTGGATATTTCCCGATCCGCCTGATATGGAACGGCCGTATTCCGATGGAGCAGCCCATGGCAGAGACCGCAGCGAGCCGCACGGCAAGCGTTTCCCGCAAGACCAACGAGACCTCGGTCTCCGTTTCCGTCAA
Source organism: Hyphomicrobiales bacterium (assembly GCA_900472485.1). GTDB lineage: Bacteria > Pseudomonadota > Alphaproteobacteria > Rhizobiales > Rhizobiaceae > Rhizobium. The sequence goes on from UCII01000037.1 coordinate 15,824, forward strand.
TATCGACGGCAGCGGCAAATCGACGATTTCGACCGGCGTCGGCTTCTTCGACCATATGCTGGAACAGCTGTCGCGACATTCGCTGATCGACATGGAGATCGATACCAAGGGCGACCTGCATGTTGACGATCACCATGCCGTCGAGGATACCGGCATCGCGATCGGCCAGGCGATTGCCAAGGCGCTGGGCGACCGGCGCGGCATCACCCGCTATGCCTCGATCGATCTCGCCATGGACGAGACGATGACGAAAGCCGCCGTCGACCTCTCGGGCCGGCCCTTCCTCGTCTGGAACGTCTCGTTCAGCGCCCCGAAGATCGGCACCTTCGATACCGAACTGGTGCGTGAATTCTTCCAGGCCTTAGCGCAGAATGCCGGCATCACCTTGCATATCCTCAACCATTATGGCGCCAACAATCACCATATAGCCGAGACATGCTTCAAGGCCGTTGCGCGCGCCTTGCGCACCGCAACCGAGATCGATCCGCGGCAGGCAGGCCGGGTGCCCTCGACGAAAGGCACGCTCGCCTGAGCCCCATCATGGGGAAAGTGAAGAGATGGCAAGCTATCTGATTTTGTCTCCGCCCGGAGCATCGAACCGTTCCGATACTTCGGATCGGTATCGCGATGACACGCGATTCATCTGTGACGGCTTTTCATGGACGGCGTTCCTATTTCCGACGCTTTGGATGCTCTTTCATCGGCAGTGGCTACACGCGGTCGCCGCCTTCCTGCTGCAGGGCATTGCGCTGGAACTGATGCGTCAGCCGGGCTTTTTCGCCGCCGGAGCCACGCTTCTGCTTGGTGTCCGCGCCCTTGCGGCTCTTGAGGGCCGACATGCGGTCAGCAATCGTCTCATCAGCCGCGGCTGGAAGGTTGAAAACCTCGTCTCGGCACACGATCTGGCGACTGCGGAGGAAATCCACTTTTTCGCGCTCGAGCAGAAGCCAAACCCGGATATCCACCCTAAAAATTGGGATATCTCCGCCATCAACACGAATACCAGCCGCCCAGGCCCGAGCTTCGGCCTTCCCGGCTATGACGGAGGACGCTGATCATGCGCGTCGCGATTATCGACTATGGTTCCGGCAATCTGCGCTCGGCCACCAAGGCTTTCGAGCGGGCTGCCCGCGAGGCAGGCATCGACGCAGAGATCGACCTGACCGATGACGCCGAGCGCGTCGCCACCGCCGACCGCATCGTGCTTCCCGGCGTCGGCGCCTATGCCGATTGCCGTCGGGGCCTCGATGCCGTGCCCGGCATGGCGGAAGCCGTGGTCGAGGTCGTGGAACACAAGGCTCGCCCCTTCTTCGGCATTTGCGTCGGCATGCAGCTGATGTCGTCGCGCGGGCTGGAAAAGACGATCACTCAAGGGTTTGGCTGGATCAAGGGTGACGTCAAGGAAATGACGCCGAGCGATCCCAGCCTGAAAATCCCGCAGATCGGCTGGAACACGCTGGATATCCGTCATTCGCACGCGCTTTTCGACGGGATCGAGACGGGGCCGAACGGCCTGCATGCCTATTTCGTCCACTCCTACCATCTGGCCGCCGACCACGGGGACGATGTGATCGCGACGACGAACTATGGCGGGCCGATGACCGCCTTTGTCGGCCGTGACAATATCGCCGGCGCGCAGTTCCATCCGGAAAAGAGCCAGAAACTCGGCCTTGCCCTGATCGCCAATTTCCTGCGCTGGAAGCCGTAACGCCTAGCGCTCCAAGGACAGACATCATGATTCTTTTTCCTGCTATCGACCTAAAAGACGGCCAATGCGTGCGCCTCAAGCTCGGCGATATGGAGCAGGCAACCGTCTACAACCCCGATCCCGGTGCCCAGGCGAAAGCCTTTGAAGACCAGGGCTTCGAATGGCTACATGTCGTCGATCTCAACGGCGCCTTCGCCGGCGAGACCGTCAACGGCGCCGCCGTCGATGCCATTCTCAAGGCGACGAAGAACCCGGTGCAGCTCGGCGGCGGCATCCGCACGCTCGACCACATCGAAAACTGGCTGTCGCGCGGGCTTGCCCGCGTTATCCTCGGCACCGTGGCCGTGCGCGATCCGGCGCTTGTCGTCGAAGCCTGCCGGCGTTATCCCGGCCATATTGCTGTCGGCATCGATGCCAAGGGCGGCAAGGTAGCGGTCGAGGGCTGGGCCGAGGCCTCCGAACTCGGCGTCATCGAACTCGCCAAGAAATTCGAAGGTGTCGGCGTTGCCGCGATCATCTATACCGATATCGATCGCGACGGCATTCTCACGGGGATCAACTGGGATTCGACCTTGGAACTGGCAAACGCCGTTTCCATCCCCGTCATCGCCTCCGGCGGCCTTGCCTCGCTTGATGACATCCGCCGCATGATCCAGCCGGACGCCCGCAAACTGGAAGGTGCGATTTCCGGCCGCGCGCTTTATGATGGCCGGATCGATCCGAAAGAGGCACTGGCCCTGATCAAGCAGGCCAAGGAGGCAGCGCAATGACCCTGAAAGCCCGCGTCATCCCCTGCCTCGACGTCAAGGACGGCCGCGTCGTCAAGGGTGTCAATTTCGTCAATCTCGTCGATGCCGGCGATCCGGTCGAAGCCGCCAAGGCCTATGACGCGGCCGGTGCCGACGAACTCTGCTTCCTCGATATCACCGCTTCCTCCGACAATCGCGACACTATCTTCGACGTCGTGGCCCGCACCGCCGAACAATGCTTCATGCCGGTCACGGTCGGCGGTGGCGTGCGCACCATCGCCGACATCCGCAAGCTGCTGCTCTGCGGCGCCGACAAGGTTTCGATCAATTCGGCGGCGGTCAACAATCCCGATTTCGTGGCTGAAGCGGCCGACAAGTTCGGCAACCAGTGCATCGTCGTTTCCATCGACGCCAAGCGGCGCCGGACCGAGGCGCTCGGTGGCGACAATCTGAGCGCCTGGGAAATCTACACCCACGGCGGCCGCAACGCGACCGGCATCGATGCCGTCGATTTTGCCCGCAAGATGGTCGAGCGCGGTGCCGGCGAGCTGCTCGTCACCTCCATGGACCGCGACGGCACGAAGGTCGGCTATGATCTGGAGCTGACACGGGCGATCGCCGATGCGGTACGCGTGCCCGTCATCGCATCGGGCGGTGTCGGCGATCTCGACGACCTCGTCGCCGGCGTCAAGGAAGGCCATGCGACGGCGGTGCTCGCCGCTTCGATCTTCCACTTCGGCACCTATTCGGTGGGCGAGGCAAAGCGCTACATGGCCGAGCGCGGCATTCCGATGCGGCTGGATTAGGAGACAGCAAGCGATGAGCGGATTTACCCTTTCCGACCTCGAACGAATCGTCGGGGAACGCTCCAAGGCTTCGCCGGACGAATCCTGGACAGCGAAGCTTGTTGCCGCCGGCCAGCCGAAGGCAGCGAAGAAACTGGGCGAAGAAGCGATCGAGGCCGTGATGGCAGCGGTCACCAACGATCGCGACAATCTTACCTATGAGGCCGCCGATCTGCTATATCATCTTATGGTCGTATTGAAGATTGCCGGCATTCCGTTAGAGAATGTCATGGGTGAGCTCGAAAGGCGCACCAGTCAATCCGGCCTTCAAGAGAAGGCAAGCCGGTAAGAACGCGATGACGACAGCGACCAAGACCGAGCCGGCACACGAGACGCTCGATATCTTCCAGGCGAAAGCCTATTCGCCCTATTATTTCTTTTCCTCGGAAGAATGGGCGAAATTCCGCGCGGACACGCCGCTGACGCTGACATCAGACGAAGTGAAGCGGCTGCGCTCCATGGGCGACCCGATCGATCTCGACGAAGTCAGGCGCATCTATCTGTCGCTGTCGCGGCTGTTGTCCTCGCATGTGGAATCCTCGCAGATTCTCTTCGAGCAGCGCAATCGCTTCCTCAGCCTCTCCGATATCGCTAAGACGCCCTTCGTCATCGGCATCGCCGGTTCGGTCGCCGTCGGCAAATCCACGACAGCACGTATCCTGAAGGAATTGCTGGGCCGCTGGCCGTCGAGCCCGAAGGTCGATCTCGTCACCACGGACGGCTTTCTCTATCCGAACGCCGAGCTGCAGCGCCGCAACCTGATGCAGCGCAAAGGCTTTCCGGAAAGCTACGATACGGCGGCGCTGCTGCGTTTCCTCTCGGCGATCAAGGCCGGCCAGCCGAATGTGCAGGCACCCTCCTATTCGCACCTCGTCTACGACGTGCTGCCGAACGAATTCAAGACGGTCGACCGCCCGGATATCCTGATCTTCGAGGGCATCAACGTGCTGCAGTCGCGGCATCTGCCGGCCGATGGCAAGATCGTGCCGATGGTCTCCGATTTCTTCGACTTCTCGATCTATATCGATGCCGACGAGGAGCTCATCCACAACTGGTATGTCGCCCGTTTCATGCGGCTGCGCGAAACCGCCTTCCGCGATCCCAACTCTTTCTTCCACCGCTACGCTTCGATCAGTGAGGAAGAGGCGCTGGCGATCGCCGAAGGGCTGTGGAAGAACATCAATCTGAAAAACCTTCGCCAGAACATTCTGCCGACACGGCCACGCGCCGATCTCATCCTGCAAAAGGGCAAGAATCACCTGATCGAGCAGGTGGCGCTCCGGAAGCTCTGAGGCTTAGGGCTGGACGCGCCTGAGGGTAAGATTGATCCGGCCGCCATTCTTCAAGAGTGTCGAAGTCGCCGGATAGATGCGGTCGACGCCGTGGAAGCACAATCTTCCTTCGCCGCCGAGAACGACGATATCGCCGCTCGCAAGCTTGAAAGATAGCGTGCGATCATTGCGGTTGAGACCACCGACCCGGAAGAGGCAGGTATTGCCGAGCGAGACCGACAGCACCGGCGCCTTGAGATCCTGTTCGTCGCGATCCTGATGCAGGCCCATGCTGGCATCGTCGCCATAGAAATTGACGAGGCAGGCTTCGGGCGACTTTTCATAGCCCGCTATATCACCCCAGAGATCCAGCAATTGCTGCGGCATGGCCGGCCAGGGGTGGCCGGTAACGGGGTGCGTCGACTGATAGCGATAACCGCGCTGCTTGTCGGTCACCCAGCCGAGTGAGCCGCAATTGGTCATGCGCACCGACATCTCCTTGCCGGTACCCGGCATGACCGGTGTGTAGAGCGGCGCCTCTGCCACAACGGCGCGGATCGCCTCGACGAGCGCTTCCTGGGCAGGGTGGTCGAGATAGCCGGGGAGATGGCGAATTCCGTTGGGGAGCAGCATTTTGTTTTCCTGATGGTATCGCTGGTCAGGTGAATGCGTCATCGCCTCGCCTTCCTGCATGGCCCCTCACCCCAGCCCTCTCCCCGCAAGCGGGGCGAGGGAGTCTTTCGTGCCTCAAGCAGGCTGTCGCAGGAAACCCGCTGTGTCACGCTGTCGTCCCTTCTCCCCGCATTGCGGGGAGAAGGCTAGGATGAGGGGCCAGGCACTTAGCTTCCGCGAAATTGCACTCGCCTGGCAAGCTATCTTGGCCCACCCAGACTAAGATCGCAGCCCGAAAAGCCGAACTAGTCGCCACCAACCTTGCCGCGCATCTTCTTGACCTCGGAGCGCCCAGATTTCTCCTTCAGCCGGCGCTCGATCGATCCCTTTGTCGGCTTGGTCTTCCGGCGGGGCGGCGGCGGCGGGGCGGCGGCTTCGAGGATCAGTTCCTTCAGCCGCTCGCGGGCATCTTCGCGATTGCGATCCTGGCTGCGGAAGCGGCTGGCCTCGATCATCAGAACACCATCCTTGGAAACCCGCCGGCCGGCAAACCTGATCGCATTCGCCTTGACGCGGTCGGTCAGCGAGGGGGAGTTCTGGACGTTGAAGAAAAGCTGGACGGCGGTCGCGACCTTGTTGACGTTCTGACCGCCGGGACCGCCTGCCAGAACAAACTGTTCCGTCAGCTCCCAGCCGGCAATCGTGATCCGGTCATTAATGTAAAGCGCTTCGCTGGCCATGATTTTCTCCGCGCCTGTCTATCCCACATTGATGCGCGGTTGAAAATATGGTTGTGGCGAGTTTGGCGGCCGTCTCGTCCTTCGAGGCTTTGCTCTTCGAGCTCCGCACCTCAGGATGAGGCGGAGCAAGCTATGCGACCGGGCACAAGAGACTAGCCCTCATGGTGAGGAGGCCCAGAGGGCCGTCTCGAACCACGAGGGCGAGTGGGTTTCACGTGAGTCATGGCTCCCGTGAGAGATTATTTACTCCGCAGCGACCGGCATCCCCGGGGCGGCATCACGGACGTTGCCGTCCACATGATCCTCGAACTTGGCGAAGTTGGTGACAAACATCTGTACCAGCTTTTTCGCCTGTGCATCATAGGCTTCGCCATCGGCCCAGGTGGAGCGTGGGTCGAGGATGGCGGTATCGACGCCTTCAACGGCGACCGGCACAGCAAAGCCGAAATTCGCATCGGTGCGGAATTCGACATTATCGAGATCGCCCTTCAAGGCGGCCGCGAGCAGCGCACGCGTCGCCTTGATCGGCATGCGGCTTCCCTTGCCGTAGGCGCCGCCGGTCCAGCCGGTGTTGACCAGCCAGCAACGGGCGCCGTGGCGGGCGATCAGCTCCTTAAGCAGATTGCCGTATTCGGCCGGATGACGCGGCATGAAGGGAGCGCCGAAGCAGGTCGAGAAGGTCGCTTCCGGCTCCACGACGCCCTTTTCCGTGCCGGCGACCTTGGCGGTGTAGCCGGACAGGAAGTGGTACATGGCCTGATCCGGTGTCAGCTTTGCGATCGGCGGCATGACGCCGAAAGCGTCCGCCGTCAGCATGATGATCGTTTCGGGGTGGCCGGTGATACCGGATTCCGAAGCATTTGGGATGAAATGCAGCGGGTAGGCGCTGCGGGTGTTTTCCGTCAGCGAGCCATCATCGAGATCCGGCCGGCCGTGCTCATCGAGCACGACGTTTTCCAGCACGGTGCCGAAACGGCGCGTCGTGGCGTAAATTTCCGGCTCGGCTTCTGCCGAAAGACGGATGGTCTTGGCGTAGCAGCCGCCTTCGAAATTGAAGATGCCGTTTTCGCCCCAGCCATGCTCGTCGTCGCCGATGAGCGTGCGGGTGGGATCGGCAGAGAGCGTCGTCTTGCCGGTGCCCGACAGGCCGAAGAAAATCGCGGCATCGCCTTCCGGGCCGACATTGGCCGAACAATGCATCGGCATGACACCGCGTTCCGGCAGCAGGTAATTCAGGACGGTGAAGACCGATTTCTTCATTTCGCCGGCATAGGAGGTGCCGCCGATCAGCACGATGCCATTGACGAGATCGCAGGCAATCACCGTTTCCGTGCGGCAGCCATGGCGCTCCGGATCGGCGCGGAAGCTCGGCAGGTCGATGATCGTCAGCTGCGGCACGAAGCTTTCGAGATCAGAGCGATCGGGGCGGATCAGCAGGTTGCGGATAAATAGCGAGTGCCAGGCGAATTCGGTGATGACGCGCGTCGGCAAAGCATAATCGACGTCGGCGCCGCCGATCAGATCCTGCACGAAGAGGTCTTTGCCGCGGGCATGGGCCAGCATATCCTCATGCAGGAGCTCGAAATGCTCCGGCGACATCGGCTTGTTGTTATCCCACCAGATCTGGTCTTCCGTTGTGGCATTGCGCACCACGAACTTGTCCTTCGGAGAACGACCGGTGTGCTGGCCGGTTAAGGCCCTGAGCGCGCCATCGGCGGTTAGATCGGCTTCGCGACGGCGAATCGCCTCTTCGTAAAGATGAGCCTCCATGAGGTTGTAACGCACACTGGCGGCGGCTCCCAGGCCGATCGATCCCAGTTCAGTCGCGGGATTGCGGACGCCGAATTGCTCCATCACTTTTTCCTCTACAAAGGGGCTTGGCCGTTAGAACTAACTAAAGCGTAGAGGGCTCTTTTTAAAAGCACAAGAGCAGGAAGAGAAAAATATTTAATGATATCAGTTATTTAATCGATTTAAATAAATTTCCTCGATTTTAAATCGTTTGAATAGATGGTGGCGGGACGTCATGCCACACAACCCCTGCGCAAGGGTTTTTCCTCACAACAATCCTCCCCTTTATCTTTGCCACAATTTGTTCCACCTTTATCCCCATAAGCGCGCCAGGTTACCGCCGACCGAGCTGGCAGACCGCCTGGGCTGGATTCCAAATCCGGGAGACGCGCACTGATGACGGAGACGAACACCATGTTGACAATCGCGCTCGTTGACGACGACCGCAATATCCTGACTTCCGTATCGATTGCCTTGGAAGCAGAGGGATATAAGGTAGAGACCTATACGGACGGAGCCTCGGCGCTGGACGGCCTGCTTGCCCGGCCGCCGCAACTGGCGATCTTCGATATCAAGATGCCCCGCATGGACGGCATGGAGCTCCTGCGCCGCCTGCGCCAGAAATCCGACCTGCCGGTGATCTTCCTCACCTCGAAAGACGAAGAGATCGACGAACTCTTCGGCCTGAAGATGGGCGCCGACGACTTCATCACCAAGCCGTTCTCCCAGCGCCTGCTGGTCGAACGCGTCAAGGCCGTTCTCCGCCGTGCCTCCGCCCGCGAAGCCGCAAATGCTGCCGGCGGCGCAGCCGCCGCCAAGCCGGGTGCTGCACAGCAGGCCCGTTCGCTGGAACGCGGACAGCTTGTCATGGACCAGGAACGCCATACCTGCACCTGGAAGGGCGAGCCGGTGACGCTCACCGTTACCGAATTTCTCATCCTGCATTCGCTGGCGCAGCGTCCCGGCGTGGTCAAGAGCCGCGATGCCCTGATGGACGCGGCCTACGACGAGCAGGTCTATGTCGATGACCGCACGATCGATAGCCACATCAAGCGGCTGCGTAAGAAATTCAAGATGGTCGACCTCGATTTTGATATGATCGAAACGCTGTATGGCGTCGGCTACCGCTTCCGTGAAGCTGCATAAGAGTTAACTAGACCATACGGCGAACGATGGAATAAGAGCATGCGGACGGGATCGACGATCCCGTTCTTCGAAAGGGCCGTTGGCTTGGCACAGCTGGTGCAGGACAGGGATATAGACGACTCGGAAAGCCCGAGCGGCGCTCGGATTGCGCGCCGGCGCTGGACTCATCCGTTTGTTCTGATCCGCCGTATCTTCGGTAATGCCGTATTTTCGAGCCTGACGCGGCGCATCCTGTTCTTCAATCTGGCCGCCCTCGTCGTTCTGGTCGGCGGCATTCTCTACCTCAATCAATTCCGCGAAGGCCTGATCGATGCCCGCGTCGAGAGCCTCTTGACGCAGGGCGAGATCATCGCCGGCGCCGTCTCGGCCTCGGCATCGGTCGACACCAACTCCATCACCATCGATCCGCAGAAGCTGCTGGAGCTGCAGGCCGGCCAGAGCATCACGCCCGTTCCGAATGACGAGGATCTCGAATTCCCGATCGATCCGGAAAAGGTGGCGCCGGTGCTGACGCGGCTGATCTCGCCGACGCGCACGCGCGCGCGCATCTTCGATGCAGACGCGAACCTGCTGCTGGACAGCCGCCATCTCTATTCCCGCGGCCAGGTGCTGCGCTACGATCTGCCGCCCGTCGAAGACGAGAAGCAGAGCTGGTCCGACTGGTTCAGCGGCCTGCTCAACAAGATGCTGCAGCCGGGCAACCTGCCTGTCTATAAAGAAGCGCCCGGCGGCGACGGCTCGATCTATCCTGAAGTCATGAACGCGCTGACCGGCGTACGCGGCGCCGTTGTCCGCACCACGGAGAAGGGCGAGCTGATCGTTTCGGTCGCCGTGCCGATCCAGCGCTTCCGCGCTGTGCTCGGCGTGTTGCTGCTCTCGACCCAGGCCGGTGATATCGACAAGATCGTTCATGCCGAGCGTCTCGCAATCATGCGTGTCTTCGGCGTCGCGACGCTCGTCAACGTGGTGCTGTCGCTGCTTTTGTCCTCCACCATCGCCAATCCGCTGCGCCGGCTTTCGGCTGCGGCCATCCGCGTGCGGCGCGGCGGGGCGAAAGAACGCGAGGAAATTCCGGACTTTTCGGCCCGCCAGGATGAGATCGGCAACCTTTCGATCGCGCTGCGCGACATGACATCGGCGCTTTACGACCGCATCGATGCGATCGAAAGTTTCGCAGCCGACGTTAGCCACGAACTGAAAAACCCGCTGACATCGCTGCGCAGCGCTGTCGAAACGCTGCCGCTCGCCAAGAGCGACGATTCCAAGAAGCGGCTGATGGACGTGATTCAGCACGACGTGCGCCGCCTCGACCGCCTGATTAGCGATATCTCCGACGCATCGCGCCTCGACGCGGAGCTCGCCCGTTCGGATGCGAGATCGCTGGATATGGAAGTGCTGCTGCGCGACATGATCGAGATTTCCAGGCAGGTCGGACACAGCAAGAAAGCTGTCGAGATCGACTATATCGTCGACCGCAAGCCGGGCAACAAGGCGAATTTCTCCATCGACGGTCACGACCTGCGCATTGGCCAGATCGTCACCAATCTCATCGAAAACGCACGTTCCTTCGTTCCGGCGGAAACCGGCAAGATCACCGTGCGGCTGACGCGGACGCGGACGCGCTGCGTCATCTATATCGAAGATAATGGTCCGGGCATTCAGGCCGAAAATATCGACCGTATCTTCGAGCGCTTCTACACCGACCGGCCCGAATCCGAAGGTTTCGGGCAGAATTCCGGTCTCGGGCTTTCGATCAGCCGGCAGATCGCCGAGGCGCACGGCGGCTCGCTGCGCGCGGAAAATATCGTCGACAGCGATGGCGCGACGCTGCTCGGCGCCCGCTTCATCTTATCCCTGCCCGCCCAGACCACGGCGTGAGCAGCCGCATGACCGGCGAAACCACCAATATCCATGCAACGGCGATCGTCATAGGCAAGACCGGGCTTTTGTTCCTTGGCCCTTCGGGCAGCGGCAAATCCGCTCTCGCCTTCTCCTGCATTGCCGCCGCCAAGCCCCTCGGACTGGCGGCAAGCCTTGTTGCCGACGACCGGGTACTGATCAGCGAGCACAATGGCTCCGTTATCGCAAAATGCCCGCCCTCGATCGCAGGACTCATGGAAATCCGTTATACCGGCATCGTTCGCATGCCTTACATTTCCGAGGCCGAAATGCACTTCGCCATCCGGCCTGTCGACACGGCAACGGCCGAAAGACTGCCACCCGAGGATGAGCTGATCGATATTACCGCATCCGCGCGGTTGCCGTTGATCCGATTGGCTGCAACCTCGGCGAATCCGCTTGCCATAATAACGGCGAAAATCGGCGCGAGTTTGGATGAATCGGCCATTTAGGCCCGAACAGGCGCGCAAATCCTGTATTTTAAGCTTGCACTTCGTCTTTTCATCGCCAAGATGTCCCCCCACTGGTGGACGACATTGCTGCATTGCGATATGGGCCACCTGTTTGCGTATGCGATGGGAGCAGTAATATCATGATTGGACTTGTGCTTGTCACTCATGGCAAGCTGGCTGAAGAGTTTCGGCATGCTGTCGAGCATGTCGTTGGTCCGCAGAAGTTCATAGAAACGGTATGCATTGGTCCCGAAGACGACATGGACAAGCGGCGGCAGGATATTCTGCAGGCCGTTGCCGGTGCCGACGACGGGCACGGTGTCATCATCCTCACCGACATGTTCGGCGGCACTCCTTCCAATCTCGCAATCTCCGTCATGAACAGCGGCCACACCGAGGTCATCGCCGGCGTGAATCTGCCGATGCTGATCAAGCTCGCAGGCGTGCGCGGCGACAACAACATGGAAAGGGCCCTGGTGGAAGCTTCAGAGGCCGGGCGCAAATATATCAACGTGGCCAGCCGTGTGCTCAGTGGCAAATAACGAGGCAAACACCGCCCCCATGACCGAGCTTTCCCGGGAACTCCTGATCATCAACAAGCGGGGTCTGCATGCCCGTGCATCGGCGAAATTCGTGCAGACCGTCGAAGCCTACGACGCCGCGATCACCGTTTCCAAGGATGGCACCACAGTTGGCGGCACCTCGATCATGGGCCTGATGATGCTTGCCGCCAGCCCCGGCTGCAGCGTGCTGGTCACGGCGAGCGGCAACCAGGCCGCAGAAGCGCTCGAGGCGCTCGACCAGCTGGTCGCCAACAAGTTTGGCGAGGAAATCTAGGCGTTTGCCTGCGATTGCCAATTGGATATAAAGACATAAAGACTTCTTTATATCATTATTGATTTCCATCCTGAAGCCTGCTACACGGCATCATCCACACGCTGTCAGCGTGCAATTCTTGTTGCATTCGGCCGAGGCGTCTGCCCGCGGCGCGGCTGCATCGTTCAGGCTGGAGACCTTCATGAGCACTGAAAAGGACTACATCGTCGCGGATATCGGCCTTGCCGACTTCGGCCGCAAGGAGATCACGATCGCCGAAACCGAGATGCCGGGCCTGATGGCCTGCCGCGCCGAATTCGGCGAAGCGCAGCCTCTAAAGGGTGCACGCATCACCGGTTCGCTGCACATGACGATCCAGACGGCCGTTCTCATCGAGACGCTGGTCGCACTCGGCGCTCAGGTGCGTTGGGCATCGTGCAACATCTTCTCGACGCAGGACCATGCCGCCGCCGCGATCGCCGCCTCCGGCGTTCCGGTCTTCGCCATCAAGGGTGAAAGCCTCGAAGACTACTGGACCTACACGGACAAGATCTTCCAGTGGACCGATGGCGGCCTCTCCAACATGATCCTCGACGATGGCGGTGATGCCACCATGTACATCCTGCTCGGCGCTCGCGCCGAAGCCGGTGAGGACGTGCTCTCCAACCCGCATTCGGAAGAAGAGGAAATCCTCTTCGCACAGATCAAGAAGCGCCTTCAGGCAACGCCCGGCTGGTTCACCAAGCAGCGCGACGCCATCAAGGGCGTAACGGAAGAAACCACTACGGGCGTCAACCGTCTGTACCAGCTTAGCCAGAAGGGCCTTCTGCCCTTCCCGGCCATCAACGTCAACGACAGCGTCACCAAGTCGAAGTTCGACAACAAGTACGGCTGCAAGGAATCGCTGGTCGACGGTATCCGCCGCGCTACCGATGTCATGATGGCCGGTAAGGTCGCCGTCGTCTGCGGCTACGGTGACGTCGGCAAAGGTTCCGCCGCTTCGCTTTCCGGCGCCGGCGCCCGCGTCAAGGTCACGGAAGTCGACCCGATCTGCGCCCTGCAGGCCGCCATGGACGGTTATGAAGTCGTTCAGCTCGAGGACGTCGTTTCCTCGGCCGACATCTTCATCACCACGACCGGCAACAAAGACGTCATCCGCATCGACCATATGCGCGCGATGAAGGACATGGCGATCGTCGGCAATATCGGCCACTTCGACAACGAGATCCAGGTTGCCGCCCTGCGGAACCTGAAGTGGACGAACATCAAGCCGCAAGTCGACATGGTCGAGTTCGCCAAGGGCAACCGCATCATCCTGCTGTCGGAAGGCCGCCTGCTGAACCTCGGCAACGCCACCGGCCATCCCTCCTTCGTGATGTCGGCTTCCTTCACCAACCAGACGCTGGCGCAGATCGAGCTCTTCACCAAGCCCGGGCACTACAAGAACGAAGTCTACGTACTGCCGAAGCACCTCGACGAGAAGGTCGCCCGTCTGCATCTTGCCAAGCTCGGCGTGAAGCTGACGGAGCTTTCGGAAGAGCAGGCTTCGTATATCGGTGTGACGCCGAAGGGCCCATTCAAGTCTGACCACTACAGATACTGATTATTAAAACAGTATCCACAACATCTTGTGGCCCTGGCATTGACAAATGCCGGGGCTTATTTTTTAGCCAGCTCCCTTCCCCCAGATTCCCCTAGGCAGTATTGTTTTTACACTTGATTCGTGACGAACCGGGCGTGCCCGGAGCCATGAAAATGGGATGTCTTGTCAGGATGCGGCACATTATAAGACGGAGACAGACCTCTTATGTTTGAAGGGGAAGACAACCTGCATCAACCAGCGCTACACCGAGTGGCGACGCGGTTGCAGCGGGGTAGTGCATATCGGCTTTCAACAAAAATGAAGCAGGGCAAAGGTCGGCTGGCGCGCCTGAGCCGCTTACTGCGGCTCAGCGTTTTTGGCGGTCTCATGACCGGCCTGGCAGGTCCCGTTCTCGCTCAGAGCAACGATGCCGCGCAGGCGAGCATGCGCCTCTTCACCTCTTCGGAAATGGCCGTCTTCTCCGTCATTATCGGCGTGATCTCTGCCGCACTCCTCTCGACCATGTGGATGGTCCGGCAGCGCGGCAACATGGAAAGCGAAAGCCGCGAGATCCGTACGGCCCTTTCGGACGCCAACCAGCGTATTTCGCAATATCAGGCGCTGATTGCCGACAAGAACCGCCGCATCGTCATCTGGGACGGTCCGAATGCGCGGCCCGAACTGCTCGGTCAGCTTCCGGTCGAGACCGGCGCGCCGCAGGACAGTGAATTCCTTGCCTTCGGCCGCTGGCTGAAATCATGGTCGGCCGGCGAGCTCGACAAGGCGATCGACACGCTGCGCGGCAGCGGCCAGAGCTTCGACATGGTGGTCGAAACCAACCGCGACGAAATCCTGGAGGCACAGGGTCGCATTTCCGGCGGCCGCGCCTTCGTCCGCTTCATCGCGCTCAACAATCTGCGCGCCGAACTCGCCGAGTTGAAGATCGAACGCGACCGACTGATGACCTCGATCTCCACCTTCCAGAATTTGCTCGATGCCATCGACCTGCCCGTCTGGCAGCGCGATGCGGAAGGCAAGCTCACCTGGGTCAATCAAGCCTATGGCGAGGCTGTCGAGGCTATTTCGGCGGAAGAGGCGATTCGCGAAGAACGCGAATTCCTGACGACCGTGGCCCGCGAGCGCATCCGCGCATCGGCAACGCCGGAATCGCCCTTCCACGACAAGATTTCGACCGTCGTGCACGGCAACCGCACGTTCTTCGACGTCGTCGACGTCAAATCACCAAACGGCTCCGCCGGCATGGCGATCGATATTTCCGAAGCGGAAGCGGTTCGCGCCGAGCTTGCCCGTACACTCAAAAGCCACGCCGAAACCCTCGACCATCTCGCAACACCGGTTGCGATTTTCGATGGCGACAGACGACTGCAATTCTATAATCAGGCCTTCGTCCAGCTCTGGGAACTCGATATCGCCTTCCTTGAGAAACGACCCGATAATAGCGAGCTTTTGGACCGGCTGCGCGGCGCCAAGAAGCTTCCGGAACAGCTGAACTGGAAGACCTGGAAGGACGGCGTCCTTTCGGTCTATCGCGCGCTCGACACGCAGACCGATCTCTGGCATCTGCCAAACGGCCAGATTCTCAAGGTTTTCGCGACCGCACATCCGCAGGGCGGCGCCACATGGGTATTCGAGAACCTGACCGAGCAGGTCGATCTCGAAACGCGCTACAACACGCTGGTCAAGGTCCAGGGTGAGACCATCGACCATCTATCGGAAGGCGTCGCCGTTTTCGGCCCCGATGGCCGCATCCGCCTGTCGAACCCGGCATTCCGCATTCTCTGGAACATCACCGAGGCGCAGGCGAAGCCTGGCACGCATATCCAGGCGCTCGCCGAAGCTTGCTTGCCCTCCTATGACAGGCCGGACGGCTGGAAGCGCTTTGCCGAGCAGATCACCAGCTTCGACGATGAGCGCCCATCCTCACAAGGCACGCTGGAGCTCTATTCCAATCTGGTGCTCGACTACGCGGTCATTCCGCTGCCGAACGCGCAGACCATGCTGACCTTCGTCAACAAGACCGACAGCGTGCGCGCCGAACGCGCCCTGACCGAGAAGAACGAAGCACTGCTGAAGGCGGACGAGTTGAAGAACGATTTCGTCCAGCATGTCTCCTACGAGCTGCGCTCGCCGCTCACAAACATCATCGGCTTCACCGACCTTCTGAAGACGCCGGGTATCGGCTCTTTGAATGAGCGGCAGGCCGAATATATCGATCATATCTCCACCTCCTCTTCCGTACTGCTGACGCTGGTCAACGACATCCTTGATCTCGCGACGCTCGACGCCGGCATCATGCGGCTGAACTATTCCGAGATCGTGCTCTCCGATCTGCTCGACGAAGTCTCGATGCAGATCGCCGACCGGCTGCAGGAAAGCGGTGTGACGCTCGAAATCACCGTGCCGGCGCACCTCGGCTCCATCGTTGCCGATCAGCAGCGATTGAAGCAGATCCTGCTCAAGCTCCTGACCAATGCCGCCAATTTCGCGCCGGAAGGATCGACGATTTCGCTGAAATGCGGACGTGAAGGCGCGGATTTCGTCTTCTCAGTCGCCGATAAGGGTCCGGGCATACCGGAAGAACTGATCCAAAGCGTCTTCAACCGCTTCGCCTCCGGCGGCAAAGGCGGCAAGCGCAGCGGTGCCGGCCTCGGCCTTTCCATCGTCGAAAGCTTCGTCAGCCTGCATGAGGGCGAGGTTTCGATCGAAAGCCAGCCGGGCAAGGGAACGACGGTCACCTGCCGAATTCCTTCGGCCGAACTGCCCCACTCCGTCGCAGCAGAATGACAGCCTCAGAAAGCAGCATTTCCCTTTTCCTCGCAGATGACGCCGCCACGGCTCAGCTCGGCGAAGATCTGGCGCTGGCCCTGAAGGTCGGCGACTGTCTGGCACTATCAGGCGATCTCGGCGCCGGGAAATCCTCGCTCGCCCGCGCGCTGCTGCGCGCCATGGCCGACAATCCCGAACTGGACGTGCCGAGCCCGACCTTTACCCTCCTGCAATCCTACGAGCTGCGCATCCCGATCTCGCATTTCGACCTCTATCGGCTCGGTGACCCCAGCGAGTTGACGGAGCTCGGCTTCGACGAAGCCCTGCAGACCGGCATCTGCCTTGTCGAATGGCCCGAAATGGCCGAAGGCGAGCTGCCGAAAGAGCGCATCGATCTCAAGCTGACGCATGAGGGCGAAGGACGGCGCGCCGTCATCACGGCACCGGCGAAGCAGATCGCACGCATCGAGCGCGTATTGGCTATACGCGCCTTTCTCGATTCGCATGGCTATCGCGGTGCCGCCAGACGTTTCCTCACTGGCGATGCCTCGCTGCGGGCTTACGAGTCCCTTTATCCCGCCGACGGCAGCGACCGCGTGATCCTGATGGATT
This sequence comes from Hyphomicrobiales bacterium, assembly GCA_900472485.1. Taxonomy (GTDB): domain Bacteria; phylum Pseudomonadota; class Alphaproteobacteria; order Rhizobiales; family Rhizobiaceae; genus Rhizobium. The sequence goes on from UCII01000037.1 coordinate 32,834, forward strand.
GGCCACGGCTGCCGGAAGGGCCGCCGGTACTCGACGGCAAGCCCTATCCCAAGGTCGCGCATCTTGCCTGGGATACTTATCCCTTCGTGGCGATCGCCAACATCCTCAGAGAAAATGGCTTCGCCGCTCCGGAAATCTTCGCTGCCGACTACGATCTCGGCATTCTTCTGATCGAGGATCTCGGCACCGACGGCATGCTCAATGCCGAAGGCAAGCCGATCGCCGAGCGTTATCGGGCCAGCGTCGCATGCCTTGCGCATCTGCACAGCCTTTCCATTCCCCGCGACATCCCTGTCACGCCGGATCACATCCATCACATTCCTGATTTCGACCGGACTGCGATGAAGATGGAAGCGCGGCTGCTGCTCGACTGGCATCTACCATGGAAGCGGGGTATGCCGGCAAGCGATGAGGAACGAGCCGACTATCTGGCGATCTGGGACAGACTGATCGATCAGCTCGATGACGCGGAAAAGAACCTGCTGCTGCGCGACATGCATTCGCCCAATATCATCTGGCGGGCGCATGAACAGGGCATAAAGCGTGTCGGCATGATCGATTTTCAGGATGCGATGATCGGACCGACCTCCTATGACGTCGCCTCGCTGGTGCAGGATGCGCGGGTGACGATCGAGCGCGATCTGCACGACCAGCTGATGGCCGACTACCTCGCCCTCCGCCATGCGCAAGGCAGTTTTGACGAGGCGAAATTCCTGAAGAGCTGGGCGATCATGTCGGCGCAGCGCAATTGCAAGCTTGCCGGCCTCTGGGTGCGGCTCTTACAGCGCGACGGCAAGCCGGGATATCTCAAGCACATGCCGCGCACGCTCGCCTATCTCGCCATTGCCTTCGAGCATGAAGCGCTCGCTCCCTTGCGCGAATGGTGCGAGAAGGCTGGGATCGGCCGGGCATAACCGCCAGAGACCGGGCGACGGCTTTCCGGCCTTGTGCTATGGAAAGAAGATATGAATCGAAAGTTCAAGGCGAAATGACCATCAAGCAAGCCATGGTATTGGCCGCGGGGCTCGGAACCCGCATGCGACCGATCACCGACACCATCCCGAAGCCACTGGTGAAGATCGCCGGCAAGCCGATGATCGATTATGCACTGGATGCGTTGGCGGAAGCTGGCGTCGAGCAGGTCGTTGTTAACGTCCATCATCATGCCGACCAGATGGAAGCGCACCTGCGCGACTACGGCAAACTCGACATCCTGATCTCGGACGAACGGGACGCGTTGATGAACAACGGCGGCGGGTTGGCAAAAGGATTGAAGCTTCTTGGTCGAGATCCGGTCTTCGTTATGAATTCGGATCTCTTCTGGATCGGGGAAAGAGCAAACCAACCAACGAATCTCGAGCGCTTAGCCGGATTCTTCGATATTGCGCGCATGGATTTCGGCATGCTCTGCGTCGAGTTGGACAAGACGACTGGCCACAATGGCAAAAACGATTTCAGCATTGCCGAAGACGGCCGCCTTTCGCGCTATGACGTTGTCGCTGGCAATGGCGTCGTTTACGCCGGAACGCTGGTCATCAATCCTTCCGTTCTCGATGACGCGCCAGACGAGGCCTTCAACATCAACACATATTACGACAAAGCCATAGCTCGCGGCCGGCTCTATGGCGCGATGCTCGACGGCCACTGGCTAACTGTCGGTACGCCGGAGGCGGTCGGCGAGGCGGAGGAAGCGATCCGGACGTTCCGGGCGTTTGCGTGAGCCGATGGCGGGCGGACACCGGCAGCGTATTCTGACGATTCCGGCGGGCCTGCCCTTCCTGAACACGCTTGCGACAGCGCTCTGCGATGGCCGGCTGACCGAGCATTTCCGTCATGACCCGGGCGACCCTCTATCGCTTGCCAAGGTCAGCATCTTTCTGCCGACGCGGCGCGCGGCGCGCGTGCTGCGTTCGGAATTCGTCGACCTGCTCGGCGGCCGCTCCGCCATCCTGCCGGTCATTCGCCCGCTCGGCGAAACCGACGACGACAGCGGCTATTTCGAAGAAGCACTGCCCGAAACGGCCGACCTGGCGCAGCCGCTTGCGAATACCGCCCGACTGCTGGAACTGGCCCGGCTGATCCTTGCCTGGCGCAACAAGCTGCCGCAGATCGTGCGCGATATTCATTCCGATTCGCCGCTGGTGGCGCCGGCAAGCCCTGCGGATGCCATTTGGCTCGCGCGCAATCTCGCCGAACTCATCGATTCGCTTGAGACCGAGGACCGCGAATGGAGCGAGCTTGCCAATCTCAGCGCGGAAGATCATGCGCTCTGGTGGCAGCTGACAACAGAATTCCTGGCGATCGCCAGCGCCTTCTGGCCAGCGCGTCTTGAAGAACTCGGCAAGTCCTCACCCGCCCGCAACCGCAATGCCATCCTGCGCGCCGAGGCGCAGCGCATCTCCAGGATGCGGCATCCCGGGCCGGTTATCATCGCTGGCTCGACCGGCTCGGTGCCAGCAACGGCTGAGTTGATTGCAGCGGTCGCTGCCTTGCCGCAGGGCGTGATCGTGCTGCCCGGCCTCGATCTTGCGATGCCGGAAGAGGATTGGCAGCTTGTGGCGCCGGAGATATCCATCGGCGAAAGAGCCGATCCGACGACGCGCAGCCATCCGCAATATGGTCTCTCGCTGCTGCTGAAACGGTTGCAGGTCCCGCGGCGCGATGTCGAACCCATAGCAGATGCGTCTGAAACCATGCAGATGCGGGCGCAGATCCTGTCACGGGCACTGGCGCCGGCCAAGGCGACAAGTGGTTGGGGAAGCTGGCGCAAGACGCTCACTCCTGATGCGATCCCGGATGCATTCGCCGATGTGGCGCTGATCGAAGCGGCTAATGAGCGCGAGGAGGCGACCGCGATCGCCATCGCCTTGCGGCTGGCGCTGGAAAAGCCGGGACGCAACGTCGGTGAGAGCCAGGCGGCCTTGATCACGCCCGACCGCAATCTCGCCCGCCGCGTGACCGCCGAGCTTGCCCGTTTCGGCATCACCGCCGACGATTCCGCCGGTACGCCGCTGAACGCGACGCCGCAAGGCACGTTGCTGCAATTGCTGCTGGAAGCATCCCTCCGCCCCGGCGATCCCGTTGCCGTCGTCGCGCTGCTGAAACATCCCCTCGCCTTGTTCGGCCTGCCTACGGAAACACATCAACCGGGCGTCGATGCGCTGGAGATCCTGGCGCTGAGAGGCGGCGTCGACAACATCGACATCGGCAGGCTGGAAGCCCTGCTCGACGATCGCGTGGCGGAACAGGCCGATGACCGCCATGCGCCGCAATGGCGCAAAGCGCTGCCGCCCGAGGCCATCGAGCATGCGCGAGCTCTGGCCCAGCGAGTGACTGCGGCCTGCGAACCGTTGGTATCGGCGCTTTCCCTCCCCGCGTCAGGGGGTCTCCTCACACTTTCGGATTGGGCGGAGCGTACCGGCCGCGCCCTTGAAGCTGTCGCCGTCGACGAGCGGGGCAGCCTGGCAGGCCTCTGGTCCGGCGAAGCCGGTGACACGCTTGCCAGCCTGCTTCGAGATGTCATCGAAACCGATGGCCAGCTGGAAGCTGACGGCGTGCAGTGGATCGACATCATGGCAGCACTCTGCGTGGGCCAGGCGGTGAAGCCACGGGCGCTCAGCCATCCCCGCCTCTTCATCTTCGGTACGCTGGAAGCGCGCTTGCAGAGCGTCGACACGCTGATCCTCGGCGGGTTGAATGAGGGCTCATGGCCGGGGCAGACGGCAAACAATCCCTTCATTTCCCGCAGCATGAAGACCGAGATCGGACTGGAGCCGCCGGAGCGTCGCATCGGCCAGCTTGCCCACGATTTCGAAATGGCGAACGGTACCCGCGACTTGATCTATTCCCGCGCGCTGCGCCAGGGCTCGACGCCGACGGTTGCATCCCGCTGGCTGCAGCGGCTGATCGCGCTCGGCGGCAAGGAACTGGAAGAGGCCATGAAGGCGCGCGGCGACCAGTATCGCCATTGGGCTGCGATGATCGACGAGGGTGAAAACCAGGCACCGGCACTGCGCCCTTCGCCAAAGCCGCCCGTGGAATTGCAGCCGAAGAGCTACTCCTTCAGCGAAGTGGGCCGGCTGCGGCGCGATCCCTACTCGATCTACGCCCGGCGCGTGCTGCGGCTCGATCCGGTCGATGCGTTCAACCGCGATCCCGGCCCGGCCGAGCGCGGCACGCTCTACCACAAGATCATCGACCGTTTCGTCCGCGAAGGGCATGTGGCTGGCACGCCGGATGCGGCGCTGGCGATGGATCGGATCATTGCGGAGCTTTTCGATGCCGAACGGCTGCCTGTTCACATCGACAGCGTCTGGCGCCCGCGTTTTCGCGAGGTGGCGCGCGCCTTTCTTGCCTGGGAAGCGGAACGACGGCCCGAAGTGCGCAAAACGGAGACGGAAGTGCCCGCCGGCGTCGAAATCGAGCCGATCGGCATTCGGCTGACGGGCGTTGCCGACCGCATCGACATCAAGAGCGACAAGGGCGCGGACCTTATCGACTACAAGACCGGCTACAATCCCTCGCCGCCGCAGGCGCGCGCACTGCTCGATCCGCAGCTGGCGTTGGAAGCCTATGCGCTGAAGGCCGGCGCCTTTCGCAATATCGGCGCACTGGTACCGGAAAACCTGCTGTATGTCCGGCTGAGGCCCGGCGATCGCTTCAAGGTCGATCAGGTCAACAACGAGCATTCCAGCCGAGGCGGCAAGACGGAAGCGAAGTCGGCTATGGATCTCGCGCAGGAGGCGATGGACCAGCTGGTGAAGTTCGTCTCGCTGCTGCAGTCGGGCGAGAAGGGTTTTTCCTCACGGCTGATCCCGGCACAGCAGTTCGAATATGGCGGCGACTACGATCACCTCGCCCGTGTCTCGGAATGGTCGACGGCCGAGACCGAGCAGGAAGGCGGCGGCGATGAGTGATTTTTCCGCCGACGACTTCGCGACTCTGCCCGAAGGCGACGACCCCGGCGTCTGGATCGGCTGGACGACGATCCAGCAATCCATAGCCTCCGACCCCGAACGCTCGGCCTGGGTTTCGGCCAATGCCGGTTCCGGCAAGACGCATGTCCTGACGCAGCGCGTTATCCGCCTGCTGCTATCAGGCGCGCGCCCCTCGGCTATCCTGTGCCTCACCTATACCAAGGCCGCGGCTTCCGAAATGTCGAACCGCGTCTTCGACCGGCTAGCGGCCTGGGCGACGATGCCGGATGAAGAGCTGAAGACGCGCATCGCCGATATCGAGGGCAAGGAACCTGACATCTTCAAGCTCGCCGAGGCGAGGCGGCTCTTTGCCAAGGCGCTGGAAACGCCGGGCGGACTGAAGATCCAGACCATCCATGCCTTTTGCGAGGCCTTGCTGCACCAGTTCCCGCTTGAGGCGAACGTCGCCGGGCATTTCTCCGTTCTCGACGACCGCGCCGCCGAAGTCCTGCTCGACGATGCGCGCCGTGCCTTGCTGACGGCGACGACGCCGCATGGCGATGCCGAACTGGCGCGCGCTTTCGATTATGTCCTCGATCTTGGTGATGAATCCGGCCTTGAAACCCTGCTTAGCGATATCGTCGCCAATCGCAATGCCATCCGTCGCTTCACGGAGGCAGCTGAGCGCAAGGGCGGCTTTGAGGCAGCACTACTTGCCCGGCTTGGCCTTACGCCCGGCGAGACGGAAACGAGCATTGCCGAGCAATATTGGCCGCTGCCTGGCCTGTCCGCCGCAACGCTGGAGCTCTATCTCACGCTCGCCGATCAGAAGGGTGGCGCCAAGGCACAGGAAGTTGCTTATGCGCTACGCCTTGCCAAGCGCGAGGCAGATCCGCTTGCCCGTGCCGAGATCCTGGAAAAGACCATGCTAACAGCCAAGGGCGAACCGAAGTCTGACAGCCAGTTCTTCGTCAAGGCGATGCTTGCGGATGCGCCGGCGCTCGCCGAAGCCGTCGCTGCGGCACGCGCTCATGTCGTCGTCTGCCGTGACCGGCTGAAGCTGATGCGGATGTATCGCGCCACCCATGCCGCCCTCATTCTCGCTGATCGCCTGAACCGCGATTATGAAGAGCTGAAGAAGCGGCGCAGTCAGCTCGATTTCGAAGATCTCATCACCCGCACGGCCGATCTTCTGACCAAGAAGGATGTTGGACCCTGGATCCACTACAAGCTGGATCAGGGTATCGATCACATTCTTGTCGACGAGGCGCAGGATACGAGCCCGATCCAGTGGAGCGTCATCCAGTCGCTGGCGGAGGATTTCTTCTCCGGCGACAGCGCCCGGCCGACGCTGCGCACGATCTTTGCCGTCGGTGACGAGAAACAATCGATCTATTCGTTCCAGGGCGCCCGTCCTGAACGCTTTTCCGAGGAGAGCGACCGCACACGGCGGCGCGTGGCGGCGAGCGGGCAGCAATTCTCGTCGATCCGCCTGCCACTCTCCTTCCGCTCGACTGCCGATGTGCTCGGCGCAGTAGACCACGTCTTCACCAGTCCGGAGAATGCCCGGGGCCTCAGTGCCGTCAACGAACCGGTCGTGCATCGCTCCAGCCGCACCGGCCACCCCGGCGCCGTCGATCTCTGGGAGATGATCGCGCCGGAGCCCGCCGCCAAGGAAGAGGACTGGACGGCACCTTTCGATTCGACGCCTGAGAGCGCGCCGGCCGCCATTCTGGCGCGGCGGATGGCGCATACGATCGGCAATCTCATCGGCCGGGAAACGATCATCGAGAAGGGCAAGGCGCGCTTCATCGAAGCCGGCGATATTCTCGTGCTGGTGCGCAAGCGTGACAGCTTCGTCAACGCGCTGACCCGCGCCCTGAAGCGACGCGGCAACATTCCCGTTGCCGGCGCCGATCGTCTGGTGTTGACGAGCCATATCGCTATTCAGGATCTTCTCGCGCTCGGCCGCTTCCTACTGTTGCCGGAAGACGATCTTTCGCTCTGTGCGCTGATGAAGAGCCCATTGTTCGACCTCAGCGAAGAGGATGTCTTTGCGGTCGCCGCCTATCGCGATGACGAGGAAAGCGTCTGGAGCCACCTGCAGAGATTTGCCGCAGACGGCCATGATCGCTTCAGCCAGGTGGTCGAACGCTTAAGAACCTTCCTTGCCTTGTCGAAGAGCCTGCCCGTGCACGATTTCTATGCTCGGGTGCTCGGAAGCTTCGGCGGCAGGCGGCAGTTTCTGGCGCGGCTCGGCACCGAGGTCAGCGATATCCTCGACGAATTCCTGACCTTCACCCTCGATCACGAGACGAGCGGCCTGCCCGGCCTGCAATCCTTCATTTCGACGCTGGAACTGGAGGCGCCGACGGTCAAACGCGAGCAGGACAAGGGCCGCAATGAGGTGCGGATCATGACGGTGCACGCCTCGAAGGGGCTGGAGGCGCCGATCGTCTTCCTTGTCGATGGCGGCGGCAAGGCCTTCACCCATACGCATCTGCCCAAGATGCGACTGATTGAAACCGGCAGAGACGAGATCCCGCTGCCGGTCTGGGTGCCGGTGTCGGCGCTTGCCAATTCTCTCACGCAGGCCGATACGGCGCGGCTGCAGGCGCTGGCGGAGGAGGAGTATCGCCGGCTGCTCTATGTCGGCATGACCCGCGCCGCCGACCGGCTGATCATCTGCGGTTACCGCGGTATCCGCGAAAATGCCGACACCTGGCACGCCATGATCTCAGCCGCCCTGCACGGGGATGAACTACACTGCACGCAGAAGACCTTCACCGGACCTGACGGCGACTGGGAGGGGTTGAGCTGGCGGATTGCCCAGGTCCAACTCGAATTCGAGACCGCGAGGGAGCATGAGAAACGCCCTGAGCGTGTTGGCCTGCCCGACAGTCTCAGCCGGCCGCTGCCGCCGCAAAGAAGCCTGCCGCGGCCGCTCAGCCCCTCCGGCGTCGGCACCGTCATCGACGAGGAAGCCGACGATCTGCTGGTGACTTCGGCGCTTTTCGGCGAGAAAGCCAAGTCGGATCGCGCCCTGCAAAAGGGCCGCTTCATCCACCGGATGCTGCAGACCTTGCCCGAGATCGCGCCCGACGAACGCGCCGATGCCGCCCGACGCTATGCGGAGCGGGCCGCGCGCTTCTGGCCGCAAGTCGAGCAAGAAGCGCTGGTAAAATCTGTCATGGCGCTGCTGGCGCATCCGGATCTGCAGGGCACGTTCAGCACGCATGCGCAGGCGGAAGTCTCGATCATGGGCACGCTCCAGCTCGGCAATCAGTCCTACGCCGTCTCCGGCCGCATCGACCGGCTCGCAGTGCTGGATGATCGTGTGGTCATTCTTGACTACAAAACGAATCGCGTGCCGCCCCGCGAGGAAAGCAGCATCCCCTTCGCGCACAAAGCCCAGCTGGCGATCTACCGCGAGATCCTTTCGCCGCTCTATCCGGGAAAGCGCGTTGACTGCATGCTGGTCTATACCGAAAATGCCTCGATCTACACGCTGTCGGACGGGGCGCTTGCATTGGCGCTTGCGGAGCTCGAGACAAAGTGAAATACCAGATATTGAAATCTGGGCACCGCACCATCACATATCTAGCAACCCGCAAATCCTGGTAAGGAGCAGCCTATGGCTACCGTTAAAGTCGATACCTCCAACTTCGCCACCGAAGTGCTGCAGTCAGCAGAGCCTGTCGTCGTTGATTTCTGGGCCGAATGGTGCGGTCCTTGCAAGATGATCGCCCCGGCTCTCGAAGAGCTCGCCGTGCAGTTCGAAGGCAAGGTCAAGGTTGCCAAGCTCAACATCGACGAAAACCCGGAACTGGCCGCCCAGTTCGGCGTTCGCTCGATCCCGACACTTGCCATGTTCAAGGCCGGCGAAGTCGCCGACATCAAGGTCGGCGCAGCTCCCAAGACGGCCCTGCAGAACTGGATCTCCAGCGCAGCCTGATCGGTATCGATCGCGTGAAACAAAAAACCCCGCTTCTGAATTGACCCCCGAAAGT
>UCII01000058.1 GCA_900472485.1 Hyphomicrobiales bacterium
CGGGCCCACCATGCTTCGCCGTTTGGCTACGCATGGCGCAGCCGGGAACGGACGGTGACGCGGAAGTTGCCGAACCCCGAAGAAGTTTGGGGCGATCGAGCTGATGGGGCTGTAGCTCAGCTGGGAGAGCACCTGCTTTGCAAGCAGGGGGTCAGCGGTTCGATCCCGCTCAGCTCCACCAAATCGATTGGTGTCGAGACTGACGGCATGTTGTCTTCTGAAGAAATAAAGGTTTTGCATCGGCTTTCGGGCTGGATGCGTGTTCTGCATACATTGTGAAGAGAAGATTGATCTGGAGGCTTCCAGGTGTTTTGAGCGACCGCAAGGTTGTTCAAGGCGTCCGAGCCCGGACCTGATGATATCGTGGATGGCCTAGCCGGCTGGAAACGAAGGAGGGGACGGAGGTAGGAAGGAAGCTTGTCGCTCTGGGTCGTCATTGTTGGTGTCTTTATGGATACCTCTGATGGACGGCTGGATTACCGTTGCCTGACCGCGCGGTACCGGATTTAATCTCGAGAAGCTGGTCTTAAGGTATGGCCAGGCGCACGCTCGGCGTGTGCGCTTAAAGAATGGACCATACCGAACACGTCGATGGCATCTGATTGGCGCGATTGTAAAAGGTAATTGCGCTTTGGACTGACCGTCTGGTCAGATTTGGCACCCTTCGAGCGCAAGCGAGAAGGCAAGGTTTGCCAAATCCAATAAGGATGAGCATTGGCAATGAGAACGATCAAGTGTCGTAAGGGCATTTAGTGGATGCCTAGGCATGCACAGGCGATGAAGGACGTGATACGCTGCGAAAAGCCGTGGGGAGCTGCGAATAAGCTTTGATCCATGGATCTCCGAATGGGGCAACCCACCTTAAATACCTAGAAAATCTGAATTGTTGACTGGTTTATCTCTTCCATCGAGCTTTCGAGGGACGAGGGATCGAAGCCCGTTTGGGCTTCGCAAGGCCAAGGGCCGTCGCCGCTGATGCGGCGTAGGTTCGGCAGTCTGGTGGCCGGTGAAACACTTCAGGTTTCTAGGTATTGTTATGAGGTATCTTCATCTGAATAAAATAGGGTGTAA
>UCII01000050.1 GCA_900472485.1 Hyphomicrobiales bacterium
GCGCAAGGCCGACGAGCGTAGCGTCGAAGCGACATGGCGGCGCGTCGGTGAAGTCCTCAAAGCATTCAGCCCGCGCGAATGCGCCGCCTATCTCAGGCATGCAGGATATGTTTCAAGATAAACCTGACAGACTCTAAGTTGATCGCGAGTAGTTGTCATCAATCGGGCAATCGTTCTGACGGCCGGCACTTTTTGAAGTTGCTGATCGCAGAGCCGCTCGGCCCGCCGTCACCTTGCCGCCCACTCGCCGACCACACGAGAACAACCCCGAATGCCTCTGCATTTTACTGTCGCCAGAGTTCAGCGCCGTTACGCCGCCCAGATATCCAAAGTCGATCTACAGTACCACGTCTCAGTGGAATCAACTGTTTTTCGTCAAGGAGCGTCAACTCCAAAATAAGCGCTCAATACGTTGGAGGGTGGACCATCCATACGCACCTTTCCGTGCTCGAGCCAAATGATTCGATTGCAATTCTTCTCCAGAAGCTCCTTGGCATGGCTCGCTATCACCAGGATCTGAGTTTTTTCTACAAGCTCATTCAAGCGCTGATTAGCTTTAACCTTGAAACCCTCGTCGCCCGTCGCCAACCATTCGTCCATGATCAGGATTTCGGGCTGCAGGATGGTAGAAATTGAGAATGCCAAGCGTAGCTGCATGCCGCTTGAATAAGTGCGAACGGGCATCTCTAGGAAACCACCCAATTCGCTGAACTCCTCAATTTCCTCGAGCCGGGCCCTCATCTCATCCTTTCGGAAACCCAACAATGCTCCTCGAAGGAATATATTCTGGCGACCAGTCGCCTCAGGATCGATTCCCAGCGAGATGTTGATGAGCGACGTACACTTACCCCGGATATCGATCTTGCCGGATGTCGGCATGTAAACACCCGTTAACACGCGAAGAAGGGTCGTCTTACCGGAACCGTTGTGGCCTATGAGGCCGATACGATCATGTCGTTTCAATTCAAGATTAATCGAGTCCAATCCGCGGACAACTACTGCGCCATGGCCTTCCGAGTTGATCGAACCACCGGTGGCTATGTTCATGACGCGATTTTTGAGCGAACGGCCACGCGCGTTATAGATGGGAAAGTCAACGGTGACATTCTGCAAGGAAATCGATGTCATGCTTGCCTGTACTCTCTGAAATCTCGGTTGCTTTGGCTCACAACCAGTAAGCAATGCGGGCTCGGTACTTTTTCAACAGCAGAAGTCCGATGGTCCAGCCGACAACGGCAATACCTATTGCCGCAGCCCAATTGGTGGCGGTCACCACCTCTCCAAGAAGCGGATTTCGAACAACTGAAATTAGATGGAAAAACGGATTAAAGTCGAGCATTCCGCGCGAAGCGCTCTGTGGCAAATGATTCGGCATCCACATGATCGGAGTGACATAAAGCATAACCTGCATGATATTCTGAACGATCTGGATGAGGTCGCGATAACGTGTACACAGTATTGCCAATACCAATGCAATCCAAGTCATGTTTAACGTGACTAATACGAACCCTGGAATTACCAATAGTGCCGCAGCCCCAATGGATTTCCAAAATATCAGAAGGACGATTGGAAATATTACTAGATTATGCAAAAGTATCACGGAATTCCGATACCAAACTCTTAGTATATAGGTAAAAAATGGTATATCTAATTGCAATATTATATCGCTATTGGATATAAACGCTGTGCACCCCTCGCTAACAATCTGTGTATAGTACCCCCAAAATATTAAGCCCACACATATGAAGGGGAGAAATTCATTCATGGGCGAATTGAAGATCGTGCCAAAAACAAGGCCAAGAGCTCCGATTAATACGCCCATATTAATAGTAAGCCAAAATGCGCCGACCCGCGATCGTCTGTAGCGCTGCGCGACATCTTGCCACCCTAGCAACGCCGCCAAGCGAAAATTCGACAAGGCTTCTGCAATGTCCCATTCCGCGCCATGATAACGCACTTCGTTTTTGGCGATTTTAAAGTTCTTCACCGGCAATCCATTTTCAGGTTCGTTTTTTGCCCTAACGATAAAGACATGCGGCCCTTTTTAAGGCGAACGCGTAGCAAAGGATGGAAACTGAGGATAGCCCCTGCATGAAAATATTCATGCCCCACGGTCGTCGCTCGTGTGAACACGTCGCCGGACCAGGCGAGTGATAGAATAAGATACCACGAGGCGAAAGCTTCGCGTCAACAAGCGAATGAACAGATAGGACAATTGGAGGCCGATGTCTTGCGACTGCAAGCCATCGAACAGTCGACGACTTGGCGCATGACGGCCTCCATTCGTCGCTCATCAGCCGTATATTGGGTCGGTAGAAGGAAACCACCGATCTATCCTAACCTCACGGCCTCCGCTGCCGCTACGCAAAAGCCCTCCATTGTGTGCGCAACGCACAACTTATCCGAGCACACCATCGTTTACATAGGTCCTACCCTCAAAGAGGCCAAACTCCAGGTAATGCACAAGAGGGTTGATGCCGGCAGCGGCGACATCCGGGTAAAGCTTCAGATACCCAGCAGTGTCAAAATTTGCGGAGGGATCCCGCCCCTCATGCCAGCCAAACTCCAAGTAATGCTGGAACGGATTGATTCCAGCAGCCGCTACATCCTTGTATCTAGCCAAATAGGCTGATGTGTCAAAAAATGCGTTGGGATCTCGCCCCTCATGCCAGCCGTACTGGCTATAGTGCTGCTGCGGATCCACATGGGCAGCCGCAACATCCGGATTGTTCTTAAAATAGAATGCACCGTTGATCAACAAATCCTTAGCCGCAACAGGACGCCCCTCATACATGCCGTACTTCAGATAATGGTCAAGCGGATCCATCTTGGCCGCGGCGACGTCCGGATTGATCCGCAGATATTCCGCCGTATGGAAATTGTCAGAGGGATCCCGTCCTTCCTTCCACCCGTACTGATCATAATGCCGCAGTGGATCGATTCCCGCAGCTGCAACGTCATGATATTTCGCCAAATATTCGGACGTATCGAAGAACTTGTTGGGGTCGCGCCCTTCCTTCCACCCGTACTGATCATAATGTTGATCCGCATCGATATTTGCGTTCAGAACGTCGCGATTATGGGTGTAATAGAACATATCGTCGACCAGGCCATCACCCTGAACGACCGTTCTATCGGAAAACTGCAGTTTCTCGATCGAAACCAAGCTTTCTACCGCTCCACCGCCCTTAACCACCATTGCGCGATAGCCGTAATCGACCGTCGCCTGCGCGAGGGTGAAGTTGAACGCTGCCGTGTCAACGCCAGCACCGCCATCTAACCAGTCGTTGCCCGTTCCGCCATTCAGCCAATCGTTACCGGCGCCACCCTTTAACGTATTGTTTGCGGCATTGCCGATAATCGTATCGTTGCCGGAGCCACCAATTGCGTTTTCGATCAACGAGCGGCTGTCGCCATTGTACTGGAGGGCGTTGTAAACATTGCCGTGTGCGAAATTGCCGTCCCCGAGGTAGGCGCTTTGTGCAGCGGACATCAATGACCAGCTGCCCGGTTGCAAATTTATAGACTGATTTGTGGTGTAGTTTGAGAAATCATAGGTATCGTTGCCACCACCATCCCAAACGGTGAGAAAAATGCGATTGTCGCCAGGCTTTCCCTGCCCCACACCATCAATGAACATTTCGCCGGTGGTGGGTGAAAAGGTGTAAGTCGTATCTCCGGAATGCGTCGTGAAATTAGCCCCGTACAACTTCTGAATGGCTGCGATGTCATACATCATTAACGACTGAGCAAAGCCGAAATCTTCGTTCGTATAACCAAAGCTAGTCGATGCCGCAAAATAAGAACGGTAGCTCATGACAGTGAATTCCATGCTGTCATGCCAGATACTCATCGTCGAGGAATTATAAAGTGAAGGCTCAAAAGAATGCTTGAGACCAAGTGCATGTCCGATTTCGTGCAGTGTGGAGATCCAGGCATAATTGCCTTTGATCGGATCGGTCATCGCACTCGTGCCGGTCTGCGTACCAAACCAGACGTCGCCACCAAGATCAGAACTCGACGGAAAATACGTATAGGCGGTATCTTGCGCCTCATCCGACATGCCAAACCGAATTGTGGCACTTCCCGCATCGGCTTTTTCGTTGAAGGAAAGGTTCGAGACGGCGGCATATTGTGCCAACGCGGAATTCACCGCAGCCTGCATGGTGACATTGAGTGGTTGAAACGTCAGCTGTTCCCCGGTGCTATAGCTGCCATACTGCGCGCCACTCGTCGGGAACGAAAAATCGAGTGAGGTTTGCGCCCAATACTTCCCGTAGATCAAGTCATCGGCATCGTCTCCAAAAACCGAGACGGGATAGGTGATAGTTAGCATTCAACAAATCTCCCGGGGCATGGCGACTTTAAAGGCCCTTTTTCATTGAGCTGAATAAACAAGGAAAGGGAAGTCTGCAAGTAGGGGTGGCATCATCTTGGGCACAATCTTCGATTTCCGCGGGCTTTCCATTTCCGCATCGTTACTGTTCTTTAAACGCGCGAACCACCTGATCGGACAGCGGTTTTGCCAAATAGGCTAACATCGTTCGCTGATCCGTCTGGACGAATGCCTCCACCGGCATGCCTGCTATTGGTACCATATTTCCTAGTCGGGCCCATTCGACCGTAGGTATAGCAACCCTGATATCATAGTAGCTCTGCCCAGTGCGCTGATCGGTTGTCAGGTCGGCCCCGATGCTCGTTATGCGGCCTGCTAATCCCGGCGTGGTGCGTTGATTGAAAGCCGAAAATCGAACCATCACCTCCTGCCCAATAGCCACTTGGTCGATATCCCGTGGTGATAGCTTAAGTTCCGGCGTCAGTGCATCCTTGTCGGGCACGATCTGCATGATCGCCTCACCAGGCGTGACGACCGTTCCGGCAGCATGAACGACAAGCTGATGAACGATCCCCTCCTGGGGTGCGCGAATATCAACATGTTTTAGCTCATCTTCGGCAGCAACAAGCCGCTCAGAATATTCGCCGATATCACTTTCGGCCTGGCGCAATTGATCCGATATCTCGGTTCTTTGATCGTCATCGACTTGAATAATCTGCAGCTGGGTTTCGGTAATTTTTCCATTGGTTTGGGCCGCAGAGGCAATCAGACTGCCAAGCTGGCCGGTGAGATCAGCAGCATCACGCCGTAAGCTATAGACCCGCGTCGCGGGGATGATACCCTGCTCAAGCAATGGTTGAAGACTGGCGAGTTCGGTATTTATGATATCGATCGCCTGTCGTTTGCCTTCCTGCTGAGCGCCCAGCCCCTCCGCCTCCTTGGAAAGCTGACGGACCCGTTCGGCCAATTGCGCCTTGCGGCCTATTCTGGATGAGCGCCGATCTTCAAACAGCCGCCGTTCTCCATCAAGTATCGCCGCTACTTCGGCTATACCTTGTTCGTTTAGAAGATCCTCTGGAAAAATGATTGCCTCTTTCGCATCTCGTTCTGCCGAGAGCCGAGCTACGCGCGCCGAAAGCTCCTTCAGGCGCTTCGAGATGATGGCCCGATTGGCACGGGCCTGCGTGTCATCGAGATGCACGAGTATTTGACCAGCTGCAACGAGATCGCCGTTTTTGACGAATACCTGGCCAACAGTACCGCCCTTTTGGTGCTGAACGGGCTTGACATAGCTATCAACAACCAACGTGCCAGTGGCGATAACGGCACCCTGAAGACGAATAGTGGCAGCCAATCCTCCAAAAACGCCGACAAGAAGGACAACGGCGGCGAGCGCAACCAGCGTCAGGCGGCGGACGGCGCGCTCAGCAACCGGCGTAAGAGCGCCGTTCATTGTGCCATCTCCTCACCTCCGATAATCAGCCGGACGGGTTGAGGCCCCGGGGGGCCGGGCTGCGTTGTCCTCCTGAGAACCTCATCTTTCGGTCCGAAAGCCTGCATTTGGCCATTCGTCAACACGAGAACCTTGTCGACCGCAGCAAGCGCGCTGGGACGATGCGCAACGACAACGACAATGCCTCCACGGGCCTTCACGCTCAAGATCGCTCGCGATAGCGCGAGCTCTCCATCAGCGTCGAGATTCGAATTCGGCTCGTCGAGAATGATCAGGAACGGCTCGCCATAGAGCGCGCGGGCCAGCGCAATGCGTTGCCGTTGCCCGCCCGACAACGCGGACCCTTGCTCGCCAATCTTCGTTTCAAAGCCTTTAGGAAATTGCACGATCATCTCGTATACGCCCGCCGTCTTCGCGGCAGCAATGATCTTGTCCGAGGTCGCATCCGGATCAAACCGGGCAATGTTTTCGGCGATAGATCCGCCAAACAGTGCGACATCCTGCGGCAGATACCCAATATGCTTGCCAAGTGCATGCGGATCCCATTGCGACAGTGCTGCTCCGTCCAAGCGCACCGCTCCTGCAACCGGGGGCCAAAGGCCGACGAGCCCCCGCGCGAGTGTGGATTTGCCGGATGCGCTGGGGCCGATCACACCAACAGAATCCCCGGCCTGGAGCTCTATGGATATATTTCGTACGATCGAGTTCTTGGACCCCGGCGCCGCAAGATGGAGATTTTCCACTTTCAACGCTTTCTCCGGCTTGGGCAAAGCGACCTCTCGCCCATCGACGGACATCAAATCGGCAAGCCTAATCAGACGCGACCAACTATCTCTGGCGGCGACAAAGCCCTTCCACTGGCTGATTGCCAATTCGACCGGGGCCAGTGCTCGGCTGAGGAGAATGGAACTCGCAATCATGATTCCGCCCGAAGCTTCCTGACGAATGACGAGGATCGCGCCAACGGCAAGTACGGCTGATTGCAGCATCATCCGCAACATCTTCGAAATTGTCCCGAGGGTAACGGTTACGTTTGACAAGCGTAAATGATTGCCCAGATAGCGGCTATTGATCTCATCCCACTTCGTGCCAAGCATATGGCCGAAGCCCATTGCAAGCACAGCTTCGGAGTTTCTACGTGTTGCTTCCGCCAGCGCCATACGCTCTGAAATGATCTTGGCTGCCTCTTTTGCCGGTTCGCGAGACATCCGTTCGGTCAGGATTGTAAGTCCGACAAGTATCAACGCGCCGGCAAGCGCCGTGACGCCGATCCAGACATGAAAAAGGAAACACAAACCAAGATAAAACGGCATCCAAGGAATATCGAACAGAGCGGTTGGTCCCGGCCCCGAAAGAAATGTGCGCACGACATCAAGGTCCCGTACAGGTTGGAGGCCATCCCCGTGCACCTGCACACGCGCTGGGAACAGGGCAAGAGAATCGTAGACGGTTGCTCCAAAGCGCTCATCGACCGAAAGGCCCACGCGCACAAGCAGCATTGAGCGAACCAGCTCAAGAATCCCTTGGAAAGCATAGAGCGTCGCTGCAATGATGCCCAAGCCGATAAGGGTCGGCAGACTTCGCGCGGGTATCACCCGATCGTAAACCTGCAACATGAAAAATGAGCCGGTTAGCGCAAGAACATTGACTAGCGCACTCGTCGCTCCAATACCAAGGAAAGCCATTTTCAGCGACGTTAGCGCCGCCATCAGAAACGATCGTGACGACTTAATAATAATATCGGACACTTCTAGACTCCGCGTCCGCTGTTGCGAGGAGAACACAGCCGCCCTGCCAGAAAATTGCTGAAACCACATCCCTTAATAGAAAGGAGTTGTTCGCGTCCTTGACTATCAAGGATGCACTTTCTCGCCCATCAATCATGTATTTCAGCCTTGCCCTAAGTCCCTCAATAATTAATCTGCCGACTGACGCTCGAACCAATCCCTTAGAACACAATAAGCCGCCCGGTGATCGATGCATCTGAAAGATGCCGTAGGGCTTACGTTATGCTACGGCAACAATTGAACATCACTCTATGATTTCAACCTTAACCAAACCTAATGGCAGAATTCAAATATTACACCAGCGCAGCTTGCAAAAGTTAAAAATAACCAGGTTCTTCTGAGCGACTTGGAGACCCGAAGAAATCTTCAGCAGCTGACGAGCGCCTAAATATTGGGCATATAGATGCGCAGCCTCTTACACTATCAAACATCTGCTAGGCCGCCGAGCAGAAGGTATTCTCCGCCAATCTTGAGCCGCTGGGAGCTCCCGCATTGATGGTATCTTAGCCACTAGAGCGGTTCAGATTTTG
>UCII01000015.1 GCA_900472485.1 Hyphomicrobiales bacterium
TTGACTAAGACGGATACTACACACTTTTCCTGGAATTGCTCTAGATGCGGTGCGCGCGATTGCGCTCGCGCTCGGCCAGGATCTGTTCCGACGTGTAAGGAGCTGCGGCTTCGTCGAAGCGGGTCCATCCTTGCTCCACATAGCTCGCGCGCCGTTGTGCAATGTCGACCGGCCGAGACGCGGCAAGGATCGATTGAGCCTGCGGTACAAGACTGTCTTCGACATGAGCAGCGACCAGAGATCCGCCACGGCGAATACCCTCTGCATAGAAATGGGCATCCTCTTCGGGAATCCCTTCCTTGATCATCGCACCAACAATTCCCCCGACCGCTCCGCCGGCCACAGCGCCCGCTACTGCACCCGCAGCGGTCGCAGCAAGCCAACCGGCGGCAACGACCGGCCCCACCCCGGGGATGGCGATCATGCCGAGCCCGGCGAGCAAGCCCCCGGCTCCACCCGCAACGGCACCAATACCAGCACCGGTACCAGCGCCTTCCGCGCCATAGCTGCCTTGTCCTTCCACATCGACGCCATCAGCCTTGTTGGTGATGATGCTGATCTCATCAGAAGCGACACCGGCATCCTCCAAGGCCTTTACGGCGGTGCGGGCATTATCATAGCTGTCATAAAGTCCAGTAACCGTTTGCATTGGATGCTCCTCGCTTTGTTGTCGATTATTTTGCCATTGTCACGTTGCCCTGGAAATCCAGCGAGACGGCGACAGGCTTGCCATCCTTGTCGGCGCTTGCACGCCAGACGCCCTGGTTATCGAGCTTCAGATCGCGAATATTCTTGTATCCGGCGTTTTCGAAGCGGGATTTCGCCTGCTTCTCACTGAAGCTGTTCTTGCCGGCGATCGGAGCTCCAGGGTTGCGCTGAGTGTTGACGGCGGGCGTTGTCTGCGATGTGGTTGGTTTTTCACTTTGCGCAAACGATCCTGTCGCGAAAGCCATCGCGACAAAGGTGATGCTGATAAGCTTGTTCATGTTCAGACCTTTCGTTGCTGACGGGGCGAACCCTGCAAAGGGCCGATTGTTCCCATGAATTCAGAAGGAGATGGATTTCAGGCAAAGAGCGACAGCGATTGCTTCTTCGCGATGCATACCCAGGTGCTGAAATGATCTGATCGCAACGATCGGCGACGGGCGACTCACCCGGATACAGTCAGGTTCCATCATCCTTGAGAGCCAGGTACGTGATCTCCATTGTCAGAGTGAGCCGCACCACCGAAATCCTGTCGCTCCTGGCGATTTCAACAGCAAGGTATTCGCCGTTCTTGTTCGGAATACCGTCCAAGGCCATCTCCGCCAATATTCGCTTCGCCTCATCAACCGCTGATATGAGATCCGGGAGATCTTGCCCCTCGTCATCATCAAGCACAGTCTCGCGATCTTTCGTTGCAAAATAAAAGGTTGTCATGTTCGACCTGTGGCGGTGCGCTGCCGGGGCAACGCACCGGAGAAGAAGTGCCGGCTGCAGTCCTATGCCGCCTTTTTGGCTTTTGCATTGGCCGCTGTTTCTGCCAGCTTCGTCAACTTCTGATCCGTCGCCTTTTCTTCCGCGAGGGTCTGCTGGAGAAGAGGTACCGCGTCCTTCAGGCCGAGCTGCTTGGCCCATTCAATGAGTGTGCCATAGCGTGCGATCTCGTAATGCTCGACGGCCTGCGCCGAAGAGATCAGACCTGCATCGAGTGCCGGAGTTCCCTTGAACTCTTCGATGATTTCGTCAGCCTCTGCGATGATGCCCTGGATCGCTTCGCAGGTCTTGCCGCGCGCGGGCTTTCCAAGGAACTCGAATACCTGTTCCAGGCGTTCGACGTGACCTTGGGTCTCATCGCGATGGTGGAGAAAGCCGTCCTTGCCTTCCTGCGCCTGCGCTGCGCGTGCCATCTTCGGCAAGGCTTTGAGGATTTGCTTTTCCGCGTAATAGATGTCTTTCAGCGTTTCCAGAAACAAATCGTTGAGTGTCTTTTCGGATGCCATGGGTGTCCTCCATCGAATAAGGATTAAAAGGAAGTCCGCCTATGCAGACCTCCTTCACGAACTCTATCAAGAGTTCTTGTGGCTTTGCTGGCCGGCCTTCACATGCTGTTCGTGGCTGCCGCCACGGGTGCCCCCGGACTGCTCGTTATGAGACGAAGCCTGCTTCGTGTTGGTATTCTTGTTGGTGTTCTTGTGGCTCTGCTGGCCGGCTTTGACGTGCTGATCGTGGGACCCACCTTGGGAAGCCATGATGTTTCTCCTCTTGTTTGATTGCGAGACCTTCATGGATCTCGCAGTCTTAACAGGCTTGGGACATGTTGGTTCCCGGCAGTGATCAAAAAAACGCGGTTACCGCCATTCCTATAACGGCTGCGAACATCGCGAGGCACGAGGTCCAGCCGACAGCACTCAGGCCTCTGCCGATGACGAACTGTTGCATGACATCGCGATTGGAGGCGATCAGCATGAGGATCACCATGACGGGAACGGCTACCACGCCGTTGATCACAGCACTCCAGAACAAGGCTTTCATCGGGGCGATGGGGGTGAAGTTCAAGAGCATGCCGACAATGGTCGCCAGGCCGACGGTCGTATAGAAAGCCTTGGCCTCGCTCGGCTCGCGAGATAGCCCGACCTTCCAGCGAGCCGCCTCGCCGACGGCATAGGCAGCCGAACCTGCGAGAACGGGGACCGCCAAAAGACCGGTTCCGATAATGCCTGTTGCAAAGATGATCTTGGCAAAAGGTCCGGCCAATGGCTCGATCGCTTTCGCCGCATCGACAGAACTCTCGATATTTGTTGAGCCCGCTTTGTTAAGCGTCGCGGCGGTCGTCGTGATGATCGCGAGCGCGACGATATTGGAAGCGGCCATGCCGATGACAGTATCCAATGTGATCCGTGTATTTGCCTTCTCCGCCTCCCGCGGATGGTCGACGAGAGGTTGTTCACGCGGCTTCTCCTTGAGGTCTTCGGCTTCTTGGGAAGCCTGCCAGAAGAAAAGATAGGGACTGATGGTGGTCCCGAAGATCGCGACGATCATCGACCAGTAATTCGGATCGGCCTTGAAGGTCGGCATCAGGAGACCGCGGCTAAAGGTCGACCAATCGACATGGACCACAAAGAGGGTCGCAATGTATGACAAGAGCGCGAGGCTCAACCATTTCAGGACGGCTACGTATCGTTTGTATTTGAGAAGGAGCTGCAGAAGGATGCAGATCACGCCGAAAGCCGCGACATAAACCAGTGAATTGCCATTCAGCAGCAAATGTGCCGCATCTCCCATTGCACCGAGATCGGCACCGAGATTGATAACGTTAGCAACCAGGAGCGGAACAGTGACACTGACGCCGACCCAGCGCGGATAACATTTCGCCATGCTGCCCGCCAAACCTCGGCCCGTGGTTCGGCCGATACGGGCACTGATCATCTGCACCGCCACCATCAGCGGATAGGTGAACACCAGCGTCCAACTCGCGAGGTAGCCGAACTGAGCTCCCGCCTGTGAGTAAGTCGCGATCCCGCTCGGATCATCGTCCGAGGCACCGGTGACCAGACCTGGTCCCAGAATTTCCAACAGACGTGGTTTTGAAGGTTCGACGACAGAGCTCTTGTCGTCCATCTGATAGCCGCTCATGACTGCCTCCCTGCAGAACCGGGACAGACACTTCTTGTCGGTCGCGGTGCGAACAAACCGCGCTTATTGGCGATTTGTTCCGCAACATGCAGCCCGGGCTAAAGCAATCAGTTCCCAAAGCTTGGGGGCGACACGATCAATTCCTGCTGTTCTTCGCAATATCTTGTCCGCGCGGGAACCTTCCGCATCCTGATTCATTTGATCTGCGACGCTATTGAGGAGACCGCGATATGGAGAAACAAAGGCGCTTCGAGCGACGCCGACCAGTAAGAGGCGCAGCATATACGCTCACCGACTTTCAGAAAAAGTATGCTTTGGACGACCGCATCGCCGAAGATCTCTTCATCCGCTTCGGTCCATCGTCGATAGAGCTCGATCTGCTGATGGCCGCAAAGCGACATACGCCCACGCTGAACGAACTGACGGAAGACATGCCGCAGCAATAGGCAAGAACCGGGCGGAAAACCTTACGTCAAGGTGCTCTGAGGAAGTGAAGCAGCGCGTGTGCCAGATCGAGGGGGTTCTCTTCTGCTACGTGATGCCCGCTCTCGATACCATGCCCCGAAACCTTGGTTGCCCACGATTGCCAGATCTTTCTCGGATCGCCGAAGAAATACTCGAGATCGTCACGTGTCGACCATAGGCATAGCAACGGACATGTAATTTTTTTCCCGGCTTTGCGATCCTGCCATTCGTCTTCGCGATCGACTGTCAAGCCAGCTCTATAATCTTCGATCATTCCATGGACGACGGCCGGGTCATGGATCGCCGCCATGAGATCCTGATAGGCTTCCTGCCCCATGAACTCAGGTGTGATCGCCTTGTACCAGCTTCTTGGATCGGCATTGATCGCCTGTTCTGGTTTGCCTGGTTGGGCGAAGAAGAAC
Source organism: Hyphomicrobiales bacterium (assembly GCA_900472485.1). Lineage (GTDB taxonomy): Bacteria > Pseudomonadota > Alphaproteobacteria > Rhizobiales > Rhizobiaceae > Rhizobium. The sequence continues at coordinate 4,503 of UCII01000015.1, forward strand.
CAGTGATACCAATCGCGCGCGAACCGCCAATCCATCCGTTCGAGATGTTCGATAATGGGAATACTGTCGATCACGACGAGTCTCGTGATGATCTCGGGATAATCCATGGCGAGCCTGAAAGCGACGTAGCTTCCACGATCATGGCCCGCGACGGCAAAGCTGCGATGGCCCAATAGCTGCATCAAGCTGACGCAATCGAGCGCCTTTGCCCGCTTTGCCGAGTGTCGGCTATCTTCAGTGTCAGGTGGTTGAAAGGATTTCCCGAACCCGCGGAGATCGGGACAGACGATGGTGAAATGCGGAGACAGCAAATCCGCCACCTTGCTCCAGGTCATGTGCGTTCGCGGATGCCCGTGGAGTAGAAGCAGGGGCGGCCCATTGCCTCCGTACCGAACCCGTAGACTGCCCGGTCCAACATCAATGGTCTCAACTGCCATGCCGTCAAACAATTCTCGCCTCCCTTGCCCGGTCCACCGATCAGATCGTTCAAGAGGATGCAGACCCCTCTTTAAGGCTGACATCCCTCGCCCCGCGTCTTTGAAGCCACCGCAATACGCGGATCTCCTCCATGTCCATCCACTTTAAAAGCCGCTCACTATGTGTTTGAATCCTAAGAACATCACCGAGGCGCTCGTTCCTGAAATCCTCGAAGACCGCGGGATGAATATAGGATGTCTTGCAAACGGCGCGCGTGTTGACGAGCATCGCTGCAACGGCATCGACGACCTGATTAAGCTGGCGCGTGATCGCGCTTTCCGACGATCCGACCGTGAGAGGGGCCAAGGCCGAGACTGCCATACAGGTCGCTCCCCAGGTCCTGAATTGGCGCGAGCTGAAATCACTTCCCGCCGTTTCCCTGATATACGCATTGACATCTTGGGACGAAATCTGGCGACAGCCTCCCTCATCGCAGACATACTGAAAAAGTTGCTGACCTGGCAGTTCCTGCAAACGTCGAACGACGTTGGCGATCCGCCGGTCGCTATGGGCCAGATTCCATTCTTTGCCTGATTTACCCTTGAATCGGAATTTGACCGTTCCCCCCTCCACCTGGACATGACGGCTCTTCAGCGTCGTCACCCCATAGGATCGGTTCTCCTCGGCATATGCGGTATTGCCCACGCGAATATAGAGGTTGTCGAGTATCCAGATCACCGTCGCCAAAGCCTTTTCCATCGTCAACCCGCGCGAGCGCAGATCGGTGTCGACGCGCTGGCGAATCTCAGGAAGGGTGTTGGCAAAATCGGCGAGGCGATCGAACTTGGTGCGGGCACGCTCGGACTGCCATTCCGGATGATAGCGATACTGTTTGCGGCCTCGGGCATCGAAACCGACGGCCTGAAGATGGGACAACGGATTGGTTGAGATCACGACATTCGTGTAGGCGGGCGGAATAGCCAGGGCATTCAGGCGAGCGATCTCATCTCGATCCCTAATCCTTATTCCGTTTGGAAGATAATAGAGAAATCCGTTCCTCCCGGGCTTCCTGCTGATGCCGTCTTCGAGATTGCCGATGTAGATCAGTCCGGAATGAAGCTTAGCTTCGGCGGCCGCGGCAGCGGCTTCGACTTTGGCGACTATCTGGTTCATGTGCCGATAACTCCCGTCCGGCGTCGCGGTTCCCAGGTCGCCTTATGTCGTGACGGGAAAGAACCTCGCGCATTATCAGCATCGACCCCAGAGAAAGTCCGCCTAACTGGCGAACGATCATCTGGAACAAACAATGTCGATCGCCGTTGCAATAGGCGTGAGTTTCACGTCTGGAGGATATTCAACATGGGTCGAGGTATTCTGCTCTGGCTTCTTGGCATTCCCCTGCCAATCGTCATTCTTCTCGTTCTCTTCACGCGATAGGAGGCGCAGATGTCCTCTATCGAAGAAGTGCCCGCGGGGACAGTCCCGGTCGAGTCGTCCAAGCCGGCCATTGTCTGGGCCCCGATCATCGGCGGCGCACTCGCCGCGACCGGCATTGCTCTTATCCTTCTTCTCCTCGGATCGGGGGTTGGCTTGACGATGGTGTCACCGTGGTCCGGCCAAAGCAGCTCGGCGACGACCGTCGATATCACCGCCGCCATCTGGCTGATAGTGGTTCAATGGCTGTCGTCCGCGATCGGCGGTTACCTCACGGGGAGGCTGCGCACGAAATGGGTTGAAGTCCACTCGGATGAGGTCTTTTTCCGCGACACGGCGCATGGATTTCTGAGTTGGGCGCTCGCAACAGTATTCGTGGCTGGATTTCTAGCGTCTTCGCTGACATCGCTGGCGGGCGCGTCGGTCGACGCCGCGGGTAAGGTCGCGCAAACCGCCGCGGATGTCAGTGCCTCCGCTGCATCAGCGACGAAGACGGATGCGACAGCTTACTTTACCGACGCCCTGCTTCGGCCCGCAAAGGTTTCAGACCGCGCCCAATCCGACGATCGGGCAGCAGCGGCAGAAATCTCACGCATCCTCCTGCAAGGTGCGGCCAGCGGAGAAATTCCCGATGGCGATAAGTCCTATATGGCCGCTATTGTTTCGGCACGCACCGGTCTTTCTGAGAGCGATGCACGCAACCGCGTCGATACGGTCCTTAAACAGATCGATGACGCGAAGTCAGCGGCGAAAGAAGCGGCTGATAAGGCGAGAAAGGCGGGCGCGACGACCGCGCTGGTCGGTTCTCTTTCGCTGCTGGTCGGCGCTTTCATCGCCTCCGCAGCTTCAGCCCTCGGGGGCCGGCAGCGTGACGAAGAAGAGGACCTGGTCGTTGCGACCCGCAGGCCGGGCCTCTGAAGCAAACGGTAAGTGCCCGCGTACATAGTGGACTAGGTTCATTATGGTCAGATAAGTCGATTGCCAAGAACGGAGCCAGAGATGCCCAAACGGAACGATTCTCCTGCAGTTCAATCCCTCTCGAACGAACGCGAGGAGCAGCAGAAGCAAGCAACGAAAAACGAACTCGAAAAGGGCCTCGAGGACACATTCCCGGCGTCCGATCCCGTTTCCGCGACCCATACAGCAGTCTTACCGAAGCATGCCCCCTCGGAAGCGGTCGAAAAAGGCAGGGCGCGGCATCATGTTGATGCATTTGAAGACAGGCTTCCTATCACTTCGGACAGGCAGGCCACGACAGGCGACGGGGTCAGCAATAAAGGTGCCGCCAAAACCGAGGTTCGTGCGCTTTATCGAGCAGCACGCCAAGCGAGCCGAACTGATCCGGCGACGACTGCGCGCGACCCTTCCGTCTCTTTGCCGGATGGCGCCGGCCTCCTAAGCGAAGTCAAGCATAGGATTCGCGAGCGACCGCTCGCGACAATAGTTGCGGCCGCGGTGATAGGGTTTGCGTGCGCCATGACACGTTAGCCAATTTTATCAACAACAACTCGACACCGGGACACCGGCGGATTGAGGATGACGCACAATAATTGAAGTGCCTCAGGTGAATTGGCCCGGCTGGAAGAAGTACCATTGATGTCGCCAAGGTGATTAAAGGTCTACTCGGCCCTATCACCGGCACTCCGGTATTCGTTGATATTGGGCAAGGGCTGTTGCGGTAGCAGAGTCTGATTTGCCACAAGGAGAGTACCAGATGAATGAGAATGACAGCCTTGAGGATACAGCTAAACTCGAAACTTATTACGACGCGGAGATCGGTTCTCGCGAAAAGCTCCAGCTGCAATTGCTGGAGCTACGAACTGAAATTGCAATCGTGCGAATTCGACTGCTGACGATCAGATATCGAGCAAGGAATGTCGCCTCCAGTGGAATCCGATGGGTTGATGCCTCTGCACATGACCAACTTGGAGCGTATCCCTGGCTGAAGTTATCCGCAGCATCCCTGGCGGCCTTTATGACCGGACGCGTCCTTCGGCGGCTACCTCTCAGCTTGATGATGATCGCTACAAGACCGCTTCTTGCGACAGCCGTTGGGGCTGCTTCGAGGCACATTCGCCAAGCGGGCTAGCATCTACATTACCGATCGTATCATTTCACTTCTGGATGATGAATCGACAATTATGAAGTGAGCCTATTGCGATAGCGATCAATCAGAGTCGAACATATCTAGCGAAAATAATTTCGCTGATCGACCACCAAGAACAAGTCAATACCGAAGCAATTCACGCCACTCTTCTTGCAGCGATTAGAGAAAATGATCACTGTATCTTTGGGAAAGCGGCGCATTGACATCACACGCAGCTAAGCAAAGATGCAAAATTGTGATCGGGAAAGGCAAGCTACCTATACATATTCGAACATAGTTCTGTCCGCTTCCGTACGGAAGAATATGAAAGGGGAACAAGCTGCACGGGTAAGCATTGCAGATTTATCCAGGAGGATAAATCAAATGCTCATAACCGCATGTTCTACATTGCAGGACGAAGTCGTCGCCCTGCTGCCAGCGTTGCGCAACTTTGCCCGGCGGTTCGTTTTTAGCGAAACCGATGTCGACGATCTCACGCAGGAGACGGTCGGCAAAATGCTTGCCCATCTCGACAGCTTCACTCCGGGAACCAGGCTCAGGAGCTGGGCATTCACCATTATGCGAAACACTTACATGACCGAATACAAGCGCCAAAAACGGGTCCAGCTCCGTTCGAATGATGATGGGCTTTTCGAAATTCCGGTCGCAGGCCGCCAGCAGCTCTGCATTTATACGGCTGACGTACGCTCTGCCTTAACTCGCCTTCCCCCATATCAACGAGACGCACTTCTTATGATTGTCGACGGTTTATCATATGACGATGCGGCGAGACTTTCCGGATGCGAGATCGGGACCATTAAAAGCCGCGTCTCACGGGCACGCGCGACATTGGTTAAAATGCTCGGCGAGAATTCGATAGGTGGTGCTGCTTCGATCCACTAAGATCCTTCGTGACCTGCGCGTGAATGGAGCTGGGTTCACTTCTGCAAATGCGCCGAGGTGATTGCAGCGGTGGATTGGTCGCTTATTGTGATATTGTCGGTTTCCTTTCTCATATCTGGCTCCATCGATGACTGATCGCTGAGTTCTGGCCACCTTAAGAAGCTTCCGCTTGGTCCATTATCCTCCATGGCGCCCCCTCAGCAAATGAATTGCCTTCGAGCTCGGAGAGAGCCGCCGCACGCAAGGCTGACGGTTCGTGCAGGGCTCCGCTATAATATCTTGCGACCGTCGCCATGATCTGAGCAACCGCAGTCGGATCACGTGAGACTCCTTTGTCACGCGCTATAGATTTGACGACGTCCATGCAGATCCGCAGATCTTCCCGCGAAAGAGAGAGATAGCTGTTCATTCTTCTGCTATCCCTGGAAAAGTGCCGCGTGCACCCTGCACCAATATCTTCAGCTGCTGCGGATTCCTGACACCCTGGCGATATAGTTCTATTACTATAGCAGCGATCCGCTCGCCTTCTTCCGATTTGCGCGGGATATCCGCTGCTGCGCGGATCTCATCGAACACGCGCTGGCAAAGGTCCAAGTCGCGCGAATCGAGCGGCGCATCTGATCTCTTGATGATCGTCTGAACCATTCATGATCTCCATTGTGGAGCCCGCTCCATTGGAGGATGGAGCGGGCTTGCCCCTTAGAAGTCCATTCCTGCTCCGGCGGGCAATGCGGGAGCTGCCTCCTTCTTCGGCTTTTCAGCAATCATGGCTTCCGTCGTCACCAGCAAGCCCGCGACCGAAGCTGCATCCTGAAGTGCGGTGCGCACGACCTTGGCGGGATCGATGACGCCTTGGGCATAGAGATCGCCATATTCATTCGTCTGCGCATTCCAGCCATAGGAGAAGTCGGTCTTCTCGCGCAACTTGCCGACGATGATCGAACCTTCGGCGCCAGCATTCTCTGCTATTTGGCGAACCGGAGCCTCGATTGCCCGGCGAACAATATCGACGCCGACGCGCTGGTCGTCGTTTTCAGTCTTGAGACCGTCAAGCGCCTTGACGGCTCTCAGCAGAGCAACGCCGCCACCCGGCAGGATACCTTCCTCGACTGCGGCACGGGTCGCATGCAGCGCATCATCGACGCGGTCCTTCTTTTCCTTCA
>UCII01000036.1 GCA_900472485.1 Hyphomicrobiales bacterium
CCGCCCGCCTCGATGAACTGACGCTTTTTGTAGCTATCTGAAAGAGCCTTAAACTCGGTCAGTTTTCCGGTGGCGTCCGGTGCAGCCTTGAAGCGTTCGACGCATATGGCTGATGCAAGCTCTCCACGGGCCGTCTTGCCCGCAGCCGTCGCTGCCTGGAGTGAAGATCCGCCGGTCACCCAGCCACCCCAGTTAAAGCCGACGACGATGGTCGCGACCGCCGTCGCCGCACATGCCCACACAAGAATAGTCTTGGAGGGCTGATACGAATTGAAACGCTGGAGTATTGATGTCTTGCTGTTCTGCACGGCCATGGGATTCTCCTCATAGATGGGGGTCACAGATCCAATTTCAGAATAAGCGTTACATCACTCCGCCCATGTCAGGCATGCCGACGCCTGCACCGTCCTTTCTAGGAAGGTCCGCAATCATGACTTCTGTCGTCACGAGAAGGCCGGCAACGGAAGCCGCATTCTGCAGGGCTGTCCGAACCACCTTGACCGGATCAACTATGCCCATGGCGATCATGTCGCCGTACTCAGACGTCTGGGCATTGTAACCGAAAATGTCGGTGTTACTTTCGAGGATCCGGCCGACCACGATCGAGCCTTCGTCACCAGCATTGTCGGCAATCTGGCGTACCAGTGACTGCAGGGCCTTGCGGATGATGGTGATGCCGGCATTCTGATCGTCGTTCTCGCCTTTGATATCGAGGACGATCGAGGCGCGCAGCAGAGCCGTCCCACCGCCGGCAACGATGCCTTCTTCGACAGCGGCGCGGGTTGCGTTCAGCGCGTCGTCGATGCGGTCCTTCTTTTCCTTCACTTCGACTTCCGTGGAGCCGCCAACGCGGATCACGGCAACGCCGCCAGCGAGCTTGGCAAGACGTTCCTGCAGCTTTTCACGGTCGTAGTCGGAAGTGGTTTCTTCGATCTGTGCCCTGATCTGGGCAATGCGGCCTTCGATATCGGCCTTGGTGCCCGCACCGTCGACGACGGTGGTCGCTTCCTTGGTGATCGAGACCTTCTTTGCTCGGCCAAGCATGTCAAGCGTGACGGTTTCCAGCTTGATGCCGAGGTCGTCGGAGATGACCGTGCCGCCGGTCAGGATGGCGAGATCTTCGAGCATCGCCTTGCGGCGATCGCCGAAGCCCGGAGCCTTGACGGCAGCGATCTTCAGGCCACCGCGCAGCTTGTTGACGACAAGCGTCGCAAGGGCTTCGCCTTCGACATCTTCGGAAATGATCAGCAAGGGTTTGCCGGCCTGGACGACAGCTTCGAGGATTGGCAGCATAGCTTGAAGATTGGAAAGCTTCTTCTCGTGCAGCAGCACATAGGCATCGTCCAGCTCAGCGACCATCTTTTCGGCATTGGTGACGAAATAGGGTGACAGGTAGCCGCGGTCGAACTGCATGCCTTCGACGACCTCGAGTTCGGTCTCAGCGGTTTTGGCTTCTTCGACGGTGATCACACCCTCATTGCCGACCTTCTGCATCGCATCGGCGATATATTGACCGATTTCCTTTTCGCCATTCGCCGAAATAGTACCAACCTGGGCGATTTCCTCCGACGTATTGATCTTTTTGGCCTTGGCCAGCAGGTCCTTGACGACGGCTGCGACGGCAAGGTCGATGCCGCGCTTCAGATCCATCGGGTTCATGCCGGCAGCAACGGCCTTGCCGCCTTCGCGAACGATAGCTTGAGCAAGAACGGTTGCAGTGGTCGTGCCGTCGCCGGCAACATCGTTGGTTTTTGATGCCACTTCGCGCACCATCTGAGCGCCCATGTTCTCGAGTTTGTCGTCGAGTTCGATTTCCTTGGCGACGGTGACGCCGTCCTTGGTAATGCGCGGCGCGCCGTAGGACTTGTCGATCACCACGTTGCGGCCCTTGGGGCCCAGCGTGACCTTGACCGCGTCAGCAAGAATATCGACGCCGCGCAGCAGCTTTTCGCGTGCCTCACGACCGAATATGATTTGTTTGGCAGACATTGAAAAACTCCCGGGCTCTTCGCCCTGTGGACTTCATTAAAACGAGAAAACAATGTGATCGGAAGTCAGGCGATCACGCCCATGACGTCAGCTTCCTTCATGATCAACAGATCCTCGCCGTTGAACTTGATCTCGGTGCCGGACCACTTGCCGAACATGATGCGGTCGCCGACTTTCACGTCCGGCGGGTTGAGATTGCCACTTTCGTCGCGGATACCTGAGCCAACGGCGACGATTTCGCCTTCGGCTGGTTTTTCCTTGGCGGTGTCCGGAATGATAATCCCGCCCTTGGTCTTACCTTCGGCTTCGATACGACGCACGACGACCCGGTCGTGCAACGGCCGGAAAACGGTAGTTAACATTTTTGGGATCCTTCGACGGGAGCGAAACCCAATGGCCGCTCCCGATAATGTACGTTAGCAGTCTAATGGTACGAGTGCTAGAGAATTCGTATGTGGCGGCCAGCCGAAAGGGATTAAACGCCTGGGGCGACTGAACACGATGAATTAATCCCTACTAAAAGCGCGACGAAGAAGGCCGCCTACTCTCAATGGACGGATCGTAATGAACGCCGCTTGCAAAAGCGGAAGCGGCGACAGCGATAGCAGGACGGCGCGGTCGAGTGGCCACCCGACGATTGATTGCGAATGGCGGTGAGTAGACCGCCGGCTGGGTAAAGGCCGGGACGGCAGGCAGACCGTAGCCGTTGGTAGAGCGCCGCCGCGGGTGCCTAGCAAAAAGATTGAGCGCCCGAGCCGATCCCCGTCTTTCATGCTGACGAGCTATTGGCGAATCCCGCTCTTGGCAGCATCGTTCAGCAGAGTGGTCAATCCCGTGACGAGCTGCGCATGGACGAAAGGCTTCTGAAGCATCACGCTATTCGGAACGCCTTGAGCTGCCCATCCCTTGGCGCTGTCCCCGGTCATATAGATCACTGGCATGATCGGTTTCAATTCCCGCGCCCGTCGCGCCAAATCCCAACCATCCGTTTTTCCTGGCATCCTTACGTCGGTTATAAGGGCACAAAAGCGAGCCGAGTCCTCTTCCAAAGCAAGGATAGCCTCGTCCGCGTTCGGTAATGAAATATGCTCGAAGCCCGCTTCGGTCATGACGTCTTCGAGGGTTGCCTGAATCAGGAATTCATCTTCAGCAATGAGAACAAGCAGCTTGCTTCCGTCTGTGCTGATGATGTTCTGAGATGTCTCGACGGAATCATCGACCATGAGCACGTCCTGCATTGGCAGGCGGGAGCTCGCAGCCCTCAGCCGCCAGCGCCTACGAATTCGTTTGCTGACGATGACGAACACATAGAGCTTTGATGTGATAAGTCCATCCTCAATCCTAACGAGCTTAAGGATATTGGGTAGGGCATTAGGCAGCGTCCCGACCCGCGCATTCTCCAGGCACCCGTACTCGGCCTGCGCGGGTGAACAGGGGTGATGCTCACGTAGAAGGGGACCGATGGTTCTCGTCCCTTCGAGATCGAGAAGCGCCACAACGTGACAATTGAGCCACCTCAATCCGATCGTACTATAGCCGCGCGACTGAAGCCGGGTCGACCATTTTGACTTCTACAGCCACGTCCATCGACAGGAAGGCGTCCGTCGCGCCGATGAAACTACCTGAAATCGGAACGACCTGGGCGATGTCGCGGCTCACAGCAACCGGGATCAGGTTGGCGCCGCCCATGCTGCGGTTCGTCGGATCGAATGTGATCCAGCCAGCGCCCGGAACGAATACTTCAACCCAGGCATGCGTTGATCCATGGTTGGTCGACCCAGTGAGTGAACTGTCCGGATTGAACAGATAGCCTGAGACGATCCGGGCGCCGAAGCCCAGGCTGCGCGCCGCCTCCACGAACAATACGGCAAAATCCCTACAAGAGCCCCACCCCCGATCGAGGGTGCTAAGCGGCGTCTGCGTGCCTTCCTCGTCCCGGCTTTGATAGGAGATAGAGGACGCGATGCCTAGACCGATATCCTTGAGGAGGGAAAGCGTATCCGTCACCCTTCCGGCGACGAATCCGCGCGCCCAGATCGCAAGCCGCTGCTCCACATCGTCATACTGCTGAACGGTCAGCGCTCCGAGGTCAGTCCAGTCGTTGTCGGGGTAGAGGAAAGGATAATTGATTGCCGACGCCGCAATTCCGAAGACGGGCCATGCAGACGCCGTCAAATCCACGGTCGCCGAACTGTCCACAACAAGGCTGTCGCTGGGTGTCTGGAATGTCGCTGAAGCGATCGCATTGCCGAATACGTCGTGCGACCAGCTCAGCTCAGCCTCGGGGGAAATGGAAATCTCATGGTTCAGCAGCCTGAGCTCGCGGCCTTCACGTGGCCTGAGCATAAGGCGGTGCGGCGACAGCGTCACCTTCTCTCGAAAAGTGTAAGTCGTACGATGATGGATTTTGAGCATCGGCATAGCAACGGACCCTAAAAGCTGATGGTGAGGCCGCTGCCCCTGAGACAGGGCAAAGGCGAATTTTCCGCGCGCCACACCGGCTCATCAACGTATCAGTCTCGGAGTCTGAAGCGCACTGTGCCGTCGCCTCGATCGTCCCGACCGCCGGCGTTGTGCACCGCGCTCGGCTTTGCACAATCGATTGCATTTCTGAAGACGTCCGTCGCCCGGCCTATACGGCCCTTTCGTGAAAACGCGATGTCGTGAGTGTAGAGCAGGAGTTCCAGGCCCTCACGAGAACGTAACACCAGCAACACGAGATGATGGGGAAAGCTGAACCGGGAAGCGATAGCTGTAAGTCGTGCGGTGTCGTATGGGACGCTTCGGCATGCCCTCTGCTTGCCAGCGCGGCGCGAGTGCAAACCAATCCACTCTATCAGACCTGAGCTGGCGAAACGCCCGCGGCTCTGCATTGTCCGTTGCCGAGCTCCGGGACTCATCACAAGACCCGATTGCCCTTCGGATCAGTCGTCGCTGATCGATGGGAGATGCAGCTTGATCTCACGGCGCTGCTTTTCGTCCAGAGGCTCGATATGCTCCTTCCAGAAGGATGATGCCATGGCTGGTTCATCGTCCCACTTTCGCGTGCTGACGATGTTGTCGTCGACTTTCACTCGCCGACGCCCGCCGAGGCGCAGGTACTCCTCCGCCAGCCGCAGGGATGGCATCTCAGCATCTTCGCGAATGCCGGTATCTTCGCTGTTTTTATTCTTCTCCAGGAACACGACCAGCGCCTCACGCTCGGGACCGAACGGCCGCTGGTTGAGGAAAGCATCGACCGACGAACTTGTCTCGTGGCCGCCAGAGGATGCGTTCCCCCGGTGGAGGACGAAAAGCCTGCTGGTCGCAGCGTCCTTTCCCACGAACCACTTGTCTCCATTCGAACTCGAAGCAAATTCTTGCAGATCGGTCATGTCGTAGTCCTCTTTTTCAGCTGTTAATTCAGGGGACACAGAAAGCAACGGACTATCGGATCAGCCTGGTCGCGACGGTCATCCTGGATCTTTGAGTGTCGCAGATCGAGGCATATGCCGGCGTCCCAAGAGTCCGTCAGACCTGTAGCCAGTAAGCCGAGCCGACGTGAAAGCGGGTAGCCTGGCGCGTCATAGAGCGCTCGAATCTGGTTCTGATCAAAACGCGCCTCGTCGATCTCCAACATAGAGCCACGCCGCTGACTTTCTGGCATGTATTCTATCGCGAAACGGAGGGCTTCGGCAGCTGTCTCGAACCGCCGATAGCGAGGGCCGCTTGTTCCAGCTTTCGACTTGCCGGCGTAAAGTCCAGCTCCGCCCGTATAATCGAACCGGGTCACATTTGAGCCCTCGCGGTTGCGACAGGATGACGGAGGCGACGGACGGCATCTCGGACGGTTCGTTCGCTATCGCGCAGTTGGCGCTGGCGCAGCTGCATCCCTTTTCGAAGGTTTAAGAGCTTTTCGGCACTGGAACCGGCTTCGGCGGCAGGTGCACGAAACAGCCCTTCTGCGGATTTTCGGGTGGTGTAGCTTGTCATTTTGTCCTCGAAGAATGAGCGCGTTATCGCGCCCTTTGCGATGGTATTGGCGTGACAACGACGAGCTATTTCTTGCTGACACTCGCGGTGTGGCCGCCCGTGAGCTTGACCTGCGAGCCAGAGGGCGCGGGTGTCACTGTTGCGGTCTTGTCTTTTTTCGGTTTACGGATTTCGCGGTTGCTGCGCGTTTGGCCTTTGGCCATGGGTTTATCCTTCGGCGCCTAAATGTCGGCGCTGTTTGAGCTGGAGTGATTTGGGTCCGCGTTTGTCTCGAAGCAAATTTGCTAAACTGGGAGGAGCGTCCTGCCTTGAAGTATCGTCCGCATGCGGGTTCCGTCGATGCCGAAATTTAGAAAGGCACTCATCGCCGCCAGGGGCAGGTTTCGCTGAGCGGCTCGGGTGGCCGCGGTCTCGAGAAGCGCGCGAAGGGTCGCTTGTTCATGATATCCGAATGGACTCGAACGAGCCAGATTTTGTGAAACGTAGCCGGAATACTCGTTGGAAGACATCGTGTCCTCCTCTCGTTTTGGTCAGGCCGTCGGAAAGACAGCGATGCCTATGATGCGGCTATTGCGTCTGCCACATGCCTGCCTCGCCGTTTGGGCAGGCTATTGTCATTTCTGCCTGCGATGCCGCTCAGGCCGGATGTTGCAGCGGTCGAAACCGGACCCGTCCTTGCGGACGCTTCGGAGATTAAATTGCCAATCTCTGTGGCGAGAAAAACAAAAGGCCGGGCATGAACCCGACCTCTCACAGTCATTCAGCTTTGCTGCCAGTACATCCGTGGTCAGCGGTGCGAATGACCTTATTACGCCGCTTGAAGGTTGTCGGCAGAACTCTTGCCGGACTTGCGGTCCTGGACAATGTCATAAGTGATCTTCTGACCATCCGAGAGCGAACGCATGCCGGCGCGCTCGACGGCAGACACGTGCACGAACACATCCGTGCTGCCATTGTCAGGCTGAATGAAGCCGAAGCCTTTGGTGGAGTTAAACCACTTTACAGTACCAGTGTTCATAACGATTTCCTTTCAAAGCAATCGTTGTGGTTCCCGCGATGCCTAGCGGGATAAGATCGATTATTTGAGAGGAAATCCAACGGGAGCATAAAGCTCTAGAACGACGTCACAAGCATTGGTCGATAATGAACATATAAGCTCAATTTTTGGTTTTGCAATACCTGTCTCGTTTTTGTTCTAAGCTCCTGCTATCTTGGTCGTATCGAACCTGTGTCGCGCAACCAGCCTCGCGTGCGGTCGACAAAATTCCGGCCTCCAGCATGAACGGCCCTGCATTTCCAAAGGAGCTTTCGCTGTGAGTGGCAAGGGTACACCGTGAGCCATGCCCTTGATGAGATTGATCTCGATGACGGGTTGCCGCGCTCACTGAGCCAGATCTCACGACTATCGCCATTGATGGACTCGATCACATCCGGTGCGTCGGAGACCTGGCGCACGCTGGCCCACTGATGGACATTTGGTCGGCATTGACTGGCTTTACCCTCTGATCGTGTGATCCATGCCAGATGGAGATGCCTGGGTTTGCCCCCAGCTGGACGCTGCGGTCGTGAGGGCCAATTGCATCTGGCTGACGCTCCGGGCATTATGGCGTCGCATCCGCTCAGAGGCCTGCCCCACTCCGAGGTCCCATAGGGAAGCCCGCCAATGATTGTGCCGCCCGCGAATACTTCGGGCGGTTCGCCAGGATGACGTTCGCCACCGCGCCTCCGGCCGACAGTCCGGCAAGGAAGGTCCGGCCGTGATTTAATCCCGTGCGTCTCGACGAGCCCGATCATTTCACGGATTAAAGAGCCTCGACCGCATCGTGCCGGATATCGCCTGGCTCAAACCAGTTGAAACACAGGTTGGCGTTGTTCCCCCGCTGCTGCTCCGGAAACAGGACCCTAAATCCTTTTTCCTGCCAGGTTCGACCAACCAGATCCACGGTCATGGGGCGCCGCTTTCTGCGCGCATCCGTGCAGTTGGGAGCAATGATGGTCGGCAGGTAAGCCAGCACTTCAGCACGCCGGGTTCGCACCGAGGTTTTTCAGGTCGATCAACTGGCCCAATTTATGTGCGCATCCGTTTCTTTTGCCCGTCGCGGGCACCAGTTCGTATATGGGTAGGAATGCTGCACTGCACAATTTTTTGCTATGGTATTCTGATCTATGTAGGGAAGATCTCAGCGAGTGACCGGTGCGATAGCGGCCGCTTCACGAAACGAGACCAAGCGCCGGCTTCCTTCGTCCCACAGGACCAGCTTTACGCATTGCAGGCTCTGCCACAGCGTGATCCTGCCGATTTCGCCGAGTTCCGGATGGTCTCGAAGGACCTCCGGCAGGCGATAGTAGGGAACCTTGCTGGAGAGGTGGTGCACGTGGTGGATGCCGATGTTACCGGTCAGCCAGCGGAGAGGACGCGGCAGATCGTAATGAGAGGCGCCGTGCAGGGCGGCCTTTGGAAACTGCCATTCCGGCTCTTTCGACCAGTGTGTCTCCTCGAATTGATGCTGCACATAGAAAAGCCAGACGCCGATCGAACCCGCGAGAAGGACAATCGGTAGGTGGACGATTAGAAAGGAGACAGGGCCGATCGCCCAGATCAGGAGCGCGGCGATCACCATCACCGCGACGTTGGTGGCCATCGTCGACATCCATGGAAGCACGCCTTCGCGCATCATCCCCATCGGCAGCCGTTGCTGAAACAGGAAGAGCCAGGCCGGGCCGATGCCAAACATTACCAGCGGGTGCCGATAAAGGCGATATCCAATCCGTCTCCACCGGGACCGACCATAGTATTCCGTGACGGTAAGAGTGGTAATATCCCCGACGCCGCGCTCATCGAGATTGCCGGCCGACGCGTGGTGCGTAGCATGCGCCCTGCGCCAATAGTCATAAGGCGTCAGGGTAAGGACGCCGAGAACGCGTCCTGTCCAGTCATCGAAGCGCCTGCGTGCAAAGAAGGAGCCATGGCCGCAATCGTGCTGGATCATGAACAGCCGCAGCAGAAAGCCTGCCGCCGGGACGATCAACACCAATCCCCACCAGAAGCCGAAATGAACGGCGAGCCAAGTCAGCGTCCAGAAGGCGACGAAAGGGATCGCTGTGACGGTCAACTCGAACACGCTGCGGCCCGCATGCGGCGTGCGATATTTGGCAAGGATTTTGAGCCAGGCTTTTTCGTCCGAGCCTCGGTCCCTCGACGACTTTCTTTCCAGAATCATTGTTGCGGGCCGGCTTTCTGCAAGGCTGCCGTGCGATAGAAGTGTTCAGCGTGCTGATAAAGGTTCTCCGTCTCGACTCGGTCGCCGGCTTGGGCGGCTTCTCGGGCTGAAACCAAATATTGTTCATACCGTGTCATCAGGTTCTGCGGGCTCGATATTACTGTTGTATCCGCGGTGGCTCGAGCACGGCTGCTGGCAGAGGGAGTAGAATTTCGGCGTGGTGATTTCAAAAGAATAATTCAAGCCGTCATGAGGCTTGCTCCATAAAGAACGTGATTTTGGGATTGATTGACGCCGACTAACACTGGAAAATTCGCCAATGGTACCGTCCTTTGGGGCGGCGTCGCAGCTTAGCTACCATTTACCGGGCCATTGCGGCCGTTTGATGTTGCCTGGGCTCTCCCGTCGGCACTAAACGATGATAACCCAATGCAGAGAGTTAGCCGGTCAGCGTGTCCAGCAGGTCGGCGATCTTGATCGTCGAGAAGTTCGAGAACGTGTCACAGATGGCGTAAGGTAGAATGATCTGATCGTTGTGGCGCATCGCGCCGCACGTGTAGACGACGTTTGGAACATATCCCTCGCGTTCCGAGGGCTCCGGGTGAACGAGCGGCTCTTTCGAGCGGGCGAGCACCTTGGACGGATCGCGCTTGTCGAGAAGGGCCGCGCCGATGGCGTATCGTCGCACGGGACCCACCCCATGGGTGAGAAGCAACCAGCCTTCGTCGAGTTCAACAGGCGATCCGCAATTGCCCATCTGCACGAATTCCCATGGAAATTTCGGCCCAAGAATGATCTCGCCGCCATTCCAGACGTGGAGGTCATCGGAACGGATGAGATAAAGGTTTTCATTGTCCTGACGGCCGATCATCGCAAACTGGCCGTCGATTTTCCGCGGGAATAAAGCCATTCCCTTGTTCTTGGCGGCTGTACCCGCGAGAGGCGTCATCCGGAACGACAGAAAATCTCTCGTCTCGAGGAGTTCGGAGCGAATGTCTCTGCCATTATAGGCCGTGTAGGTGGCGTAATAGGTTTTCTGCCCAGCCTCTTCGAACTCGACGAAGCGGGCATCTTCGATGCCGTTCGACTGCGCGGCGGTGATCGGAAAAATCACCCGCTCACTGATTGGCTGCTCGGAGAAAAACGTCAGTTCCAAAGGCTCGTCGTGAGATGTGGATGAGGGATCGTCGAGAACGGGAATGGACGCAAGTCGCGCCGTGGGTTCGATATCCACGGTGCCGTTCTGATCGACAATTCCCGATCGAAAGGTGAGAGACGAAACATGTCCTTCGCCGACCGCACGCAGGCTCAAGACAAAGCGCTTGCTGCCGCTCGGGACCCCTGACTGATCCGCATCTGCGACAATGCTCGGGTTGAACAATGCGGATGCCTCGAAGGAGTATTCGTGCATGAAGTACGCACCGACGAGTTGGCGTTGCACCTTGGTAAAAGCAAGGTGGGGTGTGAACGCTTCCTCCATTTCGATAGCGCGCTTTTCGAACGTCGCCAGCAGATTGCGGTGTCGGCCCTCGAAATTTTCAAGAACCTCGGCAAGCTGCCGCTCTGCGACCTCGATGTCGAGGCCGAGCACACGATCAACGATGTGATTGGCACGCGTCTTGTCTGTCGGTTTAAGATCTCGCGGTTCCGTGGCGGGCTTGAAGGGCCGCACCACGACGCGTGTGGGATCCGGTCGCAGGAAAAGTGCTTGGCGGTTGAGAAAAGCTGTCTGTGACACGATGATCTCGATCTGATTTGAGGCTGTGATGCAATCACGCCGTGAGCGCGCGAAGCGGGGCGAATGTGGAGGGATGATCACTGGCGCGCGAAAGCTTGCGAAACTCCACAAGCCCGAGAAGGTAGGAGACCACGGATTCACCGCCTCTATTCTCATTCAGCCGCATCGGATGCAGCCCGTCGCGGCAACCACCTGTATCCGGATCCACGACCGGTAGTGACAGATCATTGCTCCCGAGGAACCAAGCGAAAGCCTTTGCAGCCTCTTCTTTCCAGGTGATGTCGTGGCTGACCCGCCATGCGGCATGACAAGCACCGATCGTCGCCGTCGCCTCCAAAGGCTGTTGATCGAACAGCTTCACCTCTCTCGTCCGATCTGTAAAACCATCCGTGCCGATAGGCCTGAACAGTCCTTCAGGGCTTGTCTGTACCGTCATCAGCCATCGCAAGGACTTGATGCCTGCGGCCACGTAATCGGGGCGTTCAGCACTCAATCCCGTCGCGATCAGGGCCTGAGACAGTCGGGCATTGTCGTAGGACAGGTTCTCCTCGAACCAGATCCAGCCCGTTCTCTCGACACTATGGAAGATATCCGCCAGCCTGTCGGCCAGTGTCGAACGGATCTGATGGGCGAACACGTCTCGAGGGGAAGCCGCGCAATATCCCTCCAGTCCGAGCAGCGCGAACGCCCAGGCACGTGGCGAGCCGAAACCTTCGACGGTCGGTAATGCCTGCGAGAACAGGGCGGCCGCCCATGCGCGCCGTGAAGGACTTGCGTCGCTGCGTGCGCATTCCCCAAGAGCCCAGAGCGTTCGGCCATGGCTGTCCTGCGATCCCCTGTCTTCCAGCCAACGTCGGTCGAAACCCATGAAGTTTCTAAAATGTTTCTCGTCGGGGTTCCAAGCGTGCTGCACGAAGGAAGCGAAGCGCGAGGTGAGGGCGTCCGGCAACAGCCTCTCGCCAGCCTCCTTAAGGGCAACCGATAAGAGAAGCGCGCGGGCATTATCGTCGACGCAGTAGCCGTGCGCCCGATCCGGTACCGAATAGATGGCATGTTGAAACAGCCCCGTATCGTCACACATCGACAGGAAGTGGCCAAACTGGAGTTCCGGGGGCGTGTCGGCCTTGCGCGTCACGATGTTGGTTGGCTTGGGGTCAGCTGCGGGATTTCGGTGGGTTATCTCGGAGAACAATGCGAGATAGCGCTCAGCGATCTTTTGCCATGTCATGGGTCGGCTGATTTGATATGCGCGCCGACGCATTGCGTCGCGCCTTCCGTCGTCGGTGAGGAGCGACGCGACCTCGCGTCCGATTGCTGTCGCATCGCCGAAGGGAACGAGCACGCCGCGTCCCTCGGCCAAGAGTTCTCGAGCATGCCAGTATGGTGTAGAGACGACAGCCTTACCGAGACCGAAACTGTAAGCCAGAGTGCCCGATGTCATCTGCGCCTCGTTGAGATAGGGTGTGGCGTAGACATCGCACATGGAGATGAAATCCAGCAACGATGCCTTGTCGACGAAGCGATCGAGAAACACTACGCTGTCCGCGATGCCCAGGTCATTCACCCGCGTCACCAGGCTTTCGCGATAGGTCTCACCTTGGTCGCGTACAAGATTGGGATGGGTTGCCCCGAGGATCACGTAGACCGCATCCGGGCTGCTTTCCAAAATCAAGGGCATGGCATCGATCATGACCTCGATGCCCTTGTTTGGAGAGAGAAGGCCGAACGTCAGGATCACCGAGCGCGCGTTGAACCCCAGGGCTGCTTTCGAGACCGCCGGTTCCAAAAACGGGATGTTGGGAATTCCATGGGGAACGACCTCTATCTTGTCCGCCGATACACGGTAGACCTGCTCCAAAAAGGTCCTGCCCTTTTCCGCCATGACGACAACTTTGGCAGACAGGTCGATGACTTTGTTCAGGACCCGACGCTGGCCGGAGCTCGGCTCAGCAAGAACCGTGTGCAGCGTGGTGATGATCGGCATCTTCAACCGCGACAGCAGCGCAACGATATGATCTCCGTCCTCGCCGCCAAAAATTCCGAATTCGTGCTGCAGGCAAGCGACGTCGAAATTACCGACGTTCAGGACATCTCCGGCGCGAATATAATCATCGCGGTTGTCGTCGGCTATCGCGAGACGGACCTCTGGCGGGTAGTCGTAGACATGACCATGATCCGTCATGGCCACGATCGCCGTGGCGACATGGGCGGGAGATTTAGAGACGGCCTGCTGCAAATCCGTCGTGAACGTAGCGATACCGCAGCGGCGTGGCAGGGAATTTCCGATGAACGCGATATTCGTGAGGTGGTTCATGGCGAAGCTACCGACTGGCGGAATGGAATGACGTTGCGTCCCACACGATCGCTGTTCACTTCAGCAGAATCGGGTTTCAATCGGTCTTTGGCCGCGACCTCCCTTAGGAGTCCGATCGCGGGCGTGCTCGCTGCGGTGGCAATGAGCAAGACAATCCCGTCGCGACCGACACGGATGTCGGCGCGATCAGCTTCCGCGAAAAATCCATCTCCGATCGCCGCCGTCAGGGACCCTATTGTTCCGTCTCCCGCGACGACCAGAGCCCAGCTTTCGCGTCTCGCGGTCAATTCCCAAAAGGTGTCGGCAGGGAGGTCCAACCGTTCGAGAGTGAAGAACGGGCAGGACATGAGCTCGGCGCGCTCGACGGTGATATGGCGTGGCAGTTTCCTGCTGCTTGCCGGCTCCAGTCGTGCCACGGCGACAGCTTGCTCGATGTGCAGTTCGCGCGAGCGTCCATGATCCCATATGCGAAACGTCGTGTCGTTGCGTTGTTGGATCTCTGCAATGACCAGACCTGCCCCGACGGCATGCACGGTGCCAGCCGGAACATAGAACACGTCACCGGCCGCAGCGGAATGCCAGTCGAGGAGGCCCTCGATTGATCCGTCAATCGCGGCCTTTCTGAATTCGAGCTGTGTCAGTTGCCGCTTGAGCCCCACCGCGACCTGCGCACCTTCTTCCGCTTCCAACACATACCAAGCTTCGCTCTTGCCGCTTTCCATCCCTATCGATTTGGCGGCGGCATCATCGGGATGAACCTGTATCGACAGTTTTTCCTCTGTGAAGAGAAGCTTCAGGAGGAGCAGACGGTCCCGCCCTCCTGCTTCGCCATAGTCAAACGAGATTTCGCCGATCGGGCTGTCCTGGCGTTGGTTTGATGCCCATGGGCCGAGATCAAGACGACCCCATGGCTTGAGCGTTGTTCTCACACTGGCGTGGTCGAATGTCATCGTGGTCTCCTTGATCTCGCCGCTAAGATCGGGGTGACCTGAGATCGGAGTATGTTAGCGCTGTCGATATCGATTTTTGAAGTCGCAAGACCTGGGAACGCGCTTGCGGAGCCTCTATCTCATCGTGGCTCGGCCGCAACAGTCACGGAACGGGTCCGTAACTCAGCGGCAATGGAGCGGCGTCATGACGTTCTGGGCTTGTCGTTCGGTATCCTGAAGTCTGGTGAGACAAGCTTGGCTTCTGCGAGAAAATCTTCTTCGGTCGCCAGTTCGCCTATCTTCAGGTAAATTCGCTCAGCTTCATCATTGCCGAGCTCGTACTTTTTGGCGAACCCGCAGACCGCGGTGCGAGGGCCAGCGATTGCCGGCTTTTTGGTTCTGTACCGAATCATTGAATATCTCCTGTGATTATATATGGCCAAACGGTGAGCCTGGGCCTTGGCGCGTCGGTCGAGGTCGCTCGACAGCGGTGAATGGGTTGCGCTATCATCGTGATATTCGGACTGACCGCTCGGAGTCCGAGGGGTCGCGAGATTGCTCAAGGGGCAATAAACGGCGCTAGCGTTTTTTCAAATTCCTCCCTCGATACCGGCCACGCCTCGGTGCGCCCGTTGGAAGTGAGGAGCAAGGTCATCGTGGTATGATAAGCCTCCCATGTTACGTCGATGGGCTCCTCGTCAATCTGAAGGTCGAAGACGCCTGGTGGATGAGGTTGCGCCATCCCGCGAAGCTGGAATGGTCGAACGATAGTGATGCTTTTCACTGTTGTCTTCATGATGGCACCGTTACTATTGGGAGAATGCTGCTGGAATACTCTGTTCCCATGAGTGCGGCGGCGGACGACGCGAGCGGAAGCAACTGGCACCGACCGAACTCCTCTGTCTGCCGGCGTTTCTAAGGGCCCACTTCCTTGGCGATTGGACCCAGGAGCTTTCCCAATCGGTTCTCAATCCGATCTAGCCGGAACCTCTCCGCGAATTCGCTGGCAAGCACAGTTCTCGCGACTCCCGATCGGAGTGGTGGAACTGATTTGGCTGGATGACGCACGATCATATCCTTTCAGGATCACGGTATGCTCAACGAAAATGCGAGAGATCCAGCGTAATGATGCGGGATCGAGCTTTGGAATAAGCAGAGGTGGCGGCTTTCAGAATTCTTGGCCGTAACGCGTCGAAGGACGTTAGGTAGTCTGCCTCGCTGGTATTTCGATGAGACTTCTCGCAGGCCAAGACTTCGGTCGCTAGATAGAATTTGATCTCGAACATCCCGTCGTATCCAGTGAAACGGACACAGCGGTTTCTGTCGTCAAAACTACGGGCGTTGTTTGGGAACGAGATTCCCATCAGCGCCCACCTTCGTCTTGCCACCGATCAACAGCGCTGCCTTCCGGTTGGGGATCAAAGCTTGCTGGTGTCGAAGACCGTTTGCGGTTGGCGAGGGAATGCAGGAGAGCCGATTTGGTTCTCACACCGCTGCGGAACTCGGCTGAGAGGAAGAGTGAGGCGTCACGTTTCATGTCGGAACTCGCGTCCGACTCAGATCCCCGGAGACCGGCGGATCTTAAGACTTGCCTGATCAACCTGAAGCCGGCGGTGTCGACATGCGATGCTGTTGGATTGGAAGACATTACATCCTCCTTTGTTGGGGCAAGGTTTTGCACCCTTGATGACAGCGCCCTGAAGACAAGCCGCCACTGACACCTTAAGTCGTGCTGAAATATTGGATTACAAGGGAAGAGTGGGCAAAGAGGTACGGAGCAATTTTTAGGGACCGTTGAGAACTGCGCCCGACAACCAAAAGCAGCGAGAATTTTTGGCGTCGACGCGCGAAGAGATAGCCGGCCAGAAGTTCAACTCCCTTCAGGAGCTTACTCAAAGATCGACTTTTTGCGTCCGCGATTAATATAAAGGAGGAGGCCAATACCTGGCGGGGAAGACGATTTTCCGGCTGAGAACGTCAGCTCAAACTAAATCCATCGATTGGCATTTATTATTACAATTTTCTAATTTTGTGTGCTACACTCTGATTTCTTAGAAAATGATTATAACAGGGAATGAAAATGAAAAGCGTTCTTTTCGTGAGCGCCACACGCCGCATGACCTCTCGAGGCGTCCATCTTGATGGTTGGGACGGCCGCTGTTCTCATCGTCGGCTTTCCATCTGTTCGCCCGTGGCTATGATCATGTCCAAAGGTTCAAAGGATTTCAGCTGCCCGATCCGCGAAAAGACCGACACCGTCTTTCGTAAAATAACGACCGGGGACGTGTCCAACCGCCTGGAAAAGGCTGCCTTACTCAAAGCACTGAGAATCGAGCGGGAACGGCCTACACGTTTGCAGACCATCCGGTGATATAGTCTCTTATGACCTATTCCCCGCAGGACCTGGAAGTTGCGCGCAAGCAAGTGATTGTTGACCGGCAGATGATTTGCGCTCAGCAGAGCTTGATCGAGGGAATACTGGCGCGAGGCGAGCCCACTGGGCTGGCCAACCAGAGGCTGTCGAGTTGACAGAGGACTTGCGCAACCATCGCTTCCATCAGGATCTGATTCAGGCATCGATCCGGTTGGAGCGCTGAGCCGGTTGGCCGCATGCGGGGTGCGGTCGAGGATTTAATCCTTGTTCACTCTCCGGCTTTTTCTTGAGGCTCCTCGGCGTGCCTCTCAGCTTTCCGGTTGGCCATCTGCCGTGTGCGAACGGTTCTCATTCGGCCGCACGGCAAGGGCCTGATCGCCACGGCGCTCAACTTCGACTGCGAAGTCCGCTCGTCTCAGGAAGCCTTCGAAGGACTGCCCGACTCAAGATCGAAGGCGAGATGCTGGAGCTTTGCCCGTCGTACCGCTCATGGGCAAGAACTACGTCTTCGGTAAGCGGTGTTCTCTTCGCACGTTGACCAAGCGCGGTGGCGCGTAAGGATACCTACCCGCTGGGAGGTGATGGCCACCAAGGGAGCCGAAGAATATTCCGACAAACCCGCCAACATGCCCGCTCTCGGTGGCGCGTCAGCCGAACCGCTAAGATTCATGGATTTCTTGATCCGTGATCCCGTTCGTTCGATCCTGCTACATGGTGCCGGTATCTCAGTTGTCATCCCTGATCCTTGCAGGTACGCGGTGCACAAACTTATCATTGCCGGTCGCCGCCAAAACGACGCTGGCGGCCAGGCTAAACGGGATAAAGACCTTAGACAGGCGGGAATACTATTCGAAGCCCTGCCGGTCACGGGCCATGGGCCTTCACTGGCTGACGCTCTGGAGGAGGCATGGGATCGCGGACCTGCTTGGGAAGCTGGCGATCTCGGAAGCGGCCGAAACCATGCACAAGGAGTATTGGGGCGCTATCAATCGAATGGTTGGCACTCTCAAGCGATAAAGGTTGGGCCCCCTCGAAAAAGCAGGCCCTGTGACAACGTTCATTCGCATCAGGTTGCGCTGAGCCTAAGCTTTGTCTGACTCCGCTCTCCGTGCCGCTTCGCAGACCTGCTTCAAAATATTGGCGGCCAATACTGCTCTGTCCTGCAGAAGAAAGCGACCATAGTGCTGTTGCACGACATCAGGTCTACTTACGCGTGAGAAGCATGCACGTCGCCAGTTCGTATGCCTTCACATCAACAGATCCGATTTTTTGACTGTGCGTTATCGTCTTTAAAAAGTGAGGTCGCAGCCAAGCGCGGGACGACTGCTTTGCGCGTTCATCCTCGCCGTTCTCGGGCAAAGTGAGCCGCCCCGAAAGCGGCTATCTATTCCAGATACGGCGTCAGCACATCTTCGGTCCATTTCATGAATACGCGGACTCGGCGCGACAGGTTGCTCCGATGTGCTACGACGAGAGACATCGGGATCGCCCGGCGACGAAAATCGGGAAGAACTTCCACCAGCGCTCCACTCCGCAAGTATTGGCCAATCCCTATGAGTGGTGCCTGGATCAGGCCAAGGCCGGCGAGGGCAGCGGCGTCGTAGGTCTGAGCACTGTTGACGTGTAGCGCACCCGGCAACTGAAGCGTCGCGTAGCTGTCGCCGTCCGGATATTCCCATCCATGGGGCCTTGCACCCAGCATCGTCGAAAAATGAACTATCCGATGTTCCTGGCGCTGGAGATCTTCCAGCGATCGAGGGACGCCATGGCGCGCCAGATAGGCGGGGCTGGCAGCGTTGGCCATGCGCAACAGGCCCAGCGGGCGGGCGATCAGCGTCTCGTCCCCTATGGGTCCAAGCCGCAATACACAATCAAACCCCTCTTGAACCAGATCGACTTGCCGATCCGTACTCGACATCTCCAGCTCCAACTCGGGGTGAGTCGCCATAAAGGCCGGCAAGGCCGGCACGATCGTTGTGCGCGCCACTTCGGTCGGAAGATCGACCCGTAAACGCCCGCGGAGTGCCACGCTATCACCTGCGAACATCGAGTGTAGGTCATCAACTTCAGCAAGCAGATCACGGGCGCGGGCATGAAATACCCGTCCGTCTTCCGTCAACTGCACGCTGCGCGTCGTCCGGTGCAGAAGCCTAACACCGACATTCTCTTCCAGCTTCCGGACCGCCGTTGAGGCCCTTCCCTTTTGGATGCCCAGGCTATCGGCTGCGCGAGTGAAGCTCCCCATTTCCGCTACCGTTATGAAAATGAGGATGGGTTCGAGATTCTGCATTTTCGTACATCGCTATTGTTTCTCATGGAGAGAACGGTGAGTTCATTTTCGCCACGTTTATCATATCCAAGACACACAGTAACTTAAGCTCCGAATATGTTATCCCCAGCGGAGAATGACAAATGTCCGAGACTATGAATCCGCATCAGGTGCCCGAAGCTACGAACTTGCATCGCGCCCTTTGGGCCGGCCGGATAATGAGCGTGTTTGTCGTTATCGTTCTGGTGGCAGACGGTGCTATTCAGCTTTTCGCGCCGGCACAGATTGCAAGCATGTTGCAGGAAACCGGGTTCGCGATGGACCTGACCCGTGTCGTGGGTCCGATGATCCTGGCCTGCGCCATCCTCTACGCCATTCCGGCCACCGCCGTCCTCGGCGCGATCCTGGTGACGGGTTTTTTGGGCGGCGCGATCTGCGCTCATGTCCGCATCGGTGAGTTGGGGTCGCCGCCGGAACTTATTTCCCTGCTTCTGGGCGCGATGACATGGGGTGGCCTCTATCTGCGCGATCCCCGTGTCCGGGCCATTCTGCCGCTCATCCGTTAAACCAACTGGGCATTGTTCTGTCCCTAAAAATCAGGAGAAAATGCATGTTTTTAGTAATGGGAATCACTGGAAAAGTCGGTGGGGCAACAGCACAACATCTGTTGGCACAAGGCAGGGAGGTGCGCGCGATGGTCCGTAATCGCGAGAAGGCTTCAAACTGGGCAAATCAAGGCGTGGAATTGGTAGGCGGCGATTGGAACGATTCGACAGCCATCGAGCAGGCGCTCAGAGGCGTTGAAGGTGCGTTTGTCATGTTGCCTTCTGTCTGGGCGCCTTCGCCTGACTACAAAGAAGCAAAGGCCGTGATTGCGAACTATGTCGTAGCGCTCACCAAGGCAGCGCCGTCGCGAGTGGTAGCGCTCTCGTCGATGGGTGCGAACAGAACCAGCGGGCTGGGAATGATCACGGCGCTGTCGCTTCTGGAGCAAGGCTTTCGCGATCTGACATCCCCAATCGCATTTGTGCGCGCAGGCGGCTTCTTCGAAAACTTCCTTTACGGCTTACAGGTCGCCCAGGGCGGAACGCTACCGGTCTACTACAATCCGACAGACCGGAAATCGACCATGGTGGCGACGAACGACATCGGCGCGGAGATCGCAACCCTTTTGACCGGGCCAGCTTGGTTAGGACAGCGCGTCATCGAGCTTGGTTCGATGGTCAGCGCGGATGAAGTTGCGGCGCAATTGGATGAAGTCCTGGAACTCGACGTGAAAGCCTTTGCAATCCCACGCGCAGGTTGGGCGGAAGCATTCGAGCAATTCGGCATTCCGAAGGGTCGCACCGGACCTGCCGAAGAAATGTTTGAGGCCGTGAATGCGGGCTGGATGGACCTCGGAGCCGAGGGTACAGAGCACATAGCGGGTACGACATCCGCACGCGAAGTCTTCGAAGCCGCACAGAACGCCGCCAAGACGTAAGTCCCCCGACGGATTGGGTATGAAGAAGACGATCCGCTTTGCGTCGGATACATGACGGGAAGCTGGTTTCACTCCGCGATGCAGCCGAAATTGCGAGGGCCTGTTAAGACCATATTGGCGGCGAAGCGGTCTCATGCTGCGGATTGGAAGTCCGCATATCGCCATTCAAGGCTGCAGAAGCCGACTATTTGGCAACATCGCTTGCTAAAGGAACCACTGGCTCAGAGCGCTTGTGAGTTTCGCTTAGCCCGTAGAGAATGGAAAGCGCCAGGCCGATAATCATGGCGGTGACCATTATTCTTCTGCCAAATCGGGAATCCATTCTGGTTCTCCTTCGGACGTTCCGTCGAACGATTCCTGTATCGGGCAACGCGCATTTTTAGTCGGCAACGGCGCCGGTGAAGAGGTCAGGAAGAATGTTGATCTGACCTTCCAAACCGGCCGCCCCAGAGAGTCCTCAGTGAGCGGGTGCGCGTTTCGTCAGCTCGGCGACCTTCTTGACATGATCTACGGCCGCGCTTCCGCCGCTTGTCTGCGTGAACAGGGATAAATGACTATCGCCATCGCCGGCAACCGGCGTTAAGGCCTGATCCATATAGGCCTTTGACGTCTTATCCCTGGCGATGAGGTAAGCTGAGAAAGAAAGGCCAGTGATCGCTCGGGCGAGCCTCCAGTGTTTCATGAGAGTATCGCCGATGAATTTTGGCCAAAACCATAGGGGATTTTCTCGCGCCAGACCCGGCCGGCGCTCATCTGGATGCTTCAGCCGCATCATGCCGCTTTGCAAGGGATGAACGTTTTCAAGCGGCACGGTCGTCGCAAAGGATATCAGCACCTTTACCAGACTGGCGAGCGGCACGCCGGTGGCGACAGCGCGCCGCAGCAACGTTTTCATATGTTGCGGAGAATAATAGAGGGACCAAGCCTCTCGATAGATGTCCTCCCACTCCACCTTGCTCATCTTATCATGGGCTGTGCAGACATGTTCTACGTCGTATATGTTCAGGTCATCGTCCATGCTGATACCACTGCGCCAGAGTTTCTGGTGATCTTCCGAGCCGGGGAGCGGGGTGAGCACGAAGAATTCGATGACATCGAGCGGCAGCTCTTCCTGGATGATGCGAATATCGCGGCGAATGGTATCCGGTGTATCGGAAGGAAAGCCGAGGATATAACCCGCAAGCGTCATGATGCCTTGCGCTTTCCAAGCGAGCAGCATCCTGCGGTACTCGGTTATTTTGTTCTGGTTTTTCTTGGCCGCGACGAGATTGTCGGGATTGACATTTTCAAGCCCGATAAAGACGCGAGTGACACCGGCGCGCTTAGATTTTTCGATAAAGTTCGGAATCTTGTGACAGAGCGTATCGACCTGGATCATTAAGCCGAGCGGAATGCCGTGTTCCTCCTTCAGCTCGATAAGGCGGTCGAAGATGGCCTCCCAATCTCTGTTCCGAGCGAAATTGTCATCCGTGATGAAAAACTTATGAATTCCCTGCGCCCAATTCAGGCGCACCAATGTTTCGATATCATCGGCGGAGCGAAAGCGCGATTTGCGGCCCTGGACATTGATAATCGTGCAGAAGGAACATTGATAGGGGCATCCGCGCCCTGCATCGAAGCTGCTGCTGAGGCCAAGCGTATGTTCGATGCTATCCTTGGGAAGAAAGGGCACTGGGGCGCCCTCTATGTTCGGTAGATCGTTCATGAAATTGTAAAGCGGTTTCAACGCCCCCTGCGAGGCATCGCGCAGCACCGTTTCGAGGCGTCCCTCCGCTTCGCCAGCAAACATCGCTATGCCTAAGTCCCGGCAAGCATCAAGTTCCACGGCTGTGCCGTCGAGCATGGCTAGACAACCGGAAATGTGAAAGCCGCCCATGCAAACGGCGATATCGGCTCGGCGGAAGGGGCGAGCAATGTCAAGCGCGCGTGGATACTGGTTGGATTGAACACCTACTAGGGCCAGCATTCCGAAATTGTCGTTCTGGCGTAACCTTTTAATGATTGAAGCGGTCTTGATGCGGGTATTGGTCTCGTCGATGACCACAATGTCGATCGCGACATCAGGGCCGAGGACCGCTCGCTCCGCACAATCGCGGGCGATGCCATAGATGGCAGCCAGCGAATTGGACGGAATCATTGCTCTCCACCATCGGATAACATAGCCGTCATCGTCGTAGTGAGAGGGCTTTATAAGAATGAGTTGGAAGCGTCGATGACGCGCCTCGATCTGTTGGGTCAAAAATTTATCTTTCGGTTGAGGCGCTGACCCCAGGGTAACAGGCAATATTTTAGAAGCAAGGAATAGATTGAGAGCCCGCGATCCGGTTGGGCTCTCCTCAGGCTCCGATCAACCTGCCGGCAGTAATCGCCGCTTATCGAATAAATCAATCTGCGCATTGCAAAATCACAAATTGATCCTATGTATGACAGATCGACCATTGCTTGTGATGTCGCTCAAGAGCCACAGGGCTTTCTTGGATTTCCTCTCAAATAATCGATCTGATCTCGCGAGGTATCGCGGGAACCATCGCAATTGCTTCGAAAGGAAACCGACCGTGGCCATTGGCACTGTGAAATGGTTCGATGCCGGCAGAGGATTTGGGTTCATTCAACCCGATGACGGGAGCACAGATGTGTTCGTCCACATCTCCGCCTCGGAGCGCGCCGATATACGCGCGTTGAAGGACGGTCAGAAAGTTAGCTTTGAACTCGTGCAGGATCGTAAAACCGGCAAAAACTCCGCCGACAATCTTCAGGCGGTTTGAATTTGTCATTCGCACCAGCTGACCACGGATGTACTGGCAGCATAATTGAGTGGCTGTGATAGGTCGGGGTAACGCCCCGGCCTTTTATTTTGGAGAGATAAAATGACGAAGACAAACGCAGATAAACTTCTGTCACAGGCACTCCGCCAAGTGAAAAATACGAGCGGGGGTGGCCATCTGGGCGGCACCAACTTCGGACAAGCGTATGATGCCAAGACATCGTCCACCAAGGCGAAAGCTGATAAGTCGCGTGGGCCCCAGCACATGAAATAGCCTTAAACAAAGAGCGATAGTATTTCATCAGTGTTGTTATCGTTCTGCCTTATCTAACATTCGTCCGGTGCTGTCGGTGGCAGCGCGGACCTGTGCTTTCGGCAGCGATCCAACATGATGTGAGGCATTTCTCGAGACTTCGCTCGTTTGCTACGAGGAGACCAGGATCATGCGCATCCGAGAGCCGAGTGTACAGCCCAGCATCGATTTGGCAACGAGGTCGGATATTTCGATGACACCAGTTGTCATCGAGCCTTCGAAGTTGAGCGGTGACAATGGGGCATTCAGAGACGCTTATGAGCGTGGAGGTGAAGCTGGGATGCACGAGATGGAGGGTGAAGAAAATCCTTATCCAGCGGGAAGCGCACTCGCCAAAGCCTTTGAACACGGCTATCTCGATGGGCAAAAGGCGCGACGATAACGCAATGATTAATGATTTGGGAATCTAGTTTGCGATCGTCAGCTGCAAAAGATTAGTGCTCGTCCTTATGAATGCGTTCATTCGTCGGCCGTGAAGAACTCGGAAGCTGCTGATTTGACGTAAGAATCGAGGGATCTGCAGATCTTCTAATTGCATGAAACGGCGGCCGAACGGGCTGTTTCCTTGCAAAATCAGTTTGAGGTTTCCTTGGTTGGCGAAGCGTGATTCACTGGGTTTATCGCGGTGAATCGGAGAGCCAGGAATGGGTAAACCACGCGAACGGCGCGAAACGGGAGAACAGGATTTATTCCGCTCCCGGCTCGACCAGATCATCAACATGAAGCACGAACTGGTGCGTCTGGCGCGGGCTATCGACTGGCCGGTGTTAGAAGTTCACTTCGGCACGGTCTATTCGGACGGGGCGGGCCTGCCGCCATTGCCGACGCGGCTGATGGCGGGGCTGGCCATCCTGAAGCACACGTTCAACCTGTCGGACGAGGCGTTGTGCGAGCGCTGGGTGGAGAACCCCTACTTTCAGTACCTGTGCGGCGAGGAGTTCTTTCGGCACGACCTGTCGTTCGACCGCTCCTCGATGACGCGCTGGCGGCAGCGCATGGGCGAGGAGCGGATCTTCGCCCTCTTGCAGGAGAGCCTGGCCGTTGCAGTCAAGACAGGCGCGATGAAGCCGCAGGATACGCGGCAGGTGATCGTGGACACCACCGTTCAGCCGAAGAACGTCATGTTCCCGACGGATGCCAAGCTCATTCACCGGGCGCGCGAACGGCTGGTGCGACTGGCGAAGAAAAGGGGGCTCGACCTGCGCCAGACCTATGTGCGCGTCGGTAAATTCGCCCTGATCCAGCACCAGCGCTACGCTCATGCGAAGCAATTCAAACGAGCCGGCAAGGCGCTGCGCAAGTTGAAGACTTATCTCGGCCGGACCGTTCGTGACATCGAGCGGCAGATCGCGGGCGACGAACAACTCGACGCGATCTTCAAATGGTCGCTCTATCAGGCAAAAACGGTCATCGAGCAGCGGCAACGTCAGCGTGGCCGTAAGATCTACAGCCTGCATGCCGACGAGGTCGAGTGCATTGGCAAAGGCAAGGCGCACAAGCCCTACGAGTTCGGGGTAAAGGTGTCCGTGGCCACGACACTGAACCGTTCAAAGGGCGGCCAGTTCGCCCTGCACGCGACGACGCTGCCCGGCAATCCCTACGACGGCCACACGCTTTCGACCGTCATTCCGGATATGGAAAAGATGATCGGCAACGAACTCTCCCGCATTCTTGCCGATGCTGGATACCGCGGCCATAATGCTCCCGAAAGTCACAAGCTGAGGGTCTTCACCAGCGGCCAGAAGCGCCGCCTCACGTCCGCCATCAAACGCCAGATGCGACGACGATCGGCGGTTGAGCCCGTCATTGGACACCTCAAGAGCGAACACAGAATGGACCGGAATTATCTCGCTGGCGAACAGGGGATGCCGTCAATGCCGTTCTGGCCGCCGCAGGATACAACTTCTCCCTCCTGCTGCGCTGGTTCCGGCATCTTTTGTGTCTGTTAGCCGCACTACTCGTCACGTTCCAGAGCCGACCAATGCGGCATCGCCCTGCCTGAAAACGAGTTCTTCACGATCGACTCATTCGTCAAGTGATCAGGAAGTACAACGCCTGAGACCTTATCTCCGGTATTCTAGGATGAAATCGATGCGTTCAGGTTCAATACGTGGAGGTCTGTAGCTTGGTGGTGTCATATCAAAGCCATGAGATATCTGTTCAAGAGCAAAATTACGAACGCGTTCAACCTCGGCCGTAGAGTGAACTCAGTTTAGCCCGCTGGACACTAGACATGTCTTGTGGAAAGTCGCTTAGTGCCCAGAACATGGCGATCTTTTCCAGCTGCATCGGATTGACTATCCCACATCGAAATAGGTCGATCAACCCAACCGCAAAACCCTCGCGGCTATAGTCGTTGTCGTCGAACCAGCTTTGTGTCGTCGCCATATTGAACACCTGCTTAATGATCTCAAGTTCGCTTGGCGACAATTTTCCCTGCGCGAGCCGTTTCAACTGTTCCATGAGCGTCTCCACCAAAGCCGGCTCTAAATAAGTTTAATCGCAGCATGAGCTGAGCTCACCAGTGAACGGCTCAAAATTCCTCAACCAACCGACTGCGCACGCTGCGTCCGTTCCAGCGTCAGCGTCATCCGCGCTCACACTTTTCTCAGCGCATAGTTTGAGGGCGCATAGGGCGACCCCGCTCTATCCTCAGGGCTTTTAGAAGTGCAGCCTTTTCGAGCCGTCTAGCTACGTCCCCGGTAGTAATCGGCCGGAAGACTGTTTCAGTCTTCTCGCGGATTGGGCAGGTAAACTGCTTTGAATGTTTGAGCATGATCATATCCAAAAGCGAACTGATGGGAGGCCTAGGCTCAAGATGGCAGCGGTTCCGGCGATCAAAACGGAAGTTTCGATCAGCATGCGTGTCAACCGGTGGAGTGTATTGGATAAAATAAAATTTTTCATTGGCGTTCCTTGTTGTAATTATTTTTTATGGAATGGGCACTATATCATGGATTTTTGGAAAAGTTTGATAATATTTATAAAATATTAATTTAGATGTTTTGCAAGCGCTCTGGTCTCGCCAATAAACGGGCGCAGCGAGAAGGGCTTCTTTCCTTCGCCAAAAGGGAGGTTGCCCAGTGAAGACCGAGAAACTCCGCGCGCTTCGATTGGTGCAGCCCGAGGCAGAGCCGATCAAGCCAGCGGCGAAACGCAGGCATAAGGCGAAATAACGGAAGTACGATCGAAGGAAAACGCGTGCTTATGGTGGAGGATGATTTCTTTCTCGCGGTGATGATATTGGATGACCTTAAAGAGCACGGTGCGTCCGTCGTTGGACCCATGGCGAGCCCCTCAGCAACCCTCCAGGCATTGGAAGGCCTCAATACTCCTGATCGACGTTCAGGGGTCCCTCGGGTGAACGAGCCCCACACTTAAAAGTTCACGCTTGCGCCGACTGGGTCTGAGCAAGGTGACCTGCAGAGTCTCAACCAAACGAGGCGCCATGTTGGGCAAGATGCTGGTGACGGCCGAGGTTGTCATCCGGATGTCCGCTCAGTTACTTGGTCCGGCGGGAAAGCGGATAATCCAGCGCGTCATAAAGCGCGCGGATCTGGTTATGGTCGAAACGCGCCTCATCAACTTCCAGCACAGAGCCTCGCTGTTGTGTGCCAGGCATGTCTTCGACCGCAAATCGCAAGGCCTCGGCGACCGTTTCGAAACGCCTGTAGCGAAGTCTGCTGCTTCCGCGCATCGTTTTGCCAGAATAGAGTCCTGCTCCAACGGTGTAGTTGAATTGGGTCAAGTGATGCCCCTGCGCGTTCCCGATATGGGTTGACGGTCGACGCGCGCGTTTTCTCTGGCCTTGCGCTCGCTGTCTCGAAGCTCGCGCTTGTGCCGCTGCATCGACTTTCGGATGTTCAGGAGCTTTTCGGCATTGGAGCCAGCTTCTACGGCCGGTGCGCAAAACAGCTTTTCTGCGGATTTTGGGATGGTGTAATTTATCATTGAGTCCTCGAATAATGAGCGGCAGCGCGCCATTTGGCAGTGATATTGGCCTGATAGGCCTCCGCTTGCTACTTCTTGCTGACACTCGCCGCGTAGCCGCCCGTGAGCTTGACTTGCGAGCCAGATGGCGCGGGTGCCACCGCTGCGGTCTTGTCTTTCTTCAGTTTGCGGACCTCTCGGTTGCTGCGCATTTGGCCTTTGGCCATGGGTTTTCCTCTGGCGCCAGGATGAATGTCGGCGCTGTTTGAGCCGATATATTTGGATCGGCGTTTATCTCGAGCGGATTTGCTAAAGTGGGAGTAGCGTCGTGCCCTGAAGCGCCGTCGACATGCGGGTTTTTCCATCGACGCCGAAATCGGGAAATGCTCTCATTCCTGTCAGAGACAGCTTCAGCTGAGCGTTACCGGTGACCGCGGTTTCTAGAAGCGCGCGAAGGGTCGCTTGTTCATGATATCCGAACGTACTCGTGCGAACCAGATTTTGTGAGACGTAAGCGGAATACTTGGTGGAAGACATCGCGTCCTCCTCTCGTTTGGGTAAGGCCGTCCAGAAAGACAGCGTTGCCTATGACGCGGCTATTTACCTCTGCCATATACCTGCCTCGCCGTTTGGGCAGGCTATTGTTATTGCTGCATGCAATGACGCTTAGGCCGGATATGGGAGCGGTCGAAACCCGGACCCGTCTGGCTGATGCTTCGAAGATTACGACGTTACAATACGATCCTGTCACCCGAGGATTAGCAAATTTGGGCGTGACGATCTCTATAGCGAGAAAAACAAAAGGCCGGGCATGAACCCGACCTCTCATAGTCATTCAGCTTTGCTGCCAGTACATCCGTGGTCAGCGGAGCAAATGACGTTATTATGCCGCCTGAAGGTTGTCGGCCGAGCTCTTGCCGGACTTGCGGTCCTGGACGATATCATAGGTGATCTTCTGACCATCCGAGAGCGAACGCATGCCGGCGCGCTCGACAGCTGAGACATGCACAAATACGTCCATGCTGCCGTTGTCGGGCTGAATGAAGCCAAAGCCTTTGGCGGAGTTAAACCACTTTACAGTACCAGTGTTCATAACGATTTCCTTTCGAAGCAATCGCTGTGGTTCCCGCGATGCCTTGCGGGATAAGATCGATTATTTGAGAGGAAATCCGACTGGAACATAAAGCTCTGGAACGACGTCACAAGCATTGGTCGATGATTGATATATATACTCAATTTTTGGTTTTGCAATGCCTGTTTCGAATTTCCTCTAAGTTTCTGCCGAGTTGGTCGTATTGACCTTATGTAGCGCAACCGGGGTCCCGTGACCGTCACGGCGAAGGGAGCCTACCTTCGCGACGAATTTTCCGCCGTGTTTTCCGTTCAAAGCGAGCGGGTACGCTGGTTTCGAACCGACCTGACATTTCGTTCAGCGCCAACGGCAAGCGTCCGGACGCTTGCCGTTGGCGCTGAAGTCGTGGTGTTCACGGGCGGTAAAGGGCGTGGTGTAGTTTTGTTTCGACATTCAAACGGCTCTTTTTGATTGTGAAGTCTTGACATGCGGTTCGCGGTCTCGCCTTTTCGCGGTGGGCTTCCTGCGTGTCGAGCACGAAGGCGAAGGCGGCGCATATCCGCCCTTTTCACGCTGCCAGATCCTGTCGGTGAGATGCATCCGGCCGGCGACTGCAAAATCGCGCAGGATGAAGAGCCGATCGAAGGCCTGTCGTGGCTTGCCTACCGCTCCGCAAACTCCTCTCATCTTCTCTCGATTGCGGAGGGCGGCCGCTTGCGCGGGGTCGACTGGATTGAGCAGACGGCGCTCGCTCATCTCTTAGCGGCAGCGAATGCGACGCTGGCGTTGTTCCGATGAGAGCCATCGAAAATCGGATGTACCGCGTTTCGGCAGCGGCCGGGCAGGAACGCGGCGCAGCCGCGCTGACGGAAATAGTGCCGGACGGACTTGCCTCATAAATCCGGCGACAGTTCATTGTGAACCGTGCGCACGCCCTTGGTTCTCAGCGTAATTTCCTCGGCCAGTGAGACCTCCGCTTTCATGTGAACCCATCCGGCGAGCGTGATGTCGCGGCCGCGCGCGATGACGAAGATATAGCTGGAGTCGAGATCGCCGGCATCGGCGAGCGCGCTGTAGACGGCCGTTTCAAGATCGCCTTGGTCGGGACGGCGGGCAGCCGCGCGGGCCGCGACGCTGAGATATTTTCTGTCGGCTGACACTGTTTCGGCTCCTGCCTGGCCCTTCCGGGTGTAAAAGTCTATCGGCGGATATCCTGCGCCGTCAGGGTATATCGGTCTTTACCGCCGCGGCCATACGCATGGGTGGCGGCTTTCAGAATGACCTCGCGTGCCATGTCGAAGGCTCTCAGGCACTCGTCCTCCGAGCGGCCGGACCGGCTTTTGGTCGGTAAGGCATTGGCTTCGACCAAAAATCGGACTTCCAACATGCCATCGTACCCGGAGAAGCGGACCGCATTCCGGCTCACATCAAAACTACGGCTTTTATTGGGAAAGGTCAGTGTCACGCATTCTCTCCCGGAGGGTTGGTAACGTCCATTTGGACTGTCGCAGCGCATCATGCTATCAGGGACGCAGTAGCAGTCTCGCTTGAGGCGCATTCGAGCTATGTTACAGATGCAGAGACATCGTCATCCTCCGCACCGGGAGCCCCAACTCCCGCGAGCGGCTGCGCCTTCGCAGCTCCACCCCACAGCAATATGGGGTGTGGCTTTCGAATTGCAATGTAGCGCTAGAGGGAGTTCCGTGTCGCACGGCCAGCATCTGGCGTCTGCGCTCGAGGCAGTGACAATGGCTTCCGTTATGAGCGTATTACTCGCTCGCGGCGCATCGCATCGCGCCCTCCCCGACGGGCGCTGTCCGCAGGCAGTCTCCGCAGCTTATGCGGGTACGTCATCGTCGCCGATTCCCCCGCACCATCATTTGGTGGCAATGGCAGGGGCGAGATCGACACGGCCGCGGCGGATGTCGAAGCGAGACGAGGAGGCGAGAGGGAGACAAATGCAGAGTGTTCACTGTCGAAGATCTGCCTATTTTGGTAGAAAGCGCGCGGCCTTCTTGCCGCATGGCAGGCATTTCCCAGATGTCGCGCGAATCCAGCATGCTAAAGGGTCGCGCGGAAGAGAAGCGGCCAAGATCCTCATCCTGATCGGCATCGTACGAATCTATCTTACAGCGGACTCTTCGATCTTTACGTGGTATCTTGGAGAGGATCGATGAACGCAAAGACCGGTTTGGCCGCTGCCATCCTTCAGGAGGATGCGATGACAAGCAGCACCCGACGGTATGCCCTTCGTCAGGAGTTGGATTTTTCCTGGACCGTCTATGATGTGTTCACGGGTACGTCAGCAAAGCCTTCAACTTGGAAATTGGAGAGTTTGCCCGAAAAGGATGCCCGCATATTCTGTGCTATCCTCAACGAAAAGGATGCAGCCCGCCGCATTATCGGCGATCGAAAGTAAGGTTCCGCTCATCCCTACTGCACAATTCCCGCTCGACGGTCCGTACCGCCCAGGCTCCGGCCTGGCCTTTTTGTTTCGCTCGCCGAGTAATTCAATTCAGGACCAATGACATGACAGAGCCATATAGCCGATGGCGCGAACAGGCTGAGATCGCTCTTTGGAGACCTTCAAAGACAATTCTTCGCACGAGGCGCAGCTCTCGAGGAGCAAGATGCTATCGCACAGGCCCGTGACGCGAAGACGTCGCGATTGCGGGAAGCACGAAAGGCAAAGGAACTGGCCGATCAGGCAACCGCCACCGGAGCCCTTCATTGCGCGGCGAGCGGAGGCAAAGTGAGTCCGCAACAGCATCATCATCGCCTCCGGTATTCCGATCGGCGGCATGGCGTTCCCGGGTCGCGCGATCCGTCCACCCTTCGAAAACGATTCGCAGGCCGTGGCCCAAGAACTAATCCGTATGGTCGACGGAGGTGCGAAACGCTTCTACATTGGCCATGGCCGCCCCTTGCGAGCAACGGAAGTTTCGCTGCATGCGAAGCGTTTGTCACAGACGGCATCTCAAGGATGTCGGCATGGCCATCGCAAACAAGTTGGCCTAAACTGAGGAAGTTAGAAAACGTCTTATCGAAAGCGTTGAGCACCCTCATTGCAGCTTCCCATTAAGATCAATATGTTGATTTCCACTGAGATGAGAGCTGACCCGGCGTTTCCACCGAGAAGAAGAATGGAAATATCGGGCTGTGCGGGTCAGCTCTCAGTGGAAATCAACAATTATATATGCCCACCGGCAAGGTGAAATGGTTCATCGCAGCTAAGCGGTTCGGCTTCATCACTCCTGACGACGGTACTGCCGACGTCTTCCTCCATCTCTCGAAGGTCGAGGAGGCCAATTTACCGACATTGGAAAGCGGCACTGCGCTTCAGTATTCCATCGGCTCCCGCAACGGAAAAATCTTTGCCGAAGGTCTATCGATCGTTCCCACGACAACGGCGCGTCGACGTGAGGCTGCGCTGGACAATTCAAATCAAGATTTCGAGTCAGAATTTGAGAAGGAATGGGGCCTGCGAAGGCGATGATCGGCCTGATGATATCGCTGTTATCGTGCTTCCTTCTGTGCCAATGTGTCCTTTTCAATGCGATCCTCGACGATATGCCCGTTGACCATGCGCACGATCCGATCGGCGACGTGGAAGTAGCGGTCGTCGTGGGAGATGACGATCAGCGTCCTGCCCTGCTTGGTCATCTCGGGTAGCAGTTCCTCGTAGAATACACGACGGAAGTCAGGGTCCTGGTCAGCGGCCCATTCGTCGGTGACTATGATGGGGCGATGCTCCAACCATGCCTGGACAAGGGCGAGGCGCTTGCGTTGGCCGGACGAGAGATCCGTAGTCGTGAAGCGGTCGCCGTCGAGGGTCACCTTGTGGGCAATACCCAGTCGCGCCAGATGCCGTCCGTGTTGATTGCCACTGAGAACTGACCCGGCATTTCCACCGAGAATTGACCCGCCTATTAGATGTCGTTCGGGTCAGTGGTTGCGGTCAAGCTCTTCCTTTTCTCCTTCGTCGTTTTGGGCTCATGAGCCGAACTATTCTTGAAGCGGAAGCTGTCGTTTCCGGTTTCCAGGATATGGCAGTGGTGGGTAAGCCGGTCGAGCAGCGCGGTGGTCATCTTGGGGTCGCCGAAGACGCTGGCCCATTCGCTGAAGCTCAAGTTGGTCGTGATAATGACGCTGGTGTGCTCGTAGAGCTTGCTCAACAGATGGAAGAGCAGCGCCCCGCCTGAAGCGCTGAACGGCAGGTAGCCAAGTTCGTCGAGGATGACGAGATCGGAATGCGCCAGGCGGTTGGCGATCTGGCCGGAACGCCCTTGTGCCTTTTCCTGCTCGAGCGCGTTGACCAGCTCGACGGTCGAGAAGAATCGAACCCGCTTGTGATGATGCTCGATAGCCTGGACACCAATTGCCGTGGCGATATGCGTTTTGCCCGTGCCGGGACCGCCGACCAGAACGATGTTGTTGGCGTCGTCGAGGAAGTCGCAGCGATGAAGCTGACGCACCAGCGCCTCGTTGACCTCGCTGCTGGCGAAGTCGAAGCCGTTCAGGTCACGATAGGCTGGAAAGCGTGCGGTCTTGAGCTGATAGGCGGTCGATCGAACTTCACGTTCCGCCGTCTCGGCCTTGAGAAGCTGCGACAGGATAGGGATTGCCGCCTCGAACGCCGGCGACCCTTGCTCGGTGAGCTCGCCGACGGCCTGGGCCATGCCGTGCATCTTCAACTGCCGCAGCATGATGACGATAGCGCCGCTTGCCGGATTATGACGCATGGCCAACCTCCGTCTTTCTCAGCGCATCGTAGCGCTCGACATTGGCTTTCGGCTCATTGATGAGCGTCAGGGCCTGTGGCGCGTCGATGGTCGGTGGCGTGAAGGATTTGCCGTCGACGAGGCGATGCAGCAGATTCAGCACATGCGTCTTGGTCGGAACGCCCGACTTCAGCGCCATGTCCACGGCCGACAGCACGGCCTGTTCATCGTGCTGGAGAACGAGGGCCAGGATATCGACCATCTCACGGTCGCCCCCCGGCTTCTTGAGCAGGTATTGCTGCAAGGCTCGGAACGCATCGGGCAGCTCGGCGAAGGTGCGCCATTGCGGAGAGCGCCGGGCTTGCGCTGCACGACCGCCAGATAATGCCGCCAGTCGTAGATCGTCTGTCCCGGTCGATCATGAGAGCGATCGATGACACGGCGGTGCTCACAAATGATCTGGCCCTCCGCGGCAACCACGACACGATCCGGATAGACCCGAAGGCTCACCGGTCGATTGGCGAAGGACGCCGGCACGCTGTAGCGATTGCGCTCCAGATGGACGAGGCAGGTCGGTGTAACGCGCTTGGTATACTCGACAAACCCGTCAAACGGCCTGGAAACAGGCATGAGCGCCGATGCTTCCTCAGCCCAGATGTCGGCGATGGTGCCGCGCATCTGACCGTGTGGGGTCTGCGCCCACAATTCCTTGCAGCGCTGCTCCAGCCAGTCGTTTAATGCTTCCAGCGATGCGAAGCGCGGCGTGGGCTGCCAGAGGCGGTGACGCGCGTCCTGAACGTTCTTCTCGACCTGCCCCTTCTCCCAGCCGGACGCTGGATTGCAGAACTCGGGTTCGAACACATAGTGGCTGGCCATCGCCAGGAAGCGGGTGTTGACGTCGCGATCCTTGCCGCGGCCGACCTTGTCGATTGCCGTGCGCATATTGTCGTAGATGCCGCGGCCGGGGATGCCGCCAAATACGCGGAACGCATGATTGTGGGCGTCAAACAGCATCTCGTGCGTCTGAAGAAGATAGGCCCGGACGATAAAGGCCCGACTGTAGCTTAGCTTCGTATGGGCGACCTGCAGTTTGGTGCGTTCGTTGCCAATAATGGCCCAGTCTTCCGACCAATCGAACTGGAAGGCCTCACCGGGTTCAAATGCCAAGGGCACAAACGTGCCGCGCCCGGTCGTCTGCAACTCCCTCTGCCGATCCTCTCGCCATTCCCGCGCAAACGCCGCCACGCGGTTATAGGAGCCCCCGTATCCGAAGCTCACCAGTTCGGCATGCAACTGCTTCATCGTCCGCTTCTGCTTGCGGCCTTTCTTGGATTCCGTCTTCAACCAGGCCGACAGCCTATCCGCAAACGGGTCAAGCTTGCTTGGCCGCTCCGGGACCCTGAACTTCGGCTCCACCCCGTCCAGGCGCAGGTATTTGCGGACGGTATTCCGGGATAGGCCAGTCCTGCGGCAAATCTCCCGGATCGATAGATGTTCTCGAAAATGCCAGCGTCGGATCACGCTCAATAACGCCATGTCGATCACTCCATAGCCCCCGCTGAAAACATGCGAGGGAGGGTTCAAACATGGGTCAATTCTCAATGGAAATATCGGGCTATGCCGGGTCAGTTCTCAGTGGCAATCAACACCTCGACGAATGCGAACGCATCAAGGCGTCTGCGCGGCTTCGTCAGCTTATCGTTTTCTGGAGCCGACCCGGCGTCCCAGACCAGGCTCGAAGGGCCAACCACGACAGCGGCGGACCGCGTCTGTGCACCACAGCTGGGGCAGTCCGCTGAGAATGGCACTTTGTACCATTCTTTCGTCAGGAGGGATCGATTGTGTATCAGAGTCAAACCTTATTCTTGCGACGGAGTATCGACTGGGCCGCCGCTCAGATCGAATGAATATCTTATACTGCGGTATAATTTAACAGCAGCTGTTGGCTTGCTCAAGCAGGAAAAACCTGGGACTCGGATACGTCGGGCTTCGTAGAGACGGAGAGGATCGGTTGATCACGTTGCTCCGCCAACGCGGACGATTGCGGTAGAGGCATTGTCGCCGTCTTGTTTGTTACGATGACCGTTGCAACTGCGATTGCGATCATGCATTTGCCAGCCGAGGGCTTCTCCGCAAAGCCGGAGACCGCCTGGACACTCTTTCACCGTTTCCCTAGATGGGTGCATCCCTCATTCACCGATGCGCCGGATCGCTCAAATGCCTATTCGCAGAATAAGCTGTTCGCTGAGTGGCCCGATCGCGCGTCCACGCAAACACCCATTCAGCAATCTGGGCAATCACCGATTCACTGAATAACCGGATCGCCTGAAGACCGGTTCGCCGGATCGGTATGTCACGATTTCACGAATTCGCGACGTCGCCGATTGGCCGTTTCACCCGATCGCTCATTCACTGATCCACTTGTTCGCCGACCTTCCCATTCACTCAGGTAGCGAAGCACCTATTTGCGTATCATTGCAGTCGCTTATTCGCGCATTCGCACGCCCCTTCAATCGGCGAACCACTGATCAGCCCAATCGCCCGTTTGCTAACTAGCGTGACGGCCGACGCTGTTGCACTTCGCCGCGGCCGAGGCTCTCCGCCCCAGGAGTCGCCTCCCCAGCCTCCCCCTTGCCGGCCCACGTCTCTTCTTCATGGCCTCGTTACCTCTGAAAAATGAAAGACCGGGAAACCATTGCCCACCGTTGAGGCGACTCGCCCCTCGGGCGAAACGGCTATTGGTATACCAATAGCCTATCCTGCCATTTCCAACTGAACGGGCTGGACCACAGTGCCTGTCGAGCAAATGCTGTTGCGAGTCGCCAGGCGAAGCAACAGCGATCACAGGCCGCCAGCCTGTGATCCGCGCTGGAGGAATAGCATGGTGGTCCAGCCCGTTCAGTTGGAAATGCTGAAGCGAGCCGAGTCATGAGCGGCCGGGGTGTCCGTGACCGCAGGGAACGGGCATCGATGGCGCGCGAATGACGATGGCGAGCGCACCGCAGGAAAGGAAGATCGCCGGAAGCGGAGGCCCGAAGCCTGAGGGCGCAGCGCTAGGCGGTCTTCCTTTCCGTCTTGTTTGAGGAAGGCGCGGCAGCGTCCATCTACCGGCCCGAAAGGCCGGGCGGGTCTCAACCCGCACCGCTGGAAGAGGGGTACTTGAGGGGAGAGGCGGCAAGTCTCTCCCCTCAAGCCCGCGCGCCGGCTCGACGCCGGCAAGCAGTCAAGGGAGTGGAATGAGGCGAGAGACGGGCTTGGCCGTCTCTCGCCGGGCATCAATCGTAGACGACGCGCGCGGCGCTGATCCCTATGCCCGTCTCGCGGGCGATATCGCGGATGATCGGGCCGAGCCCGCCGAGTTCGGCGTCGGTCAGGGCGACCGTGCTCGGATAGCTGATGTCGATGCCGTCGCAGTCCACCGACAGCGCATAGTGCCACTCGCCATTGTTGATCCGGTACTCGTGGGTGGCAAAGTCGGTTTCGAGGTCGTCGAGAAGCGTGATTGTGAACCGCGCGAAACATTCCTCTTCTCCCTGAAGCTGGAACGCGGCGAGGCCTTCCTCGTCCGGTTCGCTGGCAAGATGGCGCTCCAGTGCCATGATGGATTGCACTCGCGCCATTGCGCAGGCTAGCCCTTCGGCAAGCCCGTCATGCAGTTCCAACAAGAAGTCGTCCGCGCACCCGATGCGATTTGCAAGGACGATAAGCCTGAAGCCCGCAAGCACGGCGAACTGATGGACGTAGTACCAATCATCGGACATATCAGTGTCTCCTTTCTGTCTCTGACGAAAGGAGGCCGCACCGTAGCCGCGAGGGGTCAGGGACCGCGGAACGCGGCCGCCAGCGGCGGCAAGCGGAGGAACCGATTTTCTGGCGATGGCCCGAAGGGACGGCGACTGAAAATTGGAGGGGCCGCGCAGTCCTTGACGCCGGAGTGGCGGGTGCACAATGGGAGGTCAGGTGCGACCTAGAAAGTCGCATAAGTTTCTGTTTTACAGGAGGAATTCGAGAGATGAACTAACTGATAAAACCGGTTGCTCCATCAACCGTTCCCTACCCGGACATGCGGAGTTGGTAACGACTCGGTTTGAAGCTTCGGGGACAATGTAGCCACTGGATATCCGGTACACCAAGCCGCGAGGCGACGTGGAAACTGCCAGCACGAAGGCGGTGAGGCGCTAGGGACGGGCGGCAACGATTAACATATGTGAACCTCTGATAATCGTCGTGACCATTAACAAGCCAAACGTGCTGACAGGCTTGAACCAAAAGGTACGCAGCAAGGTGTGGTCTCCTCTGACTTGAACCACCATGGACGATGCGCTGCCGGCGAATAGGAGGGATCCGACCCGCTCAGAGACTTATGCGGAACAGGGTAAGCCCGTAGCGCTGCCGGAAACGGCAGGCGAACCGTAAGGAACGCTGTTGGCGCTGCGGGTAGAGGAAGGCGGAGAAAGCGAACGCCCGGCTGTAATGGCCGGGATACGGGCTGCAACATCGCCCGGCACGAAAGTGGGCAGACTTCCGCTCGGTCATTCATGGTGAGAGAACATGACAAATCGCTGGACGAGGAAAAGCAGATGACGGCTACCGATGCGAAAACATCGACGGCTGGTGCGTCCTCGCACGAGTCACAGATGTGGGATCAGGCGAACTGGCCCCACATTGAGGCAGCCGTGGAGCGACTTCAGGTGCGTATCGCCAAGGCCACTCGCGAAGGCAGATGGGGCAAGGTGAAATCCTTGCAACGTCTGCTGACCCGCTCGCACAGCGGCAAAATGCTTGCTGTGAAGCGGGTTACGGAAAATCGTGGTAAGAATACGCCGGGGGTGGACGGAGCAATCTGGTCAACCCCGGCGGCCAGATGGAGGGGAATGCTGACGCTACAGCACCGTGGATATCGAACGATGCCACTGCGCCGCGTCTACATCCCGAAAAGCAACGGCAAGAAGCGCCCGCTCGGAATTCCTTCTATGCGGTGCAGAGCGATGCAATCCTTATGGAAGCTCGCTCTGGAACCCGTGGCGGAGACCCGGGCAGACCCGAATTCCTATGGATTTCGGCCCAAACGCTCGACAGCCGACGCTATCGGCCAGTGCTTCATCTCGTTGGCGAGACATGTCTCGCCAACGTGGATTCTGGAAGGTGATATCCGTGGCTGTTTTGATGAAATTAGTCACGATTACATCCTCAAGCACATACCGATGGATAAGGGTGTCCTGCAAAAGTGGCTTCAAGCCGGATATATCGAAGAGGAAACTCTGTTCGAGACGACGGCGGGAACTCCCCAAGGCGGGGTAATTTCGCCGACGATCGCGAACATGGTGCTGGATGGGCTTGAAGCAGCGGCACACGCAAGCGTGGGTTCTTCGAGACGCACGCGCGAGAAAGCTCACCTGAACGTCATTCGCTATGCA
Source organism: Hyphomicrobiales bacterium (assembly GCA_900472485.1). GTDB lineage: Bacteria > Pseudomonadota > Alphaproteobacteria > Rhizobiales > Rhizobiaceae > Rhizobium. The sequence continues at coordinate 38,507 of UCII01000036.1, forward strand.
GATGATTTTGTTATCACCGGCCTTTCCAAGGAAATACTGGAGGACAAGGTCATGCCTGCGGTCAGGTTGTTTCTGGCCGCTCGGGGTCTGGAACTTTCGAAGGAGAAGACCAGAATAACGTACATAGCGGAGGGTTTCGATTTTCTGGGCCAGAACGTACGCAAGTACAACGGCAAACTTCTTATTACGCCGTCCAAGAAGAGCGTTAAATCGCTCCTCGACAAGATCCGGAAGATCATAAAAGGTAACGCCACCGCCACGCAGGCGTCATTGATACATATGCTCAATCCGATCATTCGGGGTTGGGCCATGTATCATCGGCATTGCGTGGCAAAGGCAACCTTCTCTTTGGTGGACAACCGCATCTGGCGAATGCTTCGGAGATGGGCGGGCCGAAGGCACCCCAACAAGAGAGCACGATGGGTGCAGAATAAGTACTACCGGACTTATGGAAACCGGAACGGGGAATTTGGCACGGAAGACACCAAATATCGGTTATTCCGCGCAGCCGCGGTCTCAATCACGAGGCACGTCAAAATCCGCGCTTCAGCTAACCCATTCGATCCAGTATGGCACGAGTACTTCGCCCATCGTCGAGCCACGAAATCAACCGCCGAGTGGTCCAGTGCCACAGCATGGTGCTGAAGAATGGCTTGAGCCGGGTACGGAGCGATCCGTATGCCCGGTTCTGAGGGGGCGGCGGGGCAGAGATGCCCCCGCTGCTACCCGACAGAGAGAGATAGATCACGGCGCCGCAGGCGCCGTGTCCGTATCCGGCGTTCAGCCGGCCATGCAGGCTATCCTCGGCCGTGATTGCGGAAACTTCCAGCCAACGGTGCAGTAGCCGCGACAGGGGCGTGACCCGAATGGGACGAGACCCGCCAGGGGTCCGGTGAGCGACAGCGAATAGCACCGTCCGCCGCAGGCTGCTCGCCCATATTACGCAACAAACCCATCATCGCCGTGAATCAGTCGACAGTGACCGATTCAAATATGTCGTTGGACGCAAAGTCATGCCTGTCCGATTCTGTAGTTCATGATCGCGCAGCCCTACCAACTCTACGTCGAACGCACGGACGCCAGCAAAAACATGGCCCGCTACTATGCCATGTCGATCGAGCCCAACCTGTTCGGCGAAGCTTGCCTCATCCGCCGATGGGGCCGCATCGGTGCCAGGGGCCAAAGACTGGTCCATCATTTTGAGAGGGAGGAGGAAGCGGTCGGGCTCTTCCTCGAACTCCTGCGGCAGAAGCGGAAGCGCGGCTACGGCCCGAAATCGCATTTCCCGCGAGGGGCGATTTTCTAAGCGACGGCGGCAGGAGGGCGACGAAAGCGAAGCTTCGGGCCTGAAGCGCCGGTCGATCCGGCGCATCACGCCAGTCGACATGGCAATAGCCGCCTCAGAAGGGCGGCTCGGCGTCGATTACACCCTCCTGTTCAGCCATGATCACCGCCAATTCGGCACAGGCGAGTTCCAGCTCGACCTCGATCTCGCGGCGTTCGCCGGGGTAGACGGCATTTCGCAATTCGGCCCGTTATCCTGACAGTCAACCGAAATCTGGTGCGGCATCAGCCGCAGCATGCACTCTTTCCAGTCGACGGGCCGCAGCATGATTGGGTTTGGGCCTGTTGCTCGGCAAGCCAACGATCGCGCGGCTTGCAGCTCGCCGGACGCGGCGAGAGCTCGACATGCACGGCTCCGGCACGCAGCGTCGGCATTGATGCGCAATAGAGCTGCATCGGCTGAACGCCATCGCTAACTTCGAAAGTCAGTTTGGCGGTATCGTCGAGCTTCACGTGCTCGGTGACCTTGGGGATGATCGCGTAGAATCTGCCGGCAGGCATATGCGTGCGATCGCCTTCCTCGATGTCCCAGAGCTGAATGAAGATCTCGGACCAGGCTTCGGGATTGGCGCCGCAGTCGAGGGCGGAGAACTGACCGGCCTTGACCTCGGTGACGTGATAACCGGGCTTCACCGGCCGTCCATCATAATAGAAAACCAGCGGTGAATCCTTAGCCCCTGCGAGCACACCCATGAGGTCGCCGAGAGAGATATCGTCTTTCCGCATTTTGCTGTTGTCGATCGCGTTCATCTGCGCTATTCCTCGTTTCAATTATTCAAGGATTGTTGAAATATGGATCAACGTCAAGCCCTCATCTCATTCGGCGCCTTGTCGCAGGAGACCCGTCTTCAGATCGTCCGCATGCTGGTGGTTGCCGGTCCCAATGGCATGGCTGCAGGTACGATCGCCGAAAAGGCGGAGGTCTCGCCGTCGAATGTCTCCTTCCATCTGAAGGAGCTGGAGCGTTCCGGACTGATCGACCAGAAGCGGGAATCCCGCTCGATCATCTACACCGCGAACTACGAAGCGCTCGGCGGCCTGGTCCGCTTCCTGATGGAAGACTGCTGCGCTGGTCACCCGGAAATCTGCGCGCCGGCCGCCGAGGTCGCCGCCTGCTGCACCCCTAAAATGGAGGAGAAACTGCAATGACCACAGACCGCGCCTACAACGTGCTCTTTCTCTGCACGGGCAATTCCGCCCGTTCGATCCTGGCGGAGTCAATCCTGAACGCGGAAGGCAAGGGCCGCTTCAAGGCGTTCTCGGCCGGCAGCCAGCCAAAGGGTGAAGTCAACCCGCACGCCCTGAAGGAGCTTGGAGCTTTGGGTTATCCGACGGACGGGTTCCGATCGAAGAGTTGGGATGAGTTCGCGGAGCTTGGCGCTCCGCAAATGGACTTCATCTTCACGGTCTGCGACAGCGCCGCGGGCGAAGCCTGTCCGGTGTGGATCGGCCATCCGATGACCGCCCACTGGGGCATCGAAGATCCCGCCGCCGTCGAGGGCAGCGATATGGAGAAGGGCCGCGCCTTTGCGCAGGCAGCCCGCTTCCTCAAGAACCGCATCATGTCCTTCATCAGCCTGCCCATCGCCGCGATCGACAGACTTGCGCTGGAATCGCACCTGCGCCAGATCGGCGCCATGGAAGGCGCCAGCATCAAGCAGCCGAAGGCAAGCTGATGCCAGGGTTCGATCTGCCGCGCCGGCTTGTCGCCGAGGGTCTTGGCACCGCTATGCTGGTCGCGACGGTGGTAGGATCGGGCATCATGGCGACCTCGTTGACGCAGGACGTTGGTCTGGCACTGCTTGGCAATACGCTGGCAACCGGCGCAATCCTCGTGGTGCTGATCACCGTGTTCGGGCCGATCTCGGGCGCCCACTTCAATCCCGCGGTCTCGCTGATCTTCGCAATCTCGCGCGATTTGCCAAGACGCGAGCTCACCGGCTATGTGCTCGCGCAGATCATTGGCGGCGTGCTCGGTACGATCGCCGCCCACCTGATGTTCACCCTGCCGCTCATCGAACTGTCGAGCAAGGTCCGCACGGGTGGCGCGCAGTGGTTCTCCGAAGGTGTGGCGACCTTCGGGCTGGTGGCGGTGATCCTTGCCGGCATCAGGTTCGAGCAGAAAGCCGTGCCGTGGCTGGTCGGGCTCTACATCATCGCCGCCTACTGGTTCACCGCCTCGACCTCCTTTGCCAATCCCGCTGTCGCCTTGGCGCGGTCGTTGACCGACACGTTCTCCGGCATCCGCCCGGTCGACCTGCCGGGCTTCTGGATCGCCGAGCTTGTCGGCGCAATCGCCGCCTTCTTCCTCTTCACCTGGCTCCTGCAGCCGGGTGTGTCGTCAACCGTATCGTCAGAGGCAAAACTATGAACGCCACGATCTATCACAACCCCGAATGCGGCACGTCGCGCAACACACTGGCGATGATCCGTAATGCCGGTATCGAGCCCGATGTTATCGAGTACCTGAAAAACCCGCCGTCGCGCGAGCAACTGGTGAAGATGATCACTCAGGCGGGCCTGACCGTGCGCGAAGCCATCCGCGAAAAGGGCACGCCCTATGCGGAGCTCGGCCTCGACAATCCTGATCTGACAGATGACCAGCTTCTCGACGCGATGCTGAAGGACCCGATCCTGATCAACCGTCCGTTCGTCGTGACGCCACTCGGTACGAGGCTGGCGCGGCCATCGGAAGCGGTTCTCGACATTCTGCCTGATACCCACAAGGGCGCCTTCACCAAGGAAGACGGCGAACAGGTGCTCGACGCCGAGGGCAAGCGCATTGTCTGACCTGCCCGCAGCATCACCGGCGCACCTGCGGCAGGTGGATTTGGCGGCACTGCGACCGCCATTCTCGACGCACAAGCCGCGCATCCTGATCCTCTATGGCTCGCTGCGTGCCGTCTCTTACAGCCGGCTGCTAGCTCACGAAGCGGCGCGGCTCCTTGAGCACTTCGGCTGCGAGGTGAAGATCTTCAATCCGGAAGGCCTGCCGCTCCCCGATGGTGCTCCGCTCACCCATCCGAAGGTGCAGGAACTGCGCGATCTGTCGGCGTGGTCTGAAGGCCAGGTCTGGGTGAGTCCCGAGCGTCACGGCGCCATGACCGGCATCATGAAGGCGCAGATCGATTGGATCCCTTTGTCGGTCGGATCGGTGCGGCCTACACAGGGCAAAACATTGGCGGTGATGCAAGTGTCCGGCGGATCGCAGTCCTTCAACGCTATCAACCAGCTCCGGGTTCTCGGACGCTGGATGCGGATGATCACCATCCCGAACCAGTCGTCGGTGGCAAAAGCTTTCCAGGAATTCGATGCCGAGGGCCGGATGAAGCCGTCCTCCTACTACGACCGTGTCGTCGACGTCTGCGAGGAGTTGGTGAAGTTCACATGGCTGACGCGCGACGCGTCCAGCTACCTCACTGATCGCTACAGCGAGCGGAAGGAAGCGGCCGAAAAACTGGAACAACGCGTGAGCCTCAAATCTGTATGACGACGATCAGCACCGAACGACCGCCCGTCGCGGCTATCCTTGCCCTCGGTCTCACGCAGATCATCGGCTACGGATCGCTCTATTACAGCTTCAGCATCCTCGCACCGGGCATGGCGCGGGATCTGAACTGGTCGTCGGAATGGATTTTTGGCGCGTTGTCGGCCGCTCTCCTGATCGGCGGCCTAGCGGCCCCAACCATGGGCAAGTGGATCGACCGCTTTGGAGCTGGTCGCGTCATGACAGGCGGGTCGGCAATTGCCGCCGCAGCCCTTATCGCCTGTGCGTTTGCTCCCGGAAAGATTGCCTTCGTTGCGGCGCTGATCGCAATCGAAACCGCGTCCAATCTTGTGCAATATGGAGCGGCCTTCGCACTGCTCGTGCAGATCAACCCCAAGGTCGCCCAGCGCAGCATCACTTACCTTACGCTGATTGCCGGCTTCGCCTCGACGATATTCTGGCCGATCACAACGGCGCTCAACGCGCACATGTCGTGGCAGAATGTCTATCTGGTCTTCGCCGCCCTCAATATTGCCGTCTGCCTGCCGATCCATGCGTGGCTGTCGTCCAGCGTCACCAAAAGCCGCAACAGCAAGTCGGGCGAGCCTGCAAGGCACGTTGAGCCAAGCCTTCCACCAACGATCCGCACGCCAGCCTTCGTGCTGATGGTGACGGGCTTTGCCTTGGAGAGCTTCGTCAATGCTGCACTCCTCGTCCACATGGTCCCGGTGCTGTCGGGCCTGGGGCTTGGGGCCATGGCCGTCATGGTGGGCACGCTCTTCGGCCCGTCGCAGGTGCTGAGCCGGTTCATCAACATGGTCTTCGGAGGCGGGCTGTCGCAGTTGGTACTGGCGCTGATCTCCGCTGTGCTGTTGCCGGCCGCGCTGGTCATTCTCATCGTCACGGCGCCGTCGGTGCCCGGGGCATTGGTCTTCGCAGTCGTCTTCGGCCTTGGATCCGGACTGAGCAGCATCGTGCAGGGAACACTGCCGCTCGCGCTGTTCGGCAGTGAAGGCTACGGGAAACGGCAGGGCCAGGTCTTGGCCATCCGTCTGGTGGTCTCCTCAACGGCACCCTTCGTGCTTGCATTCCTGATGGAGAATGTCGGCGTGTCGTGGTCGCTCATAGTTGCCGCCGTGATCGGTGCGGTTGCCGTTCTCGCATTCATCGCAATTGGCCGCTTAGCGCACCTGCTTGATCGACCGCATGACAGCTTCGGCCATGCTGAGACCTAAGCCCATATCCAAGCACAGCTTGAAGAACTCCTCCGGCGCCTGGGCAATATCGAGGCGGTATCTACGCGTCAGATCACGGGCCGCCTTGCCGATTGGAATGATATCGCTCGACGAGACCCATTCGGGCTTGCCGACCTTCTTCTCGAACTCCGTGACGACAGCGTCAGGGAGTTCCGTGCCGAACAGGAAATAGCGCAGATGCTCCAGAAAATGAGGATGTGTATAGATATCGGCGCCGGTGCATCCGTTGCGCTCGAACAAGCCCTTGCGTGAACCTTTGATACGACCCGACCGATAGTTTGGGTCGTTCCAATAGCTGAGGCGGACGTCCGGAATGGCTCTTCTGGCGCTGAGCGACTTAAGGAGCGCGAGGATCGGCTCTTGATTGCTGAGATATGCTGCACGTCCTTCGTCATGGTTCTGATGATAGGAGCGCAGGTCGAGCTTCGACAAAAGCTGAGCCTCTTCTTCGGTAAGCTCGATGTGGTACTTCTCCATCCGTCGCTCCTACATATGCCGCCATACCTTGAATGCGGATATCAAGAGGATCGCGGCAAGAGCCGGAAGAAGATAGGCGTTCGGCACGATACCCAGCAGATATCCACCGATGAAAGCGCCGCAAATCGAGCCGATTGCCATGATCAGCACGAAGGCTTTGTTGCGGCCGAGCACAGCAAAGCTCTGGTCACGGCTGTATCGGGAGAACCCGATGAGCATCGTCGGCAAGCTGACGGCCAAGGAAAGGCTGCCGGCCAATTTGATGTCGGCGCCGAAGAGCAGGACAAGGGTCGGGATCAAGAGCTCGCCACCGGCGACACCGAGGAGCGCTGCCACGATCCCAATGACGAGCCCCGCCGCGACGCCTGCAACAATTTGAGCGGTACCCGTCAAGAGCGGCTGGCTCGCAGGCGCATCATGGCCGACGAGAAGAACAATTGCGATTGCGACCAGCAGGACAGCGATCACCTTGTAGAGAGTCTCGGAGCGCAGCCGCGTTGCCCAACCCGCACCGAACCATGCACCGATCAGGCTGCCGGCCAACAGGTTGACAATGATCGGCCAGTTCGCTGCGATCTGGCCGAAGGAAATAGTGCCGGCGCGGAAGGGCAATGAGAAGGCGACGACGACAGGGCTCATCGCCTTGTTGAGGATCACTGCTTCAAGTGCGGCGAACTGAAATGCGCCGATCAAAAGGGGAAGCCGGAACTCCGCGCCGCCAAGGCCGATGAGACCACCAAGTGCTCCGATCAAGGCCCCTGCGCCAAACGCAGCCCCTGTGTTGTCCCTCATGCCGAATCTCCGCGGTTGAACTCATTGCAATGGACAGACTTGCCGACTGTGACGCAACGACAAAGAGTGAGGACCCGCCATAACGCTACGGCTTGTAGCGGACAAAAGAAGATCGAGGGAGGATGACACCCTCCCTCGAATGCTGACCTCAATCGAGGTCAGCGAGGATCGTCACCATGTCGCGTGCAAATTGCTCCTCCTCGGCCTGCGCTTGTGCGACGAGGGCGGCCAGTTCAGCGTCGGCCGCGACACGCTCTTCCTTGGTGAAGAAGCAGCTCTGCAACTCGGCACGCAATTCGTTGATCTGATCGATAGTGGTCATGTTGATCGTCTCCTTTTGATGACGTCAACGAGACCACGCGCGCACGAAGCCCGGGTCAGGGATCGCGAACCGCGACCGGCGGAGCCGGCGATCGGGGGAGCCGATTTTTGCAGGGCGGAGTGTAACGGAGAGCGGCAAAAATTGGGGGAACCGATCGTCCTTGACGCGGGCTGAGGAGCCGTAGAATGGGACGACAGAAAGAAGGGAGTCCGCAGCCCCGATCAGGGGATGCGACCGTATTCCAGATGAACCTATCCTCGGGCTGCCCGAAGCGGCGAGTTAGGATGCGGCTTCCACGAGACCACGAAACATAGCATTGCCGGGATGGTCGGCGTCGACAAATAGCTCTTGATGCCATTGAAGCCCGATCGCAAACGAGCTGGAGGCGACTTCGATAGCCTCAATGACGCCGTCCTCAGCGTAGGCGCTCGCCATAACGGCTGGCGACAATTGCACGATCGCTTCTCGATGGAACGTGTTGACCTCGATGCGAGGCCTTCCTATCAACTGCGCCAATCGTGATTCTGGAACGATCTCGACGGCATGAAGATGGTCCCGCCTGTCATGGTCATTGGCAGCCGGAAATGACACGCGCAGATCCGGAGTGAGACGGCAACCGTTCAAGCATGCAAGCATCTGCATTCCGGCGCAGATGCCGAGGACGGGCTTATTCTTCTCCAGGTAGCCCTCTACGATTGCCCTTTCGACGTCAAGCCGTTCGGATGGCGGGGCTTTGGAGACTTCACCAGCAATGTACCAGTCGTCGGGGTAGGCAAATCGACCACCGACGGAGACCAGGCCATCGAACTCGTTCAAAACGACGTCTACGACTTCAGGAACATATGGGATGCCGAAGGGAAGACCTCCCGCTTTGCTCACTCCTCGGAAATATCCCTTGGCCGCCTCGTAGCGTGTTCCCCCGGTGCTGGTGTTCTCGTCAAGAATGATGGCTATACGAGGCCGCCGCATCAGATCTGGCTTTCCACTTTAGTCGTTTCCACACGGTTTTTAAGCATCTTGAGACATGAAACCACAACCGGCGATTCATGGCGAGTTTGATGAGCGATACCAGCATGGAAATTGACATTCGGCCAGTCAGTCTGGAGACCCGGACCCACTTCTCGAACATCTTGGAAGAGGCCAGCGCGTGGCAAAGGGAACATGGTTCAGAAGGTTGGAACTATCCGTTCGACGACGCATGGATGCTGCCTCGGATAGAGCGCGGCGAGCTCTTTCTTGCCTATCTGGATGAGCAGCCCGTCGCGGCGTTCCGTATCCTTTGGGAGGATCGCCCATACTGGGGAAAGAGGGAGACCGGCGAAAGCATCTATTTGCATACCTTCGCGGTCCGTCGTGACAAGGCCGGTGACGGAATTGGCAAAACTGTCATCGAAAGAATCGTACGTATGGGCCGAGAACGAGGGTTGGCGAACATCAGACTCGACTGCTCTCTCTCCAGCTCGAGACTGATTGCCTATTACGAGCGAAGCGGCTTCGCTTCCGTCGGGACTATCTTCATGAACGGAAAAATGATGAACCTGATGGAGCGTCCCTTATAGATAGCGGGAGGCGCTCGGCCCGACTTTTGGCGGTTCGCGATGCTTCCGAACGGCCTATCTCTCCTGAGCGGTGTCTATCTCGGAAAGGATCGTCTCGATCCGTCGCAGGTCCTCACGCACAGCCAAACGCTGCAGCTCGGTGAGCCGCTTCTCCTTCAGGACCGATTTGGCATTCTCGGCGGCGCCGGCCCAGCCGGGACGATGGCGCGTTGTGATACAGGCGTTCGGGCATCGCGACGGTTCGCAGAGTGAGATCAGGGGAGCTGCCTGGCTGCCCGTCGTGTGGCGGAGACAGACGGCGGTGGGGTCGAAGAAGCAATCGGCCAATACACCGACATGAAGCGTGCGGGCTGTGTCGGCCAACATGACGCGGAGACGACCGCGGTCAGCGACCATGCCGGGTAGCGGCTGCAAATCGGTCGCGACACCATCGAGCGATCTGCCAATCCGGACTGCAGCGGGACCCGAAAGCCCCGCGCCGAGTTGCCGCTCGTCGAAGTAGGTGAGTATGTCATCCATCTGCCCGAGGCGGCGTTCGTTCTCGACCTCGGCGCGGAAACCTGATTTGCTTGAGCCGGCATAGCCTTCGAATGCAGCAACCGAAACATGTTTATATTGAATCATGCCGGCAATCGTGCCGAATGGTCGATTGGCGATGTGCCAGGCAATCGTCCGGCGAAATTGCCGCGTTGTCAGCCGCCAAGGACGACCATCGGGACCAGCAGGAATGATCCGGGTCTCTTCGCCTCCAAAACGTTCATTCAGATGATCCCGAAACTGATTCAGGCGGGTGACGATATCGGTCGACAGGGTGTGCTTACGCGCTTTGGGAACATGAAGGATCGGCCAGAGCGTCTTGGCCTCTCGGAGCTCAGAAACAGGCGTAAGCTGTTCGAGCACGGAAATCGCCTTCGAAACCGGCGCAATAGTAATCCAGTCGGCCTTCTCCCCACGCACCCCCTTGCTCTTGTAAGCGACAGATCTCACCCGATACCTGTCGATCAAACCGTCTTCGCTCCGCGTCACCGACAAGCAGCCTGGCCGCATCGCCTGAACTTCGCTGTCACGCATGCCCGTGAGATAGGCGCAAACGACGTAGCATGCTGCTTGCAACATCCGCTCCTCCCGCTCGAGGGCCACCACGTCGAACCTTGGCCGCCAAGGTTGACCGGTATCGGGATCGAGGGAAAGCGACGTATCCATGCCACCGACCTCGATCCCGATCTCGCGAATTGCCGCTTTGACGAGATTGGCAATGTCGCCATCCGCATACCCTCTGCTTCGCCTGCGAATGTTCTGGTCGGCCGCGCAATGTAGGTAGAGAAGATTCCAATTTATTGTGCCGAGGTCCACCCCCAGCGATAGCCTCTTGGGTCCGATGCGAACCGACCACGCGGGAATACCGCGACCTTGAGCGCGCCTATCGTCCAGGTAGGCGATCAGTCGCGAGCGCCGATGGGCGCGTCGCTCGTTGCGAGGAACCAATGCGTCCTCCGCTGTCCAGCGTCGGTGACGCTCCTCCAGCTCGCGGTGTTCCTTGCGGGCGGCGAGAATGTCCGGCGCAAACACCATGACGTACTTCAGCGACCACGCCAGCAATGGCCCAATGATCGTCTCGGGGATGCGAGGCGTACGGTTCTCCTCCACGACAAACCGATGCCCGGCGACCTCGGCCGGCGTTCGGCCCTGCCAAGGTTCAAATGACAGCTTTGCCACCGACAGATGCTTACGAAAGGCATAGAGGTCGAAGATGATCCCGAGCCATTGAGTGACGATGATTGGTCGTCGACCGACGCGAAGAGACCTGGCGTAACGGTCGAGCGGCGCCTGATCGACATGATGCAGGTCGCAGATGCCGCATTCGTTCTTCACAAACCCAAAGAAGTTTGCCGCGAAACGAAAGAGACGGCGGGCGCTGACCGCGGACGCTCGCCTCTTGTAGCCGGGTAAGTCGACGTTAAGCCGCACATAGAGGTAGTCTCGCATTGCCGCGACGATCATTGGATCGCCGATCAAGGTGAAGTCCACCCGAGTGTCAGACTGGCGCGTGTTCTCGCGAAAAATTGCCGGCCCAAGATCCCATTTGTCGTCGTTGAACCGTGACAGCTGAGCGCGATCGAACCCGGCATGCAGGGGCGCCGTGGCGAGAATCGGACGGTGATCCGCGATCGTAGTCGTGGCGGCGGAAGCGGCGAGCTTCATAGAGATACCTCCGGCGGCAGATAGAGTGAGACTTGTTCTCGCTCAAGCGCGTTCCGCGCCTCAGTGATCATCGTGGAGCTGAAGGCGGGCAGGATCTGCCCGGTAATGCGAGCATATGCTGCTGCAAACTTCGGCTCCCATTGAACGGCTGACAACACGTTGCGCTGCTCCTGCAGGAAATCGAGGAAGGCCAGGATGGCCGGGAGCTTGCGCGCCGTGATCACGGCGTTAGGGCATTCGAGGCAGCCCCAGAACGGTAGAGCGCAGGGCGAGCCGGCGTCAGCAAAGGGACTGGAGAAAAAGCCACCGCAACTGGCCAACCAGATGTCCTGTTCGCCGTCGAGAAGAGAAATGGGATTGCTTCCTGCCGGGAGAGCGGGTGACGCCTTCGCGGGCTCGCGTCTCCAGTCTTCTTCCTTCTCCGGAGTAAGGATGATCGGCGACGCGGCCGATAAGACGACCTCATGGAAGGCTTCGGCGATTGTCGCCTCATGAAGTGGCCTCAGCGCAGGAACATCGGCGTAGTGGCGGGCGGCAATCTCGCGGCTGTGGCCGACAGCGAACCGGGTCATGTGGCCCTCGGTCTTCAGATACCAAAGCGCCTTGTGCGTCTTGCGAAGGCGAGAGAGCTCCAGATGAAACATCTGTCCATCGTCATCGCGAATATCGTGCTTCCGCGTCCACCCATCTACCAGGTACTGCGGATGTTTAAGTCCGGATTTTAGTCCCCCAAAACTATAGTGCAGCCAGAGACAGTCGCTGGGCCGGTGCCTGCGAGCGGCCGCCGTCAAAGCAATGACCTGCCGGATGATCCCGCCTGGTGTACGCAAGCCGCCATCGCGCACGCGAAGCGTCTTGTGCTCCGCCCCTCGCGCCCGAAGTTTCACATAGGCAATCTCGACCGTGCCATTGGCCGGGTTCTGCAGGCAATCGACGGTCAAAGCCTTGCAACACTCGATCTCCAGACCAGTTTCCAGCGCGAGGAATACGATAAACGGGACCACATCCTGCGAGGTCAGATAATATCGCTCATGCAGTCGGAGATTGACGTCGCCGTTCAAAACGCCGCGCGCACGACGGCCGTGGAGGAGCCGTTTGTACTCGCGGTCTCTATGGAGAAGGACGCCCCGGACCTCTATGCACGCGCGGGCCTCATCTTCGAGAACCTTTAAATCGGGATTGATGGACGACGGGATCGGCTCGCGAAACCGTCTGATGATACGCATCATGTCGGCACGAGCAGCCTTGCGAAGCTGGCGTGCGATATAGGGACTGTATGCATCACGCGGACGGGACGGCGGGATGGGTCTCAGTGTTTTATAGGCCAGCCGATCGCGTAGCTCCTCCGAAAATACAATTGCGCCCTCGGCTACAATCTCCCGCAAGACGACGATAACCTTCGTGACGATGGTCAGCAGATGGATAGGCGAGGTGCCTTTTGTTGCCAGCCATGCTTCGAAGCCATCGATGTGCTGCATTTGAAGATGCTGGGGGCTCGAAGGCGGGTCCCCGGTCTCTTCCAGGTACGAGAAAAACCACTGCAACGTGCGCGTATAGGCTCTCACGGTCGATCGCACCGATAGACGTCCGCCGAGATCGGCGAGCCGCCATAAGGCGCGCGAATGCCAGGGCGAGCCACCGCGGCGTCAGATGCGTGTAGTCCAAGAGAACCTCACCGCCATCCTGGGTTTGAATGGTGAATCGCAGACCCGATATTGACTTGGTCGCCATCTGTGTCGACGGAGCAAGTTCACGAGTGAATGCGACGGGCTGGCCTTTACGGGGACGGATGCTCATAGGCGGTTCGCGCTCGGCAACAGTGCGAGCAGCTCGGCGACAGCGGTGTCGACGGTGTCCGCGCGCGTGGCGATATGGTCGAGATAGATGGAGGTGGTCTCAAGGCTCGCATGCCCGAGAAGTCGCTGGACCTGCTGAAGGGGGTCACCCAGCAGTCTGCGGTAGCCCTCCGCGGGGCCGGCAGATCCCATTGACGAGACGCCCTGCAACTGACGCTGGATCAGCATCGCCAGCATGTGGACCGCGAACGTGTGCCGAAGCTGGTGGGGACTGATATCGATCGCAAAACCGATTGTCCGGCAACGCTGGCAAGCCCGGGCAAACGCCACCTCCCAGGTGTTCGGACGTACCGGCTGACCAACCTCCGTCAGCCACAGCACAGCTGGCTCGATGGGCATATTATCGCCATCGCAAATGATGAGGCGCTCACGCTCTTCCGATGTTAAGACTTCCAGTGGAACGGTTCTCCCGCTCACGAGCGTCAGATCGGTGGCGCCGACAATGGGCCGCCGGACAAAGATCGGTCGCTTCACTGAGTTCCAACCCGAACGGGCTTTGAACTTTGCAACTGCATATGCGCGCTCGATGCGGATGTAGGTCCGAAGCCGCTGAAGCAGCCCGTCGGGGACAAGAATTGCCCGTCCTCGCTCGCCTTTGGTGAGACCTGCGGGCAAATTGAACCAGGTCTGGCGGAGCGAGGAACCAGGCACCGGCAAAGCGTCAACTTCGAATGCCAGGAGAAGCGATGCCTCTTCGAGCCTCAAGCCAGTAACCACCAGCATCTCGGCAAACAGCGCGTTGCGAAGCCCGTTCCTATCGCGCGCTCCAGGCCGTTCGGCTCCATCCGGCGTAAGACCCCGCAGCCCGATATCCCGAAAACGCCGGAAATCCTCAAGCGGGACGAAGCGAATGTCTGAGCGTTTTGCACGTTGTTCAAACGCATCGTTGCGCGCGACGATCTGGCTGCCACCCCGCGCGCGGTTACGGCGCCAGACCTCGCGATGTGTGAACGGGCCGGAAGAAAGAAGGCCTTCGCTTACGCCCCATTCGTAGAGTTTGTCCATTGCCGCGACAGAACGGTTCCAGGATGCCGCCGAGATCCGGCTGCCGGCTTCACCCCTCCGACGAGCACGATGGAAGGCTTTGACATCCTCCCGATCGGCCGCCCACACAGTCTTGTCCCGAGCATCTGCAAGGAAGCGCAGCCAGATGGCGATGTCGTAGCCGTAGGCGCGAAGGGAATGACGTGAGCGGACACCGTTCAGAGGCAGATCAAGGAAGAAGCGATCGACATCGGGATCGTAAAGCTCACCATTCCTAAGAATCCGTGGAACATGGGCATCGAGCCCATCGGCCGACCTGTGCTCCTCGACGATGATGTTTGATGACGCAACGACAGTATCCACAGCTTATCCAACCCTCCCCCAGACCCCCACCCGGGGAGCCCGTGTCAACGGGAGGTGCTAGAGCTGCCCGGCACTCTCCAGGCCGGCCTCCGCCAGCTATGTGGGAGCGCTGCGACCGGCCTGGAAAGCGCCTCCCTCAGCATGTGCATCGACGATTCCAAGACGGCTAGAGTCGGTGCAGACTGTCAAGATAAGGCTCGCAGCTCTTCAATGTGTTGTTCCAGAAGCATCGTCGTCGTCTCCTTGACGTTTGTGAAAGACGACGCGCGCGGTCATGGGGGCGTGGCGGGGTCAGGGATCGCGGAACGCGACCGCCAACGGCGGCGAGTGGGGGTGCCGATTTTGTCGGAGCGCAGGGAACCGGAGTGCAGGCAAAATTGGGGGCACCGCTCGTCCTTGAGGCCGCCATGCGCCCATGGCATCCTCGGACCGACTGAGCAGACATTTCCTCTCCGTATCGCACCCGAACACGAGGACGGGTTCGATGCCCGTCTTCGGGTTATCTCACACCCGACCACGAGAATAACTGTGGAGATCCGAGACTTTCCGCGCCATCTGCCGCAGCGTGTCGATGACAGCTCGGAGCGGTAATGGCAGGGATTCTGCATCTGAAACGATGCGGAGACGAAAATGACCACGACCAACGAAATCGCCGACAAGATCGCGGCCGAACACAGCCTCACGAAGGCGCAGGCCAAGACAATCGTCGAGGCGGTGATCGCTTCGATCACGGATGCTGCCGTTGCCGGCAACGAAACTAGCCTTCCCGGCTTCGGAAAATTCAAGGTCAAGCACACGCCGGAGCGCGAGGCTCGCAACCCTGCGACCGGTGCGACGATCAAGGTTGCCGCGGCCAAGAAGCTCGCCTTCACGCCCGCCAAGGCTCTTAAGGATGCGCTGAACAAGTAATCTTGCTAGCCACGCAGAAAAATAGCCCGGCGCCGTGCCGGGCTATTTTCGTTTTCGGTGTGCGTCAGCGGGCGGATGTTCGCTCAAGAACATCCTCGATGATCGAGTCGCTGATCGGGTGATGTGCTTCGCGCGCATGGTCGTCCAGAAGCTTGTGAAGAATGCCGGATGCCAAGGGTATGAAGTCGAAACGGCGTGCGATTGCTGCGGTCCTGAGTTGCGACAATGATTCGAACTCCCGGAAGTCCGTACCCAGCCAGAGTTCAAGATCCTCACCTTCGGCATCCGGAAATGCCTGGAGGAAGAAGGTCTGAAGCGGACGGTCATAGCCGATAATGGCATTCGGGTCGGTGTCGCGGGATGCAGTCCTGGTGACGGTAATTGTGTAGCGGCTCATGGCGGCCTCCTTTGAAATGGGGAACGCCGGCCCCGATAACGGGACCGGCGGTCCGGTTCAGGCAGGGCTGTTCCAGAGGATGACCTTCTTGCCGGGTTCGCCGCCGGGTGCCGGTGCGACGTTGCCGAAGATCACGCCGATCTCGGGTGCCTCGATTTTCGTGGAGATGTATTCCTCGCCAGTCTGGCGGGAGATGCGGTTCCAGCCTGCGCCGATCTCAAAGCCGGTCTTACGGTGGATGATGCGGTAGTCCGGGGCTTCTTCGCTCGCCTTGCTGGCGTTCGGGACGAGGGCGATCGGGGCGTTGACCCGGATGGTGGCGAAGACGCCTTCAAGAGTGCCGTCGGTCTTTTCGGTGAGGGTTGCGATCGTGGTAGCCATGGGATTGTCTCCTTCGTTGCATCGGGACCATTCCCGATGGCGCCCGAAGAAGGGGCCGCGCCGCAGGCGTCACCGAAGCTTAAGCGGAAGGGAACCCCCTTGCGGGGTTGACGCTGATCGCGGCCGGTCCCTTAGAAAGGCGACATAGAGAACGGGAATGGTCCTTGATTGCGACGTCAGCAGGAGACCTTGCCTTGGCCGCCCTTTGCGCACCCGCCAAGAGCCGCGCTCGTGACATGCGTCGGTGGTGTTCGGGGTCAATGGGCGGTAGCCGGCAACCAGTCGCGGTGTGAGAGGTCAGCACCATGCACTCCCATCCCCGTGATCAGAGACGGCTTCGATTGGCGTGACGCTCGAACCGTCGGCTTCCCCTGACGCGACTGCAGTTCTGCGGCGCACGATCGCGTGACAGACGTGATTTCAAGGGATGTCGCCTAAAACGCGACGATGAGCGGCATCGAGGAACGGCTGGCGATGGCCGCCAATTACGCAAACGTGACCGCATCGATTCGATAGGGCCAGGGATCCGCCATGGCGAGGACGCGTTCGGAAGAGCGGCGGGGATCAAGAAAGGGAAGAAGCCGCATGAAGTAGCGGCAAGCCTTAGTCGAGCCGGTTGACCCGGCCGGTTCGGTCGCGCGCCTCGGCAAACAGTCTGGCGATCTTCACCATGAAGGATTTGCTGAAGCGGCCGAGGATGGCCTGGTCGGGCTCGATGTACCAGGAGCGTTCGACGATATCGTAATTGTATTCGTCGACCATGATCCAGCACCGCTTCAGATCGCTCAAGCCCGCGCGCTTGCGCTCGATCTCCGGTATCTCCAGCGCGATGCGACCTGTCTGCGGCGGCTGCGTGGTGATGGCGAGAAGGGCCAAATGGGTATTTCCGTCGCCGGCGCTTCGGATGGCGATGACGACGCAAACCGGGCGCTGCTTACGGCCCTCGGTCTCGCCGCGCTGCTGCTGCCAAGCCCAAAGGTAAGGATAGGAGATCACCTCACCGGGGCGGAATTCATGGCTCATTGTCGTAGCCTTCACCGCGCGCCAGCTGATCGAGCGCCTCGTCGAACAGTGCTGCATGCTCGCCGGGCATTTCCGAGATATGATAGGCACGGCGGGGGTCGCCGCCCGAGCGCATGCGCTCATAGTGCTCGTAGCTCATCAGCACGAAACGCGGCTTCTTGTGCCGGGTGAGCATTACCGGCTCGCGGCTCGCCGCATCGGTGATATCGCCAATTTGTTTATTCAAGTCGCCTGTCGTGAACTGCTTCATGGCTATAGTCTCCGGTACGGTTTCCATATAACATAGTTTTTCCATGTTTTCCATGTTTTCAGGAAAACGGCGCTCACGCGCCGTCTCCTGATGCCTGCCAGACCGGGATGCCGAGGCGACGCGCCTTGTCGGCAAGATTGCCGGTGATGCCGTTTCCGGGAAAAGCGATCAATCCGGCGGGCATGACCGAGAGCATGTCGTCATTGCGCCTGAACGGCGCGGCCTTCGCATGCTTCGTCCAGTTGGGCTTGAAGGTGATCTGCGTCACCTTACGGGCTTCAGCCCAGCAGGCGGCGATCCGTTCGGCGCCTTTCGGCGAGCCGCCGTGCAACAGCACCATGTCGGGATGCTTGGCATGTGCCTGATCGAGCTTGGCCCAAATCCGCTCATGATCGTTGTAGTCCATACCGCCGGAAAACGCGATCTTGGTGCCGGCTGGGATCAGCACCTCGGTTTCGGCGCGCCGGCGAGCTGAGAGGAAGTCCCGGCTATCGATCATCGCCGCGGTCATATTGGCGTGGTTGACCTTGGAACCGGTGCGCGGCCGCCAGGACGAACCGGTTTGCGCTTCGAACAGATCGGCCGCATAGTCGCACATGAACTCGAAGGCGTTGCGCCGCTCAAGCAATGTGATGCCCTCCGCGATAAGACGTTCGAGCTCGACGCTCTTCACCTCCGAGCCGTCCTGTTCACGCTGGCCGGTGCGCTGCACCTCCTCGTTGCGATCGAGCTCGCGTTGGATGCGCTCGCCGGCGCGATGGAAGAGATTGGGGATCGACCAGAACAGGTCTTCGAGATCGGGCTCCAGCCGGGTGTCCCCGAGCATCTCGGCGAAGGCGTCGAAGATCGTGGCGATCGAGGACTGGACCTGCGGCTCCTCCGGCAATGGCCGCGGATCGGGCTCATCCTGGAAGGGGCGATAGCCCAAGATTTGCATCTCGTAGATGAAGCGGTCGGTCGGGGAGGACGCGTGGTGGGGCTCGAAGCCGTCGTCGGGGTGAAGGATCAGGTCCATGATGGTCTCCGTCGGTTTGGGCCGCGCCTCTCGCGGCCTGACGGCGAACCCGGTCACGCGGGCCGAGGCCGGAACCGCAAGCGGAGCGCAGCGGCCCAGCGAAGCGCCGGGCGGCGGAGGGAGGGTTTCTTGGTCCGCGAGGAATGAAGGACCGCGACCGCGGTCTGGCAGGGGAAGAAACCCGACTGACCCGCTGAAGGGCCGGAGGCCCGCGTGGTAAGGGTCGCTTCCCGGCAGGCCCGCGGGCGCGCGCTCATCCATGAGACCAGTGGACCAGCCTTCGCCAATGCCGCCGCCGCCCCCTCCCTCAAACCTCTGCGCCCGGCTTCAGGCGGGCAGGAATGCTATCGCGTCTTCCGGGATGAGTTGCGCCATGAGGCCGGCGGTCAGGCGGTCCGGCCCCAGCCAGCGAAGATCCTCATTGAAGTCGCCGAGCTCAGGTGACAGCACCAGCGGCAGGATCCCGGATTCCTGGGCCCTGCGGCTCAGTCCCTCGATCCCGTGGCGGCCTGCGGCATCCGCGTCGGCTGCAATGTAGAGGCGCCGGCATCCAGGTGGGAAGTTGAAGGCCGCCAGATGATTGGCCGTCAAAGCGGCGACCATCGGCATGCCGGGCATCACATGCGACAGCGACAGCATGGTTTCGAGGCCCTCGCCTGCCGCCATCACCGGGACAGGTGCATTGACCGGAAAGCCGAAGCGGACGCCATTCCCGACGAGCCCGCCGAGCGCGCGGCGGGGACCGTCTACCTTGGCCTTGCCGACGCTGTCCGGGTGGAGGTCTGAAGACAAATAGGTGCGATGAACGCCGGTAATCGCTCCGTCCACATCGGTGACGGCTGCAATCAGTGCCGGATAGCCTATCGTCCGGCCGGTGACGAGATCACGATAGTAGCAGGACGGATGGAAGCGGAGCGCTGTGTGCGCGGATGCCCGCAGGATGCCGCGCTCGCGCAAGTATGCGTCTGCTAGAGTGCCGGCCAGCGGTACGGTCATCCGAAACAGGCGGCGCGCCCGTTCCGCGGCCGGCCTGTCGACAGGGCGATTGTCATCGCCGTAAGCCTTACTTGACCACATAGGCGCGGGTTTCGACAGGCTCAGGAAATGACGCGCCTCCTCGGCGACATCGCGGAAGTCGACGAGGCCACAGGTCTCGCGGACGAGATCCAGGAGATCGCCGAACTGGCCGGTCGCCGCATCCGTCCATCGGCCGGCCCGCGGGCCGGCCAGACGCACGTAAAGAGAGCGGCCCTTGCTGTTGGCGACGTCGCCGACCAGCCAGTAGTTGCCGGCACGGCGGCCGGCGGAGAGATAGCGACGGCAGACCGCTTCCGCGTTTTCCGCGAGACGGCCCGCAAGATCCGAGGCGGAGAGCATGGGCAGACCTCCCTCATGACCGGCGCGCGACATCGACCAGGCGATGACGCTGCATCAGCTTCGACAGGATCTGCGGCCCCTCATCTGTGACAGGCACGAAGAAACGCAGCTTCCAATTGGTCATCTCGGAGAACAGGCCGATTGAGCGCAGCCAGTCGCGCATCCCGTCGGTGAAGCCGGTCAGTTCGATGCGGTAGTCGTTCATGACGCGCACCCGGCGGAGCGTCACGTCACCGGCAAGCCCGATGATCGAGCATCCCTCAATAAGCCCTGCCCAAGCCTCTTCTGGCGCCATCACGACAGTCTGGTCGATCCCCAAATTGCGGCAAAGCCCGGTAAGACGATCGGGAGCGATGACACGGCCGACGATCCGCTCGCCGTCATCTGTCTGCAGACGCCGCACGCGGCAAAAGTCCTGGGGCAGCAATTTCCAGATCGGCAGCAACAACCCGCTGACGATATGCATCGTCGAGGTCGAGAATTCCGGCACCGCAGCCACCTCGGCATCCCAGGCATCTGAGAAGACCTTTTCGTCGGCTTCTTCCCAGCTCGTCTCTTCGAGCTGCCGGACTTCGAAGCGGAGCTCATCCATCGGCCGGATCAGCGACACGCGCGGCTGAATAGAGCCGTCGTCCAGCATGATCGAGCGGGTCGGGACCATCACCGCCGGCCGGCCCGACTTGCTGTTGATCATCAGCTTTGCGCGTGGATCCTGCTGCACAAGGCTCTGAACCTCCTCGAGCTGCATCGGCGCGTTGCGATCCCTCCGTTCGACGGTCAAGAGGTGCGATTGCGCGCCGGTGACGGGATGGGTGTAGATCAGCCGGCGCTCGGTGACCGTCATGCTGTCGGCGATGATCGTCTCCAGGCCCGTGTCATAGATGCCGGCGGCAATCGCACCCTCGATACGAGCGGCCAACAGTTGCTCGAAGGCCTCGAAGAGCACGTTCTGCATGGCAATCGTCAGCGCCAGCATACGGTTCAGGAACGTCTGGATCGGCGGCAGCTCGTCCTTCAATCCGCCCTCGTCCGATGTCAGCGTGAGGCCAGTGATGCTTTCGAACTTGTCTAGCGAGCAGCTTTCGATCCTGCCGGCATGCAGCAGTCCGTAGAACTGCCGCAGCGCGTCGCGGGCATATTGCGATTCGAGGTTGTCCTCGGACCGGAACATGCCCTGGCCGCCGGTCTGGCGCTGACCGCGTGTGATAGCGCCAAGCGTGTCGAGACGCCGGGCAATGGTCGAGAGGAAACGTCGTTCGGCCTTGACGTTGGTGGCGATCATCCGAAACCGCGGGGGCTGTTTCTGGTTGGTTCGATGGCTGCGCCCAAGCCCCTGGATCGCCACGTCGGCGCGCCAGCCCGCTTCCAGGAGGTTATGAAGTCGCAGGCGCTGATTTTTGGCGGCGAGATCAGCGTGGTAGGATCTGCCTGTCCCGCCGGCGTCGCTGAAGACGAGAATGCCTTTCTCGTCGTCCATGAAGGCGCGGGCCTCATCGAGATTGGCGCTGCCCGGCCGGTTCTGCACGGCATAGCGGGCGATGGAGGCGCTGTCCTCCCGGCGAACGACGCGGCGGGAGCGACCGGTGATCTCGGCGACCTTGCTGATGCCGAAATGCTGGACGATCTGGTCGAAAGCGGTCGGGATCGCCGGCAGGCTGCCCAGCGTCTCGACCAGTTCGTCGCGACGCCGTTCCGCCTCCCGGCAAATGACAGGGTTGCCATTCGCGTCATGAACCGGCCGGGAACTCAGATTGCCATCAGCATCGGAAAATTCCTCGAAGAGCTGCACCGGGAAGGAGTGCATCAGGTAGTCGATGACGTATTCCCGCGGCGTCACGTCGACCTGCAGATCGCCCCATTCCTCGGTCGGGATCTGTGCCAGCCGGCGCTCTGTCAGCGCCGCCCCCGTCGAGACGAGCTGGACGATCGCAGCATGACCTTCGTTCAAATCTGCAGCGGTCGCTTTGAGGAGGGCCGGCGTCTTCATCGAGGTCAGAAGATGGTTGAAGAACCGCTGCTTCGAGCTTTCGAAGGCCGAGCGCGCGGCCGCCTTGGCGTTTTTGTTGAGTGTCCCGGACTTCCCAGTGATACCCGAGGCCTCCATGGCAGCGTCGAGATGGTTGTGGATGACCTGGAAGGCCTCGGCATAGGCGTCGTAGATGCGGACCTGTTCCTCGGTCAGTTCGTGTTCGAGGATTTCGTATTCAACGCCTTCGAAGGAGAGCGAGCGCGAGGCATAGAGGCCCATGGCCTTGAGGTCGCGCGCCAGTACTTCCATCGCCGCTACGCCACCATCTTCGACCGCGGCAATGAACTCGGAACGGGTCGGAAAGGGAAAGTCGTTGCCGCCCCACAGGCCGAGGCGCTCGGCATAGGCGAGCGACTCCACTTCCGAGGCGCCGGTCGCCGAGACATAGACGACGCGAGCGTCCGGAAGCGCGCGCTGCAGGCGGAGCCCCGCCCTGCCCTGCTGCGACGCGGCTTTGTCGCCGCGCTCGGTCTTGCCGCCAGCGGCATTGGCCATGGCATGGCCTTCATCGAAAATGATAACGCCATCGAAGTCGGCGCCGAGCCAGTCAACGATCTGCTGTACGCGCGATCGTCTGCCCTCGCGCTCATCCGTACGCAGCGTGGCAAAGGTGGTGAAGAGGATGCCTTCCTCCAGCTTGATCGGCTTTCCCTGCCGGAAGCGGGAGAGCGGCGTCACCAGTAGCTTCTCCTGCCCGAGCGCGCTCCAGTCGCGTTGGGCGTCCTCGATCAGCTTGTCAGATTTGGAGATCCAGACATGCCGACGGCGACCCTTCAGCCAGTTGTCGAGAACAATGCCGGCAGCCTGGCGACCTTTGCCGGCGCCTGTTCCGTCGCCGAGAAACCAGCCGCGACGGAAGCGGACGGCATGTTCTGCATCCGATGCGACGGCTTTGAGATTGTCGAAGGAGGCGTCGACGCTCCAGTGTCCGGCGAGATAGCCGGAATGAGCTTCGCCCGCATAGACAACGCTTTCGAGCTGGGCGTCGGAAAGATCCCCGCTGGTGGCGACGTGCCTCGGCAGGTGCGGGCGATAACTTGGCTTCGGCGGCGCGACGGATGCCATGGCAACAGATTCGACCAGCCTGTCGGGATGCGGTTTTGCATCGGGTATGTGGATCGACTGGAGGCGATATGATTCGTAGATGCCGTCAGCAGCGTTGGCCTCATCCTTCGGCTGAGCGTCTCGGATCTCATAGGAGAGTTCGATGATTTCATCGTCGACCGATATGGGACGCACCGCTGCTGCAGGCCGAACGTGTCCCCCAACCGCATGGCGATGCGACGTGGCGCTTGCTGCTGGACGCATTGTGTCCGCGCGCAGGATACCGCTGCGGGGTGCGCCAAAGGAACTCGGCGTCCTCAGGCGCGCGCGTGTTGGAAGGTCACTGATCCAGTTAAGCAGTGTTTCCAGATCCTGCGCAGTGCCCTTGGACGGAGCGAGCCGCGCCGGATCCTCTGCCGGCGTCTTGTCGATGACGATCAGGCGCGTTTCCATCGTCGTGCCATGACGGGCGTAGATGCTGCCGTCGATCGCCCCGGTGAACAGCACCGTGCCCTGGCTCTGGAGGCGAACGAAAGCATCGCGCCATACCGAATTGTCGGGGGAAAGACTGGACCCCGTGATCGCGACCAACCGACCGCCGGGGGCAAGGCGCGCGAAGGCGGATGTGAGATGCCGCCAGGCAGCATCTGTGACGCGGCCTTCGACATGAACACCGGCGGAGAATGGCGGGTTCATCAGCACCACGGTCGGCCGAATGGAAGGGTCGAGGTAATCGTCGATATGCGCGGCATCGTGCTGCGATATCACAACGGCGGGGAAAAGCCCCTCCAGCAGCGAGCCCCGGACAGCCGCATATTCGTTGAGCACCAGGCGCGCGCCCGCAAGCTCCGCAAAGATCGCCATAAGGCCGGTTCCAGCCGACGGTTCGAGGGCCATGTCACCGGCCGTAATGCCAGCAGCACGGGAAGCGACATAGGCAAGCGGGATAGGAGTCGAGAATTGCTGCATTGCCTGGCTCTCATCGGACCGTCGGCTATGGGTCGGCACGAGGTTCGCCAATTTCGTCAGCATCGCGAGCGTCGATCGAGGCGACTGGCCCCGGGAGACAATTGAGCGGAACTTGCGCAGGAACAGGACCTGGGCGGCCTCTGTTGCTTCATAGGCATCCTTCCAAAGCCAAAGGCCCTCGGCGTCGCTGCTGCCTCCGGACATCACCGTCATGATTTGCCGAAGGTCACCCGCAGTGACGCCTTTACCATGCTCCAGAAGCGACGTGACTTGTTCGGCAGCCTTGAGGAGTACCTCAGCGCCGGTTTTAGTCTCAGGACGCGGAGAGGCGGAAACGGTTTGAGGTTGTGAGATGATATTCATTGCAGGATGCTCCAAGAGTGAGGAAAGGACAGCGGAGCCCAGCGTCCTGCCGATGGTTCGGAGGAGCGATATCGGGGCAGCCACGGAAGGGTCGGGGATTGCCGGCCAAAACTGTCGGCGATCATCAGTGCTTAGATCGCCGCGCTAACAATGAAGCCAGTTGGATCGTCGGGATCGGGCGGTAGGTAGGCGTCATACGGGTTGGCATCGGCAAGATGGCCAAACGGCGTGAAGACAAATTCTCCGTCGCTGCGGCCGACGGCGCAAAGCACGTAACGCGGCTCGCGTGTGGCGGCGTCGAGGCATTCCATAAGAGCAAGATTGCCGTCGGACGCGGCACGCAGCAGCGTGTCGAAGTTTGTGCGAGCATGATCGGGGATAGCCATTGGTATGCTCCAAACAAAATGAGGCCCAGCGCTTGGCCGGGCTCTGGGATGATGACGATGAGGTCTGCAGACGGGGCCGGGTCTGAGCCCGGCGTCCATGAACATGTCAGGAGGCGCTTTCGAGCAGCTTCTTCGCTTTACCTTCGAGTTCCAGCCGCGTGTCCTGATTGGTCTTGGTGCGTGCCAGCGCAGTGATGCCCTGCACGAAATCGAAGATGGATTCCGGCGGCCTCCCCTCCTCCGACAGCACCATCTCGATCACCTTGCCGGTCTCGCCTTTCGAAAATCCGCGGCGGCGCAGGAAGGTCTCGCGGTCGTCGTCCTTGCGCGCGACGATCCGCTCGCGCGCCGCCTTGATGCCGGCGATGAAGGGCGCCGGCGAAGAGTTGGCGAAGCTGGTCAGCGCGGGTGCTGCTTCATGCGCGAAACGCTGGGCGGCGAACTTCGAATGGCGGATCGTGATCTCCTCGAAGTTTTCCGTGCCCCACAGATTGCGGTTGGCGCAGACGGCGCGAAGGTAGAATGATGCGATGCCGAGTGTTTTCGAGCCGACCTCGGAGTTCCAGGCATAGAAGCCGCGGAAGTAGAGATCAGGCTCGCCGTTCGGCAGCCGTCCGCCTTCGATCGGATGGGTGTCGTCGACCAGGAACAGGAAGACGTCACGATCGCTGGCATAGAGGGTGGTCGTGTCCTTGGTGATGTCGACAAACGGATTGTGCGTCATCGTCGCCCAATCCAGGACACCCGGCACTTTCCACATGGTGTCGCCGGTCCCATTCCCGGCGATCTTCATCACGGCGGAGACCAGTTCGTGATCCCAGATGCGGCCATATTCCGGGCCGGTGACGGCTCGCAGTTCGAGCCGCCCATCATCCATCTCAAGCGTTTTTACCAGTTCGGCGCGGTGGTTGAGCAGGCCATGCTGCAGATTGATCGCGGCCAGCGGCGCCGGTAGTTGACGCGTATAGGTGGCGGGTGCGCCGACCAGGCTGCACAGCTGGCCGTAGCTCCAATGGGTCGGTGCGATCGGCTGACGCTGACCGGGTACGAGAAGCTCGAGCCGTTCGGCATTGTCGCGCGTTGCTTCGACGCGGATCGCAGCACTCTCGATCGTTCGGGCATGGGCGCGTTCGGCTCGGGACCGTACGTTGTCGTAGAGATCGGTCAGCGACAGGAACCGCTCGTCGTCGGGACGCGAGAACCATTCGGACGAGACACGGCCGATGCGTTCGCCGCGGGAGATGTCGACCTTGAAGCCCGAGGACACGGACCGGGCGTCGGGTGTTAAAGTGTTCATTGGAGTCTCCTGAAATACAAGCGCCCGGCGCAGTGGCCGGGCTGGGTTGGGGGAAGTGAAATGGCTGATGGACAGTCAGGCTGGATGGAGGCGCTGATGCGCCGCTCGGATCGCTGCAAGCGCTGCCTGGAACTCAGCATTGCCGACGACGTCCGACACATCCATCGTCGTCGCGATGGTGAGGCACGCTGCATGGATATCGTCATTAGTCACCGCGGCCGGTGAGAGCGCTCGGAAATTGTCATCGACCTCCAGTACGGCGGTGATCGCATTACGAACCTGATCTTCCTGTAGTCGTGCCAGGATATGGTTCGCCTTTGGCGTCTCCACAGGCTCATCCGGATCCGGAGCGTTGCCAAGGATTGCCTCACCACGCGCAATCTCCCAGGCCGAACGGGCAAGCCAGTCGGGCGACGGAGGCCGTGCTGCGTGTGCGTCGTCGAAGAAGATCTTCAACAGGCCGAGCAGGATCTCGAAATGACGTGCCCGGCGTTGGATAGCTTCATCGAACTGCGAGGGCACCGGGACTGACGGTCCGGTATAGGCGCTATTGGCGCCTTCCCAGATGCCGGTGATATGAACCTCGCCGGAGGAATCATAGTCTTTCTCGGCGAGATCCCAATTGTCGTCGTCGACGGCTACTCGGCAGGCCGCCTCGACCGTCGCTGCGGCATAGGTCCGATGCCGGAAGACCGGCAGGTGATAGGTGGTTTCGATCGTAAAGTCGGGCATTGAAATGCTCCTGAAAAACGGTAGCGGCCCGGTCTCCTTTCGGAGCCGGGCCCTGGGTAGATCGGAGAAGTGGCTATTCGGCCGCGTCAAGATGCTGCTGTTCGGCGAGCTCCTCCGTCGGCGCGGACACATTGTCAGCATCGTCGGTTAGGAACGCCGGAAGATCGGGATCGCCGCTCCCTGTGGCGTCACCGTTAGGAATCTCGCCGGCTTCGATGGTCGCTTCATCGACGGCACCCAGATCTGCCGCGAGGCGGAGAGGCTCCGGAAGCCAACCACTCCCGGCCATCAGCCGTTCGGCCTCGCGGGCCATATCGGACTTCTTCAGATGGCCGATCAGCTCCGCTGATTGGTCACCCTTCGCCTCACGGACGGCCTGGAGAATGTGCGACTTGGTGACACGGCCAAGATAGGAATCCACCGTCGGCGTCCAGCCCGCCGCGACCATGTCGAAACCAATCGACCGGGCGACCTGGTCCGCATGGGCAATCGCACGTGTGCGCTTGTTCCACGGCTCGGTGACCGCATTAAGCGACAACGAGGCGCAATGGGCAAACAGGGCTTGTCGGCTGACCTCGTCGAGCGCGGTCAGGAACGTCCAGAGGTCGTCGGGCGATTTCGGCAGATCCTGGCCCCAGGCCTCGTGCCGCTGATCAATCTCCTTGGCCCAGACGGTATCTCCGAGCCCTGGTGTCTGGGTGAATCTGGCGCTCTGGAGCGTCAGTTCGAGGCATGAGTCGAAGCCGTAGAGATAGAAGGTCTTCAGGACGAATGCGTGCAGCACTGCGATAAACGCGATGACCGGATCATTGGCAAGCGCATTGCGCAGCGCCACGGTTCGCGTCGCCGTCAGATCCACGACAAGCCGATCGGACAATGGCCTGACGACGTCGTCGTCATCCTCCGCGGGCTCACCGGAGACCGCCTGACCATTTACGGAAATCCCGCCGGCGGACGACGATACGGCCATAGACCCGTCGTCGTTGCCGTCCGGTCCTGCTCCGGCTGCATCGGTCGTTCCGACCGGAGGCTCATCCTCGGCTCTGACGAAGCCGCGTTCGATCTTCAGTTCGCCACTGGCAGCAAGCGAGATGAAGGCACCACCGCGGGCAACCTCTTCAGGATCGAAAACGTAGGGCCGATCATTCAGCTCGTCGAGCTCGGCTCCGAGTTCCTCCAAGCGGCGCTCGGTCTCCTCGGAATAGTCCTCGGCTTCGGCATAGTCCGCGTCGAGTTTGTCGTATTCGGTCCTCAACGTGTCATGACGATCGAGTTCCGCCTGGGTCATCTCGGCCTGCTCGCCGTAGAAGCGGCGCAGCCCGGATGTATGACCGTAGGGGAAGTCGAAGGCGGCCTCGACCCACTTCCAGCCTTCCTCGGCCTTGAGCGTCTCGGCATCGCCCTTCAGCTTCTCGATCACCAATTGCTCGAGCAGCGCCGGATCCTGGAGCCATCCACCGCTGTCCTCGTCGAACAGGTCGCGCATGACCACGCCGCCGGCAGCTTCATAAGCCTCTATGCCGACATAGACGGCGCGGCGGTCGGTCGCCCGGATCGTCGTCTCGGTCAGGAGCCTGCGGATATAGTAAGGCTCCAGGGCATGAGATCGCAAGACGGTATCCCAGACCTGCTCCTGACGAACATGATCGTTGGTGATCGAGAAGGCCATCACCTGCTGCAGGGTCATCTCGTCGGCCGCGTAGAGATCGAGCAGCCGCGGCGAAACGGACGCCAGTCGCAATCTCTGTCGCACCGTCGCGACCGAGACGAAAAAACGGGCGGCGATGTCTTCTTCGCTCTGCCCTTGCTCGCGCAAGCACTGGAATGCCCTGAACTGGTCGAGAGGGTGAAGGTCGACCCGCTGCACGTTCTCAGCGAGCGAATCTTCGATCTCCGGCGTTTGGCCGCTGCTCACGATGCAGGGCACGCCAGCGGTTTTCGAAAGCCGTTTCTGGGAGACGAGCAATTCGAGCGCACGGTAGCGCCGGCCGCCGGCCGGAATCCGGTAGATGCCTGTCTCGTTGCCGTCGCCATCGAGCTCGGGTCGGACATTGAGACTGGTCAGAAGTCCCCGGCGAGCGATATCTTCCGCGAGGTCTTCGATTGAAATGCCCGCCTTGATCTTGCGGACATTCTGCTGGCTCAAGATCAGCTTGTTGAAGGGAATGTCACGTCCACTGCTGAGCGTGATTTTCTGGATGGCTTGTGCCATGTCAGTTTCTCCGTGACGGACCGGGCGGAGCCTCTCTCCAACCCTCTCAATCCGTCACAGCTCCCCTTCCCTCCTCTTCCTCTCTGCAACCGCTCCGCAGGCGACTCCGCGCTTGATCCGCGCCGGCCCCTCCTCACATTGCCGCCGTCACTTTTGAAGGGGTCATTCGAGCAGCATCAGTTTCTGGAAGCGACCTTTGGGCCGGACGAACCGACGTTGTGCTGGAGGAATGGAGGGCGCCACGCCGTTCGCCTAGGCGCAGTCAGCCGGCGATCGCACCTAACCGCAAAAACTGCCTCCGGGTCGACTGCGCGGTTACCAGGCTAGGAAATACCAGTGATTACAAACAGTCATGCTGCTAGTTTGTCGCCCCACATCATGGCGGCGTGTTTGCATGATGAGCGTGGTTGAACTCCATGGCCGCCGGTTCAGGCGTTCTTCGCCTTTTTTTTGCGCGTGGGCATGAAGAATTATTCGGGTCTTCGTGCAGCCTTGGGCGGAATGGCCTCAAAATGAACGAAACGGCAATTCATCGCCGCGCCATTGATCGCAAAAGTCCGTCTCAAACGGACATTTTCTCTATTTTACAAAGTCACATCTTGCTACCTACTTTAATCAATGCCATTTTTGTCCGTCATGAACGATCAAAAACGCGATAAGCTAAAGTCAATGCTCGATGAAGTTCCGGCAGGCTTCCTCGTGGATTCCGCATGGATGCGGAAAATGGAAATCCGCCGGAGCTCGACACATGATTATCTCCGCCGCGGTTGGCTGGAGCCCGTCATGCATGGCGTCTATCGGCGGCCCTCAGGCCGGAACGGCTCAGCCGAAGAACGCATCGACTGGCGCATTGCGGTCATGTCTGCACAGACGATCATGGATTACCCGTTCCATGTCGGCGGCCGCACGGCGCTGGGGCTCCGCGGGCATGTGCATTACCTCGCGCTGGGGGCGGCCGAAAAAATCTTCTTCTATGGTGATGCGCCCCGATGGCTCGCAAACCTCCCCACCAATGGCCTTCCCGTCCTGCGCAGCACACGACTTTTCAAGACGGCGGATCTTGGGATCGAGTCCCTGGCGGCTGAACCGGACGGCAACGCCATCCTGTTTCTACAGAACTGGACGATACGCGCCTCAACGCCAGAGCGGGCCATCCTCGAAGCGCTGGACGAACTGCCGGACAACGATAGCTTTCACAACATCGATACGATCTTCGAGGGTCTGACCAACCTGCGGCCGCGCCGCGTCACCGAGCTTCTGGCCGCCTGCACCAAAGTCCAGGTGAAAAGGCTCTTCTTTGTCTTTGCCGACCGCCACGAGCACGCCTGGCTCAAGCATGTTGACCGATCGGTCATCGACCTTGGAAGCGGCGACCGCTCATTCATCAAGGGTGGCAAGCTGCATCCTAAATACCGCATCACCATTCCCGAAGAGTACATTCCTGGAAAGCCCGAGGGCAACGATGGCCCGTGACCAGTATATTTCCCAGCTCGAGCTCCTCGTCCAGACCTTGCCGATGATTTCCGACGAACCGGCTTTCGCATTGAAGGGTGGCACCGCCATCAATCTCTTCTACAGAGACCTCCCGCGCCTCTCGGTCGATATCGACCTGACTTACCTTCCACTCAAACCGAGGGACGAGAGCTTGGTCGAAATCGACGCGATCCTCGACCGCGTCGCTGCGAAGGTGGAAAGGATCAAGGGCGTCCGGGCAAAGCGAATAGCCGGAGGTGGCGGCGGGGATACCCGCGTCGAAGTGAGGCGGGGCCAGACCGCAATCAAGATCGAAACCTCTCCGGTCGCGCGAGGCACCGTGCACCCCGTCGAACGGCGCAGGGTCAGCGAGCGGGTCGAAGACCAGTTTGGTTTTGCAGAAATGCAGGTTGTCGTCTTCGAAGACCTCTTCGGCGGCAAGATGCATGCAGCGGTCGACCGCCAACATCCGCGCGATCTCTTCGACATAAAGTTGCTCTATGAAAACGAGGGACTGACGGACCCGCTATTTCGCACCTTCCTCGTCTACGTGGCGAGCTCCGGACGCCCGCCCCATGAGTTGCTGCAGCCCAATAGGGCCGACGTCGCACATGTCTTCAATCAAGAATTCGATGGGATGACGATCGAAAAGGTCACGTTGGACGAATTGCTGGACGTCCGGGAGCGGTTCCTGAAAGACATCCACGCGCTCCTAGATGATAAGGCTCGCACGTTTCTGCTGTCCCTTCACGATGGCGAACCCGACTTCAACGTTATCGGCTTGCCGCACGCGCTCGCCTTGCCGGCTGTCCGCTGGAAGATCCTCAACCTGCAGAAACTAAAGAACGACAATCCGGCCAAACACGCCGAACAGCGCGGGGAGATCGAGCGCCTCTTCGCACGATGATGCGTCCTTTGCCGATCTTCGGGATCGATGGCCCGACGACTGGCTCGCTACTCCCGCCGCTGGCGTTGTAGATCACGACCTCCGGTGCGCCGATTGCAGCTTCCGTCCGGGCTAAAAGCCGCTCGACCTGGGAGGCATCGCTCGCATCAACGTCAAAGATGTGGGCATTCGCATCCTCGGCCAGCGACTTGAGTTTTTCGGTGTCGCGAGCGGCAAGCACAATCAAAGCCCGGCGGCATGAAGGCTTCTTGCAAGCGAAGCGCTGATACCGGAACCTGCTCCAATAATCAGCGCGCTACGATAGGGAATAGTGGTCACATTTTCTCCATGCGCATCGGTGAGATCAATATAGGTTCGCTGGAGGGGTGTCGCGCCGCGTTCAGCAGCCTGCCGCTACTCTCCGACTGTACCGTCGTCTTTGGACATCACGAGCTTTCATCCCGTCCGGCGAGCCATTGGTCCGTTCAACCGCACAAGAGCCATCAACATCGGGCCAATGGCAAATTCGCCCCTCTCTGCGCGGCGGGTGAGGTCACGAAGATATCCTCCGGCCGAGCTGACATGACCACCTTTTTCCAGGATGCAGGCAACGACAGTTGCCGCGTTCTCCGGTCCTAGTATCGAGCACGCCTCTTGAAATGCGGATGGGCTGACGCCAAGCATTGTTCGCGCAACCACCGCCGCGTTCATCAGATCCCGCCAGTTCGAGATTGCCCCCGCCGGCCCATAGTCGATGATTTGCGGGCAGGCCTGAAGAACGAGCCCGAGCGGGAAGGTCTTCAAACCCGGCTCAGCATTCATGCCCCTCGCAACGGACGACACGGTCTCGGCCACATTGCCATGTCGTCTCCCATGCGATCGCCTCTCCCCTTCCGGCTCGGCATGAAGATCGTAGTTTTTCGCTATGTTTGCGCCCGGCTTCGTTTCGAAGCGAGGTTCAAGTTCAGAAATAGAGTCGGAGTGTGAATTCTGTATGTGCCGCTCATTTTGACAGGCATTGGCGCTTAGTTTTGTGACTTTTACCTGCATTTGCAATGTGTTAACGATTTCCTGGCGCAGAAGGTCAAGCTCACGGAGCACATCCTCGACCTGAGAGGCGTTCGGCTGACGGGGCAAGCGGGCCAAGATCGACTTCAACATCGCGGTCATAGCCTGCCAATCACCATCCACTCCCACCTCGAGGGCCGTCTCGATCAATTTGGTGATATCACGTCGGCAGACGGTCAGACGCTCGCGCAAGCGCTGAAGGTGCAGTCGATCCGTGACGACCTCGGCCGCCAGGCTCTCGATTTCTGCGGCACGAGCGAGCAAGGGCGCGAGCGAAAATCCGAAAGCCTCAGAAATCTCTCCGCTGCGACCCTTGTGAGCGTATCGCTTGCCATTGGCGCTATCCTTGCGCACCAGAAGGCCGGTCTCTATCAGAGCCGTGAGATGCCGACGGATGGTCTGCTCCGCCATGCCATGCGCTCTCAGCGACAGCTGTGCATTAGAAGGGAACACGATCAGACCATTATCTTCCGCCAGTTCGTTGTGCGGATAAAAACTTAGAAGCGCATTCAAAACAGAAAGCGCCCGGTCGGTAATGCCGAGCAACGGCCTCGCCTCGCACAACCAGCGATATAATTTCCACTTGTCGATCGACGCACCTGGTTCTATCTCGCGCGCCGCCATCTGGCTTGCGAGCATGCCAAGCGACATCGAGCGCCGCCCAAAGGGCGTCGTCACATGTCCACTCTCCATTTTCTTTCACCTTTCATCAGGCAAAAGAAATCCGCTCACCAAAACGATGCCAAAAGACTCTTGACTGGGATTCGGGGAAATGCGATTCTCGATCTGTCACGAATACGAGAGAGGCTTCCACGACTTGGTCGTTTGGGGGCCTTTTTCTTTTGCTACGCTTTGCTCCTGGTTCGTGTTGTCAGTCCGCGTTTCGATCTTGCTTCGCGCGGAAGGTTTCATAGATTTCCGGCAACTGCTCGACGAGAAAGGCTGCGAAATTCGGTGCCATCTTCTCGTTGATCGTCACCTTGGTTTTTCTTGCATTGGCCTCGACCTCGGCGATACGCTCGCCTTGTCTGCTTGATACGGTCAAAGAATTCGCTTGGCTGGCACGCAGCGGTGCTGCGGCCGCAGCGACGTGCTCGAAGCGCTCGTCGCTTCCAAGGGACCGGAAACCATTGTCTCTGATGACCGCTCGCCAATCAAACGCTTCGTTCGAGGCGAGGTGGTTAGCGAGTTGCTCCCAACGGGGCCGGCCGATTTTCGGGGCAGCGCCGATCGCAACGATCAGTTCCTCCGGCACCTGCCGCGTCAGCGATATCATCGTCGACAAATTGCCTTTGTGAACCGAAAGCGCAGCGAGGATCACCTCTCGCTTTATGCCGCGTTCCTCAAGGCGTTTAGCAAACAAAGCCCGCTCGATGAAGGAAAGGTCTTTTCGCTCGAGGTTCTCTTTGCCTTGAGCGATGATCAGATCGTCGTCGCCCATGTCCCTGACGACGGCCTTTACCTTCATGCCCAGTCTGCGTAGCGCCTCAACGCGCCGATGGCCGAAAGCGAGCTGATACGTGCTGGGCTTCTGCGGATGGCGCCGGACAAGCACAGGCAAGATCTGTCCATGTTTGGCAAGACTTTCCTGCAAGATCTCGAAATCCTCCGTATCGAAGGCATCGAGGCGGTCTTTGATGAACGAGGCGTCAATATCGCTCGGGTCAATTTCGACTATCGACGCGCCGGCGGCGATCTGCGCCCGCAGCTCTTCCGCCGCTTCAGCGTCTTGGGTAAGACTTTCGAACGCAGCGTTCATCGATCGCAGAGCGCCAGACTGCACTACCGGCTTCAAGTGCCGAGTTACCTCAGCTGGTCCACCGGTGATCGGCGCTAGCATGTCACGCATCGCGTCCCGTCGCTTGTTCATACGGGCCTCCCCCACGCGCCTTTGACCAGATCTTCAATTTCACCGTTGACATTGTCGAGCGCTTCCATTGCCCGGTCATAGGTTGAGCGATGGAAATTCTCCCTGCCGACCTCGTAGAGCGTTTGTTTCGTCAGGCCTGCGTCTGAGATCGCCGCAGATTTCAGGAGCGTGTTTGTTAGAACTCTCTCGCCGAACAGGCTTTTCAACAGCCCAACGATCTGTCCCTGGGGACCGTCACTTGGCTCATAGCGCGTGACCACATAGCGGAAGAAATCGTAGTCCGCATTGCCCCCTGCCCTCTCCACAACATCGAACAGGCCGGCAGTCATATGGAGAAATTGCGACATTGAGGCGACGTCGAGCATCTGGGGGTGAATCGTCACAAGCACACTGCGCGCTGCGCAAACCGCCGAAAGAGTAAGGTACCCGAGAGACGGCGGGCAATCCAAAATGACAACATCATAGTTTTCTTCGACTGACTGGAGCGCGCCGCCGACGCGGGCAAAGAACATCCGGTCCTGTGCGCGTCCACGTTCGGCAAGAACACGAGGAGTATCGTGCTCGAACTCTTGGAGTTCAAGGTTGCCTGGTACGATATAGAGACCGGCGAAATAGGTCTTCTGAATGATTTTACTGAGTGGCACCTGTTGGTCGTCGTAACGGATCGCGCCGTAGAGCGTTTCGTTTGGGCCGAGGTCAAACTCAGGTTGGATGCCGAACAGCGCAGAGA
The DNA here is from genome assembly GCA_900472485.1 of Hyphomicrobiales bacterium. Taxonomy (GTDB): domain Bacteria; phylum Pseudomonadota; class Alphaproteobacteria; order Rhizobiales; family Rhizobiaceae; genus Rhizobium. Next base: position 73,560 of record UCII01000036.1, read on the forward strand.
GCGAAGCCTGCGGGTCAAGATCGACTGCCAAAGTCCGATATCCCCGCAGTGCAAAATACTGCGCCAGGTGAGCCGCAGTCGTAGTCTTGCCCGAACCACCCTTGAAGTTGGTAACGGCGATTACCTGCAGAGCTTCGCCTTCCTTACGTTCCGGGGAATAGCCCTTTTTGGACGCCGCCAAATGCCGACGGATCTCGTGAATTTGCTCAAGCGAATAGAGACGCCGCCCAGCGCCGTTTTTCTCCGCTTCAGGAATGAAGCCTTCTAGCGAAAGGTGCCGTAAATAGGCATCGCTGATGCCAATCAGTTTGGCGGCCTCTCCAGCCATGAATTTGCGCAGCACTTTTTGTGCAGTGGGTGGGAATGCTCGCGCGCGCAATGTCTGCAACTGCGCACTGAGAAGTTCGGCATCGGCTTCTACAAGTCTGGTAAGCGATCGGACACCTGTGTCACGCACCGAAACCGCTTTTGCGCTGCTCTGCATCATAAACGCTCATTTTCTGAAAATTGAGAATTGAGCGTAAATTGCGCTGAGTCTGTTTGGCGGTCAAGAAAAATTAGGTTAATCAAACCTTAACAGCAAGCGCGCGATGAGGGCCTAAGAGTCGCTGTCGGATTTTAAGCTGGATTTTGCTCCTATCAAAGCCCTCACTCGACAGCCCCTGCCTGGTTTTGTTCAAGCCTTAGACAATATCCTCGCCTCGGGCCATCCCGGTTCTGTAGCCCTCCGAGTGCGCCGCCTAAGGCTTCAGACTGAGTCCCGCTTCAGAAAAGTTTTCAGCTGAGAACTTTCTGCCCTGCCTTCCACGGACGCCAGCGGATAGCCTTCCCTTTGTTGTATTATCGCCGAGGACGCGACGCTTGCCTGATCTGGCGCCTGACGATTGTCGCGCAAACTGCAGTCGACCGAAACGCGTGAGGGCTGTCGGGCTTCACTTCCAAACAAAGGTTCCGTGCGGCCGCGACCGTATGCGCCGGGCGATCCTCAAAAGCAAAGTTCTCAGCTGAGAACTCCCCCTACCCTCTGAGTGTGCTTTGCGAAGTTTAGGCGATCAAAAAATATCACGCTGGACCGGGAGGCTTCGAAGCTGCAACGCGGCGAACGCTCCACGCTGGATATGGAGGCAGCCTACACCCCGAGTGGAACGCCGTAATTAGTGGCCGCGCGCAGCATCGGCTCCCTGCCCAGTTTAGGGCAGCACCTCTCTTAGATCCCGTCACTGAAGTGCAGTGTCACTGATTCGAGCCGGTCTTGAGACACACTCGTTTGACCCAGAATGCGTTACCCGGCTAGCATACAGAATACACCCCCGTCCGCCTTGTAACGCGGCTCGACGGCATCAAGGTTGCGCCGCCGAGGCGGCAAATATTGATGGCCATCGTTCACGGCGATGATCGGTCTTACTTCACAGCCGAACACGTCGGCAACGCAGCGACTGGGAAGTTGCGTGGGTGAGACTACAAAGCTATCGTCCCGAGCATAAGGAAACTGGCACCTATACCTCCTTGCTCGCATCGGCGGCCCGTCAGCAACCGTACATTGGAGTAGGTGGGGCTTTATTTCCCGCGTCAAGGAGCTATGGTCGGTTGGAGGTTGCGAAAACCACTCGTTCAAGTTCTTTTCGACTCAGGGGTACGTGAACGTCAATGGCAAACAGAAACTATGCCGCCAGCGGCAACAAAGCCGAAGACCGTCTTCAACAGCTGGAGGCGGGTGTCAAGGCCGCGCAGCCAGGACATGATGCAGCGGCTTTCCTTGCGGCGATCGTCGAATCCTCGGACGACGCCATCATCAGCAAGTCGCTCCAAGGCATCATTACCACCTGGAATAAAAGCGCCGAGCGCGTTTTCGGATATACGGCGGCTGAAGCCGTAGGGCGCCCGATCACCATGCTGATCCCGCAGGATCGGCTGGACGAAGAACCCGCGATCCTGGCGCGGATCAACGCAGGCGAGCGAGTCGACCACTTCGAGACGATCCGCCGTCGGAAGGACGGCACCTTCATTGACATCTCCCTGACGATCTCGCCGATCCGCAACGGCGACGGCAAGATCATCGGCGCATCGAAGATCGCCCGTGATATTTCGGATCGGAAACGCGCGGCAGAACATCAGGATCTGCTGCTGCGGGAGATGCACCACCGCGTAAAGAACCTTTTCGCGATCACCGGCAGCATCATCACCCTTGCGGCAAGGACGGCCCAGACGCCGGCCGAGCTTGCCACCGGCATGAAAGACCGCCTTGTCGCCTTGTCGCGAGCGCACGAAATGACTTTGCCGAGCTTCACCGGTGGCGAAGCGTTCCTGGAGCAGTCGACGACGTTATTCAGTCTCCTCTCCAGTCTGCTCTCACCTTTCGAAGACGAGGATGGCGGGCGTTGGCGGCTGCATGGCGAGGACGCGCATATCAGTGCTCAGAGAGTCACCAGCCTTGCATTGCTTTTTCACGAATATGCCACCAATGCAGTAAAGCACGGCGCGCTTTCCGTGCAAGAAGGTCGACTGGATGTCACCTCCAGCTCTACACCTGACGCTTTCGTGATTGTATGGCTGGAATCCAACGTTACACTCGTCGCAAACGCTCCAGACCAAGGAACCGGCTTTGGGACAACGCTCGAACAGATGGTTGTCCGAACCCTAAATGCGCAGGTATCGAGAGATTGGCAGCCCCATGGGCTTATGATCAGGCTTGCCATTCCTCGTGATGCCTTTGCGGATCCATCTTAGGTCAGGGCCTCCCGGGTAGGACGCAAGTTTCACTTAAGTTTTCTTTTATCGGCATGGAAATGTCGGCTTTCCGATGGTGCTGCCACAATCGGCAGCGCCGATCGGCGCACCACGTCCGCGTGGGGGGAAACATTTGTCTGGCATCGGCGTTTTGAAAAATTAGTCAGTAAGCAAGTGAGCCGTGGTGGAAGCAAAGCCGTCAGAGATTCATGGGGACAAGCCGGCAGCGGCGTCGACACAAGGGATGGTCGATCACAAGGAACTCGCCGCCTTTGCGTTTCAGCGGACGCGGATGCCGATCGTGGTCGCGGATGCCCGCCAGCCTGATTACCCGATTGTCCTCCCAAACGATGCTTTCCTGCATCTGACCGGTTATTCCGCGGAAGAACTCGTGGGACGGAACTGCCGGCTTCTGCAGGGCGACGATACATCGAAGGAAGCAGTCGCTGAGATGCGAGCCATCATCGGCGCGGAGCGAGAGGGCACAGTCGAAATCCTCAACTATCGGAAGGACGGAAGCACCTTCTGGAACCAGCTTCATCTCAGCCCCATCAGCAACGACGATGGACGCTTGGCCTATTATTTCGCGTCGCAGATTGATGTCACCGAATACCGGAAGGTGCAGACGCTCGAAGAGGCGGAACAGCGCTTGCTGCTGGAGGTGGACCACACGACAAAGAACGTCCTTGCGATCGTTGACAGCATCGTGCGCCTCACCCGCTCCGACAACCCCGCAACCTATGCCGCATCCGTGCAGCAGCGAGTGCAGGCGCTTGCCAGAACGCACATGCTGTTAGCGGAAAACGGCTGGCAGGAGGCCTCGCTCCACGACATCATCACCCTGCAAGTCAGCATCTATGGCAACAGAACCGTCGAGATCAGCGGCCCATCGGTCATGGTCCCCGCGCCGTCGGTGCAGCCACTCGGACTGGCCATGCATGAACTTGCAGCAAACGCGGCAGTTCATGGGGCGCCCTCGCATCCTGAAGGCAGCCTGACAATCACCTGGCGAGAGGTGGAAGACAACGGCTTGATCATCGAGTGGCGGGAGAAGGGCATCAGGGAGAACGATCCTGCGCCGCGAAAGGGCTTCGGCACTGTTCTGCTTGGTGCAGTGCTGGAGAAGCAACTTGGCGGGACAATAAACCGGGAGTGGCGGGACAGGGGCCTTCACATCTCTATCGAGCTGCCAGCGCTGAACCGTGTCGGCGCTAGCCTCAGATCCATACCTTAGAGTCTGTCAGGTTTATGCTGAAACATATCCTGCATGCTTGAGATATGCGGCGCATTCGCGCGGGCTGAATGCTTTGAGGACTTCACCGACGCGCCGCCATGTCGCTTCGACGATACGCTCGTCGGCCTTGCGC
>UCII01000016.1 GCA_900472485.1 Hyphomicrobiales bacterium
TTGACCTCTGGCCGCAGCCGGACAATGAGTGTCGGAAGCCAAAAGGTTGAGTTCAAGCACGTCCCTCGCTGGCAGTTGTCGCTCGCCGGCCGGCCGGCCGGCGTCGCCGTGCGCGCGCTTGCCTGGCTGGGGCCGGAGAAAGCAGAAGAGGCTCTTTCGAGCATCAAGCGGAAACTGCCGCCCGAGGCGTTCAACGAGCTTGTCGCTGCAGCACCTCAGTTTCCGACTTGGCTCGCACGAAGTGTCGGAAAAGCAGTCCATGGCTGATCAGTTCTTCGAATTATCGATCGACGACAGGCGTGAGGTTCTCGCCATTGCATCAGACCGATCGAGGCGCCCCACCTCACCTACGATATTCGCGCGCTTGCCCCTGATCTTGTTGGGGACAACGAAGAAGCACTCCCGAAAACCCGTAGCGAGGAAAAGCGCTGGTCGAGCGAGGTGCGACGACGACTACCGATCTGGGTAACCGACACGGTTGCACTGATCATCGGCGTTGAACTTGAGAAGCAATCGCTGCCCGCAGAGATTCGGATCGATGGCGACAGGCTTTACATCGACTATCAGGCCATCAGTTCAGGATCTGGTTATGTCGCGCCCAGCGTCATGTTGGAGTTCGGAGCCCGTTCAACTGGAGAGCCAGCCAGCCTTCGAGATATCGCCTTTGACGCGGCCGGTCTCGTTGAGGGGGTCGAGTTCCCGACGGCTAGCCCGAAAGTGATGCATGCCGAACGGACTTTCTGGGAAAAGGCAACTGCGATCCATGTCTTTTGCCTGCAAGAGCGGCTGCGGGGCGATCGCTTTTCGCGTCATTGGCATGACATTGTACGCCTCGACGACATTGGCCTGGCAGACAGCGCAATCTCCGACCGCGAACTCGCAAACGCGGTCGCGAAGCATAAGTCGATGTTTTTCGCGGAGAAAGCCGCCGACCGATCGCCGATTGACTACGAGACAGCGGTAAACGGCAAGCTGCTGCTAACGCCGGCCGGTGAAGGACAGAAAGCCCTCAGGGAGGACTACGCCAGGATGGTGGACGACGGTCTTCTTTTCGATGACGCCGAAACGTTTGACGAGTTGCTCGAGCGATGTGCTGCCATCTGCAAAAAGGCAAACGCCGCAGCCTAGCAAATACTCGAGGAATTTTCGAATGGCAGAGCGGGGGTCGTTTGCGAGAGGGGGCGCAATCCTACGATAGCGATAGCCGTATGCGGAACGTTGATTGCGACATGGATTTTGAAACAGAAACTCCCTCGCCTGAATGGTATTTCCACCTGTATCACAAACCACCGTTTGCGATAAACTGATAGAGATTTCTAGCATTTGCATAAACGTACGATTCTATCCCGTCCCGCAAGTGACCAAAAATTTTGAGGGTTTGATGACTGATAAAGGAAGTGCAATCCAACGTCTAAACCCGCCGGAACTGGGGTCACCACCGGGTTATTCGCAGGTAGTGGATGTCAAGGCGAGCCGGCTAATCTTCATCGCAGGTCAGACTGCACTCGACCGAGACGGCGCATTGGTTGGCAAAGACGACTTCACCGCCCAAGCCGATCAAGTTTTTCACAACCTGAGTGAGGCCCTCAAGGCTGTCGGCTGCGATGCAAGCCACCTTGTGAAAATGACAGTCTTTCTCCGAGACGTAGGTGATCTCGGCGCATATCGCGAGAGCCGCAACCGGTTCTTCACCACGGTAACGCCTCCAGCAGCGCCTGCTGTCACTTTGGTTGAAGTTTCAAAGCTCTATGGGGCAGACTTTTTGATCGAGATCGAAGGCATCGCCGCCGTCGCCTGATCTGCTGGCCATGTTTTTCCGTTTAGATCGAAACACGTAAATCTCTCACCAGCGAATATCATCTGCCAACGCCCTAGCGTAGGATTCCCTCCCGCAAACGCCCCCGAGTGCGCCATGTCGAGAGAAGAGTTCTTCGCATTGGTATGGTGGACAGACCGCCATGCAGCGCTGGCGAACCTCATGTTGATCGCGCGCCTCATCGCGGTAGACGATAGACCTCGGCATTGTCCTGCCGCTCCCGGAGGCCCTTGTACGAAGCGTGACGCAGTTTGCCGTCATCGGTCCAGGCGCGATACTCGATCTCGGCGATCAGTGTTGGCTGAGCCCAGACGACGCCGCGCTGTTTCAGCGCGATCGGGGCCTGTGATGCCTTGAGTTTGTCCAGATTTCTGCGCAGCCTCGTGGCATCGCGCTCATTGAAGCCCGTTCCGACGTTGCCGACGTAGATGAGATCATGACCTCTATAGGCAGCGAGAAACAAATTGCGGATGCCACCGTGCGCAACAGCGAAAGGCTCATAGCCGACGATGAAAAAGCTGTCGCTCAGGACGCATTTCACCTTGATCCAGTCACCGGTACGACCGGAGCGATAAGGCTGCTCACGGTTCTTGGCGATGATGCCCTCCAGACCATAGGCACATGCGGCAGCGAGAAGTTCCTCACCATCGGCTTCGACCGCCTCGGAGAGTTTTATGACGCCGGCATGATCGGGGAGAAGCCCGTCTAGGATCTGCCGGCGCTCGGCGAGATCCAGCTTCATAAGGTCGTGTCCATCGAAATAAAGCAGATCGAAAGCATAGAAGATCGCCTCATCCGCCCGGCGATGCCCGCCCCTTCCCCCAAGGGCACGCTGAAGAGCGCCGAAGCTCGACTTGCCATCGTCGTCCAAGACCACTGCTTCTCCGTCGAGAATCATCGTCGTGGCGAAGTCGGCGGCCTCCTTGGCGATTGTCGGAAAGCGATCGGTCCAATCGTGCCCTCCACGCGTGAGTATGCGCACGCGCCCGGGTTCAACATGGACCGCGAGCCGATAACCATCCCACTTTATCTCATAGAGCCACTGCGGCCCTTTCGGAACTTCCGACTTCAGAAGCGCTAGCGCCGGCTGGATCCGCTCCGGCATTGGATCGAGCGGCAATTGCGGTTGGTCTGGATCACGAGCTTTGCGCGCCCGGCTTCGCAGCGGCATTTCCGAGGCGGTGAGAAGGGGTTTGGATGACTTACGCGGGGACTTCGTCATGGAAAACAGTGCAACAGAGAAAGCTTGGCGAGTCGAGTCTTTCCTCACTCTGGCAACTCAGCCACTGCGGCTGGTAAGCCGGAATCGCAGGCGTTCCTCTCCAGCTCCCAACGGAATGGATGGGCTCTTGACTCAATCCAAAATGAGAACATAATAAGAACATACTGACAGAAGCGATCGCCGGTCGCGCAGTTCCATATCGACAACTCAGCAGTTCGAACCCCCGTGATTTCAGGGGTGCAGGAGACGTATTGCCTCATGATAGCCGCAGCCACTCAAACAGATGAACCGCAATTCGATCAGGTCGCATCGGCGCTCGACCTATTCGATGGCGACGCCCGCGCCACGATCGGCGCTCTGCTCGCCGAGCTGCAGTTCGTCCGCAAACAACTGGCCCTCTGCGAGGCTGGAATGAGCGTCGGCTTTACCCGCGGCTGGGTTCCAAGTTTCGAAAGCGAAGGAGGAAGCAATGTTTGAATATTCGAGAGATCCACGACCGAGAGACGGCGTTCTCACCATAAGCCAGGACGAAGCGCAGGCGCTTTATGATTTCGTCGGCTATTTGGGCCGGCATGCCTTCGATACGTTCGGAGACGATCGGCCCGGCTTCCGTGGCAAGTCGCCAGACATGCTTCGCCATCTCGACCGAATGCGCGATCTGCTGGCAAACGTCATGGACTACCCGACCTTGGACGAAGAACTTTGCTGGGATGAGCCGAAGCCGCTCGCGACGGACGAGGTTCATGGCTTGCTGCTGACGGAGATCGGCAATCGGCCCGGCATACGGTTTCTCGAGATCGCGGTTTACTGGAATGACGACCACAGATGCTTCGGGACGCTTCAGCTTGCCGTCGATGACGAGGCCGGCGAAACCTGCGGTCTGTTCGAGGTCGAGGATCTTGCCGGCGAGCAGGTCAGTTGCGGTCCCGGCTGGTCCCAATCCGGCGCCGATCTCGACGAGACGATCCGCATGTTCATCAATGCCTTTCCCATGCAGCAACTGGAAGCGCGCAACGAAGATTGCATCAACGAAATGCTCGCCGCGAAAGTCGCCTGACTGTTAGCCATAGATGACGCAGGTACATCCGAAATCCATCTGGAAGATACGACGTGGTGCGGTGACCGACGCTTGGAACTGAACAATTCGCATCTTTGAGCATTGATCCTTGGTAATCCAAAAAGGAGAAATTGCCATGGATTGGAATCGCGTCGAAGGCAACTGGAAGCAGGTTAAGGGCAAGGTCAAGGAGCAGTGGGGTAAGCTTACCGACGACGACCTTGATCAAATCGCCGGCAAGCGAGATCAGCTCGAAGGTAAGATCCAGGAGCGCTACGGCCTTGCAAGGGACCGCGCCAAATCCGACGTGGACGATTGGTATGGCCGTCAGACCTGGTAAGAAGTTGAACGGGCCGGCCTAGCCGGTCCTTTCGCGAGGATCGCGACTTAGCTCAAAGGCCATCTCGTGATCACTGAAAATTCCGACTTCTCACCTTCAACCTATCAATAAGCCGATCCGGCTCATAAATCTCCCGCACCTTCATCACAGCCCTCTCCCGAGAGTCTGGACTGCCAGGCGTCCCATGGGCAAACTCATCGCCACGACCGGTCGGTAGCCTGAAGGCCTCATCGCGATCGGCAAGGCCGGAAAGATTGGATGTGAGATCGAAGAGCTGCTGAGCAACGAGATGCACGACGTCCCCTTCCCGCTGGATGCGGCCATTGATCGCCATCATCGAGGATCCGAGCACGACGCGCCGGCGGCGCTCGAACAGGCTGGGCCAGACGACGACATTGGCCGGCCCGGTCTCATCCTCGACGGTCAGGAACATGACGCCCTTGGCCGAGCCAGGCTTCTGGCGCACGAGCACGAGACCTGCCGTCATCAGCCAACGGCCGTCACGAGATGACATCGCCTCCTCGCAGGTGACGATGTTGCGGGCGGTGAGATCCTTGCGCAGGAAGGCGAGCGGATGTTGGCGAAGGGTCAGGCCGGTATGACTGTAGTCCTGGATGACGTTGTGGCCTTCGGTCATCTGGCGAAGGCGAACTTGCGGTTCCTGCTGCTCGGCGATCGTCTTCTGCTCGCGTTCGGCTGCCGCGGCGAAGAGCGGCAAGGGCTCGTCACGGAGCGCCTTGATCGCCCAGAGCGCATCGCGGCGCTGCAAATCGAGGGAGGGCAGAAACGCATCCGCCTCGGCAAGCTCGACCAGGGATGCGGCCGGCACGCCGGATCGCCGCCAGAGATCATCGACGCTATCGAATGGCTGGTCGGCCCGCGCGGCAATGATGCGAGCGGCATCGATCTCAGCCAAACCATAGACCATGCGCATGCCAAGGCGAACGGCATGCCGGTCGCTGCCTTCGACCGGCTCCAACGTACAGTCCCAGCGCGAGCGATTGATGCAGACGGGCCGCACCTCGACGCCATGCTTGCGGGCATCGCCGACGATCTGGGCTGGGGCGTAAAAGCCCATCGGCTGGGAGTTCAGGAGTGCCGCACAGAAGGCATCGGGATAGTGGCATTTCACGTAAGCTGATGCATAGGCGATCAGGGCGAAGCTGGCGGCATGGCTTTCGGGAAAGCCATAGGAGCCAAAACCTTCGAGCTGCGAGAAGGTCTTTTCGGCGAAGTCCGGCGTATAGCCGTTGCGGACCATGCCGGAGACGAGCTTGGCCTTGAACTTCGAGACACCACCGGTGAACTTGAAGGTCGCCATCGACTTGCGCAGCTGATCGGCCTCACCGCCCGTAAAGCCGGCGCAGACCATCGCCACCTTCATGGCGCTCTCCTGAAAGAGCGGCACGCCGAGCGTCTTGCCGAGCACGGCCTCAAGCTCCGGGGTCGGATAGTCCACAGCCTCCTTGCCCTCGCGCCGGCGCAGATAGGGATGGACCATGTCGCCCTGGATCGGGCCGGGGCGGACGATCGCAACCTGGATGACGAGGTCATAGAAGGTGCGCGGCTTCATGCGCGGGAGCATGGACATCTGGGCGCGGCTTTCGATCTGGAAGGTGCCGAGCGTATCGGCCTTGCGGATCATCGCATAGGTCGCGGGATCCTCCTGCTCGATGCCGGCAAGATCGATCGGCCTGCCCTTATGCTCTTCGATCAGCCGGAAGGCTTTGCTCATGCAGGTCAGCATGCCGAGCGCCAAGACGTCGACCTTCATGAACTTCAATGCCTCGACATCGTCCTTGTCCCATTCGATCACCTGCCGGTCGGCCATGGATGCCGGCTCGATCGGCACGAGATCGTCGAGGCGGTCGTGGGTGAGCACGAAGCCGCCGGGATGCTGGCCGAGATGGCGCGGCGCGCCCATCAGCTGCTGCGCCAGCTTCAAGGTCAGAGCAAGCCTGCGATCCCCAGGATTGAGGTTGAGCTCGCGCAAGCCGCGATCGGTTACCAGTTCCTCAGACCACGACCACATGCCCGACGACAGCGACTTGATCACGTCCTCTGGCAGGCCGAGCGCCTTGCCGACATCGCGGATCGCCCCCTTGGCACGGTAGCGCGTCACCGTCGCGCAGAGGGCCGCCTTGTCATGGCCGTAGGTCTTATAGATCCATTGGATCACCTCCTCGCGCCGCTCGTGCTCGAAGTCGACATCGATATCAGGCGGCTCGTCGCGCTCCTGGCTGACGAAACGCTCGAAGAGCAGGTTGTTGGTCTCGGGGTCGATGGAGGTAATGCCAAGAATATAGCAGACGGCGGAATTGGCGGCGGACCCCCGTCCCTGGCATAAGATGCCCTGGCTGCGGGCATAGCGGACGATCGAAAACACCGTCAGGAAATAGGGGGCGTAGTTCATGGTGCGGATGAGGTCGAGCTCGTGCCGGATCACCTTCAGCACCGATGGCGGCAAGCCCTCGGGATAGCGGTTCGGAATGCATTCCCACACATAATGCTCGAGCGATTCCTGCGCGTTCTTGCCGGGAACGATCGCTTCCTCCGGATATTGGTAGGTCAGCTCCTCCAGCGAGAACTTGCAGCGCTCGACGATCTCCAGCGTACGGGCGAATGCTTCGGGATAACGCGGAAAGAGACGCGCCATTTCTTCCGGAGGTTTGAGATAGCGGTCGGCATGCCGCTCGCGTTCGAAGCCGATATCGTCGATCGTGGTGTTGTTGCGAATGCAGGTGACGATATCCTGCAGCTGCCGGCGCGACGGCTCGTGGAAGAGAACGTCATTGGTGAGGACCGTCTTCACCTTGAAGCGGGCGGCAAGATTGGAGAGCTCGTGCAGCCGCAGCTGGTCGTTCGGCCGCCGGCGCAGGCAGAGCGACAGATAGGCACGATCGCAAAAAATCTCCGCCATTTTCCGGAGCTGAAGAGCACAAGTCTCGTCGGCAAGATCCGGCACCAGGATGCCGATCAGGCCCTCGGCATAAAGAGCGACGTCGTCGAGATGCAGGATACAGTTCGCCTTGCCGCCACGGCTCTTGCCGAGCGTGAGCAGCCGGGTCAGGCGGGAATAGGCGGCACGATCCGTAGGATAGACGAGGATCGACATGCCGTCGGCAAGATCGAGACGGCAGCCGACGACAAGGCGAAGCCCGGTTGCGCGCGAGGCTTCGAGCGCCCGGACGATACCAGCCAGCGAATTGCGGTCGACGATCCCGAGCGCGCTGATGCCGAGTTCCTTGGCCGTCGCGAACAGCTCATCGGCTGATGACGCGCCGCGCAGGAAGGAAAAATGGGTGGTAACCTGCAGCTCGGCGTAGCTCATGCGAAGATCCCGTGGCAGAACCAGCGATGCGAGCCGGTGGCGGCATAAACGCCGTCACCACTGCGATAGATCCACAAGCGCTCGCCGCTCTCGTCCTCGATCACGAAATAATCCCGGACCGCATCGAATTCGGAATTTTTGGTCCACCATTCCCCGAAGATGCGCTCCGGCCCATCGGCGCGTTTGATCCGCCGGCGCTTGCCGCGCCAGGTGACGGAGACGGGCGGATGATCCGGCAGAAGTGCGATGACGTCGATGGGTTCCGGCCGCGCCATGAGCCGCACCGGACGCGGCCAGTGATGCACCCAGCTTTCCGTGACGTCCGGGGCCGCGGCGGCAATCCGCCGGACGCTGCGTTCGGGGACATCGGAGGCGACTGGCGCGATGCGATAAACGCGCTGTCCGCGATTGCCGAAGGTATCGATCAAAGGCGTGATGTCCTGATCTTTCCCGTCGACCAGCGACGATCGCTGCTCCTCACCAAGCGGTTCGGTCATGACGGCAACGAGCGTCAGCTTCTCGATGCCAAAGCCGGGCTCGATCTTTTCCGTTCGATCGCGAAACAGTTTGGTGAGCCAGGCGACATCGCGGGCCGGCTTGGCGGTGCCGGCGCGGATCGCCTGCCTGCTGCCGTCGACCTTTTCGACGATCAGGTCGGTCCGACGAACACCAAGCCCCTTGCGCTTGAGTTCGGCGACCAGCCGGACGATGAGCCGGCCGACATATTTGTCGATCGTCTCGGCAGCACCAATCGGTTCGGCGAATGCCCTGACGACCTCGATCCAGTCCGGCGCCCGGATCGGATCGATCGGCTCGGATTTTTGACCGAACATCTGGTCGAGACGCCGGCCGATCTCGGGACCGAAGCGCAACGCCAATGGCGCCCGCGGCGTTGCAGACAACTCGCCGATGGTTTTGAAACCGAGTGTACGAAGACTGGCGACGATCTCCGCCGATAGCCGCAACCGCGAGATCGGCAGCCGCTCGACGGCACGGGCGGTCTCTCCCGGCGGAATGATGACGACCTCGCGACGAGTGGCGCGAGCACAGGCATGGGCCGCACCCCAGGTGTCGGTGATCGCCGCATGGACGGTCAGCCCCCTCGCCCGGAAACGGTTGACGATCCCGGTGAGCATTGGAAGCTCGCCGCCCTGCAGATGATCGGCTCCTTCCGTATCCATGACGATGCCATCCGTGCCGTCGACGGCGACGATCGGGGAATATTGCGTCAAAGCCCAGAGAGCGATCCGTTCGAGTGCCTCGGCATCGGCTGAGGGATCGGCATCGACGAACTGCAGACCGTGGACTATGGCCTGCGCCTTGGCGGCCGGCATGCCCACGCGAATGCCCGCTTCCCTGGCCTTTGTATCGGCCGCTTCAATCCAGCGCTTGGAGCCGCTCCTGGCGATCAGGACCAGCGGCCTGTCAGGCGATAATTCTGCTTTTTGGTCCATCCGCCTGACCCGCTCGATCGGCAGGTCCGGCAGATAGATGGATACGACCCGTGGCATCGCACGCTCCCACGATAAACTCAGCGCACTCACCCGCCTTCACTCTCATCAGCTCCAGCAGCCATCGCGGCCGCCCGACACCTGGAACCGGCAAGTCCTCCGATGGCAGGACGCTCACCCGCCACCGCGTCGTCGACGCCGTCGGCTGCCCGAAATCCGAGGCCTCGACCTGTCGGCGCCAGCGCCGGACCACCAGACCCATGGTTCCGGTCTGTTCCGCCGCCAGCTGCAGACGGCGGGAGGAAACCATCGGCAGCCGGACGATCTCGCCGATAACGGCGCCAAGGCGGCCAAAGGCTAGCGCCTCTTCCATCGAGGCGAGAACGTCCTCTTCGCGGTCAGCCTCGACGAAGATGACCCGATCGGAATGCAGACCAGCCTGCGCCAATGCCGGAAAGAACAGGTCCGGCCGTGTCAGGCACCAGACGATCCTGCCCCTGGTCCGTGCCGCAATGCCGGCGGCAAAGAGCGCAGCCGCTGCCCCATCGACGACCCCTGCTCCGCCGCTCGCGAACTCGTGCACGGCGCCATAGGCAAGTCCTCCACCCGGCAACGCGGCGTCGATCTCGGGCACGCCAAAGGCCAGGCAGCCGCTCTTCCTGCCTGCGCTGCCTTCCAGCAACGCGATGCGGTCTTTCAGATCGGAGATCACCCTGTTACGGGCAGCAGTCATCATTCACGGGTCCTTGCAAGGCCATGTTGGTGTCGACGTGATGTCGGTCAAGTGTATATGTTCACTAAATGTTCCATCTCGATTTGCAAGTCAAGCAACCCAAAATAGGAATATTATCCCTCTATTTTAGTGGACTTTAAGATTCGCATTGGGAATCATGGACATGACTTCGGCGGGGCACGGACGAAGCTTTGGAAAAAGTTTCGAAGCCGATCCGCCGGCAGCCACCGATTGGCACTCCGGCGCTTCATCGGCTACCATGTTGGCTTGCTTCAAGGGGAGATGGAGCGTCTATGTGCAATCTTTACCGCATGGAAGACAAGGACTGGGTGAACAAGTGGGCTCAGGATGCCGAGAGCCTGATCAACCTCATGCCCGCCTATCAGATGAACCCGGATCAGATGGGGCCGATCGTCCGCAACACCGCTGATGGAGGCAAGCAGCTCGTCCATGCCCGCTGGGGTCTTCCCTCCCCGCGGTTTGCGCTGGAGAAAGCGGCCAAAGCCAGGGCGGAGAAGCTTGCGGCCAAGGGCAAACCCTTCGATCTTGAAGAACTGATCCGCATGGAGCCCGACCGCGGCACAACCAATGTCCGCAATCTCAAGCTTCCGCACTGGCGGCGCTGGTTCGGTGTCGAGAACCGCTGTCTCGTTCCCGTCACCAGCTTTGCCGAACCGGATCCGGCAAGCCAGGAGGCAGGCGGCAATGTGCCGAACGCCTGGTTCGCGCGCGATGGCAGCAAGCCGCTGATGTTCTTTGCCGGCATCCATGTGCCGCAATGGACCTCGGTCCGCAAGGTCAAGGACGGGTTCACGACCGACGATCTCTACGGGTTTCTGACCACCGATCCGAACAATCTCGTCAAACCCATTCATGGCAAGGCTATGCCGGTGCTCTTGCTGACAAAGGAAGAGACCGATGCCTGGATGAGAGCGCCTTGGGATGAGGCCAAGGATCTTGCACGGCCATTGCCGGATGATGCGTTGATCGTCACGGCGCGCGAACCCTATGGGTCGACCATCGTCACCAACGAAGGTGAGCTGGTCAGCCAGCCGCAGCTATTCTAATTCGCTCGGCAAGTGCATCTGGCATTACGGATGGCCTGCCGCATGATTCCACGAAGACATCGCTCGTTACCACGAGCTATCCCTCGCGCCGATTTTGCTCCGACGGAGATCCTGGGCTTGGATGTGGGAAAGCGTTGGCAATGAAGGCTAAAGCCGAACCATCCGCAAATCTTTGAAAGCCGCCGCATTTCAATTTCGTTGTAAGTTACCTTGCATTGAAACAGCCTCACGAGCGACAATAGTGAACACAAGGAGAGTTGCGCGTGGCACGCAAGAAACGGCTGCTGATGATTTTGGGCGCTGGCAGTTCGGTGGCTTGCGGAATGCCCAGCGTCGCTGAGATCAACACGTTGATGGCTAGTTGGGCACGCGAATTTGCCGAGACTTGGCAATTTACCAATTTTTATGATCGAGTTTGGCGTGCGCTCGAGCGTCATCTCGCGTCCGGCTTCCAATCCGCCCGGCAATCGCCCAATTTCGAGCGAGCGCTTGGCGATCTACTCGCACTCATGCACTGGGTCCGGCCCTCGCCCGAAGGCAGCGCGCTCGCGACGCTGTTTGAGCAGACCCAGCCGCCGCCTAACCTGTCGTTCATCAATTCCGATCGCTATGGTCCCTATATCGAGGTCAAGACCATGATCGCCCATCTCGCGGCAAGGCTCGCGTGCGAGATGCGTAAGCGTTGCATAGCGATGCCAACAGATCTGCGAGCGTTGGAACAATGGCGTGCGATGCTGCGAGCGTTGCGAGGTCGCTTCGATGTTGCTATCTACAACCTCAACTACGACACGGTAGCTCTATCCGGCTGGCCCGACGCATTCACGGGGTTTGATATCGATGGACGGTTCGATCCGGCCGCCGTCTATCGCCGGGACTGGGAAGGTATTTTTCACCTTCATGGTAGCGTCCATTTTTCGCTCGCCAACTCATTGGGCGACCACATCGTCTGGCGCAACGATCTGAAGGGCGCTTTTCTCGATAGTAACGATCGCTTTGCCGACTACGGCAGCGACGGCAAGGACTTCCTCCCGACGACATTAATTGCGGGTGGATTCAAGCTCGATCAGCTCCTGACCGAGCCCTTCCAGGCCTATCGGGCAGCGCTGACCCGCGACATCGCCCTTGCCGACGCCATCATGATCGGCGGTTATGGCTTTGGCGATACCCATGTGAACCGTGCACTGTGCTGTGCACTCGCTCTCTCCCGCGCGCGTCCGCCAGTGCTCGTACTCGACTGGGCTGGTCCGCAGACTGAGCCAATGGACGTCCGGCAGGACGCTTGGGCTCGTGAACTGAGGCAAGCGCTCTTTGCATCGAGCCCTTTTGTTGGCGCAGGTACGAGCGTGATCGAAATGCCCGCCGTACTCGCTGAGCAGGGTCGGTGCGAGGTCTCCAGTGCGCATCGCGTCGCGATCTGGTATGGAGGGTTTGGTGATGCGGCACCGCTAATCGATCGGCTAACTCATTGGTTGCATTAGGGCGGTGGTGAGGATCAACGGTGTTGTCTCGGCGAACCGCCGCTCTGATCCGTTGAATGGAAGTCCCGGTACCGGTCGCGTGCGGACAAAAAATCTGCCGAGAAGCAGAAATAGCCAGAACGACTGCATTCTCAACCGGCAAGCGACAGCCAGATATA
The DNA here is from genome assembly GCA_900472485.1 of Hyphomicrobiales bacterium. Lineage (GTDB taxonomy): Bacteria > Pseudomonadota > Alphaproteobacteria > Rhizobiales > Rhizobiaceae > Rhizobium. Next base: position 12,654 of record UCII01000016.1, read on the forward strand.
CCACTGGCGCGGGGTTTCCTTATGCGCCACGGTTATAAACCCTTGTCGTGCTGAGCCTCCAAATCTTCAAAAAACCGCTTCACCTCGGCATCGCGCATTGAACTCTCGAGTGATTGCGCCATCCTTTCGAACAGCGTCCCCATCTTGCGAAGATAGTCCTGATCAATGTCGGTATGTTTGTTCCCGTCCTTGTCATTGCCGTTTCGGTGGACGCAATCGTGACGCTTATTGACCGACTTCATAAGTAAGGAGCGGTCGATCTTGTCGTGCGGGAGGATCGCCCTTCCAAAGGCTGTTTCACAGATCCAGTTCACGAGAGTTAGGCTGTGGAACGACAGTCCTTGTAGCGTGGTCTTGACCATCTCTCGCACGATGTCCGGCTTGTCGAGGACGGTCTCGAGGCTGATCTGCTTGTCCTTCAGGCCATCGAGCTTCAACATGCGTCGCTGCACTTCCGGGTCGCCAAGCGCGGCCCCGATGATCGCGTCGGAGAAGTAGGCCTCCCCGATCGAGTAGAGCGTGCCGAAAAGCATGCGATTCCGGCTGCTGGCGCCGCTAGCTTCACCTATCGCGCTTACATTGGCTCGCCACTCTTGCATCGCATCCAGGAAGATGCCATACGCTCCCGGTTCTGGTAGCGGCTCATCCCAGTCATCGTCAGAAATGTCAAGCATGCTCACTGAAACTTTGACATCGTGATGCTGTTCGAGCTGACCGGAATAAAATCCACCCTTCTTCCGAAGCCGGACTGTCCATTCGTGGTCTGTCTCGGGGTTGAGGCACGATACCTCCTCGATATGGTCATCCTCGTCCCCGGGAAATTCAAGAAAAGCTGCGGACGGATGACCGCACACGGGACAAAGAAAACCGACCTCGACGTGAACTGGCTCCGCGGACCACCTCTCAATCATCAGCTCGCTCATCGATCCCATGCTGCACTCCGATTTCTGACTCCGGTTCAGCCATTAACACGCATGGCCCCAAACATGAATTCCTGCCGGCGGTTGCGCCGCGCGGGAAATCGGCGAGCATCACTCGTAAAACGACTGCGTGTCCACTGTGAAATCGATGATACAAATCCCGTACGGGTCGATGTATCCCTGCACCTCTCCGCGAAACGACATGGACGTGGGTGCAGTTTCCTTGTCATAGGAGAGCTCGACCGAAGTCTCCAGTGAAGCCAGAAAATCGATTTTTGTCCGGTCTTCACTAGGTCGCACAGACAGATCGTAGGGATGCACGCCTTCCAACCTTGTCTGGGATGACAACGAATCGAGATCACCCCAAGCGCGGTACTTTTCGGGCGACGTCGTGAGCTCCTCTTCGATGAAGGCACGAATCTCCTCTCCATAGAGTTCAACCAAGTCTTCCGCCGCCAACTCGACCGCCAACTGTATCTGCTCCTCATTGGTCGGCTCGTACCGTTCCGCGTAGAACCTGAACGCAAACAATGACGGGCCCTCACCGTTCCTGACCTTAATTAATTCGCGGCATAGCTGCGCAGTTTGGACCGGCTTCAATGCCGCAAGCGTCTTAAGCGCTTCTTCGAATGCATCGAACTCAATTTCTCCATACGCAAGCTCTTGTGCCGCCTGGCCTGGATCGTTTCTTTCGAGTAGTTGGGCGAGTGCGCGATCTATCGTCCTCGAGCTGGCTTGGTCGTCAGGCCAAATTCGCTCTCCGCTTATCCAGCGATCATCGACATGGTATGCCTCGATGACGGTTTGGATCTTCTTGTAAATCGCCGGCGGAACTAAAATTCTCAGCGACTCCAACGCCTGCGGCAAGCTGCTTAAGCGTTGGTAGGCGGTATAGCTAGCGGGCAAAAAGCGCTTCACGAGGCCGACGTTAGAACCATTTAGCAGGAGATGTTCCAGTTCATGTCGATCCCAGATCTTAGTCTCCATCTCACCTTGCTCATTTAATGTATCAAGCAAAGATTTGAGGCCGGTGCTTACCGTCGTTGTTGTTACAAGAAGAAAAGCATCTGCTTTGTGTTGGGCAATTTTGTCTGATACAGAGCCGACCTCCGCCTCAGATACTGATCTTCCTGACCTTGCAAAGTCCTTGCAGCTAACAAGCCATCGCAAGCTCCGCGAACCGATCGCACCCTTCCGGCTTTCCGTAAAAAATAAATCTCGCCCCTGGTCTGCTCCGCGACCGGACCACTCGGGGTTAAGACCGAGCAGCTTTCCAAGCTCTCGAACAAGAGCTTCGAGATCCTCCCCAGCTGGCGAACTGGATTTGGAAGCGGAAAGCTCTGTAAAATCTAAAATGGGCATCAGATCTCCCAGTAATTATGCCAGTCTGCTAATCCTTTATTTCATAAGTGGAACATGCAAGCGTTTCATAGTGTCCTACGGATTGTACTCGGTAGATATCCACGGCAGCGTTTCGCATTTCCTCAAATTGAGATAGATGTAGCCATTTACAACCGAGCCGATTACCAGACATGGATGATCCAACTCCTGCATCAAAACCGAACTCGTCACTTGTGCCGGCGGATTTGACCGATAGCTTGCCGCCTGATCGATTGCTGCTCTACAGCCTGCTTTGGCACATTGAAATCTGGATGAGGGAGATGGTGTACGTTGAGCTATCTGCTCGGTATGGCGTGACTTGGCCAACGTACATCCAGGGAAATGAAGCAAGGGCAAAGGCCAGCGACAGTCGGTTAACGCATATGCCGACGAGGGAGAAACTAAAGCTAAGCTACGTCCTCTTCTCAAATTTGCAGCGGACGATCAGCAAACACTGGCGGCTGTTTCACCAGTACCTTCCTCCAAAAGATATTTGGAAGGCAAGATTGAGCGAAGTCGATCAGATCAGGAACAGGGTCGCCCATTTCCGAATTGGGCATGAGGGGGATCTGCACCGTGTTCGCCAGTTGGTGAACGACATGGACGCCGGATTTTGGCACTTTTGCACCTCTTATAACAATCCGATTCCCATCCTTGATCCCAGCAAGGATCCCGTCGCGAAGCGCTTTGCTGCTCTTGATCCTTTTCCTTGGGCTGAAGTTGAGCCGAACACGTTCGCGCAAATCGGACACGCGCCCCACGATCTTTCCATGGCCGTGACTGTTGGCGTGTTAAGGAGGCCATGGCTGCGTGCCAAACAGCCGCAATCGATAATGGGACGACCCGGCTTTCTATATGATGTCAGCCTTGTGGCCCGAAATAATAGAATATTTGATTACCCTGAATTTCTACGGTCGACGCGCCGCCTGCACACGCGTGTCTGCCACATATGCCTCGACACGACCCGTGGCAGGATCCGTCTCACGGTACCGAGTATCTCTGGTAAAGCGGTCGTACTGCCTCTACTGGAGGAGCTTGTCGAAACAGCTCTGCGCTGCCTCCGCCCTGATTTCGGTCGTCGAGACTTTGCGAATTTTGATACTGATGTGTCGGCAATTCGTTCAGCGGTCGACAAGATCGCGCTGGAATGGCCGGAGTATGTCCTCGGACCAACCAATCCGCTCACGTTTCTCGACCCGTCGATGCCCTGCAAGTTTTTCCCACAGGTTTGACAACGTCCGAACAAGGGGTTGGCGGCAATGAGCATCTACTCTATCACAAAGGGAGCGCATCAGTTGCACTCGGCAATGCGATCGCCTAGCGAGCGGGGTGCGCTGGCTGGCTGCGAAGTGAATGGGGTGAAAATGGGGATACAGGAACCGACAGGTCGTAAGCTGCTAGGTCAGTTTTTCACCCCCGCTTTCGAAGCGAATTCCATCGTTTCCTGGGCTATTCGTTCCGGACATGAATACATCCTCGAGCCGAGCGTCGGAGAAGGAGGGCTCCTACTCCCTGCGCTGACACATGCACGTACACTACATCTTACGCCCGGCATCCGGGCCATAGCATGTGACCTAGACAAGTCAGTCATCGACGGGCTCCGTACGACGGTTGGCCCTGAAGTCGATTTGATTCATTCGGACTTCTTCGCGCTCGACCCCGAAACGATTGCGCAAGTCGATGTGGTCTTGGCCAATCCCCCGTTTACGCGAAACCACCAGCTCAGTGCCGAGGATCGAGCACAGCTCAAGAAGCGATACCCAATTAAAGGAGCAGCAGGCCTCTGGGTATATTTCGCCTTACATGCACGTAAATTCCTGCGGCCGGGCGGCAGGATGGCGTTTCTCGTGCCCGCCGCCGCGAGCTTTAGTCGGTATGGCGAAGATCTTCTGCTCCAACTGAAAGACGAATTTCGTGAGCTCTCACTGCAGGAACTTCCGAAAAAACCTTCGTGGATTGGATCGGCGGATGAAAGGGGTGTGCTGGTTCTAGCCGATGGCTATCGGGCTGGACCCGCCCCGGCGATCACTCGTGGTGTCTGGCGCTATGACGGAGTCGCGCGTGGCGGACTAAGTCGAGCCTACGCTAAGACACCGGCATTCGAAGCACTGAAGAAGGCCTCTAGACCTCTAGGGGAGATCGCCGACCTTGCTATTGGTCTGGTGACAGGCAGGAACACTGTCTTTCTCCTAAATCAGCAAGACATTGCAAGATATCGGATTGATCAAAACGACCTCACTCCTGTTATCACACGCGCCAAGCACGTCCGGGGGATTGTTATCGACAAGACCGATCTCTGCGGCCTCGGTGACCAGGGGGAGAAAACGTGGATGCTTACTCCCCAGGAGTTAGGTGAGCGCGGTGGCGGTGTTCGTTCAAGATTGGCTTTGATTAGTGCAAGCACAAGGCGAGAAACGTTGTGGCTCAATAAGAGGTCACCTTGGTGGAAGGTCGGCAAAACCGGGCGCTGTGATGCCGTTTTCACCTATATGAATGACAAGGGACCTCGCTTAGCCTTGGTTGAGGACGGTATTTTCTGCACCAACACCCTGCATCAGGTCACCTTCAAACAAGCAACTAGGGAATGCGACCGGCTATCGGCAGTCGTTTCCATCCTGTCGACTTTTGGTCAGTTGTGCGCCGAAGGGATCGGGAGAGGATATGGCGGCGGCTTGCTGAAGTTCGAACTGCAGGAGGCGCGACTGATGCCTATCCTCATACATGCCGACGGTGTGGCGTCCGAGGCGATTTTCGCTATCGACAAGAAACTTCGCTGCGGCCAACCGGACGAGGCTCGGCGCCTTGCCGACGCTGCGATACTTCCAGCGATCCTTGGTGCCGAATGGCGCCGCGCCGCGCGTGAGCTCGAGGAAATGCTTGAATACGTCCGAGGCGCAAGGCGGCGCGGAGAAGCTCGCCAATTTGAGTATGGCCATGACTGAGAACGTCACTTTTCATGCCGATGCCGCGATCATAAACCGGCTTGGGCGCGAGCTTGTCGCGAAGCAGGAAACAGCCTTGGTAGAGTTGGTGAAGAACGCCTACGACGCCGATGCTACCTCTGTTATCGTCTCGTTCGACGGTCGAGGGGGGCCGGGCGCCGTCCTATCGATTCAGGACAATGGCATCGGTATGTCGCGAGATGATATTGTGAATGGCTTTCTGCGGCTCGCTTCTGATCTAAAGGTCCTCGAGCCCAAGTCCCCATTATACAAGCGCACTAGGGCCGGTCGAAAAGGAATTGGCAGGTTTTCAGCGCAGCGCCTTGGGAACCGCCTTGTGCTAACCACACAGGTCGAGGGTCAACCGTCGTCGTGGCAGCTCATCGCCGACTGGAGCCAGTTTACTTCCGGCAAGCGCCTCGATGACATATCCGTCATTCTCAAGGAGTTGCCGGCCACTGCGCCAGGGACAACGTTGAGGATCGAAGGGCTTCACGACGACTGGACACCCGGCCAGATTCGAAGCTGCTGGCGCAGCGTCCTCGCCTTGCAGCAACCCTTCCCGGTAAAACCTGTAATGGACTCAGCGATCGATCCCGGATTTTCAGTCGAGTTTCGTGACGGAGGCGGCCTGTTCCAAGACGAAACGGTTGTGGCCAACATGCAGACTGAGATCCTTGATCATCTGCCCGTTATCATAGAGATGAGGGTGGATCATGAAGGCAAGGCTTCATGGAGAATAACAAAAAACGCGTTCGGCGAATTGCGTTCCTGGCGTCCCATCCATCACGATGCTCGCGACAACTCCGATCCGCCAGCTTATTCGTCTCTTCGTGATGTAGCGATGAAAGCCTACCATGTTATTCTTGAGCCAAGCCTCCTTCCGAGTGTGGTCTTCACGCGCGTCAGAGATATCCTTTCTCGTGAGGGCGGTATCAGGCTTTACAGAAACGGCTTCAGGGTGACGCCCTATGGCGAGCGCGATGACGATTGGCTTGGGCTCGACGAAATCTACAGTCGTCGAAACTACCTTGCAAACCTTGCAAATCGACATTTTTTCGGCGTTGTGGAAGTTTCTGATCCGGAGGGTGTTTCCTTTGAAGAGCATACCTCAAGGGAAGGATTGATCGAAACTCCGGCGTTTCGTGAGCTCCGAGATCTCACCTCATCGGTCTTGATCACTGCTGCCACCGAAATTCATGCTGACCGCGGCCGCAAAACCAAGACCAACGCTCCTTCACCAAGGCCAGAAGTCACGACCGCACTTTCCGAAGCGCGCGCGGCGATGCGCGCGGCGCGCGAGGCGGCCGAGGTAATTGCAAACTCTTCACCTGATCCTGCACCTGCAATGCTCCTCGTCGAAAGTGCCGCAGCTGCTGAAAAGATATTCGAGCAGCAAGAGATTATCATAGCGACTGAGCAACGCCGCGTTGCCGATGAGATCGCAATGATGAGGCTTCTCTCTTCCCTAGGTATGACAACTGCCGAGTTTAGCCATGAGACGGGAATGGCGTTCGAGGCCTTCCGATTGGACCTAGAGCGCGTGTTCGACGTGGCAATCGCAACAAAGCGGGAGGACGATAAGTTCCTTGCCTTGGCATCCCGGGCACGAGAAGCCTTGGTTCGTCTGGACACGTTGACAGGCTACCTAAACGCTACTGTCGCTAGCCGGGCTCTTCGCGAAATTCATCCTGTAAGCCTTAGCAAAGCGGTTGAGGACTTCGCACGTGGTATACGGGCACACGCTGAAACCCAGTCCACAACGATCGAGATAGAAACGCCACCATTGGATCCCCTGTATACCGTTCCAATGCATGAGGCCGAGCTCGCATCGGTTCTTCTAAATTTTCATACCAACGCATTGAAGGCGATGAAGCGCACCAGCAACAAGCGGAAGATACTCGTTACGGCGGATCGAGACGCAGAGGACAAGCAGGTTCGCCTACGGTTCTGTGACACCGGGGATGGCATTCCTACAGAGATGCGGGAACGGATATTTGACGCTTTCGTGACACGACAGAGCGCGCCAACTTCGAGCGCATCCGACAATGAACACGCTCAAGGCACTGGCTTAGGTCTCTGGATAGTAGAGCAAATCGCGGCCAACGCCGGTGGCAGCGTGGCGGTCGTCGATCCACCTAAAGGGTATTCAACATGCTTTGAGCTTCTTCTGCCCGAGGAGAGCGACAATGCTTGATAGAGACCAGGTCGAAGGAAAGTGGCTCTTTGTCGACGATGAGGAGGCGAGTGCTGCCTCGTACCGCGATGCATTTGCGCAGGCATCTGAGCCACTTGAAATCGTCGTCACTCGGCCATCGATGGGCCGCGAACTGCTCTTAACCGGCGCGCATCCGAAGGGCGTTCTAATGGACGTTGAGCTCTCTGGGGAGGCCGGTGAGCACGGCACTGGCCTGGGCTTAGCACAAGACATCCGGGCTCTGCAAAAATCTGGCGGGATACCAGAATACCCGGTTATTCGGTTTGCCAACGCTCAGCCGATACAGAAGAATGTTTCAGGAGATCCAGCTAGCGACGACCTTTTCGACGACAAGATCAACAAGGCCGAGGTCAGCGAGCGCCGAGACGAATTCGCCCGTAGGATTGTCGGTGTGCGAACTGTCTATGAAGGCCTGCTCGCGTTTGAAAAGGGTAAACTCGATTTCAAGCAGCTCTTCAACGTTGACGATCAGCGCATTGAGGAATGGCTTCACCCAGGTTTGCTCGCTCGATTGGAGGACGGACATTCGCACGCTACACACGTCGCTGCTGGAGCGTTCATTCGCTCATTTCTTGGACCGCCGGGCCTCCTTGTAAATAAACACCTGCTGACAACGCGGCTAGGTGTTGATTCGGAGAGTGCTGCGAAAAACTGGGATGCTATTGCTTCGTTTGCTGACGAATTCACTTATACTGGTTTAGGATACCGATTCTCGCCGCGCTGGTGGGCGCGCGGCCTTGAGCTCGCGTGGATGTCGCTAAAGAGTGCAGCGAGTCCTTTAGCATCCACCCCTTCGGAAGAGCGTGCCGCAATTCTTTCGAAGGAGCTGGGTGTTGAACTGACCGCTCTTAAGATGCCTCCTATGAGCCCTGGTGATCGTCCATGGCGGTGGTGTCAACTGAGCGTCGAGCGAAATCCGCCTGAGTTTATGCCAGTCGATCCGAAATACGGTGTGCGCATCACGCCGCGGGCAGATTTGGCACCATGGGTTGATCCACTGTATGCGTCCATTGGGGTTGCGCTCCGAAACAAGGACGATCGACGGTTAAACCGGCGTGATCTCGATCGGTTAGCGGCGGAGCTGCGATAACCGTGCTGGATTCGATTATTGAAGATTTCATCGAGCTTCAAAACCCACTTCGTCGGGTTCCTGAAACAGAGACGATCGCGGACGCAATTGCTGTTCTGGACGGCTCTTTTCGAGCGGCATCTCGCAACGGGAAAATGCTTACGGGTATCGTGCCGATGGTCCCTCCTCGGCAAGGTATTCATCCTCCCAATACCAAGTTGATCGACGCCAGTGTTTCGTTTCGCTTCGGAAGCTCCATCTCAAAAGACAGCAAGATCGAAGACGTGTTTTCCGAAATGCAGGTTTGCGTTCGCGGTAAATTGCCAATCGATGGCGGATTTGCGATATTGGAGGATCACTGGAGAATTGATACCCAGGCCAACGAAAGTGGCAATCCTCCGAAGGAATCCCATCCTCTATTTCATTTTCAAAGAGGGGGACATGCGCAAGACGCTTTTGCCGCTGTACCTGGGTTTGCGCCGGGACCGGACCTGAAAAACGCGGGTCTCGAATGGAGGGGCCTAATGCAAAACCCTGGCCCAAGAATACCCGTTGTCCCAATGTGCCCTTCTGCAGCAATCAACTTTGCGCTGGCTCAACACGATGGCACCGTTTGGCGAAGGCTTATGAACGATCCGGACTACTTCAATCTTATCGAGCGTTGCCAGAACCGCCTGTGGACGATGTATGCCGATGCGCTACTAGATGAGAAGCGGAGACGAATGCTTCTGGGACATTTCATACACTAGTGAAATTGGCAGGTCAGCAGGCAACCTATAGTATTCTCCGTAGCCGAAACCTTTTCCTCCCTTCATCTCGTTGGCCTTAAGATCTTAGAACCGCCAATAAGATCCGGCGCTCTCAGTCGCTATCCGGCCATCAGTGAGTCGACTCGCCCCCTCGGCCAGAAGGCTGAGGAAGAAGGGCGTCACTTCTCGTGCTCGATATGATCGGTAGTGCGAAACTTTACCGCATCGATGGATTTCAAGCTTGGACCTTTGGTGTCCACCAGCGGAGTGAGGGACTCCGTCAACATCTGTTCGAACCTCCGATGAAACTCCGGATTTTCGATCCTCTGGAGTGCCTTTAACCCCTCCTGGTAGTTCTTGATGGCCATCGCTAGCGCTTTTTGCTCTTCCTGAGATGCTTCCGCATGCTTCTTCCTATTAATCGCGTCTCGACACATTACGAATTCGAGCGCACCTAGTGCCGCTTTGAACGTTTTCTCGGAAATAGAGGACGCGACTCTGACAACGACTTCCACGGGGCTGTTGTACTTAAAACTGATCACGTCGTTTTCGAAAGTGGGCATTTTCAAACCGCGCTGCAATGAAGCGGAGGACAAAGCGACTAGGGTTAAGCCGAGGTCTCCGGTCGGCAGTTTCATGGCACCCAACTCGTCGTCCAAATCGACCATGGCCTGCATAATTTGCAATTCGATCGCAAATTTCTCGAGGTTCGTAAAAAGCTCTCCGACATTGAGTGCTCTCCACTTCGAGGGGGGTTCCGAGAAAGAGAATCTAAGTATCGTCGCCACTTCATCGTGTTTGTGCTCAAGCAGTTCCATCTGTGTCCCCTTGCGATACTGAGAATCCATAGCAAAGTTAGAAACCCATCCATACAGATTTTGCGGCCGTCCACAGCGGAGACACGATGCGAGCCTTATATGGGCCGCAACCGCTAGGCGAGTTCGGTAGAGGCCGCAATATCGGAGTGGACGCAATAGAGCTCGATGCGGTCACACTGGTTTGCTCATTTCATTGCTATAGATTGCGTGCTAATTGAATAGTCATGCGCCTACAACCTGACTTGCTGCCCAGCCTGCGCTCGTACACGCACGAGGGGAAATATGCCGCGACCCTTAGAGGGCACGGGCTCTATGATGCGTTTCGGTTCGTACTGCGGCTATCGCCCGAGGTTCATCGAAAGATTGCTGAATTGCCGGGCGGTATCGTAAAAAGCCGCGAGGCGGGTTTTGAGCGAACGCAGGCCTTTTCGACCTTTCTGCACGAGACGATTCACTGGTGGCAGCATATAGGCTCCACCTATGGGTTGATGATTAGCCTTACATATCCGACCCAGGCCCATGCGAACTACACGCACCTCAAAGAGCTGCTTCAGAGGAATGGCTTTCAAAAATCGGTTCGCGAATTGTCTTTCTCTCTGCCGGGGCCAAGCACAATCGACAATCTCAGCGGCCTTACGAACCGTATCGTGAACAACCACTTCGATTTCGGCGCTTTCCGTGCGCTGACGCACAGCGTGGACTCTGCAAAGGCCGTCATTCACGACCCCATGTTCGAATCCATCGGGCACGCGCATGAAATTGCCTATGGCAACAACGTCCTTGTGCTGGCCGCCACCGCCGATCCTGATTTCAAGGTTTTGCAGCATCCGAGAGAATGGGAAGAACCTTTTCGTGCCCTTAGCGATGAAAAGGAAACCGGCTTTTATTTCGGATCGCCCGTCGCGCTCTGGGGGATCGGCGCCAGAGAAATATTCGAAGGGCAGGCCTGCTTCGCGCAGATGCAGTACCTTTCGTTCGCTTCGGGAGGCAACCTCGAACTGGACGATTTCAAGGCGATGGGCATGCTTCACGGCGTTTATGAAGCTGCCTTCGAGCTGTTTCTGCAGACCACGCAACTCGACCGGCCAGCATCTGTCATCCACCCGATAGTGGGGCTCTTCCTGCTGGTCTGCGATATGGCGATTAATCCCGGATCAGGATTCCCTTACCCTATATGGCCGCACTACCGCAGCTTCATAACGGACACTGATCCGGGCGCTCGTTTCCTGATGCTGGCGACCCTGGTCCGATTGAAATGCCCCGCGACAGCAACGGCGATCCAGAACTACTCCCGCGAAGAATACGTAGCGGTTACGGAGGAGCTGTCGCTTCATGCATTGAACGCATCTCCTCTGGCTATTGCGGCGACATGCTCGGATTGGGTGAAGGAGGGCGCGCCGCTTCATGGCCTGATGGAGGAGCATCGCAGCTTTAATTTCGAGCCGCGCAATATGCCGGTTCGGTTGCTGTTTTCCCATTTCCTCGCATTCATGCAGGACAAGCGAAAAACACCCGAGTTTTTCTGCTGGCCCGGCGCCTGGATGGCAGGCGACCGGGTGTCGGAACAGTCGGCGGAACTGTTTGACCGCCACGGTGCGCTCTTTGTGGATAAGAAGGATGACGACGGCATTTTCCCACGCCTTGTCTCAGGTCGCGATGAGTCGCTTGTTCAGCAGGTGTTCGAGAGTTTTTACGCGATCAATCTTACCTACGACATGACGGATCAATGGATCAGGCGTCCTGGCCCCTTTACCTATAACTATCGATGGCTCAGCCAGAACGGCAGCCATGAGGACATAAAGGGCTTTGCTGACCGGCACTTTGAAATGATCTACGGCGTGAAGCCGGACAGCGTGGTCAATCTGTCTATGTGAAACGAGAGCTATTCAGGCGTGGGAATGAGCACCCTTCTTGTCACGTTTGGTTAGATCTATTCCGATCACAGTGATGTCGTCGATGCCCGGATAGCGCGGCGATAGGTCAACCCATTTCTGTTGGAGAGCCGCGACCAAGCCGTCAAAGTTTACCCGGCCAAGTCCGCCGGGAAGATCCCATTTGGCCTGCTCGCCCCTCTGGACCAGGACAAAAATGCCCCGGTTTGATCTGTTGTCTCGCAGATAGGCGCCACAGAGCTGATTTTCGAGCCGCTCAAAAAGATCGGGTCCGCTCCATTTGTCGGCAAGCTTGAGTTCACCCGGCACTGGGCCATCAAATCCTATACCATGAAAGCGGAGATCGGGCTTCTTGGCATCGGCAAGCTCTTCTTCCTGCGGGATCGCATAGCGGCCAAACGCTTTGTCGCGAAGTTCCTTTCCGATATATTTTCGCATGTCGGTTTCGAGCTTAACGGTTCGCAAGATCGCAGCGATGCTGCTGTCCCCGTTTTCAAGATCGTCTTTCAGATCGTTGAGCCGAAGCACAGCAAGGTCAGCGAGTTCCCGATGGTTGGTCGGGGTTCTCTCCAGCTTGTCGTTAAGCTCTCGCACCCCAGCAGGAGGGATCGCATCCAGATCGCCGTCTTTTTCAGCCCTCTCCTTCGCGAAGCGAGCGAGCCAGGGACGTTCGGGGAACGCTTCCGCAATCTCGTGGATTGCCAGGAATGTCTCCTTCCCTGAGGTCTTCAAAAGGACGTCGACGAGGTAATTACGCGCATCCTGCGCGTTGTCCCTGAGACCGGGCGAGTACACCCCGCTCCCGGCTCGCTCAATATCATCCTCGCGCTTCACGTGTTGACTGATGAGCAAATAGAGGGATTTCAAATAGGAAGGCGTGTGGAAGGCACCTCGGGCCGCACCGTCCTCGCCCCTTCGCCCGCTAAACAAGTGCGTGACATAGTTCATAGCGAATTCGATACGCTTTCGGGTATCAGTGATCGCATCAAGCCGGACGGTGACCGCAGGAATGGCGTCTTGCGGCGCTACACCTGTCCACGCCGCAAACCAAAATGCAGCATTCGTGGAATCGCCGAGAGCGGCGCATTTTGTTGCAGCGAGCCCACCGAGATCGGCATCCGAGATGGACGAGTCCTGCAGGATTTTCAGAAGCTTACCGAGATTGCTGAGATTGGCGGGCTCGACCGTTTGCAGAAGGCCGTAGAGCTGAGGGGCGAGTTGCTCCCAGCACCAATGTCCCGACCAGCTGACATCACCGAGTATGTAGTTTCCGTCGACATCGGCTTTCTCGCTGGAAAGTTCATATCTGATTTCGCCCATCAAAAACGCCACCACTGTAGCGGGATAGGCTTCGAACAATTTTGGAAACCATGTCGGGAATCCGTTGAGCTCAAACGAGGCATAACGGCAGGCTCGTTCGACTTCGGAGGGGCTTAGCCCTGAAGGCCATCCGGCGGTTTCGTGGAACTCTATCTCAAGGCCGACGAGACCGAAAATCGTGGCATAAGACGTCTGATTGTTGGGCGCGCCTTCGGATTGTAGCGTCGGCGCATGGTGCCGCCAGAATTCGACGGCGGAGTCCCGGTAAAAACGAGCAATCGGCTCGCCAAACTTCGCGATTAGCTTACGCCAGTTGTACTCCGTCCATTTTCCGCCGATGTTCCGGTCGTCACGGGTGCAATCAAACAGATAGAGCATGGCGTTAAGCATCTCTCCCGGCTTGGCTTTCTGGGACGCCCGGAGACTTTCCAACTCCTTTTCGAGATAGGCCTTCCACCCCTCGTGGTATTTGGCGCGCGTGGCTTTATGGGCTTCCCGCTGCTTCTTCCACTTCCGCTCCTGGGCCTTCCAACGACGAATTTCAGGTTGGGCGGGCGGCTTCAAAAATGTATTGAGCCTCACCACGAGTTCATCGTTACCTGCCACCAGTTTTTTGAGCTTTTCTCGCCAGACGCGGGGCCGGCCGAAACGGCGGTACAGATCAAATGCCAACGAGAGCGCGACGAGTTTGTTGTCCTGCTCGTTCTGATTTGCGATCTCGCCGCTCACATAGTCGAAATCGGATTCGCCGAAAGCCCAAAAAGTCCCGAAAATTGAGGCGTGCCAAAAATCTGTCAGGCGCTCGCCTTTCTGCAGTGTACTTTCTCGTGTCTGCTGCACCTCGAACCAGAAGAAAGCCCGATTGAGTTCCGCCCAAGACAAAACAAGCTCAGCAAAGTTGGTTTTCTCATCGGAAATTTCGTCGCTCTGATAAGCGCGAGCACCTGAGATCATGCGCATGATGTCGAAGCAGGCAGGCTCAAACGCGCTCGGATGACGCGCCGAGATCAGGCGCTCGACGGCTTTTGAGGCTGAGGGCAGCAGCCACTCAAAGCGCTGCGAAACGTCATTGAGCGGGCGCTTGATCACGGGCGGCTGGCTTAATATTGGTATAAGGCCGACGGTCAGTGCATGAACTACATCGAGAGGAGCACGCTGGACGAAGTTTTTCAGCTGCTCGCTCAAGCCATCTACGCTATAAGGTTCCTTGGGTTGGCTCCTGGCAATGGCGCGCAGGAACCATTCGAGGTTCTCAAGATTCGGGTCGAGATCTTCGACAAGCTCTGCCAAAAGAGTCCTGTTAAGTTCATTTTCCTCTAAGATAAATTCGTCGCGGACTCGTCTCTGATCCGCCTCAGACCCGATAGCTTTGAGCGCTCGAAATGCATTCTGGCGGCTATACTCCTCCGCCCCGTTCGAAAGAGCGATCTCCAATACCTCTGGAAGCGCGCCTTGCAATTGACCCAGCCAAACCATGCGCAAGAGGAAGGACGAAAGATCATCATTGCTCGCGTGCGATCTAATGAGCGCGCGAATGTCATCCGTGAGATCGGCATTTGCGAAGCGCTGAACCGCCGCGTAATCATGGATCGATCGGCTCGACGTCCCAGCGGCAACTTGCGCGCATACATCATGAAGGATTTGTCGGCGGTCTGCGATGGGAAGTTGGCTCGGATCACCACCTTCCAGAGCAATTTCTGGCGCGATTTGCTTGATACGATGTCTGATTTTGTCATCAAGCAGGGCAAGCCACGGCAAAATCGGGCGCAGGGTCGGGGTTACGATTAAAGTCCCATATTGCTCACGGAAGAACATTGCCTCAATTGATCGCCGCGAGGTTTCGCGGGCGAGTAATTTTGCGAACCATTCGGCCGCCAGGTATTCGCGAACCGACCGGTGGTGAAACCTTACCGCACCATAAATTGCCTCATCAAAGATGGGGCGCGCGAGGAGAGCCGCCTGTTGCGCCTCGTCCCAATCGGGAAGTACGGATTTGACTGGAATTCCCTTCGTATTATCCGCCCCATCCGGCACTCGAATTGCCGGATCTTTCGAAAGCGTGGTGGCGGCGGCGAGCAGCATCGCGCCCTCCCGCGCTCGCTCCATTGCAAGGGGACGCACTTCGGCCCGCCCTTGGTCACGTTCGCTAAGCCGGCGTTCAATGCTGTTGCGCATGATCTCCAGCCGGCTGCCAATACGCTCGTTGGTAAGCCAAAATGCTGTCAGGTCTTCGAGATCTTGTGGACGGGTGGTAAAGGACCATGCATCGGCTCTTTCCACAGCATCGAGAAAAGCTTTGGTATTGGTCACGCCACGAGCCGCAATGAAGAGGGCGATCTGCTCTGCGCTGAGATCGCTAAGCGTGACGATCTTGAAGCCAGAAGCGCCGTCATTGCCGTTGTCATGCGTCTCGGTCTTTATCGCTTCTTCAAGGTCGTCGAATTCGGCATCATCTTGTTTCTGGGTCTCCTGTACAGTAACCGGCGGCGCATATGGCAGATGAGCGATGCAGTGCATGAGGTCCGTCTTGGGTCGCCAAGCCGTTGTGCGCCCCGTGATTATAATGTGAACGCGATCCTTCGCCGTTCCAATAAGTGCGCCAAGCTTGGTAATCGCAAGTTCGAAGTCGCGAGGGTTGCGAAGACGCGCTTCGTCTACTGAATCAAGTAAGAGCCAACCTTCATCATTGCCCTCCAACCATGCCGCGAACGCCGCATGCGTTCCCACTTCGAATGCGAATTCAAAGTCGCGGGGAATGTTCTCTAGGCGCAAAAAGAATGCACGCTTACCTTCGTTCCGAAGCGTTTGCGCGATGCTTCGTATCTCTGCGGTCTTGCCAGACCCGGCCTCGGCAAGGATGACCAAACGATATTCGTTGACAAGATTACCCCAGGAAAGGCGATCACCAACGCGGAAGGCGCGGCCCGCGTCGATGCTGTCATCCTCGCTCGCGTATTTTGAAAGCTCGTGAAACGTTCTTCCGAGCTGCACGAAACCGAACGCGAGCGTTTCAGCGGGGAAAATAGATTTCAGCTGGTTCATGACGCTGCAACCTATCATAGGCTGCGACATGAACAAGTGGAGAACATTTAAATCACAGGAATGCCAATAGAAGAACGTCGTCGTGAGGGCAGTCGGCTGTCGGGCAGCCGACCGAATTATTTCATCGGAATGGCAGTCTTCAGGGAGCAAATCCCGGCGGTGGATGCGGGTGCCCCTTCTGATAAGTTCAACAAGCTGTAGTTCAGAAGCAGCTCGGCCATGCAGCGTGGAAATGACCGGCAAATTGCAACGCCGGCATGACCGGTTCCGCTTCAATCTCGCAAAGACGCGTGGCTTTAGGAGGCCCCTTCCCCGCACGAGTCCGAGCCCGAAATCAAAATTGCAGGTCAGATTTTCAGCTTACCGTTTCGATTGCCGATTTTACCCCACGCACCACTCGCCCCACTCGCGAGTCGAAGATTCCCATTTTCCACATCATTAACCATATGAATTAACGACGTTCTTTTGCCTTGATGAAGCGAATTCGCCTTTTGCTTCCGTTGCTCGGACGGTGGTTTGCTGGGGCGTTTACTATCGATAACTACCTCTTATCGATGGTAGATTGACAGGGCTCGCGAATCCACCGAATCTGGGCCTAATCCCGCTCCGCAAAGGCCTGTTTCATGGAAGACCGTGTCCGCTTCGCCCTCGAAAAGCTGCTCAACGTCGCCCATGGCGACACCGGTCAGAGCCGACGGGTCGCCAGCTTCCTGCTCGCCTGGTGGAACGCCGATGTGCATGGCGGTTTCGACCTCACAGACCTGGCCGACCTCGATCCAGAGATCTGCGAGGACATGATCACCGTCTTCACCTATATCGCCCGCGAGGAAACGCTTTCCTATCCGGATGCCTACAAGCCGGAGATCGTTCAGATCATTCGCCGCTGGCGGCCGCATGTCGAGGTCGACTAATGGCGGCCCCAAAGAAATCCGCCACCTTGTCCGCCGTCGAGCGCCGCGCCGAAGAACTCGACACCATTGCCGCCGTCTTGCCATTGGAGCGCCGCGACGAGCTCGCGGAGCTGCTGACTGACCAGGATGTCGAGACACTCAAGCATCTCGTCGAACGCGGCATGGGCGACAATTCCCTGAGGGCTCTCACCTCCGATCTCGCCTATCTCGAAGCCTGGGGTCTCGCTGCCACCGGACAGTCCCTGCCCTGGCCGGCGCCCGAAGCGCTGCTGCTCAAATTCGTCGCACACCACCTCTGGGATCCGGAGAAACGTGCGGCCGATCCGGATCACGGCATGCCTGATGACGTCGCCGACAATCTCCGTCGCCAAGGTTTTTTGAAATCCACTGGCCCGCATGCGCCGGCGACCGTGCGCCGGCGGCTGGCGAACTGGTCGACGCTGACCAGATGGCGCGGCCTCGATGGCGCCTTCACCTCTGCTGCCCTCAAATCCGCCATTCGTCTGGCCGTGCGTGCCGTCCCACGGACCCGTCGGCGCAAGAGCGCCAAGGCCGTCACCGGCGACGTGCTGGCAAACCTGCTGGCGACCTGCGCGACCGACAGCCTGCGCGATCTCCGTGACCGGGCGATCCTAATGGTCGCCTTTGCCTCCGGCGGCCGGAGGCGCAGCGAGATCGCCGCGCTACGCGTCGAGCAGCTGACAGTCGAGCCGCCGATCGCGGTGGCCGATGGCCCTCCCCTCCCCTCTTTGGCCATTCATCTCGGCCGCACCAAAACTACGACCGGCGAGCAGGACGACGTCGTTTATCTCACAGGCCGGCCCGTCGAGGCGTTGAATGCCTGGCTGGCGGCCGCCAAGATCGACAAGGGCAGTGTGTTTCGGGGCATCGGAAGATGGGGCACCGTCTCACGGCGGGCGCTGGATCCGCAGTCGGTCAACGCGATCCTGAAGCAGCGGGCGGAGATGGCGGGGCTGGAGCCGGGAGAGTTTTCCGCGCACGGGTTGAGAGCGGGCTATCTGACAGAGGCCGCCAATCGCAGCATTCCACTGGCCGAAGCAATGGATCAATCCCGCCACCGATCGGTGCAGCAGGCGTCGAGCTATTATAACAATGCTACCCGGCGAAGTGGACGAGCCGCGCGCCTGCTATGAAAGGTCGAGACATCCTATCCTGGAACGCATCGGCCCCGAAAGCTATAGTGGCTTGGAAAATGTCCAGCCCGTGCGCTAGTACTTTGGAAGCCTACCATTGTTTTTGAGCTCAGTGATGCACTTTGTCGCGGTCGACGGGGAAATTTTCAGAGCAGCAGCAACCTCTTTGTGTATCCCGGTCGGCCATTGATTTCCCGACGGCATAGCCTTGAAAACCCGCTCAACCTGTAGGGCATGAAACGCTTTATCTCTCCATTCCATGGAAGATTGGAGAGCACCAAACATCTCCGATCTCAACTTCTGGGCCTTTTCGCCTGCCGCGACTTGCGATCTGCCACGTCTGGTACCCCGGATTTTTTTCCATGAACTTGCCTCGCGTTCGCTCTGGTGATGTAGACGGCTCATGAGATTAATAAGCCGTTCAATAGTTCGTCCACAGGCAAGCGCGCGGTTCATCGTCTCAGCGTTCTCGCCATCTTTGAACGCGGCCATGCACGCTTCAAAGGTTTCATTCAGGGCATCGTAGAGCATTGTTAGCGCGGTGAAATTTCCGAAGCTCAGTATTCCCGCCTGGAATGCGTTGAAGGAAAGATAGCTGGAAACCGCCTGTAAAAGTTCGCCCGTGGATTTCAGCTTACGAGCGCGCATTGGACCAGCCTGAGAGATTTCGTCAGCTGCGTCGTGAAGCTGCTGCGTAAAGCTCGACAGGCGTCGCTGCACGTCGCTGCTGTGCAAAAGAAGCAAGAGTGAGGATTGGCGTTCCGACGCCACCCTTCCAATGAGGAGAGCAGTTACCGATATTCCAACCAGGACAAGGACCGAGGCCACGGCCCGACCAACGCCGTGCGGTTGGAGGTCGCCGTATCCAAGTGAAGTAAAGGTGACAATCGAGAAATAGAGAGCATCGCCCACATCATTTGTCTCGATCCCTTGGCCTTTCGGTGCAATTGCGAAATATGTGGTCGATAGAGTCAGAGCGCCAGAGGCGACAAGTGATAGCGCTCCATACCCGAGGCGATCGATGAGCCGGCCGATCGGCGTTTGCATGTTGGGTACGGCATGTGGTCGAAGGCTTCGATCATCTTCAGCGCGGGCGTCGTTCATTTCTGTTCCTTGGATTTTGGCGGACGACATCAAAGCGAAAGGTCTCGCAGATAGCTTGCCTTCGGAAGGACGCCGATTTCCGCTGCTAACGCCGTCCATGCTTGATAGGCTTTGGGCACAGTGCGTGAAGTTCGGAAAGCAACGCAGAGACATCTTGGCGTGGCAAATCAGAGATCGCAAAGAATTTTCGCCCGAAGCCCCCGAACGACGTGCCGATGAATTTCCCTTCCGTTCGATTCTTGATAACAAAACGATCATGAAGGCCGTGCGAGCTGAAATGTCGAGCTTGGCGACCATCTTTGAGAGGACGCATGATCGCCGGCTTTACCTGGCTCATGTATCCGTTGCTGTAGAGGTCGATCCGCTTCGCCGACGCGGGAAAGAGCGATAGGAGGACCTGCGCATAGCTGGTGACATCCGGATAGAGATCAGTTGCGGAGAAGTGCATAAGGTAAGGATCGCAAACCACAATTTCCTCCGAACCCCGGAGCCAGTTTTTCAAATGACTGAGGCCATCTTTCGCGCTATTCAGATTAGCCTTTACGATCAGTTCTAAGACGAAGCGCCCTTCGCCCTCGGTCGCGTCTTCTTCCGCCGGCTCTTTCCGAAGTCTTTCCAGCAGATTGCTCAGCGCACCCGCGAAGTCGCGAGATGTGAGCATACTTGGTCCGGGTTTGCCGCTCTCAATCTGAGCCAGACACGCCTCAAAAAGACTTATGCAATCACGCCGCAAAATCTCATCCATGGTGCCTCGCTCACACCACCGCAACGTAGCCAGTGTTTCCACTACACAGTTCAATCAAAAGGCTAATATCAATTTAACGAGAGGCTCAGGCGAACCTGCGAACCAGGTCACCGGGCTAGCATGGCAAAAATCGCGTAAAATCGGCTCTCAGTGAAGCGGCAGCTCGGCACCGGCATTTTCGGATAGTACTCTAGGCTCTAGGTTTTGATCATCTACGCGCTTGCAAACTACCGTTTATTCATGCCTTCTCCATTTTGGAAAATCGACTTGCAGCCCAAATAATATGTCGATAGAATCGAGTTTCATCGACATAAATTACTGACGTGTCGATGCCATCGACATATCCAATGCGACATGTCGGCAAAATGGGGATTGACCGACATGACGTTCCGCCCTGATCGCCCCTATAACGATCTTCCGTCTCTACCGCCCCGAGAGGACGTCGAAACAAAGGCCGTGCTCAAGGCATGCATCGCAGCAAGGGCCTCGCTGGCTGAACTCCGCGTCTCAGGGCAGCTCATACCCAACCAGTCTGTTCTTATCAACTCGATCCCACTGCTTGAGGCGCAGGCAAGCTCGGAAATAGAGAATATTGTCACCACGACTGACCGGCTTTTCCGCTTCGCCAACGAGCCAGGAGGTCAGGCCGATCCTGCAACGAAGGAAGCGCTTCGTTATCGCACGGCTCTAAGCGAGGGGTTTCAGTCGCTCAGAGAGCGCCCGGTATCAACGTCAACGGCTGTCGCTGTCTGCCGCAGGATCAAGGGGGTTGATCTCGACATCCGCTCAACGCCTGGCACAGCACTGATGAACGAGGCTACTGGCACGGTCATCTACACCCCGCCGGAAGGACAGGAATTGCTCCGGAGCAAGCTTGCAAACTGGGAACGCTACATTCACGAGGCCGAAGAAATAGACCCTTTGGTCCGACTGGCTGTCATGCACTACCAGTTTGAGGCTATCCACCCCTTCATAGATGGCAACGGCCGCACAGGTCGCGTCCTCAACCTCCTCTATCTGGTCGATAAAGGCCTGCTGGACATCCCCGTCCTCTACCTCAGCCGATATATCATCGGCAACAAGCGCGCCTATTATGATCGGCTTCTTGCCGTCACCACGCAAGGCTCCTGGGAGGAGTGGATTCTCTACATGCTCGAGGCTGTACGAGAGACAGCGGACTGGTCAACAGCACGTATTCGCGCCATTCGCGATCTGCTCGATCAAACCGCTGAACGAATTCGCCGCGATCTCCCGAAACTCTACACACGGGAGCTGGCTGAAGTGATTTTCGTCAACCCGTACTGCCGCATTAGCGATCTTGTGCAGGCCAGCATCGCAAAACGTCAGGCGGCATCCGTCTACCTGAAGGCACTCACCGATAACGGCTTGCTTCAGGAAGTGAAGGCGGGACGCGAGAACCTTTACATCAATCCGGCCCTGCTGACGCTTCTCCGCGACCGCCGCCCTGCTTAGGCTGGTCGATGACCCGAGCGACCAAAAAAGCCAGTCTGATCGGCTACACGCGTTTATCGACGGACGAACAAGCGACGGAAGCGCAGGAGACTGGACTGCGCTCGGCTGGCCGCGACACCATCATTCGGGAACGGAGCCAGAAGCAGTCCTCATAGCGGTCTCGCCCTGTTGAGGCTTCTCAGCAGGGCGTCCGACGCTCGCAGACCCGAACCGCTCCCCGCCGGATCATCCAGGCTGGCCCCCCGATCGTTACCCCTCACCTTCTGCGCCTCAAGCTTGGTCCGCAATAGCGCCATGACCATCGGCCAGGTCGAGAATTTACCCTCCCGGGCTCGGTCTGTCAGGCTGCGCAAGTATCCTCCGGCGGAACCAATCTGGTTAGCCCGCTGGTAGATTGCGGCCAGTGTGATCGCGGCGTGCTGCTCGCCCAGAACCTCGCAGGCATCTCGCCAAGCGCTCGGGCTGATTCCCAGCATCGGCCGCGCAAGCTCCGTCGCTGCCCGAAAATCGCGCCAATGGCGGATTTCGCCACCCTGGGCAAGTTCCCTTACTCCCGGGCAGGCATCCAGAACGATCCCCAAAGGCAATTCCCGTTTCGGCAAGCTCCGTACGTTATCGGTTTCCTCCACCGTGCTGCCAGCTTCTTCTTTTTTTCCAATGCTATGTTCAAATTCAGAAATAGAGTCTGGTTTTGAATTCTGTATGTGGCGACCGGAATGGGACTCATTGGAGACCGGAATCTGTGTTTTTGCGAAGGATTCCAATACGTCACGGATTTCCGTGTAGAGCGCGTGGAGATCGATGCAGATATCGTCAACGAGCTGGCGAGGCGCAGAGCGCGGCAGTCTGTTCATGATCGACTGATACGTCTGTTGCACCCTGCCCCAATTGCCGGGAACCCGTTCTTCTATCCCCGCGTCGATCAGCTTTACAATATCGCGACGCAGCAGCGTCAGCCGCTCCTTTGCAACACGAAAGGCCTTCTTTTCGGCCTGCATCGTCTCAGCCATGCCCTTGAATTCTTCAGCCCTGGCCACGATTGGCGACAGATCGAAGCCATAAGCTTGTTCGATCTCGCCTCCCCTGCCCTTGCGGGCGAAGCGTTTGCCGTTTGGGCTATCGCGTCGGATGACCAGGCCGCAATCCACGAGCACCGCGATGTGTCGGCGCAATGTCGTTGCCGGCATGCCATTGGCACGCGCTGCAAGCTGCTCGTTCGAGGGCCATACAATGAGTTCGGCATCGCCGGTGAAGGTGGTTTCCGGATGGAAGGTCAGCAAGGCATTGAGGATCGCAAGCGAGCGATCCGTGGCGCCGAGGAGTTCCCTCACCTCCCGGATATTCTGGAATACATGCCATTTGTTCGCGTTCGCGCTAGGCTCCACAGCCTTTGCCGACATCTGACTTGAAATTTGGCCGAGCGACACCGGCCGCCGCCCAAAGGGCGTCGTTGAGACGTGTGCTTGCATTTCCCTTTACCTTTCGTTAGGCAAAAGAAATCCGCTCGCCAACACGACGTTTTTCCCTCACGGGACTCTTGACTGAGATTCCTGGAAATGCGATTCTCTTAGCTGCGATACTACAGAGAAGGTCTTCCGGAACGCCGTTTTGGAGGGCCTTTTTCTTTTGCGGCTACCTGTGGCCCAGCTCGATCGAGCACGCTCAGAAGCGATAGGGCCGTTACTGCCTGTCAGATCTTTCTCCTCCGTTTGTTTCAAGGAATTGCGTGTAGAGACGATCTAATTGGTCGGCGACGTACTCGCCGAAAGCGGGCACCAGCTTCTCGTCAAAAATCAAAGCTGTTTGCCGCGCGTCCTTTTGGATTTTTGCGGCCTTTCTTCCCTTTGGGGTACTCCAAGCCCGCACTCTCTTAGAAACTTTGTTACTGGGCTTCGACGCTGCCTTGAACACAAGTAAGAAGCGGGCGTCGCTGTCTGAATTCCTGAACTGTTCCGACGCAATAATCTGGTCGATTGCGTCCATGGAAGAAACCTTCCCGAGGCTCTCAGCAAGTGCGACCCAGCGCGACCGACCAGCCTTGGACGCCGGGCCGATCTGGGTGGCGAGCGTCATTGGTATGCTTCTGGCGACGGCTATGTAGCGGCTCAGGTCAGCCTTGTCGGTGGAGAGCGCCGCGATGATCGTTGCACGATCAAAGCCCGCGTCTTCGAGTCGAAGAGCAAATAGTGCTTTCTCGATGAACGAGAGGTCCGCTCTGTCAAGATTTTCTCGCCCCTGCGCCACCACCAATTCTCGATCGGTAAGATTCCGGACGATAGCAGAGACATTACGCCCAAGTTTTGCGGCAACGCGCAATCGCCGCCTTCCATATACAATTTGGTATCGGCCCGTCGCCTCAGGATGAGGACGAACAAGAATCGGAACTTGTTGACCATCCTCCATAATACTGGCCTCGAGCTGGTCAAATTTCGGATCGATGTCCGTCGGTAGCCGGTCGGTGATTGGCGAGCCTTCGATTGTGGACGGATCCAGAGATACGACGGCCTCGCCCGAAGCCAGTTGATCCTGCAGCCTCGCGGCGGCCTTTGCCCCTTCCGCCATCTCCTGCAGCGACGAACCCATTGCGGAGATGGCTCCAGAGCGCACGCGCGTTGGCGGTTTATCCGTTACGGGCTTTTCGCTGACCGCCATCTTCTTGAGGAACAATGAGTCGATTGCGTCTTTGCGGCTCATGACAAAGGCCTCCATAGACCGCGGCCGTGGTATTGCGCTTCAACTACCAAATGCGGTTGGTTGGGAGCTCCCAACACGGCGCCGTTATAGGCGCCACGCCAAAAATCCACGGGGTGCCGGCGATCCCGATCGAAAGGAGGACATCTGGCTGCAAGATGAGATCGAGCAAGCACTGGACTGTTGGGAGCTCCCAACAGAGTCGCTGAAAGTATGGTGTGGTGGCCCATCACGCGCGGCCCCATGCTGACTTGATCAGGGATTCGATTTCCGAGTTAACTGCGTCAAGAGCCTCCATCGCCCGATCATAGGTCGAACGGGTCAAGTTCTCTCGCCCAATCTCGTAAAGCGTCTGCTTCGTCAAACCCGCATCCGATACGGCTGCCGATTTCACCATCGGATTGGTGAGAACATGGTCGTCAAACATGTTGCGCAACAGCGCAGCAACTTTCGTCTGCGGCGCGTCCTGGGGCTCAAACCGCGTCAAAAGATAACGGATGAAATCATACTGAAGGTTGCCCCCGGCGTCCCGAACCACACCAAGGAGATCGCGCGTCATGAGCAGGAACTGACTCATCGAGGCGATGTCGAGCATCTGGGGATGCACAGTAACGACCATCGATGTGGCCGCGCATAAGCCGCTCAGCGTCAAGAAACCCAGCTGGGGAGGGCAGTCAATAACGACCACATCATAATCGTCAGCGACCTCATCAAAGGCCTGCGCTACACGTGTGAAGAAAAGTCCGTCGCGGCTGCCGCGATCAGTCAGGGCTTTTGGAGTGGTGTGCTCGAACTCCATAAGCTCAAGGTTACCAGGAACAAGATCGAGACCGTCAAAGTACGTCGGGCGGATAACCTCTTTCAGTGGCCGCCTTGCTTCATCGTAGCGAATTGCCGCGTACAATGTTTCGTTCGTACCCACATCAGTCTCTGGAAGAACCCCGAGGAGGGCTGAGAGGCTCGCCTGCGGATCAAGATCGACAGCAAGGATTCGATAACCCTGGAGCGCGAGATATTGTGCAAGATGGGCGGAGGTGGTCGTCTTGCCAGAGCCACCCTTGAAATTGGTTACGGCGATGACCTGTAAGTGCTCAGCGCCCCGCCTATGAGGCACGAAGTCAATGCTCTCGCGCCCGCGAGTAGAGCCAGCGAGCATATGTCGAATTTCGTTGATCTGGCGAAGCGTATAGAAACGTCGCCCGTTGCTGGCAAGCTCAGGCTGTGGACCTTCTCCCGCCAACGTCATCTTTCGAAGCGTCGAGTCGGATATCTTCATCAGACGGGCAGCTTCACCCGACGTGAATTTTCGCAAACTCTTGTGCGACGTCGGCGGGAAAAGGGCCTCGCTCATAGCCTGAAGCTGAGAACTTAGCAGTTCCGCGTGCTCGCCAATGGTAACGTCTACCGACGGGCGATCATTTCTGGACATTGCAGCTGCTTTGCTCACGGTGAAATCTCTTGTCACGGTTAATTGGCACGTAACGCCATTTTTCCGTGACGATTACCGAATGCCGTCACGGTTGCAAGACGTTTTTGGTTAACAAGAGGTTAACGCGCATTCCGCGGAATCTCCCACGACAACGATTCCCTAATGACTTTCCGCAAGTTAGGCCGATTCTTCCAGAGTTGGCCAGTCGCGACCGACTGCAGATTTGCACATGAAATCGCACCGTTTGCGCTGCTCGCAACGTCCATAGATGCTGGACTCCACCCCGACTCGGTAGAATCAGCGGATGCAAATCTGCACATAGCCATCCGCAAAACGAGGTGATTTTCCTTCGCTTGACCAGTTCATGCGGAGATCACAATGCGGATTCTAAGCGTCTCGGCCGACCATTACGGAAGCCACCGCAACTACTTGAACCAGATGCACCATCTTCGAGCCTCGGTGTTTGGCAAACGCTTGGAATGGGATGTTGTCCTCACCTCAGCCGGCGAACGGGATCAATATGACGATCTCCGCCCAACCTACATTCTGGCGATCGCGTTTGACCGGAAAGTAGTGGGATGTGCGCGCCTTCTGCCCGCTTCCGGCCCGACCATGCTGGAACGGACATTCCCCCAATTGCTAGCGAACGGCCTCGGTGCCCATGCAGCAATGATCGAGAGCTCCCGCTTTTGCGTCGACACGTCATTGCCGGCGGGAAGGGGAGGGGGACAACTGCACCTCGCCACACTGACGATGTTCGCCGGCATCATCGAATGGTCGATCGTGAACGGATTCCGTGAGATCGTCACGGCAACCGATCTTCGCTTTGAGCGGATCCTGAAACGGGCTGGGTGGCCAATGCGGCGACTTGGATCTCCGGTTTCGATCGGTGACACCGTCGCAGTTGGGGGCGTCCTGCCGGCCGATCCTACGAGCTTCGATCGGGTTTGCCCGCCGGGATATGACCCGATCACGACGAACGGTGCCGGCAACCGGATCAGGAGCGCGGCATGACCGAGCTCCGTTCTCGTTCCCGTCTCGTCCGCAAACTCCAGGACGCGCTCGGTGACCAGCTCTGCGTCGCACTTGACGATGCAACGGTCGTCGAGATCATGCTCAATCCTGACGGCAGATTGTTCATCGAACGGCTCGGCCACGGAATTGCCGCAGCGGGCGTGATGAGCCCGGCGGCCGCCGAAGTCGTCATCGGCAGCGTCGCCCATGCATCGCAATCGGAAGCCGACGACGAGCAACCGATCATTTCGGGCGAACTGCCGATTGGAGGACATCGGTTCGAGGGCTTGCTGCCGCCAGTGGTGTCGGCGCCCACATTCACGATCCGGAGGCGAGCCTCCCGGCTCATCCCACTCGACGATTACGTGAAGTCGAACGTAATGACCCAAGCACAAGCTTCTGTGTTGCGTAGCGCGATCGACTCCCGGATGAACATCGTCATTTCCGGGGGAACTGGGTCAGGCAAAACGACGCTTGCGAATGCGGTCATCGCCGAAATCGTTGCGGCGGCGCCGGACGATCGCATGGTCGTTCTTGAGGACACGGCCGAGATTCAGTGTGCGGCGGATAACGCACTGAGCCTGCATACCAGTGACACGGTCGATATGGCACGTCTTCTGAAGAGCACAATGCGTCTCAGACCCGACCGTATCATCGTTGGCGAGGTACGCGACGGCGCCGCCCTTACGCTGCTGAAGGCATGGAACACCGGACATCCGGGCGGAGTCACCACCATTCACTCCAACACTGCGATGTCTGCCTTGCGTCGGCTCGAGCAACTGACCGCGGAAGCGAGCCATCAGCCCATGCAGGATGTGATTGGCGAGGCAGTTGATCTCGTCGTCTCCATCGAGCGGGCGGGCAAGGGGAGGCGGGTCCGCGAGATCATCCACGTCGAGGGCTTCAGCAACTCACATTATCGGACCGAACATTACGCACAAATCGACGAGGACAGTCATGTCGCGTAGGACACAGATTATTTCCGCCAACGCTGCGCTCGCTGCCATTTCTCTAGCCCTGGCGGAGCCGGCGCTTGCATCATCCGGCGGGGGTGGACTGCCGTGGGAAACGCCGCTGCAGCAGATCCAGCAGTCGATCACCGGCCCTGTCGCCGGCTTCATCGCCTTGGCGGCCGTGGCGATCGCCGGCGCCATGCTCATCTTCGGGGGCGAATTGAACGATTTCGCGAGAAGGCTTTGCTATGTCGCCCTCGTAGGCGGTGTTCTTCTGGGCGCAACGCAGATCGTTGCCCTGTATGGTGCGACAGGGGCATCGATTGGTGAGGCGGCACGATCCAATGCTGACATCTCCAAGCCGGAGGTAGTGCTTTGCGCGCAAGGGGAGGGGATTCATGGCTGAAGTCGGCTCCAACCTATCCCGCGCGCGCGTCCACCGGGCATTGTCCCGTCCGAACCTTCTGATCGGCGCTGACCGCGAGCTGGTGCTGCTCACGGCCCTTGCCGCGATCATCCTGATCTTCGTGGTGCTGACCTGGTATGCCGCGCTGTTCGGCACCGCCATCTGGCTTATAGCCGTGGCCACCCTTCGTATGATGGCGAAGGCCGATCCCCTCATGCGGCGGGTCTATGTCCGGCACATCTCCTACAAGGCGTTCTATCGCGCCACGTCGTCGCCCTGGCGCAGATTCTGAGGATCGTGCGATGGTAGCGCTCAAATCACTCCGCCACACGGAACCGTCTTTTGCCGATCTCGTGCCCTATGCCGGCCTGGTCGACAACAGCGTGATCCTGCTCAAGGATGGTTCGCTAATGGCAGGCTGGTATTTTGCCGGCCCGGACAGCGAAAGTTCGACCGACGCCGAGCGCAACGAAGTGTCACGGCAGATCAACGCGATCCTCTCGCGCCTCGGTTCAGGCTGGATGATACAAGTCGAAGCTGCCAGGGTTCCGACTGACGATTATCCGGCCAATGATGATTGCCACTTCCCTGATCCGATCACGCGGGCGATCGACGCTGAACGGCGAGCGCATTTCCAGAAGGAGAGCGGCCATTTCGAGAGCCGGCACGCGCTGATCCTGACCTGGCGGCCGCCGGAGCCGCGGCGCTCCGGCCTAACACGCTATGTGTACTCCGATAAAGCCAGCCGCTCGACCACCTATGCCGACAGGGCGTTGGAGACGTTTCTAGCTTCTATCCGCGAGCTCGAACAGTATCTCATGAACGTCGTGTCGATCCGCCGGATGCTGACGCGAGAAACGCCAGAGCACGGCGGATTCCGTGCCGCCCACTATAACGAGCTTTTCCAGTTCATCCGCTTCTGCATCACCGGCGAGAACCATCCGGTGCGTCTGCCCGAGATCCCTATGTATCTTGACTGGCTGGTGACGGCCGAGCTACGGCACGGCTTGACCCCTTTGGTCGAGAACCGATTTCTCGGTGTCGTCGCGGTCGACGGGCTACCAGCCGAAAGCTGGCCGGGAATCCTTAACAGCCTCGACCTGATGCCGCTTGCCTATCGATGGTCGTCACGCTTCATCTTCCTCGATGCGGAGGAAGCAAGGGCGAGGCTGGAGCGCACGCGCAAGAAGTGGCAGCAGAAGGTCAGACCCTTCCTCGATCAGCTCTTCCAGACGCAATCCCGATCGCTCGACCAGGATGCCATGATGATGGTCGCCGAAACCGAGGACGCAATTGCCGAGGCCTCATCGCAGCTCGTCGCCTACGGTTATTATACACCGGTCATCGTCATCTTCGACGAGGATCAAAACCGCCTACGAGAAAAGTGCGAGGCCGTCCGCCGCCTGATCCAGGCCGAAGGGTTCGGTGCACGGATCGAGACGCTGAATGCGACCGACGCTTTTCTCGGCAGCCTACCCGGCGTTTCCTATGCCAATATCCGCGAACCGCTGATCAACACTCGCAATCTGGCAGACTTGATTCCTCTCAATTCGGTCTGGTCGGGCAGCCCGACCGCACCGTGCCCGTACTATCCGCCGGCCTCGCCGCCGCTGATGCAGGTCGCCAGCGGTTCGACGCCGTTCCGGCTGAACCTGCATGTCGACGATGTCGGCCACACACTGATATTTGGTCCCACCGGGTCGGGTAAGTCGACGCTGCTGGCGCTGATCGCAGCGCAATTCCGCCGCTACGCCGGCGCGCAAGTGTTCGCCTTCGACAAGGGCGGTTCGATACTGCCGCTGACGCTTAGCATTGGTGGCCACCATTACGAGATCGGCGGCGACGCCAATAGGCCAGCAACGAAGGAGGAAAGTGCCGGTCTCGCATTCTGCCCGCTCGCCGAACTTTCTGCCGATGGCGATCGCGCCTGGGCCGCCGAGTGGATCGAGACACTGGTTGCGCTGCAGGGCGTGACGATCACGCCGGATTATCGCAACGCCATCTCCCGCCAGATCGCTCTGATGGCGGAATCGCGTGGTCGCTCGCTCTCGGATTTCGTATCCGGTGTGCAGATGCGCGAGATCAAGGACGCGCTCCACCACTATACCGTCGACGGTCCGATGGGACAGATGCTCGATGCCGAGGAGGACGGTCTGGCGCTCGGTGCCTTCCAATGCTTCGAGATCGAAGAGTTGATGAACATGGGTGAGCGCAATCTCGTCCCCGTCCTTACCTATCTTTTCCGCCGCATCGAAAAGCGTCTTACCGGCGCCCCCAGCCTGATCATTCTCGACGAGGCCTGGCTGATGCTTGGTCATCGGGTCTTTCGCGATAAGATCCGCGAATGGCTGAAGGTGCTGCGCAAGGCAAATTGCGCAGTGGTGCTCGCCACGCAGTCGATCTCGGATGCTGAGCGCTCCGGCATCATCGACGTGCTGAAGGAATCCTGCCCGACGAAAATCTGCCTGCCGAATGGCGCGGCCCGCGAGTCCGGGACGCGCGAGTTCTACGAGCGGATCGGTTTCAACGAGCGGCAGATCGAGATCGTCGCGACCGCCATTCCCAAGCGCGAATATTACGTCGCCTCACCCGAGGGCCGCCGCTTGTTCGATATGGCGCTCGGTCCTGTCGCTTTCTCATTCGTCGGCGCATCAGGCAAGGAAGACCTGAAGCGCATCCGTTCGCTCCACCTCGAGTATGGGGCCACGTGGCCTCTCCACTGGCTCCAGCAAAGGGGGATCGCCCATGCCGATTCATTCTTCCAGACCTCTTGAAACAGTCCGCACGGCAGTCATCGCGGCGACCGCCTTTTCGACCGCATTCCCCATTCCCGTTCAGGCCGGCGGCGTTACAGGGCAGGCGACCGAATGGACGCAGCTCGCCAATAACGCCGAACTGGTTTCGCTCGTCGGCAAATCAGCCGAGCAGGTGAACAATCAGATCACCCAGATCTCCCAGCTTGCCGAGCAAATCCAAACCCAGCTCAATATCTACAAAAACCTGCTGCAAAACACAGCGCAACTACCCGACCACGTCTGGGGTCAAGTCGAGAGCGACCTGAAGAACCTGCAGAACGTCGTCGCGCAGGGTCAAGGGGTTGCGTTCTCCATGGGCAATATCGACGACCTCCTCAAGCAGCGCTTTCAAAGCTTCTCCGAGATGAAGAGCAGTCTGCCAAATGGGGCGAGCTTTTCGACGATATATCAGAGTTGGTCCGACACGAACCGCGACACGATCGCCGGGACATTGAAGGCCGCAAATCTGACCGCCGACCAGTTTTCCAGTGAGGAACGCACGATGTCCTCGCTGCGCTCGATGTCGGAATCAGCCGATGGACAAATGAAAGCACTGCAGGTCGGGCACGAGATCGCCGCCCAACAGGTCGCACAGATGCAAAAGTTGCGGGGTCTCGTCTCCCAGCAAATGACCATGATGGGAGCGTGGTTCCAATCGGAACAGGCGCAAAAGGATCTGGCGCAGGCCCGCCGCGAGCAGTTCTTCAGCGCAACGGAGCGTGACATCCGCGGTGGTCAAACGATGGAGCCCCGCTGGTGAGCCTGCGCCTGCCCATCGCCATCGCCGGGGCCACAATTATCGGCGCCGGCATCGTCACTTGGATTTTGGTTCAACCCAATCCGGCACCTCGGTCCGGATCGGATGTGGGCGTCTCGCGGCCTGCTTCAGATACCGAGCATCGGGGATATCGGGAAAAGTTCTTCGGTGGTGATCCGGATCGGAATGTCCGTGGCGGGCAAGAAATGAAACCACGATGGTAATTGTTCGCTCCTTCCAGAAGATCCAGCTCGCCTTCATTGCGGTCGGCGTCGTCTTGTTGGCAAGTACTCCTGCCTTCGCGCAACAGGGCGAAGTACTCACGACGCTGGAGAACTCCGTTGTCACCGCCGCGAAAGGCTGGGAAACGACGGTGATGGATGCAGCGCGATCGTTGTTCTGGATCCTGGCCGGCATCGAGGTCAGCATCGCTGCCGTGTGGCTGGCGATCAATGCCGCCTCGCTGGATAGCTGGTTTGCCGAACTCGTCCGGCGAATCATGTTCATTGGTCTCTTCGCCTTCATCCTCGATCAGGGTCCCTCCTTCGCCAAGGCGGTGGTCGACAGTCTGTTTCAGATTGGCGCTGGCGGCGGCTCTGCGTCCCCTGCCAACATCTTCGACGCCGGTATCCGTGTCGCAACCAAGATGTCCGAACAGGCGAAGTTCGGCCTGTTCGAGGATAATGCGCTCGCGATCGCCGCCGTTTTCGCCATGGTCGTGGTGGTGATTTCCTTCAGTCTCGTCGCCGCGATCTTCGTTGCCGTCATGGTGGAGATGTATGTCGGCCTGCTCGCCGGCATGATCATGCTCGGCCTCGGCGGTTCTTCCTTCACAAAGGACTTTGCCATCAAATATCTGGTCTACGCCTTCTCCGTCGGGATGAAGCTGATGGCGCTGGTGATGATCGCCAAAATCGGCTCCGACATTTTGCTGAGCCTCGCCGAAGCGCCGACGGCCACCTCCGAGCAGTTCATCACCACACTCGCGATCGCCGGCATCTCGGTCGTGGTCTTCGTGATCGCGATGTATGTGCCGCCAATCCTGCAGGGCGTCGTGCAGGGTGCATCGGTGAGTGGTGGCATGGAAGCGATCCGCCACGGCAGCCAAGCCGCTACCTTCGCCGCAGGCGGCGCATTCCTTGGCGCGAACGCCGCATCTAAGGGCGTTCAGACCGCGAGCGCGGCGCGGGTAGGGGGATCATCGATGGCAGGCGCTGCATTAAGAGGCATGGCATCCGGCATCGGCAGTGCAGGTTGGGCAGCTGGCTCGGCCGCAAAAGATAAGGTGATCGGTTCACCGGGAGCCTATGCCGGTTCGCTGCTTGGTCTTGCCAACGCGAAGCTCGATCAGACGCGGACAAGCGCCACACCCTCACCGCCGCCGCCTCCACCGATCAATGAAAACAAGTAGCCGGAGGCAGAGTTCTTATGGCCGGACGTAATGCGCCCGACAATCCCTATATCGCCGCACGAAACGAGTGGAACGAACGTTATGGCTCCTATGTCAGGGCTGCCGCGGCGTGGCGTATCGTTGGCGTCACCAGCATGCTCATGGCGGTGATCGGTTTTTCCTATGCGCTATACCAGAGCACGCAGGTTAAGCTCGTTCCCTATATCGTCGAAATCGACAGGCTCGGCACTGCTTCCAACGCCGGTTTGCCGCAGCAGATAGACTATGCAGATCCGCGGGTCGTGCGCGCGACCCTTGGCAGCTTCGTCTCAAACTTCAGATCCGTCACGCCGGATGCGGTCGTGCAGAAACAGTATATCGACCGGACCTACGCCCTTCTCCGGATGTCCGATCCCGCGACGGAAAAGATCAATGCCTGGTTCCGCTCGAACTCGCCGTTCGAAAAGGCGACGACCGCGACGGTCGCGGTCGAGGTCAACAACATCGTCGCCCTTTCCACCCAGTCCTACCAGGTCGACTGGACGGAGTTCGAGCGAGACCGGCGCGGCAAGGAAACTGCAGTGCGCCGTTTTCGCGGCGTCGCCACCGTGACGCTCACGCCGCCCCAGGACGAAGGCGTAATCCGCCTGAACCCTATCGGTCTTTATCTCCGCGATTTCGACTGGACCGCACAGCTTTGAAAGGCATGGCCTCCCACATGAACATCCCACGCAGAACTCTACGGGCCACGCTGACGGCCGGCGCCATCATTTTCGCCGTCGGGCCATCTTCGATCCTCGTCTCTTCCCGCGCGCTGGCCGCCGACGGCGCCACCGCCAATGAGTCGAAAGGTTTGGGACTTTCCACCCAGTGGCGCGGATCGCGGGGCCTCGTCACCAAGGGAGCGGATGGGAAGGTGATCTTCCTCTATGGGGAGGTGCAGCCCTCCGTCGTCTGCTCGCCGCTTCAGGTCTGCGATATCGAGCTGCAGGGCGGCGAGGTCGTCCGCGACGTATTGGTCGGCGACACGGTTCGCTGGAAAGTCGAACCCGCCACATCGGGAGCGGCAGGCGGACAGGCCATACACCTGATCATCAAGCCTTCGGAACCCGGCTTGGTGACGTCGATGGTCGTGACGACGTCCAGGCGCACGTATCACATCCAGCTCAAGTCGCATGCGATGCAATATATGGCCCGTGTTGGCTTCGAATATCCCGAAGATGTTTCGACAAAACTCGCCGAGGTCAACGCTCGGCTCGACGCAAGCACCATGCCCGGCGCCGGCGTTCCAGCCGAACAGCTGAGTTTCGCCTATTCCGTCTCGGGAAAAGCCGGCTGGCGGCCGACGAGGATCTATTCCGATGGGCTCAAGACCTACATCCAGTTTCCGCGTTCGATTTCCGGGCAGGATGCGCCAGTGCTCTTCGTCGTTTCTGGAGGACAGAACCGGATCGTCAACTATCGCCTGAAGAACAATATGATGGTGGTCGATTACAATATCGATCGCGCCGTCCTCGTCTCCGGCGTGGGGTGGAAGCAAGAAAAAGTGACGATCAGAAGAGGAGGGCGATGATGCGAACTCCTGGGCTCCGCTTCGTCTTCAGTCTTGCCTCAGCCTGCATCCTGGTCACTCTTCTTTCCGGATGCCAGTCGACGGACACCGACGGCCTCGCCGCCAGCACAGCGCCGGTGGAAATCTCACCCCCGGCCGCAGGCGCCCTCGCAGGTGATATGGTCAGCCGCCTCGCCGAGCAAATCGGACCAGGGAAAGCGACAATCGCTCTTAAGCAGGATAGCTCATCCTTTGGGCAGGCGCTCGAGGCGGCGCTCAAGGGATGGGGCTATGCCGTTATCACCGACCAGAAGACGGATGGCGAGACAAAAGTCGTCACGCTCGCCTATGTAATCACACCGTTCGATGGTCAAGTTCTGGTGCGTCTTTCGACAAATAGTGTCGAACTTGGTCGGGCCTATACCGTCACGGCGAACGGGGCGACGGCGGCGAGCGCGTTGTCGCTGATGCGACGCCCTTGAGGGAGGAGAAGAATGGCTCAATCTCTCAAGCTCGGCGGCACCGCAAACGAAGGAATCGATAAAGGCATCAAGCGGATCAACCGTCTGCCGATCGTCGTGGTCATCGTGCTGCTGGTCGCCTTTCTCGCCGTCATTTTCTACGGCCTTGCTTCCCGCGGACTCTATTCGGGTAAGGACCGAGGCCCGGAAGGGAATTCGGGCAATCCCGCCTCGACCTTCGCCGACCAGATCAAGCGTGGCGTGACCGACGGAATTATCGGTGAGCCGCAGCAGCAGACAACGTTCCAGCCAACACCTGTCTCGACAAAGCAGGACGAGCATAAGGCGCCCAATCCCTTCACGCCGCAGCCCGAACAAGGCGATCGGCGCTGGCAGGAACTGGAGCCGGAAGATGCATGGCGGGCACGTCTCGAACGCGAGAACCAGGAACAATATTTGCGTGAACGGCATCGCCAGCGCATGGCCCGACTGCAGGCGAGGGATACCGCCTATGACGCGCCGCTCGCCATCGATCGCGGCAAGCTCGACGCGCGCTCGCGAGCGGACGACGCGAGCGCGGCAACCACGGCGCCGACCGCAGGAACGCCGTCCGACCTCTATAGTGCTGCCCTGCGAGCCGGTCTCGTCGGTCAGAACGTCGATCCGAATGGGCAGCGCTCGAAGGAGGATTTCTTCAACGCCGATCTCAAGGATCTCGGATACCTCCCCAATCGCGTCGTGCCACAGCAATCACCCTTTGAGCTGAAACGCGGCTCCGTCATTCCGGCGACGCTCATATCAGGCATTAATTCGGATCTTCCCGGCCGCATCACTGCGCAGGTGAGTCAGAACGTCTATGACAGCGCAACCGGTCATCGCCTGCTCATTCCGCAGGGAACAAAGCTCTTCGGCCGTTATGACAGCAAGATCTCGTTCGGCCAGAGACGTGTTCTTGTCGTCTGGACCGACATCATCTTCCCGAACGGCTCGACGCTGCAAATTGGCGGCATGGCGGGTACGGACGCCCAGGGCTATGGCGGTTTCACCGATAAAGTGAACAATCACTATCTCAGGACGTTCGGGTCGGCTGTGCTGATTGCCCTGATCGGAACGGGCATCGATATGGCCGTGCCGCAGAGTTCGACTCTGGCGACGCAGGATACTGCCTCAGACGCAGCGCGGCGGAATTTCGCCGAAACCTTCGGGCGCGTTGCCGATCGGACGATCCAGCGCAATATGGACGTGCAGCCGACACTGGAGATCCGGCCAGGGTACAAGTTCAATGTGCTCGTCGATCAGGATATCGTGTTTCCGGATGCATACCGAAACAAAAACTGACGCCTAGCCAATCGGATCGAAGTGCACTGCTGAGTGAAATCTGCCTCACCTCAGTGAAGGGGTGCCGGGTTACCGGCACCCGAACGGAGGGAGAACTATTCGTGTGTTTTGCCTTCAAAATCCAAAACTCCACCGAGCGGCACGTATTCCTGGCCGTCGAACTGGTAGAGCTGGAGCGCCTCGACAGGGTAAATGTCGGATCCTTCCTTGGTCGTCATCGCGATACCCTCTTGAAGCAATGGGTTCTTCCATCCGTTCATGTTGTGAACGACTTTCATCAGCTCTTCGCGGGTGGGGTCCTTGAGCTTTTCGAGGGACTGGATGAGCGCATCGCCGATGGCGTATCCGGTCTGGCCAATCGTATTGGCGAAGACGAAGTTCACCTTGGCTGCTTTTATGGCGTCGAGATAGTGATCGACGCCTTCGTCACCGGACTTCTGATCGCTGGTGATCGGCTTCAGGAAGTCGGAGGTGATGATACCCTTGGCATTTTCCAGGCCGACCGACTGGAGAACCGGATACGCTGACGACAAGTTCGTGACCAGGGTCAAAGGCTTCCAACCGCTTTCGGATTGGAAGCGGATGGCTTCGCCGCCCTGGCGCGGCGCGGCGATAATCACCAATGTATCGGCGCCGGAAGCTTTCAGAGTGTTTAGCTGGGTCTCGACAGTGGGGTCCTGCGATGTCACCGGCTGGCGTTCGATCACCTTGATGTTCGTTCCGTCGATTGCGCTATCGAAGGCCTTCATGAAAGTTTGGCCGGTCTCCGTGTTCAGATACAGGAAGGCCACCTTTGCGTCGGGCTTGTTGATCTGAAGGTACGCAGCAAATGAGTCGGCTTCGGTTGAAAACGACGGTACGAAGCCAACCTCCCATTCGGGAGCGTTCAGGGAGACGACACCCGAATACATGAAAACGTTCGGCACTTTCTTCTGCGTGATATAGCGGCCGATTGCCAGGTTGTTTGGCGTCGCGGCTGTGCCGACGAGAGCAAATACCTGATCTTTTTCGACCATCTTGCGGACATTCGCCAAGGTGCGCTGGGGATCAAGGCCATCGTCTTCGATGACGAGATCGATTTTGCGGGTTTTGCCGTCGCCCATCTTGACGCCGCCTTCGGCGTTGGCCTGTTCGACCCGCGCCCGAATGCCTTCGGCGACGCCGCCGACGACCGCGACCGGTCCAGTCAGCGGTCCTGTGACACCAATTTTAATGGTGTCGTCGGTGACGCCCGGCGACGGTTCCGCTGCATTGGCATTGCTTGCCCCGAGCAGTGCCGCGACGGCCAGCGGCATCGCGCATCCTTTCAGTACAGAGATAAATCTCATATCAGTTCCTCCCTTGTTTCAATTTGGCGTCGGCTACTCGCCATCCTCCGAAAAGTCATCGAGAGCCATTTTTCGATGAAGCCAGTGACCCCATTGCGCGCGACCATCATGATCAGGATCAGCGCGAGGCCGTAGATCAGGTTGCCGAGGCTCAGGTTGATGTCAGATGCCCAGGTCGGGACGAAGACCATGAAGAGACCGCCGAGAAACGCTCCGACGATACTGGTGACGCCGCCGACAATGCTGCCGATCACGATGTTGATGGACAGGATTGCCAGGAACGACTCCGGGCTGATGAAACCGCTGATGATACCGAACACGCCACCGCCGAGTCCCGCGAGCGCCGAACTTGCGGCAAATGCCCAAAGACGGGTGCGTGTCAGGTTGATGCCGAGCGCCTGAGCAATCTGT
This sequence comes from Hyphomicrobiales bacterium, assembly GCA_900472485.1. Classification (GTDB taxonomy): domain Bacteria; phylum Pseudomonadota; class Alphaproteobacteria; order Rhizobiales; family Rhizobiaceae; genus Rhizobium. The sequence continues at coordinate 50,916 of UCII01000016.1, forward strand.
GGATTATCCCGCTGTGCTCTAAGGGCGCGCCCGTTGTCGCCGAAGAGCATCAGCGAGACGAGCAGGGCACCGACACCCGCGCACGTAAGCGATATGATATAGAGCCACAGTTCGGGGCGATCCGAGAAGAAACTCGGAGCTTCGGGGGCATCGATCGAAAGCCCCGATACGCCGCCGGTCAGGCTTCTCATCTTGAGCAGCAGTTGCGGGAACGCGGCCGCAATGCCGAATGTAACGATGGCCAGTTGCAAGCCCTGAAGCCTGAGTGCCGGAAGGCCGATGACCAGCCCAATCGCGGCTGCCACCGCGGCTGAGGCAGGCAGCGTCACGAGCGGCGAGACGCCGTAGGTGGCGTTGAGGATCGCGGTAGCGTAAGCGCCGACACCGAACAGCGTTCCCTGTGCAAGGCAAATCTGCCCGGCGAACCCCATCAGCAGGTTCAAACCGAGAATGGCGATGGCGTAGGCGATGGCAATCGCCACCTGTTGCAACGCATATCCCGGCGCAAAGACTGGGATCAGGATCGCGACGATCGCAAAGAGACCGAACTTGAGAGTGGCCGCGCGGACTCCATCATTCATAGCTTTGTCACCTTATAGGAACCGAACAGGCCAACGGGCTTCACAAGCAGGATGACCAGGGTGAGGGCGATCGGCACTGCGATGCGCATGTCGGCGCCGATAAATGAGAGGTAGCTGGCACCCAAGCTCTCGGCGACGCCGACGGCGAGGCCGCCGACGATCGCGCCAAGCGGACTGTCCCAGCCGCCGAGCGTCGCTGCAGCGAGCCCGTAAAATAGGATTGGCGTCATCATTGTCGGGCTGAGAAACAGGCGGGGGGCAATCAGGATGGCGGCAAGCGCCCCGATGACAGCGGCAAAGCCCCATCCCAACATCAGCATGCGTTCGACGTTGACGCCGACAAGCACGCTTCGAGCATGGTCGAAAGCGGCCGCGCGCATCGACAGGCCAAGCCTGGTGAACCGGAAGATGATGCCCATTGCCAAAGCAATAACAAGAAGGATCGTCAGCGTGCCGATGGCGGAAGAGAGCACGCGAACCCCACCGATATTGAAGCCGCCGTCAGGGAAAAGGCTTGGGAACGAGAGCTGTTCGGCGCCCCACATCCACATGCACGCGGCTTGGAAGAGAACGAGGATACCAAGGGTGATAACGACGATTGCCTCCACCGGAGCGCTCATCATCGGCCGGATAATCAAGCGGAAAGTTACAATCCCAATAGCAAACGCCACAATGAGGCTCGCGAGGACGGCGAGCCAGAGCGGCGCACCCCAGTGCATCAACTGCCAGGCGACATAGGCGGAAAAGGTCGCCATCTCGCCCTGGCCGAAGTTGACGACGTTGGTTGCCCTGAAGATGAGGACGAGCGCCAGGGCCAGCGCCGCGTAAATTGCGCCCGTGGTCAGGCCGCTGACGACGAGCTGGAAGAAGAGGCTCATCAGGCAACTCCCAGGTAAGATTTCTTGATGTCTTCGTTGCCGATCAGCTCCTTTGCCGCACCGCTCGCGACGATCTGGCCGGCCTCGATGACGAAGGCCCGGTCGGCATATTGAAGGGTGATGTCGACATTCTGCTCGACCACGAGCAGCGTCATGCCGTGATCCTTGTTGAGCGTCTTGAAAATCGCCAGGATTTCCTGGGTGATCGAAGGGGCGAGCCCGAGCGATGGCTCGTCGCACATCAGAAGCTTCGGTCGGGACATGAGCGCGCGTGCCACAGCCAGCATCTGCTGTTCTCCGCCACTAAGGTTTCCCGCAAGCTGGTTGCGCCGTTCGCGCAGACGCGGGAATGTCTCGTACCAGCGTTCCTTGTCCTCCCTCACTTGGGATCGGTTGGACACGATCGTCGCTCCGAGCGACAGGTTTTCATCGACCGTAAACTCGGAGAAAGTCCCTCGTCCTTGGGGTATGTGCGCGATGCCGAGCGCGAGGCGCTTCTGCGCCACGATCTTGTCGAGCGCTTTTCCAGCAAAGGCAACCGAGCCCTTGAATGGGAGCAGTCCCGACACGGCGCGCAGGAGCGTTGTCTTCCCGGCCCCGTTGGAGCCGAGCAGGGCGACAAACTCGCCTTCGCCCACTGAGAACGAACAGTCGAACAGCGCCTGCGTCTTGCCATAGAATACGGAGAGGTTTCTGAGATCCAGCGTCATGCTGCCTTCCCGAGATAGGCGGCAATCACCGCGTCGTTGGATTTGATTTCGGAAGGGGTGCCTTCGGCCAGGTTACGGCCCAGGTGCAGCACAACGATCCGGTCACAAAGGCTCATGACCAACCCCATGTGATGCTCGATGAGAAGAATGGAGAGGTCCCGATTGCGTCTGATGCCATCGACGAGCGCCCCGAATTCGTGGACTTCGCCGTGCGTCAGCCCGCCGGCAGGTTCGTCGAGCAGAAGAATTTTTGGCTCGGCGGCAAGCGCGCGAGCAATCTCCATACGCTTCTGCAGGGGATAGGGAAGCGATCCGGCGGTGCGCGGGGCGAGCTCGGCCATGCCGACCTCTTCAAGCACTGCCATTGCCTTTTCGCGCGCGGACCGTTCCACAGCCCTTGCCCGGGATGGAGCGAAAATCGCTTGGGCGAACTTGCCGCCAAACCGATGATGCGCACCGAGCATGACGTTCTCCAGAACAGTCATGGACGCATAGATGCCAAGGTTCTGGAAGGTCCTCGCGATGCCCATTCCGATCATTTCGCGCGAACCGACGCCTTCGAGCGGCTGACCGCCAAGCATGATCGATCCGCTTGTGTAATTCACGAGCCGGGTCGCCGCATTGAGAAAGGTCGATTTGCCTGCTCCGTTTGGTCCGATCAAGCCGCAGATTTCTCCGGCCCTCACGGAAACCGACACATTGGTCAGGGCTTTGACGCCGCCAAATTGCACGGAGACATCACGCGCCTCAAGCACAAGACGCATCTCGGCGATGCTGCTGTCGTTCAATGATTTCCTCCTCCCGAGGCGGTCTCTCCACGGCCTGTCCATTTCTCTTGTTGACAGCCAATCCCGCTTTGGATACCTATCAGTATCCGAAGACGTTTCGGTATGTCAAGCATCAATCGCATGGCGATTGCTCTAGAGGAACGTCCTGAGAATGCATGCCGTCGGGTTGGAGAACATGACGGCGGGATTGGCGAAAACCCTGCGATGCAGGGTGAGGGAGGAAATCGATGACGGGAACGAACACCGAGCTGACGGGCGAAAATCTCTATAGGGACCCCTATCCCGTCTACGCGAGGCTACGCGCGGAGGAGCCTGTGGCCTTCTTCGAAGGGACGAAAGAATATTTCATTACGCGGTTCGACGACTGCCGCACGATCGGCGGCAACGACAAAGCGTTCGGACCGTCGGGTTCGGCAGACCGCCCCGAGGCCCGCGTCATGGGCATGCCGAACGTCCTGACCATGTCTGGGGAAGATCATCAGTGCCTCCGCCAGGGTATCGACGAGAATCTCACGCAGGAACGCGTGCGTTCGTTCGTCGAAGGCCTGACGCGCCCGGTCGTGCAGCGTTACATCGACGCCATCAAGAAGAATGGTGAAGCAAACCTGACGACGGAACTCTTCGAGCCAATCTCGGTGCGGTGCATTGGCGATGTCATCGGCCTGACGGAGACGCCAAACGAAACTCTCGTCGAGTGGTTCCACGCGATGGCGCTGGGTCTGCAGAACGTCAGCAATGATCCGGCCGTATGGAAGCGACTGGACGATGCGCTTGCCGACATTGACAAGCAGATGGGCGATCTTTACCAGGCGTGCCTGTCGAAGCCCAACCACTCGCTGCTCAGCCATGTCATGTACGGCGGAATGCCAAAGGGCGAGGTTCGAAGCTGGGAGGAGATTTCTCCGACCATGCGCGTCATCATCCTCGGTGGCCTCCAGGAGCCAGGCCATGCAGCGGCGAACGCCTGCACGGGTCTTCTTTCAAATCCCGACCAGGCGAAACTCATGGCGGAGCAGCCGCAGGAAAACGCGATGCGCGCCTTCGACGAGGGTCTGCGCTGGATCGCCCCGATCGGCGTAACACCGCGCATTGCCAAGCAAGATTTCGGGATTGCCGGCACGGTCATCCCTGAGGGGTCATCCGTCGCCATCGTCATGGGGTCGGCCAACCGCGACGAGATCCGTTTCGAAGACGCCGACCGCTTCGACATGTTCCGCAAGAAGAAGCAGCACCTGTCATTCGGGTTCCGTCCGCACTTCTGTTCCGGCCACTTCCTGTCCCGTGCGATGGGCGAGATTGCGCTTGCCGAAGTGTTCCGGCAGTTGCCCGATCTTCGCCTCGATCCGTCGCGGGAGGTCAAGGGCAAGGGCTGGCGGTTCCGTGGCATATCCGACCTCCCCGCGAAGTGGAATGCGTGATGTCGCTGATCATCGACTGCCACGGCCACTTTACGACCGAACCGCCGGAGCACCACGCCTTCCGCGCGGCGCAAGTCGCCTATGCGGAAGGAAAGTCTTCCGTGCTCCCTGTCTATCCGGGAATCCCCGATAAGCAGTTGTACGACATCATTGAGGCGAACCAACTTAAAATTCAGCGCGAGCGCGGCTCGCATGTGACGCTGCTCAGCCCCCGTGCCTCCGGTATGGGACACCATGTACCGGGGCTGTCGGTCGCCAAGGAGTGGTCGCGCCTATCGAACGACAATATTGGCCGGATCGTCGACATGTTCCCGGATAATTTCGCGGCCGTCTGCCAGCTTCCCCAGACGGTCGATGGCGACCTGTCTGAGGTCATCGAGGAGTTGGAGCGCTGCGTCGAAAACGGTTTCGTCGGATGCAATCTCAACCCCGACCCGTCAGGCGGGCGTTGGAGTGCGCCGCCGATCTACGATCCATGGTGGGACCCTATGTGGGAGGCCATGGTTGCCCTCAGGGTCCCCGCGATGATCCACGTTTCGAGCTCCTGCGAGCGCTGCCTTCACATGACGGGCGCGCACTACATCAACGCGGATACGGCGGTGTTCATGCAGTTGATTCAGGGAGACCTGTTCGAGCGCCATCCGGAACTCAAGCTCATCATACCGCACGGAGGCGGGGCTGCGCCGTATCACTGGGGCCGCTATCGCGGCCTGTCGATGATGCTCGAAAAGCCCGGCCTCGACACGCACCTTATGAACAATGTCTTCTTCGACACCTGCGTCTATCACCAGGCGGGGATCGATACGCTCTTCCGCGTCGTCGACACCAAGAACATCCTGTTCGGCTCCGAGCTGCTCGGCGCTGTGAAGGCGACCGATCCGGAGACCGGGCACCCGTTCGACGACACCAAGAGATACATCGACCATCTCGCCCTCGACGACGAACAGAGACACGCAGTCTTCGAAGGAAACGCACGCCGGGTCTACCCACTCTTGGACAAGAGATTGCGCGAACGCGGCCTTTGAAGCGTCGCAACTGAATAGGGAGAAATCACATGGTTTCCAGCCGACATCTGAGCCTCGCTGGCGGGGCGCAAGGATTCAACTGGCTCCCGGTCTTCGTGGCCGAAGAGCATGGAATTTTCGCCAAGCACGGGCTGGTGATCGAATACAAGAAGATGGGCACCGTCGACAAGGCGACCACCGCCGTTCTCGAAGGCGAGGCCGATCTCGCGATAACGCCACCTGAAGGTGCCGTCTCGAACTTCGTCAAAGGCGGCGAGCTCAGGGTTATTGCCTCGAATTCCAATCGCCTGCCGATGTCGCTCGTCGCTCAGCCTTCGATCAAGACGATCAGGGACCTCAAGGGCAAAAAGGTCGGTACCTCGTCGCTTACCGAGGGCACGGCGATCTACACCCAAATGCTGTTGTCTAAGGAAGGCCTGCGGTATCCCGGCGACTACGAATTCGAACTTGCCGGCATCCACACCAAGCGCTGGGAAGCCCTGCAGGCGGGGGAAATTGACTGCGCCCCGCAGCCCGCGCCATGGAATTTCCTGGCCGAACGCGAAGGCTACAATCTGATCGGCGAAATCAACGATGTCATTCCCGAGATCGTCTTCGCCGCAGTCATCGGCCGCAAAAGCTGGTTGGACGGCAACCGCGATGTGGTCGCCCGTTTCCTCAAGGCGCTGTTCGAAGCCTATGCGATAACAAACGACCCGAGCCGCGACGACATCACGCTTCCGATTTTCCAGCGAATTACCACGAAAGACGATAGCGAACTCGCCTCGCGCGGCCTTCACTACATGCGCGACATGGGCATGTGGCCCGGCGATCTCTCCATTCCGCAAGCTGCGATGAATGCCACGGTCGACTTGATGATCCGCGCCAACCTGCTTGATGAGGCCGCCAGATCCAGCGCCGCAGGCGTGTTCGAGCGCAGCTTCCTCCTGGGCGCGGTCGGCTGGTTGAAATACGTTTGAATGCATCTCGGGAGGCTTCCAATGAAGGTAATGACCAAGACACCGCGGACGGATCGCGAGATATGCGAAGCCCTAGGCAAGCTGGGTGTCGCCACAGTCCATGAAGCGCAGGGCCGCAAGGGACTGCTGGCCCCGCATCTGCGCCCCGTGATCGAGGGCGCGCGCATCGGCGGGACGGCGCTCACATGCGAGGTGCCACCGGGTGACAACTGGATGATCCATGTCGCCCTTGAGGTCGCGCAGCCCGGCGACATCCTGGTCGTCACACCGACCTCGCCATGCACGGACGGATATTTCGGCGATCTTCTCGCGACATCGTGCAAGGCTCGCGGAATTCTGGGTCTGGTGATCGATGCCGGCGTACGCGATGTCGCCGACCTCAGGTCCATGAACTTCCCCGTCTGGTCCAAGGCGATATCGGCGCAGGGCACCGTCAAGGAGACGCTGGCGAACGTCCAGGTCCCCGTGGTCTGCGCCGGAGCCTATATCGAGCCGGGCGATGTCATCGTCGCCGATGACGACGGCGTCTGTGTGGTCAAGCGCGACGAGGCGGCGTCGGTTCTGGAGAAGGCCCGAAAGCGTCAGAAGATGGAGGAGGAGAAGCGTGGCCTCTACGAGTCGGGCCAGCTGAGCCTCGACATTAACAACATGCGTCCGCAGCTTGAGGCGAAGGGCCTGATCTATGAATAAGGCAACGCAACTGCGCATACCCCGGCGCGTCGTCACAGGAATTAGCAACGGCAAGTCCGTCTTCATCAGCGACGGCCCCGCACCCAATGCCCACGTGTACGATTCCGTGCCGGGCCATCTTACCTCCGTCCTTTACGCAACGTCAGCGAAACCCAGCCTTCCGCAGGGTCATGCGGAGCAGGCGCCGCCGCAAATCCTGATCACCCCCGAACCGGGCCAGACGAAGCTGATGATCGTCGTCTTCCCGCCGGACTCGGTATTCGCGACCGTCGATCCGGCTGCCGCCTTCGAAGAACAGGCGGTGCATATCCCCGGCCTGATCCAGGCATTCGAGCCCGACGCCCCCGGTATGCACACCACCAACACAGTGGATTACGACATTGTCCTCGATGGCGAGGTCTGGCTCGAACTCGACGACGGCGCCGAAACGCTGCTGAAGCAGGGCGACGTCGTCGTCCAATGCGGCACGCGCCATGCCTGGCGCAACAAGGGCGATAAGCCCGCGACCATGTGCTTCGTCCTCATCGGCGCTGAAAGAGAGTCATGACAATGACGCGGGAGGACAACAATCGCTTCTTCGACTGCATCATCGTCGGCGGCGGGCACGGCGGCGCGCAGACAGCGGCAGCGCTCAGGCAGTCCGGGTTCACGGGATGCATTGCGCTGATCAGCGCCGAGCCGGAAGTCCCCTACGACCGCCCTTCGCTGTCGAAGGAATATCTCGCAGGCAAGAAATCCTTCGAAAGGATGCATCTCAGGCCGCCGGATTTCTGGACTTCGCGACAAGTGGAACTGATGCTGGGCAGGCGTGTGACCATCGTCGATGCGGCAGCCCATGTCGTCGTCACGGACTTTGGCGAACGCTTCTCCTACGGCAAGCTTGTTTGGGCGGCTGGTGGCGAACCGAGGAAGCTTTCCTGCCCCGGCAGCGAGCTGGCCGGAATCTGCTATATCCGCAACAAGGCGGATTGCGACGCGCTCGTCGAAGTCCTTCCCGGCGCCGAAAGGATCGTGATCGTCGGCGGCGGCTATGTCGGTCTCGAAGCGGCAGCGGTGTTCCGAGAGATCGGCAAAGAGGTCACTTTGGTCGAGGCGCTCGACCGCGTACTCGCGCGCGTAGCCGGGGAGCCGGTATCGAGGTTCTACGAAGCCGAACATCGTGCACATGGCGTTGACATTCGCCTCAACTCCGGCGTCGGCTCTCTGGAGGGTTCCAACGGCCGCGTCAAGAGCGTAGTACTTGCGACCGGCGAGACGATCCCCGCCGATATCGTCGTGGTCGGCATAGGTATTACCCCTTCAGCCGGCCCGCTGATCGAGGCGGGCGCGGAAGGCTCAAACGGTGTGGATATCGATGAGTTTTGCCAGACATCCCTGCCGGACATCTACTGCATCGGAGACTGCGCAAGGCTGAGACATGGCCGTGGCATTCGCATTGAATCCGTACAGAACGCTACGGATCAGGCCACCACCGCCGCCAAGGCGATCTGCGGCGAACTCAAGCCCTACGATGCGACGCCCTGGTTCTGGTCCAACCAATACGATTTGAGGATCCAGACAGTTGGTCTCAACTACGGCTTTGACAGCGTGGTGACACGCGGTAGTCCCAACAGCCGAAGCTTCAGCGTCATCTACCTGAAGGACGGGGCGGTTCTGGCCCTCGATTGCATCAACGCACCCCGCGATTACGTGCAAGGACGAAAGCTTGTCGACAGCTCGGCGAGGATCGACCGCGACGCCCTGTCGGACACATCGAAACAACTCAAGGAACTTGGCCCCGAAGTGCCGTGAGGCATTCGAGGGCCGGAATGAAGTGGAGGAAAAAATGTCTATGATATCGGTGCGTACGCGGGACGGAGAGCTGCATAGTTTCGAGGGAAGAGTGGGCGCTTCGCTGATGGAGAATATCCGAAACGCGGGCTTTGATGAGCTGCTTGCAATGTGTGGCGGGTGCCTTTCCTGTGCCACCTGCCACCTTTACGTCGAGGAATTGCCAGAGACCGCAAGCCTGGCGGCGCCCTCGATCGACGAGAGCGAGTTGCTGGAAGGCTCCGACTACCGCCAAGAGAACTCGCGGCTTTCCTGTCAGATCCCCTTTGACGAGACTCTCAGTGGAATCGTCGTTCGCATTGCCCCCGAAGAATAGCAGCAGATCGTCTCGCATCACGGGCGGATCTCGAGGATCATACGCTGAGCGGCGAGCCAAAATCACCGTTTAGTCGCACTCGAAGCGGATGCTCCAAGCGATAGTCGAGCGACTTCCGGCAGTCAGATATTTCATGGCTGAATTTCGGGCTGAAGAACGCATCAATTAAGACTTCGTCCGCGCCCATGGCACTCCTAGCCATGGGCGTTGCGTCATTCCGCTCATTTATTCGATAACACAGGTCACCTTCTAGTTTGCAGGCGATCTCGCTATCTGACACAAACCGTTCGAGCGGCCTTAGCCGCATGTGGACGGGTCCGTCTCCACAACCTATCGCGCGCTGAATGTAGTCGGGCGACCTCTGAATGAACTATCCAGAACGCGCAACGGCAGCCTGCCGGTGAAGGTCTTATGGCTGCCGAGGAATGCGTTTCTTTGACAGTATTTCTTCAGTTGGTGGCGGCACTCATCATCGAACTTAGGCCAGCCTCGGAAGCAGGCCGCTGACCGACTCTTTGGCGTCGCCGTAGTACATGCGGGTGTTTTCCTTGTAGAACAGCGGGTTCTCGATCCCGGAATAGCCGGTACCCTGGCCGCGCTTGGAGACGAAAACCTGCTTGGCCTTCCAGACCTCGAGCACGGGCATGCCCGCGATCGGTGAATTCGGATCTTCCTTTGCGGCCGGATTGACGATGTCGTTCGAGCCGATGACGATGACGACATCGGTCTCGTGGAAGTCGTCGTTGATCTCGTCCATCTCCAACACAATGTCGTAGGGCACCTTGGCTTCCGCGAGCAGGACGTTCATGTGGCCAGGTAGGCGGCCTGCAACCGGATGGATCGCAAAGCGCACGTTCTTGCCGGCTGCGCGCAGCTTGCGGGTGAGTTCCGAAACCGCACTTTGAGCCTGCGCGACCGCCATGCCGTAACCTGGAACGATGATGACCGAGTCGGCGTCGTTGAGCGCTGCGGCAACGCCTTCGGCATCGATGGCAACCTGCTCGCCCACGACTTCCATCGCCGGGCCCGAGGCATTGCCGAAGCCGCCGAGAATGACCGACAGGAACTGGCGGTTCATTGCCTTGCACATGATGTAGGAGAGAATCGCGCCCGACGAGCCGACGAGTGCTCCGGTTACGATCAAGAGGTCGTTGCCGAGGAGGAAGCCTGTCGCCGCCGCCGCCCAGCCGGAATAGGAGTTGAGCATCGAGACGACGACCGGCATATCGGCGCCGCCGATCGCCATGACGAGATGAGCGCCGATGACAAAGGCGATCAGCGTCATCAGGTAGAGCGACCATGAACCCGCGCCATTCATGTACATGATCATCAGCGCAAGCGACACGAGCACCATCAGGATGTTGAACATGTGCCGGCCGGACAGGATGAGTGCCTTGCCGCGGATGTGGCCGGAAAGCTTGCCATAGGCGATGATCGAGCCGGTGAAGGTCACCGCACCGATGAACACGCCGAGGAAGATTTCCGCTTCATGGATGATCTTTTCCGCATTGGTGGCGAACTCATGCGCCGTCATGTCGGAGTTGAGGCCGATCAGCACGGCAGCAAGGCCCACGAAGGAGTGTAGCGCTGCTACGAGCTGCGGCATGCCGGTCATTTCGACGCGCTGCGCCAGCAACGTGCCAACGACAGCACCAACGACGAGCATGATGAGCAGGACAACGGAAAGCCCGACGCCTGGCCCGAGGATGGTCGCGAGTATGGCTATCGCCATGCCGACGATGCCGTACCATACGGCGCGCTTGGCACTTTCCTGACCGGAAAGGCCGCCGAGCGAAAGGATGAAGAGAACGGATGCGGCGATGTAGGCCGCGGTCTGGATACCGATAGACATGATTCTGATCCCCGGGCCGGCGTCACGACTTTTGGAACATGTTCAACATGCGCCGGGTGACCATGAAGCCGCCGACGATGTTGATGGTGGCGATCGCCACCGAAATGGCGGCAAGGGCTGTCACCAGCCAGCCACCCGCTGTGATCTGCAGCAGCGCACCGATGATGATGATCCCGGAAATCGCGTTGGTCACCGCCATTAGCGGCGTATGCAACGAATGGCTGACGCCCCAGATCACCTGGAAGCCGACGAAGCAGGCAAGCGCGAAGACGATGAAATGGCCCATGAAGGCCGACGGCGCATAGGCTCCGATAAGTGCCATGAGCAAGCCGCCGACGACGAGCAGGCCGACCTGCTGGCGCGTTGCCGACTTGAAGGCGGCAGCCTCGGCGGCACGCCGTTCTTCCGGCGTCAGCTCCTTGGCCTTTTCTTGTCGTTTCTGGGCTGCAATCGCCTGGATCTTTGGCGGTGGCGGCGGATAGGTGATCTCGCCTTCAAAGGCTACAGTGGCTCCGCGAATAACATCGTCTTCCATGTTATGGACGAGAACGCCATCCTTCTTCGGGGTCAGGTCCGTCATCATGTGGCGGATGTTCGTCGAATAGAGGGTCGATGCCTGCGCGGCCATGCGGCTCGGGAAATCGGTGTAGCCGATGACGGTGACGCCGTTCTCGGAAACGATCTTCTGATCCGGAACAGTCAGGTCGCAATTCCCACCGCGTTCGGCCGCAAGGTCGACCACCACGGAGCCCGGCTTCATCGCAGCGACCATGTCTGCAAGCCAGAGCTTCGGCGCATCGCGGCCTGGGATTAGCGCAGTGGTGACGACAATGTCGATGTCCGGCGCGATCTCGCGAAACTTCTTTAGCTGCGCTTCGCGAAATTCCGGGCTCGACGGGGATGCATAGCCACCCGTTGTCGCGCCGTCCTGCTGCTGCTCCTTGAAATCGAGGAAGACGAATTCTGCACCCATCGATTCGATCTGCTCGGCCACTTCCGGACGAACGTCGAATGCATAGGTGATGGCCCCGAGCGAAACGCTGGTGCCGACGGCGGCAAGACCGGCGACGCCTGCGCCTATGACCAGAACCTTGGCCGGCGGGATCTTGCCGGCCGCAGTAACCTGGCCGGTGAAGAAGCGGCCGAAATTATTGCCGGCCTCGATCACGGCGCGATAGCCTGCGATGTTGGCCATGGAGGACAGCGCGTCCATCTTCTGGGCGCGCGAAATGCGCGGCACCATGTCCATGGCAATCACGTTTGCACGCGTTGCCTTCGCTTGCTCAAGAAGCTCCTTGTTCTGCGCGGGATAGAAGAAGGAGATCAGCGTCTTGTTGCTCGAAAGCTTTGCTATGTCGCTCGGCTCCGGCGGGCGCACCTTGGCGATGACGTCTACGCTTGCAAAAAGTGCTTCAACGCTGTCGACGATCCTGACGCCGGCTGCGCGATAGGCGTCGTCGGAGAAGCCGGCAAGTTTGCCGGCGCCGGTTTCGATGGCACATTGATATCCGAGTTTCTGAAGCTGGGTGGCGCTGTCCGGCGTCATCGCGACGCGTGCTTCCCCCTCAAGCCGTTCTCGTGGTGATCCAATGATCATGTAATTCCCCTCTTAGAAAGTTGCTGATCGTCAATAGATGACAACACCCCTGACACTCTTTCCCGAATGCATGAGCTCAAAACCCTTGTTGATGTCTTCGAGCGGCATGGTGTGGGTGATCATCGGATCGATCTGGATCTTGCCTTCCATGTACCAGTCGACGATCTTCGGAACATCGGTGCGGCCGCGGGCGCCGCCGAAGGCCGTGCCCATCCAGCTACGGCCGGTGACGAGCTGGAACGGACGCGTCGAAATCTCCTGGCCGGCGCCGGCAACGCCGATGACCACCGACTTGCCCCAGCCGCGATGGCTGGCCTCCAGCGCCTGGCGCATCACCTTGGTGTTGCCGGTGCAGTCGAAGGTGTAGTCGGCCCCGCCGATCTGGTCGGCGCCGCGCTTCGTCATGTTGACGAGGTAGGGCACGATGTCGTCGCCCACCTCCTTCGGATTGACGAAATGCGTCATGCCGAAGCGTTCGCCCCAGGCCTTCTTGTCATTGTTGAGATCGACGCCGATGATCATGTCGGCGCCGGCAAGCTTCAAGCCCTGGATGACGTTCAAACCGATGCCGCCGAGGCCGAAGACAACAGCGGTTGCGCCCATCTCCACCTTGGCGGTATTGATGACGGCGCCGATGCCGGTGGTGACACCGCAGCCGATGTAGCAGATCTTGTCGAAGGGGGCGTCGGGATTGACCTTGGCGACGGCGATCTCCGGCAGCACGGTGTAATTGGCGAAGGTCGAGCAGCCCATATAGTGATGGATCTTGTCCTTGCCGATCGAAAAGCGCGAGGTGCCGTCCGGCATCAGGCCCTGGCCCTGGGTCGAGCGAATCGCGGTGCACAGATTGGTCTTGCGCGAAAGGCAGGAGGGGCATTCGCGGCATTCGGGGGTGTAGAGCGGAATGACATGATCGCCCTTCCTGACCGAAGTCACGCCCGGACCGACATCGACGACGATGCCGGCGCCTTCATGGCCGAGGATTGCCGGAAACAGGCCTTCCGGATCGGCGCCTGAGAGCGTGAAATCGTCGGTGTGGCAGATGCCGGTTGCCTTGACCTCGACCAGCACTTCGCCGGCCCTCGGGCCTTCGAGCTGAACGGTCATGACTTCCAGCGGTTTACCGGCGGCAATGGCGACGGCGGCGCGTACGTCCATTAGATTTCCTTTCGATGATTGCCAGAATTGCCGCGGTGCGGCCTTGATTGCGAGTGTCAGGTCGCGGAAGAATAAGGAGTGCGTCGGCTGAAGGTTCGCGGTCCGCAAATGGGCGAGCTTGGCCGCGCGGGTGTACCGCAAACGAGCGAGATTGCAGGCGAAAGCATTGACAGATCCTCCCGATGCGCGCTTACGGTTTTATCTCCGTCCTCCAGCCGCATGGATCTTCGTTAACATACTGATTAGAATTTGCATACTAAAAAGTATCCGAAATAGTTGGAAATTTCACCCGGCCGCCATCCCCGGGTCGGGCGACTATGGAAGCTGCGAAGCGGCCGGTGAAGCGGCTATTTGTTCTGGGCAAAGCGTTTTCTGATGCGCCTATACAGAAAAGGTACCGTCGCGCGACAGCGACGGTACCTTTCTCGCGAAATGACCCTGCGGTCGGGATTGCGTTCAATCAGCCTTGGTGCTCGCGACCTTCCACCTGGATCACGAGATCGACGTCGTCACCGATCATCCCAAGTGCTGCCTTCATGCCGAAATCGCTCCGCTTGACCTTAGTTGTCGCGCTGAAGCCGACAACGTGGCTCTTGTCCCAGGGGTTCTGACCTTCCTTATTGAACTTGACATCCAGCGCAGTGGATTTCGTGACGCCCGCAATCGTTAGGTCGCCAGTAATTTGGCCCGTGGTATCGGAGGTCTTCTTGAACTCCTTGCCGACGAAGGTGATTTCCGGAAATTCCGTCGCATTGAACCAATCAGCACCCTGGATGTCGCCGTCGCGTTGCTTGTTGTTCGTCGAGATCGAACCGACCTTGACCTTGACATCAAGGCTGCTTCCCTCGGGCTTCGTGGCGTCGAAGTCGAAAGCGCCTGAGAATTCCTGCGCGACCCCAATCACTTTCGAGAAGCCCAGGTGGTCGATGTAAAACGCGATTCCTGAATGGACGGGGTCGATGTCGAACTTGGTGGCCCAAGCGGGCGACACTGCCTCGGCGAGCGACGTCATAGAAAGCAACAAAGCTGCAAGTCTATATTTCATTTTCATTCTCCTCCTCAGGTTAAGCTGGAAAACTCGATCCATAGTCCAGGAACGCGACAGCGACCGCCAACGCGGCCGGAAGCACAGCCAGGGCTACATGGACGAAAAGGCGCGGAAACTGCCGGGATACGCCAAGCATCCGGCAGATACCCTCCGAGAACACTGGCAGCACGACGCAGAGGCCGAGGATCGCAATGGCGACGGGATCGGCTTTGCGCGTGATCAACACCACGGTGAAAGCGACGGAAATCAGTCCACCCAACACGCCGATCGATGAGGCGCCGCCAAAGCGGAAAACGGGGTTGACGATGTGTACCAGGAGAATTCCCAGGCAACCGGCTGCGAACATCAGACAGAGCTGAAACGAGGAGGACGATGCGCCGAGAAGGGCTATCGGCGCGAAGCCGAGCGCAAGCACGGCAACGACGCCGCCCCGCTTTACGTCATCCTCCGCGCGAGCCGACATCCCGCGCAGGATGAGCCACATTATAGCAACGCCCACCGTCGCAGCAGCCACCACTTCCCACGTCGCCACTCCCAAACGAGGCAGACCGATATAAAATGCGGCTGCCACAGGCTGAAGAAAGGCAACAACGCGAACCGCGCGTTGGGCGGCGATCTCGACCGCAAACCCCACTGCCGTCCCGATAACAATCACGTAGAACAGCTTGTTGACCGCCCCGACAGGCGGAAACGCCGGCACCTTGTTGTAGACGAGCCAATAGGCTGCCAGCAATGCAGCAGGCATCAGGAGGTCGGTAGGGCGCATCAGGCCGCGCCAGCGCATCAGGCCCGACGCGAAAATGCCGACGAGCATCATGACGAGCAGGGACGCGGCCAACGCCTCCTGCGGAGAGTTGCCAAATCCAAGCATGCGACGTTTTCCGAATTGCGAAAATGTATCCTGCGGCGTCCGGCACGCCAGCGCGTGACAGCCGGCACCAAAGCAGCCAGCGCCCTAACGTCCGGGTTGCATGCTCCGACAGATCGCTGTCATTCTACTTTTGCTCATAGTCCCCCCAATAACCGCATGCTCCTCAACAGCGGTCGCCACTTTCAGTTTGGATACCGAGTAGTTTTCACATACTAAATGGTTTCCGAATGAAAGCTAGTCTCCGAATTTTTGGATGTCAAGCGCGCTATGGACGCAAAAGCGGGTGCTTTCCCCGCTGCATGGCGACTTCGGTGATCGATAGATTGTTGAGACGTTAACGGCGCGCGGGACGGCTGACGGTAAAGCCGTGCGTTTGTCATGCCGTGTGGCAGATGGTCCCGGTCAGGCCTTTACCGGGACGCCGGATTTGGTTGCTCGCGACGACCGATACATGTCGTGCAAAACGACCCGGACCATGTCGCCAGGGGCTCCCTCCCTGAGGAAGCTCGAAATACCGCCATAGGTAAGTTCGAGAACGATACCGCCAATATAGAACGGGCTCGCGGGGGGCTGCATGACGAGATCCAACTTCTCGATAAGGATCTTGCCGACGCCCTCCCACTGATCCCGGAACAGCTTGATGTGGCGATCTCCGAGTGTGTGATCATGCTGTGCCATGCGCAGCAGCTCGATCGCCAGCATTCCCCACCGCCGGTCATCGCCGCGGTTGTTCGCCCAGGTCGCGAGAACGTCAATGAGCTCCATGGGATCATCACAGTTCCCGAGAAGTTCCGTCAACTGAACCACGTCGCCACCGGCATTGCCGGCAAGAAGCTGGAGGAAGATGTCTTCCTTATTGGCAAAGTTCGAGTAGAACGCGCCCTTCGAATAGCCGGCCTCCTCGGCGATCCGCTCAATCGAAGCCCCAGCGTAGCCGTACCGTGCCATGACCTCATAAGCGGACGCTAGAAGCTTCTCTTTCGTTCGAGCCTGACTTTGCTCACGTGTCAGCCGTGCCATTCGCAATTCCCGTTCGTGCGTATCCAGACACCGAGGCGTACCTCAAAATGCACCGGTTACACAAGAGCCGTCGAGAGACAAATGAGCCCCCAAAAGATCGGATATTCCGGCCCCATCTTCTGCCAACGCCAATTCAGGCCGTTGATTTTTGTAACCGCGTAGCCCGAACCGAACAGCACCAGGGCACCGACGACGGCCGCAATCCTGGGATAGACAGAAAAAATCAAACCCACGGCGGCACACGCCTCTGCAACCATCGCAAGACCGACGAACAGCTTCGCTGGCTTGAAGCCAGCCGCGTCGAACGTTCCCTCTGCCTTCTCATAATGGAGGCCCTTGCCGATCAGGTGGGGGATAAACCAGACGCCGCAGAGAATGCGGAGCCAGTCGACCAAAACGAAATTCATTTCTCCTCCTTCACACCGGCCTCTGCCGGGTCGGCGAGGATAGTTGCATTCCTCGCTTGCCTTTTAAGATACTAAACGGTATTCACAGTCCATATAGTATGTCAATACGGGGCAATCTTCGAGTTTGGGAGGAATACCGATGGAAATGATGCGTGCCGCGCGGCTCCACGCCGTGGGTCAGCCGATGAGCATTGACGAGGTCGAACGTCCAAAGGCCACCGGGAGCGATGTAATCGTCCGCGTAAAAGCCTGCGGAATGGTTCCGAACCTGGCGAATGTTCTGGCTAACTGGGAGACCTGGTATCCGCAAATGCCGCTGCCGCCACGGCCTGCGATTCACGGTCTTGATCCGAGTGGTGTGGTTCACGAGGTCGGTCCCCAAGTTGTCAGCATCAAGCCGGGCGACAGGGTCTATGTGAATCCCGGGCGTTTCTGCGGAGCATGCCACCATTGTTCTTCCGGCAAACCGCAGGCCTGCGAATATTGGACGCTTGGCGGGTACTTCGGCTACAACCCCAAAAGCATGGACATGTTCGCCCGCTATCCTTACGGGGGCTTCGGCGAATTCATGCTGGCCCCGCAGGCGCAGGTCGTCAAAATCCCCGACAACATGACCTTCGTCCAAGGTTCCCGCATGGGCTATCTCGGTACGTCCTACGCCGCCCTCAAGAAGTGCGGACCGCTGATGGGCAAGACGCTAATCATTAACGGCGCAACCGGAACACTGGGTTTGGGTGCCACACTGTTCGCGTTGGCGATGGGTGTTGCCAGGATTTATGCCGTGGCCAGGGGCGAGGCGCTGCTTGAACGGCTGAAAGCGATCGCGCCGGATCGCATCGTCACCTTCTCGAACGTGAAGGGATCATCGGGAGCATTCGTCAAGGAGCAGACGAACGGGAGCGGAGTGGACTTGATGCTCGATACGCTCGGCGCCAAGGCGCCGCTCGACTCCATGCTGGACGCCATGGGCGGCGTCAAACGGGGCGGCCGCATCATCAACATCGGTGGCACATCGGGCGCTTTGCCTGTCGACGTCAAATGGTGGATGGACGAGCAGATGGAATTGATCGGCTCGGTATGGTTCACGGCCGCGGAAGGCATGGAGATCGCGGCGATGGTCGAAGCAGGGATCATCGACATGTCGGTCATGTCGCCGATGGTGTGGCCGCTGGAGAAGATCAATGACGCCATTTCTGGCGTCGGGAAGGACGAAGGCGGATTCACCTATTACGCCGTCGAACTGTAACGGAGTTCCAATTGGCCCACACCTGGCGGATCACTGTCGAGCGGCTCGAGGAATGCCCCTTCGGCCGCCCATTTGAGGTGGCATGCGGAGCGACTGGATCGTTAATCGGCTACCTGCCGTTCTGAAGGCCGGGCGTGGTGTCCGGCCAAATAGGAGGAAGATGCAATGGCAAATGTCGGCATACACCCCCATGTCGATGGGGGATTGAGGACGGGAGGTGCCCCGTTCGCCGGAGGCACTCTCGTTTGCGAGTGCACCACGAACCCGGTCAAGGTGAAGATCAAAGGCGATATCGCCCATAATCATGCCTGCGGCTGCACCAAATGCTGGAAGCCGGTGGGCGCAAATTTCTCCATCGTTGCGGTAGCGCCCACGGAAGCCGTGGAAGTCGTTGAGAACGGCGATAAGCTCGTGGTCGTCGATGCAAATGCCCTGATCCAGCGACATGCCTGCAAGGAGTGCGGTGTTCATATGTACGGGCCGGTGGAGCGGGATCATCCGTTCAAGGGTTTGTCCTTCGTCCACCCCGAGCGTTTCGAAGAAGAAGGATGGGCGGAACCCGGCTTTGCCGCGTTCGTATCCTCAATCATCGAGGCAGGGTATGCCCCTTCGAAGATGGACGCAATTCGTGAACGTCTAACCGAGCTGGGCCTTGCACCCTACGACTGCCTCTCACCGGGCCTGATGGACTACATCGCCACGTGGACGGCAAAGAAGAACGGCGTTCTGACCGTTTAGACCTGCAAAGAGCCGGACGAACGTCCGGCTCGAATTCTCCGTACTGAAAAGGCTGTCCGCCATGGTTTCGGTTCACTAGCGCAGGCGGACTGATTGGCCCTCGCATCGTCTGTCAGAAGGCGATTTGGGCGCAGGCGACCAGCAAGCAATCCTCCGAGTTCCAAACGGCTCCCCGAGGATGAATCGCGACGGCGCATTTAATTCAGTGCATTTTCGTCTTGCTTGACATACCAATAGGTTTTTCGATACCAACTAGTATGTGTTCTTGATCTCAACCGTTAAGCAACCAACGGACTGAGGCCACACTGGAGGATGTCGCAAGCTAAGGGAGCAGTATCATGGCTGCAGGTGGAGGAGCCCCGAGGAGCCTCGAAACATTGATCAACGAAGCGGGCGGAGCGGTGAAGCTGCTGCGCGGGTCGAATATCGGCCCCTATGTCTTTCCGGGCATACCTCCGGAATTCACCAACTGGCGCGACGAGGTGCAGTCCTGGAAGGATAGCGTCGCGCTTCTGGAGCAATCCTATCACATGACCGAACTGCATTTGCGCGGGCCGGAAGTGATCCCCTTCCTGTCGCAGTTCGCGCTCAACAAGTTCGATCCATTTCAGGTGCGCCGCGCCAAGCAGATCGTCCTTACCGGTCATGACGGCAATTACATCGCCGACGCGATCCTGTTCCGCGAGGAGGAGGAGTTCTTCCGCGTCGTCGGCGCGCCGTTTGCGAGCGATTGGCTGCTCTACAATGCCCAAAGCACATCTTTGAACGTGACTGCCGAGAAGAATGACAACTGGTCGGTCCGCCAAGCGCCGCGCGATGTGTTCCGGCTCCAGATCCAGGGGCCACAGGCATTGGCTCTTATGCAGGACGTGACGGGCAACACGCTGCCGGACATCAAGTTCTTCTTCATCGGCGAGTTCCGGATCGCCGGCAAAAACGTGCGGGCGTTGCGGCATGGTATGGCGGGCGCGCCGGGCTTCGAACTCTATGGCAAATGGGACGACCAGCAGGCTGTGCGGGAAGCGCTGGAAAGAACAGGCGAGAAATATGGAATGCGCAAGATCGGCGCGCTTGCCTACTCCACGACGGCCCAGGAATCCGGCTGGATGCCCATGCCGCTGCCGGCGATCTATCACAGCGCCGAAATGAAGCCTTATCGCGAATGGCTCAACAACTACTATCTGGAATCGATCGCGTCGCTCGGTGGCAGTCACGTCTCCGACCGCATCGAGGACTATTATGTCGACCCCATCGAAGTGGGTTATGGCGGCCTCATCGATTGGAACCGCGACTTCGTGGGCCGGGATGCGCTCAAGGATCGGGCAGCCAACCAGAGGCGCACGAAGGTGACGCTCGTCTGGAACGACGATGACGTTGCCGCGACGATCAAGGCTTCGCTCTTCGACCACGAAAAGCCTGGCCGCTTCATGGCTCTTCCCACACCCATGTATGCCACATTCGAATCCGACGCTGTTCTAAGCAACGGCAAGCTCGCGGGCGTCTCGCAATGGTCGGCCTATTCGGCGAATGCAAAGCGCTTCATTTCGCTTGCGCTTGTCAATCTTGAAGACGCCACCCCCGGCACGGAACTCACGCTCCTCTGGGGCGAGCCGAATACACGCCGGCGCACGGTGGACCGCCATGAGTTGCGCGAAATCCGCGTGAAAGTGGCGCCAGCGCCGTATTTCGACAAAGTCATCAAGACGGGCCGGCAATAAGTCGCGTCGAACATTTTGGCCGCCGCGACACTCAAGGTGGCGCGGCGGCTACAAGCTCCCCTGGGTAACTTCACCTGGCATTTCGCGGCGAGGGGGAGCTTCCTGTCGATCTGCAATATCGGCAATCGGCAAACTCACGAAATCGAGTTGGTGTTTGTGCCTGAATCCACATCGAACGCAACATTTCCTTCGTGCGAACCCAATAGCGCAACTGGCCGTGTTGGCTCAATTGCGCTTCTGCGCTTCTTTGGTGACCGGCTGCATGCGGTATGGTGTTCTTGCGACCGATCTTGCTCTGATGGTCACGCATCTGCTCCGCCAGATCGACCTTCAGGACAAGTTCGTCGAATTTTTTGGGCCGGGCGTTTCGATATTGACGGCAGGCGATCGCGCCGTTGTTGCCAACATGACGCCGGAATTCGGCGGCAACAGCGCCTACTTCCCGATTGATGGCCAGACGATCCAATATCTGCGGACGACCGGGCGCAGCGAAGATCACGTCAATTTTGTCGAACGCTCTGCCAAGCGTGTCGGCATTTGGTTCGATCCTTCCTCACAGCCGCGCTATACCTCCACGCTGCAAATCGATCTAGCGAGTATAGAGCCGAGTCTTGCAGGTTCCCGGCGCCCGCAGGATCGGATTCCCGTCAGCGAGACGCGCCGGCCATTGCCGGCATGAAGAAGGGATCGGTCGAGGTCGAGATCCTACGGGCCGGCGGCATCCTACCGCTGATTTTGAACAAGGTCGCTGCAAAGGCTTCGAACGATGTCGGCCAGTTCGTAAGAACAGGTACACTCGTCAGCAACTGACCGCACTGCCTTGCGTATTGCTATCATAAGAATACTCATGTAGGAGTATATGGCGAAGAACCCCCCATTTCTTCCGCACAAATAGTTTCGCAATTCATGGAGCAACCAGTGTCAGACAAAGCTGTGAAATTCTCTCTTGGCGGAGACATGCCAGTTAACCGGATGGGGTTTGGCGCCATGCGCCTTGTATCGAAGGGGTTTCGCGGCCCAGCGCGGGATCCGGGCGCCGGCCGCGCCGTGCTTCGCCGCGCCGTCGAGCTCGGTGCGAACCTGATTGATACGGCCGCCTTCTATCATAGCAGCGATAAAACTGTTCGTGCGAACAGGCTAATTCAAGAGGCGCTTTTTCCCTACGGCCGGGACCTCGTGATCGCAACCAAAGTGGGTCACGTTTTCAGCTCGGACGATAGCCATCGGACCGCGACAGGTGCCGACATGCGCCGGTTGGTAGAGGAAAATCTTCAAGATCTCGGCTTGGACCGGCTTGATCTGGTCTATCTGCGCATCGGGGAGATGGCGCCGCCCCATGGCGAGTCGCTCGCTGAACGTTTCGAAGCTCTTGCAGCGCTGCGCGAGGAGGGGTTAATTCGTCACCTCGGTCTCAGCAATATCGATGCCGATCATCTAGCCGAAGCCCGTGCGATAGCGCCTGTGGTTGCCGTGCAGAACAATTTTCATGTTGCCAAGCGCGGAGATGCTGCGCTGTTGGGAATTTGTGAAACGGAGAATATCGCCTTCAGCCCCTTCTTCCCGCTCGGCGGAGGGATGGCGAATATCGACGACGGGCGTCTCGCGCGGATTGCAGGCCGACATGGGGCAACCAGCAACCAGATCGCGCTGGCTTGGTTACTGGCTCTTTCGCCAGTGATGATCGCAATTCCCGGCACCGGCTCCATTGCTCATCTGGAAGAAAATATGGCTGCGGGCGACATCGTGCTGACGGAACAGGACCTTGCTGAGCTTTCCTGATGACTCGATGAGCGGACCATCGTAGGCGAAATCACTCGTGCTTTGCGGCCCGACCCGCTCAAGACGTAGCCGCAAGCCAGATGGCGCGTCCAACAGTGAATGCCCGATAACCACGGGAAGAAAACCTAATTGGAGTTGGCCTCAAGGCGGCTGTCACCTGACAGAACCTATGGCTTTTCCTTGCGCGGCCGGGGATTGCGCTCGTCGGCCATGAGATCCGGGAGAGCTGCGATGAGGTCCGCAAGATATTGGACCTCCGCCTCCATCCGGCGCTCTGTATGACGGACCGCCCATTCCTCCGCCACTCCGATAAAGGGCATGGCTTGCTCGATCATGCGCCGCCGCTCTTCCAGCAGCGCTGTCATCCTTGCAAACCGGTCGGCCAGGAGGGCGGGAAGTTCGTCCAGTTTGGCTGGATCGGTGCGCGTAAGCGCGAGGTCGAACGGATCATACTTAAACCAGATTTCCGTCAGGCCATTACGCCTCAGATCCGCCAACACACGCCTTCCTTCGTCGGTGATTTCATAAATCTGACGGGTAGGGCGGTTGCCTTCCTGTTCGCGGCCCGCTTCGCGCAACAGACCTTCGGTCGCGAGCCGATTCATTGCACCATAAACGGCTCCGACGGGAATGTCGGTCCAAAACGGCACACGCTTGCGATCGGCCTCCTGCCTTAGACGGTGTCCGTGCATGGGGCCGATATCGGCGAAGGAAGATAAAATGAATAGCCTGATCGATGACATGGTGTCCCTATTGCTCTCGCGAGAGTATTCTGATAGGAGTATACATGTGTTCGCGCCACATTCAACTCGATGAAACCGCACATGCGGGTAAATCAGCTCCGGAGCTTCTAGGCAATGGAGCCGTGCGTATGTCCCTCCCTGGAGGGCACCATTGCCGGTGAAAGCAGCGCAACGAAGGTTAGGGCAATATTTGACGGAAGAACGAGTCTAATATGAAGAGAGTGCAATATGACCGCTACGGCGGCCCGGAACGCATGTATATCGGCAAAGCCAACTTGCCTCAGCTTGGTGCAAAACAGATACGTGTCACCGTTAGTGCAGCGGCGATAAATCCTTTTGATTGGAAGCTTCGAAAAGGCGTCATGAAATTATTCAGGAGCCGGAAGTTCCCAAAGGGTATGGGAACCGATTTCGCTGGAGTGATCGCTGCCGTCGGCAGGGATGTGAAGGGTCTCTTTGTCGGTGACGAAGTTTTTGGGAGCGTGGACTTCAACGAATCCGGTGCCTTTGCGGAAGAAATCATCCTGGATTCACATTTGGTGGCAAAAAAGCCGGCGCGCCTTTCGTTTGAGGAGGCTGCCTGCCTCCCCATTCCAGTGATGACCGCATGGGCAGCCGTATTCGACAAGGCCAAAATGTCAAAGGGATCGCATCTTTTCATCCATGGCTGTACTGGTGCTGTGGGTGCATCCGCAGTGCAGTTGGCGCTTGCCCGAGGGATTAAAGTGAGCGGCTCATGTGGCACCGCGTCCTTGCAAAGTGCCAAAGCAGCCGGAGTCGATCCGGTTTTCACCTATGGGGATAAGCAGCTCCAGGCTCAGAATGGAAAATTCGACGCCGTCTTCGACACGCTTGGAACCCTGTCTGTGGGGGCTGGGCTTTCGATGCTCAACAGAAAAGGAATTTTTGTCGATATCAATCCGACGCCCGGCAGGATGGTGCGTGGAATGCTAGCCAGACGATATAAGCTCGCTTTCGCGACCATGGGGATTAAACATCTGTCGGCAATCGCTGACCTTGCAAGTGAAGGTGTGTTGCGACCGACTGTCGGCCTCGTCGTTCCATTTACTGATGCGTTGTCCGCGATCACTGCAGCTGAAACAGGGGCGCGAGTTCCAGGAAAAGTCGTTCTAGCCTTGTGAGACGATGGGGAAGGGTTCCGAAACCGTACGACGATCATTATCAAAAGAGTCGGTCCAAGCTCGACTCTTCCCCCTCAATAGCTTCTGTACCGTTCATCACCCTATCTCTGCTTGAATCAAAGCACAGCCGAATGAGGGATGGCAAGCTCTCGGTACGACACGTGCCGGGACGGATGCCTCGACTGGGAGTGGCGTGTGAGACCCGACTGACATAGTCGGGGAGTGGCGGATTCGAAAAGTTCCTATTCGCATCGAGCTGAAGGCATTGTGACGGACACGTCAGCTCGGTCAGCGACTGACTGAGCAATCGATGCGTGGGAACACATGGCGCATTGCTGGACGCTTCGCGGATCCGATGGATTAGCTAGACACAACCCGAAAGTTGACCACCGTCGAGCTCGACGAAAACGCTGAACAACGAATATCGCGGTCGTATGGTCCAGCGCTTCCATATGCATCATCAATCTCCTACTTTCGTCTTCTTGAGCTGGTGGTAGGCTACAGATGCAAAACTTGGCAAACGAAGGCCTCCAGCGAGTGACGCTGGTGAATCTACCGCCATTGCCTCCTCCACCTCCTCCAGGGATCTGCCGCGGGCGACCATGACTTGGATCTCATCGTATTGTTGCTGGAACTCATCCAGCTTCTGCTGGACCTCCACCTTCGTTTGCAGGTCGCCATGTCCAGTTACGAAGATGTCGGCTGGAAGCTTGAGCATCTCCCGCACAGTGGCGAGCCAGCCACTCGCCGAGCCGTGTTTCTCGTCATGTATCGTGGGAGTTGGACTGCCGCCCCACGCCAGGATGTCACCGGCGAAAATCACCATCTCGTCCGGGAGGTGGACAACGGTGTCGCCGCTGGTGTGCGAGGGACCGAAGTGAAAAAATTCGAACCAGACATCTTCAATCGTTAAGGCGAATCTTGTCGTGAAGGTGCAGTTCGGCAAAGCCCTGCTAGGAAGCCGGCCCATGAGTCCCACAGCGTTTGCAGCCTCCATGTCGGTCTTGCAGTTCTCGTGAGAGATGATGGTCACGCCCGCAGGAAAACTCGCAAGCCCCATTACATGATCGCCGTCGCCGTGCGTAAGGATGACGTGCGTAACGGGATTGGATGTGATCCGAGCGACTTCGTCCAGAAGTCTTTTCCCCGCGCCGGAGCTGACCTTTGCGTCGATCACAACAACGCCACGACGGCCAACGACTATTCCGGAATTTCCGCCTGCACCGGCAACCCAATAGACATTCGTCGCGATTTGGTGAGTTACCAAGGGCTCTTCACCCCAGCTTTGTATGTAACGGCGGATTTCTTCGAGTGAGGGCCGTTGGGAACTTGATTTTTCGTTTGTCATCTCAGAGCCGCTCCTCAATCCAATCCAGCAAACATGCTGAAGCGGTGGAATAAGCGCCGATCTGGCAGTGAGCCTGTGCGGTCGAGACCTCGTCAAATAACAGGTAGTGCTTGGGGCATTTCAAAGCATCAAATAGCCTCTGGGCCTCTCCCTTCGCTATCTCTTCGGTACCGTCCATGACGAGCGTTTCGCATTCAATTCGGTCGACGACGGGGGCGTTGTCATAGGCCAGAAGGGCTTTGAACACCTCCCGCTCACGTACACCGTGTTTCCAGGCATAATCTCTGACGAGCCATTTGAGCGATGTGTACTGGGCCGTGCGCTTAAAGGCCTCAGGAAGCGCGTCCAGTCCATCTCCGATCAGCAGTTGACGGATGGGGGGCGAGAAGTGGTTGAGAATCGCTTCTCCCCAGCTCAAAGATCCGGGGTCGGCAATGCATACCTTCAGGCGCTTTTCGAATGCTGCAGCCCGCACGGAAAGAAAGGCGCCGAAACTCAAGCCCATAAGACCGACCCTGGACGGATCGATCCCAGGAATTTCGAACGCAAAATCGACGACGGGCCTGACGACGTTCTCCCAGTCGGGTCGAAAATGCAAATTATTGAGTCTCAGTGACAGACCTTGGCCGGGACCGTCATAGACCAGGCAGTGGATGCCACGGCGCAACGCAGCATCGTAAACCCAGCACGTATCGTCGGCCCAGGTATCGCGACCCGGCGTGATGATGAGCAGCGGAGCGCTTTCTGCAGCAGCGGGAGATCTGAAGAAATGTCCCGGAAGGAACGTGCCTTCGTACGGGATTTCAACATACTTTCCAGGATAACCAGATAGCTCAAGGTATCGCGCATAGCACTTGGAACTGGCGTGCGCATGTTCGGTAAGACGCGAATCTCCAGGATAGCTGAAATACATCAGGGAGGCGCGCCAGTAGGTCGCAGCGCGAAGGTATGTGGAGGAGGCCGTAAGGCGCTTGCCTGCCCGATCGGCCTCTTCAGCCCGGGTTTGTAGACGTTGCGCTACCGCGCTCCACGCGTTAATCCAGCATTCTTCGTCGTTTGGTTTCAATTGCCCGATGACTTCAAAAACCTCACCCAGGTCACACATGCCATATTGCATGAGGCCGAGGACATGTTTCAGCAGTGCATCCATTATCAAGGTGTCGCTGAACTTGCTGGATGTCCAATGAACGGTATTTTGAACGTCTGACATGTTCGTTTCCTTCCTATATGCACGATGAACTAGTGCGGGTCGTGTTGATGAACTGGGCCCGCTCGGGTGCAAGAACACGGAAGCGGCAACAACTCTCGAACTACGCGGTGGACGCCATGCAGGCTGCTTGCTGCGAAAACTCTTGATCCTTATTCGGTTGCAACATTGACGGCTTGTCCTGGCCACAAAGCCTCGAAACAAGCCGGGCTCATGCCGTGCGACGTCAAAGCTCGAGCGAGCAATCGTGGCGGTTCGTCCCAGGGCTCATCCGTCAGCCGAAAGGTACCCCAGTGGATTCCCGCTGCCTTGCGGGCTTCCAACGAGCGCATGATCAACACGGCCTCGGCCGGGTCGACATGTTGGGGCGCCATGAACCAGCGAGGCGCATAGGCGCCGATCGGAATCAGTGCCAGATCTGGTCGACCGTAAGCCGCGCGCATGTCCCTGAAAATCGCACCGGTTCCATATGCGGTATCGCCAGCGAAGTAGATGAGGCCGGCCCTGGTTCTCAGCATAAAGCCACTCCACAGCGCCATACGACGGTCTCGCAACCCACGTGCCGACCAATGATTGGCCGGCACGATATCTACGGTGACGCCGTTTGCCAGGTCAAAGCTGCTACCCCAGTTGCCCGTCACGACCTTGGCATCGGGAACCGCACGCCGGACAATAGTCTCATTGCCCAAGGGTGTGATGATAATGGGCGCATAGCGCTCATGCAGCCTTTTCAAACTCGGCAGATCGAGGTGGTCGTAGTGGTTGTGTGAGAGCAAGATCACGTCGATTGGCGGCAGGTTCGCAAACGCGATGCCGGGCGCAGTGGTTCGGCGTCTGCCGATATAGCCACACGGCCCCGCGCGCTCGGACCAGACGGGATCCGTCAAGACATTTAGGCCAGCCGACTGAATCAGAACCGTCGCATGCCCAACCATGGTGGCGCGCAGACCGCAAACGCGACGTTCTGGTACGGTCCCCTCGACTTCGATGCGCTTCGGCCACGGCACTCTGCGCTCCCGCTGCCAACGGAAAACATCTCGCATGGAGCGATCGGTTCCCGGATGGCCAGGATTGGCGAAAAGCACTCCGTCGAAATTTTCGGCCGGTGGGGATGTCACGTAGCGGTTCCGCTTGCTCATGGATTGGATTTCACAAAAATGCTGGTCATCTGACTATTCAACGTCGCCACCATGCACGCAGCGACGCCTTTTCGGATAGCTGACGGCGCGTCAGCCGGACGATCTGTTGCTTGAACTCAGACTTGTTCCGACGGGTTCGGGCATGATGCGCTCCCACCGGCAAGCCAAACTCCGGCACCGGAGGTTCAATTTGCCGGGCGAGTGAGTTTCAAGTCGGGCGTATCGCCGTTCCAGCCTTGAAGCCCGCCGGGAATCTCGCGGAAGCGCAGGCACTTCGACATCATCGTGTTATTCAGGCACATCGTATCGCCTTTGACCTTCCAGCTGACGGATAGCGAAAAGAACATGGGTCCCTTTATGCTTCCGGTGCCGTCCTTGTTGAGGGTGAGTTTGAACGATCTGCCATTCGGCGCATCGGCCGACCAAGGGGCGCCATCGGCGAGAACTGCGGCGGCCTTCTGTGGTTGCAGATAGGCCTGCCCCTGTGCAGCAAGCACGTGGTCTGCGGCGAGAATTGCAACCGCTGCCGTTATGATCTTTAGATCTATCTTCATGTGGATGTCCTTTCTTCCTTGATTTGCTCGAACCGCCTAGCGAACGCCGCTGCGGCACATGGATTTTCTGTTGCTATTGGCGGACTGTGGCGCCCTTGTCGCTCCAGTTCGGCGGCAGGCCAAGCTGGCCGGCGACGGCTCCCGTGATGCCGGGGGCAGATCCGAACGCCTTGCAGGCGTCATATTTGGGAGCACCGCCAAGCGAAACCCGCATCCTTTGCATCGAGGGTATCGCCGGCAACCCCTTGAAAGGATCCTTCCCCTTGACCAGCATGCGGCTGAAGTCGTTGGAGAAAGCAGACGACAAAGAGTACGCATCTCCCACTCTGGAGTATCGCGGCGTCGTCAGCATGTTAGCGCCTCGCGACCACAGCATGGCTGCCTTCTGGGATCCGTCCTGAGCAATCGCCTCCGCCTCAACGGACAAGCCGCCAAGACCGACCGGTATCCGCGGGACTGGGACCGGGACTGCAGCAACCGTCGCGCCGAGTGTTGTAACGGTAGAGGTGGCAGCGACCGTCTTATTCGTAGCAACGATGTCGGTCACGGTGGCATGGACGGTGAGATCGGCTGGTTGGTCCGAAGTGACGATCCTGAAGCGGTCGGCGAGATCGGTGCAAAGCGCCCGGTCGATGGCATTGGAGACGAGCGCCAGATCTTTGGGTTGGATTGTGCTGGCGCTGCCGATCTGCGTGGAGGTCCGCAAGATGCGCACCGTCTTCGCAGCGAGAACTGGTTGCGAATCCACGCGCAGCTTTGCTTTTGTCAGTGTGCCTCCGGAGGAGGTCATACCCGTGTAGGAGCCAAGTGTTCCCTTTTGCTGCAGCGGCACGTTTGCGCAGGACGAAAGCGTCGATAGCAATAACAGGCAGAGTATTGCCTGCGGGTGTGTTTCAGAAAGCTGGAAGCTAATGCCCATCTGCGAGATCTCTGAGTGGTTGCGAAGACCCAGATCTAGCAGTGCGAACGTTAACTGCTGTAAAGGCAGTGTAAAGTTAGGTAAAATATGCAGGTGGACTTCGGGAATCAGACCAGATCAATGCGCGTCCCTGCCCGACCATAGTGGCAGTCTCGCGCATGTTTGTTGATCGATCTATCGCTCTCAGTCCCGTCGGATCGAGAGAGCATGTTTCGTCGCCCTCCGGGGAATCTCGAGTGTAATAGCCAAGCCACCGTTGGCCGGTAACGATGCGTACACGCGACCTCCATGCCGCTCGATCGCTTGCCTTGTGATTGCGAGGCCCAGGCCGTATCCCCCTTTCGGCATCGCGTCGCTGCCACGGGAGAATGGCTGGAAGATGCGTTCGAGTTCATCTCGCTTTACGCCAGGTCCCTGATCTGTGACGCAGATCTTGAGGAGATCGGTCATGGGTTCGCATAAAACGGATATGTGCGAATGTTCAGCAGTGTACTTGACGGCGTTGCGTAGGACGTTTTCGAGCGCTCTGTAGATTAGTTCACCCTCGACTTCGGCTCGGAAGACACCGTCGACATCCGATGTGATCGAGATGTCTTTCGCCTCCGCCTCAAACGCCGCGTCACCGAGGATCTCGTTCAGGAGCTCAATGATATCCAGGGTCTGCGTCTTCAGCGGGCTCGTGGATCGAGCCGTCAATCTGGCAAGAGTCAGGACTTCACCAACCAGTTCATCGAGTCGTTCGACTTCGCGATCGATGCGGTCGAGCATAGCACTAAGTTTCGTCGGGCTCTGCCGCAGAACGCCCACGACCGCCTGCAGGCGTGACAAAGGAGAGCGCAGTTCATGGGATACATCGTGGAAAAGTCTCTGCTGCGCCTGTTGAAGCTCCTCCAGTCTGGCTGCCGTGGAGTCGAAATCATGCGCAAGTGCCGTAACCTCATCCTTGCGACCGCCCATCTTGTTGCCGATACGAACGTCGAATCGGCCATGAGCAAGCGCGCTCAAGCCATCACGCAGATGCACGACTGGACGAACAAGATAGCGGGCCAGTGCACCCGCAGACAGCGTACTCGAAACGAGGATCGTAAACCAAGGTATCAACGGAGCGAGATCCTTGACGCTGAAGCTAGTGAGGTTCGGCACCGAAACTCGATAGCAAGCCCCGTCCTTTTGAACGAATCGCGTATCTGCGGTGTCCTTCTGCGCACATGCTGTGGCGTCGGTGACCTTTGAAATGGTCAGGCCCAATGGCAGTGTCTCTTCGCTTGCTCGTGCGAAATGCATGGCGGCATCTTCGCCGTCCGTTACAAGCACATTCGCGGCCAAGTTCGAGACAAGCGCCCGTCGCTCCGCTGCCATCTCCCGCTCGAAGGGAGCAGCCTGAAGAAACTTGACGATCAGAATTATGATTGCGACGGACACAGCCAGTGTGAGCCAGATGACCCTGAAGAACTTCCAGAAAAGTTGAGGCATGGTCATTCCACCAAAAGTTGATAGCCTTGGCCGCGGACAGACCTTATCCAAGGCTGGCCGTCGGCCCTCAGCCCTAGTTTCTGTCGAACGCTGCTGATATGAACGTCTATGCGGCGGTCGAACGGCGTAAGTGGCTTTCCGAATGCCTGCTTGGATATGTCCTGCTTCGATACGAGTTGACCTGCGTTCCGGGCGAGAACTTCGAGCAGAGTGAATTCGGTGCCGGTGAGCTCCAAGGCTTCGCCGCGCCACTCGACGGTTCGTTTGCCTGGAAAAATTACTAGTCGTCCTACCTCTAGGACATCAGTCGACGCGCCCGAGGCCGGTTGGTGCACCCGGCGCAAGATCGCCCGCAACCTCGCTGCAAGTTCGCCCGGCGAGCAGGGCTTCGGTACATAGTCGTCCGCGCCAAGGTTCAGTCCCGATATGCGGTCGATATCATCGCCTCTTGCCGTTAGCATCAGAACAGGGATTTGGCTTAGCTTACGGATACGCTGCAGAGCCTCGATCCCGTTCATCCGGGGCATCATGATGTCGAGCACGATGATGTCGACCGTATTGCCGGCTGCCGCTGCGATTGCGGCACGGCCGTCCGTGTCAGTTGCGACGTCATACCCTTCCTCAGTCAGATATTCCTGGAGCAGAGTTGTCAATTCGACATCATCGTCAATGAGGAGAACTTTGGTCATTCACTTCGTCCATCTTCTGTACGCTTGCTCCATACAATAGAAATCCGGAAGCGAAACCGACATTTACCTAACTTAACACTTGCTTGACCGTACTTAACATTCGAACGGCTACTAGTACCCAAGGTGGCATGCCCGCGTGGGCGATATGTCATGCACTGTCGGAAACGCAAGGAATGTATCTTTGAAAAAGCCGCTTATTACGGTCGCGCTCGTGCTGGTTGCGGCAGCTCTTCTTTCCGTCTTCCTTAGCTCCATGATGGAGGAAGGCCCTGCACCTGCCCTGTCCATTTCGCTAACGGCTCCAATGCAGCGCGATTGCTCGGAAACCGTCCAGGCAAGTGGGTGGCTGAAGCCATGGCAGGAAGCGATCGTCGCCTCGGAGACGAGCGGCCACATCACCGAGGTCCTGGTCGATCTCGGATCCGTGGTCACGAAGGGACAGGCGCTTGTTCGGCTTTCCCAGGATAGCGTGCTGACCGACATTCGCAAGCATGAGGCGGCTGTCGTGACTGCCAAGGCAAATCTGGCGAAAGCAAAAGCCGATGCGGAAAGAGCACGGCAGTTTCGCGCGACTGGTGGGCTCCCCGATGGAAAGGTCGGCGAGTATCTTGAAGACGAACAGATCGCGATGGCAAACCTCGGGTCGGAGGAAGCGGCGCTTGCCGGCGAAAGGGTCAAGCTCGCCCAGACCACCATCAATTCCATTGATGATGGAATTATAACTGCGCGCTCCGCCCAACTCGGGGCGACTATTTCGGCCGGTGCAGAGCTGTTCCGTCTGGTCCGTCAGCAACGTGTCGAATGGCAAGCGGAGGTTCCGGTACGTTACCTTTCGCGAATCTCGGAAGGATTGAGCGTCGATATCGATGGGCCTGACGATCATGCTATTCAGGGCAAGGTGAGGCTTGTCGGACCTTCGGTCAACGCGGACACGCAAGCGATCGTCTATGTCACGCTGCCTCCCGATGTCCCTCCACGTACCGGTCTTTACCTTACCGGCCACATCAAACTTCCGACCACTCCAGATTCGTCGTCCCCGAGATTCCAGCCATGCTCCGGGACGGGATAAGCCGTCGCGCACCGCGCCAAACGCCCCCCTGACATCTAACGCCGCGTTCCAGCGCGTCGTCATAAGCGGAATCTGATGCTCGAACAGGATAATCAGCCATGAACCAAGCCAAATCAGAACGTGTTGTTGTTATGACCGGGGTCACAGCCGGCCTCGGCGCTCATGCGCTAGAGGACATCGCCTCTCGGCCCGATATGCGCGTCATAATTGGCGCGCGGGGAAGCGGACGAAGGGTACCGGCCGGCGTCGAGGTCATTCCGCTCGATCTCGCCTCGCTTGCCAGCGTTCGCGAATTTGCAGAAGCGGTGATGTGGCGCCTTGCCGGTACCCGCATCGACATCCTGGTACTTAACGCCGGCATGCAAAGCCCGACCAACGAGGGGCGGAGTGCAGACGGCTACGAACTGACATTCGCGGTCAATCACCTGGCCCATTATCTGCTGGCCAGACTGCTACTGCCGTGCATGGCCGAGCATGGCAGACTGGTCATCACCACAAGCGAAACGCATGATCCCGCTGTCACTCCGATCGCACCAAAGACACTTGAGCCACATAGGCTAGCGTATCCGGACAAGAATGGCTTTGGTTCGGGAATACGAGCCTATGCAGCATCCAAGCTGTGCAACCTGCTGACCGCGCAGTCCTTCGCCGCCTTGGACGAAGTCAAGGCCCGCCAGATCAACGTGGTCGCCTTCAGTCCCGGCCTCACCGGTGGCACATCGTTGGGTCGAGACAGTCCCCGTCTTATGCGCGCGTTCGTAATGCTCCTCATGCATACCGTCTTCCGTCTAGTCGGCTTCTTCCGTCCCGAATACGTCATCGGTACACCGGAACGTTCAGGCGAAGCATTGGCCGAAGTCTCTCTCGGCGAAGTCGTCCCACCGCGGGGCCGGATTTACATTTCCCTGGTCAAGGGAGAACCGACCTTTCCAATTCCATCCGAATTGGCGCGAAGCCGGGATGCTCAAGAAAGGTTGTGGCGCGACAGTGCAGCAATGGTTGGCCTCGATGGTCGGGCAAGCTAGTGCAACGGCGCTTTTAGTGAATACGGCGCAGGTAAAAAAGAAACCCAGATGAGAATCACCTTCACGAAAAAAGTTCACGAATACGACGACGTCTACTCGTTTTTCTTCGATGCGACCGGCGTCACCTATAAAGCAGGGCAATATACTCACTTGAGAGTTGGCAGTCGGTTCGACTTCCTGGGTTCTGTGCGCGAGATGTCCTTCGCGTCAGTGCCCGGGGATCCTGAGCTCATGTTCAGCATGCATGTCGGATCGAATAGCAAATTCAAGGAAAAGATGAACGCGCTTCGGCCGCATGACACGATAAGCTTGTTTGGCACGGGCGCGCACGTCAAACTACCCGATCGCGGAACCGGCAGCCTGGTTTTCATAGCGGGTGGGGTGGGGATGACGCCATTTCGCTCGATGATCCTCGAGGCACACAAGAGAGGCGATCATCAGATGGCTGTGGTCCAGGTACAGCGGGGCGATTTCCTTTATGGCAAGGAGCTGGAGCCGCTTGTATCTGACTATAACGCAGTTCGTCCGGAAGCATTCGCGGCTGCCGTCAAGACAGTAGCGAGAAGCCGCAGCGATGAGGCGATCTTCTACGTATGCGGATCGAAAAGGCTTATTGCGTCTGTCGTCGAAACGTTAAGCGGGGCGGGCATTAAGAAGGACAAGATACGCATAGAAAGCTATAAATAGGCACCGCTTACGAAATGACCGGCGGTGAAAGGCAGATTCACGCCAGAGTGCCAGCAACGCATTCTTCCGCTTTCCTCTCCAAAGCATGCGTCTTTCTTCGCCATGTCTCCATACCCCATATCGGCGATTGACCCATACAGTCGGCACCTGCATCCGGTCGCAAACAGGTCGCCCTCCGACAAATTCCGCCGTGTCGGCCAAAGATCTCAATAGATCAGCAGAGGCGTTTGACCGATGAACTGAGGTGACTTTGCCTGCGAGAGCATGAACCCGGCAACGTCAGCACGTGAAATCCTGCCACCGTGGATGCCACGCAGATCGGTCAGAGCGCGATAGCGGTCCATTCGAGGACCATTACTCAAGAAACCAGGGCGGATGATGATCCAGCGGGCGATGTTGCTCATGATGATGCGCTCCTGGCGATCTTTGTCGGCGTAGATACGACGCAGTACAATTGGCATAAAGAAATGGTCGTATAACCAGCTTCCATGCCCTTTGCTGTCGCCAGCCCCCATGCCCGTAACGGCGATGAGTAACTGTTCCGGCTTGAGCGCTTTCGAAAGATTTTCTGCGCAGCGGGAGAACATGGTGATGGGTCGGGTTACATTTGCTGTCCCCAAGCAATCACAAACGACATCTTGCCCCTCCACCACCTTCACGATCGCATCAAAGTCCTGAGCATCTCCGGCTATGATGCGTAATCGTGTGTGGTGAATTGGCATTCGGCTTGGCACACGGGCGAGCGCGGTGACCTCCTGGCCGTCTTTCAGGGCCGCTTGCACCATAGCCAAGCCAATGCCACGCGTTGCGCCAATGATTGCCATTTTCATGGAGTGTCTCCTTGAGCCCGGAAAGTTGGAGCGCTGACGTTACTACCGTCTGGTGACCTGCCAGTCGTTCACCACGGCTTTTGATACACCACGAGCGCGGGTGCTCCACTCATCTTTACCTAACTTAACACTACCTTGACCGTACTTAACGTTCGGCAGGGTATTCATAGGGATAGCGGCATTGATCGCAGGGCGGAGAAGCCCGCGCGCCGTGCCGGTGAAGCCCGCAAGGAATACGTTGTTGAGAAAGTCGTCCATAAGATTCGCCACTGTGCGCATTACCATGATGGTTCTGCTTCACAGCTGCAATGCCGCGGCCGAACAGGCGCCCGCGCTCACCGTATCCCTGACGGCGCCGCTGCAGCGGGAGTGGCCAGAGACCGTTCCAGCGAGCGGCTGGCTGAAGCCGTGGCAGGAGGCCATCGTCGCCTCTGAGACGAGTGGGCTTCGCATCACGGATGTGCTGGTCGATGTCGGCTCCGTGGTGAAAAAAGGGCAGACGCTGGTGCAATTGTCGCAGGACAGCGTGCTCGCCGACATCCGCAAGCAGGAGGCGGCCGTCGTCACCGCACAGGCCAACTTGGCCAAGGCCAAGGCGAATGCGGATCGGGCACGCCAGCTTCAGTCGTCAGGCGCCCTGTCCGCCGAGAAAATCACTGAATATTTCGCCGACGAGCAGACGGCGACGGCAAGCCTGGCATCCGAGGAGGCGACCCTCGACAGCGAGAAGATCAAGCTCGGGCAAGCGACTATCGTCGCCGCCGACGATGGGCTGATAACCTCGCGCTCCGCCAACCTTGGCGCGGTCGTTTCCACCGGCACCGAGCTGTTCCGCATGGTGCGCCAGCAACGGGTCGAATGGCAGGCCGAAGTATCGGCGCGATATTTGCCACGCATTTCGGAAGGCTTGAGTGTCAAGATCAACGGGCCGGACGGGCATCCAATCGAAGGCAAGGTGCGGCTCGTCGGTCCTTCGGTCAGCACCGACACCAGTCGGGCGATCGTCTATGTCGCACTTCCGGCCGATATCCGTCCGCGCACCGGCCTTTATGTCACTGGCAGCATCGAATTGCAGACCACTCCGGCCCTGACCGTTCCCGAGACGGCGATCGTGTTTCGGGACGGCATTAGCTACGTCTTCGTAGCAGGCCTGGACAGTCGCGTGCGGAGGATCCGTGTGGAAACCGGCCGTCGCAACAATGGCAAGGTCGAAATCGTGTCGGGCATAGATGCTTCGTCGAAGGTCGTCACCTCGGGCGGTGCCTTTCTGTCGGATAATGATCTCGTGAAGATTGCGGAGAAGAACTGATGAATTTCTCCGCCTTCTCGATCCGAAACCCTGTCCCGGCGATCCTGCTATTTGTCATGCTTGCCGTCGGCGGGCTGCTGGCCTTCAGGCATCTGGCGATCCAGAATTTCCCTGATATGGATCTTCCGACCATCACAGTCACGGCCAAGCTCGATGGGGCTGCGCCAACACAGCTCGAGACGGAGGTTGCCCGTACCATCGAGGACAGTCTTGCTGCCCTGTCCTATCTCGACCACATCACCACGACGATCACCGACGGCACCGTCTCGATCAAGGTTTCGTTCAAGCTGGAGAAAGACAGCGAGGCAGCCCTCAACGAGGTCCGCAACGCCGTTGACAGCGTCAAGGCCGATCTTCCCTCGCAAATGGAGACGCCGAGTGTCACAAAGGTTACGGTGCAGAGCTCCGCGCTCGTTACCTATGCCATCCGCTCCACCGATCTCAACGAGACCGAACTTTCCTGGTTTGTCGACAATGATCTGACCAAGGCGCTGCTGTCGGTACAAGGTGTCGGTCAGGTCAATCGTATCGGCGGAATCGACCGCGAAGTACATGTCGATCTCGATCCGTCGACGATGGCGTCGTTCGGCGTTACGGCAGCGACAGTATCGGCACAATTGAAGGCCGTCCAAGCCGACACGTCGGGCGGTCTTGGAGAGATTGGCGGCAACCGCCAGACATTGCGCACACTGGGCGCGCTGCCTTCGGTCGAAACCTTGAAAGCGCTGCGGATACCCCTGGCCAACGGCCAGCAGGCCCGCCTCGACGATGTCGCCTCCGTCACGGACAGTTTCGCGGAGCGCTCCTCGATCGCATATCTCGACGGCAAGCCGGTGATCGCCGTTGAAATCAAGCGTTCGAACGGTTTTTCGGATAGCGGTGTCGCTGCCGACGTTAGCGCGGCGATCAAGCGCTTCGCTGCCGCCCATCCCAATGTCCGAATCGACGAGGCTTACAGCACCATCGGCCGGATCATGGATAACTACCATGGTTCGATGGATATGCTGTATGAGGGCGCTATCCTGGCGATAGTTGTCGTCTGGCTCTTCCTTCGGGACTGGCGCGCAACAATCCTTTCGGCCGTGGCGCTGCCCTTGTCGGTCATCCCGACCTTTCTGATCATGTACCTGGCCGGCTTCAGCCTGAACATCGTCACGCTGCTGGCACTGTCGCTGGTGGTCGGAATCCTCGTTGACGACGCAATTGTCGAGATCGAAAACATCGCCCGCCATCTGCAGATGGGCAAGCGGCCGATGGATGCCGCTCTCGAAGCGGCCAATGAAATCGGCCTCGCCGTCATCGCGACCACCTTCACGCTGGTCGCGGTCTTCCTGCCGACCGCATTCATGAGCGGCATACCAGGCCTTGTGTTTCGCCAGTTCGGCATCACAGCGGCCGTTGCCGTTCTCGCGTCACTTGTCGTTGCTCGCCTGCTGACGCCGATGATGGCGGCCTATTTCATGAAGGCGCACTCAACGGAGCAGAAGGATGGCCGCATCATGCGCGCCTATATGGCTGTCGCGAAAGCGGCCCTCGATCACAGAAAGACCACGGTGGCCGTGACTGCCGTCGTCGTTGCGCTTTCGCTCGCCACCATCCCCTTGCTGAAGTCGGGCTTCATACCCGCTTCCGACGACGCGCGAACCCAGATCACGCTTACGATGCAGCCGGGCGCCACCATCGAGCAGACGGATGCGATGACCAAAAGAGCCGCCGATATCGTCGGCAAGCTGCGCGATGTCACGCGTGTCTTCTCTTCCGTCGGTACGGCATCTTCGAACGGCGGTGGGCCAAACGTCACGACTACCAGCGATATTGGTTCGGCCACGATCGTCGCAGTGCTGACTCCGATCGCCGATCGCGACCGCAAGCAGCCGGCAATCGAAAACGATATCCGACGGGCGCTCGCTGTCCTTCCCGGAGTGCGAATCGAGGTCGGCAGCGGCGGCAACGGCACCAAGCTCGATATCACCCTTGCCAGCGATGATGCCAATGCGCTCGACAGCGCAGGCACGGCGCTGGAGGAGCAACTGCGCACGTTGCAGGGTATCGGAGCGGTGACATCGACTGCGGCAAGGCAGGCGCCGGAAATCCAGATCACGCCCGATTTTGCGCGCGCCGCGGCACTCGGGGTAACGTCGAATGCGATCGCCAGCGCCGTGCGCGTGGCGACGAATGGGGAATATTCCTCCGATCTGCCGAAGCTCAACCTGCCGCAGCGGCAGATCCCGATCGTCGTCCGCTTCTCGCCGGAGGCGCGCACCAATCTCGACGACATCAAGAACATGCGCGTCGCCGGCACCAACGGCAATGTCGATCTCGGCTCGATTGCTGATATCCGCATCGGCGGCAGCCCCTCGGAGATCGACCGCATCGACCGCATGCGCAATGTCACCGTTTCCGTCGAGCTCAACGGCCGCATCCTGGGCGATGTCAACCGCGAGGCGAAGGCGCTGCCGGCGCTCCAGCATCTGCCGCCGGGCGTTACGCTGGTGGAACAGGGCGAACTTCAGCGCAGCTCCGAGCTGTTCCAGAGCTTCGC
This sequence comes from Hyphomicrobiales bacterium, assembly GCA_900472485.1. Lineage (GTDB taxonomy): Bacteria > Pseudomonadota > Alphaproteobacteria > Rhizobiales > Rhizobiaceae > Rhizobium. The sequence goes on from UCII01000016.1 coordinate 90,221, forward strand.
GCTCGCGATGGCCATCGGCGTGTTCTGCATCTACGCAGTGCTCGTCCTCCTGTTCCACGATTTCCTGCAGCCGCTCACGCTGCTGATGGCCCTGCCCCTCTCGCTTGGCGGCGCACTGGTGCCGCTTGTGGTGACGGGAACCAGCTTCTCGATGCCGGCCGTCATCGGCCTGTTGATGCTGATGGGCGTGGTGACGAAGAACTCCATTCTGCTGATCGAATACGCGATAATGTCGCGTCAGCAAGGCATGTCGCGGTTCGATGCCCTCGTCGACGCCTGCCATAAGCGCGCGCGGCCGATCGTCATGACTACCATTGCCATGGCCTCGGGCATGCTACCGGCTGCGCTCAGCCTGACCGGTGGGGATTCAAGTTTTCGCCAACCGATGGCCATCGTAGTGATCGGCGGTGTGGTGATGTCGACCCTGCTCAGCCTCATCGTCATCCCGGTCATCTTCACCTTCGTCGACGATCTGGAAAAAGTGCTCAAGCGGCTCCTGGGTTGGACAGGTCTGGTCCATGAAAATCCCGAGGACGAAGCAGCGCCGCAAGCATCCAATGATGGTCGGGCGATCGCATTTAAATCGGTGCATTCGACCAGGGGACAGGGTCATCGATGATCTGTTCTCGGCATCGGCAAGTCATTGGTCGAACGCAACCGCGCCAACAGAGCAATGCCTGCCGATGCTTATAGCAACCTCTTCGGTCGCGTTCCTCCCCCCGGAACAAGACCGCGGGACGTGTACCCCCCGCAGGCGGCATGATGCCGCCTGCGCGTCCTGCTCATTTCTGGGATTGAGCTGCGAGACGCTCTTGCATCGCGATGGGAGCGCGGCGGCCAACTAAGGAAGGTATCATGCCTGACACGCTTACCTCAGATCCACTCGCCGCGCTTATTCCGACTATAACCGCTTTCGGAGTCGTAACCCTGATGATCGCGACATTCCTGGAGCGGCTCATATTGGTAATTCCATCCCACATATTGCTCGTGGTGATTGGGGTGGCGGCGGCCGAAGGGAGTTTCTCGCTGCCCACAGCTCTGGCCTTCAGCCTGATTGGCAGCGTGCTGGGTTGCCTGCCTTTATACTTGATTGGAAGGGCGGTGGGCGAGCATCGCTCGGGCCGCTTTATCGAAGAGACAGCGCGCATGATTGGGATTTCATCGGAAAAATATCGCCGATGGGAAGATCGATTTCGCTCTAATGAACAGTCAATCGCGCTGATCGCGCAGTTGGTCCCCACCGTGCGGATCATGGCGCCAGGCATTGCAGGATTGTTGCGGACGAAATTTTTGCAGTTTGTCAGTGCGACAACGCTAGGAGTTCTGCTGTGGGACGGGCTTTTTATCGCGGTGGGATATATCTCCGCGCTCATGAATGGAGATACGAATACGTCGGTTTTGGCGCTCAAGACCGTGATCGGGCTCAGCGTCATCGAAGGACTGGTGGTCTTGGGCTGGCGCTGGAAGGCATGGGCGTGATGAACTTCATTCATCACCCGATCTTGGATCACCTTCTCTTTATCCGAGCATTGATCGCCGATCCGCATCGGGTTGCGGCGATTGCGCCCTCAAGCAACGCGCTCGCGCGATTGATGACGTCGGAGATTTCGCCATCCGCTGGATCCGTGCTGGAGCTGGGGCCAGGGACTGGAGTCTTCACGCGAGCTCTTCTCGAGCGTGGCGTGCGGTCAAGTGATCTGACGCTTGTCGAACGTGGGGAGGAATTTGCTCAACGCCTCGAAATCGAGTTTCCTGAAGCGCGTATTCTCCAATTGGACGCCGCGAAAATTGCCAACGAAAATCTTTTCCCCAATGGATCGGTTGGTGCAGTGATATGCGGTCTGCCGCTTCTGTCAATGCCACCTCGCAAAGTCATCAAAATTCTCGCCGGCGCGTTCTCTTATCTGCAACCTGGTGGCGCGTTCTATCAATTCACGTATAGCCGAAGATGTCCGATACCACGCCCTATAGTTGATCGGCTGGGCCTGAAGGCTAGGCGTATTGGCGGCACATTGAGAAATCTGCCACCTGCTGCAGTCTACAGGATAACAAGGCGAGGGATATCCAAGCAGTTTATCGACGTTCACGCTCAGGCGCGGAAGCAATCCTCCTGCTCAAAATTCATGGGGTGAGCGCAATCCGCCCGTTCATTCTTCCGTTACTGATTTGTCTGGGTCTGAGTGCATGTGCCACTCGACCGACCGATTCCGTATTGCAGCCGATTAAAAAGGAGGCTGGTTTACATCAGATCACACTTCTCGCTGCCACGAACCGAACGAGAGAGGGCAGCGGCTATTCCAGTGAACGCGGTGAAAAATTGACATTTGAGCTGTTTCAATTGTCGATCCCTCCCAATCATAAGCGCTCGCAGATCGAATATCCCGTCGCAGCCGCAGATCCAAACAGGTCGATGGCGATAACTGTTCGCAAGACACTGGAGAAGCGAAGTTTTGTCCAGGAGGCGGCAATTCCGTCGGACGATGGAACGGTAGGCATTTTTGTTCATGGCTATAACTACACCTACCAGGAAAGTCTTTATCGGTTGGCTCAGATCGCAGCCGATGCTCCTTTCGGCGGACATCCTATACTTTTCTCCTGGCCATCCGAGGGACGCATGGCAGGATATCTGGCAGATAGGGATGCGGCCCTTTCTTCGCGAGACGATCTGTCCTGGCTTGTCACTTCGATAGCTGGCGCCTCCTCTGCGAAAAGGATTGTCTTGTTCGGTCATAGTGTCGGAGCGTTTCTCATAATGGAAACGCTGAGACAGCTCAAACTTGAGGGACGCGAAGACGTTCTCAACAGGTTGATGGTGGTGCTCGCCGCGCCGGATATCGATGACGACCTGTTCCGCTCGCAGATCAAGGCCGTCGGGCACATGAAAATACCCATCACCATTTTCGTATCGAAGAACGACAAGGCACTTGCCATTTCAAGCATACTGGGTGGAGAGCGCGGGCGCATTGGCCGCCTAAATGTCGACAGTCCTGGCGTGAAGGCCGCAGCGGAACGGTATGGTCTGCGCATCATTGATATTACCGCTATCAATGGTCCAGATGGGTTGGGCCACGACAGATATGCAGCCCTGTTCGGTCGAGGATCTCAGGATATGCCGAACAATTTGCCAAGTGCCGGCGCCTATGTTTTCGACGTCACTAGGCCCGCAGGGGCAACTCCCTTCAATCTTGCTGTAGCGGCCGATAGCGCCGATTTGACCCGGCGTTCGCCAGCTAGTCGATAGAAGGGAATTGTGGATGATTGGTTCTGTGGAGTTCGACCCTGGTGCAGTCAGGCGCGCAGAGCATTCCGCATTTTCACATGACCATGGATGCTGGCGATCAGTGCGGGCCGACGTCGTCCGCAGGACCGGCATTGGGCGACAGGAAACGAACATTTCCGCCGACAATCATGCGATCCTCTTGAACATCCTGGGCGTTGCGAAAGAGGGTGAAGATTATCTGGATGGCCGCAGGGTCGCATTTAAGCAAAGACCGGCCGGATCGCTGTCATTTGTTCCGGCAGACCATAGCTGGAGCGGCTGGGACGATGGCGATCCGACAGCGGCCTACGTGTTCATCACCATTGGCAAGAAATTTATCCAGGATCGTTTCGAGAATGTACCCGGAACTGATCTTGACCGGCTGGCGCCAACGATCGGTTTTGAAGATCCGTTGATTCAATACGCCGCCCGCAGCATCTGCTCGGAGATAGGCCAGGGGGATCCCTTGGCTAATATGATGGTCGAGAACCATGCGAGTACGATTTTTGGGCGACTGTTTCGTCTTTCGGGCCATAGGCGTCAGTACCTCAAAGGCGGCCTTTCGCCAGCGGTCCTGAAGCGCCTGATCGACAAAATTGACGCTTCATTGGACGGATCTTTGAGCCTGACCGAACTTGCTCACGAGGCGGGCTTGAGCGAGCATTACATGTCGAAAGCGTTTCGGCATTCGACCGGCTTGCCGCCGCACGCGTTCATCATCCGAAGACGAGTCGAGCGCGCGAGCGAAATGCTCCGCTATTCGGACCGGCAGATAACCGAGATCGCCTATGCATGCGGGTTCTCAAGCCCCAGCCATTTTGCGGCTGCTTTCCGTCGCGTGATCGGTAGCACGCCAAAGCGATATAGAGCAGATTGGAAGGCATAAGCCCCCCGACCGCCCGAGCAGATTACAACCGGATTTTGAAAGCGGGATCTCCCATCATTCGTTAGCCTCACCCGCCACGCAGCGCTGCGTCTCTAATTTGGTGGGTATATGAACAAAGATGCCGATATTGCACCGGATCAAAGCAGATTGCGATCATTGCGGTGCTTCTTTCTCCTAAGCATCTTCTTTGCGGCAACTGGGCGCAATGCCTACTATGTCGGGACAATCTGGATACTTGCGGCGTCAGACAACAATGCCGGCTTCATTGCCCTATTCCTAGCCCTGGGCAGCATCTCCGAGTTTTTGGCGAGCGCGCCGGCTGGATATCTCGTCGACTGCTTCGATCGCCGGATGCTCTGTACGGTAGCCGATGTGAGCAGGATCGTGGTCGTGCTGACGACATCTGCAGCGCTCATCCTGTACAGCTCCTACTACGCGCTGTGCGGTTCGGTGATTTTCTATGCAATGGCCGACCGGCTGTATCTAGCGGCCTCTTCGGCAATCGTGCCTTCTATTACGCGGCTAGAGCGCCTAGTAGCCCTCAATTCACTGGCGTACGTCGCCATGCAGGCGGGCAACATGCTGGCAGCGATCGCGGCCGGTTGGCTTCTCAGTGCCGCGCCTTGGGCGTCGTGCTTCCTCTTAGCCGCTGTCACGTTTGCGATTTCGATGCTAAGCATGCCCCGTAGCGCGGACCACATCCGAACGCTTCCGGTTGACTATCGCCGTCCTGTGCAAGCGTCATTGAAGGCGTGCGAAGGCGAGGGCACAAGCCGCCTGCCGCCGCTTCTGATTGTCAGCTATGTATTGATCTACGCCATGGGCATGCTGATCAGCGCGCTCATATCGAAGTTCGTGCTCCAGGAGCTGCAAGGGACTTCGCTGGAGTTCGGCACGCTGGAATTCTGCTGGGCCGCCGGTGCGATCATCAGCATGCTTATCTTGACGCTCAGGCGATTCAGCAAAGCCGATGGCCGCTTTATCCCGATCATCGTCCTTTTGTGTGGCTCCGCCATGGCAGTCTTCTATCCAGCGCGGAATCTCGGCGTTGCCTACGCATTGATGGCGATTCTCGGCGCTGGCTATAACTTGTCGCGGGTGCTGATTGATGTCGAGATACAGAGGCTCGTATCAGGCGCGAAGCTGGGACGAGCAAAGGGTTGGATGCATGCTGCCTGCATGGGCTTCAGCCTCATTCTCTATGCAGGTCTCGCCGGTGCCGGGGACGCGCTCGGTCCGTCGGCAGCGTTCCTTGCTTTTGGAAGCGGAATGATCGCCTGTGTTGCCGCCGGCTATGCACTGACCTTCGCGAAATCAAGAACCTCATCACGTCGGGGACTGCCGTCATGCCTGGACCAATAAATGATATCGCCCCACAGCTTAACAAGCACGCCGTATTGGAATTAATCGGTGCCCTGTTTCCGTGGATCGCCGAGTTCCGACAACAAAGTCTGGCGGACTATGCTCGAACTGTGTTCGACGCCGAACCGCATGCAAGCAGTTCCGATGTCCGGTGCCACGCCGTGGAGCTTCTCCAGCGATGTATCCTCAGGGCGGCCGGGAATTGGGGATTTTCGGATCGCCGGGCCCGTTCCATCGCCGTGGAAATCGGCAATGCCCCTGTCATGCAATCCGGCCCGCACCTGCATTTGCTGATCGAGCCGGACGCCTATTACACGCATCTCTTCAGCCTGATGGGTCTAAAGGCGCATCGTCGTTCGGCTTACGTCTCCTATGCCGTATCGACAGTCAAATTCGTTGAACGCGGTCGAAAAGGACCCGGTTGGCTGAAACTCGGCGGCGAGGCGATCAACCTCTTCGGATTGAGTCGGAGTCAGATGATTCCCTACAGCATTCTCGCGCAAAACGGCCCCTATCGCTTCATCCTTAAAAACTTTGATCGCACCGATGGCGATGGAGAGCTTGTCGAGCGGCTGCGGTCGATACTCCCGCAACATGAGTTCTCGTCCGCCGCGCTCGCGATCAAGCAGGCCAATGCCTTCCTTTGGAAGCAATACTTTGATGCAGATATCGACTTCCTGCAGATCGATGATGACGATGTGGCCGATCTTGTGGTCGAACATCTTCAGGATGGCACCTCCTGGCTGGCCCGAAACCTGTTTGGAGATCGCCGCTTCGTGCAAGTTCTGCTTGCCTCCGTGGAGGTCCTTGCTGAGGGCCCCTGGCAAGACTGGTTAAAGAATACCACCGACTTGTTCTGGGGCAGCGATCGCGGCCATCTCTTTCCGCTGCGGGTGGCAGGTTCCCGGCTTGAAGCAAGAGGAGCGGAGGCTTTTTCGCTTGAATTCGCAGCGGATGCAATCATCGAGGCGCTGCAGGAGCGCAAGATCATCCCGAATCTTCTTTTAATGTTCATCGTCACAGCGATATTGCCGGGCGTGCGTGTACTCGGCGGCAGCCGACACACCGTCTACTACCCCCTTATGCGCTTTGCCGTGTGCCGTGCACTCGCTATGAACGGTGATCACGAACTATGCACCGTGATTGCTGCCGACCGAAAGCCCAGCATCTGGGGACATCGCGTACTGTTGGATAATGTCGAGCCCTTCCGCGAACTCAATTTGCTGGGGCCAGGCAATATCCAGGCGGCACTGAGGAAATATGGTAGCCTTTCGCTTGACGAGGCTTGCGGGACGCTCGAAAGTTTCGTTGGCGATCCCTTATGGGCCTATCTCAAGGCTCGTTATAATGAAGGCACCGTAAGCGCGAACGATCCCGAGTGGGCGTTTGCAAAATAATCTCAATTCGTGAGATCAAGCCTTCGGCTTCCTCCCGGCCTTCATCGGCTGCGGCTTATCTCCTGCCGACGGCTCCGAAAAGAGTTGCGAGACATCGATTGATAGCGCGTTCGCAAGCCGATCCAGCAAATCAATAGAGATATTGTATTGTCCTCTCTCCAGGTCACTGATCACGGTCCGATCCACACGCGCGTCCACCGCAAGGTTTTCTTGCGTGAGCTTTTGCGCTGACCTGTAATGTCGCAGATTCCACGCGATGCGCGCACGAGTTTCCATGCGCAATGGGCAACATCTTGCATAGCCTTAATCCATGGAATATATCCGACATATTGTCTTTTCAGCTCCAAGTTCGGAGCATTTGGCACTCCTGCTGCTCCCTAGTGATGTTGCGAGCGGCCTCTCTCAGATAAGGGCAAACGCGATGCATGATCGGGTAGAAAAGCGGTTTGCTAACAGCGCTCGGACTAGGGTCTTTCGGGCCGAAGAGCAGAGCAGCCAAGCATCGCATCCGGTCGATATCCATGTAGGGCAGCAGCTTCGCATCAGACGGATTCATTCCAACCTGTCGCAAACCGAACTCGGTGAGAAGGTTGGCTTGAGCTATCAGCAGGTTCAGAAATACGAGAGTGGCAAGAACCGCATCAGCGCATCGATGCTCTATGAGATTGCAAGCGAACTTAACGTTCCGGTTGGCTGTTTTTTCGACGGGCTGCCGCGACCGGGATCAGGGGAGGGGGTGACTATCGCTCCCGACGCAGATGAGCGCATTGCATATCTCGCCACCGCAGAAGGGCGCCGCTTTGTCGAGGAAATGCTTCGCCTGCCGCCAAAGCTCAGGACGCGGACACTGGCCGTAATCAGGGCGATCGCAGGAGATGAAAACAACGGCGAGGGCGGTTGAACCGATCCTTCAGAGAAGTCGCTTCCGTGCGCAATTTAAGCTCTGGCACGAGCTTCCTGTCGATTAATGTTTGTGCCTCGTCCATAACCTGCCGATGCGGTTACGCTTGGCCGAGTATCGATTAGAGCCTCATGCACCTTGGCGCGGAAGCATTCGTCATGGGCTTCCGGATCGGCAGTCAAGCCAACCGGCAAGCCGCCCTCCTTGGCGACACGGGTCAGGAAGATTCGAACGGCATCCGAAACGGACAAGCCGAAATTGGCTAGAGTTTCGGTGGCGTCGGCTTTTAGTTTTTCATCGACTCGAGTGTGCAGCATGGATGTGTGCGGGCATTGCCAGTGCTCATGATCTCCGCATCCATCCATTTATTTATCTCAATTGAGATACATTCAAAAGTTTACAGCTTGTAACGCCTCGATCTCTGTGAAGTATCTTAAAGGTAAGGGACTGGGTTGCCATTCCGCTGAAGATTGGATTGGTTTTAGCCTCAAGAAATTTGAATTCTGCCAATCACGCCATTGCGCTCAATCCGCGTGCCAAATACGGACGAACGTTCGGCTAGGTCGTCGATGATCTGCTCGCCGGTTTTTCCGTAAGCAGCCACGGGAACGTACCGCTCATGAAAATCCAGGTCTTTGATCCTATCCTCACCACCAAGTACCACAGGTAAAAGATCAATCTGCAAGGACCCCGCCGGATCGTATTCGCATGTGGCGACGACACTCTTCCAGACGTCGGGCAAGCTCCATTCGGTTTCCCCCTTTTCGGTATGAAAGATGAAATTCCCAAGGCCGAAGAAGATCGGGGCGCGTTTGTAGATCTCGATCGGTTGCAGGACTGGGGTCCCGTGGCTGACAAAGGCACGGGCACCGGCATCAATACAGGCATGGGCGAATGCCCTGACCCATTCGGGAACGTCGCGCCAATTCGGCTCCCAGTGATGGTGATGCAGATATGCGATGACGAACTGTCCATCGGAGCTGGCCCTTGCGATTGCTGCCAACTGACTTGAAGCGCTGTCGGGATCAATCGCAACGACACGGCGGTTTGTGTTGGCGCGCCTGAAGATCGTGCCGTAGAAGTCGATTTCCTTCTCGTCGTCGAGGGTCGGGGAGTCGTCGGGCTGCGCATAGTTTGCGCGTTCGAGCTTCGAACTTTGAAACGTCGTCTGAATCGTTTCCAGCATATCGAATGCGGCCTGATCCGCCTCGAAAATCCTGGTCACCTCCAATCGGTTCACACCCGGTCTGGATGGACGACGGTAGCCTGCGTTTTCAGCATACATGGTTCGCGGCCCCGGTCCGCCATCCATCGCCACTAGCGCGATGACCCGATCCCCGAACGCAGCCATGCCCGGTGATACGGCGTGATCGCGATCAAGGCCGATACCAGCGTGAAGGAAGCCTCGGCCGCGAACCTCCTCAAGCGTCGACAGAATGCCCTGTGGACCGAGGTCGAAGGCATGGTTGTTTGCAAGCGCTAGGGCGTTGAACCCCGCTTGTTTCAGAGCGTCGAGAACATAAGGGTCGGAGTAGCCGAAATATGACCCCTTCATAGGCGATCCGCCATGCCGTCCCAGGATGGTTCCTTCGAAGTTGGTGAAGGCAACATCAGCGGTTTTCAGGGTTTCGACGATTTGGAGAAAGCCGGGATCGGTGCACGTCCTGATGTCGTGATGAATGAGCGATTGACCGGTCAAGGCCACGGTAAAGGTGGAGGGCATCGTCTACCTGCAAAGTTCGATTTCTATTCAGTCGCCGGTTGAATATCGGGCGCCTGGGGCGGTGTTCTCGGTCATTTAGCTACCGGCCCGCCTCATGGCGCAGCGGACGGAGAAATATCGATCCCGAACCACTTCAGGCTGAGGCTCTTCAGTGTCCCGTCGCTGATGCAGTCGTTGATGGCCTTGTCGAAGCTCGCGAGCAGATCAGTATCGTACTTGCGAATGCCGACTCCGACACCGGGACCCCACAGGCCGCCGGACAATTCAGGACCGTAGAAGGCTGCAGACTCGCCGTCCTTGCTGTCGAGAAAGGTCTTCCATGTGAAATAGTCGGCAAGGCCGCCATCGATACGACCAGCTGCAAGATCCAGATGGAGATTGTCCTGGGTGTCGTAGCTACGGATCGTCGCCACTTTGCCGAAGAGCTCGCCGAGGACCGCTTCCGAGTTCGAAGATCTCAACACGCCGAGTGTCTTGCCGGAAAGCGCCAATTGCAACTGCTCAAGGACCGACTGCTCCGCACCTCCGATGTTTGTCAAATTGATCTTGGCCTTGGTGTCGGTTGCCGGGAGTTTAAGATCCTTACGCATCACCAGCTGGTTGAAGCCGCCGGCATAGGGGCGCGTGAAGGCAATCGATCTCTTGCGCTTTTCGGTGATTGCCATGCCGGACATGATCGCATCGAACTTACCGACCGTCAGCGCCGGGATCATCCCATCCCAATCCTGAGCGACAAACTTGCATTCGACCGCGATGCGTCGGCACAGTTCGTTGCCGACGTCGATGTCATAGCCGACGAGCTTTCCTTCCGTATCGATCATATCCCAGGGCGGAGAGGCACCCTCGGTCGCTATCGTCAGCACCTTGCGTTCCATGGCCTGGGTGCCGGACTGGCTGAGAACGATAGCGATGAAGGATGCGAGGAGAACGGATTTATACATTGGCTGTTTCCCTTATTATAGTGAGTGAGTGGAGGGGCTGGTGCGAGTTCGTCTTCCCATCGCCTTCCGCAGGCGAGAGAGCCACCAGGCGAGCGGATAAACGGCCGCGTTCTTTGAAGCGCTGTTGGATGAGCGAGCCAGGCGCGTCTCCAGGAATCGGAAGACTATCGAAACCGCGAAGTTGACGAGCAGATAGAGGAGGCCTGCCGCCAGGAAGACCTCGTAGGGAGCGAATGTCTCTGAAACCATCCGGCGCGCCAGTCCCGTGATCTCCAGCAGCGTGACGGTGCTTGCCAAGGAGCTGGCCTTGACCAAGCCGATGACCTCGTTCGCATAGGAGGGAAGTACCATCCTGAATGCCAATGGGAATATGATCAGCCGTATCTGCATGAACCGGGACAGGCCGAGGGCCTTTGCGGCTTCGACAACGCCGCGCGGCACAGCCAATATGCCGGCCTTAATCACTTCGGTCGTATAGGCAGTGCTGTTCAGCGAGAATGCGATAAGGGCGCACCAGAAGGGCTCGCGCAGCACAGGCCACAGGAGGCTCACTCGGACGATCGATAGCTGGCTGAGGCCGTAGTAGACGAGAAAGAGCTGCACCAGCAATGGTGTGCCACGGAACACGTACGTATATGCCAGTACCGATGCAGAGAGCGTTCTGTTGGGCGATGCGCGAAGAAGGCTGAGCGGCACCGACAGAAAGAAGCTGATCACGAGCGACAGAAGCGTGAGTGAAAGGGTGAGGAAAACACCGTGCACCAGCACGGAAATACTTTCGACGATCAGACCGAGGTCCATGCTCAACCTCCCTCAGTGCCCAGGAATCTGGATGCGTCGCTCCAGCACGCGAAACGACGCGAGCGAAAGGCTGGTTAGGGCGAGATAAAGCGCGGAGGCCATAAGGTAGAAGGGAAGGGGAGCCCTCATCGATCCCGCGCCGATAAAGGCCACGCGCATGATGTCCGTCAGTCCGATGACCGAGACGAGGGAGGTATCCTTCACAAGTGAAATCCAGAGATTGCCATAAGCGGGCAGGGCGACGCGCATCATCTGCGGCAGGATCACGAAGTTCCAGATCTGCCATGGTTTGAGCCCGAGACTGCGCGCGGCTTCCGCCTGTCCTCGCGGGATACTGATGATCGCGCCGCGAAAAATCTCCGCGCAATAAGCGCCAAAGACGATCATCAATGCCGCGACGCCGGCGGCAAATGCATTGATTTCGACGTAGCGGCCCGTCAGCGCGGTGATGGCTGCCGTCCCGCCAAAATAGATCACGAGGATGACGAGCAGTTCGGGCAGGCCGCGGACGATTGTCGTATAGGTCTGGCCGAAGAGGGCTGCGACGCGCAGCCTCGACAGTTTGACGATAGCGACAAGTAGACCAAGAAGAGATCCGAGAACGCCGCTCGCGAGCGCAAGTACAACGGTGATCTGGAGGCCATTGAAGAATTGAAGTGCAAAATTGAGCACGCAGGTCCTCTCCTCCTTACATCGGGACGGCGCCGAAATAAGGTCGTCTTATATAGCAATTTAATCACGCTGCGCTCGATACTACCTGAGATAGTATTTTAAATACTTATAATCATAAGTATTAATTGAGCTTGTTTGACATTTATACTTTAAACGCGTGTCGTCAATCTATAAGGTGCTCTTAATTCCGATAAGCGCAGCTTATACCGCGTGCTGCCGCTGGAACTTGGTCGTTGAGAAAGTCGGTGTTTTGGCGCCAAACGAAGGGACGAAAAGATGCTCGCAAAATCCACATCCGGTGTGACGCTTCGACAGCTACAGATTTTTCGCGAGGTCTTGCGCACCGGCTCGGAACGGCTCGCCGCGAAGAACCTGAAAATCACACAGCCGGCCGTCAGCCAGCAGATCAGGCAGCTCGAAGGGGAGGTCGGCCTTGGCTTGTTTGCGCGGGAGAATAATAGACTGGTAGCGACGGATCGTGCCTGGGGTCTATTGAGGCGTGTCGACAGCGCCCTGCAGAGTGTCGACCGGATCGAGAAGTCGATCGCCGCCTTGCGCAACGAGGAGGAGGGCTCCCTGAGCCTGGCAGTCCCCGGAGTTTTCTGCCTGAACGCTATTCCGCGGGCTATCCGGGCTGTCCGCCAGAGTAATCCTCTATCGTTTCAGATTAAGTCGGGGAGCTATCAGCAGATTGCAGAGCACGTCTTGAATGGTCGCGCAGATCTTGGCGTTTCGCGCCTGCCGCTCGATGAGCACGCTTTCGAATGGGTACCTGCAGCTACCGCCAGGAACGTTTGCCTGTTTCAGTCGGGACACCGGCTGGCTGCTAACGAAATAATCACGCCAAAGGATATCGCTGGCGAGGCATTGGTGGACATAGAGCCCCAGTTTGCCTCCCACCAGATGAATATCAATGCCTTGCGATATAGCGGCGTGGAGCCGGATCTGGCCGTGGAGTATGACGCAAACGGCCATGATGTCGGGTTCGTCGCGGCCGGCGTCGGAATTTCGATCGTCAACAGTCTGATCGCCCGGGAATATCGGCAGTTTGGCTTGGAGTTTCGACCCTTCGAACCTGGCGCAGTCTATCATTATGTGGTGTTCTGGCAAAAGGGGCGGCAACTCACTAGCGGCATGAAAAAAACGATCGACGAGTTGCTCCTCGCTCTCCAAGCATCGGTCTGATATGCCTCAAGATCCGGAGCGTGATAACACCCGTACATCCCACGGGAGAACCGGCAAATGCCTGACGGACGAACCGGTACAGCGAGCGGAATTCAGTTGCATGGCATGCCAAGCAACAATTTACAGTTGCTATTCACGCATAAGACGGGTTATGGAACAAATGGTATCCGGCGGTTAGCTTTGTCTAAGTGGTTCTGGACTCGCTCCGGCGATACGAGCAGTGCTCGTTTCAGGAAGAGAAATGTCTGACCACCCGTTTTCGTCTTCGTTCGCTTCGACGGGTACTAATTTCGGCTTCGCTCACTGAGCGCCAGGGCTCAGCATCGGCTGACCAGCAGGCGAAACCATGGCGGGATTTTCATTTTTCTTCTGCAACGCAAAATTTTATGACTGTTTTTTGAAAGAATAACGGGATTGTGACGGTTGAAGAGGAAGCTTCCTGCAACTGTGCCGCGGCATGGTGCTCGTTCTGCTCGGTGGAGCAGCAGCTAGAGCTTTCGCAGCAAGAGCATCGATGCGTGTCGAACCGATGGAGCACGACATGCGGGACATCTCCTCTTTCTTCGAAGAATGCGAACGCGCCCCGCGTTTGAACGAACTTGCCAGTTTCTTCGCCGCTACGGCTGCCGGCCGGTCGGGAAGTCCTGCCAAACAGCCGCAGGTGGACCGGAGGCTGCTTGGCGACAACACACTTCTCGACCGCTTCATCCGCCTGCATGAACAGCGCCGTGGGCCTTTCGACCAGCATTATCTTGCCAGCATTCCCTATCGGCTTGAGGAGGAATGCCGTCTTGGGTGCGCGATCCTCCGATATGCTCAGGACATGCCCGAACCAATCAGTCTATATTCCTTGGGCACGGCCGAAGGTACGATGGCGCGGACGGTTTCGGAGCTGGCGGGAGGCCATGTCGAGAGCCTGTCATGCAGCCCAAATGTCGAAAACCTGCGAAGCTTCATGGCCTACGGCGATCCTCCGCACGCCACGTTTTTTCACGGCCCATTCCATCACCTCACAGGAGATCTTCTCCGTTCGCGACAGGATCTGGCCGGGTTCTCTTCCGGTTTCGACATCATTCTCGAAGACACGACCTTCCAGATGTATTCGCCAAATCGGCCCGACCAGATCGAATTTGTCTCGCAGCATCTGAAGGATGATGGCCTCTTCCTCTTCGTCGAGAAATTCAAAACCACCGATATCGACGACTATCAGCGCCGCGAATTGCAGAAAGACCACGGCTTCAAAGCCCGCTTCTTCGACCCAACCGAAATCATGGCAAAGAAGACGAACGTGCTGACCGTCATGAACCAGAGCGAGGTTACGCTTGCGCAGATGTCGGACGCTGTGAAGCGCTGCTTTCACCAATGCCACGTCACCTGGAACAGCGGGAATTTCTACACCCTCCTGGCGAGCAACAGCCCGAAGAAGATCGAACGGTTCTTGTCCGGCCTGATCGAGCCGGCGATCCCCCGAGAATACGTCTATGCCGATATTCCATATTGCCTTCATTCACAGGCAACTTGAAGGCAGCACCAATCCATCCATGGAGCACCTAACCCACCGAAGCGCTCGGCTTCGCAGTTCAATCACATCCCAATCGCAGGTCGCCTGCCGAAAATCGACGTAGGCGCTGTCGTTTCGGCAAAGCCATCTACGTGCCAGAACACTCCACGGCACGTGATGGTGTGTCCAACGCGCTCATGGAGTAATGGAATGCAGCACTGGCTGGACAGGCTCACGGATCTCACGGCGATCGAGCGAGATGAAACGATTCTCAAAGATGCCCTGGCCGAGCTTGCCGAGCAATCGGGTTTCGGTGCCTATGCATATGTCCACCTCCAGCCGGGCCATATTCTCGCTGTATCGAACTATCATCCCGAATGGCAATCGATCTACATTAAGCGAAAATATTCGACACTGGATCCGGTTGTAAAAAGAGCGAAATCCATCAAGCAAATTTTCACCTGGAGTGCCGAGCAGGAGCGGCCGCGGCTTTCAAAGGCGGAGCGCGCTTTCTTCGGGCACGCCGCCGACTTCAATATACGCTCTGGTGTCACCATTCCCATCAAGACGGCCAGCGGGTCAATGTCGTTGTTCACTCTGGCGTCGGAAAAAGCGACATTAAATGTGGATCGCAACGTCGATGCCGTTGCGGCTGCGGCTGCCGCAGCTCAGCTGCATGCCCGTATTGCCTTCCTCCGGGAAGCGCCGAGCGTAAAGGATCATGGCTATCTTGATTCGAAGGAAGCAACCTATCTCCGATGGATCGCCGTCGGTAAAACGATGGAGGAAGTCGCGGCTTTGGAGGGTGTCAAGTATAACAGTGTCCGCGTGAAGCTCGCAGAAACCAAAAAGCGCTTCAATGTCCACACGACCACGCACCTGACCGCACTCGCAATCCGGAAAAACCTCATCTAATCGCAAATGCCAATTCTTCTGGGACGGTCGGTGGGCAATTGCCGATGCCGATCAATGTGTCGCCGCCGCTCATTCGAGAAATCATGAATCTTTCAAATCCGAGGCGGGTGAAACCTATTTCTCGCGACTACCGATTCCCGAGAGATCAATCCGAATGTCTGCCTTGTTCGGATCGGACGCGGTGCTCTCACGCGAGAGCTCGAAATCGCCTGGTATTGGGTCATTATCGCCGCGCCGGATTTCGTTCTTTGCTGGCATCGGAGCGGTCAATTTCAGGCTACCCGGATCCGGCGCGCGAAACACAGCCGTTCCCTCGAAATATCCAGTCTGCCACGCGATGATCGCATCCTCGAGAATCTGCGGCAGCGCCTCTCTTCCCGTGGGATTCCCATACCATTTCGCGACGATCCGGTAGACTTTGGCAAACAGCGCCGTGCCCACGCGGATATTCTGGCACGCATCAACCAGGTCAGGCTTCAGCTGTCCGGCGTCGACGATGCCAAGGCCGGCGGGATATTGCGTGATACCGACGCGAATGGTGTTTCGGCCGAGGTTCTCGCGGATCAGTGCAAGCGCTTCGTCCGCCGTCGTTGGCCTGGGCACCAAAACGATGCGGTTTCCCGAGCGCACGGTGACCGTAAGCGGATCAAGGGATCCTGCGCGCTCGATGAACTGCATGACGATCGCGGGCTTCAGCCCCGGATCGGCGCATTGCTGAATGAGGGCAGCATCGACCATCTCGGTCACTCCTTATGTGTTGAAGGCCATAACGACAGGCAGCCCGAACAGTCTGCCCCAGGCGGTGACGCTCGCTTTCTGGATCGCAACGATCGAGGTTCCCTTGGTCCACCATCCGTTACCCGTGGCGACGATGGCGTCCGGGGCATGCAGCAGAGACTGCAGGATCGGCCAGAGGATGAGTTGCTCGTAGCAGATCAGCGGCGCGATCTTCTTGCCATCGATTTCGACGACGGGGTTGGTGAAAAAATGTGCATGTGCGCCACCGCTCTGCCCAGTCCATCGTGACCAAGGCTGCCACATAGAGACCGGGACCGGCATACGCTCACGATAGAGGACTCTCGCTTCGCCGGCTGAGATCGCCACCATGAGGTTGTCATAGCCTTGGCGATCGACTAGAGCCGCTCCCGCGATGACGGCCAGGCCGGAACCACGCAGCCCGTCGCGCCAGATACGTTCGATTGTCGGCGTCCAGAAACCCAACGCACTTTCGGGAAACACAACAACACGCCCGCCTTCGCTCGCGGATATCCTAGCTATGGCGATCATGCCACGGTGATGCTCGAGCGACGCATCGCGCCCGAACATCTGGCCCATTTCAAGATCGACACCTCCCCATCCTTCCGGTAGAGCCGGCTCCGTCCACGTTGCGGCGGACCAGAGCCAGAAGCCTCCAAGGCCGATGGTGGCGGCCGGCCAATATCTCGTCGTCATGGCGAGCAGGCCGGCAGCTGTCGCACCGAGGCCCCACCAGCCCCATGCCGGAAACAATACGCCGGCGGCGGTGAGCGGGTGCGCCCATCCAATAATCCCGAATGGCGGTACCGCCATCAGCATCATCGCCAGAAGATAGCGGCCGGCCCGCCATCTTCCTCGATATTTGGTCCAGAGCACCGCATGGACGGCGACGAACGAGAACGAGGCGGCTACCCAGAGCAAGAGGCCTGGCCCGAGATCGGCGGCATAGAAGTTGGCGACACCTTGCGGCAAGCCACGCGATGCGGCCAGGAAATAGCCTGCTGATAGAAAGGCTGCCGTCCAGCGCGACGCCGCCATCGCCCACAGCGCCGGAAACAGAGTAGCAATCGGCAGCGCCAGAACGTTTCCGCTCCAGCCAAGCCAGCCGCAAGCAACGGAGGCCACGACCAGCGAACCGGATCGCCAAAGGTGGAAACTGCGACTACGGATCAAAGGTGAATACCGGTCGCGCCAGGCCGAGAAGACCAGTGTCCGGAACCGGTCCAAAATATCGGGAATCATAGGAGCTCGCAAAGGCTGAATGGAGAAACAGATATCCGGACGGCACGACACCGCCGCGATAGTGATCTAACGGCCGACCCTCGGCGTCCGTCGTGCGGATGCTGGATGATGCGAGAGGATGGCCATCGATGGCGAGGTCGCGGCCAACCTCCACATGCTGACCTGGCAATGCGACAATCGTCTTGATCAAGGGAGCAAAGCCGCCGCTGCATAAGCCTGCGCGAAGGTAGCCGCGCCGTCTTGCACTCTCGAAGAGCGCCGTCGGCGGCGGACATATGAACACCAGATCACCGACCGCGACCGGACGGTGGAGTGCGTTTATGCGCCAGAGTCCGAGCGACTCGCTCGGCGTCAGGTTGAGCCGATAGCCGCCGATTTGAGCGACTGCCGCCCCGCCCACGATAACGCTGCCGGCACCGAGCAGGATCAGACCAATCCGCCGACACCTCATTGCTTCAGCACCGGTGTCTGGCGCTGCGCCTGATGCAGCTCCTCGATCTGCCGTAGGGCCTCCGTCGTGCGTTCATGAGCGGCAAGCTGCTGGGCCGTGCGCATAACCGACCAGGCTTCCTTCAGCCGTTCCTTCTCCTCCGGCCGCATCCCCTCGGAGAGCTTGTCAAAGAGTTTTCCGAAGGGCTCGCGTGCCGAATTGGCCAGAAGCATCCGCTCGCCGAACCGCTCGGAAACGGCCTTGTTGAAGCTGTCGATCTCCTGCTTTGTTTCGCGATTGCTGAGCGCATGTCCAAGAGCGCCCGGCAGATCATTCCGGTCGATCGCATCGCGCACGCGCTCAAGAACAAGACGTGCAGCCGGCGACAAGGCCGGAATGTCGACCGAAACACGCTGACGTAACGCCTGTTCGTCTATCGCCATGCGCCGTGTCGCGTCTTCACGCATCCGGAGATAGGTTTCGAGATCGCGCTTCAGAGCCGGTACATTGGCCTCGGCCACGCGACGGGCTTCCCGTTCCGCTTTGCTTGCCAGAATACCGGTCTTGCCCTTAAGCGGTCCGATCGACGCCGGCTCGGCCTCGAACTTCTGCAGAGCTTTGCCAGCGCTGTCCTTGTCAGCGAGAACAGCGTCGAAATTCATTGCCCGGAACGCGCTTTCGGGGTCTGCAAACACGTAGCGGAAGCGCGTCGAGACTTCCTTCCATTGCCTCTTCAATCCAGGATCGGCATCGAGTTTCTGCGCGACCGCGTCTGCAACGGTGTTCTCGAACCGGGTTATGCCGGCCACCATGGGCATTGTCTCCGCGGATGTTGGTGTTTTCGGGGATTGGCGGACGGCGAGGCGCTCTGTGAACGCGCCAAGGCGTCCCGTTAGGTCTGAGACTTTCGTCTTCTGGTGCAACATCCAGTCCAGCCGGTCACGCAGCAGTGTGCGTGCCACCTTGACGATATGCAGCCCACGGTTCTCGGCGAACTGCAGTGCCTGGCGATAGAGCGTTCCGCGCTCGTAATCGAGGGTGGTCTCCTTGGCATTCCTCCGGGAAAGAACCTTCGTAAGGCCACCATTGAAGCCGAAGGATCGGCGACCGTAGTAGAGCTTGAGATCTTCGCGATGGCGAGTCATCGCCACGTAGGTCAGATGGCGGTCGAGCGACAAGGATGCCAGCACTTTGACATGATCGACGGTCGCTCCTTGAGACTTATGGATGGTTGTCGC
Source organism: Hyphomicrobiales bacterium (assembly GCA_900472485.1). Taxonomy (GTDB): domain Bacteria; phylum Pseudomonadota; class Alphaproteobacteria; order Rhizobiales; family Rhizobiaceae; genus Rhizobium. Next base: position 109,430 of record UCII01000016.1, read on the forward strand.
GTAGCCGTGATCGAGATTGTTGTAGAACCGCTGCTCGACCGTCACCTGCCGTCGCTGAACTCCCTCGCCCACGACAGCCACGATGCGGTTTTGTGCTGCCTCGATCACATGGCCGATCATGCCGTTCTTGACGCCAAGAGAGCTCTCGTTCTTCAGGAAGACGATCTGGTCGCCCGTGTCGAAGCGGCGTACACCGTCAGCGGTCTTGAAGGCGTGGCCCTCATCCACGATTCCCCGCTCGACGAGTTTTGCCCGCGCCATTTCGTTCAACATCCGCACGTCGCGGCGCAGATGCGCGAGCATCAGCATAGTCTTGCTTTGATCGTAATCCCGGTTCCAGTCAGCGATCAGATTATCGACAGCTTCCGCCTTCAACGTTGATCCCAGCACGTTGCCGTGACCCCGATAGAGGGAGAGCGCCTGATCGACTTTGCCGCGCGCCAGTGCGAGCGAGGCATGCCGCATCCAGTCTTCGCGCTGACGAAAGATCGTTTCGAGTTCGGCGTAACCGATGCGGTCAACAATAGCGCGGAAAGCAGCGCCTGCCTCAATCGGCTGGAGCTGTTCGGGATCACCGACCAGAACGATCTTGGCCCCTGCCCTGACGACGGCATCGACGAAGCCGGCCATTTGCCTCGAGGCAACCATGCCGGCCTCATCCATGACGAAGATCGTTCTCTCGTCGAGCAAGTCGCGGCCTCGACCCCAACGCAGTTCCCAGGAGGCGAGCGTGCGGCTCCGGATGCCGGCATCCTTCTCAAGGCCCTCGGCCGCCTTTCCGGCAAGCGCCCCACCGACAACGCGATAACCGGCCAGTTCCCACGCTTCGCGAGCGGCCTTCGTCATCGTGGTCTTGCCGGCGCCGGC